>NZ_JACIEV010000033.1 GCF_014197105.1 Sphingomonas jinjuensis | reverse complement strand
GTGGCGATGGAGGCATGTGCGAGCGCTCATCATTGGGCTCGCGAGATCGCCGCGTTTGGGCATGACACGAAGCTGATCCCACCGGCGTACGTGAAGCCGTTCGTCAAACGGCAGAAGAACGACATGGCTGATGCGGAGGCGATCTGTGAGGCAGCACAGCGCCCGACGATGCGCTTTGTCCAAGGCAAGAGCGCGGAGGCACAGGCATCGGCGGTGGTGTTCCGGACCCGCGACCTGCTTGTGCGTCAACGTACCCAACTGATCAACGCCCTGCGCGGCCACCTCACCGAGTTCGGTTACACCGTGCGTCAGGGGGTCGGGCACGTCGGCAAGCTGATCGAGATGGTCAGCGACTCCACCTCCGACATCCCGGCTCAAGCGCGACCCGTGCTGGTTGTGATCGCGCAAGGGCTGGAAGCGCTGCAGACGCAGATCGCCCTGCTCGACCGCGAGATCGCGAGCCGTGCTAAAGCTGATCCCGTGGCAAAGCGGCTGATGACGATCCCCGGTGTCGGCCCGGTGATTGCAACGGCGCTGGTGGCGCTGGCACCAGCTGCCAGCACCTTCCGTCGCGGGCGTGACTTCGCGGCTTGGCTCGGCCTCGTACCCCGACAGCACTCCAGCGGCGGCAAGGAGCGCCTCGGGCGGACAACGAAGATGGGCGAGCGTAGCTTGCGCAGGCTTCTGATCATCGGCGCGAGTTCGGTGACGAAGGTTGCGGCGCGCAGTCCTGATAAAGCCGGCGCATGGCTGGCCGGCATGCTGGCTCGCAAGCCACGCATGCTGATCACCGTCGCGCTCGCGAACAAAATGGCGAGGACCGTTTGGGCGCTGATGGCGCACGGCGGATCGTACAGAGCTCCGGCCGTGGCGGTATGACCACCAAGGCTTGAGGCGTCAGGGACGCAAGGAAGGTCAGTAGAGAGGTATGGCGCAACGGTCAGAAGACGGGGTCGGGAAAACCAGTGAAATGTCCGTGCGCCTCGAGCGCGCAAAAGCGGTGTGGACCCGATCCGCGATCTCCATACAGGCCAGCAGCCGTGATGATGGCTGCATCAACAGGCCGGACACACGGAAGCACCTGAACCTGCGCGATCCAATCTTCCGAACACCCCCTTGTATCCGACGGGGCGTCCACACACGG
>NZ_JACIEV010000032.1 GCF_014197105.1 Sphingomonas jinjuensis | reverse complement strand
AACGGGCGGGGTTAACCCCGCCCGTTGCTGTTCGAGCCCGGCAGCGAATGCGGCCGGGGTAGCGTAGCCGAGCGACGAGTGCGGCCGCTCGGTGTTGTAGTCGTCGACCCAGCGGGCCAGGATCGAGCGGGCTTGGCCAATGGTGAAGAACAGCGTCTCGTTGAGCAGCTCGTCGCGCATGCGACCGTTGAAGCTCTCGACGAACCCGTTCTGCGTCGGTTTGCCTGGTGCGATGTAATGCCACTCGATGCTGGCATCGGCGGACCAGGCGAGCACCGCATTGGAGGTCAGTTCGGTCCCGTTGTCGCTGACGATCATCTTCGGCCTGCCACGCTCGGCGATCAGATCGGCCAGTTCGCGCACGACCCGCCGGCCCGAAATTGACGTGTCGACTACCGCCCGGAGGCATTCGTGCGTCACGTCGTCGACGATGTTGAGCACACGGAACCGCCGCCCGGCGACAAGCTGGTCGTGGACGAAGTCGAGGCTCCAGCGCTGGTTGGGGAGCGCCAGCACCGGTGAAGGTGCCCGCGCGCCCACGGCGCGCCTTCGTCCTTTCCGGCGCCTGACCGTCAGACCTTCCTCCCGGTAGAGCCGCTGGGTCTTCTTGCGGTTGATCGTGATGCCGTCCCGGCGCAGCAGGATGTGCAACCGTCGATAGCCGAACCGCCGACGCTGCTGTGCCAACTCGCACAGCCGCGACCGCAGGTCGCCATCATCTGCCCGGCACGAGCGATACCGCATGCTCGTGCGATCCGCTCCGACAACCGCGCATGCCCGCCGCTCGCTCATCCCCAGGGTCGCCTGGAGATGCGCGACCGCTTGCCGCTTCGCGGCGGGCGTCACCACTTTTTTGACAGCAGGTCTTTCAACCCCGCGTTGTCGAGCATCGTATCCGCGAGCAGCCGCTTGAGCCGGACGTTCTCCTCCTCGAGCGACCGCAGGCGCTTCGCGTCGGACACCTCCAGGCCGCCGAACTTCGCCTTCCACGCGTAATAGGTCGCGCTCGACATCCCGTGCTTGCGGCACAACTCCGTCACCACTGCGCCCGCCTCGGCCTCCTTCAGAATGCCGATGATCTGCTCTTCCGAGAATTGCTTCCGCTTCATTCCGTCCGTCCCTTTGAGGGGCCGGTCTCTAGTTCCACCTGGATGAAAAAACGGGGGTCACGTCA
>NZ_JACIEV010000031.1 GCF_014197105.1 Sphingomonas jinjuensis | reverse complement strand
CTGCTCTTCCGAGAATTGCTTCCGCTTCATTCCGTCCGTCCCTTTGAGGGGCCGGTCTCTAGTTCCACCTGGATGAAAAAACGGGGGTCACGTCACACCGAGCGTGGACAGATCGACCTCACCCTCACGCACGATCTTCCACCAGCGGTGCGCCTTGACGAGCAACCTGACAAGCGACGGGTTGGGCGTCGCGGCAACACCGCGCCCGTCGCCCTGGATGAGCCGCATCGCCTTGCCGGTCCGCGTCAGCCGTACCGCTGCGTGAAGCTTGAGCTGTGGAGGGGCGCCGTGTTTTGTTGCGACGTTGAGGAGTTCGGCAAGCGCAGCGGTACCAACGCTGATGTCGATTCCCGCATCGGTGACCTGAACTTGATCGACGAGGCGCCGCACCGTCGACCTCGCCTCTGCCGTGGTGGAGATGCTGATCCCGCGGCACGTGGTCGCAAGCGCCGTCATCTGGTTCGGCCTGACCTCGAGCCAGCTTGCCGCGATCAGCGCCACCGGATCGGCGATGACGTTCGCCAGCTTGGCGGTGACCGCCAGCTCGACCTCGCGTGCGGGGAGCCGCATGCCCGTGGTGGCCTTACCCTCATGGAGGTCGCGGCTGACATAGTAGCGATACCGTTGGGTGCCCTTCGTGGCATGCACCGCGATCAGCGGCTGGCCGGCGCCATCGATGATCCTGCCGGCAAACAGGCTGGGGTTAGCTGACCGCGCGCCGCTTCTGTGCCCCTGCCGGTTGTCGGCGAGCTTCGCCTGCATCCTGTCCCACGTCTCGCGGTCGATGATTGGCTGGTGGAGGGCGGCATGGACTTCACCCTTGTGGTGGATCTCACCAATATAGGTCGGGCATTTGAGCAGGCTGTAGATCTGGCCACGGGTGAACGGCACCCTGCCGAACGCCTGACCGCTCCTCATCCGGATGCGCCTGGGCGCCCAGATGCGGTGCTCGGCAAGCTCGTCGGCGAGCAGTCGCACGTTGCCAAGCTCAAGGTAGCGGGTGAAGATGCGGCGGATGAGGCTTGCCTCATCCTCGACGATGGCAAGGCTGCGACGATCGGGGCGATAGCCCAGCGGCGGGGTGCCGCCCATCCACATGCCCTTCGCCTTGGACGCCGCGATCTTGTCGCGGATCCGCTCGGTGGTGACCTCGCGCTCGAACTGGGCAAAGGAGAGCAGCATGTTGAGCGTGAGACGCCCCATACTGGTGGTGGTGTTGAACGACTGGGTGACCGAGACAAAGCTGGTGCCCGCGGCATCGATCGCCTCGACCAGCTTCGAGAAGTCGAGCAGCGAGCG
>NZ_JACIEV010000030.1 GCF_014197105.1 Sphingomonas jinjuensis | reverse complement strand
TCGAGACTGTTGAAAAACGGCTGGTTGCGAGGGCGATGAAGGCGTGATTCACTGCGCATAGCGGCGGAGGGTCACGGATATGATGGGTCGGCAAGTAGCACAGGGTGCGCTGTTCTACGGCTTCCGGCTCGACGACCATGTGCCGAGTGACCACCTGCTGCGGCGGATCGACAGCGTGTTGGACCTCGGCTTCGTGCGCGAGGCGCTGGCAGCGAGCTATAGCGCGAGCGGGCGACCTTCGATCGATCCGGAAATGATGCTCAGGATGCTGCTGGTCGGCTACCTGTTCGGCATCCGATCGGAACGGCGCCTGTGCGAGGAGGTGCACCTCAATCTCGCCTATCGCTGGTTTTGTCGGCTCGATCTGGCGGACCGGGTGCCCGACCACTCCACCTTCTCCAAGAACCGGCACGGCCGGTTCCGCGCCTGTGACCTGCATCGCCTGCTGTTTGAGCAGGTGGTCGCCCAGTGCGCAGCAGCCGGGCTGGTGGCAGGGCACGACGTGGCGGTGGACGCCAGTACGATCTTGGCCGACGCCAGTCGCGAGAAGAGACTGAAGGGCGCCGACGCTGCAGATAAGCTTCGTGGCAGGGACACCGTGTCGCGGCCTGTCGCCGAATATTTGGCAGCGCTCGATGCCGCGCTGCCGCCGGGTCCCGATGAACCGGCGCCAGTCGAGCCGGCCAGCATCTCGCCGACCGACCCGCAGGCGGCGCTCACCTGCAAGCACGGTCCTGCACGTTATGCCTACGCCATCAATCCGCTGCTCGACCTAGATACCGACTGCATCCTCGACGTTGAAGCGACACCGGCGCGCTTTGCAGCAGAAGTGGCGGCGACCCGGACGCTGGTGTCACGCGCCGGAACCAGGCTGGGCATCGCGCCTGCGAGCCTCTCGGCCGACAAGGCGTATGGCAGTGGTCCGCTGCTTGGCTGGCTGATCGAGCGTAACATCACGCCGTACATTCCGGTCATCGACCGCGGCCGACAACGCGACGCCTTCTTCACCCGAGATGCCTTCAGCTACGACCGGGAGGCCGACACCTATCGCTGCCCGGCGGACAAGCCGCTCAGCTACTGCGGCACCAACCGGGCAAGCCAGGTCCGCGTCTATCGAAGCCGTCCGGGTGATTGCGCCGCCTGCGAACTGAAGCCGCAATGCACGATTGGCAGGAAACGCGGCGTCACCCGCCTCGTGAGCGAGGATGCTCGCGACGCCGTCCGCGCCCTTGCCGGCACCGATGCTTACGTGCAGGCCCATCGCCGACGAAAACGGATCGAGCGCGTGTTCGGCCACTTGAAACGCAACCTCGGCCTGCGAACGCTCAAGCTACGTAGCCTCGCCGGAGCTGCCGAAGAGTTCACCATGGCAGCCGCGGCCTACAACCTCCAGCTGCTCGCGCGGCAGGCAGCGCCCACCTGATACGGAGCGAGTCCCCCGGTGATTGGCGTCAACAGCCATCCGCCACGCCGCTCACACATATGCCTTTTTCAACAGTCTCG
>NZ_JACIEV010000029.1 GCF_014197105.1 Sphingomonas jinjuensis | reverse complement strand
TGTCGTTTATGGCCCACGCCGCCAAATCGGTAACTCGCTGACCTGCTCCCCGTTTTCAGGCCACTGATAAGTTAGCTTCGGTGTCCTTATGCCCTCGATGAGACGCGACAGGATATCTGCGGCGTCGCCGCGGATCTTCTCCTCGTTCAGCGTCTCCCTCAGGTTTTGGGCCTTCTTGGCGAAGATCGCGGTCAGGTCGGCAGGTGCGGGCAGGGTGATCGTCTCGATGTCTGGCTGAAGCTGGATTTGCGCTTCAAGCCGTTGCTTCTCGGTCTCGCGCTCGACCAGCAGCTTCGTCAACGTTTCGCTGATGACGCCGGCCAGCATGTTCGCGCCAAGGTTGGCGATCTCGGCAGTGACGACCGCCAGACGTTCGATCAACGCATCGTCGTGGCGTTCGGCATGACGGGTAAGCCGGTCTCGCTCCCGCGCAAACTCTTCTGCAAAGATGCGCGCATGTTCGGGCGTGAAGAGGTGATGCTGGAACACCGCCATCGTCGCATGCTCCACGAGCGCTTTGCGGACCGACACGGTGTTGCCGCAGGTGCCGCGCTCCTTCTGGCCGGCGCAGCGATAATAGTCCTTGCCGCTGATGGTGTAGTTCGACCCGCAGACGCTGCAGCGGATGAGGCCCGATAGAAGATGCTTCTTGCGGTTTTGTCGGCCAAGTGGTGCGTCGGCCTGCGGTCGCTGCCGCTGCTCGATTTCGGCATGCACCGCGTCCCAGAGGTGGTCGTCGACGATGCGCAGATATGGAACGGCAACCTCGACCCATTCCGACTTGTCGCGCAGCCGATAGCGCCGTTCGCGCGTCTCGCTGTCCGGGTTGCGGCGCCACTGCCGGCGACCCCAGACGAGCTGACCGACATAGAGCGGGTTGTTGAGGATGCCGACGGCCTTCTTTGGGTCGCCGCGGATGGTCGAGGCGTTCCATTGTCCGCCCCGCGGGCCGGGGATGCCGTCCTCGTTGAGCCCCTTGGCGATCTGGATGGACGACTGTCCGGCCGCGAACTCGGTGTAGATCCGGCGGACGATATCCGCCTGGGCTTCGTCGATCTCCAACAATCCGCGAATGAGCTCGCCGCGTGCGTCGAGCCTGATGACGCGCTTGAAGCCATAGGCACGACCGCCGGCGAAGCGGCCGGCCAGGACGGCGGCCATCCCGCGAACGGTCTTGTCGATGAGGTGTTTCAAAAAGATCGCGCCCAAGAGGCCTGCGACTGCGAACTTGATCTCGTCCACATGACCTTCGCTGACGGTATGCAGCGACACCCGGTGGTAGGCCAGTTTCTTGCCGAGCCAGGCGACATCCTCGGCATCGCGGGCGAGGCGGTCGAGCGCTTCGCATACGACGATATCTACCCGGCCATTCTCAATATTGCCTAGCAGCTTCTTCAGCCCCGCTCGGGCGCGACGATAGCCCGACTGTTCCGGGTCGAGGTAGGTCGCGACGACCCGGCCACCGAGATAGTCGACCAGCTTCATGCACGATACAGCCTGATCGGCGCTCAATGTGGCCGTCTGCATGCTGGTAGAATGGCGGCCGTAAATAGCGATCGTGCGCGAGGCCTTCATCAGCATCGCAATTACCCTTCCATCTTCGTCACAGCGTGGTCGCTTTGTCCTATTGCGGATTGTCCCCGGACGGCCGCTGCCGCGGCTGACGTGACCCCCGTTTTTTCATCCAGGTGGAACTAGAGACCGGCCCCTCAAAGGGACGGACGGAATGAAGCGGAAGCAATTCTCGGAAGAGCAG
>NZ_JACIEV010000028.1 GCF_014197105.1 Sphingomonas jinjuensis | reverse complement strand
CCCTTGGCCTTTGAGGCGGCGATCTTGTCGCGGATCCGCTCGGCGGTGACCTCGCGCTCGAACTGGGCAAAGGAGAGCAGCATGTTGAGCGTGAGGCGCCCCATGCTGGTGGTGGTGTTGAACGACTGGGTGACCGACACGAAGCTGGTGCCCGCGGCATCGAACGCCTCGACCAGCTTCGAGAAGTCGAGCAGCGAGCGGGTGAGCCGGTCAACCTTGTAGACGACGATGATGTCGATCCGGCCTGCCCTGACCTCGGTAAGCAGCCGCTGAAGCGCCGGGCGCTCGAGCGTGCCGCCCGACAACCCGCCATCGTCATAGATGTCGGGCAGCGCGGTCCAGCCTTCCGATGCCTGGCTGAGGATATAGGCAGCACATGCCTCGCGCTGTGCGTCGAGGCTGTTAAACGCCTGCTCCAGTCCCTCCTCGCTCGACTTGCGGGTGTAGATCGCACAGCGGACGTTCTTCATGCTGCGGCCTTTCGCTTGAGGCCGAAGAAGGCAGGACCAGACCACCTCGTGCCGGTGATCGCGCGCGCGACCTCAGATAGCGAGCGCCACTCGCGCTCATCCCAGCGGATGATGCCATCATCGCCGACCACCACGACATGCGCCCGGCCGTTCCACTCGCGCACCAGCCGCATGCCGGGCGACACACTGGTGGTTCGCGTCTTGCCCGCAGCAAGCTGATCGAGCGCGCGGCGGGTCTCGCGCGAAAGCCCGCCATAGGCCCTTGCCTGGATCTCCCAGGCAAGGGCAAGGCGCAGCAGCGACGGGCTCATCTGTGGGACGGGAGACCCCGTCAGCGTGCGCCATTTCGTGCGCAGTTCGTCGGATGACAG
This sequence comes from Sphingomonas jinjuensis, assembly GCF_014197105.1. Lineage (GTDB taxonomy): Bacteria > Pseudomonadota > Alphaproteobacteria > Sphingomonadales > Sphingomonadaceae > Sphingomonas > Sphingomonas jinjuensis. The sequence goes on along the minus strand of NZ_JACIEV010000028.1, from coordinate 988 downwards.
CCGCTCGAGACCTGCCACCTCGTCCTCGACGCTTGCCATCTCAGGCAGCCGCCAGGAGGCGGTAGCAGGTCGCGTCGTCGCGCTTGCTGCGTTCGATCTGGTGGCCCTTCTTGCGCAGGCCCGTCAGCGCTGCGCGCGTGGTGTGCGGTAGCCATCCGGTGGCAGCGATGAGGTCGGCGAGGGTCGCACCGTCATAGCGGCCGAGCAGCGCGAGTACGTGGGCCTGCTTGGTTGTCCGGGCGACTGCGGGCGGAGCATCGCCGTCTTTCCCGGCGTTGGTAACCGGTTGGCTTTCATCGCCGTTCAACTCGATGCCGATTGCGGCCAAGCCGGACGGCGTGGCAAAGAGCCCCAAGCGAAGGTCGGCATAGATGCGGTGAACCGCCGCTGCATCATTGGTCTCGCGCTCTTCGGCAAAGCCGAAGGTGACGAGCGTGGCCAACGCTTTGGTCGACCACGCGTTTGCCGTAAGTGAGGCGGGAAGCGGCAGCAGGCTGGCATCGTTGCGCTGGCCAGCGGCCGCGAGCAGGATGCGGTGGGTGTCGTTGAGCTTCGTCATGTGGGTAGCCTTTGGGTGCGAAGGCAGGACCAGTCCCGCCTTGCACCACCCACAGCCCCGCTCGATGTGATCGGCGGGATAGGCCGGCCCTTGATAGCACCGGCGACTCGATATCGTCCTGTTCGCTCTGCACGCAGGCCAAGTCGAGCGGGTTTTCGCGAAGTGCGTCGGATAGAGATAAGCCGGAGGGCGAGCTGCACCTCCGACAGGGAGGCCGCTAGCGTTCCCGCTGCCGCAGCTTGGCGCTTAAGCCTCAATACGTGCCCGTTAGCAGACTATATATTTAGGGTTACCGCGCTAACCCTTCTCGTGCAGAACGGCCGGGGCTTGTGGTTGAGCAGCCCCCACGGGGTGGTCCGGGTTGTTAGTTAGTGCATTGTCGTCTCCGCTGCCATTGCCGGTCGTAGGTGGAGCGAAGCGGAACCGGAG
>NZ_JACIEV010000027.1 GCF_014197105.1 Sphingomonas jinjuensis | reverse complement strand
GCAGCGCCCACCTGATACGGAGCGAGTCCCCCGGTGATTGGCGTCAACAGCCATCCGCCACGCCGCTCACACATATGCCTTTTTCAACAGTCTCGCTCGGTTCTGACACCATCATGTTCCAACAGCCTTGCAGCCACATTTCGCAAAACGGATAGTAAGCTACCGAGATAGATCAGGGCTTGGGCTTGCCCCTAAGCCGCGCCAGCTCGCCATGCATGTAGCGTCGCAGCTTCTTCGCTTGCTTACGTATCGCCGGCGAGTCCAGCGTCTCAGCTGACCGCTCCGCATAGGCAAGGAAGTTCCGGCCGCCCGCGCCCGTGAAGCGCATGTGCAACTTGCGTGTAAAAATCTGCTTGGCCTTGCCCTGCTTGATCGCGCTCAGGCCGACGCGCTCCGTTTTGGCGACGGCCCGCTTGGCGGTGCGCCACTGGCGCGACAGCGACTTGAGCCGCAGACGGGCGTCTACGTGCCCCAACTGGTAGCCGAGGTATTGGAAGGTGAGGGTGCTTGCGGGAGCGTGCAGCGTCACGACGTCGGTCTTCGACGCCTGGAGCTCTAGGCCGTGCTCCTCCAGCTTTTCCTCCACGAGGGCCTTCAGCACGTTCTGTCGAGTGGGTGGGCACGCAACGAGGATGTCGTCAGAGTAGCGTTGGTACAGGGCACCTCGCTTGGTCGCCTCAGCGTGCATCTCGGCGTCAAACTCGGTCATGTAGAGATTGGACAAGCTGGCGCTGATTGGCGTGCCCTGCGGGATGCCTACCGACTTCAGGTTCTTCCCAATTGGCACGGCCAGGGCCTTCAACTCGGTGATGGTGGCGAGCGGATGGCGCTTCCGCTCCCTCAGCCGCTTGGCGAGGTGGTCGTGCTTTTTGATTTCCTCCAAATCAATGTAGCGGTAGCTCGTCACCGAGCGAAGTACCGCATACCAGTCGGCGTCCAGTTCGTCGCAGCCGAGCACCCATTTCAGTCGGTTCTTGAGGTGTTTGTGGTCCAGATTGTCGAAGAACCCGGTCACGTCAAAGCACATTACGGTTAGCGACGGGTGGGCGCGTACAAAATCCTCAACTCGCCTAGCGAAGTGGTAGTTCGATTGCCCGAGCGAGCGGTACGCAATTACCGTATCATCAAGGCCCGTGGCGGCGTACCAGTCGTCCAGCCGGCTGACCAAGTCCGCGGAATACTTTGACAGGATGCAGGAGTCCCGGTGGGAGGCGAACATGATAGGCCGTTCCTTTGGAACAGTCTTACGCTCCTTCACCTTGTACCGTTTCTCGGTCTTCACGTAGTGGATCAGTGGTGACCATACGTGCGTGGTGACCTGCGAAGGCGTGAGCCCAACCGCGAATGCTGGTTTGACCGGCATGTCGAGGTGGAGATATCCGCGCGGGCGGAACCAATTAGGCGCCTTCATGAGGTGAGCCTACCAATAGCAGAGTCCGGGGGCCAGTCTTGACCCGAGACCCCAGCAACGCTGGATGCCCCCGGACGCACACCACAATCCACCCCTGTTAGGCCCGTGTGAGGCTGCTCGTCGGCGCGGGTCTAGAACGCTATGTGGTATCGTGTAATCGAGGAGATCATCGGAGCTATGCTCGTCAATCTGTCACTCGCATTCGCAGAGTCGCTGGTCCCCGGCATCGCCGCGGCTGTGTTGCTCGTCATGCGGGTTGCGCGTTGCAACGATCGTATCCGTCGGCCAATTCCGGGGACTTAAGGGATATTGGGCTGCTATCTACGCTATCAAGGGCGGACACCGCCCAGATCGCAATCGAGCATAAATATGTTGTAACTAGGTCACACTGAAAGATGCTGACCGAACTGCATTGATTGCAAGAGGCAGACGAACGATCTCTTCCTCATCTGTTAAGGACCCCATACCTGCGCTGAACTTGCGTCGTAGAACGCGACGGCTAAAGGGTATCGCTCCTCGCGGCGCATCCCGGCAAGCGCCGACGCCCGCGCCATGATTTCCTGGTTCACCGGCGTGTCTGGGTCTCCGTAGACCCCGACGTAAAGCTTCGCACAGCGCCCGCGCCCAATGCGGGTAAGAATATGGTCGTCGTTCTCGGCAAGAGAGTGGCCGAAAACGAAGATGCAGTGTCGTCCTTGCTTGGTGTTAGAGCTGAACTGTTTAAGCCCTTGATAGAGGTAGGCGTTGTGGCGGATAGCAGCCTTCTTCTTTGCGCTTGTACCCTCGGCCACGAACAGCGGGAAAGCGTTGCGCGCGAGGGCATCGCGCGCTTGGTCGATCAAAGGCACACCCTTGCGCACCCAAGTGTATTTCAGAAGGTCTTTGCCCGAGTCATATAGATGCAGGGCACCGTGTAGGAACATGACGCAGGCGCTATGCGCGTTGGTCTCGCCCTGCCAAACGACGTAGTCAGCGTCGGGCGCATCTTCGTCGTTCCCGAACCCGTCGTTTGTGCCAAGGTCGAAGTGCGGACCGAATGGCGGGTCTTCGTGCATCAGCGTCCAGTAGAGCAGCAGGTCGTAGTTGAGCGTGAAGACGCATCCTGCCTTCGGACCCGCAAGGAAGTGCGACAAGAAGCGCCGGCATGCCCAGAACCGCTCGTCGGGGATTTCGCCTGGTACATGGGGGTGGTTACCCGCAATCGTCTGGACAAGGATCTCCTTCAGGGCGGTAGCGTGCGCCAACATCAGATCGGCCGCTTCATGACCCGCGCCAGCGTAGGCGGGGAGGATTCTCGCCGCACTTTCCAAAGCACGGATTGCGGCCTCGAAATCTTGGGTGCCTAAAGCTGCAAACACGGCGGCGACCTCAGGCACCGCTGTGAAATCCGCTCGAGAAAATAGCGAACCGTAGTGAAAGATGTCGGGCAGGCAGGCGATACTAAAACCGTTGCCGAGCAGTAGATGACGTTTGGAGAAGTCCTCAGAGTCAGCGACCGCTTGAGGGAAGGTTAGCAGCGGCATTCCTTCTATCCCCCTCCACACGTACTGGAGACTACGGCTCCATCGGTTAGTAATATGATCCGACATTAGCAACTGTGCAACCAGAGTCCCGCTTCCTGGTGTCACAACCGGTCGAGACTGTTGAAAAACGGCTGGTTGCGAGGGCGATGAAGGCGTGATTCACTGCGCATAGCGGCGGAGGGTCACGGATATGATGGGTCGGCAAG
>NZ_JACIEV010000026.1:0-3568 GCF_014197105.1 Sphingomonas jinjuensis | reverse complement strand
CATCCATACCAAGAGGGTATCCTTCGGGATGCCTGGTAAAGCCACGCTACACTGCTCTGCCGAGTTTCGTGTCGCCTCCTCGATGAGGAGCGATCCAGTGTTGTCGTTGGTGGTGTGGACTCTCAAGCGTGAGGTAAGGGCAATTCGTGGATGCCTTGGCATGTACAGGCGATGAAGGACGTGGCACGCTGCGATAAGCTGTGGTGAGGTGTGAGCAACCTTTGACCCGCAGATTTCCGAATGGGGAAACCCACTCATCCTGATTATCAAGAGCTGAGCCGCTTGGCGGCACGCTTGCATAGCGTGTCGGCTGGCGGCGTGGTGCTTGGTAATGAGGAGTGAGTATCTCGAGACTGAATACATAGGTTTCGAGAAGCGAACCCGGGGAACTGAAACATCTCAGTACCTGGAGGAAAAGACATCAACCGAGATTCCGTTAGTAGTGGCGAGCGAACGCGGACCAGGCCAGTGCCTCTTGTTCAACTAGCAGAACGATCTGGAAAGTTCGGCCGTAGCGGGTGACAGCCCCGTATGCGACAGTGAGACAAGAGGACTCGAGTAGGGCGGGACACGTGAAATCCTGTCTGAACATGGGGGGACCACCCTCCAAGCCTAAATACTCGTACATGACCGATAGCGAACTAGTACCGTGAGGGAAAGGTGAAAAGCACCCCGATGAGGGGAGTGAAACAGTACCTGAAACGGATTGCCTACAAGCAGTTGGAGGGTCTTTAGGGCCTGACAGCGTACCTCTTGCATAATGGGTCTGTGACTTAATGTATCAAGCAAGCTTAAGCCGATAGGTGTAGGCGCAGCGAAAGCGAGTCTGAATAGGGCGACAGAGTTTGATGTATTAGACCCGAAACCCGGCGATCTAGGCATGACCAGGATGAAGGTGGGGTAACACCCACTGGAGGTCCGAACCGATTAACGTTGAAAAGTTACCGGATGAGTTGTGTTTAGGGGTGAAAGGCCAATCAAGCCGGGAAATAGCTGGTTCTCCGCGAAAACTATTGAGGTAGTGCCTCGAGTGATTACCGTAGGGGGTAGAGCACTGGATGGGCTAGGGCTGCGCGAGTGGTACCAAACCTAACCAAACTCCGAATACCTACGAGTACAGCTCGGGAGACAGACGGCGGGTGCTAAGGTCCGTCGTCAAAAGGGAAACAGCCCTGACCTACAGCTAAGGTCCCCAAGTCGTGTCTAAGTGGGAAAGCATGTGGGAATCCCAAAACAACCAGGAGGTTGGCTTAGAAGCAGCCATCCTTTAAAGAAAGCGTAACAGCTCACTGGTCTAAACAAGGGTTCCTGCGGCGAAGATGTAACGGGGCTCAAGACACGCACCGAAGCTTAGGGTGTGCGCTTTATAGCGTACGCGGTAGCGGAGCGTTCCGTAAGCCTGTGAAGCGATCTGGTAATGGGTCGTGGAGGTATCGGAAGTGCGAATGCAGACATGAGTAGCGATAAAGAGGGTGAGATGCCCTCTCGCCGAAAGACCAAGGGTTCCTGCGCAAGGCTAATCCGCGCAGGGTGAGCCGGCCCCTAAGACGAGCCCGAAGGGGGTAGTCGATGGGAACCACGTTAATATTCGTGGGCCTGGTGGTGTGTGACGGATCTTGTGTGTTGTACGTCCTTATCGGATTGGACGTGCTTCGAAGAGGTTCCAGGAAATAGCCCCACCGTATAGACCGTACCCGAAACCGACACAGGTGGTCAGGTAGAGTATACCAAGGCGCTTGAGAGAAGTGTCCTGAAGGAACTCGGCAAATTGCCTCCGTACCTTCGGAAGAAGGAGGCCCTCACTATGCGCAAGCATTTTGAGGGGGCACAGGCCAGGGGGTAGCGACTGTTTAGCAAAAACACAGGGCTCTGCTAAGTCGGCTTCAAGACGACGTATAGGGCCTGACGCCTGCCCGGTGCCTGAAGGTTAAGTGGAGGAGTGCAAGCTCTGAAATGAAGCCCAGGTAAACGGCGGCCGTAACTATAACGGTCCTAAGGTAGCGAAATTCCTTGTCGGGTAAGTTCCGACCTGCACGAATGGCGTAACGACTTCCCCACTGTCTCCAGGACATGCTCAGCGAAATTGAATTCTCCGTGAAGATGCGGAGTACCCGCGGTTAGACGGAAAGACCCCGTGCACCTTTACTGCAGCTTCAGAGTGGCAGTGGACAAGAACTGTGTAGCATAGGTGGGAGGCTTTGAAGCATTGGCGCCAGCTGATGTGGAGCCATAGGTGAAATACCACCCTGTTGTTGTTTACTGTCTAACCTCGTTCCGTGAAACCGGAACAGGGACCCTCTGTGGCGGGTAGTTTGACTGGGGCGGTCGCCTCCTAAAGAGTAACGGAGGCGCGCGAAGGTTGGCTCAGGCCGGTTGGAAACCGGCTGTTAGAGTGCAATGGCATAAGCCAGCCTGACTGCGAGACTGACAAGTCGAGCAGAGACGAAAGTCGGTCATAGTGATCCGGTGGTCCCTCGTGGAAGGGCCATCGCTCAACGGATAAAAGGTACGCCGGGGATAACAGGCTGATAACCCCCAAGAGCTCATATCGACGGGGTTGTTTGGCACCTCGATGTCGGCTCATCACATCCTGGGGCTGGAGCAGGTCCCAAGGGTTTGGCTGTTCGCCAATTAAAGTGGTACGTGAGCTGGGTTCAGAACGTCGCGAGACAGTTTGGTCCCTATCTGCCGTGGGCGTCGAAATTTGAGAGGAGTTGACCCTAGTACGAGAGGACCGGGTTGAACGTACCTCTGGTGTACCTGTCGTCGTGCCAACGGCGCAGCAGGGTAGCTATGTACGGACGGGATAACCGCTGAAAGCATCTAAGCGGGAAGCCTCCCTCGAGATAAGATTTCATAGGACGGTCGAAGACCACGACCTTGATAGACCGGATGTGGAAGTGCGGTGACGCATGGAGCTAACCGGTACTAATTGTCCTATTCGCGCTTGAGAGTCCCACACCATCACCGACAGCCCTGGAACGGGCCCATCAAAGTGCTACTTTGACGGGATCCCTAGGCTGACGCGTGACGGCACGTGGATGATATCCAGCCAGACAACGTAAAAGTGCATCGATTTGAACCCGCTGACCTGTCCGTGCACACGCCTCAAGCGTGTGCCCGAGCAGCTCAGCACCTTCGCGAGATCACCGGCTTCATTGCTTGGTGGCCATAGCGTCGGTGACCCACCCGATCCCATCTCGAACTCGGCCGTGAAACCCGACAGCGCCAATGGTACTACTGCTCAAGCAGTGGAAGAGTAGGACGTCGCCAGGCATTGCAGCCGGTGCTCGCGAACACATAGAACCCATTCACATGCCCTACGCCGTGCCCGCCCGCACGGCGTCACCACCTTGGCGCGGGGTGGAGCAGCCCGGTAGCTCGTCAGGCTCATAACCTGAAGGTCACAGGTTCAAATCCTGTCCCCGCAACCACCGCCATAGAACTCCCAACGCCGCCCGTCGGGGCGGCGTTGTCGTTTATGGCCCACGCCGCCAAATCGGTAACTCGCTGACCTGCTCCCCGTTTTCAGGCCACTGATAAGTTAGCTTCGGTGTCCTTATGCCCT
>NZ_JACIEV010000025.1 GCF_014197105.1 Sphingomonas jinjuensis | reverse complement strand
GCATCAACAGGCCGGACACACGGAAGCACCTGAACCTGCGCGATCCAATCTTCCGAACACCCCCTTGTATCCGACGGGGCGTCCACACACGGACACTCGTTCATGGCAGTCTGCAAGGACGGCCAGTGGGCAATCGGTTTGTCGAGCGCCGTTAGACCCTGCGTAACCCTCCGCACTGATGTCGATGCCGGTCGCACCCGCCACCACTGGCGCCGGTGTGTGCAGTCTTTGCGATAGCCAAATCTGCTCAATCGCGCCACAACTCCAGCCGCAGGATCGCGCCCTTCCCAGGTGCATCAAGGGCGCTGATCGCACCGCCATGCGCCACCGCGACCTGTCTTGCGAGCGACAGGCCGATGCCGGTGCCGGTCGGCTTGCTGGTGAAGAAGGGCAGGAACATGTCGGCGCGCACATCGTCGGCGATGCCGGGTCCGTTATCCTGAACGAGGATCGCGACGCGGTCGTTGGTCCCCTCGATCTCCAGCGTCACCCGGTCGGCGCCGGCTTCGGCGGCGTTCTTCAGCAAATTCAGAACCGCCTGGAGCAGCAGTTCCGGATCGGCGTGGAGATCCAGCCCCTCGGGCCGGACCGCCAGTTCGACCTCAACCGACCGACCGAAGCTTGCCTCTCGGAACAGCGCGACGACCGACTGCGCCCAAGCGGCGGCATCGAAGCGGCGTCGCGCGATCATCGGCAGCGTCGCATAGCGGCGATAGCTGGCGACGAAGCCGAGCAGCCCCTCCGCCCGGTCGGCGACGATGTCGATCGCGCGGCGGGCATCGCGGACATGGTCGTCGGGTGTGGCGATCCGTCCCATCAGCGTCGCCGCCGATCGGGCGAGCGAGGTGATGGGGGTCATCGAGTTCATGATTTCATGCGTTAGCACACGCACCAGATCGGCCTGTGCCGCGACTTCTGCGGCATCGAGTTCGCCGCCGATCGGGGCGATGGCGACCAGGCGGACAGGCGCCTGGGGGCGGATTACATCGGTGATGGTCACGATAGCGCGGTGGTGCCCGGCCCGCGTGTCGAACGACAGCAGAGTGCGCCCGAGCCGCCCCGTCGCCGGATCGCAGGCGAGCGCCAGCGGAGAACCGGCGCCGGTCAGCGTCGCGATCTGCTGACCGTCGCCATCGCGGAATAGCCCCCGGGCGGCCTGATTTAGTAGCTTAACCACCCCCTCAGCATCGACGGTGATCAGCGGCACCGGCGTTTTCTCGATCAAGGCGCGCTGGAAGCGGACATCCTCGCCCGCCACCTGCCGCTCGTCGCGCAACCGTACGGTGGCACGGTCTAGTGCTTCGGCGACCGGCCCGGGGCCGAAGCGCTGGGAAAGGTCGCCATGCCCGACCGCCTCCACGAAGCGCAACAGGTCGCGGTCGTGACGGCCAAGGAACCGCAGCAGCGAGCCGATCAGCGCGGCGAACAGCAGCGCGAGCAACAGCAGCAGCGTCAAGCTGTCGGGACGCGTCCAGGCCCAGGTAACGCCACCCCAGGCGATCGCGATCGCGACCAGATGTGCCAGCAGGCCCGGCAGATGACGGTCAGAGGCCATGCTTCTCCATCCGGCGGTAGAGGGCGAAGCGCGACAGGCCGAGTTCGGTCGCGGCTTGCGAGATATTGTAGCTGTGCTTGCGCAACGCCGCCTCAACCGTCTCGCGCTCCAGCCGGTCGAGGTTGAGCCCGGCCGGCGCGGGCGCCGGCGGCGGGGCGGCGACCACCGGCGCCACCGCCGCGCCGCGCCCCAGCGGGAAGTCGTCGATCTGATAGGCGTCGCCTGGGGCGAGGATCACCGCGCGTTCGGCGGCGTGGCGCAGCGCGCGAACGTTGCCCGGCCAATCGTGCGCGACCAGCGCTGCCAACACCTCGGGCGGCAGCGCGCGCTCGGGCGCGGCATAGCGCTGCTCATAGTGGCGCAGATAATGGGCGAGCAGCGCGGGAATGTCCTCGCGCCGCTCGCGCAGCGGCGGCAATTCAATCTCGACCGTGTTGAGGCGGAACAGCAGATCCTGGCGAAACACCCGGTCGTCGGCGAGCCGGGCGTGGTCGAGGTTGGTCGCGGCGATCACGCGGACGTCGATCGCTTCCGACCGGCTCGACCCCACCGGGGTAACCCGGCGTTGCTCCAGCGCGGTTAGCAGCTTGGGCTGGAGGTGAAGCGGCAGGTTGCCGACCTCGTCGAGGAATAGCGTGCCGCCATCGGCCGCGCGCAGCCGCCCGATGCTGTCGCCGCGCGCGTCGGTGAAGGCGCCCTTTACATGGCCGAACAACTCGCTGTCGAACAGCGTCTCGGCCACCGCACCCAGATCGACCGTCACCAGCGGCGCGGCGGCGCGGCGCGAGGCGGCGTGGATCGCGCGGGCGACGAGTTCCTTGCCGGTGCCGTTCTCGCCCAGGATCATGACATTGGCTTGCGTTGGCCCGGCGCGCGCGATCAGCGAATGGACGCGGCGCATCGCCGGACTGTCGCCGAGCAGGGACAGCGCCGCGGCGGTCGGCGCAGCGGCGGCGCCTTGCGACCTGGCGCCCTCGCCTTGGCCAAGCTGACGGCGCGACTGGCGCAGATTGGCGGCGGTCCGCACCGTCGTCAGCAGCCGGTCGTGGCTCCAGGGCTTGGACACGAAATCGGTCGCGCCACGCTTCATCGCCTCGACCGCGACCTGCACTCCGCTGTGCGCCGTGATAAGCACCACTGCGGCATCGGGATCGGTCGCCAGGATCGCGTCGAGGCAGCGGAAGCCCTCAGCGGCATTGGTGGCGCCGCGGGCGAAATTGCCGTCGAGCAGGATGACGTCGGGCGATCGGGCGACGCTCGCCATCGCCGCATCGGGCGAAGCGGCGGTGACCACGTCGTCGAACAGATCGTGCAGCAGCATCTGCGCGGCGACGAGGATGTCGGGGTCGTCATCGATGACGAGCGCCAGGGCATAGGGTCGGGACGAGGGCATCGCGGCTCCGCTGAGGATCGTCGTTTGCCCCGTGCTAAACAGAAATCGTGCCAGCTTCGACGGCGCAATGTGTGCGGCATCGCACGGCGGCCTGTGCGGTCGCGAACGCAGCGGGTGGTGGCCGGTCGGCGGCGCCTAGGCAAGCCACTGACATAGCTTGACTTTTGAAACTGGCACGATCGCTGCTGTGGGAAAGGCGTCGGCATCCCGCCGTGTCGAAAGGACTTCCACCATGCTCACTCGCACCGCCCATATGACCGCCGCGATCGTCTCGGCCGCACTGCTCGTCTTCTATGTGACGATCCTCCCCGTGCCCGCTCAAGCCACGGCCCATACGGTCACCGCGGCCGCTCAGCGCTGAAACGTGCGGAGGCGCACAGCGCGCTGTGCGGGATCGCACAGTGCGGGTGCCTCAAGCGCACACCCCTCTTCTGCGCACGGCTGGCACGCGCCTTGCGACACCCCGGCCGGGAGGTCGACGGATGGATCGAGCGATGACGATGGACGATGCCCCCCGCGCGGTCAGCGGTCACGGCATGGACCGGGTGGTCGCCCGTCGCGGGCTGCCGCGCCGGGCGAGGTTGGCCGCGCTGACGGCCGTCGCCGTGCTGGCGCTGATCGGAATCTATCTGGTCGCGCCCGCCGCTGACAGCCGCCGCATCGCCGCGTCGCGCCTGACCGTCTCGACGGTCACCGATGGCCGCTTCGAGGATTTCCTGCCGCTGCGCGCCCGCGTCACGCCGCTCGTCACCGTGTTCCTCGACGCGGTCGAGGGCGGCCGTGTCGACCGCATCCTGGTCGAGGACGGCGCGTCCGTGGTGAAGGGCCAGCTGCTGGCGGTGCTGTCGAACGCCGACCTGCAACTGTCGGTTCTCGCCCGCCAGACCGAAGTGACGCAGCAGATCAATTCGATGCGCAGCCAGGAACTGGCGCTGGCGCAAAGCCGCAACCAGAACGAACGCGACCGGATCGAGGCCGACCTGGCCGCGACCAAGGCGCGCCGCTTGTACGAGATGCAGGCGCCGCTCGCCGCCAAGGGCTTCGTCGCCGGCCGCACGTTCAAGGACACCGCCGACGACTATGCCTATCAGCGCCAGCGCGAAGCGGTGCTGCGCGCCGCGCAGGCGACCGACGAACAGTTGCAGAGCAGCCAGCTCGCGCAGCTGCGCACCTCCGCCCAGTCGCTCAACGCCAGCCTGGACATCGCACGCGGCAGCCTGGACGCACTCAACCTGCGCGCGCCCGTTTCCGGGCAGCTCACCGCCTTTCAGGTCCAGCTAGGCCAATCGATGGCGCGCGGCGCACGGATCGGCCAGATCGACAGCGTCGGCCGGTCGAAGCTGGTCGCCTCGATCGACGAATATTACCTCGGCCGGGTCGCGATCGGCCAGACCGCCACGATCGAATGGAACGGCAAGAGCTTCCCGATGAAGGTCGCCAAAATCTATCCGCAGGTGAAGAACGGCACGTTCGAGGTCGATCTGATTTTCACCAACGGCGAGCCGCCGGCGCTGCAGCGCGGGCAGACGATGCAGGCGAAGCTGACGCTAAGCGATCCCGCGCCCGCGCGGCTGATCCCCAACGGCGCCTTCTACAACGACACCGGCGGCGCCTGGGTCTTCGTGGTCGCGCCCGACGGCCGATCGGCCGAGAAGCGTAGCGTGCGCCTGGGTCGCCGCAACAGCGACTTAATCGAGGTGCTCGACGGGCTCGATCGCGGTGAGCGCGTCGTCACCTCTCCCTATACCGGCCTCGTCGACAAGACGCGGCTCGACCTATCCGCCGACTGAAAGGGCTTCCCACCGATGCTTCGCATGACCGATCTCTCGCGCGTCTATCGCACCGACACGGTGGAGACGTCCGCTCTCGATGGTATCCACCTCGACATCGCGCGCAGAGAATTCGTCGCGATCATGGGACCGTCGGGCTGCGGCAAGTCGACGCTACTCAACATCATCGGCATGCTCGATAGCCCGACGTCTGGTTCGTACCTGTTCGACGGGCAGGAAATCGCGACGCTGGGCGAAACCGCGCTGTCCGACCTCCGCAAATCGGCGATCGGCTTCATCTTCCAGAGCTTCAACCTCGTCGACGAGCTGACCGTGCGCGAGAACATCGAGCTCGCGCTGCTCTACCACAACATCCCGGCGTCGAGGCGGCGCGAGCAGGTCGACGCAGTGATGGACAAGGTGGGCATCGCCCACCGCGCACGGCATCGTCCCAGCCAGCTGTCGGGCGGTCAGCAGCAGCGCGTCGCGGTCGCCCGCGCGGTCGTCGGCGAGCCCAAGCTGATCCTGGCCGACGAGCCGACCGGCAACCTCGATACCGCGCACGGGGACGAGGTGATGCGGATGTTGCGAACGCTGAACGAGGAAGGCGCGACGATCGCGATGGTCACCCACTCGCCCGCGCACGCCGCCTATGCCGGGCGTACCGTCGACATGCTCGACGGCCGCGTCCTCGTCCAGACCCGTCGCGCAGCCTGACCCAGGGGAGATGCGGCCATGTGGCGCAACTATCTGACCACCGGCGCCCGCGCGCTGCTGAAGAACCGCACCTATGCGGCGATCACCGTATTTGGCCTGGCGCTGGGCCTGGCCGCCGCGATGCTGATCCTGCTCTACGTGCGCGACCAGCTTTCCTACGACCGAGCCGTGCCCGGGGGCAACGACGTCTACCAGCTGCAGGAGACGTTCGTCGCCCTGCGCAACGGCAAGGACGCGACGCAGCAGAGCACGCCCTATGTAACCGGGCCGGCGATGGTGAAGGATTTCCCGCAGGTCGTGGCTGCGGCCTATATGCAGAACACCTCGATGATCGCGCTTGAACGCGGCCAGCCGTTGCGGACCGAAGTGAGCCTGGTCGGGCCGGCCTATTTCAAGGTCTTCCCTCAGCGCTTCATCCACGGTGACGCTGCGACCGCACTGCGCGACGCGAACAGCCTGGTCGTCGGCGCTAAGCGCGCGGTGACGCTGTTCGGCACCACCGATGCGGTCGGGCGGACGCTGACGATGCTGAAGCGAGATCAGCAGATCAGCTATCGCGTGACCGCGGTCGTCGCCGATCCGCCGCGCAACTCGCATAACCAGGCGTCAATGTTCGCGCTGTTCACCGCCGATCGTCTGTCGCCGGGTGAGGATACGAACTGGGGCTGGACCAACGGCTATAACTACGTCCGGCTGCGCCCTGGCACGGACGTCGCGCCGATCAACGCGCAGATGCAGGCCTGGGCCGACCGCAATGCGCCCAAGGAGACCGTCGACGGCAAGCTGGTGCGCCAGGCCGAAAACGCGAAGTTCCGCTTGGTCGCGCTGCCCGATATTCATCTGAGCGGCGCGTGCTGCGGCCCCTCGGGGAGCGGCATGTCATGGACGACGATCACGACCTTCTCGATTCTGGCTGTCCTCATCCTGTTCATGGCCTGCGTGAACTTCACCAACCTGGCCACCGCTCGCGCCTCGCAGCGGGCGCGCGAAGTGGCGCTGCGCAAGGTGCTGGGCGCGTCGCGGCGGCAGCTGGTCGCGCAGTTCCTGGTCGAATCACTGATCGTGGCGACGATGGCGACGTTGGTCGGCCTTGGCCTGGTCGAGCTGGGACTGCCCTGGCTGCGCCAGTTCCTCGACGCCAGTATCCCGCTCCATTATCTCGGCGCCGACGGCATCCTGCTGCCCGCCATCGGCCTGACCTTGCTGGTCGGGTTGGTCGGCGGGCTCTATCCGGCCTTCTACCTGACCCGGTTCCAACCGGCGCAGGTGCTGAAGGCCAACCGCTCGGCCGCCGACACGCCCGGATCGGGCCGGCTGCGCAACGCGCTGGTGGTCTGCCAGTTCGCGATTTCGATCGGCCTCATCGCCGCGACCGCGATCGTCTTCGCGCAGATGCGCCACACGCTGTCGGCCGATCCTGGCTTCCGGCGCGAGGGCATAATCCAGATCGCCAACATGACCCGTGCGCAGGTGACGCCGTCGATCGCCGCACTGGAGCAGGAGATCGGCCGAGTGAAGGGCGTCGAAGAGGTCGCACTGACGTCGATCGCGATGAACACCCCGATGCGATCGTCGACCAGCCTCGTCCAGGCCGGGCGGCCGGCGGACGACATCGGCGTCTACCGCGTGGGCTACGGCTTCTTCGAGACGATGGGGATGCACCTGCTCGCCGGGCGCACGCTGTCGCAGACCCGCGCGCTCGACGATGCGACCATGATCGACGATCCAGAGGCCAGCCAGAAGCTGTTCGAGCGGGGGATGAACATCGTCGTCACCGCTTCCGCGCTAACCAAGCTGGGCGTCGCCACTCCGGCCGCCGCGATCGGCAAGACGGTGGGCCTCGGCATCAACGGCTTCAACGATATCTCGCAGCCGGCGACGATCGTGGGCGTGGTGGCGGACCCACGCTTCCGCGGCGTACGCGAGCCGCTCGATGCCACGGCCTTCTACCATACCGACGCCAATCTGAGCTTCCTGACGGTGCGCTTCGCCGATCCCGACCCCGCGGCGGTGATGGCGCGGATCGGCGCGGCGTGGAAGCGGGTAGTGTCCAACGTGCCGTTTGAGGCGCAGTTCGCCGACGACGCGGCGGCCGAGCTCTATCGGGCCGACCAGGCGTTGGGCACGATGTTCGCCGGCTTCGCCCTGCTTGCGGTGCTGATCGGCTGCCTGGGCCTCTTCGGGCTCGCCGCCTTCACGGCCGAGCGCCGCACGAAGGAGATTGGAATCCGCAAGGTGCTGGGCGCGCGCACCCGCGACATCGTGCGGCTGTTGGTGTGGCAATTCTCCAAGCCCGTGCTGGTCGCCAACATCATCGCCTGGCCGCTGGCCTGGTGGGCCATGCGGGCCTGGCTGAACGGCTTCGACGACCGCATCGCGCTGACGCCGCTGCCGTTCCTTCTTGCGGGTCTGCTGGCGCTCGTCATTGCCATCGTGACGGTCGCCGGCCACGCCACTCGCGTCGCCCGCGCCAAGCCGATCACTGCGCTCCGCTACGAATAGAAAGATCCGTAACCATGGAGTTTGCGCCCGTTATCGTCGCCTTCAGCAACATCGTGACACTAGCACTCGCTGCTTCTTTCGTCGCGGGATGGTACGGGGGTCGCAATTACCATGCCCGGCGCCGCCCTAATCGATCAGTCACTGAGTAGGACGCGAATGATAGTCATAGCACACTGGCCGATCTACGCGTGCGAATTCGCCATCTGGAGGCCAGAACGGCGGGGATCGATCTGTAGGTGCGGTCGTCTGTGCCGCTCTTGCTTGTTTTCGGCCGTGACTGGCGTATCCGAATAGTCGCGGTGACCGCACCGCCTTGCTTGAACCGGGCCGGCGCTGTGACCCAGTTCCGGCCATTCGCGGCCTTTTTTCGGCTTCCCACTTTCTGCCATCCATTCACATTAGCAGCGGAGAAGGTGCTGAGCCCGAGCTTCACTCGCTGTTCCACCAACGTTCCCAAAAAGGTCGGTCAATCGGGGCTTTTACATAGCTTCGGGCGTCCGTCACGTCGTTGGAAACAGATGCTAAATCGCTAGGTCTCGAAAGCGGTCAATTTGGGCGATGTCCTAATCGGGCTAGCCGGTTGAGGTAGACCATCTTCCTTCAAGGTGCGGTGAAGCGATCAAACTTGCCGGGCGCGGCATGCTGGGCGGTGGATCGAACACACCATTAGCCAGGTAATTGATGGCGGTGACCACGCCTGCATGCGAAAAAGGTTTGGCTATCACGCCATGCGCGCCAGAAAAGTCTGGGGGTATCTTCGATACATTAGCAGTGACGAAAACGATCAGTGCGTCGGGCCAGTGCGCCCGTATGTAGCGGCACACATCCAGACCGTTCGAGCCATCCGCCAGATGTATATCGACGAATGAAAGCTGAGGATTGAGGTCGCCGGGTAACGCTTCGACATCCTGAAGGCTTGCGGCTTCCGCCAGCACACGGTGGCCGCTGTCCTCGACCATGGCCTCGATGTCCATCGCAAGGAGCATCTCGTCTTCGACGATCAGGACGTCCAGCCGGTTGGTCATGATCCTACCCCGGTTTGCGGAAATGTGATCGTCACACACGTTCCGGGCGCATTGTCCTCCCAAGTCGCCTCGGCATGAGCCTGACGGGCGAGGCGGGTTATCAGTGAAGTGCCGATACTTCTGCCAGGGGCGGCAGAGGGCATGCCGGGTCCGTCATCGCATATGCGAATGGTCCCGTGATCATCACTTCCCTGGACCACAAGACTCAAATGTCCCGACCGGCCATTCGTAAAGGCGTGCTTGACTGCGTTGGTCAGGATTTCGTTAAGGATCAGACCGAGCGCCGACGCATTGGCGGCATCCACGAACAGCGGCTGCGCCCTGACATCTGAGCAGCCCCCACGGGGTGGTCCGGGTTGTTAGTTAGTGCATTGTCGTCTCCGCTGCCATTGCCGGTCGTAGGTGGAGCGAAGCGGAACCGGAG
>NZ_JACIEV010000024.1 GCF_014197105.1 Sphingomonas jinjuensis | reverse complement strand
GGCCGGACACACGGAAGCACCTGAACCTGCGCGATCCAATCTTCCGAACACCCCCTTGTATCCGACGGGGCGTCCACACACGGTCGTTCCGCTATCGCCCTAATAGCGGACATCAGAACGGCCAGCTAAACGCGAGGGATGTCAGAGTGGCGAACCGGCTTTTCCGCCCCAAGCAGCACCTTTCCTGGCGCAACCATCTCTCTTGAGTGCCGCCGCTACTTCGATAGCGGCGCTCTGGTTGAGACGGAGTGGATTGTGAATGTCCTGAGTGCCGACGGCAGTTGGGTCGCTCATCCGGATGCCGATCACATCCAATCAGATTTGGATTCACTCGTCACCATGCTCGCGCCCTTCTGTGACGGGGAGACAACCTGGACCGCCGACAGCAGTGGCAGGACGATGCCGTTCTTCGAGATGGTCCTTTCGACGTGGCCTGACCGGTAAGATGGTCGATTCCAGCAGGGCCGTCCGCATCGTCGCCACGCCGCCTTGAAGCGGCCGTTCCGCTTCCGCCCCACTTGCAGATATTCAAGCAGGCGACCATCCTGCGGTTATGGATCGCAGAAGCCTCTTGGGATTAGTGGCAGTTTTTGCCACAACGCCAACGGCGGCTCGGAGTTTCGCCGTCAAGTCGCCCCGCTCTACGGGTCTAGAAAATCAGCAAGTGCAACGGCTGTTCGAAGCGTGGTGGCAGCGTGACGAAGCCCAATTCCGTGATATATTTGTCAAAAGATTGATGAACGACGGTTCTCCTATGAAGCGGGATCTTGCCGATGATCTTGCTCGACTTGACCCTCTTGCCGTGAGTGCGTTCGACATATTCTCAAAGATGTTTCTGGACGAAGGTAAAAACCGAAGGATCGTACTGTTAGTCAACACCAATGCGGGAATTTTTGCCGCTTGTTCCGAACACAACTCCGCGGTCGACTCCAACGCGGAGGATGACCTACCAGACCTCCATCTTTTTTTGATCAAGATGTTAGGTCTTAACGCCCGGTCGGTGACACATCTTACTACAGTCGCGACGCCCGAACCAAACAAGGTCGGCATCTGGTCTGGCAACTGACTGCAATGTGCGCTTTCCACCACGTTCCGCCGTCAGGGCACGCTCGCCGGGTCCCCGGAAGCCGCCGTTCCGCTATCGCCCAAGAGTAGACGGCTATCGTCGCCGTCAGACCAGCCAGCGTACCAAAGCGACAGTCGCCATCGGGGGCATGGCCCCGATGATACACCCTCCTACGATCAACCTCAGCAGCGTGACCAGCATGACCAGCATGACCAGCATGACGCCGAACATTCTCTCCGCTATTCAGTTGATGAGCTTAAGCTGAGAACGCCGTGCAAGAACATGACGGGGGTCGAAGATGCCGTTGACCAAGGAAGAACGGTCGCACGAACTCGGCGATAGCTTCAGGGACAAAGCCGCCGTCCTGCGGGAGAAGTTCATCAATTGGACGGCGGTGGCGTCTGGCGCTGCCATAGCCATCTCGTTCCAGCTGACGGCGCAGTCGGCGAACAAGGAGGCCGCGCTCCGGCTGCTGGTGCCACCCCTGATCGCTTGGCTGGTCGCGATCCTGGCGGCCGCTGCAAGCCTCTTTGCAGTCTTCCAAGAAAATCTGTTCGCGGGCTTCAGCCATCATG
Organism: Sphingomonas jinjuensis; assembly: GCF_014197105.1. GTDB lineage: Bacteria > Pseudomonadota > Alphaproteobacteria > Sphingomonadales > Sphingomonadaceae > Sphingomonas > Sphingomonas jinjuensis. The sequence goes on along the minus strand of NZ_JACIEV010000024.1, from coordinate 8,023 downwards.
AGCAGGGCCGGCGGGAACGGCAGCACGGGCGGATCGATGATCTAAGCGCGGCCGTTCAGCCCGCCGACAATGCGTCGGAAATTGCTCGCAGAAGCGATCTCGCCAGAGCCTTCCACGCGAAAGCGGATCGCTACCACCGGCTCTCCCGCATGTGGCTCTATATCGCCGGCGCGGCCCAGGTCGTCAGCGCGGCATCTTTCCTATCAGGCCTGATCATAGCGATGTGGCTTCTCTCCCGGGCCGACAAGATGCACGAGGCATTCCACCCCTTGGGCCGATAATAAGGCAATAGGAGCAGCGCATCGAGGTCAGCGTCCTCGATCAACGAACCGGACATGGTCTCGGGCGAGATCCGGCGTGTTCAGCCTAGACTGGAACGGGCGAGCCAATAGGCACGCTCCTCCTTCGGCATGAGCCCTGTCCACAGATCGCAGCGAGCCCGGTGACACCATGTCGCCACGCCCGTCCTCTTCCGCAGCTCGGCGGCGGCGTCGCTTAACGGACGACGAGCACTCCTCGCGCAACCCAGCCCTTGCAAGGTATACTGACATTGCGCTCCCGATTTGACGAACCCGCATTCCGACTCTCCCTCAATGCACGGGATCAGGGCGAACAGCTGGATGATCTCCTGCCTCAGCATGTCGGGATATGCGGTCAGCGGTTGGCGGACGTCCTTGGCCGGTCGCGTGAAGTAGTATGCGCCGCCCATAAGCACGAGCGGCAGGGGGAAACCGGCCTCCAGCGTAGCTGCGTGTCGGGCCGGCAATGCGAAGTGCGCCCTGTTGTCCGACCTATGCCGGAGGGCGTTGTACATGGTAGCCAGGACCTGCGCACCGACCGGCAGCTGCTGGTCCTCGGACATCGCCGCTTCGACGATGGCCGCGGCGTCATCCTCCTGCGTTTGCGAGAGATGGTCCCCGAGAAGCCGCTCCACCGCCCTTCGCCGGTCCTCGACTTCCAGATGAAGCATTGGCGCAAGCGAAAAGGTCAACATACGCAGCAGCCTGATCCGCGCTGTCTGTAGTACGCCGTCCACGCCAGGAAGGCCGGCCGCCTCGGCCAGACGATCCTGATACCGAACCACGTCGTCGTCATGGTCAAGGGCGGGCAGATCCAGATCGGCAGACACCGTCATGAGCCTAGCGAAACGCTCGCCTGGAAAATGGTTGCGGTGGTTCAATTCGAGGAGAGGCCCCGGTCTGCCCCCCAGCATGGCAAGATCGACGGCGACCAGAAACGCGTCTCCGAGCGCCGCCTCCGTCGCGCGATGACCATGGCGCCGACACCATAGCTCCCAAAGGCCAAGATAGACATCCTCGATCGGCGGAGCGTCCTCCAGCAGTCGCCTGGGAGCACGTCGCGCCCGACGGTCCTCGGAGCCGAGCGCGTGACCTTCTGTCAGCTGCTCGAGGTCGGCCCACACCAACCGCCTTTCCGCGGATCCGAAGCCGAGAGCGGCGCAGAAGCGCGGCCACTCCGGCCCGCCCTCCCACTGCCGGCACGAAACCGCCGCCACACTCGTCGGCGGATCTTCGACGATCTCGACCTGCCAGCGGACGTCGCCGCTGGTGAATTGCGGTCTGAGCAGCGTATTGGCATTCGCGAGCCGTGGCGTGACGAGATCCGGGCGATCATCAAAGTCGACCTCACCGCAGATGGATAAGGCGGTGCCGCCGTTCATGGCGACAACCAGCCTGATCTTCTGGAGGGCGGTGATGAACAACGATTGAAGAAGCGGGCTGGAGAGCAACTGCCAGTAGTGGACTTGCTCGTGGAACACGGTCGACGCGACACCCTCGTCATTAAGAAGGGGCAATGGCCCGATGTCCAGCATGTCGGAGAGATTGTCAGCCGCCATAGCCGCCAGCATCGCGCGGGCTTCAACCGAACCGGTAAGGGGCGGTGGCCGGGACAGCGGATCCACATCGTGGCGGAAGAACCGACAGATCAGATTGATCCATGCGAACGAGCCGCCGTAGGTCGGCGTGCTCACTCCTGCGCCGGGGCCGGCGTACAGACCTTCTCGATGCCGATTTTGAACAGCAGCACGGCAGCCGGCGCCAGGGGGATGCTAAGACCGGCGACGTTGACAGCGATCTTGAGGCCCTCCGTGAGGACCTTCACAAGATCGCTGGCGTCACGGACGACCGCCTTGTTTTGGCTGTAGTAGCCGCAGATCGCGCCCTTGCCGGACGAAAGCAGCTGAGCGAGCGCCTCCCTACCAGCCGCAACCCTTCCCTGAAGATCGTAAGCTACGTCAGCAGGAGCAAGCCGGGCGTAAAGATCGGCTTCCGACATCGCCAGCAGCGCGTTGATGTCGCCGTCGTTGGTTTCGTCCATGTCACATTTCCTCGATGGTGTTGGCCACGTTCCGCCGCCCGGAATGTCGCGATCGCTACGCCGAGATCAGCGCGGGTCTTCGCCGGATCCAAGACAGCAACGAGAACCCCTTCCAGCCGGCTCGTGGCTCGTTCGGCGACTTTGTCTGCGCGGGAGAGGGCTGCGATGATCGGGCGAACGACCTTGTATCGCGTGGTGCAGTCATCTCGTCCCTGGGCGTCCAGAGCGTGTCGGCAGGACGCCGGGCAGGGAACAGCCGCTCGCCCGCGATCTCGCCAAGCCGGCGATATGCCTCCCACTGCTCCTCGTCGAAGAACTGGTCGCCGGTCGTTTGCTGCGGAAATTCGGAGCAGCCAGGACGCATCCGGTAGGCGAGCACCTCCGGTGGCTCCTTCCAAGTGAGACGGGGTTTGATAAGCAGCAGCGTTCCGAGATTGTCATCGGCGTAACGGATGTCGGCAAGTGCGGCGATCGGGCCGCCTTTAGCCGCGCCGGTACCCGTGCGCGCCAGACGATCGAACGACCCTATCCACTCAAGCATCGGCGATCGATGCCCCAACCGTTCCGCAAGCGCCTGATCATCGAGGAAGCTCAACTCAGCTCCGAGATCGCTACGCGCGCGCACGAGCAATCTAGTGACGTCCTCCATTCGGTAACGTGGATCGGCTCCGTTGTCGCTCGCGACGATGAACGGCACCTTGCGCTGCAAGAGCGCGTAAATGCCGGTGTTCTCGAAGTGCCCGCCGTCCGTAAGGTACCAGCGTCGTCGGCGTTCGCCATCGAACGCACCCTGAAGCTCCTGAACAAGGTGCCCCTGCACGGTACTCCCGAGACGCGCCGAGACATCGCGCGCAACGCTGCGGCTGCGTTTGCTAAGGTCCAGCGTAGAGGAAGAGGACGTCGCTGTTCCTCCGCGGGGCGCACGCCACCAATAGCCAAGTCGGACGTTCGCGAGGGTCGCCAGGATGGACGTCCCGAGGGATGTCCCGGCGCCGATCGCGGCGGATACCGCAGCTCCTGAGATCGCGATCCAGTTGGCCAGGGGAAGGTCCTCGCCGCGGTCGACGCCGCCGACGCCCATTTGCCCGGGCACGTCGCCGCCCCACGCGATGCCGGCAGGTGACAGCTGCAGCGGTTTGCCCTTTCTGTCCCGGGCCACAAGGTTCGACCCCGCGGCAATCGTCTCGGCGATCGTGATATTGATCAGATGGATCGGAGCGCCAGACGGTATGGCCCCCTCGTAGTAGGACGCCAGCCCGATGGCGTCCTGCGGATCGTCCACGCGGACGCTCGTGAACTCGTTGCCGTAGCTTGAGGCGCCGATGTAAGCCCTCCTCAGGCGGGCCGCGTAAAAGATCGACAACGACGACAGGTTGAGAAACGACATGCAAAAGGCCTGCCCCACGTTCTCGATCGCCAGCCCTAAGGCGAGCCAAGGCATCGCGGCAGATCCGGGCCAAAGTTGAAGCGCCCGCGAGGCGGCGCTCCAGAGGACCAACCACGATGCGATCAGTCCGATGCCGGACAGCACCAGTAGCGTCGGCATCCAGTCACGCCGCGTAGACGCGTCGCCCGGGTCGACAGGGGGAACGCGAGACTTGAGGCTCCGCGTCGCCACGAAGCTCATGGTCGGGGGCAGCGCCACGACGATCACCGGCCACGCCCTGCGCGCGAGCGTCCAGATATCCGCGGTGGAGGCCCGGAGCAGCGCTTGCGTGGCGTGGAGGAACACACCGCCCAACGCGTCGCAGAGAGCCAGCCCGATCGTGGCCGCACACATCTTCATCGCCCAGGCCATGACCTTGCTGAGCAGCGTGCGGACCCGGTCTTCCGCGGCGACGCGCGCGGCGTGAGCCGACACCCCCTTGCTCAGGCGCCCCCTGGTAATCTCTGCCCAGCCGTACAGGCCCAGCGCACACATGCCTACCTGCAGCAGCAACCACCCCACCACCACTGGAGTGCGATGGACGTCCGCTCCTGGAAGGGTGGTGCCCAACGCAGCGCAGATCAACGCTATCGCGATGGTGAACGGATTGCCGATCATCCGCAGCAGGACATGACACGGCACCCGGTCGCGCCGCGTCATCCAATAGGCCGTCCCCGACGCCGCGGTGAGCGTGAGGGCGGCGATTGCAACCGCGATCAGCGTAGGGCTGAACGCACCGGCGCGCTCGGCCAACTGCGTGGGCACCAAGGTGTCGATGAGACGCATGGTCACGAGCGCCAGGAGGGCGAGCATGCCGAGAACGAACTGGATCGCCAGCCAGTTGCGTAGCACTATAGCCGCGGCATAGATCGCATCGCTGGTCCCCGATGGCGTGAGATACCGGCCCATGTCGCGGAGCCTGCGTACCGCCTCGCGACCAAGTTCCGAGCCTAGAGGGTCCTGCGGATCGAACGAAGGACGCGCCATTCCCTTGCTGCCGTCGCCCCGGTTGGCGGCAGGAACGAAGAGGCTGCAGAAGAATGAGCCGATGTAGCTGCCCCCCGAAACCGTCGACAGGTAGTCCGCACGCCCGAGCAGCCGCTCGCGGCTGAGTGCCTGAAGGAGGCCCAGCGAGAACGTGGCGCTTCTGATGCCCCCGCCGGACAGCGCGATGCCGACCCGCGGCCCTTCGGAGATCTTCGGTCCGCCGGGACGTCTGCCCATCCACCCCCGCTCGCTTTCGATCAGGTTTGCGAAGCCATTCCCCTTCTCATCCGCGTGCATGACCACGCCCCCTTTCGCGACCGACCACTGCATCGGACTGCGCCATCGTCTTCCAGCTTGGCGCCGACCAGGCCACCCGATTGAACGCGCGTCCGAGGCTGCCAACGGTCCCGGGTGGCGGACCCGGGCTCGACGCTTGCGGGTCCGGGCTGCGACCTGCCATCGCGGTCACGGACAGCGGGAGGCGTCCAACGCCCCCCCGACATCGATCGGCGTGGGGAAGGGGCGCGCAACCCCCGCGGCGTCCGCAGCCACGTTGGCGAGCAGCTCCTTGGCGCGTAGCTGGGCCGAGAGCGACGTCCAGTTCGCTCCGGCCTTGCCGTTCGCCGCGCAATACTTGTCCCGTCGGGCGGTCTCCGCCTCATCCAATTTCGTCGCATATACGGTCAGCGCAGTGGCGCTCGCCGCCGTGGCGGCCGTGTTGGCTTCCGCACGCCGCGCCGGTATGATGGCCTCCTCCAGGCCGGACCTGATCGCGGGCTTGGCGGCGGTGAACGCGGCGCCGAGCGCCTTGAAGAACGCGGAGCCCGATCGGATCTCCGTGATCTCAATCCGGACGGTCGTCGCACGCGGCCCCACGACACCGTTTGCGCCGGGTCCGACACCGGCCGCGAGCCGGGATCCCGCGGCGTCGCCAGCCTTGGCGGCCCCTGCCCATGGATTGCCAATCCATGGTGAGGAGAGTTCGCATAGCGTCTCGCATAAGCGTGTCAGCTCACCGGACCGGACGCGCTCCACGGCGGTTTCCGTCCTCCTCGGCGGAATGAGCACCTGCAACGTTTCGTTCGGACGTTGCAGTGGGAACGGCCAACTGGCGGAGGCCCCGGCATCGCTCGAGGCACTGAGCTTCACCGATACAACTATTGCGGACTCGAGCTTGCCGTTGCCGCGCCTCGTCAACTGGCGCGGATAGTACAGCAGCGTAGGGGTGAAGGAGATCGCCTCGCCTCCGTTGGAGGGACGAACCCAAAATTCGGCGAAGAAGTCGATCGGGCCGTCCAGGGGGACAGCTGGTGCGGTCCAGCCTTGCCTGTTGGTGGTGCGCTGCAACGCCGCCGTCCATCCGTCCTGCGCATCGAGGAGCGATCGGAGCGTCCGGCCTCCGGCAGCCGAGCGGGCGATCTGCAAGCAGGTCCGCTCTCGCACGGGAACTTCACTCGATCGGCTGCCGAAGACCGTCGTTTTCCGATCCTCGCCGAGCGCGCTCAATTGCGTGCCGATCCAGTCGAGCCCGGAGCCGATCAGGCTGGGGACGGCAGCGCCCACGATCGAGGCGAACGCCGCCTGATCCTTGTCATCTTGTGCCGCGGGACCATTGAGGGCCGGGCTCACGCACGATCCCATGTAGACGATCGCATTCGGTGGCGCGGGAGGCGGCTTATCGTCCGCGGCAGGCGCCGGATCGGCTGCCACCGACGCGATCAACAAGAGGAGGATCGGTCTCTTCACTTCTCTTCTCCTCGGTGGTCGGCCAGGAGCCAGGCCATGATGGACGGGGTGAGCGCCAGACCGCGGTTGGCGACCCTACCCGGGACAGCGTCGTCCGCCTCCCCCAGATGAATGCCGACGACGGTCCAACCGCCGTTCCGCATAACCCTCACGGGTGCGCCGCTCTGGCCATGGCCTGTCGGCACCGCATGGACGAAGATCGGAGCTGAGCCTCCGAGCATGGGCCCGTTGCCCTCGTACAGCCCGAACGGCGAGACTTCCGTCGGGTAGCCCGAGATGGTCAGATCATCGCCCACCACAACCGATCCGGGGAGGCCGAGAACCGCGAGAGGCGCCGCGGGATTGGCCGGCAGCTGGAGGCGAGCGATGTCGCAATCCCGATCCCCGCCGACGAACCCAGGATGGATCGGATGATCGCCGTCGGTCGGTTCGAGCCTCCAAGACAAATCCTCGTAGCCTCTAAAGAGCCCGTTGCCCAAGAACACCTGAACCTCGTCCGGCAGCCTCTTGCGCGTCGATCGTCCATCGATGTCATTCCACAGGACGTGAGCGGCCGTGGCAATGCGCCCCTGCCCCACGAGAAAGCCGGTGCCGAAACCGATCATCCCGGGAAATTCGGAGTAACGTGCCTGGATGAGGCATGTTGCGCTGTACGGCCTCGTCCCGAGGTCGCTGATGGATTTGGTCGCGGTACTGTTCACGGCCGCACCCTGGCCATCACCGGTCTGATCTGCATCCCGCGTCCCCCCGGACAAGAGCGCATCACGCCTTACTTGCTTGACAAGGTGCATGTATTCGCTCGTGAATGCAAGCTACGCTTGCGACTTCATCATCAAGGAGCGTGTCTGCATGTACAGCGAGAGACCTTCACTCGCTACGGTCATCGGTCGCTACGTAGTGGCAACGCTGTCGATTTCGACGTCCGCATGGCTGATCGCCCGGTTTTCCGGGGAAAAGACGGCGATAAGGGTGATCGTTTTGGTGATCTTCAATACACCAATAGTGGCGATTTCAGTCACCCTCCCGTTCGTCGCCAGCCTGAGAGTCGCACTTCGCGAGAAAGGCGTTCCCGGTGCCATTGAAAGCACCAGCTACAGCCGCATAACGGGACTCTTCGGGGCCGTGGTGCTTACCGCGTTCTTCTGGGCGATCGGCAACGTGGTGATCTGGTACCTGTTCGAGTCGCCGGCGCAGGTCGGATCGATCATCGACGGCATCTGGCGCTTCTTCGTGCTCGGCTCCGCGCTCTTCCTTCCCTACGCTTTCAACCAGCTGCGGGGTATCATGGCCGATCGGCAAAAGCATATTGAGGAAACGGAACGTCTGCATCTAGCGTCCAGCGTCACCAGGCCGGGGGCTCCGGGCGTGACGGTCTTGGCGAACCGTCCTTAGCAGAGGCAGGTGAAGATGCCCTTCCCCGTTGGTGTTATGAGCTGCCCCCTTCTGAGTGGTCCATCGACTATGACAGTCTGGATCAAGGAAGGGACGACGAATGCCTTCGAAGAAGCACAAGCCCGAGGAGAT
>NZ_JACIEV010000023.1 GCF_014197105.1 Sphingomonas jinjuensis | reverse complement strand
ACACCGAGCGGCCGCACTCGTCGCTCGGCTACGCTACCCCGGCCGCATTCGCTGCCGGGCTCGAACAGCAACGGGCGGGGTTAACCCCGCCCGTTACTTCACCTGCGCTCATGCGCGACAACACCGGTCGGTCTCTGGTTGCCGCTGGTTGAAAGACTGGGGTCACGTCAGCACGCAGAAGTCAGCGCAGTCCGAGACACTCGATCTTCTCGAAAATCTCGGACCGATGAACGTCGCCCCTTTGGCTGACAGACGCGGCGTCACTCATCAGACGATGCGCCTTGTGGTCGCGGGGCTCGAGGCGGACGGATTAGTGCGACAACTTGCTGATGCCGCAGACCGCCGCAGCAGGCTCGTGTCGATCACGTCCGAAGGGCAGCTCGCTCTATCGCAGGCGAAAGCAAAGCGCACCGTCCATATCGCGGATGCGATCCGCAGCTCGCTGTCTCCTGAGGAGTGCAACAGACTTCAGGCCGCAATCCCGATCCTCAATCGGCTGTCGGATAAGGCCAAGTGACGATCGCCGACCGGCTCCATTTGGGTGCTATGAACAAGGCAGGCGATTTAAGCTGAGACGACGCATTTGTGGTCATTCGACTGTCAAGTTGCAGTGCTCGGCAACGAACCCTCGTTCACATTGGCTTTGAAGAAAGAAACGCAGATAGCCAGTCGCTCCATCCCGACGAGAACCCGCTAAGGTGATGGTAGCGGGCGTCTCACCCAGCCGATAACCCCAACGTGTCTGCAAAGCCAAATTCGAAAGCGACCCCATGGGAATGGGTAAGAGGCAAGTTCGACACCTGCCCCCCCCTTCCGGTCAGCGCGAAGCGCCGACGGTCGGCCAATCCGAATAGCCGACCGAGCCACCGCCGTACCAATATTCCTTCGGCGCCTCGGCCAGCGGCGCGCCGATCCGCAGGCGGTCGACGAGATCGGGATTGGCGATGAAGGGGCGCCCCATGCTGAAGAGGTCGGCGTCACCTGCCTCCAGCACCTGTTCGGCGAGATCCAGCGTATACTGGTTGTTGGCGATGTAGGCGCCGTCGAAGCGCTTGCGCAATGCCGCGAAGTCGACGCCGTCCGGCGCGTCTCGCGTCTGCTGGGTCACGCCCTCGATATCGTGAATATACAGCAGGCCACGCTTCGACAGCTCGTCGACATAAGTGCCGTAGGTCTCCATCACTTGGCTGTCGAGCGGCGTCTCGCCGGGCTGCGTCGTGGCAGGGGACAGGCGGACGCCGACCCGGTCCGCCCCCCAGACGTCGACCACCGCATCGATCGCGTCGAGCGGAAACCGCAGCCGGTTCTCGATCGACCCGCCGTAGCGATCGTTGCGCTGGTTCGTGCTGTCACGCACAAATTGCTCGAGGAGATAGTTGTTCGCGGAATGGACCTCGACACCGTCGAACCCCGCGGCTTTGGCGTTGGCGGCGGCGCGTCGATAATCGTCGACGATTGCCGCCACCTCCTCGGTCTCCAAGGCCCGAGGCGTCGCGTGATCCTTCATGCCTTCCTTGGTGAAGGCTTGGCCTTGCGGCTTGATCGCCGATGGTGCCACCGGCAACTCGCCGCCATGCAGATCCGGATGCGAGATGCGGCCGGTATGCCAGAGCTGAAGGAAGATCAGCCCGCCGGCATCGTGAACGGCCTGCACGATCGGCCGCCACGCCTCGACCTGCGCCTCGTTCCAGATCCCGGGCGTGAAGGCGTAGCCGACGGCTTGCGGCGAGATGTTCGTTGCCTCGCTGATGATCAGGCCAGCACCGGCGCGCTGCGCATAATAATCGGCGACGAACGTCGGCGAGATGCCCTCGTCGTTCGATCGGCTGCGAGTGAGCGGCGCCATGACGATCCGGTTCTTGAGGGGCAGCTCCCCCAAGCTCGTAGGCTGCAAAATCGGTGAGGACGAACGATCGGTCATGGCGTGCGCTTTCACTCCAAATAGATGGACTAGCGCTCTGAACGGCCAAGCAGCGGCATCGGTCCCGCCGCCTTCTCGCCTGCCTCACCAGCCCGCGCTCCCTTACGCTCGGCTCGTTCAATTTTTCTCCTCCCGCCGCAGCCATCGGGCAATTTTGCCTGGACGCTTGAACAGCTTGGCCTCCGCTGCGTTGACGCGTGGAAGCCACGGAGGGCCCATGCAATTTACGATCAACGGACAGCGCCGAGAGGCCGACGTGGATGTCCGCACCACGTTGCTCGACCTGCTGCGCGAGCATCTGGCGCTCACCGGCAGCAAGAAGGGGTGTGACCACGGTCAGTGCGGCGCCTGCACCGTGCTGGTCAATGGTCGGCGGATCAACAGCTGCTTGACGCTCGCGGTCATGCATCAGGACGACGAGATCACGACGATCGAGGGTCTCGGCTCCCCCGAGCGTCTGCATTCGCTCCAGGCAGCCTTTGTCGCTCACGACGGCTATCAGTGCGGCTATTGTACGCCGGGTCAGATCTGTTCGGCGGTCGGCATGCTGGGCGAAGTGGCGGCGGGGTGGGGAAGCCACGTTTCGGCCGACCTGTCGTCGCCTGGACTGAACACCGACGAGATCGCGGAGCGGATGAGCGGCAATCTTTGCCGCTGCGCTGCCTATCCGAACATCCGCGCGGCCATCGCGGAGGTGGGCGCCGATCATGCCTCGGCAGCGGCCACGTCAGCTCGCCGGGAAGGCGTGTCCGCATGAGGTCGTTCCACTATGAGCGGGCGGCGACGCCCGAAGCCGCGGTGCGCAACTTCGACACCGCCGACGCCCGCTTTATCGCCGGCGGGACCAATCTCCTCGACTTGATGAAGCTACAGGTCGAAACCCCCGGCAAACTGGTCGACATCAGTCGGCTCGACTTCGCCGGGGTCGAGGATGCGGAGGATGGCGGGCTGCTGATCGGCGCCCTGGTGCCCAACAGCGATCTTGCCGCCGATCCGCGGGTCGTCGCCCGCTACGAGGTGCTGGCCCGCGCTCTGCTGGCGGGCGCCAGCGGGCAGCTGCGCAACAAGGCGACGACCGGCGGCAACCTGCTTCAGCGTACCCGCTGCTACTATTTCTACGACCTCCATTCCCCGTGCAACAAGCGCGAACCCGGGTCCGGATGCTCGGCGATCGGCGGCGAAAATCGCATCCTGGCGGTGCTCGGTACCAGCGAGAACTGCATCGCTACCCACCCCAGCGACATGGCCGTAGCCATGCGCGCGCTGGACGCGACCGTTGTGACGCTGAAGCGCGACGGCGATCGCCGGCGCATCGCACTCGCTGATTTCTACCGCTTGCCCGGCGACACGCCGCAGATCGAGACGGTGCTAGAGTCCGGCGAGCTGATCACCCATGTGGCGCTCCCGCCGGTGCGAGAAGGTAGCCGTCAAGCTTATCGCAAGGTGCGCGATCGGGCTTCCTACGCCTTCGCCTTGGTATCGGTCGCGGGCGTCGTCCGCATGGAGGATGGCAGCATCGCCGAGGCCCGGCTGGCCTTCGGCGGGCTAGGACCGATGCCTTGGCGCGATGTCGCGGTAGAGCAGGCGCTTGTCGGTCAGCCGCCCTCGCCGGCCCTGTTCGAGCGTGCGGCAGATATCCTACTGGCGGACGCGCAGGGCCAGGGCACCAATGATTTCAAGATCCCGCTCGCCCGGCGCACGCTTGCCGCGACGCTGCGCGATCTGACGGAGGCACGCTAGATGTTTGGTTTCGGGAAGAGCGACAACTCGCTCACGATGGACAAGCCCCAGCCGGTCAGCCGGCTGGACACCACCGTGCAGGGGCTCGTCGGGCTCGGCGTCGAGCGGGTCGATGGGCCGGCCAAGGTCTCGGGCCAAGCGATCTATGCCGCCGAATACCGCGTCGACGACGTCGCCTATGGCGTCCTTGTCGGGGCCGGTATCGGCAAGGGCAAGGTGGTTTCGGTCGATGTCGATGCGGTGAAGGGCTTGCCCGGCGTCATCGATGTGGTGACCGATTACGATACCTTCATTCGCGTGTCTCAGCAGGGCGGCGAGACCGAAGCGCCGACCCAGGGCGTCAAGGACATCGAGTATTTCGGCGAGATTGTCGCGATCGTGCTGGGCGACACCTACGAAGCCGCCCGCGACGCCGCCATACGCCTGCCGATCGAATATGACACCGGCGCCGGCGTATTCGCCTTCTCGATGGACGCGGAGCGGGACGGTGACCTGCCGGAAAACAACACGCCCGCGCAATCGGCACAGGGCGACATCGACGCCGCCATGGACGCGGCCCCGGTGACGGTAGATGTGACTTATACGACGCCGAGCCAGAATTCGGCCGCGATGGAGCCGCATGCCAGTCTGGCAATGTGGGACGGGGACGGCGCGCTGACCCTCTACGGCGCCTATCAGATGCCGACATCCGACGCGCAGCAGCTCGCCAAGTCGCTTGGGGTGGCCGCGTCCAAGGTGCGGATCGTGTCGCGCTTCATCGGGGGGGGCTTCGGCTCCAAGCTCGGCATTGCGCCCGAAAGCGTCGCCGCGGCGGTCGCCGCCAAGCGGCTCGGCCGGCCGGTCAAGGCGGTGATGATGCGCCAGCAGGTGTTCGACGTCACCGTACGGCGATCCAATACCTCCCAACGGATGCGGCTTGGCGCCGGCACCGACGGGCGGCTGGTCGCGATCGGGCACGAGACGACTGCCTCCAACCTCGACACGGAGGACTATTTCGAGCCGGCCGGCATCTCGACGCATTTTCTGTACGCGGGCGAGAATCGGAAGGTCAGTCACGATCTCGTGCGGGTGAACTGGCTCCTGTCCGGTTCGATGCGCGCGCCGGGCGAGGCCGTCGGTCTGATTGCGCTCGAATGCGCAATGGACGAACTGGCCGAGAAGCTGGGCATCGATCCGATCGAACTGCGTCTGCTCAACGAACCAGCCGAAGATCCCGAGAAGAAGGTGCCCTTCTCGTCGCGTTCGCTCAAGGCGGCGCTGACGCAGGGGGCCGAGCGCTTCGGCTGGAGCAAGCGCCAGCCCGCGGGCGCGCGGCGCGAGGGCGACTGGCTGATCGGTATGGGCGTCGCGTCCGCGGCACGGGCGAACACGCTGATGAAGAGTTCGGCGAAGGTGGCGCTGCATCCCGACGGCACCGCCACCGTGAGCTCGGCAATGACCGATATCGGCACGGGCAGCTACACCATCCTGACGCAGATCGCGGCCGACATGCTGGGCTTGCCGCTTGATCGCATCCGCATGGAGCTGGGCGACACCAACCATGTTCCGGCCGCGGGTTCGGGCGGCTCATGGGGCGCAGCATCGGCGGGGTCGGCCGTCTACCTGGCCGCCCAGACGATCCGTCAGAAGCTGGCAAAGGCCATGGACGTCGACGAGGAGGAACTGACCCTCAAGGACGGCCAGGCGATCGCGCGCAACCGCAGCGTTCCGATTGGCTCGCTGACCGAGGGCGAGCCGATCGAGGCGACCGGAACGATCGACAAGGGCAAGCAGGAAGAGCTCTTCAATCAGGCGTCTTACGGTGCCCACTTCGCCGAGGTCGGCGTGAACGTGGTCACCGGTGAAATCCGCGTCCGGCGTATGCTAGGCGTCTTCGGAGCCGGGCGCATCCTCAACCAGCAGACGGCCCGATCGCAGTGCCTGGGCGGCATGACGTTCGGCATCGGCGCGGCGCTTCACGAGGAGCTGATCCACGACGAGCGGACCGGCAAGATCGTCAACCGCGACCTCGCCGAGTACCATATCCCCGTGAACGCCGACGTGCCCGACCTGGACGTGGTTTTCCTGCCTGAACGCGATATCCACGCCAATCCGATCCATGCCAAGGGCATCGGCGAGGTCGGCATCTGCGGCGCGGCCGGCGCGGTCGCGAACGCAGTGTACAACGCGACAGGCATCCGGGTGCGTGATTTCCCGATCACGCTGGACAAGCTGATGCCACACTTGCCCCAGGAATAAGCGATCTGGTCTGGCCTGGGCGTCCGCCAGGGCCGTCTCTGACGGCGGAAGCTCGTTTCGCTGACCTGGCCGTCGGTCTTGAGCCTCCGACGCTAGAGCGGCAATCGGGTTCTGAGTATCGCATAGGGTGGCCGCTGTAGATCGTCGCCGCGATTAAATTCGGGGCGGCGGTTTACCTGTGCGGCGGAGATGTAGAGCCAGTCATCTTCGATCCACATCGTGTCGGCCCAGATCAGCCGTGGGTCAGACGCGACGATCTCGACGCTACCGTCGTGGTTGCGGCGCCCGATCGCATTATGCTCCTGCAGCGCCAGCAGCACGCGACCCTGCGGATCGCAAAGAAGCCCACCCGTCAGCCCCTTCTCCCCCAGATCCTCGACCGTCGCGGCAAGCGCTGCGTCGTCCATCGTGGGATCGAGCAGCGCGCCGGTGTCGACTGCATAGAGGTGTCGCCCGATCAGTGGCGCGTAGAACAGGCGCCGGCCGTCCGGACTGATCGCGATGCCGTTGGCGCCGCCCTTGACCGCGCCGGTCGACCCGTCGCGTCGCCGCTGCATTACCTGCCGACCCTCGACGATCTTGACGATCCCGTCGACCGACGCGGTGCTGTAATGCTTGGCGAGACGGCGGACGGCACGGCCGTTGTCGAGGTCCACCGCGACGATCGCCCCATCGCCCACTTGGCCTTGGTCGCTGATGAACGCGCGCCGCGCTTCGGCATCGAGCCGCAGATCGTTAAGCGATGAAGTCGGCTCCACCGCCGGGGCAAGGGGAATGGTTCGCACGACGCGGTCGGTGGCCAGGTCGACGCAGACGAGCTTCGCGCCACAAGGCACCGGGGCGCCGCTCGAGGCCATCAGCCCGGCGTCCAGCAACCACAACCGCTCGCGGCCATCGACGACGCCGTTGGGCACGTGGATCAGCCGGTCGGCCGCGTGTTTGCCATCGGGCACGTTGCGCGCCGCATCGGGGTAGGGACGAACGCTGCCGTCTGCGGCGACTTCGCCGACGGTGTAGGGCACCGCGTCGTTGAAGCGCGGCATGAAGACGAAGGTGCGCCCCGAGCGCGTCACCACGACGCCCGTCGGCGTCGAGGGGGCGGCCGCGGCGCGGAACAGGTCCATGCTGCCCGTCGGCGTTGCGGGGGGCGTCCTCCCAGACGGCGTACGTCGGGCCTGCGCGGCGGCGGTCCCCGAGTTCAGGGTAGTGCCTGCGACGAGGCCCGACAGGCCGATCAGCGCGGTGCGGCGGGCGATGATCGGATCGTTACGGTCTGTCATGTCCAGCCTCTTGCCATGGTATCGATGGCGAACACCCGATCGGTCGCGCACAGGAACAGCGTGCGCCCATCACGCCCGCCGAATGCGAGGTTGCCGCAGGTGACGGGGGTGGGGATGATTCCGAGCGGCTCGCCCGCCGGCGACCAGATCGCCGCGCCGTCCGCCGTGGCGGCGTAGACACGTCTTTCGTTATCGACGGTCAGGCCATCGGGGATGCCGTGGTCTAGCGTCGCGAAGTGCCGCTCGCGCGCGAGCCGGACGCCATCGATGACATCGAACGCGCGGATTTCGCGCGGACCCTCGGGGTTCAGCGCGCCGCCGGTGTCGCTGACGTAAAGCGTCCGCCCGTCGGGAGAGAAGACGATGCCGTTGGGCTGATCGAAGCCGTCGGCGACGACGCCAAGCGCGCCCGCCGGATCGATGCGAAGTACGAAGCGCCCGCGCTGCTCGGGCTCGGCGGGCAGCCCCAATCGGGCACGGTGATGCCGAAGACGGGATCGGTGAACCAGATTGCTCCGTCCGAAGCGACCGCGATATCGTTGGGCGCGTTCAGCCGCCGTCCCTGGTAGCGATCGGCGAGCACGGTGATCCGCCCGTCCCTTTCCTGACGCACCACGCGCCGGTTGAGATGCTCGCAGCTGACGAGCCTGCCCTCGTGATCGAAAGCGTTGCCGTTGGCGTTGTTCGACGGTTCCCGAAACGTCGTCACTGCCTGACCGGGAACGATCGACAGAATCTTGTTTCCCTTGACGTCGCTGCACAGCAGGCGGCCCGCGCGCCGATCCCAGGCCGGCCCTTCCATCCATCGCCCGCCGCCATGAACGATCGTCAGCCGGGCGCCGGGAACAACAATCTGGTTTCCGCTCGCAGCCGCCCCTTTACGCGACGGTGTCATGGCAAGCATCGCTCCTGCGCCCAGCATCAGCGATCGCCGATCCGTCACGGTCGTCAATGAGGATCGCGGCATCTGGCCTCCCGCTTGACCGACGGCGTCGGTAGGCATGTCACTGTCTGTCGAACACCGGTTAGCGCTTTTCGTTGCCGCCCCACCTGCAGAAGGAACAAGCAGGCACCTGCACGCTGGCGGACCGGGCGTAAAGAGCGGCTGTCCCGCAGGAACCCCACCAGGCTTCAGCCGCTGATGGCGCGAAGGAGATTGCATGTGGACGACGACCGGTTGTGGGGCTTCGAGCAGAGCCTGTGGATCGAAGGCCCGGATAATTATCGCGAGAAGGTGGATCCCGAGGTCGTCATGGTCCTGCCGCGCCCCCCGTTCGCCTTTCACGGCGAAGAGGCCATTGCCGCCGTCGCCGAGACACCCGTATGGGACCGCGCCGAACTGACCGAGCGCACGGTTTCGCGACCGCAGGAGGGCTTGATCGTTATCGGCTACCACGTCCGAGCCGAGCGCGGCGGCGGCCCCGGCTATGAGGCCTGGTGCACGTCGACGATCCGGCGGCTCGAGCACGAGGTCTGGCGGGTCGTCCAGCACCAGCAGACACTCGCACTCGACCGCGGCGCATGATCGCCGGCGGGGCGGCGTCGATGGCGCCGTCTCGCCGTCTCATCCCCCCTCTCGACCGCTTAGGGCGCTTAAGTCCTACCACTGGCAGACCCCTGTCCATCGGCGTGCGGCTCAGCGCGGCGACGTGAGCGGATGCGCCTTGGCAGGAGCACGGGTGGCGAACAGCAGCACGAGAAGCCCCGCTGCGGACGTGCTCGCGCCAGCGAGCGCCACGGCCGGGTAGTCGAAGCCCGCGGCGATGACGCCTCCACCAAGCGCCGCGCCAATCGCATTACCCAGGTTGAACGCCCCGATATTCACCGCCGAGGCAAGGTTCGGCGCGTCGGCGGCAGCGGACATGACCCGCACCTGCAGCGGCGGCACCAGCGCAAAGCTCGCCGTTCCCCATAGGAAGATCAGCACCGCGCTCGGGCCGGCATGCGGCATCAGCACCGCAAAGGCGACCAGGATGGCCGACAACGATGCGAGCGTCACGATCAACGTGCGATCGACGGACCGATCGGCAAAGCGCCCACCGAGCCAATTGCCTGCGGTCAGTCCCAAACCGTAGGTCACCAGCATCGCGGTGACGAAGCCCAGCGAGGCTTGCGTCACCTCCCGCAGGATCGGGACGATATAGGTGAACACGGTGAACATCGCGCTCGATCCGACGACCGTCAGGCCTAGGGCTGCCAGCACCGGACCGCGGGTTAGCACGCGCAGTTCCGCCAGCGCGCTCTCACCGCCCGATGCGGGCAGCGGCGGCAAGGTCAGCCGCAGCGATGCCATCATCGCGACGCCCAGCGCCGCGATACCCCAGAAGGAGGCACGCCAGCCGAGATGCTCGCCTGCCCAGGTCGCCACGGGCACGCCTACGACATTCGCGATCGTCAGTCCCATGAACATCGCCGCAACCGCGCTGGCGCGCCTCTCGGGCGCGACCAGGCTGACGGCCACGATCGAGCCGACACCGAAGAATGCGCCATGGTTGAACGCGGTCAGGACACGCGCGGCGAACAAGATGGCATAGCTGTCTGCTATCGCCGCCAGCAGGTTGCCCGCGGTAAAGATAGCGGCCAATCCGATCAGCAACGCGCGCCACGGCACGCGCCCGGTGGTCAGCGTCATCACCGGTGCCCCGATCAGAACGCCAAGGGCGTAGGCGCTGATGAGCAGCCCGGCGGCCGGGATCGAGACGTGCAGGTCGTGAGCGATCACCGGAAGCAGTCCCATTGGGGGCGAACTCGGTCACGCCGATGCCGAACGCACCGATGGCCAGGGCAAGCAAGCCTGGGTTGGTCTTCATTATTGGGTCCTCACACAAGAGCCGGCGCGAGGCGGGCGAAGCCCTCCTGCTGGCGGTAGGGCGTATGCGGATAGGGCGGCAGTACGGCGCTGGCCTCGTCCAGCGCTGCAACCTGTTCCCTCGTCAGCGCCCAGCCGATGGCGCCCAGGTTCTGACGAAGCTGCTCCTCGTTACGCGCGCCGATGATGACGGACGAGACCGTAGGCCGCCGCAGCAGCCAGTTGATCGCAATTTGCGGCACGGTTTTGCCCGTCTCCGCAGCTACCACCTTCAACGCATCGATCACGCGATAAAGATGCTCGGGCGCGACGGGAGGGGCAAATTGCTCGGTCTGGTGGAGGCGGCTCGCTGCCGGCAACGGACGATCGCGGCCGACCTTGCCGGTGAGCCTGCCCCAGCCGAGCGGGCTCCACACCAGCGCACCGATGCCCTGGTCCGCTGCCAGCGGCATGAGGTCCGCCTCATAGGCGCGCCCGATCAGCGAATAATAGACTTGATGCGCGACGAGACGCGGCCAGCCGTGTCGATGGGCCAGGCCTTGCGCCTTCATCAGCTGCTAGCCCGGATAGTTGGAGACACCGGCGTAGCGGACTTTGCCCGACGCGATCAACGTGGCCAGCGTCTCCATCACCTCTTCGGTCGGCGTCGCGGCATCGAAGGCGTGGAGCTGCAAGAGGTCGATATGATCGGTGTCCATCCGGCGGAGCGCGGCATCCACGGCGCGGATCAACCGGGCGCGCGAGGTGCCCCAATCCTGCGGTCCGTCCCCCATTGGCAAGCCCGTCTTTGTGGAGATCAACACATCGTCCCGCCGACCGCGGATCGCCTGTCCCAAGATCACCTCGGACGCTCCGGCGGAATAGACATCCGCCGTGTCGAACAGGGTGACGCCCGCCTCGAGGCAGATGTCGATCAGCCGTCGTGCTTCGGCGGAGTCGCTCTGCCCCCAGGCGCTGAACAGCGGTCCCTTGCCGCCGAACGTGCCCGTCCCAAAGCTGAGCGCGGGCACGCGAAGGCCCGAGCGGCCGAGTTGCCGATATTCCATGTCTTATCCCTCTTGCCGACGTGGCGCATAGATGGACGAAGCCAGCATGCCGCAGTAGGAGGCGCGCGCGCCGAGGATCTTTGCAATGAACGCAAAAAAACTGAGTAGCGGCACCGATCGCGCACGCGCATTGGCGCTATTCGCGGCCGTGGTGGACCAGAGAAGCTTTTCGGCTGCCGGGCGCGTGCTCGACATGAGCCCGTCGGCAGTCGCCCGCGCCGTCGACAGGATCGAGGCCCGCCTTGGCGTGCGCCTGCTGCTGCGCTCGACTCGCGCACTGTCCCTGACCGCTGAAGGGCAGAGCTACCTTCAGGCGGCGCGGCGCATCCTTGCCGACCTGGACGATGCAGAGCAGCTGATCGCCGATCAGGGTGCGCCGCGCGGCAGGCTGCGCGTCAGCGCCGCGCTGTCGCATGGGCGACTATGCGTCGTGCCGCTGCTCGGCCGGTTCGTGGAGCTGTACCCAGACATCTTCGTCGACATCGCCCTATCCGACATGCTCGTCGACATCGCGGCGGGTCAGGCCGATGTGGCGGTGCGGTTCGGTCCGCTCCCCGACAGCGCACTCACCGCGCGCAAGTTGGGCGAAACGGGTCGCGTGATCGTTGCAGCTCCAGCCTATCTCGCACGGCATGGCGTGCCGGAAGAGCCGGAGGACTTGCTCCGGCACAATTGTCTGAACTTCAACTTCCGGCGCGCAGAGCCGGTTTGGCCGTTCCGACGCGACGGTCACGACTTCAACCTTTCTGTTCGCGGAAGCATCGAGGCCAACAACGGAGAGACGTTGGCGCAGCTCGCCACGGCCGGCGTCGGCATTGCCCGGGTAGGCGCCTTCAGCGCTGCACACGAATTGGCGACAGGCGCGCTCGTGCCTCTTCTCGAAAGTTTCAATCCCGGGGACGTCGAGCAGATCCATGCCGTCTTCGTCGGCGGCAGCAACGTGCCCGCCCGAGTCCGTGTCTTTGTGGACTTTCTGGCGCATAATCTGAATTGAGACCCACGAGTGGACGTTCGGTCCGCCCTATTCACTTCCCAGAAGCGTTGGGGTGGACGCCCCCTGACGGCATCGATGTGCCAGAGTGGAGGTGTTGAAGCACCACTGCAGGAGGCGTCCATGGAAGAGGTT
>NZ_JACIEV010000022.1 GCF_014197105.1 Sphingomonas jinjuensis | reverse complement strand
GGGTTAACCCCGCCCGTTGCTTCACCTGCGCTCATGCGCGACAACACCGGTCGGTCTCTGGTTGCCGCTGGTTGAAAGACTGGGGTCACGTCACTAGCCTCCGCAGCGGCACTCCGAGCATCGAACCGACTAGCGGCGGTCAGTAACGAAAACTGGCTTGGAGCAATACCTCTCGTCCACGCGCCACCACCCCTCGCTGCTCGCCTTGCGTCAGTGGTACACTCGTACCTCCAGTACGATCGCCGGCGAACAGCAGATAGTATTTGTTGGTCAAGTTCCTACCAATGAGCGACATTCCCCAGCGGCCGTCAGGCGACCCAATACGAGCACTCGCATTGAGGCGCCAGAAGTCTGGCTGTCGGGACGCTGGAGCGAAACTGTCGCTAGCGTAGTAGCTAGAACTGTAAAAAGCATCGCCTGTGATCCCTGCTTCCAGGTTGGATCCTGCAGGCACTGTCAGTTCGAAACCAGCATTACCCGACAAGTCTGGCGAACGCGCTGGCGCGCGACCGTCGAGTACCTGCTGCAGCACAGGCGTTCCCGCCGCCGTCAGCTGGCGCGCTCCGTTGACACCCGTCACGAATGAACAGCCTGGCGGTGCTGCGGCCGTGAGCGCCTGGGCGGCGGGAATGGTATAACCATAGCACTGACCGGTATAGCCACGGAAACGATTGTGGACATACGCGATCGCACCGTGAAGCCGCAGCATCCGCGATGCGTCGAACGTGGCCTCCAGCTCGCCGCCGCGCTGGCGCACCGCTCCTGCATTGCTTATTTGAAACCGGATCGTGCTGGCATCGTAGGTCGTTACCTGCAGATTGCGGAAATCATAGGCGAACAACGACGAGCTCAGCCGCAGCCGCCGATCGAACAACTCGCCCTTCGCCCCAGCCTCGAACCCGCGCGCGGTTTCCGAGTTGAAATCGATATCGGACAGCGTCGTCACCGTCTGGATCGGACTGGTGATTCCGAAGCCACCCGACTTGAACCCAGTCTTGTAAGCTACGTAGATCGTCGAGTTGGCAACAGGGTGATACGACAGCGTCGCCTCCGGCGAGATATTGTCGTCCTTGAACCGGCCAGCGAGGATGCCGGGCGTCGCGTCGGTCGATCCGGGGAACACGGTCGTCGCGGTGTTGAACCGGCCAAGCGCCGAATTGACGCCGTAGAGGTTCTGGTTGCGCGTCCTCTTAGTTTCGGACGTATAGCGGGCACCCGCGGCAAGCTCGACCTTGGGCAGCACCAGCCATGTCGCCTGGCCAAACGCCGAATACGTCTGGCCCTTCAGCCACGCCACCTTCTCATAGGTTTCGATGCGATTGTTCGCCGGATTGTAGCTAATATCGGCGCGGAAGTTGGTATCGTTGTACAGATCGTCGCGGGTGTCGCCGTAATAGGCGCCGACCAGGAAGTTGAGCGGCCCTTCGAGTTTGGTCAGCAGCCGAAGCTCCTGGCTGAACGCACGATAGCTCGTATTCTCGTACGTCGTCAGCGCGTTGTCGACGGTGTGCGTCAGGCCCGACACGCTGCGATAGCGGTTGTAGATGCGGCCCGTCAGCGACGACAGGTTGAACTTGTCGGCGTCGTATTTCATCACCAGCGATCCGATCCACGCGGTGTTGACACCGCGTGAGCGATTGTCGCCGTTCAGCGCCGGGATGCGGTTCGCGATCGCAGGGACGATGTTGCTGAAGCTCGTCTGATTATCGGCGCGGCAGTCTCCAAAGGGATCGACGACGCCGAACGATCGCGGCTTGCCGTCGCTGCACGGACCGATGTTCTGCGAAAAGGACCCTCCGCCCTGATCGTGCGCGACTAAGCCGAACAACTTGGCGCTTGCGGAGAAGCGATTGTCCGGTTTGAATTCGAGCGTCACGCGGCCCATCAGCTCGTCGTCGCCGACACGCCGCCCGGGCGGCCCAGGCAGACCTCCTGTCGACGCAGGCAGCGAAGCCGGAAAGAAGGGGTTCGCCGCCGGCTGCGCATTGTTGTAGAGCCAACCCTTTGCATCACGATAACGGACGGCGACACGTCCGCCGATCGTATCGGTGATCGGCCCCGAGACATGGCCTTCCGTTGTAACCTCGTCGGCGACGAACTCGTAGCCGACGCGCCCGCCCACCTCGAACCGGTCGGTCGGCCCCGCGGTGGTAATCGAGATCACGCCGGCCGGGCTGTTCTTACCGAAGAACAGCGCCTGTGGCCCCTTCAGAACCTCGACCTGCTGGATGTCGAAGAAGCCGAGCGTAGCAACACGGCCCGACGACGACTGGATGCCGTCGATCGCGACAGACACCGGCTGCTCGTAGCCCACCTGGGTTGGCGGCGAGCTGATGCCGCGGATCGCGATCGATCCGCCACCGATAGTACGATAATTGCTGACGATGACCGTCGGCGTCAGCTCGCCGATCTTTGTCAGATCCGTCGCATTGTATTTGGCGATCGCCTGCTCTGACAGCACTGAGACGGCGACGGGAACGTTGAGCAGGCTTTCGCGGCGGAGGCGCGCAGTGACGACGATTTCACCGTCGCTCGATGAGGCGGTGTCAGGCACGGCCTGAGGTTCGGCGGGGGGCGCCTCCTGCGGGTCGGTAGCGGCGGTGGTCGCGCTAGGGCCGGTAGCAAGCGTGGTCTGCGCGGCGGCGGTCGCGAGTGCGCTGTAGCCGACGGCGGCGAGCGCCATCATCCGGATCGCACCATGGGTACGTGCCTTCATCATCCATCCTCCCGACCGACATGCTTCGATCGGCGTCGCGCCCCCATTTGCGGGTGATCGCTGGCCGTCATCCGGTCTGAACGAAACCTAGATCGGCATGACGCGGACTGTCAACGCGGGCGTTGATATATTTTTTGGATAGGCTTGTTCTCGGAATGACTTCGTTTTGAATGTTAGCAACTTTCCGTCATCGACATCACAGCAAAGCAGCCCAGTGACGACCCATGGAAGCCCTGAGTTGGTTCGCTGCGTTCCCAATCATGAGCTAGCTACACCTGACGCCCCCTCGCTACGCATTAAAGTAGAGACACGCCCTAATTTGCAACACTAACGTTGACGCGCTGCAGCATCAAACGTCCATAATGGCGACCGCCCGCATCCACCCAGCTGATGCGGCGCGCACGTTGACCGGGAAACAGGCGATTGTGAATCCCGTCGCCGGCAGCTGTTCGAGCGCGTGGAGCTTTTCGATATGGCAATAGCCGATTGTCCGCCCGGCCTTGTGCCCCTCCCAGATCAGTGCGGCATCGTGCGTCTCGCCATAGCGCACGCCGGTGTGGACGAACGGGGCGTCCCAGCTCCATCCGTCGGTCCCTGTCACTCGCACTCCGCGCTCGGTCAGGTACAGCGTCGCCTCTCGCCCCATGCCGCATCCTGATGCGACATAATCGTCCTGTCCGAACCGGCTGCCAGCCCGGGTGTTGACGACGACGATCTCTAGCGGCGACAGCGTATGACCGATCCGTGCCAGCTCCGCCTCGACTTCCGCGGCGCTCACGACGTGCCCGTCGGGCAGGTGGCGGAAGTCGAGCTTCACGCCCGGCTGGAAACACCAGTCCAGTGGCACCTCGTCGATCGTGATCGCGCGCTTCCCACCGTCCATCGTTGAGGCATAGTGGTAGGGCGCATCGAGGTGCGTGCCGTTGTGCGTCGTCAGCTGCACCCGCTCGATCGCCCAGGCCTCGCCATCGGGCAGGTCGGCCGCAGTCAGACCCGGAAAGAAGCCGAGCAGCCCCGGCACCGACGCCTTGTGGTCGATATAGTCGATGCTCGGGCCATAGCCGGGCGGATCGGACAGGACGCCGTTCTCGATCGGTACCGACAGGTCGATGATGCGTCGCGCCATATTGTCAGAACTCCACCCGGTTGCCGCCCTTCAGGCCGAGCATCGCCCGCGCCTCGCCGGGCGTTGCCGGCTCGTGCCCCATCTCGCGCAGGATGCGGACGATCTTCTCCACCTGCTGCGCGTTCGATACTGCCATTTCGCCACGCTCAATGAACAGGCTGTCCTCCAGTCCAACACGGACGTGCCCGCCGAGTAGCGCTGCCTGCGTCAGAAATGGCATCTGATGCTTCCCCGCCGCCAGTACCGACCACTGGAATGCGTCGCGCCCGAACAACCGGTCGGCGGTGCCCTTCATAAATGCCAGATTTTCGAGATCGGGGCCGATCCCGCCCAGGATGCCGAAGATCATTTGAACAAAGAACGGCGGTTTCACGATCCCGGCATCGACGAAATAGGCGAGGTTATAGAGGTGGCCGACGTCGTAGCACTCGTGCTCGAACCGAGTCCCGCTCTCGCCCATCGTCGCGATGATTCGGTCGATGTCGCGGAAGGTGTTGCGGAAGATATAGTCGTCGGAGTTGAGGACATAGTCCTTTTCCCACGCATGCTTCCACGTCGCGATCCGCTTGCCCGCACCGTGGAAGGCAAAGTTGATACTGCCCATGTTGAGCGAGCACATTTCCGGCTTGAACCGCACCGCCGCCGCCAGCCGCTGGTCAAGCGGCATCGTCGCCGACCCGCCCGTCGTCAGGTTGACTACGGCGTCGGTGCGCTGACGGATGACCGGCAGGAACCGGTCGTAGACGTCTGGATCGCCGGTCGGCTGTCCCGTCTCTGGTATGCGGGCATGCAGATGGAGGATCGCGGCGCCCGCCTCCGCTGCCGCGACAGCCTGGTCGGCGATCTCCTCGGGCGTCACCGGCAGCGCGTCGGACATGCTCGGCGTGTGCGCCCCGCCGGTGACCGCGCAGGTGATGATGATCTTCGCCATGCTTACGCTCCTCGCTGGACGGCCAGAAGTTGGCGGTGCAGCCCCAGCCGGTCGCCAGACACTTGCGCGCGGATAATCGCGCCATCGGCGACGTCGATCATCGCAGCGAGGCGCAGCACCACCGGAGTTCCGACCAAGCTCGTGTCGATATCCTCGAAGCCGCCGGCGTAACCCCCGCGATACTCGACATGCACCGCCGCACGAGCCCCCGCGGTGAAAAGATGCGACACCGTCTGTCCGCCCGCTTCGATAAGCGACGCGAAGCCAGGCCCTCCGATCAGCACCGGGTCTATTAGCGGGCTGTGCAGGATCTCGGGCAACCATCCCCGCACCACCGCCTCGGTAACCCCGTCGGGACCAAGTACCGCCTGATCCCAAGGCGCGAGGCCGGGCGCCGACACCGCATCGGGCAGGCCGCTCTTCAACTGCCGCTTGCGCGCCAGGTAATCCTCTTCGGCCCAGCCATGGCTCAGCCTTCCGTCAGCCAGCCGAAACAGCGTGATCCCACGCCACGCCGCCACTCGGCCGCCATCGCGGATCGAGGCGCCATGCTCGGTGAAGCGCATCGCCACGCCCTCGCTACCGAGTATCGCGTCGTGGACGGTGACGGTCAGACCGGGGAACTGGTCGAGCTGCGCCGCGGTCGCGGGCAGGTAGCCGTCGTCGCGCCCAGCAAACACATGCCCGCCGATCGACAGTCGATAGGCCGGGTCCATCACCCATTCGACCGCGCTCGTGTCGTGCGAGGTCAGGAAATCGACTGCGAACCCCCGCAATGCGCGCGCCTCGACGGACAGCGTCATGCCGAAGCCTCCGCCGACGCGCGATCGATCTCGCGCAATTCCTTTTTCAGTATCTTGCCCGACGCCGTCTGCGGCAATTCGCCGACGAAGCGAATCGAGGTCGGGCATTTGTAATGAGCCAGCCGCGCGCGGGCGTATGCGATCATCTCCGCCTCATCGGGCGTCGCTCCCACGCGGGGGACGACGTAGGCGCGAGGGCTCTCGCCCCATTTGGCATGAGGTACGCCGATCACCGCGACCTGGCCAACGTCAAGATGCGCGCCGAGCACGTTCTCAATCTCGGTCGGATAGACGTTCTCGCCGCCCGATACGATCATGTCCTTGTAGCGGTCGTGGATAAAGACGAAGCCTTCGTCGTCGCAATACGCCGCGTCGCCCGTCTTCAGCCAGCCGTCTTCAGTGATCGCCGCCGCCGTCTCGTCGGGTTTGCGCCAATACCCCAGCGCCACCATCCCAGACCGTATCCGGATCTCGCCGACTTCGCCCGTCGCCACTGCGCGCTCGCTGGCAGGATCGACCAGCGCCACCTCGACCCATGGTAACGGCCGCCCGCACGATCGCAGCCGCTCAGGGTTGGGGCCATCGGGATCGTGCTGTTCGGGCGGCAGGCTGATGACCGTGCCCGCGGTCTCGGTCGCGCCATAGGCATGGCTGAACGCACAGCCGAATAGCGCCAGCGCTCGGCGTAGCAGCGGCTCGCCGATGGGCGCCGCGCCATAGAGGATGCGCTTCAATCCCCGCGGCGCCTCGCCACCCGCCTCAACATGATCGACCAATCGCTGCACCACCGTCGGCACGAAGAACCCGTGGGTCACGCCGTGCCGGTTGATCGCGGCGACGATGCTCGCGGGGTCGAGCTTGTCGAGCAGCACCGTCTCCCCGCCCTGGCTCAGCGCCATCATGCCATAGCCGATGCCGCCGATGTGAAAGAGCGGCATTGCTACCAGGTTGACGCTTGTCGCATCGAACGCCCAGATTTCGCGTGCCATGCGCTCGACGTAGGACAGATTAGCCTGACTGATGAGCACACCCTTCGGCTGGCCCGTGGTGCCCGACGTATATAGCAGCAGCGTCGGCGCCTCAGGATCGACCGGTGGCAGGATGGGATCGGGATTAGCCGCGGCGCTGCAGGCGGCGAGATGATCGAGCTCGATGCGCGGCGTCGCGTCGCTGCCTAGCATCGGGCTTAGCGACGCCTGGATTAGCACCACCGCGGGCTCCGCATCGGCGACGATTTGCGCGATCTCGCGCGTAGCAAGCCGCCAGTTGAGCGGCAGCATGATCGCGCCGATCCGCGCACAGGCGAAGGCCAGCTCGTAGAAGATCGTCCCAGTGTGCGACAGTAGCGCGACACGGTCCCCCGCGCCCACTCCCTCATTGACCAGCAAGTCGGCCAGCTGGCCGCTGCGCCGGTCGAGATCGCGAAAGCTTAGCCGCTCATCCTCATGCGCCAGGCACGGTGCATCTGGCGTAGCGTTAGCGAAGCCGCGCATCAGCGAGAGCAGGGTTGGCTGCACCGCCTCGTCCCCCTCAATAGCTCTTGGGCAGACCCATGCCATGCTGCGCGACGTGGTTCAGCACCATCTCGCGGCTGACCGGCGCGGTCTTGTGCAGCCGCGCGATGAACCACAGGTCGGCAAGGCCATATTCGTAGCTCAAGCCGTTGCCACCATGGACCTGGATCGCCTGATCGAGCGCTTTTAGCGAGGCATCGGCGGCCATGAACTTCGCCATGTTCGCCGTCTCGGCCGCATCCTCGCCCAAATCAAACAGCTGCGCCGCGCGCGCATTGAGCAGTCGCGCCGCCTGAACGTGGATATAGGCCTCGGCGAGCGGATGGGCGACGCCCTGGTGCTGCGCGATCGGTATCCCCCAGACCGATCGGTCGCGCGCATAGGCCGCGCCCTGCGCCAACGCGAAGCGGGCGATGCCGTTGTTGATCGCCGCGGCGGAAATCCTCTCCGGGTTCAGTCCGACGAACACCTGCCGCAACCCCGCGCCGCGCTTGCCGATCAGCGCGCGGGCATCGAGGTGAATATTGTCGTAGAAGGTAACGAACTGCTTCTCGGGTGTCATCACCGCCGCGTCGATCGGCTGATAACTTAACCCCGGCGCATCGGTCGGGACCAGGAACAACGACAGCGCCGAGCGACCGTCGCCCGTCTCTATGTCTGCATCGCGCGCGACGATCATCACCGCGTCTGCGACGTTGATCCCCGACGTCCAGTATTTCGAGCCGTTGAGGACGAAGCCGTCGCCGTCGCCGGTGACGCTGGTCTTCACCTTGTGCGTGTTCGACCCCGCGTCAGGTTCTGTGATCGCAAAGCAAATCTTCTTCGTCCCTGCGGCGATACCGGGTAGCCACTCGGCCTTCATCGCCTCACTGCCGTGTGCGGCGATGATCGGCGCGGTGATCGAATTGATGACTAGTTGAAGCAGCGGGCAACCCTGCGCCGCTGCCTCCTCGACCACGACATTGTATTCGGCGATCCCACCGCCGCTACCGCCATGCTCTTCAGGAATGTGTACCCCGAGGAACCCCGCCTCACCCAGCGCCTGCCACAGCGCCTCGGGCTCGACCCCGCGCTTGACGCAGTCCTGATAATATTTGCGTCCAAACTTCCCGACCAGCCGGCCGACGCTCTCGCGGAGCTCGCGGTGGTGATCGGCGGTGTCCACCAAGGGAGAGAAAAACATTGGCTGCGTGGCCATCAGGTCGGTTCCTTTGCGAAAGCGTCAGGCGTTGGGCCAGTCGAAGAAGCCGCGCCCTGACTTGGCGCCGAGGCGGCCTTCGGCGACCATCGTCGCGAGAATGGCAGGGGGAGCGAAGCGAGGCCCGTGCGCGGCCTCCAGCGTCCGCGCGACTTCCAGTCGGACGTCGAGCCCGACGATGTCGCTCAATCGAAGCGGCCCGACCGGATGGCGATAGGCGAGTACCGCGGCGCGATCGATATCCTCGGCACTGGCGACCCCATCCTCCAGCATCCGCATCGCTTCGAGCGCCGCCGAAAAATCGAGGCGGCTAGTTGCGAAGCCGGGAACGTCGCGAACCGTGATCGTCTCCTTACCGATCGCCGCGCCGAACGCGCGCGCCGCCGCCAGCGTCTCGGCTGACGTCGCCGACCCTACTACGATCTCGAGCAGCTTCAGCGACCACACCGGATTGAAGAAGTGCAGCCCGATGAACGCCCCGCGATCCGCGACGCTTTCGGCCAGCATGTTGATTGATAGCGCGCTGGTGTTGGTTGCAAGCAACGTCGGCGAACGGGCGGCGGCGCGGGCTAGCACGTCGCGCTTCAACTCCAGCCGCTCAGGCACCGACTCGACGACGACGTCGAGCCCCTCGGGCATTTCTTCGATTAACGCCACCCGGCTCACCCGCGCCAACGCGGTGAACTTCGCCTCCGCGGCCAACTTACCCCGCGCTACCGCGCCATCGAGCGTTTCCTCGATCGTCCGCAGCATCGCGGCCGCGCGTGCCTCATCTGGCTCGGCGACGTGCACGCCATAGCCGGCCAGCGCCGCGACATAGGCGATGCCAACGCCCATCGTCCCGCCGCCGATCACCGCAACGCGCTGACCCTCGACACTCATCGTCCGCTCCATCGTGGCGCCCGCTTGTCCGCGAAAGCGCGCGCGCCTTCCTGCGCATCGTCGGAGGCGAGGACCGCCTCGACCATCGGCCGCTGGATCGTCCAGCGCTCCGCGACCGGCCAGTCGGGGGCCGCCGCCATGATCGCCTTGCTCGTCGCCACCGATAGCGGCGCGTTCGCCGCGATCTCGTCAGCCAGCGCCGATGCCGCCGCCAATGCCTCGCCGCTCGCGACCAGCCGGTTGACCAGCCCCCAGCGATGCGCCGTCGCCGCGTCCATCCGCCGCGCGGTCAGCGCATATTCCAGCGCAATCGCCGGCGGGATCCGCTCGCGCAGCCGGATCAGTCCGCCCGATCCCGCAACCAGTCCCCGCGCCGCTTCGGGCAGCCCGAACACGGCGCCCTCGCCTGCGACGATCAGGTCGCACGCCAGCGCCAATTCGCACCCACCGGCGAGCGCGAAGCCCTCGACCGCCGCGATCAACGGCTTCTCCGGCGGCGCTTCTGCCACGCCCGCGAAGCCGCGCCCTTCGAGTTCGGGCCGCTCGCCATCGACGAACGCCTTCAGGTCCATGCCCGAGCAGAAGTTGCCGCCCGACCCCGTGACGATCCCTACCCGCAGATCGGCATCGGCATCAAGCGTGTCGAGCGCCGCCGCAATCGCCAGCGACACGGCGCGATTGACGGCATTGCGCTGCGCCGGCCGGTCGATCGTCATGACCAGTACCGCGCCGCGCCGCTCGATGAGGACGGGGGCGCTCGTCATGCTGCCACCATCGGGCGATCGGCATAGGTTACGTCGTAATCCCCTAGGTCGGCGGCGTCCGTCATCCCCCACATATCGATGATGCGGAACGGGTTGTTGACGACGATCCGCCCCTTCGAATTGCGGACGTATCCATTCACGCCGGGATAGGTCCAAACCAGTCCGGCGTGCGTCTCGTCGACCTTGGCGTTATAGGCATCGTGAACTTCGCGGCGGACATCGATCGTCACGATGTCGTTCGCAAACATCTGACGCAGCAACGCCATGACGTAATGCATTTGTCGCTCAAGCACAGAGATCAGACTGCCGCCATGCCCATATTGTGTGTTCGGGCCGTAGAGGCAGAAGAAGTTAGGATAGCCCGGCACCACCGTCCCCAGATACGCCCGCGCATCGTCGCCATCCCAGTCGCGGTGCAACTCGCGCCCGCCGACGCCGAAAACGCGCATCGGCGCTAGCAGGTTGACGACGTCGAACCCCGTCGCCCAGATGATGGCGTCCGCCGGATGTGTCGCGCCATCGCTCGTGACGATGCCGTCTTCCAGCACCTCGCTGACCCCCGCAGTCACTAACTCGACGTGGGGACGCGCCAGCGTTCTAAACCACCCATTGTCGAGCAGCATCCGCTTCCCGAAGGGCGGATAGCTTGGTAGCACTTTGGGCAGCAAGTCGCGTCGCTCGCCTAGCTCGCTTTCCATATACGCGGTTAATCCGCGCCGGTGCGCATCATTGATCGCGTTGATCGACCGCCCCTGGCCGTCCCATGCGGGGTCTTGCCGCAGCGCCTCATATTGCTTGTCGTTGAACGCCCAACTGAGCCGCAGGCGATACCACAAGCGATACAGAGGCATTTCCTGCAGCAACCGCTGCAACGCATCTGGGATGGATTGCTGGAACTTAGGGAAGGGCGCGACCCATTGTGGCGTACGGTTGACGATGGTGAGATGCGCCACCTCGTCAGCGATCGCTGGCGCGACCTGCATCGCGCTGGCGCCGTTGCCGACCAGCACAACTCGCTTACCGCGCAGGTCCAGCCCCGCGTCTGGATAACGCGCGGTGTGGACACTGGGCCCGCGAAAGCCATCCATCCCTGGCACGTCAGGCAAGCGCGGCTTGTTGAAGGCGCCGACGCCCGACAGGATCATCGATGCGCTCAGCACTTCCTCTGCGCCGCCGGCCGAGAGAACCGTGACATGCCATTCGCTGGCATCGTCGTCCCAGCGCGCCTCGGTCACCTCAATGCCGAAGCGGATGTGACGGCGCACGTCATAGCTGTCGGCGACATGCTGTAGATACGCATGAATTTCACGGCTGCCGGCAAAATACCGTGACCAGGTGAATGGTGCATAAGAGAAGGAATAGAGGTGGCTCGGCACGTCGCATGCGGCGCCGGGGTAGCGGTTCTCGAACCAAACGCCGCCCAATTCCTCGCGGCGTTCGACGATCGTGTAAGGAATGCCAGCAGCAGAGAACTGTATGGCGGCGCACAGCCCAGAAATACCGGCACCAATAATGAGCGCACGAAACCCTTCGGGCACGCTCACAGCATTCTGATCAACGCAATCCGGTCGGTCGCCTCCGTTGAGTTGCAATTCGTGGCGGATCATCGGCGCATAGTCGGACGGGATATCTTCCCCGAGCGACACACTCATCATTTCAACCAGCAGCGTATCGTCGGGATTTGGCAACGCCACTGGCTTGCCCATAAACCAATCGGCGATGGCGGCGTGCGCCGCGTCGCGAATCTCTCGCTGCACCGCGACCGGCAACCCGCCGTCGTCGTTGTCATCAAGCCCGCGAGTACGGGTGGGGACAAATCGTCCCTCAATCCACTTTCGATTGCCAGTCAAATGAGCGAGCACGCAGGCCAACGTCGGTATGTTCGCCTGTGCGACCGCATCGGCCAGCCAATCGGCTGCATCCTCTCCCATCGGCAACCTCTCGTGTTCTACCGCCCGGCGCCTGGGGGCCTTTGCATCACCACGCCGTCAAGCACCTCCTACGGTATGTCGCCGCCAACTGTCAACGCATGTGTTGACTAAGATGCTCCGCTACCCGGTTGATTGTCGTCTCAGCCTGCGGCGTCAGCGTCGGCAGGCTCGCAAAACCGTGGATCATCCCCGGTATCCGCGCGTGCCTCACACTAACGCCCGACAGTCGTAAGGCATCAACCAACGCGATCCCTTCGTCACCAAGTGGGTCGCAGCCCGCCGTCACCACAAGGGTCGGGGGCAACCCGGTAAGGTCGAGTTTGGTAAGCGCATCCGGTTCGCCGACCGCCGTCCAAGCCCAGCGCATCCAGTCACGGGTCAGTAAATGTCCCACGCCAAACAAATCCCAAGACGCTGAATGACAAGCGGGATCAACCGCTGGGTACAGGAGGCTTAGCGCGGCCGCCGACATTCCCTGCCCCCGCCCTGCCACTGCAGCGACGACCGCCAGATAACCCCCGGCACTGTCGCCGCAGAGTGCTACGCGCCCGCAACCTTGCGACATTAGCCATCGCCACGCCGCCAGGACGTCATTCCGCCCCGCCGGGTAAGGGTATTCGGGAGCCAGGCGGTAATCGACCGCCACTACCATCACGCCGCTTGCCACCGCGATCGAGCGGCACATCGCATCGTGACTATCAAGCGACCCGACGACGAATCCGCCCCCATGAACGAACAGGATCGCGTCCCGCGGCGATGGGGTGAAGCAATATAGACGAAGGGTGCTTCGTAACCCCGTCACAGCCCTATCGAGGGTCTCAACAGACGGCAGGGCAGATCCGGAGACCGCAGCCATCGGAGCATCAATTCTCGCTCGGTACACCGCCATCTCGGATCCCTGGCGTGGTGGCCGCAGGGCAGAACGAGGGTCATCCAGCAAAGCCGCAAAGGCGGGATCGGGATTATCAGGCATCCGGTGATCATCCACGATCCGTTCCAAAGACTCAACGGCTACGTTGATCAATTGCTCGCCCGGGCAAGCTGCGGCATGAAGCGGCATGAGCGATGAAACATCCGGCAAGCCGGCGCCCAGCCGCATCGGTCAACGCCGGTCGGCAGCACGATCGGACAAACGGGCGTCGTATCAGGCCAAGCGACATGAAATCGCCGAGGCGGCCAAACGGGTGTTCAATCGCCTCGGTTTTGAACGTGCAAGCCTGGCCGCGGTCGCAGAAGAGATGGGTATCGACCGCGCTTCGCTCTATTACTACGTTTCCTCAAAGGAACAGCTTTTTGACGAGATTGTACGGACTGTAGTGGAACGGAACGCCGATATGGCGAAAAAGATTGAGAATAGTAATATATCCCCGCGTAGAAAGCTACGCGATCTTATCGTAATGTTGATGACTTCATACGGCGAACACTACCCGCTTTTCTATATCTATATCAGAGAGAATCTTAGTCATGTGAGCGACGCTCGCAGCGAGTGGTCGCAAGAAATGCGCCGGGTTAATCGGGCGACGACCGATAGCATGGTCGCCATTATTGAAGAAGGATACGCTGACAAAAGCTTCCGCAATCTCGGTCCGTCTACGATCGTAGCATCAGGGATCTTCGGTGTGATTGGCTGGACGCATCGCTGGTTTCGCCCGGACCGCAGTGGGACCAACGCAACCGAGATAGGGCGCATTTACGCCGAAATGGTCTTGGGCGGTTTGGAAGACCCCTACGTTTAAACCGCTGGATCAATGCGGCCAGCCTAAGTCTGAGCTGCCCCCTTCTGAGTGGTCCATCGACTATGACAGTCTGGATCAAGGAAGGGACGACGAATGCCTTCGAAGAAGCACAAGCCCGAGGAGA
>NZ_JACIEV010000021.1 GCF_014197105.1 Sphingomonas jinjuensis | reverse complement strand
TGTGCTAACCTCTTCCATGGACGCCTCCTGCAGTGGTGCTTCAACACCTCCACTCTGGCACATCGATGCCGTCAGGGGGCGTCCACCCCAACGCTACTGGTGGCTAGCCGACGTTGACAGTCAGCAGTCGCCAATTCAGTAGATAACCATCCGCTCGCTCTCGTAGTCGAATGTTGACGCGACATGCTGAACTCGCTCCGAGCTTCGACATCAATTTAGGAGACCGGCAAATGAGGGGTCCGTGGAACGAAGCGAATATGGCGTTCCGCATAATCATGTATACGTCTTTAGTTCCGCAGGCTATGCTACTGATAGTGGCGGTTTATCTCAGCTCATCCTTGAAACCTTTACTGTTTATCGAGAACTACAAATCCATATTGATTGGATTCATAGGCGCAGCGGTTGTGTGGACGTGCTTGACGGTGCGCGAATGGCTTAGTCGATGGAAGCAACTCAAGCGGAGACGCTGACTATCGCGTTACGGCCACTGCAATCGCGAATTATGCTGGTCCTCTCAACAATTGAGTTGTCACTCATCGTCAGATCCAAGACGGCGACGGGAATGTCGGCAATTGGGGCGACAGCGGAAGTGCCGCTTTGGAGCAGCGCCCTAGCGTGGCGGGACAACCGATCCTAGTGGAGGCTGTGTGAAAACGTAAAACGCGACGCGTGACAAGCAACAAAGATTCAAAGTTGGACGCCTCTTGATTCTGTTTTGACACGCGGTTCTCAATGTGATTCGGTTGTTGCTCGTTTCGGATGCGACGAGACGTTTTCACACAGCCTCAGTAGAGAGCAGACATGGATGACCCGTTTCGATATGCCCTTATTTGAGCGGTTCCTCCCCCATCCACGGCGGGCGGCCATTAAAATATGGTGGGTTTGCAGGATTAAGCCCGGCGGCGACCAGCTCGTTCAGTCGCCGCAGATAATAGACGACGCCCGCGCGAAAGGTCGCGTTGAGATCCTTCTCGAGGAATTGGTCAGTGCGGATCAGCCATCCGCCATCGCGCTGGCTAATGCGCCCCGCTTCCTCCAACGCGCGTAGCCGTCGCCACGCGGTCGCCAGCTTGACCTCAGCAATCTCGCGCAGCCGCGTCGCGGGCACCGCGCGCCGCTCGCTGTCGGGAGGCGGGCCGACCGCGTAGCGCCGGCTCAGTTCGGGGTCGAGGACGATCCGCCGGACCGATAGGATCGCGATACTGTTCCACAATTTGGTCGCAGTCCAATCACCGAGGCTGGCACCAAACGTCTCGAACGGCACCAGCATGATGTCGAGCGCGACGGCGAGCAATGTGGCTAGCGAGCACGGGCCCGGCCGTCGGGAGGGGCGTAGCCCGCCGGCGGCGTGATAGTCCTCAGCAAGGCGCAACGTCAGGTCGTGAACGGCCTCCAGATACGGTATGACCCGGTCTGCTGCGGCAGGTGCGATAAAGAGGCCGCGCCGCTCACGGGCGATCAACCCGTCCTCGATCAGTCGAGCCACCATCGCATGCATCGACCCAAGCGGCCATTTGAGCGAGCGCGCCATCGAGCGCAGCGTTGTGGTGTGTCGTATATCGACCGGCGGCGCTGGACGATCGCCCTGGGTCCAATCCGGCAGGCAGACGCGCAGCGCGACAAGCGCGACGATAGCTTTATCTTCTATCCCGGGCGACAGGATCTTCAACGCTGCGATCGCGGACATGTGCATCTCTCCGCCCAGCCGTGACAGGTGGCGTACCGGTAGCTCGTCCACACGCGATCCCCTTTTCGCTTGTGTCGCTAACACCCTGCCGCCGTCCCAGGACAGGACATTCGTGCGCGGCTTTTCATCCCCGAACCCATGCCCGATGCGCATGGCCGCCCAAGGCGTTACCGACATGGATACCAATTCCAAATATGGGGGAAAATACATGCTTCGACTTCTATCTATCGCTGCGCTGCTGAGCGTGGGTATCGTCAGCTCGGCGCCGGCAGCAACTTTTGTTTTCGATTTTGGCGCAAAGGATCCAATTGAAAGTAAAAATACGTTCGGCTCATTCACCCTCGAAAAAAACGCCGAGTCCTACAGTTTGACTAGTTTTTCTGGTAAAGTAGGTGGCACTAAATACACCACATCCCAAGTAGGACTACAAGACTTTCAGAGCCTTTTGGTGATAGGTGGAACTCTCAATAGCGTTCAGCGAACTCTGCCAGGAACAAACGACTTTAGTTTTGTGATTTATAAAAACGACATCTATCAAGACATTTATTTGACGTATGGCGCTGAAGGCTTTGATAAGCTTGTAAGCATAGGCGTCGGGCTTGACAAAGGTACCTTGCCAATCACCAGCGCCGTGCCCGAGCCTGCGTCGTGGGCGATGATGATCGGCGGCTTCGGCATGGTGGGTGCGGCCTCGCGCTATCGCCGTCGTAGCGCCAAGGTGTCGCTGGCCTAGCCACGCGCTAAAGCGAAGCGAGAGAGGCCGTCAGATTGAAAGCTGGCGGCCTTTCCGATGTCCGCTTGTGGGGCGATAGCGGAACGGCCGCTTACGAAAGTTAGGCCGGGCCTTCCGGACACCAAGGCTCACCATCGGCGAAATCCGGCTGTCCTACACGGCGACGATGTGTTTCGATGCGCTCATGATCGTCAGCCCCGCCTGCACCAAGCCGCCGTCCGCGCCGCACGGCCGCGACGTTCGGGCCGGGGTCGCCACGAGGTGTGAAGAGTCTCAACATTCGCCGCGTGCCCTTGCGGTCGACCCCGTTTCGAGTGTGAAGAGTCTCAACATTCGCGCCCCAGCCTTCAGGATCGATCCCGCATGACCATCCGCACCGAAACCGACTCGATCGGCCCAATCGAGGTTCCCGCCGATGCCTATTGGGGCGCGCAGACCGAGCGGAGCCTCGAGAATTTTCCCTTCGGCGCGACCGAGCGGATGCCGATCGGCATCGTCCACGCGCTGGCGCTGGTGAAGCGCGCCGCGGCGCGGGTGAACCGCGAGGGGCTGGGTGCGGAAAAGGCCGATGCGATCGACGCCGCCGCCGCCGAGGTGATCGACGGCAAGCTCGACGACCAGTTCCCGCTCGTCATCTGGCAGACGGGCAGCGGCACCCAGTCGAACATGAACGTCAATGAGGTGATCGCCGGCCGCGCCAACGAGATGCTGACCGGCACCCGCGGCGGCAAGTCGCCGGTCCACCCCAACGACGACGTCAATCGCGGCCAGTCGTCGAACGACAGCTTCCCGACCGCGCTCCACATCGCGGCCTCGTTCGCGGTGACGCGGTCGTTGTTCCCCGCGCTCGACCGGCTCCACGCCGCGCTCGATGGCAAGGCGAAGGGCTGGGCGGACATCGTCAAGATCGGCCGTACCCACCTGCAGGATGCGACGCCGCTGACGCTGGGGCAGGAGTTTTCCGGCTATGCCAACCAGCTCTATCGCTGCCGCCGCCGGATCGAGCCTGCGGTCGAGCATGGCACCAATCGGCTGGCGCAGGGCGGCACCGCGGTCGGCACCGGGCTGAACGCGCCCAAGGGCTTTGCGGAGGATTTCTGCGCAGCGCTGCGCGATCTGACGGGGCATCCGTTCATTCCGGCAGAGAACAGCTTCGAGGCGCTGGCGTCGAACGATCCGCTCGTCCACCTGTCGGGGACGCTCAACACGCTGGCGGTGGCGCTGACGAAGATCGCCAACGATATCCGCCTGTTGGGTTCAGGCCCACGCTGTGGCCTCGGCGAGCTCGACCTGCCGGCCAACGAGCCGGGCAGCTCGATCATGCCGGGCAAGGTCAATCCGACGCAGTGCGAGATGCTGACGATGGTCGCCGGCCAGGTGATCGGCAACCACGCTGCGGTGACGGTCGGGGGAATGCAGGGGCACCTCGAACTCAACGTGTTCAAGCCGATGATCGGCGCGGCGGTGCTGCGCTCGATCCATCTGCTCGCCGTGGGGATGGACAGCTTCGCGACCCGCTGCGTCGAGGGGCTGGAGGCGAATCGGGCGCGGATCGGCGAGCTGGTCGACCGCTCGCTGATGCTCGTCACCGCGCTGGCACCGGCGATCGGCTATGACAATGCCGCGAAAATCGCCAAGCACGCGCACGAACAGGGCCTGACGCTGCGCGAGGCCGGGCTGACGCTGGGGCTGGTCGACGCCGAGACGTTCGATCGGGTGGTTCGGGCCGAGGATATGCTGGGTTGATCCACCCCTCCCCTCAGGGGAGGGGCAGGGGGTGGGGGATGCCTCGCAGAGTGCAGCGCCTGCCGCCCCCACCCCAACCCAGTTCCGGGTGAAGCTGCCCCCGGCAGCTTCAGGTCGATCCGGCGGATCGACCGACCCGGCACTCCTGAAGGGGAGGGGCTCAATAGAAGCTGGCCAACCTCAACGGCTTCACCCCGCCCCCACACACCGTCAGCGCCACCACGCGCCCCGGCGCCCCGACCGACCATCGCGACGCCGCGCTGCCGACATAGCCCGTGCCGATCCCCGCCCCGTCGACGGCGCAGATCTCGTCGCCCTTCTGCCAGCCGCCGGCCTCGGCCGGGCTGCCGCGCATGACGTGGAGCACGCGCAGCCGCCCCGGCAGCACCCCGGTCAACAGCCCGCTGGTCGATCGCAGCGGCGGCTGGTCGGCGGTGGCGGCGGGCTGGAGCACCATCCGCCCGGCGCCGGGATCGAGGAGGACGCGATAATGCTGGAGAAAACCCGACCCGATCCGCCCCGACACCCCGACCGTCTGCGAGAAACCGCCGCTCGGCTCCACCTTCAGCTCGACGTTGCGCGCGGTCAGCGCGCCGATCGACACCGCGGGGGCGATGGCCAGCGTGTTAACCGTCTCGCCCGCCAGGCCATAGCCGACGGTCGTCGTCGTCGGCACCGCCCGGGTCAGTCCAGCGACGTTCCAGGCGGCATCGGCGAGCGTGATCGACGAGCCGTCGCCGGTATCGACGATGACCGGCGCGATCCGCTGGCCGCCGATCGCGATGGCGCTTTCGTACACCAGCCGCTGCGGCGACACCGACAGCGGCGCGACCGCCCCGGTGAAGGGCAGCCGGCCCGACGGGATCAGGCGGAAGCGATGGTTGGCATAGTCGATGTCGAGCGCCTGTCCCGCGATCAGATCGCGTCCGACGAGCATGTCGACGCCGCGAACCCCGCCGGTGGCGCTGGCGGGAAGATCGGCAACGGCAATACGCCCGCCCTCGCGGGAAAGGCCGCCGAACGCGATGCTGGCGGTCGGCATCCAGTCGAGCGCGAGGGCGCCGCCGATCGCGGTCGCCCGCCCGCCGCTCGTCACCCGTGCCGGGTCGGTCGCGGCGGCGCGGCGCGACAGCAGCGAATAGCTGCCGCCGGTGTCGAGCACCGCCGACAGCGGCCTGCCGTCGAGCTCGAGCTCGAAGCGGATCTGGTTGCCCGGCGTCAGGTCGAACGCGATCCAGCGCGCCTCGGCATCGGGGGCGAGCGTGACGATCCCGTCCACCGGCGCGGGCGGGGCAGCGGCGGGCAGCGCGACGAGCAGGGGGAGGGCGATCAGCGCCGGGCGAAACATGGCGCTGGTTAGCGTGCCCATGGTCTTCAGGAAAGGCGGCGGGCGGCGCGGCGGGCGATCTCGCGGAGTTGCTGGTCGCTGCGGTCGAACACCTTCTGCAGCAGGAACGGCGAGGCGCTGGCATCGGCGCATCCGCCCGGCCGGGCATAGACGCAGATCGCCGGCCCCGGCTTGCCCGCTTCCGCGAAACACTGGCCACGGACATAGCCCGGCGGCAGCGCGGCGGTCAGGCGGGGGACGGCGATGATGCGATTATACGTCGGCGCCCAGCGCCGCAGCGCCTGGGTCGGCGTCAGTCCGGCCAGCGCCGGATCGTTGGCGTCGAAATAGTTGATCGGCAGCGGGCGGTGAAGATGGGCGTAGCCGCCCCACTCGACGAGATCGGGCAGCAGCGCGATCCCGCAGGCGTCCGCATCGGTGCGCAGAAGGTCGGTCGCGGCGAGCGTCGCGGTGGCGCGTCCGATGTTGGCGCGCATCGGCTCGGTCGTCGCGATCGAGGCGGAGGCGGCCAGCCACAGCAACGCGGCGGCGGCGAAGGCGCCCTGCCGGCTGACGGTCGGCCAGCGGCGGCGGATCAGCGCGATCGCGTCGACCGTGCCGATCGCGGCCAGCAGGATATAGGCGACGGCAGTGAACTCGACGAAGCGATATTCCTTGTGGCCGACGAGGCTGAGCAGGACCAGATTGGCGGTCGCGGCCCAGAACAGCGCCGGCTGGCGCTTCATGCCGAACCGTACCAGCGGCAGGATCGCGATCAGCCACCAGCTCCACATGAATTCGAACCATGTGACATAGCCGAGCATGCCGAGCGTGCCGTACTGCGCGGCGCGGCCCGACACGATGTTCTCGTGGATATTGGCGACCAGCCAGCTGAACGGCACCATGCCGGTCGCAAGGTCGATGGCGATGCCGATCGCCAGGGCGACGCATCCGCCGGCCGCTAGCATCAGCCAGCGCCGGACGTCGGTCTTGCCCGCGAATAGCGCCAGCACGCCGGCGATCGGCAGCACCTGGAAGCGGGCGAGTACCGCCAGGCCGAGGAGCACCCCCGCCAGTGCGAGCGCCCGGCGGCCCGGCGTTCCGGCAAGCAGGACGGCGCCGGGCAGCAGCAGCGCGGTAGCAAGGTTTTCCGACAGGCTGTGCGGCGCAAAGTAGATGAATTCGGACCAGGTCGCGAGCACCAGCGCGGCGACCAGCGCATGGGTGCGCGATGCCATCAGACCCAGCCGCCAGCCGCTCCACGGCACGATGAGCGACAGCGCGAGCATCAGCGCCTTGGGCAGGGCCAGGTACAATGTCCCGCCCGGCGCCAGCCATCCGCCGAGCGCCATCGGCGCGGCGAGGATCAGCGGGAACAGCCAGTTGCGGATGCCGACATGATATTCCCACGGCACGATGCCATAGCCGAAGACGAGCCGGTGCGCGGCCTCCAGATACTGGAAGACCTCGTCGGGATGGTGGACTGACGGCACGCTCGCCGCGATCAGGCGCAGCGCGAGGGCGAGCAGCAGGATGGCGGGAAGCGCCAGCCGCTCGCGCCGATGGCCCACGTCACCCCGCTGCCGCGTCGAAGCCTCGCGCTGCTGCGGTCGCATGGCGAGGCGCGGTTCCGATCCGGCGAGGTGACGCGGGAGCGAGATCACAGGCAGGATTCGAGGAACGCCTGGTCGAACCCGAACTGCTTGGCCTTGTCGATGGTATAGGGGCGCAGGCCCATCGAGCGATACTCGCCGATGATCTTGCCGTCGGCGCTTTCGTCGAGATACTCGAACTTGAACAGCTCCTGCGTCACGATGACGGGGCCTTCCATGCCGATCACCTCGGTGACGTTGGTGACGCGGCGCGAGCCATCGCGCAGGCGCTTCACCTGGATGATGAGGTCGACCGAATCAGCGATCTGCCGGCTGATCGCCTCCTTCGGCACCTTGATGTCCGACATCATCACCATGTTTTCCATACGCGCCAGTGCTTCGCGAGGGGAATTGGAGTGGAGCGTACACATCGAACCGTCGTGGCCGGTGTTCATGGCGGCGAGCATGTCGAAACACTCGCTGCCACGAATTTCGCCGAGGATGATGCGATCGGGGCGCATACGAAGCGCGTTCTTGACGAGGTCGCGGATCGAAATCTCGCCCTGGCCTTCGAGGTTGGCGGGGCGGGTTTCCAGCGGCAGCCAGTGCGGCTGCTGCAGGCGGAGTTCGGCCGCGTCCTCGATCGTCAGCACGCGCTCGCCCGGGTCGATCATCTTCGACAATGCGTTGAGCATCGTCGTCTTGCCCGAACCGGTGCCGCCCGAGATGACGATGTTGAAGCGGCTGGCGCCGGCGATCTTCAGTGCGGTCGCCATCTTGGGCGACATCGATCCGCCGCCCGCCATCATGTCGAGCGTGATCGGCTTCGCAGAAAACTTACGGATCGAGATCGCGGTGCCCTTCAGGCTCAGCGGCGGCACGATCACGTTGACGCGGCTGCCGTCCTTCAGGCGGGCGTCGGCAAGCGGGGTGGTCTGGTCGACGCGGCGGCCGACCGAGTTGCAGATGCGCTGCGCGATCTGGAACAGATGCTCCTCGTCGCGGAACTGGATCTGCGCCAGCTCCAGCTTGCCCTTGCGCTCGACATAGGTCTGCTCGGGGCCGTTGACCATGATGTCGCTGATCGCCGGGTCGGCCAGCAGCTCCTCGAGCGGCCCAAGGCCGAGGAGCTCGTCGACCAGCACCTTTTCGAGCGCGAATTGCTCGCGGCGGTTGAGCGTCAGCTTCAGCTCTGCGAGCACCTCGCCGATGATCGGGCGGAATTCCTCCGCCAGCTCGTCCTTGGCCAGCGTCGCCGCGGCTTCGGGATCGACTCGCTCCAGCAGGCGCGGAAGGACCTGTTCCTTGATGCGGTGGATCGAGGCCTCGAATCCCTCGACTCGGCTGTTGCCGGCGTCGCCGCTGGCGTTCTGACGCTCGGTCAGCCGTGCCATCGCATCCATCTGGCCGAGCGCGGCGGCGAAGGGATCGGCGGGCGTGCCGCCGTCGAGCGGCAGTGCCGCCGCGTCGACCGGCGGAAACTGGCTGCCACCGAGATCATCGGTACGTGGCGCGGTGCCGCCGCCCTGCATGGGTCGGGCGACACCGAAGGCCGGGCGCGCACCCTGGCCAGCACTCATCCCGTTGCGACGCCCGAAAGCACTCATGCGATTGTCCTTTTTACCGGGCGCCGGGGTAAGCGCGAAGGCTTGATATTCTCCTAACCATCCGACCCTCGGCGCCAGACGATCAGGGGGACGCGCGTCGCGCCGTAGAGCCGCATCGTGAAGGGACCGCTGGGGCGATAGCCGAGAGCGCGCAGCCGCGTCGCATCGGCCGGCCAGGCGCGGTCGACGATCGCGGCGGGGCGGCGGGCGAGCGCGTCGTCGAGGATGGCGGCGCGGGGGCGGCCGAGCGCCCTTGCCTCGCCCGCCGCGGCAAAGTGGCCCGGGAATGCATAGGGGCTGGCGAGGCAGGCGTGCGCTGCGTGGTAGAGGATTGCGGGCCCCTCGCGCACCAGCAGGCAGTGGGTGGCGACGTCGGCGGGTAGCGCTTTGAGAAGGCGGGCGAGATCCGAACGGTCTTGCTCGGTTGGCGAGGCCTGTACCGCCTGCCAGCCAAGCAGGGAGGCGACCAGCGTAGCCGCGATCGGCGCGGCTCGCCGCGGCAGCCCCTGTGCCGCGAGGATCGCGAGGGGGGCGAGCAGCGGCAGCGCATAGTGGAAGGCAAAATAGCCGACCGCGAGGAAGCCGAGCCCTGCCGCCATGCTCCAGGCGCCGAGCAGCATGCGGTCCCGCGCGCGCCTCCAACCGATGACGGCGGGCAACGCGAGCGGCGCGACCAACAGAAGCGAGGCGACGAGCTGGATTAGGCTGGCGTCGCTCGTCCCGCCCTGGCGGCGCAGGATCGAGGTGACGTTGGCGAACCAGAAGGCGGCAAAGTCACCTTGCGACGCGTAAAAGCCGGCGATGGCGAGCGTCGGCGCGGCGCCGATCAGCGCATAGCGGGCCGCGCGACCGACGAGGGCGGGAAAGCCCCGCTCGCGGTGTGTCAGCAGCAGGAGCACGCCGAAGGCGATCCCTTCGAAGACCGCGGTCGTCTTGATGGTGATCGCGATGCCCATCAACAGCATCGCCCAGCCGCCGCCGCGCCTGGCGAGGATCAACCACGCGGCGGCGATCACCAGCGGGTCGTAGAAGACGGGTGCCTCGCCCAGCCCGACGCCGAGGAACGTCGATCCCCCGATCACCACCCCGCCGGCGGCGAGCGAGGCGGTCCAGCCCGCGCCGCGCCGCGCCACCGCGACAGTCAATATGCCGGCAAGCGCGACGAAGGCCGTCGATACGAGCTGATAGGCGAGGATACCGTCGCCCGGCAGCTGCCGCATCGCGGCA
Source organism: Sphingomonas jinjuensis (assembly GCF_014197105.1). Lineage (GTDB taxonomy): Bacteria > Pseudomonadota > Alphaproteobacteria > Sphingomonadales > Sphingomonadaceae > Sphingomonas > Sphingomonas jinjuensis. The sequence goes on along the minus strand of NZ_JACIEV010000021.1, from coordinate 4,331 downwards.
TAGAGCAGGAACAGGCCGAACGGCTTGCGATCCCACACGTCGACATAGGGCAGCGCACCGTGAAGTAGCCGGTCTCCGGCCAGCAAATAGAATTGCTCGTCGAGGCCGGCGAACGGACTGCCGATCAGCGGCCAGCGCGTCGCCAGCGCCACTGCCAGCGCGGCCACGGCGACCAGCGGCCAGCGCCACGCCGGGCGGATCGTCGGGAGCGGGCGCATCGCCGCCCCCATTATGCAAACATGGTTGAAACCGCGTTAACCGCTTGCCTCGATCGCCGGTATTGGCGAGGGCGCGCGGCAATGATGTGGGTCGTACGTCTGGCATGGGCGCTTGTGGCGCTGGCCGTTGGCTGGTCGGGATCGGCGCGCGCCGACGATATCGCCGCGGCGGGACGCGGCGTGGTGCGCGTGGTGACGATCGCCGCGGTCGATGGCGAGGTCGTCGGCTTCGGCCACGGCAGCGGGGTGGCGATCGCGCCCAATCGCGTGCTGACCAACGCGCATGTCATGGAACTCGCCGACCGCTATCCCGACAATGTCGTCATCGGCATCGTGCCCTCGGAAGGCGACAAGTCGTACCAGGGCAAGGTGATCGCCTATGATTCGCAGCGCGACCTGGCGCTGATCGAGTTTGCGGGCACGAAGCTGCCGCCGGCGACGCTCTACACCGGGCCGGCCGGCGACGGCGAGGGCGTGGTCGCGCTGGGCTATCCCGGCAACGTCGACCTGGCGACGGCGCGGTCGGCGGCGGACTATATCCGGCCGATGTCGCCAGTGCGCTCCGAAGGCGTCTTCTCGGGGCGGCGCGCGCTGTCCGGGGTCGAGGTGCTGCTCCACACCGCCAGCATCGCGCGGGGCAATTCGGGCGGGCCGCTGCTTGACCGCTGCGGGCGGGTGCTGGGCATCAACTCGGCGATCACCAGGGGCGAGGAGGGAGATTCGACCTTTGGCTTCGCGATCGCCGACAGCGAGGTCGCGGCGTTCCTGCGCGAGGCGGGGCAGCCCTATGCCTCGGTCGGTACGCCCTGTACCTCGATCGAGCAGCGACTGCGTGACGATAGCGAGGCCGATGCCGAGGCCCGGGCGGAGGCCGCCACTGCGCGCCGCGACGCCGCCACGCGCGCAGCGATGGCGCGCGAGGAGGCGCTGGCCAAGGCACGCAACGAAGCGGAGCGGACGCGCGAAAACGTCATGGCGATCGCGGGCGTGCTGCTGGTGATGGGCGCGTTGGCGATCGGGGGCGCCGGGCTGGCGGAGTCGCGGGGGCGCCGGCGGGCGGCGATCTGGACCGCGGCCGGCGGCGTGGTCGCGGTGCTCGCGGCGGTAGTGGTGTTCGTGCTGCGGCCCTCGGGCGATCCGACGCTGCCCGCCGACCTGCCGGCGGCGGTGGCGGAGCCCGGATCGGCGGCGGCGTTGGGCAAGCTGGTCTGCGTGCTCCAGCCGGAACGGAGCCGGGTGACGGTGTCGTTGATCGGCGACGTGTCGCTCGATTGGGGCCGGGGCGGCTGCGCGAACGGCCGGACGCCGTTCGTACCGACGGGGTCGCGCTGGGAACGGATCATCGTCCCCGATGACGAGCAGACGGTGTCGGTGCGCGGCTTCGATCCGGCGACGCGGACCTATACCGACACGCGCTACTTCCTAGGCGCCGGGGCGATGGACACCGTGCGCAAGGCGGCGGGGAAGGAGCCTGCGGCGTGCGGCGTCGGCCAGGCGGCGCTCGAGGCGCTGGCGGGCCAGCAGGCGGCGGTGCGAGCGACGCTGCCGCCGTTGCCGAACGAAAAGCTGGTCTATCGCTGCCAGTCGGCGGGGAAGTAGGGGTTATCCCTGCATCCGCAGCGCGACGTCGTTCATGAACCGCGTGTGGTCACCGGCGGCGAGCAGCGGCGCCTCCGCGGCGATGGCGCCAAGCATGTCGCTGAGCGGATCGATCTCGGCCTTCGCGTAATTGCCGAGCACATGGCCGGTCACTCGGTCCTTGTGCCCGGGATGACCGATGCCGAGGCGGACGCGGCGGAAGTCGGGGCCGAGATGCTGGTCGGTCGAGCGAAGCCCGTTGTGCCCGGCGAGGCCACCACCGACGCGCACCTTGACCTTGAAGGGCGCGAGATCGAGCTCGTCGTGGAACACCGTCAGCGCCTCGACCCCCAGCTTGTAGAAGCGCAGCGCCTCGGCGATCGAGCGACCGCTTTCGTTCATATAGGTCGCGGGCTTCAGCAGCAGGATCTTCGCGGGGCCGATCCGCCCCTCCTGCGTCCAGCCCTGGAACTGCTTCTTGACCGCGCCGAAGCCATGGACCTCGGCGATCGCGTCGACCGCCATGAAGCCGACATTGTGCCGCTGCATCGCATGTTGCGCGCCCGGATTGCCGAGGCCTGCCCAGATCTGCACGTCGTGTTTCCTTCCACGTGGCCGCCGTCACACCAAGAACGAAAACGGCGGCCGGGTCGCCCCGAGCCGCCGCTTCAATATCGCAAGGTGCGAGGGGCTTACTCGCCCTTGTCGCCCTCGGCCTCGTCAGTCGACTCGGCGTCTTCCGATGCGGCGTTCGGGTCGAGGCCGGCGTCCATCGCCGCCAGCTCGGCACCCGGGATCTCGGCGTCGGCACCCTCGGCGCGCAGCGCCGACGGGGCGACGATCGTCGCGACGGTGAAGTCGCGGTCGTCGACCGCGGGCTCGACGCCCTGGGGCAGCTTGACGTCGCTGATGTGGATGGTGTCGCCCAGCTCGCGGCCCTTCAGCGAGACGGTGATCTCGGTGGGGATGTTCGCGGCGTCGACGACCAGCTCGACCTCGTGGCGGACGATGTTGAGCACGCCGCCCTGCTTCAGGCCGGGCGCCTCTTCCTCATCCTGGAACACCACCGGCACCGCGACGGTGACGGTCGCGTGCTCGCTGATGCGCAGGAAGTCGACGTGGACGGGACGGTCGGTAACCGGGTGGAAATGGACGTCCTTGGGCAGCGTGCGCTGACCGGCGACCATGATGACCGAATTCATGAAGTGACCGGTGTTCAGCGCCTTGACGAGCGCCTTCTCCTCGAGATGGATCGAGGTCGGTTCCTTGTTCTGGCCATAGATCACGGCGGGGACGCGGCCATCACGACGCAGCGCCCGGGAGGCTCCCTTGCCAACCCGGTCGCGCGTCTCGGCTGCGAGCGTAATGGTGTCGCTCATGCATATTCTCCGAAACGGGCGGTGTTGTCTTCCGGTCACGCCTCCAGGGATGACCATGGCCGGAAGCGGGGGCGCATAGCCGAGGAGACGGTGGAAGGCAACCGGACGGGCAAAGCCGACCCGCGAATGTTGAGACTCTTCACACTCGAACTGGGGCGACGGGTATCAGGATACCCGAAAACGCTTCAGGATTGCCCGTTCGGCAAGGCGCCGAGGCTTTCGCTGACCTGGCGGGCATGGTCGCGCACGAGATGCTTCGTCCGGTCGAGCACGTCGGCGTCGGCATATTGGGCAAGGGTCACGACGCTGATCGCGGCGACGATCTCGTTGGCGGCGTTGCGCACCGGCGCGGCGACGGCGCGGAAGTTGTCGGGTGGCGGCGAGGCGTGGAGGACGACGCCCTCGCGGCGGGCCTGCTCCATCGCGGTCCGCCAGTCGGGATCGACGAAGCGTGGCTCGGCGGCGGCGAAGACGCGCGGCCACGCGTCGGGTTCGTCGAGCAGCAGCGCCTTGCCGAGGCTCGTTTCCGCCAGCGCGCGGCGGGTGCCGACCGGGGTCGACACGACGACGCGGTGACTGCCGGGCGATCGAAGCAGATGAATCGAGTGATCGCCCGATCGCTCGCCGAGGAACGACGACATGCTCGTTGCCTCGGCCAGCGAGGTAAGGAACGGCCGCGCGACCGCGACGATGTCGAGCTGGCCCTGAGCCTGGACGCCGAGCCGGATCAGCTGCGCGCCGCCGCGCAGCCGCCGATCGCTGCCGATCGTCAGGAACCCCTGGTTGACCAGGCCTGCGACCAGACGGCGCGTCACCGACAGGGTCAGGCCGGCATCGGCGGACAGCTGCTGGATCGTGACCGGCGCCGCGACGACATGTGCGATCAGCGCCAGCCCGCGCTCGAGCGTCTGGGTGCCGGTGAGCGTAGCAATCGCCCTGCCCGAACGGTCGTCGTCTAGCTCGTCCACGCGCCTATCTTCCCCCCGCGCCGCCTCTCCAACGGCACCCCGCTCATGCCCGCGCGTACGCGCGAACGCCAGCCCAGGTTATCATGCGCTGATGCTGAGCTGCCCCCTTCTGAGTGGTCCATCGACTATGACAGTCTGGATCAAGGAAGGGACGACGAATGCCTTCGAAGAAGCACAAGCCCGAGGAG
>NZ_JACIEV010000020.1 GCF_014197105.1 Sphingomonas jinjuensis | reverse complement strand
GTCTCACCATCTGCCGGTCCTCGTTACCGGCACCCTATGAATCACGCAGCGAGCCGCTTGGGAATCCGGCAAATGATGACACGCCCTTGTTTCAGCATCTCCTGCCGTATCGCGCCGCCGCGAGAGAGGCTGAACCAAGTTCAGCATGACGGGGAAAGGACGAGCGGTAAGCCCACTCACCGCGTCGCCCGGTCGTCCTTCCGCGATTCTTGCTTGTACAGCCGTTGCGTCGCGCGCTCGATCTTCGCCTCTTGCCGCGGGCTCACTCGGTTGCGCGTGCGCGCGTACAGGATCGCCAGTCCCAGCAGGATCGGCCCGCCGACGACCACGAACAACCAGATCGAAGCCATGTCTCATCCTCTCGTTATCGCTGGTTCAACGAGGGATTGCGCCGTTTCGATCCCCTCGCGCGTAGTGGCGGCATGGCGAAGCTCGGCGACTGGTTGGAACCGCATCCGCATGGCATCTACGTGCGGCCAGCCGACGCCTGGATCGATCCCTCGACGCCGCAGCCGCGCGCGCTGGTGACCCACGGCCATGCCGATCACGCGCGCGGCGGCCATGGCGCGGTATGGGCGACGCCCGAGACGCTGGCGATCATGGAGGTACGCTACGGCCCGCAGCAGGGCCATGCGATCGCCTATGGCGAGACGATCACGCTCGGCGACGTCGAGATTTCCTATGTCCCCGCCGGCCATGTGCTGGGATCGGCGCAGATCGTGCTGGGCTATCGCGGCGAGCGGGTCGTGGTGTCGGGCGACTACAAGCGCCGGCCCGATCCGACCTGCGCGCCCTTCGAGCCGGTCAAATGCGATGTCTTCGTTACCGAGGCGACCTTCGCACTGCCCGTGTTTCGCCATCCCGACACCGGCGACGAGATCGACAAGCTGATCGAGCGACTCCACGCCAATCCCGATCGCTGCGTCGTCGTCGGCGCCTATGCGCTAGGCAAGGCGCAGCGTGTGATCGCCGAATTGCGCGAGCGGGGGCACGAGGCACCGATCTATATCCACGGCGCGCTGCAGCGGCTGTGCGATCTGTACGTCGAACATGGCGTGCGCCTGGGTGAACTGATCCCCGTCGCCGGCGTGCCCAAGGCGGCGATGCAGGGGCATATCGTCATGTGCCCGCCCGGTGCGCTCAACGACCGCTGGTCGCGGCGCCTGCCCGATCCGATCACCGCGATGGCGAGCGGCTGGATGCGCGTGCGCCAGCGCGCACGGCAGAAGAATGTCGAGCTGCCGCTGATCCTGTCCGACCACGCCGACTGGGACGAGCTGACCGAGACGCTGACCGAGATCGCGCCGAAGGAAGTGTGGGTGACGCACGGCCGCGAGGACGCGCTGGTCCATTGGTGCATGACCCGGCAGATCAAGGCGCGCGCGCTGGCGCTGGTGGGGTTCGAGGACGAGGACGACTGAGCCACCCGCCGTTCCCGCGAAGGCGGGGATGACGATGGTGAGGGGGTAAGCCTTATGCCCGCATGTCGCCCACCGCCGCCGGCAATGCGTCAGCAGCCATGGCGTTCCGGCTTGCATCCTCGGCCAACTGATCGGAGAACCGGTGGCTTGAGACCCGGAGATGCTATGTTCGCTCGTGCCCTGACGATTGCCCTCATCGCTGCCACGCCCGCCGTCGCGCAAGACAAGGCGAAGGCCGACAAGACCGTCGGCGAGACCAACGCCGAGCGCGTGAAGCGCGAGGCCGAGGCGGGCTATGCCAACGCCCCGGTCGACGAGCAGGAGACGACGTCGAAGGGCAGCGTCGCGGTCGACGGCCGCACGCTCGGCTATACCGCCTCGGCGGGCACGCTGACGATCCGCGATATCGAGGGCAAGCCGACCGCCTCGATGTTCTACACCGCCTATACTCTCGACGGGGTGAAGCCGGGGACGAAGCGCCCCGTCACCTTCTTCTACAACGGCGGTCCCGGCTCACCGTCCTTCTGGCTGCGGATGGGCTCGTTCGCGCCGGTGCGACTGCGCACCACCAACCCCGAATTCATCAAGCCTGCGCCCTATGACGTCGGGCCGAACCCCTATACGCTGCTCGACAAGACCGACATCGTCTTCCTCGACGCGATCGGCACCGGCTATTCGCGCCCGCTCGGCGACATGAAGCCGCAGGCGTTCTACGGCGTCGACGAGGATGCCGACGCCTTCGCCAAGGGTATCCTCCGCTACGTCAGCAAATACGGCCGCTGGATGAGCCCCAAATTCCTGTTCGGCGAGAGCTACGGCACGCTGCGCTCCGGCGTCCTCGCCTATCAGTTGCAGGAGCGGGGCATGGCCTTGAACGGCGTCGTGCTGCTGTCGTCGATCATGAACTACGGCTATCGCCAGCCGGGCCTCGATCAGGTCTATCTCAATTACCTGCCGAGCTATGCCGCGACCGCCTGGTATCACAACCGCATCGCCAACCGCCCCGCCGACGTCGCGACCCATGTCGCCGCCGCGCGCGCCTTTGCGGTTGGTCCGTACATGTCGGCGCTGGCCAAGGGGCAGGCGATCAGCCCGCAGGAGCGCGACGAGGTCGCGCAGCAGATGAGCCAGCTGATCGGCCTGTCGCCCGACTTCATCAAGCGCGCCAACCTGCGCATCGATCTGCCGCGGTTTCAGAAGGAACTGCTGCGCGATCGTCGCGAGACGATCGGCCGCTTCGATTCGCGTTACCGCGGCATCGACACCGATGCGGCGGGCGAGCGGCCGGAGACCGACGCCTCGTCCGAAGCAATTTCGGGCGCCTATATCGCGAGCTTCAACGATTATCTGACGACGACGCTGAAGTACCGGACCGAACTGCCCTATCGCCTGTCGGCGCGCGATGCGGCGGGGTGGACGTGGAACTGGAAGCATGACGCACCGACCGGCGGCGGCCAGAACAACCCCAACACCGCGATCGATCTGGGCGCGGCGATGCGGTCGAACCCGTATCTCAAGGTACTGTCGATGAACGGTTATTACGACATGGCGACGCCATTCTTCGGCACCGAGAACGACCTGAACCACATGATGCTCGAGCCGGCGCAGCAGGGGAATCTACGCTACGTCTATTATCCCGCCGGGCACATGACCTATCTGAACCCCGACGCGCTGGCGGCGATGAAGCGCGATCTGGCGGCCTGGTACGACGAAGCGGTCGACGCGGCCCGCCGATCGACGCCGCCGCAGCCGGCCTCGGTGTCGGCCGCCGATGCGCCGGGGCAGACTCCGAACTGAGGTAATCCCCACCCCGGCGAAGGCCGGGGCCCAGTTGCCATGATAGCCGGGGAGAGGTTCGGCCTTTCCAACTCGATCCGGAGTAACTGGGCCCCGGCCTTCGCCGGGGTGACGTTTCAGGGAAGCGCCAGGCTCGCCACGACCGGAAAGTGATCCGACGGGTACCGCCCGCCGCGTGCGTCCGTCAGCGTCGCATAGCGCTCGACGCCCATGCCGCGCACGAATACCCAGTCGATCCGCCGATCCGCCTTGCCCGTGAACGCATGGAACGTCTCCGCCGGCCCGCTCACCCGCGGCGCCGCCTCCCGCGCATCGTGCAACCGCTCGGCCAGGATCGCATGCGTCCCCGACGAAGGCACGGTGTTGAAGTCACCCGTCAGCATCACCGGCGCGTCGGCGGCGATCTCACCGATTTTCGCCGCGATCAGGCCCGCGCCCTTCTCCCGCGCCGACTCATCCTCGTCGCGATAGGGCAGGTGGGTGTCGAACAGGAAGAAGCGCGCACCGCCACGCGTCCTGAACTCGCCCCAACTGACCATGCGCGGCAGCGGGTGGCCCCAGCTGATGCTGCCGACGACATCGGGCGTGTCCGACAGCCAGAAGTCACCGGATCGCAGCAGGGTCAGTCGATCGCGGCGGTAGAGGATGCCCATATGCTCGTCGCCATGCCCGCCGCGGCGATCGCGGCCGAACCAGGCGTAGTCGGGCAGGGCCTTGACCAGATAGTCGCCCTGGATGCGGAACAGCTCCTGCGTCCCGATCACGTCGGGCGCGGCGCGGCGGATCGCCCTGACCATGATGTCGCGCCGCTGTTCCCACCGGTTCGCGCCATCGTCGGACGAGGGGTAGCGGACGTTGAAGCTCATGACGCGAAGCCGCTCGCGCGCGGCGGCGGGGCTGGCGACGACGGCGAATGCCGCCATGACTCCAAGGATGAGAGGGCGGAGCATGACGTGCGTCTAACGCCCCACCTCGTCATGCTGAACTCGATTCAGCATCTCGGGCGGCAGGCGCTACGGCAAAAGATGCTGGAACCGAGTTCAGCATGACGAACTGGGGGGGCTAAGCCCCCTCCAGCGTCCGCGCGCGGCGGCGCTGGACCGAGCTGCCGATTCCCATCGCCTCGCGATACTTGGCCACCGTCCGCCGCGCGATGTCGAAGCCCTTGGCGTTGAGCAGGTCGACCAGCGTGTCGTCGCTTAGGATCTTGGCGCCTTCGCCCGCGATCAGCGCCCGAATCGCGCTCTTCACCGCCTCCGCCGACACCGCGTCGCCGCCGTCCGCCGCCTGGATCGCCGAGGTGAAGAAGTATTTCATCTCGAACGTTCCCCGCGCGCAGCTGAGATATTTGTTGCTCGTCACCCGGCTGACGGTGGATTCGTGCATTTCGATCGCCTCGGCGACCTTGGCGAGCGTCATCGGCTTCAGATGCGCGACGCCGTGGAGGAAGAACGCCTCCTGCTGCTTCACGATCTCGCCCGCGACCTTCAGGATCGTGCGCTGGCGCTGGTCGAGCGCCTTGACCAGCCAGTTGGCGCTGGCAAGTGCGTCGGACAGCCATGCCTTCGACGACTTGTCCTGCGGCCCGTGGCTCAGCTCGTGATAGTAGCGACGATTGACCAGCACGCGCGGCAGCGTCGCGTTGTTCAGTTCGATGCCCCATCCCGCCTTGGTCCGCACCACGAACAGGTCGGGCGTCACCGCCAGCGGCGGCTCGCCACCGAAGCGACAGCCGGGCTTGGGATCATAGCCGCGCAGTTCGCGGATCATGTCGGCCATGTCCTCGTCGTCGACGTTGCACATCCGCTTCAGCCGCGCCAGCTCGCCGCGCGCGAGCAGGTCGAGATTGTCGATCAGCCGCGCCATGCACGGGTCGTAGCGGTCCGCTTCCTTCGCCTGGAGCGCCAGACATTCGGCGAGATCGCGCGCGCCGACGCCGGTCGGGTCGAGCGTCTGCACTTGCGCGAGCACGGTCTCGACCCGCGACAGCGGCACGCCCAGCCGCCCGGCGATGTCGAGCAGCGGCACCGTCAGATAGCCCGCCTCGTCGATCTGATCGATCAGATGCTGCGCGAGAAACCAGTCGTCCGGCGCGACGATGGCGCCGGCCTGCGCCAGCAGATGGTCCGCCAGGCTGATGTCGGTCTGCGCGAAGCTGTCGAAATCGAGCCCGTCCTGGCTCCCGCCACCGCTGCTCGCCCCGGTCGCCGACAGCGCGCCGTCGAACCCGCCACCGCCATCGACGACGCTGTCCTGCTGGTGGCTCTCGGTCGCATAGTCGACGTCGAGCGGATCCGCCGTCGCCGCGCCGCTCACCAGCGCGTCGGCACCGGCCGGCTCGTCGGCCTCGACCCGCTCCGGCCGGACGACCTCGCCGGTCTGGTCGGCCTGGAGGAGGGGGTTCTTTTCCACCTCCTCGGCGATGAAGGCCTCGATCTCCAGGTTCGACAGCGCCAGCAGCTTGATCGCCTGCTGCAGCTGCGGCGTCATCACCAGCGACTGCGACTGGCGAAGGTCCAGGCGCGGGGCGAGACTCATGCAAATCCTCCCCGACACGGGGAGGGGGACCGCCGGCGCAGCCGGTGGTGGAGGGGGGGAACCACAAGCGACGCGCTGGTGGAAAGCCCCCTCCACCAGCCTTTGGCTGGTTCCCCTCCCCGTGCCGGGGAGGACTGCAGGCCGTTCCCCTCCATACGCTTACAGCGAAAAGCCCTCGCCCAGGTACAGGCGGCGGACGTTGGCGTCGGCGACCAGTTCGGCCGGGCTGCCGCTGAACAGCACGCGGCCATCGTAGATGATGTAGGCGCGATCGACGATGTCGAGCGTCTCGCGGACGTTGTGGTCGGTAATCAGCACGCCGATGCTGCGCCGTTTCAGGTCCTTCACCAGATCGCGGATGTCGGCGATCGAGATCGGGTCGATGCCCGCGAACGGCTCGTCGAGCAGCATGATCGACGGATCGGCGGCCAGCGCGCGCGCGATTTCGGCACGGCGTCGCTCGCCGCCCGACAGCGCCATCGCCGGCGAGCTGCGCAGCCGCGTCAGGCCGAATTCGTCGAGCAGCCGGTCGAGCTTCGCCTGCCGCGCCGACGCGTCGGGCTCCGACAGTTCCAGCACCGCGCTGATGTTCTTCTCGACCGACAGGCCGCGAAAGATCGACGTTTCCTGCGGCAGATAGCCAAGCCCCAGGATCGAGCGGCGATACATCGGCAGCGCGGTGATATCGTCGCCGTCGAGCATGATCCGGCCCGAATCGGGCTTCACCAGCCCCATCACCGAATAGAAACACGTCGTCTTGCCCGCGCCGTTGGGACCGAGCAGCCCGACCACCTCGCCATGGCCGACGGATACCGACACATCGGTCAATACGGTGCGCTTGTCGTAGGATTTGGCGATCGACACGACCTGAAGCCCGTCGGACACCGGTGCTTTGGTGACCGTCGCCGGTGCCTCGATGGTATCGGCCGTGGAAGCGTCCATGGGCGGTGACTCGCAGATCAGGGTTACCGGTCGGTTACCGGCGGTCCGGTTGGCAGGATTCATGCATGCGGCGGCGAGAAGGGCAAGTCCCTATCCGCACGCCGCCTCGCGGCGTCAATTACGCTGCGGGACCGAGAAGGTGCCGGTCACGCGACCGCCACCGCTGCGGATCGTCGTGCCGGGCGCGCTGCCTGCCGCCCCGGCGCCCGCCGAGCCCACCGACGATCCGTCGATGATCGCGCGGCCGGTGTCGAGGTTCAGCGTCAGCCGCCCGCCGTTGACGGTATTGCCGCCGCCCTGCGTCAGCGACACCGCGCCCAGCATCGTGATGACGCGGCGGTTGATGTCGTAGATCGCATATTGGCTCTTCGCGGTCTGGTCGGGCCGGCGCACCGTCACGCCGCCGGCGGCGTCGAGGCGCGACACCTGCGGATTTCCGCCAACCACTTGGCCGGTATAGGCGACGGTCATGCGCGACGACGTCAGCGTCATCTCCGCCTGCTTGACCTGGACGTTGCCGGTCAGGACCGCGCGGTTCGCCTTGTCCTGCAACTCGATACGGTCGGCGCCGAAATCGATCGGCGCATTCGAATCGTGGCGCTGCTGCGCCCCGGCCGAAGAAGCGATGGCGGCAAGGCCGGCAAGAAGGGCGGTGGTGGCGCGCATGGCCGCTATCTCGTGCGTTGGGGGACGACGCGCAAGCGGGCATTGCCCTCCAGCGTCACGGTTCTTTCCGCCAGGTCGGCGCGCAGACGGTCGCCGCGGAAGGTGCCCTGGGGCAGCGTTCCCGTCGTCGGGCTGTCGCTGGCGAGCTTACGGTCCTTGAGGTCGACGATCGCGTCACGGGTGTCGAGCGAATAGCCATTGGCCGCGCGCACCGCGACCGGGCCGTCGATCTTCACCTGCTCGCTGTCCATGTCGTAGCGGCCGGTATTGGCGCGGATCGTGGCCGGACCGTCGGGCAGTTCCAGGCTGGCGGCGAGCGTCTGCAGCTGGACGATCGGCTCGGCCGAGCTTTTCTGGACGGCAGACCCGGCCTCCAGCAGGAAGGCCTGACCCTTCCCATCCTGGCCGCGATAGCGTGCGGCCTCGCTACGCATGCGTTCCTTGGCGATCTCGACCTTATTCTTGTCGAGGACGAACGACACATCCCCTGACGAGGTCAGCGGCGCCATGACCAGGAACGCCGCCAGCACGCCGATGCTGATCGGCAGGCCGACGCGCGCGATCGCGATGATCCGATCGTGCCGCGATCCGGGCTCCGCCCAGCGCGCCCGCGCGCTCTGCATCCGGACCGCAGCATCAGACATGCGCGAAGATGTCCGTCTCCGGCCATCCCGCCAGGTCGAGCGCGGCGCGCGTCGGCAGGAAGTCGAAGCACTTCTGCGCCAGCTCCATCCGCCCCTCGCGCGTCAAACGCTTCTCGAACTCCGCCTTCAGCCGATGGAGATAGCGCACGTCGGACGCGGCATATTCCTTCTGCGCGTCGCTTAGTTCAGGCGTACCCCAGTCCGACGACTGCTGCGCCTTGGACAGCTCCATCCCCAGCAGCTCGCGCACCAGCTCCTTCAGGCCGTGGCGGTCGGTGTAGGTGCGCACCAGCTTCGATGCGATCTTGGTGTCCCACGCGGGCGCCGCGACGATGCCCATGTAATGCTGGAGCGCGGCGATATCGAAGCGGCCGAAGTGATAGAGCTTAAGCCGGTCGGGATCGGCGAGCACTGCGCGCAGGTTGGGCGCGGCATAGTCGCTGCCCGCGCCGAAGCGGACGAGATGCTCGTCCGGCCCACCGTCCGACAGCTGGACCACGCACAGTCGGTCGCGTGGGGTGATGAGCCCCATCGTTTCCGTATCGACCGCGATCGATGCACCGGGCGCGAACACGCCTTCGGGCAGATCTTCCTCGTGCAGGTAAACCGTCATATCGGCTGCCCTAGCGGGCGAGGGCTTGTCGCTCAATGGCTTCGGCGCCGACCGGACGACGGCAAACGCTGATCCAAGCTGTGCCGTTGATGCAACGGCTGCGCAAGTATTGGTATCGAACGGGGTTGTTTCGCGACGAATTTGTTCGCTCGCCTCATTTTTGTCGGCTATGGGTTGTCACAAGGCGCAATGGGTTTGGCGCCGGAAGGCTCGCGTTCGTCGTCCGGCGTTCGGGTCTTGAGACGGAGATTCGGGCGGCCGGGAAGACGAATAGGGCATATGGGTTACGACAAGGGTGGCCGCGGCAATCGTGGCGGACGTGGGCGCGACAAGCGCGACGATTTCGGCGGCGGCGATTCGGGCGGCTTCGGCGGCGGTGACTTCGGTGGCGGCGGCTTCGGCGGTGGCGGCTTCGGCGGCGGCGGTTTCGGTGGCGGTGATCGCGGCGGCTTCGGCGGCGGTGGTGGCGGCTTCCGTGGCGGCGGTGGCGGCTTCGGCGGCGGCGGCGGTGGTGGTTTCCGCGGCGGCGGCGGTGGCGGCTTCGGTGGTGGCGGCGGTAACCGCATGCCCCCGCAGGTCGTCGGCGAGGGCACGGGTGTCGTCAAGTTCTTCAACGGTCAGAAGGGCTTCGGCTTCGTCGTCCGTGATGACGGTGGCGAGGACGTGTTCGTTCACATCTCGGCGGTCGAGCAGGCCGGCCTCAGCGGCCTGGCCGAGGGTCAGCCGCTCGGCTTCACCCTCGTCGACCGCGGCGGCCGCATTTCGGCGACCGATCTCAAGATCGACGGCGAGCCGATGCCCGTCACCGATCGCGCTCCCCCTCGTGAGCCGCGCGAAGGCGGCTTCGGCGGCGGCGCGCCGCGCGGCGGCGCCGGTGGTGGCATGGGTGCCCCGCAGCGTCAGCTGACCGGCGAGAAGGCGACGGGCACCGTCAAGTTCTTCAACGCCATGAAGGGTTTCGGCTTCATCCAGCGTGATGACGGCCAGCCCGACGCGTTCGTCCACATCTCGGCGGTTGAGCGTGCCGGCATGCCGACGCTGAACGAAGGCGATCGTCTGAGCTTCGAGATCGAGGTCGATCGTCGCGGCAAGTACGCCGCGGTGAACCTTCAGCCCGAAGGCTGATCGACCCACCGATCGCGATAGGAGAGGAGCCCGCCCGGCACGAACCGGGCGGGCCTTTCTGTGTCTGGGGCGGGTCGCTTCGGTGATCCCCGCGCAGCGGGTCCGGTCGGTCCTCCTTCCGTCGTGCTGAAGGCCCAACCTCACAGCCGCAGATGCAGTCCTCGCCTATGCAGCGGCACCAGCACCGCGGTCACCACCGCCAGCACCGCCACCGCGCAGAGCAGCGATGCCGCATAGGGATCGCCGACCACCCGCCTGGCCACGCCAAAGCCCCAGCCCTGCGGCGTCTCCCCGCCCGGCAGCACCGGCAGCGCGCTGAAGACGCCGAGCAGCTGCGACAGGAGGAACGCCACGATCGCGTTGCCGCCCAGGATCATCACCGGCGCCATCGCGCGCATCGCCGCCGCCGATCGCGCCACCAGCGCACACCCGACCAGCGCCAGCGTGCCGGTCCCGCTGGTCAGCAGCGCGAAGCTCGCGGTCCACAGGCGCTTGTTGATCGGCAGCGCCGGCTCGATCAGCAGCGCCAGCGCGATCATCCCGGCGCCGCCCAGCACCAGCATCGGCAGCACCCGCGTCGGTGCCCGACGCCATGCCGTCGCCGCCAGCACGCCGGCGACGACGTTCACCGCCGCGCCCAGCGTCGACAGCAATCCTTCCGGGTCATAGACGACGCGCCCGCCGAGATCGGTGCCGTAGCGCCACAGATGCGCCGGTCCGAAGATCGCACGATCGACCACCGCACCGATATTACCCGCAATGTCGAGCCGCCCCGGCCAGCCGAGCAGCAGCGCCGTCCAGCCGACCAGCAACACCAGCCCCGCGATCAGCAGTGCGCGCGCATCGATATGGTACAGTCCGGCAGCATCGCCGCGAACTGTGGCGAGGATCAGCGACGCCACCAGCGCATAGCAGAGCGCGATCCGTTGCAGGATGCCCGGCACCCTGATCGCCGCCAGGTCGAACGGCGGCTCGGTCGCGTTGAGCGCCAGCCCGATCGCGATCAGCAGCACGGTTCGCCGCGCGATCCGTCGCCATGCCACGCGCCGATTCGCTACCGACAGCGCGCGCGGGAACGAGAAGCCGAGCGCCGCGCCGACCGCGAACAGGAAGGTCGGAAACACCAGGTCGGCGATGGTCCAGCCATGCCAGGCGGCGTGCTGCGTCCAGCCGTAGCTTTCGGTCCAGGACCCCGGACTGACGACCAGGATCATCCCCGCTACCGCCAGCCCGCGTAACAGGTCGAGCGCGACGATCCTGCCCGAAGTTGCCGCCATGCCCCTCTATCGCTCCAATCCGTCAGGTCACCAAGCGCTGCAACGTTTCGATCCGATCGGCCTCGGCGGCGGGCTTGTCGGTCCTGATCCGCGCGATTCGCGGGAAGCGCATCGCCACCCCCGACTTGTGCCGCGTCGACCGGTGGATCGAATCGAACGCGACTTCCAGTACCAGCGTCTTCTCCACTTCGCGCACCGGCCCGAACCGCGCCAGCGTATGGTTGCGCACGAAGCGATCGAGCATCCGCAATTCTTCGTCGGTGATCCCCGAATAGGCCTTGCCGACCGGCAGCAGCTCGCCCTCCTCGGTCCAGCAGCCGAAGGTATAGTCGCTATAATAGGATGATCGCCGCCCGCTGCCGCGCTGGGCATACATCATCACGCAGTCGGCGGTCAGCGGGTCGCGCTTCCACTTGTACCACAGCCCGGCGCGCCGCCCGCCGATATAGGGCGAATCGCGCCGCTTGAGCATCACGCCCTCGATCGCGGCGTCGCGCGCGCCGGCGCGGATCGCCTCGAGCGCGGTGAAGTCCTCCGCCTCGATGACCTGGCTGATGTCGAACCGTTCGGAATCGAGCCGCGGCACGAACGCCTCCAGCCGCCGGCGCCGCGCATGCCAGGGCAGTTCGCGCAGGTCTTCGGCACCGTCGAACAGGATGTCGTAGAGGCGGACGAACGCCGGATACTCCGCCTGCATCTTGGCCGACACGCTCTTGCGCCCCAGCCGCTGTTGCAGTGCGTTGAAGCTCGCTGCGCCGCCACCGGCATCGAGTGCGCCGCCCTGGAACTCGCCCTTCACCAGCAGCTCGCCGTCGACGACGCCGGGCTCGCGAAAGGCGCTGGCGACGTCGGGAAAGCTGCCGGTGACGTCGTCGCCGGTGCGGCTGTACAGCCGGGTCTCGCCCCCGACATGGACGATCTGGACGCGGATGCCGTCCCATTTCCATTCGGCGGCATAGTCGTTGAGGTCGAGGCGCAGATCCTCAAGCGGATGCGCCAGCATGAACGGGCGGAAGACGGGTACGTCCGCCGCGGTGGGTTGCTCGCCGCGCCCCTCGGCCCAGGCGAAGAGCGCGTCATAGGGGGGCTTCAGCCCGTGCCACACCTCCTCGACCGCATCGACGTCGAGCCCGAAGGCGTCGGCCAGCGCGGTCTTGGCGAGCCGCGCGGACACGCCGATGCGCAGCGCCCCCGTCGCCATCTTCAACAGCGCGAAGCGTTCCTCGGCATCCGACCGGTCGAGCATGTCCGCCAGCACCGCCGGCGCGTCGGAGCGCGATAGATGCGCCAGCCGGTCGACGACGCCGCTGACCGACAGCGGCTCGGGATCGACGGGCAGGGCGGGGGCGGGCCACAGCAGCGCCACCGTCTCGGCGGTATCGCCGACGTAATCGCGGCTCATGCGGAACAGCACCGGATCGATCCGCGCCTCGATCAGCGCGCGGATCACGGCGGGCTTCACGCCGGGCAGATCAAGATCGCCGGTTAGGGCCGCCATCGCCCAGCCGCGATCGGGATCGGGCGTTGCGCGCAGATAGTCGGCGAGCAGCCGCAGCTTCGCGTTGCGCGACCGGGTGTAGATCAACGAATCCAGAAGCGCGGCGAAGGCGTGCATCGGGGGCGAAACGTCCGGGCCCGTAGAATCGCTCCGGCGGGGGTTCTGATGCCGTGCGACAGGCCCTAAGCGGGGCGCCATGCGCCGCCTGCTGCTCCTCCTCGTCGCCATCGTCGCGCTTGGATTCGTCGCGTTGCCGTTCTGGGGCGCCTATCGCACCCCGGTCGTCCGCCGGCTCTCCGTCGGCTTTCCCGACTGGCCCGCTGGCGCCGCCCCGATTCGCGTCGCCTTCGCCAGCGACCTCCACCTCGGCAATATCGATGGGCGTCCGGGGCGGACGGCGCGCGTGATCGCAGCGATCAACGCCACCCGGCCCGACCTCGTCATCCTCGGCGGCGATTATGTCGCCGACAAGGGGCCGGGCAGGGCGGAAGACGTTGCGGGCGCGCTGACCGCGGCGGTTCGTGGCCTCCGCGCCCCGCTCGGCGTCGTCGCGGTGCTCGGCAACCACGATCATGAAACCAACGCCGCCGTCGTCTCGCGCGCGCTGCGGGCGGGCGGTGCGATGCTCGTCGTCAACGGTGCGATCACGCGCGGGCCGCTGTCGATCGGCGGGATCGACGACATGGTCACCGGCCATGGCAGCGAGATGGTCACCAGGGCGGCGGTCCAGGCGCTACCCGGTCCGCGCGTGATGGTCTCGCACGCGCCCAACGTCATCTATGGCCTGCCGACGGACATCCGCCTCGTCCTCGCCGGGCACACCCATTGCGGGCAGGTCGTGCTGCCACTGATCGGTGCGCCCTGGGAATTGTCGGAGCCGCGCTATCGATGCGGCATCGTGCCGAGCGGCAAGGGTCAGACGACGATCGTCAGTGCCGGTACGGGAACGAGCATCGTGCCCGTCCGGTTCGGCGCGCCGCCCGACATCTGGCTGGTAACCATGGGGCCGGCCCGCAGGTGACGGCCCCAGCCGAGGCTTATTTGCGGCTCGCCTCGAACAGGAACCACGCGCGTTCTTCGGCCTGATCGGTCCAATCGTCGACGATGCCGCTGGTGGCATTGTCCTTGGCCGCTTCGGACGCGTCCTTCACGGCGCGGAAATCCTCGACCAGCTTCAGATTGTCGTCGCGCAGCTCCTTCAGCATCGCCTGCGGTTCGACGAAGTCCTTGTCGTTGTCGACGATCGTCTGGCGCCGGCCGATATCGCCGATCGAGCGCAGCGTGACGTTGCCGGTCTTGCGGACCCGCTCGGCGATGGCGTCGGTCACGCCCAGGATCTGCGCGGCCTGGTCGTCGAGCAGCAGGTGATAATCGCGGAAGTGCGGCCCCGAGACGTGCCAGTGGAAGTTCTTCGTCTTCAGGTACAGCGCATAGCAGTTGGCGAGCGCGGCATTCAGCGCGTCGGCGACGCTGCGCGTGTTGGGCAGGTCGGTGGGGGTGTCGAGGGCAGGATTGACGGCCATGATCGGTCCCTTGGATGTTCGGTTCGGTGCCAGAACGATCGGCCCGGGCAAATGCTCCCGGCGGCGAGCGCGCGTGTGCGGTTGACT
Source organism: Sphingomonas jinjuensis (assembly GCF_014197105.1). Classification (GTDB taxonomy): domain Bacteria; phylum Pseudomonadota; class Alphaproteobacteria; order Sphingomonadales; family Sphingomonadaceae; genus Sphingomonas; species Sphingomonas jinjuensis. Next base: position 2,668 of record NZ_JACIEV010000020.1, on the reverse strand, counting down.
TCGCGCGCGCCTTGGGTCATGTGCGCCACCGATCGAGCGGTGGCATTCCGTGCCGCCGCTCTTCTCGTTTTTCCAGGGAATGGGCTCATGGCCAAGCCGACTACCATCAAGATCAAGCTCGTCAGCTCGGCGGACACCGGCTTCTTCTACGTCACGAAGAAGAATCCGCGTACCAAGACCGAGAAGCTGAGCTTCAACAAGTATGATCCCGTCGTGCGCAAGCATGTCGAGTTCAAGGAAGCCAAGATCAAGTGATCCTGCCGGTCGCGTAACGCGACCGCGCGAATCGCCTGACGCAATGGGCCGCCGACCCTGCCGGGTTGGGCGGCCTTTTTGCGCTGCGTGCGCTCGTCATCCCCGCGCAGGCGGGGATCCATCCCCACTGAGTGTCGTGGGACCCACTGCCGCCAGCCAGTATGGACTCCCGCCTGCGCGGGAATGACGGGGGGAGGTAACCCCGTCATGCTGAACTCGTTTCAGCATCTCTCGCCGTATCGCCTGCCGCCAGCGATCGTGAAACGAGTTCAGGATGACGAGAACGCCGCTGGGAGCGGAAATCAAATCAACGACTGCACCGCGTCCATGAACCGCATCAGGCTGATCGGCTTGGCGACATAGGATTCGGCCCCCGCGCCGCGGATGCGTTCCTCGTCCTCTCGCCCCGAATAGGCGGTCACCGCCATCACCGGGATCTGCTGCAACCCGCCGTCGGCCTTCAGCTGCAGGATCAACTCATAGCCCGTCACATGAGGCATCTGAATGTCCATGATGATGAGGTCGGGCGCAAAGTCGCGCGCTCGTTCCACAGCCTCCCGCCCGTCGCGCACCGGCTCCGCGACATAGTCGTGCGCCCGCAGCAGATCGCAGAAGAGCTTCAGATTGAGTTCGTTGTCCTCGACAACGAGAACCCTTTTTGCCACGCCGCCCCCGGTCCCTGTTCGAAAGTGACACTACGGAATGCAGCGCGCCGATACAATCGAGGATCCCGAGGCACTTGCGCTTCGTGCCCTGGCATGGACCCTGTCCGACGCCGACCGGGCGATGCGACTGCTGTCGCTGACCGGGCTGACGCCCGACGACCTGCGCGAGCGGATCGGTACGCGGCCGGTCCTCGCCGCCGGGCTTGGCTTCCTGGCGGCGCATGAGCCGGACCTGGTCGCCTGTGCCGGCCATCTCGGCGTCAAGCCCGAGGCGCTGGCCCGCGCGCTGGCGGAGCTGGAGCGTTGAGGCCGCTGCTCATCACCGACTGCGACGAGGTGCTGCTCCACATGGTGAAGCATTTCGGCGTGTGGCTGGGCGAGACCCACGCCATCGATTTCCACCTGGGCGGCGCCGACTTCGCCGACAGCATGAAGCGCCGCGACGGCTCGCCGCCGCCGACGCGCGACGAGATGTGGGCGCTGCTCGGCGGCTTCTTTCCCGCCGAGATGCATCGCCAGACGCTGGTCCCCCATGCTGCCGAGGGACTGGCACGGCTGTCGCGCGAGGCCGACGTCGTCGTCCTCACCAACCTTCAGGACGAATGCCGCACCGCGCGCATCGAGCAACTCGCCGCCTTCGGCATCGACCATCGCGTCGAATGCAACCAAGGCGGCAAGGGTGAGCCGGTCGCGCGGCTGGTCGACGAGTACAAGCCATCGGTCGCGGTGTTCGTCGACGATCTCGCCGTCCATCACGACTCGGTCGCGCGTCATGCGCCGGGCGTGTTTCGGCTCCACATGATCGCCGAGCCGGCGCTGGCTGCCAACGTGCCGCCAGCGCCGGCCGCCCATGCGCGCATCGACGATTGGCGCGAGGCCGCCGACTGGATCGAGGCGCGCTTTGCCGCGGGCTTGACCGCCGACGCGCTGGCCAGCACAGAACCGGCATGACCGACCGCATCGATCGCGAGCTGGAAAAGCTCGGCCTGACCCTGCCCGAAGCGGCAGCCCCCGTCGCCGCCTATGTCCCCGTCGTCGAGGCGGGCGGGCTGCTCCACCTGTCGGGTCAGTTGCCCTTCGTCGACGGCCGGCTCGTCACCGGCCGCCTCGGCGACGGCGTCAGCCTGGAGGATGGCCAGAAGGCGGCGCAGGCGTGCGGCCTGATGATCGTCGCGCAGGTGAAGAAATATCTCGGCGGCGACCTGTCACGCGTCGCCCGCATCGTGAAGCTTGGCGTGTTTGTGAACTCGCACGCCGATTTCACCGACCAGCCAAAGGTCGCCAACGGCGCGTCGGAGCTGATGGTGTCGCTGTTCGGCGACGCCGGCAAGCACGCCCGCTCGGCGGTCGGTGTCCCCGTCCTTCCGCTCGGCGCCGCGGTCGAGATCGACGCGATCATCCAGCTGGCGAACTGATCCTGCTTCCCGTCATCCCCGCGTAGGCGAGGATGACGGAGGGGGCATGCGCGGGCCGCCCCTCAATCTCTGTCATGCTGAACTCGTTTCAGCCTATCGCGCCGCAAGCGCAGCCTCCGCGACATGGAGATCCTGAAACAAGGGCGTGTCATCATTTGCCGGATTCCCAAGCGGCTCGCTGCGTGATTCATAGGGTGCCGGTAACGAGAACCGGCAGATGGTGAGACGCTATGGGTTACGTGACGATCAATGGGCGCGGATCGAGGGTCTGCTGCCGGGCCGGGCGGGACATGTCGGGACGACGGCGCGGGACAACCGATTGTTCGTCGAGGC
>NZ_JACIEV010000019.1 GCF_014197105.1 Sphingomonas jinjuensis | reverse complement strand
GCTAACCTCTTCCATGGACGCCTCCTGCAGTGGTGCTTCAACACCTCCACTCTGGCACATCGATGCCGTCAGGGGGCGTCCACCCCAACGCTTTTAGGTGCGGCCCCGGCAGCGCGGGACGGCCGATCGTGGGGGGAAGCGGAGGTTCATGTCAGTGGAAGCTAGGCGGGCTGTCCTCATACTTGCGACGCTCGGCGACCCAACAATTCGCCGCAAGATTGGAGCGCATGCAGTCGTCAAACATCTCGAACGTTACCTCATCACGGCCGACGTCTCGCTCCTCGGTCGCCTGCTCGGCTATCGTCCAGAGGGCTTGATGAAAGGACCAGTTTGCAAGCCCCGTCCACTCATGTTCCTCAGTCCACTCATTCGCAGGATCGCAAGCCGCTTGGACGCCATTGTAGAGATCCACGAGGCCTGGCTCTGCGCGGAACGGCGGCCAACCAACAGTGGGGACGACCCGAACGACGGACGGCCATCGAGCCTTAGCTTCGTCAAAGAGCCTTCTTCTTTCTACCGCCATCGGACAATCTGAGATCTGTTGGCTTAGGTGCGCAAGTGGGCAGATAGCGGAACGTCCGCTTACGGGAATGAGACACACCTATCCTACCGGCCGAATGCGGGCCGCCAGTGGCTTCGCGGGTCTGCGGCAGAAGGGAGAGGCACATTCGTCCCTCCAATGGGCGACAGCACGTGCGGAGGTTTAGTTGCGATGCATTGCGATCATTGGACATTCGGCGCGCCTTCGCCGAATCAGACAGCATGCCTCGCCGTTCGGTTCTTGCGATGACAGTCCTGGCGCTTGCGGGTGCTCTTGCCTGTCAGCGCCAGGAACCCTCACCTGAGGAGGTGCGGATCCACGGCGTCACGATCCGGCTCAAGCCAGGAGATGCCCAGTCCTACGTCGGCGAGGGAACACGCTACGCGCGGGTGCCGTTGACGGCGGAGACCGACCTTGCCCTGGACGAGCGTTTCGACTGGAACGTTCCGGCCGACTTCATGTCATCCATTCCTGTCGCCTTCGGGCAGGGCGAGCGGCGGCGTCTGGGACGCTTCGAACTGGCCTGCGCCGTAGGGTCGCTGATGCTCTACAGGTGCGGAATACATTCATTATTTCGATCGATGCCTTTCGTGCTGCTGTTCAAGACTCCACCTCAATCGGAGGCTGAAGTAGCTGCGCAGGTCGCTGCTGCCGATGCGTTTTTGCGCCGGAGGGTGGCGCCTGACGGTCCATCAGCCCCCAGACTTCAACTCAAGCGCTGAGGGGATCGCAGCTTGACGACCGGCGAGCGGCAAGGGCGGCTCACTTCCCGCATTCATGACTGGGACTTCATGGCACCGAAGCCAAAACGATCCGGTAGCCGCGGTTGACCAACGACGGCAGGGCAGCCACATCGTCCCGATGCGCGGTCCCACGCCAGTCCCCCTCATGGTCGCGGCGCTCATCTGCACCAGCAGCTGCGACGATCGACAGCCGGTCGATCGCCGAGTTCGGACGAGCGGAGTGACCATTCGGCTTAGACCCGATGACCCTGCGACCTATTCGGAAGGGAGTCCCCGCTATGCTCGCGTGAGGCTCACGCCCAAAGCCGATCTACTCCTGGACGAGCGGTTCGATTGGATCGTTCCTCCCGACTTCATGTCGGTGCTCCCTGTGAGTCGAGGCCAGGGCACGCGGCGGCGCATGGGCAGGTTCGAGGTAGCCTGCATGGCTGATCCGCCATCCTTCTACGCATGCGGCACCCGATTGACTTACCGCAGCATGCCGTTTGTCCTGCTGTTTCTTACTCCTCCTGCATCCGAAGGAGACGTGACCGAGCAGGTTGCCGTGGCGACTGACTTTTTGTCACGACGAGTAGAGCCTTTGAAAGCTACGCAAACGACTGCATTCACTTCGCCGAAGTAGCGAGACCGATCAAAGCAACTTCGCCTGACATGTGCCAGCATTGGCCATTCATGCTCCGCCAGATATAGCCGCGGCAAAGCCGGTTTATCGGGAGATTTAGGATGGCGTTGATCAATGGAACCGATAACCCGGACGTGCTTGTCGGAACCAGTGAGGCCGACGTCATCAACGGCCTTGCGGGTAACGACACGATCCAGGGCGGCGACGGAGACGACACGATCGACGGGGGCGCTGGCGCGGACTCGATGAGTGGCGGTGCCGGAAACGACGTCTTCTACGTCGACGACTCGCCGCGATCGGCGAATGGGCAGCTCGCGGGCGATCGCGTCGATGGAGGGGATGGCTATGACATCGTCATCTCCTCCGTCGATGTCTCCGGCGGCCAGCTACAAAACGTAGAGGAGGTGCGGGCCGCGGAAGGGACCAAGCCGATCAACCTGTATGGCTATGCTGGGCTGCGGGTCGTAGGCAACGATGGCAACAACATCATCTATGTATCGGGTGTCTCCGATTCCGGGCCCGTGACGCTGATGGGCGGCCGCGGTGACGACCAATATGTCGTCCAGAGCCCCGCCACGATTATCATCGAGCAAGCCGGGCAAGGAAATGACACGGCGATTGTGTCCAACGCCTATAGCTTTGGTAACGCAGTCACGGCAGAGTTCAGCAGCTACGTTCTTTCGGACGGCGTCGAGGTCGAGACGCTGACGACCGCGAACAACTCGCTTACGAACAGCAGGATGGCCCTTACAGGCAATTCCTTTAGTCAGGTCATCATCGGCGACTATGGTGACAACCGCCTCGCCGGCGGCGGCGTGACCTCCGGCGGGGGCGACGTGCTGATCGGGCTGCGCGGGAATGACACCTATGTCGTCGATTCCACCAAGCTGTTCATCTACGAGAACGCCAACGAAGGCAGCGATGTCGCGATCGTGACGGCGGCTGCGTCGAACTTCGTGCTGAACGAGAAGACCTCGGTCGAGACGCTTCAGGTCGCGAGCGGCACCGACGCGATCAACATCACCGGCAACCCCGATGCGCAGGTCATCATCGGCAACGAAGGCGCGAACATCCTCTCCGGCGCCGGCGGCGGCGACACGCTGATCGGGCTCGGCGGCAACGACACCTATCAGGTGCGCTCGATGGGCGACCAGGTGATCGAGGCCAACGGCGGGGGCGTCGATACGGTGTTTGCGACCGTCAGCTATTCGCTCGGCGCCAATGAGGTCGAGGTGCTCTCGACCGTCGTCAACGCCGCGACCGATGCGATCAACCTGATTGGCAATTATGCGACGCAGCTCGTCATCGGCAACTACGGCAACAACATCCTCAACGGTGGCTCGGGCGGGCAGGACACGCTGATCGGCCTGTTCGGAGACGACACCTATGCCGTCGGCGACGCGCGCGTCTCGATCGTCGAGAACGCTGGTCAGGGCAACGACACCGTCGTGACCAGCGTCAGCTACCAGCTGCGCACCGGCGTCAGTGTCGAAACGCTCGCCGCGCAGAACCGCGCGGGGACGGAGGCGCTGGTGCTGACGGGCAACGAGACGTCTCAAGTCGTTGCCGGCAACGATGGCGCCAACACGCTCGACGGGCGTGGCGGCGCGGATACGCTGGTCGGCGGCGGCGGCGCCGACGTCTTCGCCTTCACCACAACGCCGGCGAGCGGCAACGTCGACACGATCTTCGACTTTCAGGCAGGCATAGACCGCATGGGTCTCGCCACCGACGTTTTCGCGGCCGTTACCGACGGCGGCATTCAGGCGAGCGAGATCGTCTTCGGCACTGCGGCGCAGGATAGCGACGACCGGCTGATCTACGACCAGACCACCGGCCGGCTGTTCTACGACGCCGATGCCAACGGCTCGGGCGCCGCGGTGCTCCTGGCCCAACTCGCCGCCGGAACGGCCCTGTCTGCAGCGAGCTTCGTCACGTTGTCGCCAGTCGTGGATCTGGCCGCATGATGACTTTCGCCTGGCAGATCGTGTCGGCACGAGCAAAGCGCGGCGGCACCCTCCTCCGCGCCGTGCTGATGGGCGCCTCCCTTGTCATCTCTACTGCGGTCCCGCCGGTGGCCGAGGCGCAAACTGCTCCTCCCCCCGACCATGTGATCAGCGACTATTTCCCGGGGCCGTGGACCATTCTTTTCGATCGTAACTCGTCGAAGATCGACCCGGGATTGTCCGACTACCTCGATCGGATCCTCGAGGCCGACCTCGTCCTGGGGCATGTGAAGCTCTTGATCAAAGGGCATGCCAGTTCCGTAGAGAAGGCCGGCGTGGCCGCGCGGAGAGCCGCCGCGGTGCGAGATTACCTTGTCCGTCGCGGACTGCGGAGAGCCCAGATGAAGGTCGTCGACGCCGGGACCAGCGAACCCCGGCGACCGGGCGGAACGGCAGCGGAGAACCAGCGCGTCGTCGTCACCACGCTTGCGGAATAGGACGGTCGGTGAACCGTGGCGTCGAGACTTGGAAGACGGCCCGCACGGTCCGGCACTCGTGAGGCTAGCGGCGGGTGTCTTCGCCATCGTGGCATGGACGATCGCTCCGGCAAGAACCAAGCCGTGATCCTGCGAGTGCTCAAGGCGCTGGGACCGGAGCTGATGCGTCTCCAGCCAGCCTCGCCTTCAACCGTCTGGGTCATCGCGGCGAGTGCGCTTGCCGCGTCGAGCTGCTCGGAGCCAGCCGCAAAGCTGTCCCCCTGCTGGAATGCAGATTCGTTTCGGCAGGGCCAAGTGATAGCTGGGCGGGTGCGGCTTCTCGCCAGCAACGTCGTTCCGACGATGATGGCTCCCCTGTCGTGCGGACAAAAGATCGTCGTCGTCGATATCCCGCCCGGGAGCTTACCACTGACCTCCGAAAGCCAGCAGATGGCGCCCTGGATGGCAGATTACACAGCTGATATTCGAGGCGTGGTCGACGGCACTGAGCAGGGGCGGCCGAGGATACGCATCGATGAGGTATCGAATGTGAAACCCGATCCGTGACATTTCGCCGCTCGCCGAATGTCACGACATTGTTGGTCCGCTCGCCACCACTGCTGAAGGGAAGCAACTATCGAGCCTAATGGTTCTGCAGTTGGGGCGATAGCCGACTGTCTGCTTTCGGGGTGCGCCTCGAGGTGGCCAGATGACGCATCCTGGTGGGGAGCAGACATTGCACCGCAGGTCGTTGCCGTTCCATAAGGCGATATGGAAGCGACACCCTGCTGCACTCGGATGGGGGACGATCTAAACCGCGTCTGCCTGGTTCATAGCAACCGCGAGGACTGCCCTGACAGCTTTATTGCCGAGATGAATGGCGGATATGGTCTGATGATCCACGACGGCGGCAGCAGCGCGGTCGAGATTGCGTTCTGCCCTTGGTGCGGCGCAGCCCTTGCCACAATGGATCGATAGCGGCTGCGGATTAGCTGCTTCTAACGCGTGCGTAGGACGTCCGCTTCCGCGGCACGCCCAGGCCTGGCCGGACGGGCGATGCTGGTGGGAAATTGCCGGTTCACTGCTTGGCGGCGTCCATCAAGTCATGCGATGAGATCGCTATGGGCACCTTACATCATTCGGCCGCTTCAATTGGCTTCTACGGTGACGATCTCGATCCGGCGGAAATTACGGCAGCGTTGGGCGCCGAACCCACTGTCGGCGTTGCCAAGGGCGGCGAGTGGAAAACAACGTCAGGAGCAGCAAAAGAAGCGGCGAGTGGATCGTGGCGTATCGAGGCGGAGCGCTGTGAACGGGGTGATCTGGATGGTCAAATCAACGGCCTGCTCGACGGTTTGTCGAATGACCTTGTGGCGTGGCGGTCTTTTTCCCAGCGCCATCGGGGGCGGGCATTCTGTGGGTTGTTTCTCAACAGCGGGAACGAAAGCCTGACGTTGCAGCCCGAGACGCTGCTGCGCTTGGGGGAGCGGGGTCTGCTCATAGATCTTGATATCTATGGCTCGGATCAAGCTGAGTGATGACTGCAACTGGGGCGATAGCGGACCGGCCGCTTTCAGGCGTCGCCGCGGCATAGCTGGACGGCCGATCGTGGTGGAAACCGGATGTGTGGCTATTGCGCTAGGCTGGCTTGCGCCTCCGCTACAATCCCCTGCTCGATATCTTCAGTGTTGGTGTCGGTGTACGCCTCCATGCGCCAGCGCCCATCGAGATAGTGCCGGCCTTCACGGCTCTCGAGGAACGTCACAATCGTAGCGAGTTCCTGCTCTGTAAATTCCCAGTTTAGGTGGCTTTCGTAAGCTTGCTGATAAGCCGCGCGGTGTTTTTCGTATGCCCTTTTCAGCGCCGCCATCCGCAGCTCAAAGCCACCGCGGAGATTCTCTTCTATCTGATCTCCCGGTTTGATCTGCCACATGACACCTCCCGGCACGGCGTATCGCTCAAGGAAGCTTCCGCTATCGAGCTGATCCTGCCGACCAATGGCCCGGAGAAATCTCCTGATAAGGGCAAGCTTGCTCGCGCTTGCTGGCGCCTCGATCTTCGCCGAAGGATAGGGCTGGTTTGGCGTCATTCGCGCGCTCGGCTTATCGGCGAGAAAGCTGCCGATTAGCGCCGATAAGGGTGCTGTCAGTTTAACGCGAACCGCTCTCCACACGATGCAGGTCGGTCTTTGAAGGTCGCAGCCTAGCTGGCGAGCGCCTGCCACTCCGCCATCGCGGCGGAGCGTCGTTCCCGGTAGGTTTGGCGATTAATGAGGTGGCGTTCGAGGCTGAAGTGGTTGTGGACGTTGGCGTGGACCGAGGCGAACTTCTGTAGCGTCTTCATCTGCCTGAAACGCAGCATCGCTCGCTCTCGTCGTCGGAACGGCAGGTGGCTGTTCTCCACCCTGTTGTTAGCCCAGCGACCGACCTCTTGCTTCTCGGCGTTGCCTAGATCGTTCATCGCCGCACGGTAGCTGCGCAAACCATCGGTGATGATCGCCTCGGGCGAACCGTGCCGCTTCAACGCCTTCTTCATGAAGGCGAGCGCTGCATTCTTGTCGCGAGTCCGAGTGATGTAGCTCTCGAGGATTTCGCCCTCGTGATCCACCGCTCGCCACAGGTAGACCATCTCACCGTTCAGCTTCACGTACATTTCGTCCAGGTGCCAGCGCCAGTGGCGAAAGCCTCGCATGCGGCTCACACGCTGGCGGCGGATATCACCGGCGAACAGAGGGCCGAACCTGTTCCACCACAGCCGCACCGTCTCATGGCAGATATCAACGCCGCGTTCGAACAGCAGATCCTCCACGTTCCGCAGTGACAGCGGAAAGCGCACGTACATCAGCACCACCAACCGGATCACCTCTGGCGAGGAGTTGAAACGGCGAAACGGGCTAGGCGGCAGCGCCCTCGATTTCCGGCTCATTCACCGGCAGTATCATTCCCCGCCCCCACTGCCACGTTGGTTTGACGGAGCCGTGGCGCGCCATATCGAAGCGCTCGAACAGGCGATCGGCGGGGCATTGTTCCTGCGCTCGCAACGGGGGCTGTCGCCGACCGATCGAGCGCTCGCGCTGCGGCCTTTCAGCGACGCATTGGTCGGCACCGCCAACGCGCTGTTGCGGGCGGCCTCGTCGGCCGACGGCGACGCTGCCGGCACGGTGCGCGTCACCGCGGCCGAAGTGTTCGCGGTCGAGCATCTGCCGCCCCTGCTGGCGAACCTGCGTCGCGACCATCCGGCACTGGCGATCGAACTGGCGGCGACCGATGCGGTGAGCGATCTGTTGCTGCGCGAAGCCGACATCGCACTGCGGATGACCGAGCCCGTGCAGCAGGCGCTGATCGCGCGGCGGCTGGGCAAGGTCACGCTGGGGCTGTTCGCGCGCCGTGACTATCTGGAGCGACGCGGCACGCCGATGGCGATCGGCGACCTCAAAACCCATGATCTGATCGGCACCGACACCAACTCCGCCATCGGCAGGGCCATCCTGCCGATGCTGCCCGGCCTGCACCCGGACGATTTCGCCATGCGGGTAGACAGCACGGTGGCGCAGGTCGCCATACTGCGCGCAGGCTTCGGGATCGGCATCTGCCAGACCATCATCGCCGCACGCGACCCCGCGCTCGTCCGCGTCCTGCCCGACGCCTTCGCGCTCGACCTGCCGCTCTGGATCGTGATGCACGAGGATCTCCGCTCCAGCACCAGGTGTCGCGTCGTGTTCGACGCCCTCGCCGCCGGCCTCACCACTCTCGTCGCGCGAAGCTGACACGAGTCAGGCCGGGGCGTCGACCAGCAATCGCCCGAGCAGCGCCTGCATTTCCGCCTGCAGCGCCGGCGCGGTATAGGACATCGTCTGGGTCATGCCGACGCACAGCAGGTCGTAGGCAGGATCGATCCAGAACCAGGTGCCGGCGGCCCCATCCCATTGATACGTACCGCGACCCACAGCTACACCGGCCAGCGCGGGATCGGTGAAGACGCTGCCGTTCAGGGCGAAACCGCGGCCCGGCCCGATCCGCTGATGCCCCATGACGAAGCCGCGCTCGATCAGTGCCTGCGACAGATGGTTTTTCAGCATCAGATCGACTGCCGCGTCCGATAACACCCGCTTGCCATCCAGGCTGCCGCGCCCGAGCAGCATCGCCGCGAAACGGACGTAATCGCTTGCTGTCGACACCAGCCCGGCGCCACCCCAGGCGAGCGGCGGTTCACGGCTCGCATCGGCAAACATCGGGTTGTCCAGTTCGGTCAGCGGCTGACCGGGCGATTTGAGGTAGAGCGTCGCCAATCGCGCACGATCCGCAGGCGGCGTAAAGAAGCGCGTTTCGGTCATGCCGAGCGGGTCGAACAGCCGCTGCTTCATCACGGCGGCGAGCGTCTGTCCGGTCAGACGCTCGATGATCGCGCCCTCCACGTCCATGCCCAGGCTGTACCGCCACGACGTGCCAGGATGGTACGCGAGCGGCAACGGCGCCAGTCGCGTCACCATGTCAGCGAGGTCGCGCGCATCCCAGACGCCGGCAGCCTGATAGACGGCGTCGACCGGATCGTTCGGGTCCGACAGCCGCGTCCCATAGCTGAGGCCTGCGGTGTGGGTGAACAGATCGCGCAGCGTCGGCGGGCGCTGTGGCGCCTCCAGCACCATCCGCCCCTCGCCGTCTTTTCCGGCGCAGACCTCGACGCCCGCAAATTCGGGCAGGTGCAGCGCGATGGGATCGTCCAAGGTCCACCGCCCCTCGTCCCACAGGGACATCATCGCCGCGGCGGTGATCGGCTTCGTCATCGAAAAGATGCGGAACAGGTCGTCGATCCTGGCGGGGGCGTCGCTCGCAACATCGCGGCGGCCGAGCGCGGCCTGGTGGCAGACCCGACCCTGTCGCGCGACGATCATCACGGCGCCCGCGATCGTGCCGGCATCGATATGCGCCTGCAGTGCCGCGTCGAGCGTCGCGAGCCCGGCCCCGGACAACCCCACCTCGTCGGGCGATGCGATCGGCAGCGGCGTGAGGGGCATCAGACCAGCCCCGAACGGGCGATGGCGCCCAGATGGTGGGCGCTTGGCTTGGGCGTCCGCGCGAACGTCTCATAATCGACATGGACGAGGCCGAACCGCTCGCGATACCCGCGCGTCCATTCGAAATTGTCGAGTAGCGACCAGCAGATATAGCCCCCCACCGGAATGCCGTCCGCCAGGCAGCGCCGCACCTCGGCAAGCGCGCCGTCGATGAACGCGATGCGCCGCGTGTCGTCGTCGGTCGCGATCCCGCTTTCGGTGACGATGATCGGGCGCCCGACGCGGGCGTGCGCCAGCCGGATCGTGTTGCCCAGCGCCTGCGGATAAAATTCGTAACCAGCGGTCGTCATCTCCGCCTCAGGCGCGGGGGGCAGCGGCCCCTTGGGGCCGACGCGAACTCGCGTGTACGTCTGCACGCCCACGAAATCCGCACCCCGTGCCGCCTCCAGCCATGGCCCGTACAGCAGGTCCGTCACCACCGCGGCCAGATTGCCGTCGCCGACCCCCTGAACGTCCTGCATCGTCAGCGACAGGCCGACCGGGAAGCTGCCGGGCCCGGCCTTCAGCGCCGCCATCGCCTTCGCCTGCGCATCGATCATCACCGGCTCGCAGGCGGCCAGCGGCGCGAACAGCAGCGAGGAAAAGCGATCCGTGCCGCACGCCTTCGCGCAGGCGGCCAGCATCGCCTGCGCCTCGTCCCCCACCGGCTGGCCACCGCGCAGCAGCGTCACAAGGCGCTGGATGTTCGCTTCGTTGAAGGGCAGCGCATAGGCGATCAGATCGCCGAGCGCCGCTGCCGCGCGCGCGACGTAGCGGACGAACAGATCGGCGCCGTCCGCGACCTCGAACCCACCGCGCGCCGCAAACCAGCGCGGGACGGTGAAATGGTTGAAGGTGACGATCGGCGCCAGTCCGCGGGCGTGCAGCGCCTCGAGTGCGCGGCGGTAATGATCGAGCGCCGCGTGCGAGAAATGGCCTTGCTCGGGTTCGATCCTGGCCCATTCGATGCCAATACGGTGGCAGTTGAAGCCCAGGCCCGCCGCTATATCGAAGTCGAGTTCATGTCGGTCCCAGCTATCGCAGGCGTCGCCCGATCGCTCGACATAGACGCTGGGCGAGACGTTCTCGCAGAGCCAGGCGTCGGCGTTGACGTTGTTCCCCTCGGTCTGGTGCGCCGAGATCGCAGATCCCCACAGGAAGTTGGCAGGCACGGGGCGACGGGACGGATCGGCCAAGATGGGTTCCTTCAGGGCTTGTCGGCGAGCGCGGGATAGAATCGGCGCATCGAATCCGAGAGTGCGGCCAGCGCGCCGCGAACGTTTTCGGCGTTGTTCATGAACGTCGACTCGAGCGCGAGACCACGAAGCGCGGCGACCCAGAGTTCGTGGAGCGCATCGGCGTCCGGTAGAGGCTCCAGCCCGGCGGCCCTGATCCGCTCGCGACTCCAGCGATGCGCCTGATCGTCGATGCGGCTCTGCAACGCCCGTAACGGTTCGGCGAGGCTGGGATCGGAACGCGAGGCGAGCATGATCTCCATGACCGCAATGCCCGCCGGCCGGCTCATGACCGCCCACATCGTCTCCGGCAGCGCCCGCAGCCAGGCGATGGGGTCCATCTTGGCGATGGTGCGGCCATACAGCACGCCGTCTTCCTCGAAGACGGCGGCAACGACCGCCAGCATCAGGTCGGTCTTGGCCGGGAAATGATGCGTCATGGCGCCGCGGCTGACGCCTGCCTCGTCGGCGACCGTGCTGATCGTGGTGGCGCTGTATCCCGCCCTATGCAGGCAGGCGATCGCCGCCTCGATGACCTTGGCGCGGGTATCGGCGCTGCGCTCTGCCTGCGGGCGGCGGCGACGAATGGCGGGCTTGGGCGTGTCTTGCGTCATGCGACGCATTCTAGTGACGCGCCCAGGCGGCACCAGCATCCCCTGCGTCATGCCAGATGCTCCCGCCAGAACGCCGCCATGTCCGACCATGCCGCGATGCCTTCGGGCGTTTCGGCCAATAACGGCTGGAACACGTGCGGCATGCCTTCGAACACCTCCAGCCGCGACGACCGCCCGGCAGCGCGGAGCGCGCGGTGGAACCGGACGCTGTCGCTGAGCAGCAGCTCGCGCGTCCCGACCTGAAGCAACGTCGGCGGAAAATCGGTGAAGTCGCCGTGGATCGGCGATGCGAGCGGCGACCCCCATTCCGATGTTGGTGCATAGCCGCGTAGCCCGGGATCCAGTCGGTCGCGGTCGAGATAGTCCACTGCCGCCAGCGTCCGGTTGGTGTCGCCGCCACCCGCCAGATCGACGACCGGCGAGAGCAAGGCCAGCGCACCCGGCAAGGGATTGCCGCGGTCGCGCAGCAGCAGCGTCGCAGCGGCGGCGATACAGCCCCCCGCACTGTCGCCGAACAAGCCGGGGATCGCGCCTTCGCGTGCCACGATGGCGTTCCAGCTGCCCGTCACCTGGTCGAGGATGCGGCGATGATCGGCCCGCGGCGCCAGCGTATAGTCGATCGAGTGAACGACGCGGCCGCTATGCGCCGCCGCCAGCGCGGCGGTCAGCCGGGACGATCGCGCCGATCCGCTGACGAAGCCGCCGCCGTGAATATAGACCAGCGCCGCCGCGCCGCGAGCGACAGTCTTCGGCGTCACGGTCAGGATCCGGACTCCCCCCGCATCCCACTCCGCAACCGCGGGGTCGAGCCACGCAAAGGGCGTCGCGATCATCGCCTCGGCCCAGCGTTCGGCATCGGCTGCAGCGATGTCGAACGCGGCCTGGGTGGTCGGTATCGGTCGCGGCGGCAAAGCGGCGAGCGCGTTCGCGACCATCCGCAGGATCGCAGCCGCCTCCGGCGACACCGATGGCGCGATGAACTGGTGTGGATCGTCGCTCATGCCGTTATCGACGGCGGCCCGAAGACCGCCGCCGCCCCCTTTGGCTTGCTGTTCAGAATTTGGCATCGAGGCTGAGGCCGATGACGCGGCGCGAGTCCGTCCCGCTGATCTGCGCATAGGATCGCGGGTCGAGCTGCAACGCCGCCGTCGGGGTCGCGAAACGCACCGTGGGGCGATAGACGTCGAACAGGTTGCGCCCGAACACCGCGATGCCGAAGCGCTGGTCGGCGAAACGCAGGCCCAGCCGCCCGCCGAAGAGCGCCGCCGGTGCGTTCTGCGCGATGGGATTGAACGCGGCGTCCCAGTTGATGCGCGACGTGTAGACCATGTCAGCCTGGAGATACGCCTGCGTCCGCGACGACAGGTCGGCGGCATATTCGCCGCTGGCGGTGACCTTCCATTCCGGCGTACCGACCAGGCGATTGCCACCTGCATCATCGACCCGGCCGATCGTCGCGCCGTTGACCACTTGCGGGATGCAACCCTGCGCTGCGGTCTGCTGCTGTGCGCAGGCAACCAGATAGCCATCGCCGTAGCGGGCATCGTTGTAGACCGCACCAAGATTGAGCGACAACCCGCGCGTCGGCCGTCCGAACAGGTTGAACGACACGCCCTTGGTCGTCAGCGACGGCGCGTTACCGAAGACGAACGCCGCCGCGACGGGGTCGAAGAACTGCGCCTGAAAGTCGTCGACCTTGGTGTAGAAGCCCGCAAGGCTCGCGGTCATCCGCCCGCCGAAGGCCGATGCCTTTATGCCGACCTCGCCGGACTTGGGAATCTCGGGGCGGACCAGGACGGGGATCGTCGGACCCGCTGCCTGGTCGTTCACCGACGGCCCTTTATAGCCGCGCGTGTAGGTGCCGTAGATCATCACATCCCGGCTGACGTCGAATTGGACGCCGCCGCGGTACGAGAAATAATCGTCGCTCACCCGCCCGCGCACCGGCGCCAGGCTGCCCACCGGCGCCACCGCCCCGGGGGCGAGCGCCGCATCGGTGCGCGCGCTGACGGTTTCGTTGCCGTAACGCGCGCCCAGGATCAGCCTCACTGCAGGGGCGAGGCGAAGCGTCGCCTGCCCGAACGCCGCGACGCTGGTCGTCTGGGCGTGGGTCATCAGGCGCTGGCCCAACGTGAAGGGAATGCCGGCGTCGGTCGCGACGGGGCCCAGCTGCTGGACCGATCCGTCGAACTCGCTGTCAAAATAGTATAGCCCGCCGACATATTCTAGCGTGCCGCCCGATCGCGAGGTCAACCGCACCTCTTGGCTGAAGTTGTGGGTGTCCGACGGGCCGGTCTGATTGAGGCGATAGATCGGCACGCTGTCGACGTCATAGGCCGGTACCTCACCCTCGACCGCGCGATAGGCGCTGATCAAGGTGAGCGTGTGGTCACCGATCCGCATGTCGACCTGGTTCGAGAAGCCATAGCTTTCGGTCCATCCCCGGTTGCCGCCATCGACACAACCCTGCTGGTTTTCTGCACCGACGACGATGCCGCATGCCGCAAGCCGCTGCGACAGGCGGCTGCCGGGGGTTGCGACGAAGACCGACCAGGGCGCGCCACCCCCTTTATCATAGTCGCTGTAATCGCCGATCAGGTTGATCGTGATGTCCGACGTCGGCTCCCACAGGAAGCGGGCGCGCGTCGCATAATTGCGCTGGCGCTGCCAGCTGCCATCGAAGCGGTTGAACTGCGTCTCGGGCGCCTGGGCGTAGGATCCGGCAACCCGCAGCGCGGCGTTGTCGGCGATTGGCAGGTTGACGACGCCGCGCCCGACATAGGTGTTGCGAGAGCCGACGTCGGCGTGTGCGATTACCTCGGTCCGCGAAGGATCGGGCGCATTGGTGACAATGTTGAGCACACCCGCTGACGAATTGCGGCCGAACAACGTGCCCTGCGGCCCTTCGAGCACCTCGACGCGCGCCACATCGAACAGCAGTGGCGGATTGGTCGAGGTGCCGGCGAGCGCGACGTTGTCGACCACGACGCCAACGCTGCCCTCCGACGAACGGGAGAAGGAGATGCTGCCGATGCCACGGATGCTCAGTGCGCCGAACGGTCCCGCCGTGTTGAGCGCTGGCGCGCTGCGCGTCAGTTCGGCCACCTCGTTTACGTTCTGGCGCGTCAGCTGGTCACCCGACACTACCGCGAGACTGATCGGCACGTCCTTCAACAGCTCTTCGCGCTTGTTGGCCGTAACGACGATATCGCCCGCCTCCGCCTGTGCCTCGGCCGGAGCGGCGGCGTTGCCGGGCTGCGCAGCCGTGCGTGCCGGCACAGTCTGCTGCGCCGCAGCCGGCAGCGCGCCGATCGCCGAGGTGCTGCAGACGAATGCTGCGATGACCTTCTTTCTCATCATCGAACCCCCTCCAACCTGGCGGTCGTGTCGCCGCCGGTAATGCCCATCTTACCCATCATAAACAAAACGTCCATCCTTTTTGTTGATTCATGATGAAAGTGCGCTAGGGTTGGACGAGATCGGAGAGGATCATGGAAAGCGCGCTATTCCGCGAAGGTGTTGAAGCCTCGCAGGTTGTGAACGTGCCCATAGACGGTCGCGCGCTGGCGCCGCTGACCCGTCGGGCGACGCTGGGATATTCGGCGGGCGCCCTGCTCGACGGTATCGCGGGACAGGGTGTCAACATCTTCCTGTTCTTCTACGTCACGACCGTTGCCGGTTTATCCGCCGCCCTGGCGGGGATCGCGCTAGCCGTCGGGCTTGCCGTCGACGCCGTCGTCGACCCGCTGATAGGATCGCTGTCCGACAACAGTCGCTCCCGATTCGGACGGCGCTTGCCGTTCATGATGATGGGCCTACCCGCCACCGCCGCCTTCCTCATCGCGATGTTCTCGCTGCCGAGTGGGTGGAGCCAGCTGACGCTGTTCGCCTGGCTAACCTTCCTGTCGATCGGCCTGCGCGTCGGAATGTCGCTGTTCCTGCTGCCCTACAACGCCGTGGGCGCCGAGATCAGCGACGATTACACCGAGCGGTCATCGATCGCGATGTGGCGCTGGGCCTTTGCGATGGTCGGAGCGCTCGTCGCGATCGTGCTCGGATTCGGCGTGTTTCTCGGTGGCGACGGCGGCCTGTCGCGGCGCGGCGGCTACACCCCCCTCGCGATCAGCCTGGCAGCGATCGCAGCGGTCGGCGCGCTGATCGCGATGCGCACGCTCGCCTCTATGCGTGACCGGCAACATGTCGTCGCCGCCAACCAGCCGGGGTCGCTGCACCTGCGCCTGCTGGCCGAGGTGGGAGAAATCTTTCGCAATCAGTCGTTCCGAACGCTATTCATAGGGGCATTACTGCTGTTCACGTCGCTCGCGATCCACAGCTCGCTTGGCCTGCACGCGAACACCTATTTCTGGCGGCTGAGCGCGGCGCAGATCCAGATCGTGACGCTATCGCTGTTCGCCGGTCTGCTGCTGGGCGCCCCGCTCGCGGCGCCGATGCTGGCGCGCATCGAGAAACGAACCGTTTTACTCATCGGGATGGTCGGGCTCGCCTCGTCGACATCGCTGCCCGCGACGCTACGGCTGCTGGGCCTGTTTCCTTTTGAGGGCCAGACGCTCGTCGCCGTCCTGTCTGCCGCCGTCCTGCTCGGTGGGATGTTGATGGCGGCGGCGGGAATCGCTTTCGCCTCGATGATGGCCGACGCCGCCGACGAGCACGAGCATCTGTTCGGCGCGCGCCGCGAAGGACTGTACTTCGCGGGCTGGGCCTTCGCCACCAAGGCAGCGTCGGGTCTCGGCTCGCTCGTCTCGGGCCTCGCGCTGCAGGCGATCGGCTTTCAGAGCGCCGGCGGCGGCGCCGTCCGCCTCACCGCCGGCACGATCCGATGGATCGGCCTTATCAACGGCCCCGGTGCCGGCGTGCTGGCGCTCGCCGCGGCGGCGCTGTGCCTGTTCTACCGGCTCGATGCAAAGCGCCACGCCGCAATCCGTCGAGACCTCGGCGCTCGTCGGCGGGGCGTCTTCGTCGCTTCACCCCGCCCCTTGGACTGATCGCCCGTCAAAGCCCTTCGTCATCGAACTGCAAGGATATCATGACCTCTTCGCCAGCGTTGCCCTCTTGGGCTATCGGTCCGTTCGAGCCGCCCCTCCGTCTACTGGAGAGCCGTCCCGGCGCCACTTTCGCCTGCCCCTTGTCGGGCACGGCGCTTGATTGGGCGGCGAAGGACATTTTCAATCCCGGCGCGGTCGTGCATGATGGCCACATCTGCCTGCTGGTGCGCGGCGAGGATAGCGTCGGGCGCTATGCCGGAACCTCGCGCATCGGCCTCGCCACCAGCCGCGACGGCCTGCACTTCGACCTCGATCCCGAACCCGTGCTCTTTCCGGCGGACGACCGATGGCAGGCGTGGGAATGGCCGGGCGGGCTCGAAGACCCGCGCGTCGTCGCCGCGCCCGACGGCGGCTATGTCTGCACCTACACGGCATTCGACGGCAAGGTCGGCTGCCTGTTCGTGGCGACCTCGCCGGACCTCCGACATTGGACGAAGCACGGCCCGGCGTTTGCGGGATCGCCCTATGTCCGTCGCCCAACCAAATCGGGCGCGATCGTAACGACGCTGGATGGCGGGCGGCTGGTCGCGGCGAAGATCGACGGCGTATACTGGATGTACTGGGGCGAGGGCATGATCTTCGCTGCGACCTCAACCGATCTGGTACGCTGGACGCCGGTTGAGAGCGAAACCGCGCCCGATCGCTACCTCAGCTGGGATCCCTCCCTGAAGGGACCGATGGGCCACTGGACCATCGATCGTATCGAGGGACCCAAGGGCCTGCGCGCGATCGCCGGACCCCGACGGCATCGTTTCGATTCGCTGCTCACCGAACCGGGCCCGCCCGCCGTGCTGACCCAAGACGGCGTCGTCCTGATCTATAATGGCACCAACCATTTCGAAGGCGGCGTCGGCGATACGCCGCCGCTCGCCTATCAGCCTGGCCAGTTTCTGTTCGACGCGCACGATCCCATGGCGGTCGTCGGTCGCCTGGCCGAACCGTTCCTGCGCATCGATCCGGCCGAGGCGCAGGGCCAGGTCGGCAACGTCTGCTTCGCGGAAGGGCTCGTTGCTTTCGAAGGGCGCTGGTGGCTGTTCGTCGGGCTCGCCGACTCGCGCTTAGGCGTATCGCGCGGACCGACGATCACAAGGTCGCCCATTTTCTCATCAGTTTGGAACGATGGAGATCCTGCATGAAGATCTACACTCTTCTCGCGATTGCCCCTCCGCTCGCGATGGCAGCCGGAACCGCAACGGCTCGCGAGACACCGGAATGCCGCATCGCCGTCGTGAGCGCCGTTACCGACGACATGGGTCGCAGCTGGCAAGCGGGTGAGATAGCGCCGGCGACGTTCGTCCGACGAGAAGGAGGCAACACCTTCTATTGTGAAGATCACGGTCAGTGCCTGCCACAACGCTTGCATGGCGTCACGGTAACCCGCCCCATCGATTGCCGCGTGGGTAGCCGCACCAGCCCTGGCTACTTCTGGCTCGATCCAGACCCTAAGGTGATGGGAGCGGCCGGCGCTCGTCAGCTTCTGGCCCGTCGGCGTGCCGAAATGCGCCTCAGCGCGCTCGGCTTCGATAATGCGAGCGCCGGGGGTCTGGCTGAAGACTATGCCCGTAACCCCACCTCATCGAACGGTCGCCTCGTCGCTCGGGCGCTGGCGGGATCGCAGACGGCCATCGCCCAGCTGAAGGCGGCGCAGTGATGGCGCGCGCGTCCAAGCTGTACCCGGCGATCGGCGCGATGCTGGCAGGCGTGGCGTCCGCGGTGCCCGCCAGCGCGCAGCAGGCGCCGCGTAGCACGGTGCCGATCCGCGAGGTGGTGATCGCGGGCGCTGGGTCGGTTCGCTACGCGATCGAGGTCGTCGTCAACGGCGTGCCGATCCTTACCGGGTTCGATACTGGCTCGACCGGACTGCGGCTGCTACCGCGCGCTGCGGCGCGCGCGCAGGTGGTGCAGAGCGACGTCGACGAGACATACAGCTATGGCAGCGGCGTGGAACTCGACGGCAAGCGCGCGCTCGTCGGGCTGTCGATCGGTGCGGCGCGCGGCCGGGTGATCGTCCAGGCGGTGAATAACGTTGGGTGCGTTGCGAAACAGCCCGACTGCCCGGCTTCGCACCTGGCGCCGTCGGCCTACGGGCTGATGGGATCGGGTCAGCCGGGACAGGGGTTCACCGCAATCATCGGCACGCGACTGGAAATCGGGCGCATCGCCAATCCATTCCCGGGTCTGGGCGTTCACCGCTGGATCGTTCACCTGCCGCAACGCGGGCGCGGGACGGGAACGCTTGTGCTGAACCCTGATGCCCGCGACACCGCTGGCTTCATACCGCTGACCGCCAGCGGCCGCGGTACGGTGCGGGGCTGCCTGGCGCTGGCGCTGTCCGGCGCGCGCTCGCTGTGCGGACCGACGCTGCTCGACACCGGTGCTCCCGGTTTGAGCGTGTTGGGGGCTGAGCGCCCGCCCGCGTGGAGACCCGATCGGCGCGCGCGGATCGGCTTTGCACCGACGCAGCCGAGGCCCGCCCCGGCTATCGGCTTCGTCACCGGCGATCGCGATCATGGAGCGACGGCGAACTTCAAGCCACAGGCCGGCAATCAGGTCGTGATACATGCGGGCACGCTGCCGTTCTATGCTTACGACGTGCTGTTCGACGCGGATGCGAACACGATTGCGCTGCGTCCCAACCCGGATGCCGGACCGGCCACGGTACCGCTCGCGCAGTAAAGCGCGAGGATCTTAGCAGGAACGATAACTGGAAGAGAACGAGGCAAATCGTGCACGAGCGATATGACGTGATCGAGTTGGCGGGGGCAGCGCAGGTGTCACGGCAGCTGCCGGCGCCGCGCAGGCTGGCACGCGGGTCGCGCTGATCGAGGGTGTGGGCTTCCTTGGAGGGGCGGTGACGTAGAAATGCGTCCAGACATATTGCGGCCTCTTCACCATCAACAATAAACCGCGGCCGACAGTGTTGGGCGCCGCCGCCGAGATCCTGGGCGCGTGCGCGCGCGGCGGTACCGAGTGCCCGTCAAGTTTCGCGGTACGTTCGTGCTCCTCGATAACGAAGCGGTGAAGATCGCACTCGACGAGGTCTGGGCCGCTGCTGGCGTGGAGGTCTTTCTAAACGCGCCGCTTATCGCGGCGTAGCGTGACGGTGATCGGATCAATGAGCAGCCCCCACGGGGTGGTCCGGGTTGTTAGTTAGTGCATTGTCGTCTCCGCTGCCATTGCCGGTCGTAGGTGGAGCGAAGCGGAACCGGA
>NZ_JACIEV010000018.1 GCF_014197105.1 Sphingomonas jinjuensis | reverse complement strand
ATCTCCTCGGGCTTGTGCTTCTTCGAAGGCATTCGTCGTCCCTTCCTTGATCCAGACTGTCATAGTCGATGGACCACTCAGAAGGGGGCAGCTCAATCAATGCCGACTGTGCTAACCTCTTCCATGGACGCCTCCTGCAGTGGTGCTTCAACACCTCCACTCTGGCACATCGATGCCGTCAGGGGGCGTCCACCCCAACGCTTTTCTCGGGAAGCTGCTCCAAACCAGCCATTCCGGTTCCCACCACAGAGACCATCGAACGCCGAGCTCGAACGTGAGACTTAAGACACGCCGCAATCGCGTTTGCAGCTCGACCAGGGGAGTCCGTCCCCGTCTATCGGTGGAGCGGCACGAGCAATGGCGGCAGCCAGCCCTGCGGCACTTTCGACTTGATACCGTCCCGCCCGTGATCAATGGTCGGCATGCCCCTCGTGAAAGCCGAGGGGCGGGGCGTGAGAACCTCGTCAGAGTACTCGGTCACAGCTTTGCTGGGGCCGGGTGGCATGCGCGCATGTCCAGCCGGCAACGGTAAAGGCGCATGCGCCTGATCTCTGACCAGGTTCTCAACATCCGGCTTCGGCCGTCGCCCCGAGAGGACATAGGTGGGTGCTGTCAGTCTAACGCGAACCGCTCTCCACACGATGCAGGTGGGTCTTTGAAGGTAGCAGCCTAGCTCGCGAGCGCCTGCCACTCCGCCAGCGCGGCGGAGCGTCGTTGCCGGTAGGTCTGGCGATCGATAAGGTGGCGCTCTAGGCTGAAGTGGTTGTGGACGTTGGCGTGGACTGAGGCGAACTTCTGTAACGTCTTCATCTGCCTGAACCTCAGCATCGCCCGCTCACGTCGTCGGAACGGCAGGTGGCTGTTCTCCACCCGGTTGTTGTTCCAGCGACCGACCTCCTGCTTCCCAGCGTTGCCGAGCTCGTTCATCGCAGCGCCGTAGCTACGCAGCCCATCGGTGGTAATCGCCTCGGGCGAGCCATGGCGCTTCAGCGCCTTCTTCATGAAGCTCAGTGCCGCCGCCTTGTCGCGCGTCCTAGTGACGTAGCTCTCGAGCACCTCACCCTCATGATCGACAGCCCGCCACAGGTAGACCATCTCACCGTTCAGCTTCACGTACATCTCGTCGAGGTGCCACCGCCAGTGGCGAAAGCCCCGCATGCGGCTGACCCGCTGGCGGCGGATGTCGCCGGCGAACAGCGGGCCGAACCTGTTCCACCACAGCCGCACCGTCTCATGGCAGATGTCGATGCCACGCTCGAACAGCAGATCCTCCACGTTGCGCAGCGACAACGGGAAGCGGACGTACATCATCACCACCAGCCGGATCACCTCAGGCGACGAATTGAAGTAGCGGAACGGCGAGGGTGATTTTCGGGCGCGCGGCATCCCCCGCCCTATGCCGATCAGCTCGCCAACGCACCCTGTGCGTTTGGTTTGACGGAGCCCGCCGGATCATTCCTCAGCGCCGAAGCTTCCGAAGGGGTGAGCAAACGTGGCTTTTCCGCTCTGAGCAACAGAAACAATCGAGCGGTTTGTTCGAGTTCTTCGATCGCCTGTCCCGCAGATTCCAGGGAGCGATCGGCGACGACGGGGCCATGATTTGCAAGCAGCACGGCACCATATTCGCCACCCAAAGAAGCAAGCGCCTCGGCGACCTTGGGATCGCCCGGACGAAAATACGGGAGAAGCGCCGTGCGACCGACGCGCATAAGATAATAGGCGGTTAACGGCGGAAATACTTCAGCGGGATCGATGTCGGGCAGCATCGAAACGGCGACGGAGTGGGTGGAATGGAGATGTACGATCGCGCCCGCGGAACGGCGGGTTTGGTACACAGCGGCGTGTAGCGGGACCTCCTTTGTGGGAGGTGGTCCCTCGATCAGGTGACCGGCCGCGTCGAGGACGCTGAGTGCCGCGGGGTCCAGACTACCGAGCGAAACGTTGGTCGGCGTGACGATCATGCCGCCGTCGTCCAGCGTCACGCTGATGTTGCCCGAAGCGCCATGCGTGTAGCCCCGGTCGAACAGCGATTTGCCTAGGCGGCAAATGCCTTCACGCAGCTTAGCCGATATCATGCACGCCCCTCCAATACCCGCAACGCATGGTCGAAGAAATCGTCGTTACCGAAATTACCGGATTTCAAGGCCAGACCCTGTCCACTCCTCGTGAACAGACTGGGGATGCCGGGAGCGATCGAGGGGCCGACGCGAAGGGGCCCCGGCGCAAGTGCTTCCACGACCGCGCCTGACGTCTCGCCGCCCGCCACCACGATCCGCCGCGCGCCTCGCGCCACGGCATCAATCGCCAGATCGGCGATCAGCGTTTCGATGACAGCGGCGGCCACGCCAGGCGCCTCGGTATCGCTGGTCAGGCGATCGGGCGTGACGGTCGAATAGATTAGCGGTGCCGCATCGGCATGGTCGTGCGCGAACGCCCGCGCCTCGTCCGCTACCGGATCGCCCGCCAACAGCCGCGCGACGTCGATCGCGTACGCGGGATGGTCGCGCCGATAATGCGCTACCTGTGCGTTGGTTGCGGTCGAGCAGCTTCCCGCCAGAACGATCGCCGCCCCCTCCACGCGAAGGCGAGCGGCAGGAGCCGCATCGATCAGTTCCGCTGCCCGATAGTTGGCCGGCAATCCCTGCGCGATCGCCGACCCGCCCGTGATGAGCGGCGCATCCGCAACGGCCTGGCCGATCGCCATCAGGTCGACATCGTCGACGGCGTCGATGACGACGAGCCCTTGGGCGCGCGCCAGTGCATCCCTAATAGCGATGCTCCCCTGTCGCACGGTGTTCAGCGCGACATGCCCGACCGCCATCTCTGTCTGGTGCCGCAGCCATCGCCGGATATCGCTGTCGATCATCGGGGTGATCGGATGATGGCGCATTCCCGTGTCCGACAGCAGCAAATCGCCGACGAACAGATGCCCCTGATAGACGGTTCGACCGTTCGCCGGGAACGCAGGGCAGACGATCGCCGCGGGCGTGCCGAGTGCCTCAACCAGCGCCTGTGCGACCGGACCGATGTTGCCGGCAGGCGTGGAGTCGAACGTCGAGCAATATTTGAACAGGATCTGGCGGCAGCCCGCCTCGCGGAGCGCGGACAGGGCATGCAGCGAGGCCAGGACCGCGTCATCCGCCGGGATCGACCGGGTCTTCAGCGCGACCACCCCCGCGTCATGACGGCAAGCGGCGACGTCGGCCACCGATGGTAGCAGTGCGGTTCGCATACCGGCATCCGTCAGGACGCCGGCGATATCCCCCGCTCCGGTGAAATCGTCGGCGATCACGCCAAGGATCATGCCGGCACCTCCCAACTGCGGATCGCCGCCGCCACCGCACCAGGTACCTCCAGCGGCAGATAATGTCCTGCGCCCGAAATCACGTGGAGCTGCGCCAACGGTCCGGCAGCGGCTATCTCGTAACGCTCGCGAGGGCAGAACGGATCGCGGTCGCCCGCGATCACCAGGATCGGAACGGCTGAGCGATACGCGACGTCGCGCAGATCCGGGCGGGCGATGTTCATCGCAGCATGGCGCGCATGCGCGTCATGACCCAGATCGGCGGCCATCGCGGCGATCAGCGCGCCATAGGCATCGTTCGGGAAACGCTCCGCCACGAACTGCGCCATGCCCATGTCGCGCGCCCTGCTTACCTCCGCGATCCGCGCGGCCGCATTTTCCGGCGCATCGGGATGCGCATTGCCAGCCATCAGGATGACTCCGCGCAGCCGCTCAGGGGCCAAACGCAGCATCTCGAGCGCGACGAACCCGCCCAGCGAGAAGCCGATGGCAACGAACCGCGCAGGCGCGCCCGCAAGCGCGGAACGAGCAGCCGCCTCAACGCTTCCATGCTCAGCCAATTCGGCAACCTGACCCCGGACATCCGGCAACCGTTCGAGCAGATCGGCGAATATCCGGGCATCGCATAGCGTCCCCGGGACGAGGATCGCGTCGCCGGTCACTCGACCGATACGCTTCGTACCACCTCGACCTGGCGGGCCATCGTCGCGCGCAGCAGCGCGGCGTCGTTACCCGGCGTGACCAGGTCGAACCCCTGCGCGACCCGCTCTGCGGCCGCTTGGCCGTCGCTGCAAAAGATGCCCGCAATCTTGCCGTGTGCGACCGTTACCGCCCGAATGCGCTCGATGGCCGATCGCATCGTGGGATCGACAGACTCGTTGGCCGGCAAATGACCGAGCGCGAGCGCAAGGTCGTTCGGGCCGACGTAGATGCCGTCGATGCCGTCCGTACCGACGATCGCCTCGACATTTTCAAGGCCTTCGCGCGTCTCGATCATCGCCAGCACCAGGATTTCGCGATCGGCGCCGTGAAGATAGTCGGCGCCACCGTAGAGCAGCCCCCTGGCCGGCCCGAACGACCGCTGGCCGTGCGGCGGATAGCGACATGCCCGGACCAACGCCCGCGCATCATCGGCCGTCGAGATCATCGGGCAGATGATCCCGTAGCTTCCGGCGTCCAGCCAGCGCATGATCTCGCCCGGGATGAGGCCCGACGGCCGCACCATCGGGATCGCCGACGTGGTCGACACCGCTTGCAGCATCGCCAGCGCCACATCGAACCCCATCATCCCGTGCTGGGCATCGATCGTCACCGCATCGAAGCCCTGGTGCGCGATCGATTCCACCGCGTAGGGGGCGCCGATCGACGCCCAGGCATTCACAATCGGCCGCCCGGCTGCCTTCAAGGTGCGAAGCGTGTTGGCGCGCATCCGTTCAGGCCGCCGGCAGCAGGTCGACGGGCGCCAGATAGCCGTTGGGATCGTGGGCGATGCCGGCACGACGCGCCGCCTGGACGATCGCATCGTCCCATTCGATCGCCGCGCGCGCATCGCCGGCCGTCGTGACGCTGACCAGCACCTCGTCCTGCCCGACCGAGCGCAGCGTCCGCCACTCGTCCTGCGGCACCGAGAAGGTTGCCCAGGGTTCGGCGACGGCGCGGCTTGCCCCGTCGCCGCGACCCAGTTCGATCTCCAGCGCACCGTCGCGCACGATCAGCACCTGCTTGGGATGAACGCGGAACGGGCCGACCTGTTCGCCAGGCGGGATCCGCAGCCATTCGACGCTGAAGCCGTGCGGATTGACGATCGGCGCCACGGCGTCGCGATCTTCGCTCATCCCATAGCCAATGACCGGCGCCAGGCGACTGGCATGGCCCGGCAGGACATGGTCGAGCAGGCCGCGATTGGACCAGACCAGGTCGTCGGCCCGGACCAGGCGCCGGCGCATCTCGTCGGGCGACCAGGCACGCATCGACGCGATGACGTCCGGCGACATCGGCTTAATGAGGTCGGCCTCGTCAGGTTTCGCCGCGCCGGCGGCGGTGTCGACCATCATGTTGTCGCGGGTGAGATACAGGCCATGCTCGGCCGCGGTCTCGAGGATGCTGGGGTGCCACAGCACGCCGCCCGATTCGTCGCGGCCGAGCAACGTGAAGATCCAGCTGTCGTCCGGCCCGGTATTGGTGAAGCCGCGAAAGATCCAGGTCGGGATCGACAGCACGTCGCCGGCGCGTCCGGTGATCTCGCCGTCGCGCCCCTCCGGGCCCCAGCGAAACACCCATTCGCCGCGATAGACCAGGAACACCTCGGCGGTGTAATGCATGTGGAGGTTGTTGGTGACCCCATGCGGCATGGCGGCGACGCCCAGCGCGAAGCCGTGCGGCTCGGCCAGATTGACGACTTGTTCGCTGGACTGCGTCACGCCGGCGCCGATGATCGAGTAGTTCACCTTGCGATCCGAACCGGGGATCTTGCAGTCGATGAAGGCCAGCGAGCACGGCACCAGATCCTCGTAGCGGATCAGCCGGTCGGCCGCCTGCACATGGTTCGCCATCGTTGCGCTCATAGCATCCTCTCGCCCCGCATCACGGAACCGCAGTGCGTTGCCGAGACCTAACATTGCATGCGCATGCAGGCAAGAGTGTGCGTTTCGTTCGTTCGCGTTCATCCCTATAGCGTCGCTGACGAACAGGAGCGACGATGGCGCGCAGGGCGACGACAGATGGCAAGGCGGGTACGCGCGGGGGCGGGCGGACGGTGACATCGTACGACGTCGCCCAGCGCGCCGGGGTGTCGCAATCGGCGGTCTCTCGCTGCTTTACCACCGGAACCAGCGTCTCGCCGCAGACGCGCGAGCGGATCATGAAGGCCGCCGCCGCGCTCGGCTATCAGCCCAATGCCATCGCGAGGTCGCTCACGACGAAACGGTCAAACCTGGTGGCGGTCGTGGTCGCCAACCTGGGCTTCAATCCCGAACTGACCGCCACGCTAAGCCGCCTGTTCGCCAGCCGCGACCTCAATCTGCTGCTGTTCACGCTGGATCACGAGGAGGATGCCGACCGCGTCGTCAACCAGCTGTGGCAATATCGCGTGGACGGGGTGCTGAGCGCGACCCATCTGCCGCGCGGACATATCGAACAACTGGCGAAGCGCCGGGTGCCGGTCGTATTCCTGAACCGCGTCTACGACGACATCGCCGTGAACAGCGTGTGCTGCGACCAGGTGGAGGGCGAGCGCTGGTTGGTCGACCGCCTTTGGGCGGCGGGCCATCGACGTTTCGCCATCGTATCCGGCCCCGATTCCTCGCTCGTCAGCCGCCAGCGCGTGTCGGGCGCGCGTGATCGGATCGCGGCGTTGGGCGGCGACGAGCCCGCGGTCGCAATCGGCGATTTCACCTACGACGGCGGCCGCGCCGCGATGCGCGCGCTGGCGGCGGAAGCGCGTCGGCCCGACGCCGTGATCTGCGCCAACGACATGATGGCGATCGGCTGCATCGACGAGATCCGGCTGGAGATGAAGCTGAAGGTTCCCAAGGACATGTCGGTGGTCGGCTTCGACGGCGCAGCGCCGGGTCGGTGGGGCTCCTACGCCCTCACCAGTGTACGGCAGCCGGTGGACGTGATGATCGAGGCGGCGATCGACATGCTGACCGCGCGCGTCGACAATCCGGCGATGGCGACCGAGAAGCGCGTGTTCTCCGGCGAACTCCAGATCGGCGTCTCGGCACGGCTAGGCTAATGCTTGACGCCCGGCTCCAGCAATAGCATGCGCATGCAATTGCCAGCCGGAGTCCAGCCATGTCCGCCTTCGATCCGCTCGCCGACCTCGATCCCGCCGCCTACGCCCCATTTCGCGATCCGCGCGATTACATCCTCAGCTGGACCGACCAGATCTGGATCGACAAGGGGCTGGGTCGGCTGGGCGAACATTACGCCGACGATATCAAGGTCCACACCGCATATGGCGAGACCTACGACTTCGACCATGTCATCCTGAACAGCGTCCAGAAGATGAGCGCCTTCCCCAACGGTGGCGGCGGGTCGGGCGAGGACGTGGTGTGGGAACAGCGTGGCCCGATGGGCTTCATCAGCTCGCACCGGGTGCTCAAGACCGGTACCAACCTGGGCTACTGGACCTATGGCCCGCCGACCGGGCGCAACTGGGTGTCGCGGACGATCGCACATTGCCTGGTCCAGGACGGCAAGGTAATCGAGGAATGGCTGGTCCGCGACGAATATGCCGTGCTCCAGTCGCTCGGCATCGATCCCGAGCGGGTCGCCGCCGACATGGCGCTCGCCTCGCCGGTCACCGGCGAGACGATGGCGATCGCGGACGACGCCGGCCCCTTCGCCGGACGCTATCCCGATCCGGCGCGCGAAGGCGTATCGGGCAAGCGGCCCGAGCGCTTCGACGATCTGTGCAACCAGATCGTGGCCATGTACGACGAGGTTTGGAACCGTCGCCGCTTCGATCGCGTGATTGATTATTGCGATCCGAAGGTCGTCTGCCACACCGTACGCCTCCATCGCGCTCAGGCGATAGACGCCTATCAGCAACAGATTATTGATCTGCTCGCGGTATTCCCCGACGGCCGGATCGAGGTGCGCGACCTGGTGGTGTGCGAATCGTCCGAACTGGGCACGCGCATCGCCGCGATCTGGGTGCTTCACGGCACCTATTCGGGCGTGCCGCTCTATGGCCCGCCGACGCGCACGCCGGTGAAGGTATTGGGCGCAACGCATTTCGAGATGCGCGACGGCCGCATCCTGCGCGAGTGGCGCCTGTTCGACGAGATCGCGGTGCTCGCTCAGATCATCGGCGCGCGCAACGCCGCCGCCACGCGCTGACAACAAAAGGGGCGGCGCCTCGCGGTACCGCCCCTCGTCCCCCACTCGGTTCGATCAGAAGCTGAACTTCGCCCTGACCCCGTAATTGCGCGGCAGGCCCCAATTCGCCTGCTGCAGGCCATCGCCGCCGGTCTGCGTCCGCTGATTCAGCATTTCGTCCTCGATATTCTCGACAAAGCCCTCGATGCTCCAATTGCCGTCGGTCGGCGAGAAGCCGAGCCGCGCGTCGGTCTGGGTGAAGCTCGGCTGGAACCCGGATCGGTCGAACGGCAGGCCGCCATGCGCGAAATACGAGTCGCTGTAGCGGAACTGTACCTGCGGTGTCAGCGTCCCGAAGCCGAGATCGAACGCATAGCTTGTCGCGACCGATACGGTGAACTTCGGCGTATACGGCGGGCGCTGGCCGGCGAGGTCGATGAACCGGCTCGCGGGCACGGCGCCGTTGATGACCTGGAACCCGCCCGGCAGGTTGATGCCGAAGCGCCCGTATGTCGCATCGATGTACGATCCGCCGAACGAAATCCGCCATGCATCGACCGGCAGGACCGCGCCCGACACCTCGACGCCGCGCGCCTTCAGGATGCCGCCGTTCGACGAGAGGGTGATGAACGACCCGACGTTTGCCGGATTGGGGATCTGGAACGTCGTTGCCAGCGCCGAATAGCGAACGTCGTAGATCGCCAAGTTCAACTCTGCGCGACGGTCCCAAAAGCGGCTTTTCAGCCCCGCCTCGAACGACCGCGACTTCTGCGGCTGCGTCACCGTGCCGTTCTGGTTCATGACGCCCGACAGGAAGCCGGTCGAGGCGGTGCCGTAGACCAGCACGTCGTCGGCGAGGTCGGCCTCGACGCCGGCGCGCCACGTCACGTTGTTGAACACCGCGCGCACTCGGCTGCGCGCCGTCGCCGTCGCATCATTATAGGGGAAGATCACCCGCGGGTCGTCGGGCGGGGTCGCCGGATTGATCGCGCCGACATAGGGCGCGTTGCCGTTCAACGCGCGCTTCGTCTCGGTGTTGTAGCGCGCGCCGCCGATTAGGCGCAGCCAATGAGCGAGCGACAGTCGCGCCTCGCCGAAGAAGCCCAGATAGCTGCTGTCGATGAACTGGGTGTTGTTCGACGCCGAGTTGATGACGTTCGCCAGCGACACCAGCGGGGTTCCCGTCTGGACCGGCAGGACGACGCCGTTGGTCGATGTCGCATTCGGTCGCGCGGCCAGATTGTCGAGTGTGTGGCGCAGCGAGGAATAGGAAAAGAGCAGATGGTCGGTCGAGTAATAGGCGCCGACGGTCGCCTGGAGCGGCCCCTTCCACTGCGACT
The DNA here is from genome assembly GCF_014197105.1 of Sphingomonas jinjuensis. Taxonomy (GTDB): domain Bacteria; phylum Pseudomonadota; class Alphaproteobacteria; order Sphingomonadales; family Sphingomonadaceae; genus Sphingomonas; species Sphingomonas jinjuensis. Next base: position 16,394 of record NZ_JACIEV010000018.1, on the reverse strand, counting down.
CGAGCTGCAGTTCCTGCGAGAAGCTCTCGTTGTTCTCCTCCACCCACTCGCGGCCGTGCGGGTTCGAACTATAGTCGGAATCGTTACCGAGCAGCGAGGTGTAGTTGGTGTAGGAGGTGATCGACTTCAGCCCGACCGGCCCGAGGTCGGCATTGCCCTCCAGCGTCAGGTTCGTTTCGCGCAGCCGATCATCGTGGACATAGTCGCGGATGACCGTGCGCTTGTCCTTGTTAGAAAGGCCGGCAACGCCGTCGATGAGGTCGAAGCGAGGCGTGCCGCCCGATCCGCGGCGAGGGTTCTGGCAGTCGATCGTCGCGCCATAGGGATCGGTGAGGCCGTTCGCTGTCGTCGTCCGGCAGGCGCCGTTGATCGCGAACATGCCGGCAGGATTGCCGTTCTCGCGGATATGCGTGACGCGCAGCACGAAGCTGACGCCCGGCGCCGGCTTCGCCAGCAGCGATCCGCGCAGCGACAGCGTATCCGCTATGCCCAAGTTGCGACCGATCAGGTTCTTGACCCAGCCATCGCTGCTTTCGGTCAACACCGCCAGTCGCATGCCGAACTCGTCACTGACACCGTAGTTGACGACGCTTTCCGTCCGGAAATCGTTGAACCGGCTGTAGCGGGTATCGACCGAGGCGCTGACGCCCGGCTTCGAGAGGTCGGGCCCGTTGGTGTACAGGTTGATCGCACCGCCCAGCGTGTTGCGGCCATAGAGCGTACCCTGCGGCCCGCGCAGCACCTCAAGCCGCGACACGTCGAAGAAGGCGCGGGACTGTTGGGACGCGCGGGGCTTGTACACCCCATCGACGAAGACGCCGACGATCGAGGTGTTGTCGGCGAAAGTGCTGTTCGAATTGGCGCCGCGCAGCGCGATCTTGGCGTCGTTGCCGCCCTTGGCGAAGACGATTCCCGGGGCGAGCTGTTCGAGCCGCGACACGTCGTTGATACCCGCCTTGGCCAAATCCTCGCCGGTCAGCGCCTGCACCGTCGCCCCGACGTCCTGCAAATTCTGTTCGCGACGGTTCGCGGTGACGACGATGTCGCCCAGCCCGGTGGCGGCCGCGTCGGCCGCCTGCGGCTGTGGCGGTTCGGGATCGGTCGGATCGGTACGCGGGTTCGGCTGAATGGACGTACCGCTGGATGGCCCGACCACCTGAGCGCCGGCCGGCGCCGTCCAGATAAGGGCCAATGTCAGCAGTCCGACGCCGCTCGCTATCTTGCTCGTGCAGATCATGAAGCCCCCTCTTCGTCGTGTGCGGCCCTTGCAACCGACTCCACAAGACAGATTGGTAATGCGCATGCAAAACTTCGCAAGCAATTTGTCATGCTCTGCCCGCAATCAACATCGGCTATATAGAATCCCACCGCATTTTGGCCTCAAAACGACACAGATCGATGCCATCAGCCTATTGCATTCGCACCCATAGGAAGGCAGTTTCTGGGTGAACGGGAGATTGGGCGATGACCAGCGTAACCGGGCCTGCCGCCTCAGCGGGACGCGCCGAAGACCTGTCGCTCGGCCGTCGGCTGGCGGCGCTCGGCTATCTGGCGGTCGCCTACAACCTGTATTCCTGGGCCTGGAACACGGTCGACGTCCTGCGCCCGTACATCGCCGCCGACCTGAAGCTCACCCTGACCCAGGCGGGTTCGCTGTACAGCGCGCAAGCGCTGGGCGCGCTGATCGGCGCGGTGGTCAACGGGCAGCTCGCCGACCGGTTCGGCCGCCGCAACGCCCTGATGGCGGTCATGGTCGGCTATGGCACGATGCTAATGCTCGGCACGCTCGTGGCTAGCTATCCGCAGGTATTGGGGCAACGTCTGCTGCTCGGCTATTTCACCGGGTCGATGTACCCGATCACCGTCGGCATCTACGCCGGGCTGTTCGCATCCGAGGTGCGGGGCCGCGTCGCCTCGATCATCATGGGCTCGTCCTATCTGGCAATCTCGCTGCTCGGCATGGCGTCAACCCAAGTGTTCGAACGCGGGCTCGACTGGCACGTGCTGCTGTGGGTGGGAGCGGTCCCGGTCATGCTGGCGCTCGCCGCGCCGCTGGTCGTGCCGGACGATCGCCGGATGATCCCCTGGGGCGGGGCGCCGACCACGGCGTCAACCAAGGGCAAACTACCCATCGGCGAACTGTTTTCGCCGCGCTTTCGTCGCCAGACGATCATGCTGACCATGGTCTCAGGGTTCAATTTCTTCGCCTATCAGGCGTTCAGCGGCTGGGCGACGACGTATCTGAAGACGATTCGCGGCTTTACCGATGCCGCGATCGGCGTGTCGGTCAGCTGGATGTTCGCGGGCAGCATGCTAGGCGGGTTCTTCTGGGGCTGGGTCGGCGACCGTTACGGACGACGGGCGTCGGCGGTGGGCTTCTTCATGGCCGCCGCGCTGATCCTGGTCTATCTTTACGCGCCGATCGGCCCCGTCGTGCTGAACGTCGTCGCGTTCGGCTATGGCGCCTGCCTCGCCTGCAGCGTGGTATGGGGTCCGTGGCTTGCCGAGCTGTATCCGGCGCATCTGAAGTCCACCGCGGCGTCGATCTTCAACTGGGGCCGCATCTTCAGCTTCTTCGCTCCGCTCATCACCGGCCAGATCGCCGAGGCGTTCGGCCTGTCGGTGACGATGACCATCGCCAGCGTGGTGTTCTGCGCCGCAGCGGGGATATGGCTGGCGCTTCCCGAAACGCTGCGCCGCGTCGACACCGCCGCCCCCCCGCCCGAAGGATCACCCATCACGTGACGACGTCCCAGCATATCCTCACGCTGTCCTGCGAAGACCGCGTCGGCATCGTCGCGGCGGTGTCCGGCTTCCTGGCGGAACGGGGCGACTTCATCGTGGAATCGCAGCAATTCGCGGACCTGGATACCGGGCACTTCTTCATGCGCGTGGCCTTTCAGCCGGGAGAAGCCGATCTCGGCACCACGACGCGCGACTTCGCACCCGTCGCCAAGCGGTTCGGCATGCGGTGGACGCTGACCGACGCGGCACAACCGATGCGGGTCGTGATCGCCGTGTCGCGGTTCGGCCATTGCCTGAACGATCTGCTTCACCGCTGGCGTACCGGCACGCTGCCGGTCGAGATTGTCGGCGTGGTGTCCAATCACGAGGATTTCCGTGCGCTGAGCGAGTGGCACGGCCTGGCCTTCCATCACCTGCCGGTCGGTAGCGACCGTGCGGCGCAAGAACAGCGCATCCTCGATATCGTGGCGGACGCCGGTGCCGAGTTGCTGGTTCTGGCCCGCTACATGCAGGTGCTCTCTCCCGAGCTATGCGCCGCGCTGGCCGGGCGATGCATCAACATCCATCACAGCTTCCTGCCCAGCTTCCGCGGCGCCAAGCCTTATCACCAGGCGCATGCGCGCGGCGTGAAGCTGATCGGCGCGACCGCGCATTTCGTGACGCCTGACCTCGACGAAGGGCCGATCATCGAACAGGCGATCGAGCGTGTCGACCATGCCACCGCGGTCGAGACGATGGTCAACACCGGGCGCGACGTCGAGAGCATCGTTCTGGCGCGCGCAGTAACCTGGGCGGCGGAGCGGCGCATCTTTCCGAACGGCGGCAAGACCGTCGTCTTCCGCCGCTGACGGAATAGGCGGTTCAAGGGGAGGCCAGATCCTCCGCCACCGCGCACAGCAAATCGACGACATAGGCGTCGTAGGACCGCGCGTGGCTCATCCGCCAGCCGTCGTCGCGTCGCCACAACAGCACCGTTACCTTGCCGAAAAGCGTGCGCGTGCAGCCGCCGGGCGACAGCGTCGCCAGATCGAGCGGGCAACCGCCGGCCAGCAGGTCGTCGGCCAGCGGCCCGGTCAGGTCGATGCCCACCGATCGATCGGAGATGTCGACCAGCGACAGCACGATCGGCGCCTCGGCGAAACGCGCGGCCATGTCGCCGCGGCCGCCGTTCGGGCCGACCAGCAGCCATTCGTCGGGCGACAGGTGAAGCGCATGCCAGCCGCTGCCCGCCGTCGACGCCAGCATCGTGTCGGACAGGTCGAAGCCGGCGAGCGCCGATAGCGCCGCGCGATCGCGAGGATGGCCGTGGAGCAGCAGCTGCGCCTCGTCCGGCGCACGCGACGCCGACGTATCGCCCAGGGTCAGGATCAGGTCAGACATCGAGCCGCGCTCCGCTGGGATCATAGAGGACCGGGTCGACGACATCGACCGCGACCGGGCCGGCGGCCGTCGCGACGGCGAGCTTGGTTCCGAGCAGCGATCGCCCGCCGTGCACCATCGCCAGCGCGAACGGTCTGCCCAGCGTCACGCTCGGATATGTCGAAGACACGTGGCCGAGCGACTGTCGCGGCGACGCCGGGTCGACCACCTGCGTGCCTTCGTCGAGCAGCGAACGGTCGGCGGTGAGCAAGGCGACCAGCTGCTTGCGATCCGGGTCGCGCATCGCAGCGCGCATCAGCGACCGCTTGCCGACGAAATCGGGCTTAGTCGCCGCAACCATCTTGCCGAGGCCGACGTCGTCGGGCGTCGCGGTGCCGTCGGTTTCCTGGCCGACGATGATGTAGCCCTTTTCCGCACGCAGCACGTGTGCGGCCTCGGTACCGTACAGCCCGCCCCCCGCGGCCGCGACCGCCGCCGCCACCGCGTCCCAGACGGGGAGCGCATGGCGTGCGGGCACATTGATCTCGTACCCCGTCTCGCCAGTAAAGCTGACGCGGAAGATGCGGACGGGCACGCCGGCGATGCGACCCTGGCGGACCGCCATGTGCGGAAAGGCATCGGACGACAGGTCGACGCCCTCAACCAGCGCGGCGAGAACGTTGCGCGCGCGCGGGCCGGTGACCCCCGCAACCGCCCATTGCTCGGTCGTCGACGTCAGCCAGACGCGAAGGTCGGGCCACTCGGTCTGGCGGAAATCCTCCATCACGTTGAGCACCGATGCCGCACCCCCGCTGGTCGTGGTGACGTGGAAGCGGTCGGTCGCCAGCCGCGCGATGACGCCGTCATCGGCGATGAACCCGTCTTCGCGCAGCATCAGCGCATAGCGGCAGCGCCCGACCGCCAGCGTCGAGAGCCGGCCCGCATAGAGAAGATCCAGGAACGCCGCGGCATCGGGGCCGACCACCTCGATCTTGCCCAGCGTCGAGGCGTCGAACAGCCCCACCGCCTCCCTGACCGAGATGCACTCCCGCGCGGTTGCCGCATGCATGTCCTCGCCGGGGCGGGGAAAGAACCGCGCGCGCTTCCATTGGCCGACGTCCTCGAACACCGCGCCTGCCGCGACCGCGCGCGCATGCATCGGCGTGGTGCGCACGGGATCGAACAGGCGCCCGCGGGTGAAGCCGGTCATCGTGCCGAAGGTCGTCGGCGAATAGGGCGCGCGAAAGGTCGTCAGGCCGGTGCCGGGAATGGTCTGGCCCATCGCCTGCGCCGCGATCGCCAGCGCGTTGATGTTCGACGTGCGCCCCTGGTCGGTCGCCATGCCGTTGGTCGTGTAGCGCTTGAGATGCTCGACCGAGCGGAACCCCTCGCGCACCGCCAGACGGATGTCCTTGGCGGTGACGTCGTTCTGGAAATCGACGAACGCCTTGCGCCGGGCACCCTCGGGATGGGCATCCGGCTCCGCGGGGCTCATGCCGGTGTCGGTGCGATCGTCGGCCGCGGGTGCGCTTGCGCCGTTGCCTCCGCCTGCCGTCCAGCCATCGGCGAGACAATCGGCAAGCGTGACGCGTCCCCGGCAGGTGCCCGCGGATACTTGCGCCGCAAGCGTTGTGCCCGGCAGGAAGGCCGCGCTTTGCGCATCCCACGCAACCTTACCGCCCGATTGCGAATGAAGGTGGACGCTCGGCGTCCAGCCGCCCGCCATCAGCAGCGCATCGCACGGCAACCAGCGGTGGGCCGCATCGGGCGCCGGCGCGATGGCCACCTTCGACACCCGCAGCCGCCCGCGCGTGTCGATCGGGATATGCCCGGTGATGACCGTGACCCCCGCCGCCGAACAAGCCTCGCCCAGATCGGCCGCCGGCCGCGCACGGCGGTCGACGAGCGTTACAGCGGCGCCGGCCCCGGCGAGATCGATGGCGGTGCGGTATGCGCTGTCGTGCTGCGTTGCGATCACGATGTGGCGGCCGACGAGGACGCCATAACGGTGGAGGAAGCCTGCCGCCGCCGATGCCAGCATCACGCCGGGGCGGTCGTTGTTGGGGAAGACGATCGGGCGCTCGATCGATCCGATCGCGATAATCACCCGGCCGGCGCGGACCATCCATTGCCGCTCCCGAGTGCGCGCACCGCCCGCGTCGGTGCAGCGCTGGGCAAGCGTCACCAGATTGCCGATGCCATAGTGATAAGCGGTGGTACGCGTCAGCAGGCGGACGCCGGCGTTCTCCAACCGCGTCCGTGCCTGAACGATCCACTTGCCAGCCGTCAGCCCGTCGATCGTCGCACGGGGCATGTCGCGCAGCCGACCGCCAATCGTCTCACCCTCGTCGCACAGAATGACGCGACCGCCGGCATCCGCCGCAGCGAGCGCCGCCGCCAGGCCGGCTGGGCCCGCACCGACCACCAAGGTCTCGCAATGGGCCCAGCGCTGCGCATAGCGGTCCGGATCGGTCACCTCCGGCGGTCGGCCAAGCCCGGCGGCGCGGCGAATGACGGGTTCATAGACCTTCGCCCAGAAGCTGCGCGGCCACATGAAGGTCTTGTAGTAGAAGCCTGCCGGGATGAACGCCGACAGCAGGTCGTTTACCGCCCCGATGTCGCGGGCCAGCGACGGCGAGCGGTTCTGGCTCTCCACCACCATGCCATCGGTGATCGGGACCAGCGTCGCGCGCTGATTGGGCTCGAACCTGCCCGGCCCCCGCGTCACACCGACCAGCGCGTTGGGCTCCTCGGTTCCGGCGCCCAGGACGCCGCGCGGCCGATGATATTTGAAAGACCGACCCATCAGGTGAACGCCGTTCGCCAGCAGGGCGGAGGCGATCGTGTCGCCGGGATGTCCCTCGATCCGAGTGCCGTCGAACGAGAACGAGATCGTCCGCGATCGATCGATCGCATCGCCGCCAGCGGTGCGGAACACACTCATATCTCGCCCCCTGCCGCCGACCGGGCGTGTCCGGCCGGATAAGTCGTGACGACGCGATCGGTCAGCGTATCGCGCACGACGTTGAAGAACTGGCCGCAGCCATGGGTATGCCGCCACCGCTCGGCGTGCTCGCCGCGGACGTTATCCCGCAGGTACAGATATGCGGCCCACGTCGCATCGTCGCAGGCGGCGGCGGCGGCGGGGCGGACCATGTGCGCCTCGCCCGAGTAGCGAAACTCGATTTCAGCGCGCGGCCCGCAATGAGGACATTCGATCAGAAGCATCGCACAGTTCCTAGTGGGCGACCGCCGCGGCGGCCGCCTCGTCGATCAGCCGTCCGGTGGTGTAGCGATCGAGCGAGAAGGGCGCGGCGATCGGATGGGCGCTGCCCGTGGCCAGATGATGCGCGAACAGATGCCCCGATCCGGGCGTCGCCTTGAATCCGCCCGTGCCCCAGCCGCAGTTGACGTAGAGACCGGCTATCCCGGTGTCGGACAGGATGGGCGAGCGGTCGGGTGTCAGGTCCACAGTGCCGCCCCAGCTGCGCAGCATGCGCATCCGCCCGAACATCGGGAACATCTCGCAAATCGCCTCGACCGCCAGCGTCAGCTGGTGTACGCCGCCGGTCTGGCTGTACGAGGGATACTGGTCCGCCCCCGCGCCGATCACCAATTCCCCCTTGTCGGACTGGCTGATGTAGGCGTGGACGGTGTTGGACATGACGACACACGGAAAGCACGGCTTAACCGGTTCCGAGACGAGGGCCTGAAGCGGATGACTCTCCAACGGCATGCGGACGCCCGCCATGTCCATGATCGTGCTCGTCGCCCCGGCCGCGACGACCCCGATTTTACGCGCACCGATCGGGCCGCGGCTGGTCTCGACCCCGACCACCGATCCAGTTGCGTCGCGCCCAATCCCCAGAACGGCGCAATTCTCGATGATATCGACCCCGAGCGCTGAGGCGGCGCGGGCATAGCCCCAGGCGACGGCATCATGCCGTGCGGTGCCCCCCGACTTCTGCAGCGCCGCTCCCAGGATTGGGTAGCGGGCCCGCTCCGATATATCGAGCGGTGGGCAGAATGCCTTTGCCTCGACCGGATCGAGCCAGACATTGTCGATGCCGTGAAGTCGATTGGAATGGACGTGCCGCTTGGTGATGTGGACGTCGTGCAACGTATGCGCCAGCAGCATTACGCCACGCGGACTGAACATCAGATTGTAGTTCAGTTCGGCCGACAGCCCAGGCCACAGATCAAGCGCATGGTTGTAGAGGGCAGCGCTCTCGTCGAACAGATAGTTGGAACGGATCACCGTCGTGTTGCGCCCGGTATTACCGCCGCCGATCCATCCGCGCTCTAGCACCGCCACGTTCGTGACGCCGTGGACGCTTGCGAGGTAATAGGCGGTGGCGAGGCCATGTCCGCCGCCGCCGACGATGACGACGTCGTACGCCGCCTTCGGCTCGGGAGAGCGCCACTGCCGGTCCCATCCACGGTGACCACCCAGCGACTGACGCAGCAGGGCCAATCCTGAAAACTTCATCGGCGCATCCCTCCGCGACGAATGATGCGCTTCAAGCCTCCCTGCGAATTGTACGTCAGCGACATTATCTTGTATGTGAGAGACATGGAGCAGCCCGCCCTGTCGGTTGGTATCGTGCCGATGCCAGACTTTACGATGCTGGCGTTGTCGGCATTCGTCGACACGCTGCGTCTAGCCGCGGACGAGGCCGATCGCAGCCGCCCCATTCGATGCCGCTGGCGATTGATGAGCGAACAGGGACGACCGGTCCGCGCCAGCAACGGGATCGAAATTGCGACCGACGGCGGCTTCGTCGGCGATCACTTCGATTATATCGTTGTGGTCGGCGGGACGCTGCATCGAGGGCCTGAAATCGGCCCGGCGGCCGCCGCCTGGCTGCGTGACGCCGCGGCGCGTGGCGTTCCGCTGATCGGGCTTTGTACCGGTGCCTTTGTGCTGGCGCGCCTTGATCTGATGAAGGGGCACCGCGCTTGCGTCAGCTGGTTCCACAAGGCCGAGCTGGTGGCCGAATTTCCCCAGCTCAAGGTCAATGCGGACGCGCTGTTCCTCGTCGATCGGGATCGGATCACGTGCGCAGGCGGCACGGGCGTCATTCACCTCGCCAGCCACTTAATCGAACGGCATCTAGGCCCGGGTAGCGCGTCAAAGGGGCTCCGGATCATGCTAGAGGCGGAAGCGCGCGGTGGGACGTCGCCTCAGCCGCCCCCGACGCTCGAGGGCCTTGGGACCGTTCGCGATGTCAGGGTGCTGCGGGCAATGCTCGCTATCGAGCAGACGCTCGCCACACCCATGGATGCACGGCGCGTTGCTGCGGTGGCAGGCGTCAGCACGCGACAATTGGCCAGGTTATTCCAAGCAGCTGTCGGCTTCAGCCCCAACGCATTTGCCGGCAGATTGCGCGCGGAGCGTGCACGACAGCTGGTGCTCGATAGTCAACGCACGCTGACCGACATCGCAATGACATGTGGCTACTCCGACGCTGCGCACTTCGCCCGTGAATACCGCCGGCGATTTGGCTCCAGCCCCAGTCAGGAGCGGCGGCGTCCTGCCTCTTCCTGAACACAGTGGCCCAACTGCCGCATTGTGGCGCCACCTGAACAAGCGGCTGGTACGAACTGCGCGCTTCTCGAAAGCGGACGTTCCGCTATCGCCCTGACGTGCTCCCCAAAGCTCTACCAGTCATAACTGGAGTCCGGGGTTGGTATGGTGCCCCTCGGGGCGATGTTGCACAACCCGTCTGGCAGCATCGGCGGGCGTCAGCCCGCCAACACCGCTATGCGGCCGCACATGGTTGTAGTCGTCGCGCCAGAGCCGCAGCACTGCGCGAGCATGGCCGAGCGACACGAACAGCGTCTCGTTGAGGCATTCGTCGCGCAGACGACCGTTGAAGCTCTCGACGTAGCCGTTCTGTTGCGGCTTGCCCGGCGCGATGTAGTGCCACTCGACAGGGCGCTCCTGCGTCCATCTCAGGATCGCCAGGCTGGTCAGCTCGATGCCGTTGTCGCTCACGATCATCAGCGGCGGCACGCCCCTGACGGCGATGATGGCGTCGAGCTCACGAGCGACACGCGCGCCTGACAGCGAGGTGTCGGCCACCAGCGCCAGGCATTCCCGCGTGAAGTCGTCGACCACCGCCAGGATGCGGATGCGCCGGCCGCTGATCAGCGTGTCGCTGACGAAGTCGAGGCTCCAGCGCTGGTTCGGTCCCTGCGGCAGCGTCATCGGCGCTCGCGTGCCCATGGCTCGCTTGCGGCCACGTCGGCGCCTGACCCGCAGGTTCTCCTCACGGTATAGCCGCAGCAACTTCTTGTGGTTCATGGCGAGCCCTCGCGAGCCAGCATGATCCCCAGCCGCCGGTAGCCGAAGCGGCGACGCTCGGCCGCGATCTCGCGCAGCCGCGACCGCAGGTCGCCATCATCACTACGCCGGGGCGCATAGCGCACCGACGTCCTGTCCACGCCGAAGATGGTACACGCCCGACGCTCGCTGATGCCGAACAGCTGCCGAGCATGCTCGACAGCCTTCCGCTGAGCGGCGGGCTTCACCAGTTTTTTCCCGCCACCTCCTTCAGCACGGCATTGTCGAGCATGGCGTCCGCCAGCAGCCGTTTGAGCCGCCCGTTCTCCTCCTCCAGCACCTTCAGCTTGCGTGCCTGCGACACGTCCATGCCGCCGTACTTCGCCTTCCACGCGTACAAAGTGGCGCTGCTGATCCCGTGCTTGCGGCACACGTCAGCCGTCTTCATCCCGCCTTCCTGCTCGCGCAGCACCGCGATGATCTGCTCCTCGCTGAACCTGGTCTTCTTCACGTCCGTCTCCTCACGAAGCCGGACTCTAGCTCAAACTGGCAGAGTTTCAGGGGAGCACGTCAGCCCCAATCAAAGACGTTTAGGGCTGCCATCAGCTTGTCCGAAAGCTGCCGATGATCCAGCATGCAATGCCGATAGCCGGAAAGCGTGAGCCTTGAACATCGTCGAACTTGATGCCCGATATTGGAACGCGCCAGCGGACTTCTACAACGCGCTCTTGCGTCAGCTGGGCGCTCCCGATTGGCATGGAGAGAGCATCCCGGCGATGATTGATTCGATGATTGTTGGTGACATCAATGAGGTAGCTTTACCCCTTCGCGTAATCGTGACGGGATTGAGCAAGACGAGTGAAGCTGCCTTCGACGAGTTGGTAAAGGCGTTCTCCGCACTTGGACGATATGGTGCCGTAGCGCACATCACTGCTGATCGGGCATCGCTGGAGCTCGCCGACGACATGCCTGTCTCCCTTGATGGTGGAGGCTAAGCGGACCTTCCGCTTCCCACCATGATCGGGCGTTCGACTAGGCCAAGGCGGCGATCGAAAGCGGACGTTCCGCTATCGCCCCAAAACCAGACACTCACCCGTCGCTTCGGCCTCATCCACTGCATAGCCGGAACTAGAGCGTAGGATGCGGTAGGCCAGCGCACGCTCCAGCGCCGCTATTGTTCCAACGCGGGACTCAAAAATTCTATTAACGAACTGTTAACATGATAAAGGAGGCATCGGGGTCGATGGACGCCGATCTACAAAATGCAGACGGTGCTAATCTTCTGGGGCATGACGGCCGCTCGGCGGCCCGTCAAACGGGGTTGAAATTATGAAGAAGCTTACTCTCGCAGGCGTGGCCTTTGCTGCGCTGATTGCAGCCGGTCCGGCGCAGGCTGCTTATACCGTCACCGCCTACACGGGCACCGTTGGCAGGGCGTTCGATGCGACGCTAGCGAACCAGTCGCTTTTCGCGCAGGGCACGAACAACGCGTCGAAGGCCACCTTCACCTATTCGGGTCCGCTGTCGCTCAGCGTCAATGGTCAGTCGAACACGACCAACGCTGGCGATCTGAACGGTGACTTCTGGAAGTCGCAGTTCATCTCGAACTACGCGTACGCTTACGGCCCGAGCAACACCGCCTACGGTCCGGGCTTTAGCACGCAGGCGAACTTCCTCGCATCGAGCGGCAGCATCAGCGGCTACGCCTACGGCTCGCTCTACGTGATCCAGTCGGACACCGGCACGTTCGGCGGCCAGCAGCTGACCATCCGCCACGACGACGGCGTCAGCGTCTACGTGAACGGCAGCACCACCGCGCTCGCCGGCTTCACCGCTGGCCCGACGACCGCGATCACCGAATCGGTCTTCCTCCCGGCCGGTACCACGTCGTACCGGATCGCCTATGGTCGCGAGAATGGCGCGCCGTCGGTGCTCAACGTTTCGGTTGCGGCCGTTCCGGAGCCGGCTACCTGGGGCATGATGCTCGTGGGCTTCGGTATGATCGGCGCTACGGCTCGTCGGCGTCGCACGGCCGCGAAGGTCACGTTCGCCTAATTAACTCCCCGTTGTAGGCAGGCGTGGGGCCGTCCGAAATTTTTCGGGCGGCCTTTCGCTTTGTCTGCGGCTTCGGCGGGTGAAGAATTACCAACCTCGAGCGTTTTCTTGATGATGCTCGATGGTGGGCGTACGCCGCCGCACAATGTCCCTTCGTTTCGAGCCCGTTTCGCGATCGACCCGCATCTTCGACGTTCACGCCGATGACGACGTCGTGGGGATTGTGTGGAGCATCGACGGAATTTGGTACGCCTCGCCTCTGAGTACGGCGGATCGGCGCGTCAGCGGATCCTCCCGAGAGGAAGCCGCCTCTCGCCTGCTCGTGCAAATCGGCATTAGATAAACGACGGGATTAGCCTGCCGGAATTTATGCCATTCACGCGGTTTAAGGGCATCCTACCAGAGGCTTGCGCTTGATCGCTGGTCACGTCCAGGCGAATGATCGATAGTGGTGATCTGTGAAAGCGCAGGCTTTAGGCGCGAGATCGTCGCTAGCGTTTGTGGCTGAGATGCCGTCGGAGGCAGTAATGGAACACTCGATGCATCGCTTCAGGGGAGCTCAAGAAATCATGTCAGAAGAGCGTGACGGTAAACTATCTTCTAGTAAAGTCGATGCGATCGAATGTGTAATTGACGGGCGATGTGATCGGGCTGAGTTGCGTAACCTGAAGGGTGATCCGGTATTTGCCTATCCCAGCCGCTCGCCGAACTCAGACTAAACAACGCGCATGGGCAAAAGCGAGACGCCATTCTTTGATGGTCAAAATTTACCGTCAACTGCAGGGGGGCGGCCTTCTCATTTCCGCTTTCCACCACAATCGGTCGTCCGGCTAGGCCGTGTCGCTTCCCGAAAGCGGCCCTTCCGCTATCGCCCCAGAAGCGGCCATTCCGCCATTGCCCCAGGAGTGGACACACTGATGCAGCCGCCGAATCCCGCTACGGGACACGAAATAGTTAAATATTTGAGCAGCCATAGCTTCTTGCCGAACGTACCTTCTTGCAGAGCCTGCGCGACAGCCGGCTCAACCGGGAGGCTCCTGAAATGAAGACATTTTACGCTTTGCTCGCAGCTGCCAGCGCGTTGGTCGGGACGCAGGCTTCGGCCGCGCAATTCAACTTCACCTTCGACACCACGGACACTCTTTTCGGCGGGGCCAATCAAACAATCCGAGGTACGTTCACCACCTCAGACACCGTTGTAGAGCGCTTCGGGCAGTCAGCTCTCGCGATCACCGGCATTTCCGGGACGATCAACGGCACAACCATCAGCGGCCTGTTTGATACCGGCTCGCCCTACTATTACTTCACCACTGGGCCGACGTTCCTCGACGGCAGCGGCGTCCGTTTCAACGCAGGCTCAGCTACCAACATCGCGTTCTTCCATCAGGACGGCGTGGCGAATGATCGCTATCGGGTGAACGGGAACGGGACCATCTCGGCGTTTGGGCCTGCTACCTCGAGCCCCGCAAGCGTGGGGGCCGTGCCCGAGCCCGCCACTTGGGCGATGATGATCGTCGGCTTCGCCATTGTCGGCGCAGCGTCGCGGTATCGCCGCCGTGGTACGGCGGTGACCTTCGCCTAGCTACCGATTCGTTCTACGGCGCAGAGAGCCGTCGGTCGAAAGGCTGGCGGTTTTCTTACGTCCGCGTCCCACCAGGTTCAGCCATTCGGCGAGTGGATCTCGGTTTCCCCGAACGGACGTTCCTTCATCGGGCAAAAGTGGGCCGGAAATTCCGTCCTGAACGAGCGTCCGCTTCTGGGTTGCCGCCGAGGCGATCCCGATGTCCGTAATTGGGTCCCCCCGGCCCGTGGTCTGCAACTCGGTTCATTAGGCTAATGTAGTCGCGGAAGCGTCCGTGATGCGCTTGGCCTTCAAACTTATCAGCGCAGGTGAAACGTGAGCAGGGTGAGAGATGGTTTGCGTCAACCAGCAGAAGTGTCGAGTGCTCGCTTTGCATCTAACGCCCGTGCGACGACATGAGCAGCGAGCCCAGTTTCTCCATGATCAGCGGCCCAACCCCAAATGCTCGGTCCGTCGACCGTATGTTCGCCACTGGCATCTAACGCCTGAATATGCTCCCACCACGGCCACCATTCGCCATTTTCCTGCTCTCCCGGACCCAGAAGGGCAACAAGACGGCTGATCTCACCGGCGTATATGCGTCGAAGGGCCGGCGTCTCTTTCCGGGTACACACCCCAACCGCGACATCCCTAAAATAGCCTGAGTCGGCTGAAATTGCGAAGTCGAGCTTCGGATGACCAAGCCCAAGGCGGATAATGCCGTGTTTATGGTGGCCGAAGAGGGGGCGTTCGTCTGCGAGCGGCGCTGTGTCAGGCAGGCCCGCTTCGCGCGCCCTTCGGCGTAGCTCGATTGTAAATCGCTCACCCACAACCTGAGTGAGCGCATCTCGGGCATCCATGATACGAACTGCCGCCTCCACCGAAGAGCAGCTTTTGGTCAACAATTCGGTCAGCATGGTCGACTCCTTTGACCAAGCGCCTGCGTGTCGTTCATCCAGATAACGTTCGAAATCTGCTAGAAATTGTTGGACCCGCTCGTCGGCAGGAAGCCGTCTGCATGCGGCGACCCAATCTCGAACCTCAAGGCCGAGGCGGAGCGCACAGGAGCATCGTGACGCGACGTCGCGTGCAGCTTGTCCGGTCCAGCCGGCTCCGAGAAGAGCTACTACCTTGCCTGTATGTTCCTCCTCGGCACTGAGGCTCTTTGCATAGCGTTCCAGCTGCGACGGACCGAAGCCGGCCCAAGGCTTGTTCTCTATGAGAAGAGTGAAAACTGGGTGGGTCACCTCGATGTCGACTCGGCCCACTAGATTGCCCGAAGCCTTGCGAGGAACCTCAAGGCGAACGCGTGCCAGAGCCGGGTTAAGTGCATCGTCAATGCCGCACAGTTTTAGAAATAAGGCTAGATATCCTGTCCCCGCGGCATGCGAGCCATCCGGGGCAAGCATCCACCCTATGACCCTAGAAATGTCAATTTCGCGGCTCATCAACAGGGTAATCGGGTTGAAACCCACATTGATCCGGCCGCTCATCTCGACAGCGTTGATTAATTCGCTCTCTTGCATCCGTTTACCTTAATAACTCAATTAATGCTTACCTTGCCACTAGAGCGTTGCAGGGTCTTCTTATCGAGTAGCAACGCCGCATCGTTTACGCGGCCACGATAGATATCCCGCTTTATAATACCCTGTGAGGGCCCAACCACTGCAGCGCGGGCAGCCGCACGACAGGGTGCCGCGTACTCGAGTAAAAAATCTGTGTGCTCGCGTGGTAAAATCTAGTAGAGCTTTTTTGCGTTGGGATAGATGAGACTCTGTGACGATACAAGTGGTAGTTGGTGGTCGGTCCTCGCCTGGAAAGACGAGCTCAAAAACGGCCCAAGCGCGGATTGGGGCCTGATTGCCGGGGGGTTAACGCAATTTCTTCCATTTCGCTCTAATCTGACCATTGACTCGTCACCGCGCCCTTTTTCGTTAGTGTTGCGACGTCTAGGTTCGATACAGTTGCACCTGACAAAATGGCTGCAGTTGTTCGCGGGCTGAGAAATGCCAGCCGCATGACCCGCGTGATGTAGGCTGGCGCAACGCCCTCCTGCGCACCGAGGGTGGATAGATCGACCTCGCCTTCGCGCATGATCTTCCACCAGCGGTGCGCCTTGACGAGCAACCTGACGAGCGACGGGTTGGGCGTCGCGGCGACACCGCGCCCGTCGCCATGGATGAGCCGCATCGCCTTGCCGGTCCGTGTCAGCCGGACCGCTGCGTGCAGCTGCAGCTGTGCAGGGGCGCCTTCGGTCGTTGCGACGTTGAGGATTTCGGCAAGCGCTGCGGTACCAACGCTGATGTCGATCCCCGCATCGGTGACCTGTACCTGCTCGACAAGACGCCGCACCGTCGGCCTCGCCTCTGCTGTGGTGGAGATGCTGAT
>NZ_JACIEV010000017.1 GCF_014197105.1 Sphingomonas jinjuensis | reverse complement strand
CTTGCCGACCCATCATATCCGTGACCCTCCGCCGCTATGCGCAGTGAATCACGCCTTCATCGCCCTCGCAACCAGCCGTTTTTCAACAGTCTCGAGCGGTTCTGACACCAACCACAGCGGTCAATCACATCAAGCGCAATCGTGAAAGCGCCGGGAGACGGCTAAGAAGCTCTTGAACCTCGTCTATTACCTTGGCATCATACTCGGCATTGAACCGAACGTTATGCCGTATCGCCTCTACGCTCTTCCGATCCGATACCCAGGGGTCGACACGCAGATGATCCACAATATCCATGAATATATTGGCAGCACCGGGCGATAAGTTCGTTCTATTCAGCTCCACTAGGAGCGCCTCGCCAGCCTCGGCATTCTCTGGATCGAACGCGGGGCGATGATAGTCCGGATCGAGGCCGCCTTGCTCACATAGTGTCCGATACCCAGGGGTATCCCAATGGTAGTCGGCCTCTCCGTTGGTCAATTCGACGACACGCCGTAGCCATGGGTTCGACGTGGGAGGGAGGTTCAAGCTCCCGTATGTGCGCGGCGGTGCATCGATGTCATGGATCAACAGATGGGTTCGGCAGCGATACGGCGTAACCGCTACCCCGAGGCGACGACCGTCGTCAGCAACGATAACGACCCAAGGACCATAGCGCCCCTCCTCAAGCGCCATCTCCATTGATGGACTTGGCAGTGGTTGGTTCATCTACCGATCCTCCTACGCTTATTTTGGTCTGTTCTGATCACTCGTTGATACGGTGGTTCAATCTTGCCCCTGCCCGTCGCGCGAGCGTGACGCCTGTTTCTGACTTTGGGCGATCTCCCTGGCACGTTGCAAACGGTCGGCGCCGGACAGATCTTGTCCCTGTTCGGCTTGAGCGATCTGGCTGGCATGCCGCAGCAGCTCGGCCCCGGATAAAGGCGGAGCGGCGGATTGGCCCGCCTGGGCGGCTTCCCTGCCCCGCCGCAACCGATCGGCCGCGTCGCTGCCGGCATTGGTTGCTGACGCCCCCTCGCGGTCCTGCCCGGTCCAATGCCGCCACGTCTGCGCAGCCCGCTGGGCCAGCTCCTGCGCAAACGTCCTCACCGCCTCCAACCGCTCGGCCGCGATCGTCCGCACCTCCGCCAGCCAGCCCCCACGATCGGTGACCGGCTCATAGGTCACACCCGCAGCCTCGGCTGCCGCCCGCGCCTTCTGCTCCATGTACCAAGACGCCCGCAGGTAGGGCGACGGCTCCCGGTCCATCCCGGCCGCCCGCGTCTCCAGAGCATCGCGCCGCTCGCCTTCGGGCTCGGCCGCAGCATGGGCCTGCGCCTCCGCCCGCTGCTCGGCGAGTGTGCGGTGATCGATCCGCACCTCTTCACCCGCCTCGGCAAGCTGCGCGTTGGCTTGCTGCGCCCACTGCTCGCGCCAGTGCACCAGCAGCTCGTCGCTGTTCCAGTCGCGCACCTTCAGCCCAAACCCGGTCTCGTCGATTGACCGCATGGCCAACATCACATGCGCGTGCGGCTGGGGCTGCCCATCGCTGCCGACATGATCGTGCAGCGAAAAGTCCGCCACCATCCCCCGCGCCACGAACTCGTCGCGCACGAACCCGCGAAGGAGCGCGATCTGCCGATCCGCATCCAGTTCGCGCGGCAAGGCAAGCTGCACCTCGCGGGCGAGCTGGGCGTCCTTCCGCCGCTCGACCGCCTCGACCGCATTCCACAAGGCGGCGCGATCCTGCACCCAATCCGGTGCCCCCTCAGGCGCCAGGATCTCGCTGTGCTGGATGTCGGACTTGCGCGTGTAGTCATGCACCGCGCCGGTCCGCTCATCCGATAACTGCGACCCCGATCGATACGCTGCTGCTGCGACCGACGAGCGCCCCTTGGCGCGAGAAATGATCGCAGCCGAGAAGCGGTAGATCGCCACTTACGAAACGTGGTCCAGCGACAAGACGCTGGCCGGAGTTTGAGGCAGGAGCCTCATAGCGCGAAAGCGCTTGGGGAGCCGTCGGCGGGGCACAGCCCCTAGAGACCACGCACATTGACGAACGTCAATGTATAAGCGTGCCCTTACTCACTTCCGTTCGCTCGGGACAGTACGCGGGTTGACGTTTCAGGCTGTGGGTGATCCACTCAACACAATAGGAGGCGAGATGGCGCAGACGCTCGAACAGAAGATCGCCGAGGCTCAGGCGAAGCTCACCCGCCTCAAGGACAAGGCCCGCTCCGAGGACACCCGGCAAAAGATCGTCGTCGGTGCAGCCGTGATCTCACAGGCGCTACGATCCTCCAGCCTTGCCGGCCGGCTCCTCACCATCCTCGAAGCCGAACCGCTGCGCGATCACGACAAGAAAGCGGTCGCGGGGCTGATCGATAAGCTCAAAGCCAAAGCGGCCAAAGAGAACGACGCCCTTCCCCATCACAGCGATAGCTCGGACCAATGACCGCCGGCCCCAGCCTGGGCCTTCGGATCGCCGGCCTGGTCCTGCTGGCGCTACTCATCACCGCCGGCATGGCGACGCTGATCTTTCCGATCGTCGCCGGCTTTCTCAAGCTCGGCATGGCACCGAGCGTGACCGGCTTTAGTTCGCTCACCGCCTGGATCGGGTTCGCGTTCGGCGACAAGGGCCAGCCCGCTCACTGGTTGATTTTCTGGACGCACCTGAAATTTTACCTCACAGGCGGCTACGAAGCCGCTCCGGCCTATGCCAGGGCCGTGACCGTCACCTTGGCCCTCGCCGGCTCTCTGGGCCTCCTGTGCGCTCTGGGAGCCGCTTATCGCCTCTGGCTTGCCCGCCCTGCCCTTCCTACCGTCACGCGCCGACATATGCGCGGCACCACCTTAGTCGCGCGTGCTGACATGCCGGCCTTCACTGCCAGCCTGGTTGCACGGGCGCTCAACCCACGCGACGATCGCCGGCGCCGGCGCGACGAACGTGCGCTCGCCGCCATCAAGCCGAGCGATGCCGATGTCCGCTCCATCCTCACCGATGCGCAGGATCAGAAACGCGAGCTGGCCAAGGCAGAGGCATCGGCTGATGCTCGCATGATCCTGATCGGCGACGAGGCGGCACGGCACGGCCTGGTCCGCTTCGGCAGCGTGCCGATGCCACCCGATGTCGAGACCCTGCATAGCCTGATCTGCGCCTCGACCGGCACCGGCAAGACCGTAGCCCTCCGTCAGCTTCTCGGCGACATTCGGCGTCGGGGTGATCGCGCGATCGTCCTCGATGCCGGCCACGATCTATCCCGTTCATTCCGTCGCGACGAGGACCTGGTGCTGTCAGCGGGCGATGACGGCTCGCTAGGCTGGGATTTGCGCAACGAGGTCCGCAAGCCCTCCGAATGGGCGCGGTTCGTAGCGGCGGTGGTGCCGGCGATCGGCAGCGGGGAATCGAGCGAGTGGACCCGCAAGGCTCAATCCTTCCTCACCGCGATCTGCGAGCAGGTCGGCGCCGAGACCACCAACGCCGAGCTGCTGGAGATCGCAACGGCCTGGAAGGCAGACGCTCTGGCTCAAATTCTGGAACGCACGCCCGCGGCCTCGCTGCTAGCCGAAGGCGGCGATCGCTACCTGATCAGCGTGCGCAACAACCTCGGCGAGAAGCTGGCGAGCTGGAAATACGGCACGTCGGGCGACTTCTCGCTGCGCAGCTACATGACAGGCGACGATCGGCGCTGGCTGTGGCTCCCCTATCGCGACATGGAAAAGGGGACGCAGGGGCCAGCGATCGCCGCCTGGATCGACATGCTCGTCCTTGCCGGCCTTGAACGTGCCGAGCAGACGAACACACACCGCACCTGGATCATCATCGACGAGCTGGACTCAATCGGCACCATTGGTGGGCTGAAGGAAGCCGTCACCCGGCTGCGCAAGAGCAACGTTGCCGTGGTCGCCGCAATCCAGGACCTGAGCCAGCTCATCGAGCGCTACGGCCGCGAGACCGCGCAGACGCTGTTCGGCTGTTTCTCCAACCGGCTGTTCCTGCGCTGCGTCGCCAGCGATCTCGCTGAGAAGGTTACGAAAGAGCTGGGTGAGGCGGAATATGAGGAAACCCGCACCCAGACCGGACAGAGCCTCAGCCGGCAGTCACAGCGTCGCACGTCCAAGGGCGAGAATACCTCCGTCTCCAGCCAATACACCCGCTCCCCTGTCCAGCTCGCGACCGAAATCACCAATCTGCCGGTGCGCACTGGGTTCGTGACGTTCGCTGGCATCAACCGCGTTCTCCCGATCAATCTCTCGGTCGATCGACGCGAACGGTGAGCTTTAGGGTAGGCTCTTATCCTGTCTTTGCCGCCCTCGGAACGGTGCAGGTACACACCGCCGGATCGGCTTGGCTTCTTTCGGAAGCCTGCGGCCGTCAGGCCGCTCCTGTGACGGCGATAGCCGGCACGAAACGAAGGCGCATTGCCCAAAGGGGCAATTCCGCATCCCCTTTTCGTTCGTTCGATCCGTCCGTGGGGTTAAGTGACTCTGTTAAATAAGAATCGTTAAGAAGTTTAAGGGGTCCAAAAAGCGGAATCCTTGGCCATTTTTCAATAGCTTACAGGAATGCCCGGTGGGTGAAACCCCGTGATTCGGTGGGTGAAACCCCGATAGTGCGGTGGGTGAAACCCCGAAGCAATGGTGGGTGAAACCCCGAGTCAGACGCACCCGAAACCCGCGTAGCCGGATCGATTATCCACAGACTGAGACGCTGTTCGCCATCCGAGTGGTACGCTGGCGACCGCTGGAAGACTATGCCGGGTGGGTGAAACCCCGATAGTCGGGCCAGCGGTGGGTGAAACCCCGATAGTCAGCGTCGGCCGGCGAGCTTGTCCATCCGGGCATCCACCTCCTCGGTGCGCCGGCGATCGGCGTCGAAGCGCGCGCGCCGCTCCTCCTCCGCCCGCATCTTCTCCGCCAGCGCCAGCGCCTCGGCCTCGCCGCGGCGTCTGAACTGGACGGCCGGACTCCTGTCGGTCGTCTCCGCCAGCTCCATCGCATAGTCGGGGAGCTGATCGGCCTCGATCACGCGCCGGAGCATCCGGTTGAACTCCTTGGGCTGAGCGTCGCTGCCGGTCTTGTCGCGCAACACCTCGACCCGGCACAACCACCCACCCTGCTGCGAGCCGACATGCTTGCGCGCGATGCGATACAGCGCCCGCTCCAGCCCTCCGGACAGGAGGAAATAGTCGGGGTGCATAGTCAGCAGCGACTTCTCGTTGACGATGCCCTCGTAGACCCAGTCGGAGAGGGTCAGCGTCATGCCGCGCGGCTGTTCGGTGTCGGCGTCGGTATCGAACGTCCAGCTATCGAGCCAGTTGAAGCCCGCCTTCTGCCTGCGCTTCGTCGCTCGGATCGAGGTTGTGATGGATGTGGTCTGAAGCCGGAGCAGCGCGGCTTGCAGCTCCTGATAGTCCCTGCCCCCGGTGCTGCGCTTGATCGCCCGCAACAGGTCGTAGGGCGTCGTCGTCAGCGTACGCGGCAGGTCGTTCAAGCCCTGCTGCTTCATGCGGTTGAGCGTGGACGCCGCCCAGATCAGGATATCGGCGTCCCAGATCGTCGCCATGCCGTAGTCGGGGATCGCCTGCACGCGCACCCATGCCTCACCGTCCGGGCTTTTATACTCGATCGGCTTCAACCGTTTGCGCTTCTGAAGCGAGAAGAATGGCCGCTCCATGACCTCGCGCTGGTCGCGGAGCGGAAGGTCGCCCAGCGCCGGGATGAACAGGTCGAACTCGGGGTTGGGATCGCGCCGCTTGCTCACGGCGCGAACCTGGTGTGCCCCCGCTTGACCAGATACTGGCGGAGCAGGCGTTCGGTGATGACGGTGAGCGGTTCCCCGCCCTCTTCGACGCTAAGTTGACGCAACGCGCGGTGCATGTCCTCGGGAATATGGATCAGCACCGGCTTCTTGCCGGGATGGCTGCTGCGCTTGGCCGGCGCTGCCGGCGTCGGGGTGCCGACGTCGCGGCGCGATTGACGTGCGGGTGCAGACTGCTGAGGCATGGGGACAGGCTCGATGGCGGGTGCCGGTGCCTGTTCTTCAGGCTGGTCATCGAAGATGCCGGCCAGCGCGGAAGGCTTCCTTGCCATCATGCCACCTCGCTTACTTGCTTAGTCGTAAAGCCGCTTAGTCGCTTAGCCTCTTCATAGGCACTGCGCAACTCGGCCGCCGCCTTGCTGTCCGGCTCCGTTTCGGCCGCTGTCCGACCGAGGGGCGTCGCCTTGTAATAGTCCTTGCGGAAATGGAGGCGGCTGTCGAACAGCGTCACGCCCTTCGCCGCGAAACCGGCGTGAGCCTCCTGCCCCTCCCCGCCTTGGTGTGGCACTTGGGTCAGGATGACCGCGAACGGCGTACCCGCCTGCTGGACCTGCTTCACGGTCTGTAACACCGAATGAACGTCTAGCCCGCGCGGCGCGACAGGGATGATGACGAAATCCGCCTGCTCGGCCGCGAGCATGGCAATGTCTTTCGAGTTCGCCGGCGTGTCGATGATGATGAGGTCGATCTTGCCGCTGCTTCGCCCGCGCGAGACGTGGAGCGGCAGGCCGGCGACGCTGCTGTCCTTCACCATCACGTCGTCCATGTCGCGACGTTCCGACCAGTATAGCGCCGACCCTTGCCGATCGTCAGCATCGAGGATCACGACGGACGCCCCCTCGCGCGCCGCCTCGACGGCGAAGCCGGTAGAAAGGGTCGTCTTGGATTGACCGCCTTTCTGCGCGATCACGGCCCATACCTGCATGACTGCTACTCCCACTAAGCGGCTAAGCGACTTATGCCGCTTAGCCGCTTAGTCGTAAAGGTGATTAGTTGCTTAGCGCTTGTCGTCGGATCGTTGAGATAACCTCGATCGTCGATACTACTTTATGGCGAACAACGGGGAGGGGAGCAGCTAGGCACAGCCGGGCTGATTGCCGTTGCGAGGAAAAAAGGCGGTTCCGTACCGGGCGTACCAACAACAATTTAAGCGATTAAGCTACTAAGCGGCTAAGCTATAAAACGGTCCCGATCGGGATGGTATTTCGGGATTATGGAAGTAGATCGGTTAGCCGGTTCCACCTGAGACATCAGGAGCCACTTTGGGGTCCGGGTCCTGCGCCTTGCCGGTCGCGGGTGCCACCTTCTGGCTCGGCATAGCGGTGAGATAAGCAACGATCGCATCGACGTCCTTCTCGGCCACTGGCGCCTTATACACCTCACGCATCTTGGTGACGGTCGCCTTCCACTGATCCGCCGATAGCGCAGGCTGGGTCAGCGCCATGCTGGCTGAGTGGCACGAGGTGCAATTGGCATTGATGACGTCGGCGTGCGGACCGTCGGGGTAGGTCGCGTCGTCGGCCGGCAGGTCGACGCTGGTCGAGGCAAGCGAGAAGCCGCGCGCTGACACGCTGGCGGCCGGTGCCGGCTCAGACATCTCGGAGATCGGAACGGGCGCCTTGCGGCTGCTCGGCGCGCCGATCGAGACGAGGATGATGCCGGTCAGGCCGATCAGGCCAGCAGCCATCATGCCGGGAGACGGAGTCTTCATGATTTGCTCGCTCCTCAGGCCGCGATGATGGTGGTGGTTTCAATGTTGCCGCGCATGAACCCGCCGGGATTCCAGATCGGCTTCATCGGCTGAGCGACACCGTTGGTGTTCCAGCAGCGCACCATGATGGGGTTAGGCCCGCGTCTCAGCGGCACCCGCCCGTTCCAGCGCCGGAAGCTGTACCTGCCCTCGTCCGCTCCGAGCGTCGTCCTGTACCAGGTGCGGCCACCGTCCGACGACACATCGACCTTGGCGACGCCGCAATCGCCGCCCATTGCGATGCCGCCGACCGGGATCGACGCTTCATAGGCGATCGCCTGACCATCGGGCAGGCTGGTCATCCAGCTACGCGGGATCATGCGATTGATCGGTACGGTCGGGAAGTCCTTGGCACCGGGCGCGACATTCGCGCCGGGTGTCGCGGGGATCTTGTAGGCCTTGGCCATCCAATACTGGTCGTCAGGGCCGGGCAGTACCTCGATCGCGTTCAGCATCTTGACCCAATAGGTCGAGTACCAGCCCGGCACGATCAGCCGGCAGGGAAAACCGTTGAGGAGCGGCAGTTGCTCGCCGTTCATGCCGAAGGCGATCATGACCTCGCCGTCGCGGGCATGGTCGATGTCGAGTGCCTTCTCGAAGTCAGGAGCGCCCGCCACGACCGGCTGATCGAGAGCGCCGAAGCGCACCTGCACCGCGCCTGCCTTGACCCCGGCGAGGTCGAGCACGTCGCGCAGGCGAACGCCGAGCCACTTGGCGTTGCCCATCGCGCCATTGCCCCATTGCGCGCCGGCGACGCGCGGCTGGAACAGCCCGCGGCTGTTGCCCGAGCACTGGTTCACCGCCGCCATCTCGACCCGTGGAAGGCGCAGCAGCTGAGCGAGGCTGATCGACAGCGGCCGATTGACGTGGCCGAAGACGTTGAGGCGGAAACTTTCGACGTCGATCGAGGTCGGTATGTCGGCCCAGTGCCAGCGGACGAAGAACTGGTCGTTGGGCGTGAACACCGACTTGTCGAAGACCTCCATCGGCGTCTCCAGCAAGGGTGGATGGACGCGCTGGAGGATCATGCTGCCCTTGCCGGGAAAGGCGCTGGTCATCGGCCGCTCGGCATTGCCGCCGGGCAGCTTCAGGTCGACGAGCTGCTGCGCCAGTGCCGGCGCGGCGGCAAGGCCGGCGGTGCCGAGCGCGGCATGGCTGAGGAAGCGGCGACGGCTGGTCTCACTCGCCAGCCCGGCGTCGAAATTGTCCATGACAAGGCTCTCCTATGGCCAGTCACGCTGGCGGATCGAAGGGGCATTCTGCAAGTGATCGGACCGACTGATCCGATCATCATGGCGGATCAGTTCGGGGTGGCGATGCAGGGCGAGACGAACAGGTTGCCCCGCCATGCACCGGCTAGCGTCTTGGCACCGACCAGCAGCCACATCGCCGCGAGCGCAACCGTCAGCACCGTGCCGACGATACCGAAAAACATAAGGTTCAGCGTCGTGCCGAGGCGGAAGGTGGCGACGGTGTAGACGCCGAGCGGGAAGGTGTAGCCCCACCAGCCGAGGTTGAACGGCACGCCCGCGCGCCAGTAGCGGATGGTGATAAGCGTCGCGAGCGCCAGCCACCACAGGCCGAAACCCCACAGGCAGAGCCCGGCGACAACGCCGATCCCCTGCGCGACGGTGCCGACGCCGGCTAGCCCGTGCGCGGTGAGGATCGCCGGCGCATCCGCGCCGAGCACCAGCATGCCCAGAGCACCCGTGCCGATCGGCCCCAGCGCCAGCCAGGAAGATGCCGCCATGCTTTCATGCGGCAACTTGTGGAGTGCCATGCGCAGGATGAGGATGGCGAGGATGCCAAACGCGACCGGCACCGAATAGGCCCACAGCACATAGGAGGTCGCGAGCGTCACTATCTGCGCGTGAGGATCGGTCAGATGCGGCGCGAGCAGCCCGCCGCTGGCGCCCGCCACTTCGGCAGCGACGACCGGGAGCAGCCATACCGCGGTCATGCCGTCCAGGCTGTGCTCGTGGCGGGTAAACATCAGGTAGGGGATCAGCACGCCGCAGGCGAGCGACATGGCGACGTCGATCCACCACAGGATATGCGCGACCGGCACGATGCCATTTCCGAACCGCGCGATGCCGAAGGCGAGACAGCCGTTGATGATCGTCGCCAGCCCCATCGGAATGGTCCCGATGAACATCGACACGGTGTTGTGCCCGAAGATGCGCCGCGCCTCGTGCCCGAACATCACCCAGCGCGCGCCATAGAGGCCGGCGAACAGCGCGAAGAGCGCGATATTGAAGAACCACAACACCTCGCCGACAGGTTTAAGCGAAGGCCCGATGCCGGGCACCTGCGGCAGCGCGAGGGCAAGGATGCCCGTGCCCATCGTCGCGGCGAACCAGTTGGGCGTGAACTGGCGGATCATCTCGCGGGGGTGATCGAGCCGGCTGAGCGGCTTAAGGCCGCTGAGAACGGAGTGCGTGTCGGCAGTCATGCGACCTGCTCCTTGATGAGATCCGTCAGCGCGTCGGCCGCGCGGGTGCGATAGCGTTCCTTGTGGCGCAGCGCGTGAAAGGCGCGGTCGGGCAGCCCGAGCGGCAGCTCGACGAGATCGCCAGCCTTGAGCGCGCGCGCGACGACCAATCGCGACAAGACGGCAACGCCGGCACCGGCCTCAACGGCGGTGCGCACCGCCTCGTTGGACGGCAGCGTCATCGCTATCGTCAGCTGGGCCGGATCAAACCCGCGCGTTCGCAGCACGTCCTCGAAAGTCGAGCGCGTACCCGATCCCTGCTCACGGGCGATCCAGCGTGTAGTGCGCAGCCAGGCCTCGTCGATGCGTTCGGCTTCCTCGCGGCCGACCAGCACCATTGGGTCATGCCCGACATTCCAGTGGGCAAGCGCCGGTTCGTCCACCTCGCCCTCGACAAAGCCGAGTTCCGCCGCGCCGCTCAACACCTGCGCTGCTGCGCCTTCGGTGTTGTCGATCGCCAGCTCGACCGCGATCTGTGGGTGGCGTTCGTGGAAGGCGGCGAGCTTTGCCGGCAACCAATAGCTCGCGATCGTCTGGCTGGCGACGATCCGCAACGAACCACGCGCGAGCCCGGCATAGTCCGCGAGCATCGTCTCGGCATGCGCTGCCCGCCCCAGCACCGCGCGCGCTTCCTCCAGAAAGCCGCGGCCTGCCTCGGTAAGCTGGATGCCACGCCCGACGCGGTGGAACAGCGGAACGCCGTAGCGCGCTTCGAGGGCCGCAACCGCCCCGGAGGCAGCAGACTGCGTGACGTTCAGCGCCTCCGCTGCCTTGGTGACGTGTTCGCGCTCCGCGACACCGACGAATATTCTGAGCTGCTCCAAAGTCATGCAGCATATATCGCGTACTTAGATCGATACGACCAACCGTTTGATATGGTCATTCCAATCTGGATATCGGAATGGTCGGCAGCCTTTCGTCTGCGATGGTCTCGAAGACTTGAAGCGTTACGCGTGCCCGCGACGTTTGATCGTCCATGACCGATATGATCGAGCGCAGTTCTGATCCCTACAATGCCGAGCCGACGCCCGGTGCGTTGATCGAGCGGTTCCTGACGCCGCAGGCGCTGTTCTACGTGCGCAGCCACGGGCCAGTGCCGGATCTGCCCGCCAATCATCGGATCGAGGTGAGCGGGAGGGGCATGGCGAGCCGCTTCTTCTCGGTGCAGGAACTGAAGAGCACGTTTGCCACGCGCACGGTAACGGCGGTTCTCCAGTGCGCCGGCAACCGGCGTACCGATCTCCAGCAGGTCGCCAACACCTCCGGCGATCCGTGGGACGTAGGCGCGATCGGCAATGCGGAGTGGACCGGCGTACGCTTGGCCGATGTGCTCGATGCGGTCGGCGCGCCGGATGCGTCCGAGCTGTTCGTGGCGTTCACCGGCGCGGACGAGGTGGACGTGGAGGGTGAAGAAGCCTTGTTCGGGGTATCGATCGCCATGAGCAAGGCGCGGGAGCCCGACGTACTCCTCGCCTGGGCGATGAATGGCGAGCCGCTGACGCCCGAACATGGCGCCCCGCTCCGCATGGTGGTGCCTGGCTATGCCGGGGTCCGCAGCGCCAAATGGCTGACACGGATCGAGGTGCGTGAAACGCCCTCCGAGGCACCGATCCAGGCGCACGACTACAAGCTCTTCCCCGCCGCTGTGACGAGCGACACCGTCGACTGGAGCCAGGGTCTGACGATCAATGCCATGCCGCTCAACGCCGCGATCTGCTCGCCCGGTGCGGGCGAGAGTTTGGCCGCCGGAGAGGTGCGGATTGAGGGATATGCCATTGCCTATGACCGCCGTATTTCTCGGATCGAAGTGTCGGTGAACGGCGGTCGCGACTGGCAACAGGCGACCTTCGCCGATGATCCGGAGACGCGCTGGGGCTGGCGGCGCTGGATCCTTGACGCCACACTCGCCAAGGGACGCCAGCACCTTGTCGCCCGTGCCTTCGACGAGACCGGGCAGGGACAGCCCGAGCGGCCGGATACGATGTGGAACTTCGCCGGCTATCTGTGCACCGCCTGGCATCACGTTCACGTGCTGGTCGAATGATCGAAGCATCAGCGGCACCGGACGTCGCTTTCTGGATCGATGCGATTGGCCGGCTGGTGGTGGCGACCGCGGCCGGGATGGTGCTCGGCTGGGAACGCTCGCGTGAGAACCGGCAGATCATGGGCCTGCGGACGCTGGGTCTGGTCGGTCTGGCGAGTTGCATCGCCGTTCAGGCGATCGTGCATAGTGGCTTGCCGAACGTGAACGCCGATGCCGCAGGACGGGCGATGCAGGGCATTCTGTCCGGCGTCGGCTTCATCGGTGCCGGTGCGGTGCTGCGGGTCGGCCAGGGTCAGGAAGTGCATGGATTGGCGACCGCCGCGTGCATCTGGGTGACAGCCACGATCGGCGCGGCAGCAGGGTTGGCGGTGTGGCCGCTCATCATCGGCGGGGTGAGCCTTGCAATGCTCGTCCTGTTCGTCGGCGCGCCGCTGGAACGCCGCATCCGCGAGCGAGCCCGTCTGACGCCGGCCGAGACCGACAGGAAGGATGTCGAGCGCAAGCCGTGATCGCGCTGGACCGCCCGGTGCCCGTCGGCGCCGGGAGCGGCAAGGCGCTATCAGGACACAAGCGCGGCATCTGCCTGACGCCGGACTTCATCGGCGATCGGATGCAGTTCGGCCGCGGGTCGCTCGCCCACCACACTATAGCCGATCCCGTCGACCGCCCATGTGACCCGGCCCATGGTCCCGCTGGACGTGCTGGTCATGCTCGCGGTCTTGTCGATCTGCATGGGCCTCGTCAGCACCGCAAGTTTCGACGCTTGCGGTCCGTCGTAGAGGAGCAGTGCCGCAGGGCCGTGGGGCGTCGCGACCAGTCGCCCCCCGCCATAGCGATAGCCGGCCGTGCTGAGGTCCGGGATCGTGACGCGCTCACCCAATCGAGCGGAGGTCCATCGGATCAGCATGGCGCGCTGGTCGGGGCCGATCTCCGCCGGTCGTATCCGGTCGGCGGCATAGACACGGAAATTATCACTCGCCTCGTTGGCCAGCGCCGCGATGCCCGCGCGGGGTTCGCCGCTCCAACGCGCGCTCGACCAGCCACCGCCAAACCCCAACGCCAGCAGAAGTGACGCGGCGATGGCGAGCTGCCAACGCGGTTGCCGTTGCCGTCCCCTGATCGCTGCCACGCGCATCGTCGCCGGGATCGGTTCATCCGCGACGGGGGCGAACAGGGATGCAAGGGCTCGCGCCTGCTCCGCCTGCTCTCGCACACGGGCATGCACGTCCGGCTGGCCTTCAAGATAGGCGTCGACCAGGCGCTGCCGCTCGGGCGACAGCCTGCCATCGATCCATGCGGCCAGATCGTCCTCGCCGATCGGGCTGGTCATTGCACGCTCCTCAATCGCGGCCGTTCACCCTCCCGGAGGAGGGTCGCCAGACGGTCGCGCCCCCGCGATATGCGCGACATTACCGTGCCCAGCGGCACGCCGACTACGGCAGCGACCTCCGCATAGGGCAGGCCCTCGACCGAGACCAGGAGCAGCACCGTTCGCTGTTCTTCAGGCAACGCATCAAGCGCGCGCAGCAGGTCGCGGTGGTGCAGGCCTGTGTCCTGATCGGCCGGGCGGCCGAGCGCGGCGTCGTCCACGAGGTGGAGCGGAACCGCCGTACCTCGCCGGCTATGCTGCCGCTGATGATCGACCAACAAATTGTGCAGGATCGCATAGACCCACGGGCGGACCTCCGCACCCCGTCGCTGTCGCCAGCGCCCGACCGCGCGCTCCAGGCAATCCTGCACCACGTCATCCGCCATCACCCGGTCGCGCAACCACGACCGGGCATAGCGGCGCAGCCCGGGGATCAGCGGTTCGATCGCGGCGGCAAGCGGGTCCATCTCAGTCGCGCTGCACCTGCACGATGCGCCCCGGCGCGCCGTTCACCACCTCCGCAACCGCCAGAAAGCGCCGGGGTGTCGCGGTGCTGCCCTGAACGATCTGGCGGATCGGACCCGATGCGTTGACGATCGCCGCACCTGCCGGGTTGCTCATGAAGTTCGCAAGCGGCTCTACAGCGCCGCTGCCGTCCGCATTGGCGGTCAGCACGAGCATGTAAGGCTTCTTGGGCTGCAAACCGGTAACGGCACTCTGCACGACCTGAATGATGCCCTGGTCGAAGAGGGTGATGCTGCTTGCCGTACCTTTGCCGCCAATCGGCCCCATGGTCAGATGCAGCGCCTTGCCCGCTGTGCCGAGCGGCTGGAGATTGTCGGTGCCGGGGCCTGTCGGAACTGCGTTCGACACATAGGCGATCGCCTGCGGTGCCTGTCCGACCGGCACGGTAGCGACGACCGTGTTGCCGGCAGTGTCGATCGCGGCCAGCTCATCGGAATTCTCTAGCCCGACATAAACGCGCCGGCCGTCGCCCGATGGCCAAACACCGTGCGGCATCTTGCCGACCGAAATTGTTGCCACCGGCGTGAAGTCGGACGTGCGGAACACCTTGACCACATTCTCTCCGCCGACCGTCACATACGCGAACTGCCCCTTGGCCGTGCGGGCGAAATTGACATGGTTCGTGATAGGCCCGGTATCCAGCACCTTCAGGATCGAGAAGGGTGGCCGAGCATCGAATGCGACCGTCTTGCCGATGTCCTTCAGCGTAAACCACACTTGCTTGCCGTCCGGCGTCGCGGCGATGTTGGGGCAGAAGGGGCTTGGCTGCGCCACCTGTCCGACCTGCGCGTGGGTCGCGACATCGAACACAGCCAACACCGGATTGAACGAAGAGCAGACATAGCCGTACCGGCCATCGGGAGAGAAGATCGTCATGCCCGGACCACCGGGCGTCTTGATGCGCCCCGTCTCCTTGTACGTCGTGGGGTCGAGCACGGCGATATAATCCTCGCCGCGGACCGTGACCCACACCTCCTTGCCGTCCGGCGTGAAGAACGCCTCGTGCGGACTGCGCCCGACATAGGTCGTGTGCTTGACGGTGTTGGTGGCGGTGTCGATCCACGACACGGCGTTCGATCCGATCGACACGACCGCCAAGGTCTTCCCGTCCGGCGAGAAGCCCAGGCCGTGAACCAGCACCTGTCCCTTGTAGAGCGGGGAGAAGTTCATCGGCTGGGGATCGCCGAGTTTGATGACGCCGAGCAGCCGGTTGTCGGCCGGGTCGGTCACCGACACCGTGTTGGAGAATTGTTCAGACGCATAGACGCGGTCGCGGTGGCTGACGGGCATGTCCTTAGCGTTCCACGGCGCCTGCTGGGCCATGGCGAGGCCCGGTGCGGCGCTCATCAGCAAGGCGGCCGAGCGCAGGATGGTCCGGATCATGTCAGTGCTCCATAGGGCTATGGTGGTCGCCGCCCTGCGTCGGGGCTGGCGTCGAAGGCGGTAGCGGCTGGCCGATCGCCAGCTTCATGGCGGCGATCTCCTGCTGCTGATCGATGATGATTTCCTGCGCGATGCGCTTGAGCTGCTCGTTATGGCCGTAGCGCAGCTCCGCCACCGCCATATCGATGGCACCCTGATGATGCGGAAGCATCATCGCCACGAAGTCGCGGTCGACGTCACCGGACGGCTTGACCATCATGCCCGCCATCATCCGGTCCATCGCGACAGACATCATGGTAGCGTAGCCATCGGCGGGGGCGGCCGCGACTGCGCCGGTAAGTAGGGCCGAAGCCGTCAGACCCAGCATCCAATCTCGTCTACGCATAAGCCTCCAGCGCATCGGTCTCGAAAGCGTAGACGATGCTCGTCGGGGTTTATTCCGTGGCCAAAGCCATTTTATCGGTCCTCACCAAAACGATGGTCTCATGCTTCTGCGGTTGGTTGACCGGGTCGCGGTCGGACAGCATATGCGCAGGCACGGCGATGGATTTCCGCCGGGCCATTCGGTCGAACCGCCCTCGCAAGGGCCGATGATTCCTACCAGGCGCCGCAAGGCAGCAAGGAGGAATCGTGCGCGCGACATTTCGCAATCTCTATGACCAGTTCAACATGGCAGCGTTCATTCGCGATCGCCGCACCCATGCCACGTCGGTACTGCGGTGGGCTTTGATCCTGGTCCCGATGGCCGCAGCGGTGGGAACGCTCTGCGCGGCCTTCCTGTGGAGCCTCGACGCCGTAACCCGGCTTCGCTTCGCCTTTCCCTGGCTGCTCTACCTGCTGCCGATCGGCGGGTTCGTGGTCGGACTGCTCTACCATCTGACAGGGCGCTCGGTCGAAGGCGGCAACAACCTCATCGTCGAGCAAATCCACGAACCTGGGGGCGGCGTGCCGCTGCGCATGGCTCCGCTCATCTTCTTCGGCACGGTCGTGACACATCTGTTCGGGGGATCGGCGGGACGTGAAGGCACCGCCGTGCAGTTGGGCGGCAGTCTTGCCAGCGGGTTTGGACGCGCGCTCAGATTGGATGCGGAAGCGACACGCACCCTCCTTATGACCGGGATCGCGGCTGGGTTCGGCGCGGTCTTCGGGACGCCGATTGCGGGCGCGGTCTTTGCACTGGAGGTGCTGGCGATCGGTCGGGTCGAGTATCGCGCGCTGGTGCCATGCCTGGTCGCGGCGCTGGTCGGTGACTGGACCTGTCTTGCCTGGGGCATTCATCACGGCGTCTACCATGTCGATGCGCTGGTGCCGGTCGACGCGCTGCTCGTCGCCAAGGCCGGTGTCGCCGGCATTGCCTTCGGTCTGACCGGGCTGACCTTTGCCGAGGCCAATCACGCGCTGGGCGGATGGTTGAAGCGCGTGATCCCCTATGGCCCACTACGACCCGTTATCGGCGGGCTGGCCGTGATTGCGCTGGTCTGGCTGCTCGGAACCCGCGACTATCTTGGCCTGGGTACGCTCGCCGCGACACCGGACAGCCTGACCATCGCCAGCTTCTTTGGTCCCGATACGCACTCGTGGAGCTGGGCGCTGAAGCTGCTCTTTACCGTCGTGACCCTGAGCGCGGGCTTCAAGGGGGGCGAGGTCACGCCGCTGTTCTTTATCGGCGCGGCGCTCGGCAATGCGCTCGCGCCGATGTTCGGAGTACCGTCGGGGCTATTCGCAGCGATCGGCTTCGTCGCGCTGTTCGCGGGCGCGGCCAACACACCGCTGGCTTGCACGTTCATGGGGATCGA
Source organism: Sphingomonas jinjuensis (assembly GCF_014197105.1). GTDB lineage: Bacteria > Pseudomonadota > Alphaproteobacteria > Sphingomonadales > Sphingomonadaceae > Sphingomonas > Sphingomonas jinjuensis. The sequence goes on along the minus strand of NZ_JACIEV010000017.1, from coordinate 8,861 downwards.
GTTGTTCGGCGCGGCCTATGCGGTGCCGATCGCAGTCGCGTGCTTCGTCTCCTACCTCTGCTCAGGCCACAACGGCATCTACCTGTCGCAGCGCGTCGCCGTGCCTAAGGTGCCTGCCGCACACCTCACACCCGATGCCACCCTGCGCGATGCCCGCACGCACCGCGCTTCTCGCCGGCGCACGCGCGCCTGATTCCACTTCCCACCGAAAGCCATGCCATGCCCGATCGTTTCACCGTTCAGCACCGCGAAGTCGGGATGCTGCGCATCTATCTGAAGCCCTCCGACAAGATCGGCTCGCGTCGCTTCTGGGGGGCAAAGCCGCTCTATCGCGAGCTGATCCGGACCGCGAAGGCAGACGGCATCATCAACGCCGTCGCGCAACACACCCATTACGGCTTCAGCAATCGCGGCCCGATCCGGGAAAATGGGTCGGAGATTGCCGATCCACATCTGACGATCTGCGTAGAGCTGGTCGGTGACCGTGACCAGCTCGACTTATTTTGTCGGCGGCATGGCGATCTGCTTGGCGACAAAGTGATCGTCTACAAGCAACTGGAGCATTGGACGATCAGGCGCAAAACTTAGCGAACCAGAGCCTGATCGGCGTTCCCGGTTGGAAACGACCAGCAAGATGGCCGAGGCTTTCCCATTAGGATGGTATTTGAGACTGACAGTCAACCTGCGGTCCAAGCAGCTATATTCCCGTCTGCGTGCGGCTTTGCTAAATGGCGGATGAGGATGTGCCAGGGGGCTTGTCCGCCCTTGGACGCCCTAATGATCCGTTCCCAGCCTGTCAGTTTCTTCGACCGGATCGTAGCCTGGTCACTCCACCTTCAGCTCCCGATCGTGGTCCGGTATCTGCTCGCGGCGATCACGATCCTTGCCGTGGGCTGGGGACGTATCCTGTTCGTACCGGACACGTTGCCGTGGCTGCTGTTCATTCCTGCGACGATCGCCATCGCGTTGGTGGCGGGCAAAGGGCCGGGGATTTTTGCAGCCTTTCTGTCGGCAGCCACCGGCATCGCATCCCTCGGCACCATCGAGCATCCCACCTGGGTGCCGCGGCAGCAATGGGTGGCGGCATCCCTGTTCCTCATCGTCATGCTTGGCATTGTCATGCTGAGCGCCGAGTTGCGCGAATCCCTGCGACGGGCACGGCGGCTCAACGAGGAGCTTGTCGAAAGCGAGCGGCAGGCGGTCGAGCGGCAGGCCTTCCTGTCTGGCGTGCTGGCCAGCTCAACGGATTGCATCAAGGTCCTCGACCTCGACGGCAAGCTGACCTTCATGAGCGAAGGCGGACAGCATGTCATGGAGATCAGCGACTTCAATGAGGTCGTCGGCTGTCCGTGGCCGGACTTCTGGCAGGATGCCGGCAACGCCGAAGCCAAGGCCGCGATCGAGGCAGCCAGGCGCGGTGAGGCGCGCAGCTTCATCGGCAAGGCCGACACCTATCTCGGAACGCCGAAATGGTGGCACGTCGCGGTCAGCCCGATCGCCGGGCTGGATGGGCGCCCCAACCGCATCCTGTCGGTGTCCCGCGATATCACGAACCTGCGCGCGAGCGAGGAAGAGCGCGACCGCTTCGTGCGACTGGCGGAGAACAGCACCGACTTCATCGGCATGGCCCGTACCAACGGCAGCGTCTTCTACGTGAACGATGCGGCGAGGCGCCTCGTCGGTCTGGAGGATGCCGACATCACGCAACTGACCATCGCCGACTTCTTCCCACCCGATCGGATCGAGACGGTCATGCGCGAGGTGCTGCCGGCGGTGGACCGCGACGGCCACTGGGCCGGCGAGCTGGATTTCCAGCATTTCCGCACCGGCGAGCTGATCCCGGTCCTCTATTCCGTATTTCCGGTCACCGACGCGATGGGAACGCTGATCGGCTACGGCACCGTGACCCGCGACTTTCGCGAACGGCGCCATGCCGAAGACGATATGCGCCTGATGAACGGCGAACTGGCACATCGCCTCAAGAACGTGCTGGCGGTCGTCCAGTCGATCTCCCAACAGACATTGAGAACCGCCCCTGACATGGCCTCTGCCAGCCACGATCTTGGCGCACGTCTCGTCGCTCTGGGCGCGGCCACGGACGTGCTGACTGGCACCTCCTGGCGCTCGGCCGACCTGTGTGAGGTCGCAACGCGCGCGCTGGCACCGCACGGCGCCATTGGCGAACGCATCCTGCTCGACGGCCCAAGGGTAAACCTGAAAGCCGAGGTGACGGTCGCTTTCGCGCTGGCGCTGCATGAACTGGCAACGAACGCGGCCAAATACGGCGCGCTGTCGAACGATAGCGGTACGGTGACGTTTGGATGGGACATCGCTGGCAAAGGTGCCGACGCCACCCTGTCGATCTGCTGGCAAGAGCAGGGTGGCCCCTTGGTTTCACCACCGCAACGCAAAGGTTTCGGATCGACCCTGATCGAACGCTCACTCAAATCATATTTCAGGGGGCGGGCGGCAACTCATTACAAACCGGAAGGTTTGTCGTTTGAACTGGAGGCGCGGCTGAGTGATGCCGCGACCACGGGCGAGTAGAGAGTATGGGTCAGAGCAATCCGATCGGCAGCAACACGGTCCTCATCGTCGAGCCTGAGGCGCTGGTGCGCTTTGACATGATCGCCTTCTTTGAAGAGCGTGAATGGCGCGTGTACGAGGCCGAGGATGCCGACCAGGCGATGGACATACTTGACCAGCGCAAAGACATCCGGGTTGTACTGATCGACGCAATGGCGAGCGGGCGGATGGATGGGCTAAAGCTCGCTCATTATGTTCGCGAGCGATTTCCCCCGACATTGTTGTTCGTTGTATCAGGTAACGCCCCGATCCCGCAGGATGCTTTGCCGCAGAAGGCGACTTTCCTCCCTAAACCTTTCGACCTGCACCGGGTCATGCGTCAGATCGAGCAAAGCCCCGTCACGCCTTAGCCTAAGCTATCTTCCCAAAAACGGACCTCAGCTGGGATTGCCGAGGCGAGGGCAGGGTGGATTGCCCCACCAGCAGCCGAAAATTCCCAAAAATGTGTTCCCGATTGCGCTTTCCCGAAACGCGCACCCGGCGACGGAGTTGTGGGAACGCCGATGTCGCAGATGTCCTAAGTTCTGCGACAGTGCTAATCGACAGCCGCTCCCTAGTATCGAGCTGTCGCAAAAGTCTGTTGCGGAAGTAAGGCCTTTCGATGCACATTTGCGACATGCTTATTGGCTATGCCCGGGTTTCCACCGACGATCAGGACCTGCGGCTGCAACGCGCCGCATTGAAGGAGGCAGGCTGCCGCCGCACCTTCGAAGAGAAGGTATCAGGCGCAAAGCGCGATCGGCCCGAGCTGGCGCGGATGCTTGAGCAGATCAGAGACGAGGACGTGATCGTGGTGACACGGCTTGATCGGCTTGCACGATCGACAAGGAACCTGCTCGACATTGCAGAGCGGCTGAAGGAGGCAGGGGCGGGGCTGCGCTCGCTGGCAGAACCATGGGCGGACACGACGTCGCCTGCTGGTCGCATGGTCCTGACCGTGTTCGCCGGCATCGCCGAGTTCGAGCGCGAGCTGATCCACCAGCGCACCAGCAGCGGGCGGATAGCAGCGAAGGAAAGGGGGGTGCGGTTCGGCCGACCGCCGAAGCTCACCGCCGACCAGATCGCGTTGGGCGAGCGCCTAGTAGGGGAAGGCACGTCGGTCCGTGAAGCCGCCAAGCTCCTCAAGTGCCACCATGCCACGCTCTACCGCGCAATCTCCGAGACAACACGAGGTTGAGCTATACTCTCCAAAATAGCTTCCAGAACACGTCCTCGGATAATTCGCTGACTCCGGTCATTTGTATTTTGGAGCGTTGCTTCAAAATAAGATCGTACATCGTCCCGATCTACCTCTCCTCCACGAGCAGCCTGAACGGCGGCATAGAACTTGGATAGGTTGTCTCTCAGCTTCTCAACGTCGAGTTTCATTGATTTCTTAAATATCTGCCGGTCTAGTTCAACCGCCAGCGTATAAAAGTCAGCCTTTCTATAGGCCGGACTTCCTTTTGCAAAACTCAGTTGGGCGATTAGGTCTATAACGGCTTCGACTCGCCCTTTCATCTCAACCGAGCGCTCAAACTCATCATTATACTCGGCGAGATAGTTTTCTACTTCATCGTCTCGGTTTGCATAGTTTGACATCATCGCGGCTGTCAAAGACGCGATATATGACAAGTCCTTCATTCTCCGAATGTCGGTAGCGCTAAACAAGCCTATCTCGTTGAAAAATGTTTTCTGTGCGATTTCTTCCGAATACTTTTTAAATTCGCCAAGGTATACCGCATTATACCTCTCAATTTCGTTTAGGTCGTATGAGGTAGAGTTCATTCTACTAAATACTTCTACCAGATCGCCTTCAGCTAGATAGCCAAGGTTCCTGACCGCAACATCATAGCTTAGAAACTCCCGCTTCTGGTCTTCACTGAGGTCAGCATATTTTTTAATAGTGCGCGACGCACTGAATGGCGGCACACCTCTAAAATATTCATATATTGTTGTAATTCGTTGCTGTCCGTCGACTAGCACCTCTGTTGTTGCTCCTGTCACAGTATCGACCGTTCCTGAGGCAACATATATCTCCGGAAACGGAAGGCCGCTTAATATAGTGTCTATAAAAGCGATTTTGTCTTGCCTGGTCCACACAGACCGCCGCTGGAAGTCAGGTCGCGGGATGAGTATCTTATCGCGAACAGACGTAATTAATGCAGCAACCTTGCGGCTTTCCGGTGCGGTCCTCATGCCAATGTTCCAATGCCGTTTCTACATATGTTTAAGCCTGCGCTGGCGTACCCTTTCCAGAACAGTTCATTGTAATACACGCCGCCCGATATTTTGTATGGGCCGAATTTTCCATTCGCGGTTAGTGATTGAAAGAAATCAAACCACTCTCTTTGTTGTGGAAAATCTGAAGATCTAGGAAGTTTGTCAGGCCTCATCCAGCCTCTCGCTAGATACTTTCTAAAGGAGTTGGAATTGTTCCAATCCCCATAATCCTGAAAGTGTAAGAATGAACTTTGCCAGAGATCTACAAATAGTCGACTTGATATGACAGCAACGTCGATGTCTGAAGCATCACCAAATTGTGATAGTGGCGGACGACCTGCTTTCCCGACGAGAGTAAACCCTATTTTTGCGGATCCCGTTATCATAACATCCCGCATCTCTACGCCAAGCTTAACAGCTATACTTCGACGCAGCTCGGCTTCAGCCCCCGCTTCAAGCATGACAGCCGGCCGAACATGGTAGAACTCATCGAGTACGCGCTCATTTTCCCGAGCAATTAGAGCATCGGTAAACTCGCGTACTCTATCTTGATGCGCCGTAGCCAAGACCATCCTTGCTCAACAGATCGCTTGCTTTTGTTTTTGCACTCGCGTGGGATAGCGGGCAAGCGATGCGACGTGAGTAGCAATCTGTGCTGCTATCATTGGCGGCACAGCATCTCCGATCTGATTGTATCGCGCCGTCAGCGTTCCCTCGAACATGTAATCCGTGGGAAAGCCTTGGAGCAGCGCCATTTCACGTACGGTGAGAAGACGATCCTGCTCCGGATGAACATACCGTCCATTTCCAACGTGCGCGCATTCCCGGGTGATCGTGATCGCAGGTCTATCCCACCAAAGCCGGCCGTACACGTCGGGGAACGACCCAGGCCTCGCCCGGAACATGGAAGGTGTCAGCAGTTCGCGCTTCTTGGCCGCGCTCCGTTTCGGATCGCCCATGATGTCTGCCCACGATCCGCCGTTCTTGGGTATAGCCTTGATCCGCTCTAGGACGCGCGCCGTAAGACGCGGAGCGACGTGCATCGGGTCGCTCTCATGCACAACTCCGGCCTCCACGGGCGGGAGATAGCCGATCGTATCCCGGACTGTCCGGATCACGCTTGTGGGATGAGGCAGCGGTGCCGCCTTGCCGTCTCGCACGGCGATAAGCAGGGCGCGGGTCCGTCGCTGAGGCAGACCGAGGGTTGAGAGATCGTGCACGCCTGCATGCATGTCGTAGCCCAACCCGGCAAGCCGGGTGCGCAAGGCATCATAGTGATGACGCTGCACTCCCGTAACCAGCTCCTTGACGTTCTCCATTACGAGGAAGCGAGGCAGCAACGCGTCCACAAAGTCACCCGTGCGACCGATCAGGCTGTTGCGCGGATCGTCGGTAACGTGGTTCGCGGCGTTTTTCTGCGAGAAGCCGGTACATGGCGCACACGAAATCAGAACGTCGAGGGCGCCACGACGGAGCCGGAGCCGGCGCATCAGGGCTTTCGGGTCGAGACGCGCGATGTCCTGGTTCCAAGGCTCGATGCCGATGTTGCGCCGGTAGGTTGGATTGCACATCGTCGACGTGCCGGCACTAACGCCGTTGCCCGGCTTACCCTTCTCAAGGTCGACCGCGCCGACGATCTCGAACGCACCGTGGCGGTGGAAGCCAGTGCTCATTCCTCCCGCACCGGAGAACAAATCGACGACCGTGAGCTTCACCGCCCACCTACCTTATCTAATCGTGTTACAACGTGAGACAGCATCATTCTCTGTTCTCGTTTAGATCGCCTCACAATGCAACACGGCCGCCGCGCTCCCAAAACGGATTTTCTGCAAATCCGGGTCACACCGGACGACAAGCGACGCATGGATGAAGCTGCCGGCTCCGTCCACTTGGATACGTCCACCTGGGCGCGGCAAGTGCTGTTAAAAGCTGTCGAGCAAGCGGCCGGTCGGGCAGAGGCAGACGATCGCGGATGATGTACCCGCAGCTCGCACCAATCGACTGGAACGCGCTGGTAGGCGGCGACGCAGATGCTACCGCGCAGATCGCCGCACGCGATCGAAAGCTCGCCGCCGCGGCCAAGCTCCCAGGCACCGTCGTCGCTCTCGCCGATCGTCTTGAAGCGCAAGGCGCCCTGTTCTCTTGTACGACCGACATCCTGGCGGCCGAACCGCTTGCCGCACGTTGGTATCTCGATCTGGCGGGCCTTACCCGGAAGCTCTCGGTAAAGCTCCAGCCCGGGTGGAAGGCAGCGGGCCTAACCCTCTCGCCGGAAACCTTGGCCGCCAACCGAGAGGCGGGCCGAGTGGTCACCACCGATCGGCTCGCTGGCTTCGCCGAGTGGATCAACGGCATTCTGGCAGAGCTTCATCCAACCACGGCCCGATCGGCCGAGCTGGCGCTGTGCACCGTGCTGACCATCACTGGCGCTCGCATCGACGGCCAAGTTCGCAATCTCGCCGGCGACGATGCTGTTCTGATTCTCAAATCGCTTCTGACCGCAGCCTTCTCAATCCGTGGCATAGCGGTCGAGACGCAGTGTGCGGACGAAAGTTGGGAAGCCTGGAGCCCTGGCGTCGACCTCCTCGCCCGCAAACGCCTCCGCTTTGGTGGCCGGCTGGTCTGCGAGTTCGTGGCCGGGGGCAACCGCCCCGACATAAAGGTGCTGCTCAACGACGTGGTAACGCTAGTGGGGGAGGTGAAAGGCCGCTCCGATCTGTCGAACGTCTGGGAAAGCTGGATGCCCCAGATCAGCGGACACCTTCAAACCTGGACCGCAGAAAACTCGCAAGCTCCCCGCGTGTTCTTCGGCACGATCGTCACGGCGGAGATGATCGACGGGCAAACCCGCGGTGGCACACGACACACCGGTTTGCGCGCCTTCGCCAACAACGGCATTCTTCGCGCCGCCTATAACCTGTCAAACATCGTTGAGGGAGAACCAGGCGCCGTTGCGGCATTCGACGACTTCGTCGACCGCCTCAAAGATACACTAGGCGGTTCCTGACGCCGGCGGCTCAAGACGGCATGGCAGCGCGGAGCCTGGATACTAGCGCTACTTCATCCCTGATCTCGCACCCCCACACGATCAACACCGTCCATCCCATTCCGGTCAGCTCAGTTGTCGTGCGAGCATCCCGGGCGCGGTTGGCATCTATTTTCTTTCGCCAGAACTCGACATTGGAGCTGGGCGTAGCAGCGTGACGACATCCGTCATGACCGTGCCAGAAGCAGCCGTTCACCTGAACAACAACGCGATGTTTGGGAAACACGAGATCGGGGCTCCCTGGGAGGTCGCGTCGATGCAGCCGAAAGCGATATCCGAGCTTATGAGCCAACTTGCGAACGGCCAACTCCGGGGTGGTATGCTTGCTCCGCACACCCGCCATCATCCGGCTTCGGGTCTGTCGATCGACAACATCCATAACTGGCTTTCCGGTGCCTCCTTTACCGTCCAACGTCGTCCAACTTTGCACAGGCTGGGGAGAAAGGTAGACCTTTTTGCCTCGTAGTATTGGATGTGCGGCCAACGTATGAAGCCGGTGAGAGCCACCTCACCGGCTCCAACGGTTTATGGCGTCACAGACGAGCGTTGATCCATTCCCAGGTCGCCTTGTTAAGCCATCCCTGATGCTCACCGCTGTTGAGCTTGGAGACGAAAAGCCGGTCGTTGTTGTCCAGCTTCTGGCGAAGATCGGCATCCACCTGCGTAGCCGTCGAACTTGTCGAAATCCACCGAACCGTTTCCAGCCCGGAGTCCTTGACGTTCTGATAACGTTCAAGATGCTGGATAAATACCTGTCGCGCCTGCGCGTAGTTCGATCGCTCCTGATTAAGATTCCACGTCACCACATAAACGGCCATCGTCCCCTCCTGTCGTTATGAGGGAAAGGTATCGAAATCTGACGACTAGGCAATCGCGTCGTCGTCACCCGACATTACACCGCGATGGCTCGGGGCGCCGGTGTCAAAACCGACCGAGACTGTTGAAAAAGGCATATGTGTGAGCGGCGTGGCGGATGGCTGTTGACGCCAATCACCGGGGGACTCGCTCCGTATCAGGTGGGCGCTGC
>NZ_JACIEV010000016.1 GCF_014197105.1 Sphingomonas jinjuensis | reverse complement strand
TAACCTCTTCCATGGACGCCTCCTGCAGTGGTGCTTCAACACCTCCACTCTGGCACATCGATGCCGTCAGGGGGCGTCCACCCCAACGCTTCTGGGGCGAAAGCCGAATGGCCGCTTCCGGTGGGCATGATGGCAGAAGCAGACATGTGTTCAGCGACTCTCGCCTAGGCATGCGCCGACCGGACGCCGATCGCCCAACCCCCGCCGCTTGCAATGCAGGACTTCCTGCGCTGTCACCTAGCCCGATGGCACCCCCTCTCCCCGGCATCTGGCTAAAAAGGAAGCCTTGCCTGTGTGCGCTGGGGCGATGCGGTAACGTTTGCGAGGCGCCGCAGGGGCTGGGCGTGGGCCCGGTCGACCTGCACCAAGCGGCGGACGAAGCATCCGGCGTTCGCGACGGCCTGGGCGGCGGCGCTGGGGGTGGCGGTCGCGCAGCCTCACGACGGCGAGGTGCAGGGACTACGCCGGGTGCGAACAGCCGGGCGGCAGCCAATGGCGGTGAACGCGAGCGGGTGTGATCACGCTTGCGACGAAGCAGGCGCTGTCAGCGACAGCCAGATTGCCCAAGGTGCCAGGCCCGCGCAGACACTACATGCGGTCAAGCATCCACATCTGAACGTCTGGCGTCTCCGTCAGTCGTTTATAGCCAAGCTACGTGGTCGTAAGTTCAAGCGACAAGTCGTGGTATCTGTCCATTCGCTCGAATCCTTCGTCACTCAACTTTATGATCTCGTCGTCCACCTCGACGATACCGAGTTTCAGGAGATGGCTAACCCAACGGTCTCCGACTTTCTTACTCTTCGACGTCAGATTTACCAGGTTGTCGATATAGATCGTCTGCTTTCGCAGCGCGGCTATATACGCATGCAGCATCATGTCCCACGCATATTCATCGAATATGTCCGCGGGAAAATGACCATAGCGCAGCGCCCGCAGCGCGACCTGCGTCTTGGCGAGATCGAGATTTCCGTCGAATGATGCCATGTGGCTACTAGCCTATGTTTGTGGTGTTGGCGTGGACGCGTAGAGACACATAGCGTATCCGATCCGCTCGGTCTTGAGGCATCGTATGACGAAAGACGGCAACCTCGATCGACTTTTCGGCCTTTTGGAGGAAGCGCTCGCTGAGGCCGACCTGCAGGGCAACACCCTCGCCGCGGCGCTGTTGGCTGAATGCATCGAGGCGGTCGAGGCCGCTCGTAACGATTCGAATCCGCTCGCCTAGCCCTTCTGGCCTGCGGCTTGGCGCTAGAGATACTGTCCGCCATCCTGTTGCCCTCGGAGTGACGGTGCCAGACGAAGGCCGCACACCCAATTTTCTGGCCGGCTATGCCGTTCCCGTTTGGGCAACGCCTGTTGCTGTGACAACGGCTGCTTGATCGTCTCACGACCGCTTGCTCCTGGGAGCGATAGCGGACTGGCCGCTCTGGTGGTGCATGGTGGCGCGAGCGGACATGCGCTCCACAGCGCTATTTCGATGCGCGTGCCACCGCTGGGATGATCCCCCGCCGCTTGCAATGTAGGACTTTCCGCGCTGTCACCCTGATCGATGGCGCGTCCCCTTTCTCCCCGGCAGCTCGCCGAGAACGAAGCCTTCCTCGCAGCGCTCGCGCGGTGCGGCAACGTGCGCGAGGCGGCGCGGGCGCTGGGGGTGCATCGGTCGACCTTAACCAAGCGGCGGGCGAAGCATCCGGCGTTCGCGACCGCCTGGGCGGCGGCGCTGGTGGTGTCGGCGGCGACGCCCGACGATGGCGAGGTAGAGGGGCTTCATCGGGTGCGGACGGCGGGGGGCAGCCAGTGGCGGCGTAACCGCCCGGGCGGAATCACGCGGGCGGCGGAGCAGGCGTTTCTGCTGGCGCTGTCGGCGACGGCGAACGTGCGGCTGGCCGCGGCGGCGGCTGGGTTCAGCCATGCGAGCTTCTATGCGCGGCGGCGGCGCGATCCGGTGTTCGCGCGCGAGATGCGGCTGGCGCTGGAGACGGGGTACGACCGGATTGAGCTCGCGCTGCTGGCGCAGGGCCTCGACGGCAGCGGCGCCGCCGAGGCGTGGCGGCACAACGACCCGCCGCCGATCCCGCCGATGACCGCGAACCAGGCGCTGCAGCTGCTGTACCTGCACCAGAAGGAGGCACGGCTGCTGGCGGAGCCGGCGCATCTCAAGCGCAAGCGGGGCGAGTCGAAGGACGCGCATCATTATCGGATCGCGGTGATGTACCGGCTGGCCCAGGCGCGCGAGCGTGAGCGGTTCGAGCTGGCCGAGGCGGGGCGGCGGGCGCGTGGCGAGGCGAGCTGGGCACCCGAGCGGGTGGCGCTGCCCGACCTGGCGCAGGTCGGCGGCTGGTCGAAGGCGAAACCCGGGGGCGAGGCGGGGCAGGATCGCGCGCTGTTCGGGGGCAAGCGGAAGCGCGTTCGGGCCGGACGCCGGCGGATCGCCGTCCGCACCTTATCGTAAGGAAATATTGCCCGTCATCTGCCCGGTGCGGCTCTTTTCTTTGCGAAGAGTTTGATGCGATCTTCACTTCGGGAGCGTGTCGATGAAGGCCGGAAAGACCTCGTACATCGCGTTGGGCGGCATCGCCGCGATCGTGCTGGCGCTGATCGTCGCGGTCGGCTTTGCCCAGCGTGGCGCGCCGGAGCGCAACCAACCGCGGATCGCGATGGGCAAGCCCCTGTCGGAGCAGCAGGTCCTCGCGCGGCGGCGCGGGGCGATCGGGACGGTGGCGGTCGTCGGGACGACGGCGCCCTGATCAGGCGACGGCACGCGCCTTCTGACGGAGATGCCGAAACGAGTTCGGCATCACGGGTTTCGGGTACGCAGGCCGTAGACGCAAAAAGGGCCGGGATCGCTCCCGGCCCTTTTGCTACTTTCCTCAGGCGGACGCCACGGGCGTCAATCCCGTGACGTCGGACGGTCGCCTGACGGCGCCGCCGGCCGGCCGTCCGGTTGTCGGCGCATTAGGCGCCGGCAACCTCGGCGGTGTCGACCTTGATGCCCGGGCCCATCGTCGAGGAGATCGCGACCTTCTTGACGTACTTGCCCTTGGCGCCCGACGGCTTGGCGCGGACGACCGCATCGACCAGCGCGTCGAAGTTGCGGCGCAGATCCTCGGCCGAGAAGCTCGCCTTGCCGATACCGGAGTGGATGATGCCGGCCTTTTCGACGCGGTATTCCACCTGGCCCGACTTGGCGTCCTTGACCGCCTGGGCGACGTTCATGGTGACGGTGCCCAGCTTCGGGTTCGGCATCAGCCCCTTGGGGCCCAGCACCTTGCCGAGGCGACCGACGACGCCCATCATGTCCGGGGTCGCGATGCAGCGGTCGAAGTCGATGGTGCCGCCCTGGACGGTTTCCATCAGATCCTCGGCACCGACGACATCGGCGCCGGCGGCGCGTGCTTCGTCGGCCTTGGCGCCGCGCGCGAACACGCCGACGCGGACGGTCTTGCCGGTGCCCGCGGGCAGGTTGACGACGCCGCGGACCATCTGGTCGGCGTGACGCGGGTCGACGCCCAGGTTCAGCGACACCTCGATGGTCTCGTCGAACTTCGACGTCGCGTTCTGCTTGGCGAGGTCGATCGCCTCGGCAATGCCGTGCAGCTTCTCGGCGTCGATCGACAGCGACTTCTGCTTCTTGCTCAGCTTGGCCACGGTCTTAGCCCTCCACCACTTCGAGGCCCATCGCGCGGGCCGAGCCTTCGATGATCTTCGTCGCCGCGTCGATGTCGTTCGCGTTCAGGTCCTTCATCTTGACCTGGGCGATCTCCGACAGCTGCGAGCGCTTGATCGTGCCCGCCGACGTCTTGCCCGGCTCCTTCGAGCCCGACTTGAGGTTCAGCGCCTTCTTGATGAGGAAGGTGGCCGGCGGCGTCTTCGTCTCGAACGAGAACGAACGGTCGGCGTAGACGGTGATGATGGTGGGCAGCGGCGCGCCCTTTTCCATGTCGCCGGTCTGGGCGTTGAACGCCTTGCAGAATTCCATGATGTTGACGCCGCGCTGACCCAGCGCCGGGCCGATCGGCGGCGACGGATTGGCAGCGCCCGCGGGCACCTGCAGCTTGATGTAACCTGTGATCTTCTTTGCCATGTCACTCACTCTGTAGGATCGCGGGAGGCCTCGCCCCGGCGCGATCGTTCAAGTTTAGCGGTCCAGGCGGACGCCTTCGCATCCTCCCGCACGGTTCCAGCTTACGTTGGAAGCGGCGGCGCTTAGCGGAAGTGGTGCGGCTTGTCCACCATGCACGAAAGGGGCGCCGCGCTCCCAGCACGGCGCGACGCCCCTCCCCCCCGTTACGGCGTCAGAACGTGAAGTTCGCGCCGATCCGGAAGGCGCGGCCGACTGCGCCCGCCTGGGTATAGGTCGGGTTGTAGTTGGTCGCGGCATAGTTGCCCGCGTTGAGCGGGGCGCGGGCGTCGAGCAGGTTCATGACGTTGACGTACAGCTGGAACTGGTCGTTCACCTTCATGCTGGCGTTCAGGTCGACGTCGATGAAGCTCTTCACCCGGCAATTGAAGTTGGGATCGCTGCCCTGGTACGTGCTGCTCGACGCGCAATCGCTGCCGCCGAACTGGTCGATGCCCACCGCCTTGTAGCCGTCGACATAATAAGCGGTGGCGTTGAGGGAGTAGCGGCCGACGTCGAGGCTGTTCTGCCAGTTGCCGCGCCATTGCGGCGTGCCCGCGCCCGACGAGGTGACGTAGGGCGACTGGGTGCCGACGTAATCGACATAGTCGCTGCCGTCGTCGGACTTGAAGCGATAGTGGAGGATGTACGTCGCTTCGGCCCGGCTGGTGAAGTGGATGTCGTCGCGCGGGCGGAACGAGAGCTGGGCGGCGAAGTCGATGCCCGACGTCTTGAGCGCGGCGGCGTTGGCGAACGGCCCGTTGACGAACAATGCGCGTCGCGGCGCATTGGGGAAGCTGGGATCGATCGCATCGGGGGTGATCGAATAGCCGGTCGGCAGCGTCCCGCCGGCGTAATAGGCCGACAGCGCGGTGTTGCTGAGCGGCGCCGCGGTGATGACGCCGGTCTTCTTGATGTTGTAGTAGTCGGCGGTCAGGCTGAGCCAGCGGGTCGGCTGGGCGATGATGCCGCCGGTATAGCTGGTCGACTTTTCCGGCGCGAGATTGGCGTCGCCGATGGTGTTGAAGCCGATGCCATAGGCCTGGTTGTACGAGCTGCCGCCCGAACAGGTGCCGTCGCCGTTGGCGGTCGCGCCGTGCTGGACCTGGATCGAGCAAGGCGGCCGCGCGCTGGTGAAGCCGATCACCGAGCCGCCCTTCTCCGCGAAGGACGGCGCGCGGAAGCCCTTGGAGAAGGTGCCGCGGATCGCGAACTGGCGGATGGGGGTGAACTTCGCGCCGATCTTGGGCGAGAAGTTGCTGAAGCCGTCGGAATAATGGTCGTAGCGGCCCGAGCCGTCGATCTCGAGCGAGGTCAGGACGGGCGCGTTGATCTCGAAATAGCCCGACGTCACCTTGCGACTGCCGACCGCGGTGAACTGGTTGAGGTTGATCGTCTGCGCGCTGGCGTTCTGATTGGGATCGTTGACCGCCTCGTAACGGAACGATCCGCCAACGCCGACCTGCAACGGGCCGCCCGGCAGCTGGAACACGTCCTTGGTCAGCGTACCCTGGATCATGTCGAGGTCGCTGGTCGCCTGCGTCACCACCGTCGGCGACAGCGCGCTGCGCACCGCGGCCGAGTTCAGGTCGGGATTGACGAAATTGTAGCTGCCGGTGTTGATCGCATTGGTCAGGGCCGGCAGGTTGATATAGCCGTCCTGCGTGATCGTCAGCCACGATTTCGCCGCGGTCGCATCGACCTGATAGCCCCAGCCGTCGCCGAACTTGCCGGTGATGCCGACCTGGCTGCGCAGGACGCGGTTCCGATAGGACGAGGATTGCGCGATGTCGCCGAACAGATAGCGGATCGCCGCTGCCTGGCCGTTCGCCGCGAACGGATTGCTGGGATTGAGCTGGCCGTTGCTAAGCGTCGCGGGCAGCACGATCGACAGCGTGTTGATCGGGTTCGCCGCGCGGATCGTCGAGGGCGAACCGTTCGACGTCACCTCGTTCTGGAAATAGCTGATCGAGGCATAGGCCTGGGTATCGGGGTTGATCTGAAGCGTGCCGTGGATCGTCCCGCCATAGCGCGTCTGCGACGGCTGGATCTGGCCATAGTCGCGTGCGGTATTCTGCTCGCAGCCGTTGCCGGCGCTGCCCGACACGGGGATCTGGCCCGGGCGGCAGCCGGCGGGGTTGAGCACCTGCCAAGGTCCGGTGACGATGCCCGAGCCGGACAGGATGTTGCCGGGGATCGTCTGCGTCGTCGGCGCGACGATCGCGCTGGTCGTGGTGCCGGGGACGATCGAGCCCGGGTTGTTGTTGTCGCCGCCGATCGAGGTCAGGTCGGCGGTGTCGTAGGGAAAGCCGCGCTTGCGGGCATAGATCGCGTCGTCGTGCTGGTATTCGCCGCTGACATAGACGTTGAAGCCCTGTTCGCTGAGCTTGCCATAGCCGCCGGTCAGCGTCGCCCGCTGCTCGCCGCCGTCCTTGCGCCCGGTGACGCCCGCCTCAACGGTGCCCGACAGGCCGGTAATCTCCTTCTTGGTGATGATGTTGACGACGCCCGCGATCGCGTCGGCGCCGTAGCTGGACGAGGCGCCGTCCTTCAGCACCTGGACGCGGTCGATCGTCGCGTTGGGAATGGTGTTGAGGTCGACGAACGAGCGCTGGCCGTCGTCGGCGAGCGGATAATAGGCGGTGCGCACGCCATCGACGAGCGTCAGCGTCGAGTTGACGGTCAGGCCGCGCAGCGAGACGCCCGACGAACCAGCGCCGAAGCCGTTGGCGAAGGCGGTCGGCACCGAGCCCGAATTGTCGGCCGAGATCGACCGCACCGCATCCGCGGCGGTGGTGATGCCGGCGCGGGCGAGATTGTCGGCGGTCAGCACGGTGACGGGCGACGGCGTTTCGGTATCGGTGCGGCGGAACAGCGTGCCGGTGACGACGATGTCGCCGCCCTGCGGCTGCTCGGCATCGGTGGTTGCGGGCGCCGCCGGGGCCGGGGTCGCCTGCTGCGGCGTGGCATCCTGGGCGAAGGCGGGCGTCGCCAGCCCGGCGCCGAGCGCGGCCACGAGCGACATAGCGGCGCCGCGGAGCAGCAATGCACGTAGCGGGACGGTGGAGATGGTCATGGGGGTTGTCCTTAGTCGTCACGATCGGCGCCGCCGCGGCGGGGTGGGTCAATCGTGACCCACCTCGCCCCGGACGTCCGTCCTCCCCCCCACGGAAAGAACGCTGGCAGTGCCTTGCCGCCAGGACTGCGCCCGTCTGGGGTGGGCGTAAATACGGCCCGTTTGCGTCAGCGGTGATGACGTAGCTCGTGTGGCGGAAAGGGCACGGTTTATGACGTATCGTTCATGTCGGAGGCCTAGGCGCGCGGCATGGCGGGGGACGCTGTCGCTGGCGGAATTGCGGCGGTTACTGGGGGTACAACCGGGTTTATCGGCGCGCTGGCCGCGGGGCGCACCATGTTGCTGTCATGTTTGGAGTTTAGCCGCCGCGCCAGGGTTCGCCCGGCACCCTAACGCTCCGACGCTCGATGATCGCCTTCCCACGCATTCGTCATCCCGGGCTCGACCCGGGATCCAGCGTGCGGCGGGCGTTTAGGCTGGAGGGTCGAGACAGTCGCTCGCGGCGCCTTGGATCCCGGCTCGCGGCCGGGATGACGATGGGTTGTTATGGTCGGTCAGGCTCCCCCTCGTCGTCTTCCGGTTCGACCAGTGCCAAATGGAGGTCTGCCAGGGCGCAATGTACGCGCACCGCCTCGATACAGGTGGCGTGTTGCGCCGCTTCCCGTTCAGCCTCTGCCCTGGCGTAATGAAATTGCCGATGATCGGTCATTGACATGGCTCCCGTGTCGCCAGCACGATCCTGCAAGCGACGGAAACCCGCCACTAATCATGTTAAAACCGTGGGTTAGATCGCGACGAGGGGAAAGCCGCCAGACCAGACATGGCAAATTCCCCGCCGAGCGCCTATGTGGCGCCTTCCATGACATTCGCGACTCTCCCGACGGCGCTCGCCGAAGCGCTCTCCGCACGTGGCTATACCGAGCCTACCCCCGTCCAGGCCGCCGTGGTCGCCGACGAGGCGCACGGCCGCGACCTGCTCGTGTCCGCCCAGACCGGGTCGGGCAAGACCGTCGCCTTCGGCCTTGCCGCCAGCGACGAGCTGATCGGCGAGGATGGCCGCCTGCCCGCCCCCGGCCTGCCGATGATGCTGGCGATCGCGCCGACGCGCGAGCTTGCGCTTCAGGTCGCCAAGGAGCTGGCCTGGCTCTATCAGGGCGCGGGCGCGCGGATCTCGACCTGCGTCGGCGGCATGGATGCCTCGCGCGAGCGGCGTTCGCTTGGCCACGGCACACACATCGTCGTCGGCACGCCGGGCCGGTTGCGCGATCACCTCGAACGCGGCGCGCTCGACCTGTCGGCGCTGAAGGTCGCGGTGCTCGACGAGGCCGACGAGATGCTCGACATGGGCTTTCGCGAGGATCTGGAGACGCTGCTCAACGCGACCCCGACCGAGCGGCGGACGCTGCTGTTCTCGGCGACGATGCCGCGCCCGATCGTCCAGCTCGCCAAGACGTACCAGCGCGACGCGCTGCGCATCGCGACGATCGGCGAGGATCGCGGCCATGGCGACATCGACTATGTCGGCATCGCGGTGGCGCCCGCCGACATCGAACACGCGGTCATCAACCTGCTGCGCTATTACGAGGCGGAAACGGCGATGCTGTTCTGCGCGACGCGCGACAATGTCCGCCACCTCCACGCCAGCCTGACCGAGCGCGGCTTCGCGGCGGTGGCGCTGTCGGGCGAGCATTCGCAGAACGAGCGTAACCAGGCGTTGCAGGCGCTGCGCGACCAGCGTGCGCGGGTGTGCGTCGCGACCGATGTCGCCGCGCGCGGCATCGACCTGCCCTCGCTCAGCCTGGTCGTCCATGTCGAGCTGCCGCGCGATGCCGAAACGCTGCAGCATCGGTCGGGCCGCACCGGACGCGCGGGGCGCAAGGGCACCGCGGTGCTCGTCGTGCCCTATCCACGCCAGCGGCGGACCGAGGCGATGCTGCGCTCGGCGCGGATCGCGGCGCGGTGGGAGCCGGTGCCGACCGCGCAGATGATCCGCGAGAAGGATCGCGAGCGGTTGATGACAATGCTGCTCGAGCCCGTCGAGGTCGACGACGAGGATCGCGTCCTCGCCGCCGAGCTGGTGGCGCAGAAAAGCGCGCAGGAGCTGGCCGAAGCGCTGGTCCACGCCCGCCGCGCGGCACTGCCCGCGCCCGAGGACATGATCGACCGCGCGCCCGAGCGCAGCCAGCCCGCACATCGCGAGGGCTTCGACGATACGGTGTGGTTCCGCATGAACGTCGGCCGGCGCCACAATGCCGACCCGCGCTGGATCCTGCCGCTGATCTGCCGCCGCGGCAACATCACCAAGAACGAGGTCGGCGCGATCCGCATCCAGCCGAACGAGACGGGTTTCCAGATCCCGCGCGCGATCGCGGCGAAGTTCGCAGCGGCGGTCATCAAAACCGCCGGCTCCAACGGCGAGGACGAAAGCGGCATCCGCATCGAGCCGGCCGAGGGCGGCCCCGCCCCCGTGCGCAGCAACGACACCGGCGCCGGTCCGCGCCGCGGCCCGCCGCGCGGCGGCCCCGCCCGCGGCGGCCCCAACCGCGGGGCACCGCGTCGGCGGTAGGGTCTCGAAAACGGAAGCAGTCGCCTGCGGAGTCATGGATCCCGGCTCAAGGCCGGGATGACGGAGGTTGGGGAGGCCGCCCCCGACGTCATCCCGGGCTCGACCCGGGATCCATCATGCGGCGAGCGACTGAACTCAAGATCGGACACAGTCGCCCGCGGAACCATGAATCCCGGCTCGAGGCCGGGATGACGGGGGGCCTCAAATCCCGACGATCCCCCCGTCGTTCTTGGTGATGACGATCGTCGCGGAGCGCGGGCGGCCGGTGCCGGTGCCGGTCGCTTGGCTTTGCGGCCAGGTCGAGGTGATGTTCGACGGGCCGCCGTTCTCGCCGGGGTGCTGGACGTTGACGAATAGCGAGCGGCCATCGGGCGTCGTGTCGATGCCGGTGATCTCGCACTCCTTCGGCCCCACCAGGAAGCGCTTCAGGCTGGCGCCCGACGTCTTGCCGACCCGCGTCGCCTGGGTGCCGCTGGTCGACCCCAGGGTATTGGTGATCGTCCGCGTGCCGCCGTCGCCGACCGTGCCGGGGATCGCCGCGAGCAGCATGCAGTTGGTGACGTCGGTATAGGCGCCGTCGTCGGTCTCGATCCACAGCAGCGGCGTGCCCTGGCCCGATACGTTGCTCGACCGTGCGAACCAGAGGCCGTCGGGCGACGAGAAGTCGTTGGTCGCGTCGAGCGACGACAGGTTGATGTTCTGCGCATTCAGGTCGGCGCCAGAACCGAACGCATAGATGTCCCAGGTGAAGCTGGTCGCCTCGGTCGTGTCGCCGGTCTCGCGCAGGCGGACGATATGGCCGTTGGCGTTGCCGTTGGTCTGGCCGCCGGTCGTCTTGGGGTCGGTATAGGCGCGCGGATTGGCGGCGTCGGTGTTGGCGACGGTACGCGACGAGTTGTTGGTGAGCGTGCAGTACATCTCGCCCGTCACCGGGTTGACCGCGGTCCATTCGGGGCGGTCCATCTTGGTCGCGCCCAGCGCGTCGCCGGCGAGGCGCGCGTGGGTCAGCACGTCGGCCTGATCGGCGAAGGCATAGGTCGCGTAGCCGGTCGCGGTGAGCGGCCCCTGGCCGAACACCAGCGGCAGCCACTGGCCGCTGCCGTCGGCGTTGAAGCGCGCGACGTAGAGCGTGCCTGAATCGAGATACTTGTCGCCGATCGCCAGGCGGCTCGACGGCGTCGCATCGGCGGCCGACCAGGCGGTGTTCGACACGAATTTGTAGATATATTCGTTCTGCGCGTCGTCGCCCATGTAGAAGGCGGGCTTGACCCCGGCGACGGTGCGGCCGGGCCAGCAGCCCTCGTGGTTCATGCGGCCGAGCGCGGTGCGCTTGCGCGGGGTCGAGCTGGGGTCATAGGGGTCGATCTCGACCACCCAGCCATATTGGTTGGGCTCGTTGCGGAAGTCGCCGGTGCCGTTGGCGGGCTTGGTCGCGTCGACGGTCGCGTTGAACTTCGCGATGCGCGAATCCCCCGCGGCGGCGGTGGCCCAGCCGTAATTGCCCACGCGCAGCGTATCGCCAGACCCGGTGCTGAGGCCGTAGCGGGTGAAGGCGACGACCGACTTCGCCCCTAGCGCCGCGGCACGACGCGCATTGTCGCCCGCCTCGCGCCGATAATAGCCCGCCCAATTCTCTTCGCAGGTCAGGTAGGTGCCCCAGGGCATCGTCCCGTTGGCGCAATTGTTGATCGTGCCGCGGCCAGCGACCCCGGTCGGCGAATAGGCGGTGAAGAGCAGCGCATTGCCCGCGACCGGCCCCGAGAAGCTGGTCGGGGTGAAGGGCGTGACGCGGCGGTTGAGGCTGCTGCCCGCGACATAGCTCCACGCGCCGGTCGACGCGCGGGTGATCTCGACGACGCTGACGCCGTGCGCCTCGATCTCCTTGATGACCTCTGCGGTGGGACGCACGCCGTTGGTCGACGTCGGGCCGTTGGGGTGGAGATAGCTTTGCGTGATATTCTCGTGGTTCATCACCAGCAGGCCGCGCGACGAATTCGACGTGTCGGCGGACGTGCCGCTGGCGGCGAGGCCGAAATAGCTCATGCCGTCGTGATGATCGCCGGCGCGCCCGGCGAAGTTGGTGTCGCTGCCGTCGTTGGCATAGGCGGCGACGCTGCCGCTGATCGGGTCGCCCAGGCGATACAGGACGGTGACCGAATAGCCGGCGGGCACGGCGACGACGTCGGCCAGACTCTTGGGCACGGCGGTGAAGTCGAGGCTGGCGGGCGCGACGGTGACGGTGGTGTCGGCGGTGCTGGTGGTGCCGCCCGACGACGTGCCGGCGAAGCGGAAGCCGAGCGTGGTCGCGGTCGCGACGCCGGGTGCGACGAACGTCGCCTTGCCGTCGCCGGCGTCGGTCAGTGCGACCGTCGGACCGCTGGTCTGCTGCCATCCGCTCGACCGGCCGCCCGACCCCGTCACGGTGCCGACGAGCGTCACCGTCTTGCCGGCGGCGGTCGCCACCGCGCTGCCCGCCGAGACGGTGATCGCGTCGTTGCGATCGCCGTCGTCGTCGCAGCCCGTTAGCATCGCGCTGCCGAATGCCGCCGCCGCCATCGCCGAAATGCCGCCCATCAGGGTCTGGCGACGCGAATAGCGTTCGGCGACGAGATCGTTGAGGTGGCGCCCGTGGCTGCGGTTGGTGTCGATATCGCCGTCGTCATAGGCGAAGGCGTCGGTCGTCGTGGTCATGGCAATCCCCCCGGATCAAGGATGCGGGCAAAGCTGCCCGATGGCCGCGTTCTTGGCGGCGCTGCGCGACAGTGGCGTGAAGGCGGCGCGACGGGACGGTGACGGTTGCGTGACGGTTCAGGGAAAATGATCCTCCCCCGCCAGGGGAAGGTGGCGCGCCGGAGGCGTGACGGAGGGGGCGGACGCCGGGCATGTCGAGGGGGGCGTGGCTTACCGCCCCCTCCGTCAGGCTTCGCCTGCCACCTCCCCCTGGCGGGGGAGGATGTGATCCACCCAACCACCGCATTGACGCAGCCCGGCTATCCCCGTATAGGCGCGCGCAGTCCGGCCCTGTGCCGGGCGTCCGTCCAAGACAGTAGGTGGCCGCTCGCGGCCTTAATCTCCTACCGAGGCGGGGACAGGAATTCATCGGCTCGGCAGCGCATAAGCGCTCGTTCGGGCTGCCGCACTTTCGGGTGCCCTTCCCCATCTATGGACACCGCGCCGGCCTACCGCGAGGTGAGTTCGCTCGTCCTCGATGCGCGCCGGCAATGTGAACCGGGCCTGCCCCCACAAGGGACGGGCCCCAATGTGGAGAATGGCATGGATCGCGATCAGAAGACCGCAGCCGTCGCCGAGCTCAAGCAGACCTTCTCCGAGGTCGGCGTGGTGGTCGTCACCCGCAACCTCGGCCTGACCGTCGCCCAGTCGACGCAGCTCCGGACGAAGATGCGTGAGGCCGGTGGCGCCTATCGGGTCTCGAAGAACCGTCTTGCCAGGATCGCACTCGACGGCACCGACTATGGCTCGCTGAGCGACATGCTCACCGGCCCGGTCGGCCTCGCCACCTCGATCGACCCCGTCGCGGCCGCCAAGGTGGCCGTCGACTTCGCCAAGACGACCGACAAGTTCGAGATCGTCGGCGGGGCGATGGGTGCGACGCCGCTCGACGTGGCAGGTGTGCAGGCGCTGGCGACGCTCCCGTCGCTGGACGAGCTGCGCGCGAAGATCGTCGGCCTCATCGTGGCGCCCGCCACGAAGATCGCCACGATCGCCCAGGCACCGGCGGCACAGCTCGCCCGCGTCCTGGCGGCGCACGCCGAGAAGGAAGCCGCCTGATCCCAATACGGATCGGTGCGCGAGTAGCGAACTGGCTGAACTGAACGACAATCCGGGGGCGACGCCCCCACGACACCAAAGGAAGTACACATGGCAGACCTGAACGCGCTGGTTGACCAGCTGAGCGAGCTGACCGTCCTCGAGGCCGCCGAGCTCTCGAAGATGCTCGAAGAGAAGTGGGGCGTCTCGGCCGCTGCGGCGGTTGCGGCTCCGGCCGCTGGCGGCGGCGCTGCTGCCCCGGCCGCTGAGGAGAAGACCGAGTTCGACGTGATCCTGACCGGCGACGGTGGCAAGAAGATCAACGTCATCAAGGAGGTCCGCGCGATCACCGGTCTCGGCCTGACCGAGGCGAAGGCTCTCGTCGAGGGCGCGCCCAAGGCCGTCAAGGAAGGCGTGAACAAGGACGAGGCCGAGAAGGTCAAGAAGCAGCTTGAGGAAGCCGGCGCGACCGTCGAGCTGAAGTAATCCGCAGGGTGCGGCGGGCAAGCCCGCCTCACCCGAGGACGGCCGGGCTCGGCATCGCCGAGCTTCGACGTCATGGGCGAACGCCCATGACGCGGCCGCGAGCTAGAAAAGGGGCGGCCCGGCAACGGGTCGCCCCTTCTTCGTTCGGCTATCAAACCCAGCTCGCCGCCTTGCCTTGCCATTCCCGCCGCCTAAGCTGCTGGCGGAAGGGGGGCAAAGCATGCCGAGCGAACAACGGATCGACTCGCCGACCATCGCCGGTTGGGGCATGTTGCTGATGCCGCTCCTGACGATGTGGCACGAGATCGGCGGCCATGCCGCCACCTGCGTGCTTCAGGGCGGGCATGTCCGCACCATTGGCGCCTTCTATGTCCAGTGCGACGCGCCCTCGCCCCGCGCGGCCATCCTCGTTGCCTGTGCGGGCGTCGCGGTGAATATCGCACTGTCGATCGTCGCGTTCGCACTGTGGCGGGGTGCGCAACGCGATCGGGCGCGGCTGGCTTGGTGGCTGGTCTGGGTCAGCGAGGCGTTCGTCGCCGCTGGCTATCTGTGCTTTTCGGGGGTGACCGGCGTCGGCGACCTCGGCACCGGACCGCACGGCGCACTCGCGGCGCTGCCGTATCCGCTTGGCCTTCGCCTGACCGAGATCGCGGTCGGGGTCTCGGCCTATACCCTGGTCGTCCGCGCGGCGATCCGAACGCTGTCGGCGATGCTCGGCACCGGCGCGGTGACACGGCCTGCCCGTCAACGCATCGCCCACGTTTATTATGCGGCGGCGGGGCTCGGCGCGGTGATCGTCGGTCTGCTCAATCCCGTCGGCTGGTTCATCACGATCATGTCCGCCGCAGCGTCCTCGTTCGGGGGCCTCGCCGGCTTCATCTCGATCGGCTTCGCGGCGCGAGGCGTCGATGCACCCCGCGCCTTCGCCATCGATCGCGACTGGCGAGTGATCGTCGCCGGCGGTGCGGTGTTGTTGACGTTCGCGCTGGTGCTCGGACGCTCGCTGCATTTCTGACCGGCGAAGCGGCAGCATGAACCCGCCCCATGACTTGCCCCAGGAACGATGCTTTGTCGCCCTGGGGCTCCTTGATTAGCGGCGTTGCAGCGCGCCGATCCCGCGGCGCTAGCCGGCGGACCTGCTGCGATGGCTCGCCGACCGGCGCTTCCTCAGCCCTCGGCCGTCTCCGCTTCCTTCGCGCGGCGGCGTTCGGTGAACCAGATGCCGATGATCGCCGCCTCGTACAGGACGATCAGCGGCACCGCGAGGAGGATCTGGCTCATGAGGTCGGGCGGGGTCAGCACCGCGGCGATCGCGGTGGCGCCGACGATGGCGTAGCGCCGCGCGCCGATCAGCCCCTTGCGCGTCACGATCCCGGCACGCTCGAGCAGCATCAGCAGCACGGGCAACAGGAACGACACGCCGAAGCCGAACAGGAACTGCATGACGATCGACAGATAGCTGCCCATTGTCGGCAGCGCTTCCTGCTGGACGCCGCCGACATTGCCCTGGAAACTGAGCAGGAAGTGCAGCGCCATCGGGATCGCGACATAATAGGCCATCGCCGCGCCCGTCGCGAAGAGCAGCGGCGTCGCCAGCAAGAACGGCAGCAGCGCGCGCTTTTCGTTACGGTACAGGCCCGGTGCGACGAACTGCCACAGCTGGTTGGCGATGACCGGGAACGAGATCATCATCGCGGCGAAGAACGCCACCTTCACCTTGACGAAGAACGCCTCGAACAGCTGGGTGTAGACCAGCTTGGTCTGCCCCGCCTTCAACAGCGGATGAACCAGCCAGGCGAAGATCTGTTCGGCGAAGAAATAGGAGGCGCCGAACGCGATGACGATCGCGGCCATGCAGAACAGCAGCCGCCGGCGCAGCTCGATCAGATGGTCGAGGAGCGGCGCGCGGCTGGCCTCGATCTCGTCGACCTCGGTCGTCACGACGATGCGCCCTCGCGCGGCGGCGCCGGGCGATCGGCATCGCTCGGCTCGACGACGGGATGGTCGACCATGATCGGCTTGTCGGTCATCACCGGGACGGCCTCATGCTCCGTGTCGGTCGGCGCAGCCTCTGTCGAGGGAGCGGCGTCGCTGGTCGACGCCGGATGCTCGGCCATGATCCGCGCATTCTCGGCGGCCCAGCGCTTTTCCATTTCTTCCAGCTCGGCCTCGCGCACCATATTGTCGAAGCCCTGGCGAAACTGGCGCGACACGGCGCGCGCGCGGCCGACCCAATAGCCAACGACCCGCATCGCCTTGGGCAGGTCCTTGGGCCCGATCACCACCAGCGCGACGAACGCGACCAGCAGGAATTCGGACGAATCGATGCCGAACACGGCCCTCTCGCGCTATCGAGCGTCGATCAGCGGTCTTCGCGGATGCCGTCGCGCACCTGATTGCCATCGCGGTCGAACGCGGGATCGGCGGCCTTCTTCGCCTCGATCCGGGCGGACGGCTTCGCCGGCAGGTCGTCGTCCTGCTCGGCCATGCCCTTCTTGAAGTTCTTCACCCCCTTGGCGACGTCCCCCATCAGGTTCGAGAACCGGCCGCCGCCCAGCAGCAGGATGGCGACGACGGCGAGGACGAGCAGATGGATCGGGCTGAAGCTGCCCATGGCATGTCTCCTGGAAATTCCCCTGTATCTAGTCGCCCTCGCCGGTCTTTTCCACCTCCAATGCCTCGATCGCGAGATCGACGGGGTCGAGCAGTCCGGTAGCGCGCAGATCGTCGATGCCGGGCAGGTCGCGGCGGCTCTCCAGCCCGAAATGCGCCAGGAACCCCGGGGTGGTCGCATAGGTCAGCGGCCGCCCCGGCGCCTCGCGGCGCCCGGCGGGGCGGACCCAGCCCGCCTCCATCAGCACGTCGATCGTGCCCTTGGAAATCACGACGCCGCGGATCGCCTCGATCTCGGCGCGGGTGACGGGCTCGTGATAGGCGATGATCGCCAGCGTCTCGATCCCCGCCCGGCTCAGCCGTCGCGGCTCCTCGCGCTGGCGGCGCAGCAGGTGCGCGAGGTCGGCGGCGGTCTGGAACAGCCAGCGGTCGCCGCGGCGGACCAGGTTGATGCCACGCCCGGCATAGTCGGCGGCCAGCCGGTCGAGGCACTCGCGCACCTCGTTGGGGGTGCCCGCGACATGGGCGCGGATCGTGTCGAGCGTCAGCGGCTCGGTCGCCGCGAACAACACCGCCTCGATCGCGCGGACGCGGTCGTCGGGCGGGGTCACGACGCCGCCTTCAGATAGAGCGGCGCGAACGGCGCCTGCTGGCGAAGCTCGACGCGGCCCTGCTTGGCGAGCTCGAGCGCCGCCAGGAACGACGAGGCCAGCGCCGACCGCCGCAACCGCCCCGAGCCGGGCGGCAGGAAGCGATCGATCGCGGTCCAGTCGAGCTCCAGCCCGATCAGCTCCGATACGCGCGCCAGCGCCGCCTCCAGCGTCATCACCTCGCGGTCGGCGACGACGTGCATCACCGGCCGCGTCCGCGCGCTGACCCGGCCATAGGCGGCGATCAGGTCGTACAGCTCCGCCTGCCACGCCGACTGGCGGATCACGCGCAGGCCTTCGGGCGCGCCGCGAGTGAAGGTGTCGCGGCCCAGCCGGTCGCGCGCCATCAGCCGCGCGCCCGCCTCGCGCATCGCATCGAGCCGCTCGAGCCGCAGTTGCAGCCGCAGCGCGAGATCGTCGGGGTCGGGCTCCTCCTGCTCCTCGCGCGGCAGCAGCAGCGACGATTTGAGGTAGGCAAGCCACGCCGCCATCACGAGATAGTCGGCGGCCAGCTCCAGCTTCAGCCGCCGCGCGCGCTCGACATAGACCAGATATTGCTCGACCAGCGCCAGGATCGAGATCGCGCGCAGATCGACCTTCTGCGACCGCGCCATCGACAGGAGCAGGTCGAGCGGCCCCTCCCACCCGTCGAGATCGAGCGTCAGCTGGTCGGCATGATCGGACACGGTGGCGATGCTAGGCGGGATTGGCGGGCGCGTCATCCACCCTCGTCGATCGGCCCGTATCCACAATCGTCATGCTGAGCTCGTCTCAGCATCTCGTGGTTGGCGTAGTCCTTCCTTGCCGGGAGATGCTGAGACAAGCTCAGCATGACGGGCTTGGGAGGCTGAGTGCCCCGCTACGTCCAACACCAATACCAACATCGTATACACTTGTCCTCCCCCACCCAAGGATGCGACACACCCCGTTCGCTTCACGATCGCAAGGACTACCGATGCTCCCTCGCCTGCCGCTTGCCGCCGCCCTGCTGAGCCTTGCGAGCGCCGGCCAGGCCGCCGAGAAGGGGCAGCCGCCGATCACCCCGCAGACGTCGATGTCGGGCGGCCCGCTCGACCCTGCGCAGAAGAAGCTGAAGTTCGACCGCGCCGATCTGGCGATCGAGGTCGATCCGGCGCGCGAGGTCATAAACGGCAACGCGACGCTGGTCTTCACCACGCTCGAGCGCACCGATCGCGTCGTGATCGATCTCGACAAGAACTACACCGTAACGATGAGCCAGGTGAACGGCGTCGACGTCGGCTGGAGCAACCCCGAAGGCCGCGCGACGCTGAAGCTCGCCAAACGCGTGCCCGCCGGCACCGAGCTGACGGTCAAGATCGTCTATGGCGGCCGTCCGCACACCGCGGTGCGTGCGCCCTGGGACGGCGGCTTCGTCTGGTCGAAGACCCCGGCCGGCCAGCCCTGGGTCGCGACGGCGGTGCAGATGGAAGGTTGCGACCTGATCTGGCCGTGCATCGACTATCCGACCTACGAGCCGCAGAAGGTCGCGCTCCACATCACCGTCCCCGCCGGCCTGTCGGCGCCGTCGAACGGCAAGCTGCTCGGCGTCGACCGGCTGCCCGACGGCCGCTCGACCTGGAACTGGGAGGTGAAAAACCCCAACCTCTACGGCATCGCGCTCAACGTCGGGCCGTACGAGGAGGTCAGCGGCACGTACAAGAGCCGCCTCTACGGCAACAGCGTGCCGATGAATTACTGGTATCTGCCCGGCGAGAAGGCGCAGGCCGAGGAGCTGTTCGCCGAATTCGCGCCGACGCTCGATTTCTACGAGCATGTCGTCGGCCCCTATCCCTGGGCGGACGAGAAGCTCGGCGTCGTGGAAACCCCGCACAAGGGCATGGAGCACCAGACGATCAACGCCTACGGCAACGGCTATGCCAAGGCGCCCGAGGGGTTCGACTGGCTGTTCCAGCATGAATTCGGCCACGAATGGTTCGCCAACCAGATGACCGCGCCCAACTGGGACGACTTCTGGCTGCACGAGGGCTTCACCGCCTATATGCAGCCGCTCTACGGCCGCTGGCGCGAGGGCGAGGGCCGCTACACCGCGATGATGCTGGCCAGCCGCCCGGGCATCCAGAACAAGTCCGCACTCGTCACCGGCAAGCCGCAGACCGCCGAGGACGTCTACGAAAAGGCGCCCGGTCGCGGCGGCGACATCTATTCGAAGGGCGCCTGGATCCTCCACACGCTGCGCAACACGATCGGCGACGCCGCCTTCTCGCAGGTGCTGAAGCTCACCGTCTACGGCCGCGTCGATCCGGCACCCGGCAATTTCACCCCCGTCTTCCGCACTACGCCCGAATTCATCGCCTATGTGAAGCAGGTGACGGGCAAGGATTATGGCTGGTTCTTCGACGTTTACCTCTACCAGGCTGCATTGCCCAAGCTGATCGAGAAGCGGAGCGACGACAAGTTGACGCTGCGCTGGGACGCGCCGGGCGACAAGCCCTTCCCGCTGCCGGTCGAGGTCCAGGTCGACGACGTCGTCCACAAGCTGCCGATGACCGGCGGCACCGCGTCGCTCGACGTCCCCGCCGGCGCGCATGTCGTCATCGACCCGATGAGCCGCATCCTGATGCAGTCCGATACCGTCGACGCCTTCCAAGCCTGGCGGGCGGCGCAGGCGAAGACGACCGCGAAATAGCGCGGGCGCGGCCGGCCGGCTGCCGAGGTTCCGGCAGGCGGCCGGGCCGATGCCTGGCCGCCTACACGAAACAGTCGCCCCGGCCGCCGCTCATCGTAACCGCTGCCTAACCTTCTCGCGACTAGGCGAAGCCATGTCGCTTCCGTGACGCTGAGTGGCCTGTGGACCGCCGACCCGTGCTTTCGCTGTCAGCAAGCGCTTGCATCGCTGCTCGCGCGGCATCCCGTCGGCGGACACGAAACGAGGCTCGGCCTCTACGACTTACTCGATTTTCCGGTCCAGCCGCAGCCGGTCGTCGCCGGACTCGCCACCGTCGTCGCCGACAATATCATCGGCTCGGCCCGCAACGCCATACTGACCCGCACCGCGCTGCTGACATCCCAGCTGCGCAGCGCCGCGCCCGACTATCGGATCTTCGCAGACCGCGGCGAAGCGCTCGCGTGGCTGACCGGCACCGAACTGGCCGCAGCCTGACGCCCGAGACGGCGCCGCGTCTCGGGATAGCGCAGCATCGTCCGCGTTACGCCCGCGCGCCCTGCTCCACGCCGCTGCTGTTGTGGCGCAGCGCCGACAGGATGGTGTCGACGATCGCCGCGGCATCCAGCTTCGCCTCGGCATATTGCTTCGCCGGCGAGTCCTGGTCCTGGAAGCGATCGGGCAGCCGCATCGTGCGCAGCTTCAGCCCGCCGTCGATCAGCCCCTCGTCCGACGCCATCGTCAGAACGTGCGCGCCGAAGCCGCCGACCGCATTCTCCTCTACCGTCACCGCGACCTCGTGCGTCGTCAGCAGCTTGCGGATCATCGCCTCGTCGAGCGGCTTGGCGAAGCGCAGGTCGGCGACCGTCGTCGACAGCCCCTTCGCCTCGAGCTGGTCGGCCGCCTTCAGTGCTTCCTCCAGCCGGGTGCCGAGCGACAGGATCGCCACGGTCTTGCCTTCGCGCACCAGCCGGCCCTTGCCGATCTCCAGCCGCTCCGCCGTCTCGGGCAGCGCCACGCCGGTGCCGTTGCCGCGCGGATAGCGGATCGCGATCGGCCCGGTGTCGTGGAGCGCCGCGGTGTGCGTCATATGGACGAGTTCCGCCTCGTCCGCCGCCGCCATCACGACGAAGTTGGGCAGGGTCGCGAGATAGGTGACGTCGAAGCTGCCCGCGTGAGTCGCGCCATCGGCGCCGACCAGCCCGGCGCGATCGATCGCGAAGCGGACCGGCAAATTCTGGATCGCGACGTCGTGGACGACCTGGTCATAGGCGCGCTGCAGGAAGGTCGAGTAGATCGCGCAGAACGGCCGCATCCCCTGCGCGGCCAGGCCAGCGGCGAAGGTCACCGCGTGCTGCTCGGCGATGCCGACGTCGAAGAAGCGATCGGGATGCCCCTTGGCGAACTTGTCGAGGCCGGTGCCCGACGGCATCGCCGCGGTGATCGCGCAGATCGTCGAATCGCGATCGGCTTCCTTGACCAGCTGTTCGCCGAAGACGTTCTGATATTGCGGCGGCCCCGGCGGCGCCTTCGCCTGGGTACCGGTGATGACGTCGAATTTCTGGACACCGTGATACTTATCCGCCGCCGCCTCGGCCGGGGCATAGCCCTTGCCCTTGGTGGTGACGACATGGACCAGGATCGGCCCTTCTTCCGCGTCGCGGACGTTCTCGAGCACCGGGATCAGGTGGTCGAGGTTATGCCCGTCGATCGGCCCGACGTAATAGAAGCCAAGCTCCTCGAACAGCGTGCCGCCCATCGTCATGCCGCGCGCGAACTCGTCGGTCTTGCGCGCCGCCTGCTGGATCGGCCGCGGCAGCTTCTTGGCGAGCCGCTTCAGCTGCTCGCGCAGACCCAGGAAACCGCGGCTCGATACGATCCGCGATAGATACGCCGACAGCCCGCCGACCGGCGGCGCGATCGACATGTCGTTGTCGTTGAGGATGACGACCAGCCGGTTGCCGGCCTGTTCGGCATTGTTCATCGCCTCATAGGCCATGCCCGCCGACATCGCGCCGTCGCCGATCACCGCGATGCCCTTGCCCGGCCTGTTCGCCAGCTTGTTGGCGATCGCAAAGCCGAGCGCCGCCGAGATCGAGGTCGACGAATGCGCCGCGCCGAACGGGTCGTATTCGCTTTCCGACCGCTTGGTGAAGCCCGACAGGCCACCGCCCTGGCGCAGCGTGCGGATGCGGTCGCGGCGCCCGGTCAGGATCTTATGCGGATAGCATTGATGGCCGACGTCCCACACCAGCCGGTCGCGCGGCGTGTCGAAGACGTAGTGGATCGCGGTCGTCAGCTCGACGACGCCGAGTCCCGATCCCAGGTGCCCGCCGGTGGTGCCGACCGCGCTGATCGTCTCGGCCCGCAGCTCGTCGGCCAGCTGGCGCAGCTGGTCCGGCGCCAGCTGGCGAAGGTCGGCCGGGGTCTGAACGCGATCAAGCAGCGGAGTCTCGGGCAAATCACTCATCCGACCCGCTTACCGCGCTCCGCGAGCGGTGTCGATTGTAACCAACCTGCCTCAACCCGCCTGCGCGGAATCCTCACACTTCGCGCACTTGCCCCGCACCTCGATCACCGGCCGCTCGGGCGCGAAGCCCGCCTTCTTCGCGGCGTTGCGGACGCCGCCGGTCAGCGCGTCGTCGTCGATATGGACGATCTGGCCGCAGGAGTCGCACACCAGGAAGATGCAATCGTGCAGGCAATCGGGGTGGGCGTTGGCGACATAGGCGTTCGCGCTTTCGACCCGGCGGGCGAGGTTCGCGCCGACGAACAGGTCGAGGATGCGATAGACGCTGTTCGCCGCGACCCGCCGCCCCTCTCGCTTCGACACCGCATCGGCGATGTCATAGGCCGACGCCGGCTTGTCGAACCCGGCCAGCGCCTCGAAGACGCTGGCGCGCATCTGGGTCCATTGTTCGCCCGATTTCTCCAGCGCGCCCCGCGCACTGGCGGTCAGGTCGTCGCCCTGGGGCTCGTGATGGTGGTGGGCATGGGCCATGGCCGGAACGTAAGTGGCCGCAGGCTTCGCGGCAAGCGGATCAGGCAGTCGCGCGGCGGTTCAGGTCGTGGCCGAACGCCAGCAGGCCGACGCCGATCACCGTCCACAACGCCTCGCCGCCACCGCCATCGTGCGGCAACGTCATCGCCCCCGCCATGATGCCGAGGCCGAAGGCGCCCATCGACGCCGGCATGGCATAGCCGTGCTCGATCACGCCGCGCCCCAGCGCGACGGCGCCGAGCAGGATGGCCAGGACCAGGCCGATCTCGTGAAAAATCGGATCGACCAGCAGGCCACCGACCGTCGACATCAACGCCAGCAGCACCGACGTCGCGATACAGTGGACCACGCACAGCCCCGACAACCCGATCGCCAGGCGATCGAGGCCATAGAACCAGTTGGGGCGAGTCGTAGCGTGCATCGGTCCGCGCGATGTAATCACATCCACCGAAGGTTACAACATCACATCGACGATGCCGGCATATTTCGCCCGACGCCGCGCCGCTATGTCGTGGCTTAGCGACCGATAGCCATCATCGGCGCGACCTGGGCGCGATCCGCCGCGTCGTCATCCGCATAGAGCCACGCGCGCGCCTCATTCAGATCGGAGAAGAAGCGGAACTCGGATCGATCGCGGGTCGCCCGCTGCGCCTGCATCTTCGCCATGACGCCGCCGGTGTACATCGCGACGCGGCGCGACCGGACAATCGGATGCTCCACCATCTTGGCGAAGGCAGCGATCACCTCCTGGCTCTGGATCGACGCATTGGTATAGTCGCACAGGCTGACCGGCGGCCGGCCGGTCACGCGCTCGATGCGTGCGCCGGCCTCCGTCACCGCGCGGCGGAAGTCGTCGATCGTCTCCAGCGTCCAGAAACCATGGATCGCGGTTTCGAAACAGCCATGCTCCATATCCACGACCACACTGAACATCCGCCACCCCATGATGCGTGCGGCGATGCGTCCCGTGCGGATCGCGGCGGGCCAGGGATGGCTCGAATCGATTAAAGCGTCGTGAAGAACGGCACACACGCCGCTGGCAGGCGGTGCGGAACAGGCGTAAGGCGCTGCCATGCTTCAGCCCAGCGCTGCCTTCCTGTCGCCCGCGCGCCCGCGCGCCGTCGCCCGTTGGCTTCTGATCGTCGCCGCACTCATCGTCGCCATGGTCGTCGTCGGCGGCATCACCCGACTGACCGAATCAGGCCTGTCGATCACGCAATGGAAACCGATCAGCGGCACCATCCCGCCGCTGACCGACGCGCAGTGGCGGGCGGAATTCGCCAATTACCAGCGCATCCCCGAATATCAGGCGTTCAACCGCGACATGACGCTCGGCGGTTTCAAGGCGATCTTCTTCTGGGAATATCTCCACCGCCTGCTCGGGCGGATCATCGGCCTCGCCTTCGCGGTGCCGCTGATCTGGTTCGCGGTGAAGCGGCGCATTCCGGCGGGCTATGGCTGGCGCCTCGTCGCCATCCTCGCGCTCGGCGGGATGCAGGGCGCAATCGGCTGGTGGATGGTGGCATCGGGCCTAGTCGACCGGACCGACGTCAGTCACGTCCGCCTCGCCATCCACCTGATGACCGCGCTGACGCTGCTCGGCGGGATCGTCTGGACCGCGCTCGACCTGCTGGCGCTCGATGCGCTGTCGGGCACCCGGCCGGCGCGCATGCCGCTGGTCGGCGTGGTGGCGATCGGGATGCTTGGCATCCAGATCATGTTCGGCGCCTTCACCGCCGGGCTCGACGCCGGCTATGCCTTCGCCAGCTGGCCGCTGATGGGCGACAGCTTCTTCCCGGCCGGCGTGCCGATGCTGTCGCCGGGCTGGACCAACGCGGTCGACAACCCCGTCGTCGTCCAGTTCATCCACCGCTGGTGGGCGTTCGCCGCCGCGATCGCGCTGTGCTGGCTGTCGGTCCGCGCAACGCGCGCCGGTTCGCGCGCGGGCTTCTGGGTCGTCGGACTCGTCACGCTGCAAATCTTCCTGGGCGTCGCCACGCTGATGACCGGCGTCCTGATCGACGTCGCCGTCGCGCACCAGGCGAATGCCGCGCTGCTGCTGATCAGCACGATCGTCGCCGCCCATGCGGTCGGGCGGCAGCCGCGGGTATTATGATACCCGTCAGGAGAGCCGCGGCTTTCTTGACCTGAAACGGCTTTTCGGTCATTAGGCCGCCGTTCGCGCCGCTCCGTCTGGGGCGGCGCTGCTCGTTTCGAAAGGTCTACGCCATGAAGGCGCTCATGAAGACCACCAAGGCGGCCAAGCCGCACGAGGTGGAGAAGAAGTGGCACATCGTCGACGCCACCGACCTCGTCGTCGGCCGTGCCGCGACGATCATCGCCAACGTCCTGCGCGGTAAGCACAAGACCAGCTTCACCCCGCACGTCGATTGCGGCGACAACGTCGTCGTCATCAACGCCGACAAGATCCGCTTCACCGGCAGCAAGGCCGCGAGCAAGGTCTATTACCGGCACACCGGCTATGCCGGCGGCATCAAGGGCGTCACCGCCGCCAAGGTGCTCGAGGGTCGCTTCCCGGAGCGCGTGCTGGAAAAGGCCGTCGAGCGCATGATCCCGCGCGGCCCGCTCGGCCGCCAGCAGATGCGCAACCTGCGCATCTTCGCCGGTAGCGAGCATCCGCACGAGGCCCAGAACCCCGAGGTGCTCGACATCGCGAGCATGAACCGCAAGAACAAGGTGGGCGCATAATGTCCGACAACCGCCAGTCCCTCGCCGACCTCGGTGCTGCGCTCAACCAGCAGCGCGATGCCGCCCAGAACACCGCCGACACCTCGGCCGAGGCGTATCTCTCGGGTGAGGCCGAAACGCCGGTCCAGCGCGCGCCGCTGCGCGAGCAGGAACTCGACGCCTATGGCCGCGCCTATGCGACCGGCCGCCGCAAGGACGCCGTCGCCCGCGTGTGGCTGAAGCCCGGCACCGGCAAGATCACGATCAACGGTCGTGACCAGGAAGTCTATTTCGCGCGTCCGTCGCTGCGCCTCGTCATCAACCAGGTGTTCGGCATCGCCGAGCGCGAGGGCCAGTATGATGTCGTCTGCACCGTCAAGGGCGGTGGCCTGTCGGGCCAGGCCGGCGCGGTCAAGCACGGCATCAGCCAGGCGCTGACCAAGTACGAGCCGGTGCTGCGCACCCCCGTCAAGGCCGCCGGCTTCCTGACCCGCGACAGCCGCGCCGTCGAGCGCAAGAAGTACGGCCGCGCCAAGGCGCGTCGCAGCTTCCAGTTCTCGAAGCGCTAAGCGGATATCCCTGGATTGCTCCAGCAATCCAGGGACTCGCCACGACGGCCAACCGTGCCGGCACGGCCGGCGATGGCCGACGGCGTGGCGCTCTCATTACCGATCAGTTCGCGAAACCCCGGCCGGTCCCGTCCCGCCGGGGTTTTGTTTTGGCGCTGGGCGCGGTCGGGTGTGCGGTCAGACCGCCACGCCGGTCACCGACAGTCGCAAGGTGCAGTGGGCGGGAAAAACAACATCTCCACCTCGTTCTCCGTGTCGGCTGCCAGCCCAGCCAATCGACGAAGGATGGCCGCCTCGACCTCGGCACCCCGCAGCCACTCGTAACCATAGATTTGCAGGCTATATCGAATGGCTCGATCGTCTTGCTCGGTGAACGGAATCTGCTCCCGAAGCGTCGTCACATCCGAAATGCAGCGACGTTGAACCCGCCGCTGCTCGACATAGGCTCCGACGATCTCGCGAGCTTCCAACCATTCCTGTGTTCCAGCCACCGATTGCAAGGCCTCGCTGGCCCTCACCGCTGCGTCGCGGGCGTTAGTCGTCCCCGGCGCGAAGCAATCCAACAAGCGACTGAGCGCGGATTTGACGACCTCAGTCTCCGCAACAGGCGGCGGCGGGGGTGGATAGGGCGTCGCAGGAGGAGGCGGTTTGTCCTGAGCCGCAAGTGGGCAGGGAAGCATCACGAGGATGATGAATGCTAAGTTGCGGACAAACATCCTGTCGGCCCTAAGCTCTGGCCGTCCATGCTTCAACGTTCGTACCGCCGGGAGTCCGCAGAGAAGCCATGCGCCGTCGGCTGCCTCCGCGAAACCGCCGGAACTGCCGGGAGCAGCAATGTCCGGTTTCGCCCCAATAGCGGACGAGGTTACCAGAACCGCCACCACGGTTTGCAAGCGGAGATCGTTTCGCGGTAACCAGTCCCGGAGATCGCATGCTGATAGGCGCCGGGCATTTTCTCGTTTATCTTCACCGGACGCGGAAACGGCTTATGCTCGCTGAGTAGAAGATTGCTGATGAGAAAATCCAGGAGTGTCGCTTGGTATTCACTGTCGCTCCGCTCAAGGACCTCATCCGAGCAGAGGGCGCTATCGACGCGATAGTTATCATCAACCTCGCGGAGGTTTACTTGATAGACAGCTTGCCCGGTCCAGCT
This sequence comes from Sphingomonas jinjuensis, assembly GCF_014197105.1. GTDB lineage: Bacteria > Pseudomonadota > Alphaproteobacteria > Sphingomonadales > Sphingomonadaceae > Sphingomonas > Sphingomonas jinjuensis. Next base: position 1,885 of record NZ_JACIEV010000016.1, on the reverse strand, counting down.
ATGATAAAACTTTAACTGAAAGTCTTCCAAATACATGAAGCATTTATCCTCCATAGCTTGCGGAATCAGCCCCTGCGCTAAACGCTCGTACTCCATGCCGCTGAAGACGCGTGAGTAGGGAACGGGGCTGACGCTGCTGAAAGGCAGGTGTTTCCATTGATCCGGTTCGGCTTTCATCGCCCTCACTCATTGCCTCCGCGATGCCACAGGTGCAACGGCGGAACGTCCGTTTTCCACCGAGGCTGTGTGGAAACGCGCTGATGTGGTAGCTTCTCCTCATTGATGGAGGCGCCGGAATGAGCCGTTTCATCGAGGGCTGCGATCGGCGTCAACGGCTGCTGCTGCCGGACTGCATCGACGATTACGTGGGCGAGGACAGCCCAGTTCGGGTGGTCGACATGTTCGTTGACGAACTTGACTTGGGCGAGCTGGGCTTTGCTGGGGCTGCGGTGACAGGCCGGCCCGGCTACCATCCCGCGACGATGTTGAAGCTCTACATCTACGGTTATCTCAACCAGGTGCAGTCGAGCCGTCGGCTGGAGCGCGAGGCGGGGCGCAACGTCGAGTGCATGTGGCTGACGGGCAAGCTCGTGCCCGACTTCAAGACCATCGCCGACTTCCGGCGCGACCATGGCGCGGCGATCCAGGCAGCGTGTCGGCGGTTCGTGCTGGTGTGTCGCAACCTGGGGCTCATCGCGGGCGGCACGGTGGCGGTGGACGGCAGCCGCCTGCGCGCGGTGAACGCACGTGACCGCAACTTCACGCCCGCCACGATCCAGCGCCGCAAGGAGCAGGTGGATGACAGCATCCGGCGCTACCTCGGCATGCTCGACACCGCGGATCGCCAGGAGGGTGAGGGAGCCGAACTGCGCACGGTGCGGCTGACGACGCGGCTCGACGCGCTGCGGCGGCAGATGCGCGATCTGGAAACGATGGAAGAGGCCGTGACGGCGTCGCCCGACCGGCAGATCTCGCTGACCGACCCGGATGCGCGGGCGATGGCATCGGCCGGCGGCGGCACCGGGCTGGTCGGCTACAACCTTCAGGCGGCGGTGGATGCCGACACCCACATCGTCGTGGCGCACGAGGTCATCAACCTTGGCCATGACCGCACGTCGCTGGCGGGCATGGGCGAGGCTGCGCGCGATGCGACAGGGGTGGCGAGGCTCACCGTGCTGGCCGACCGCGGCTATTTCTCGGGAACGCAGGTGCTGGCCTGCGAGCAGGTGGGTGTCGTGCCGATCTGCCCGAGGCCGCTCACCTCAGGCGCCAAGGCAGACGGACGGTTCGGCAAGCAGGACTTCGCCTACCAGCCCGAGACCGACACCTACCGCTGTCCGGCCGGCGAAACGCTGACGAGGCGCTTTGCCACCGTCGAGCAGGGGTTGATCCTCCACGGCTATGCGACGCCCGCCTGCCGCTCACGCTGCATCATGAAGCCGCGCTGCACCGCCGGGGTCGAGCGGCGCATCAAGCGCTGGGAGCACGAGGAGGTGGTCGAGGCCATGCAGGCCCGCCTCGACCGCTGGCCCGACGCCATAAGCGTTCGACGACGCACCGTCGAACACGTCTTCGGTACGCTGAAGGACTGGATGGGACGGAGCCATTTCAAGACGCGAAGGCTCCAAAACGTCGCCACCGAGGCCAGCCTCCACATCCTTGCCTACAACATCAAGCGCGCCATCGCGCTCCGCGGCGTGCCGGCACTGATTGCGGCGATGCAGGACTGAACGCTCGCTCCTATCCGTCCCAATACGCCGCCGCACCGCGACGTTATCACACAGCCTCCACCAGAAGCGTTGGGGTGGACGCCCCCTGACGGCATCGATGTGCCAGAGTGGAGGTGTTGAAGCACCACTGCAGGAGGCGTCCATGGAAGAGGTTA
>NZ_JACIEV010000015.1 GCF_014197105.1 Sphingomonas jinjuensis | reverse complement strand
TCCGGTTCCGCTTCGCTCCACCTACGACCGGCAATGGCAGCGGAGACGACAATGCACTAACTAACAACCCGGACCACCCCGTGGGGGCTGCTCAGCAGCGGAGACGACAATGCACTAACTAACAACCCGGACCACCCGGTGGGGGCTGCTCACTCTCCTGTTCATCAGGCTCGCGTGTCTCGATGTCGGCCGAATAGCGGAGATAAGTCATGGGATGTCCGATCACTTGGCGGGCGTGAAGGAGAACAGCTGCGTCTTGATCGACGGCGGTGCGCCGGGGGTGAACCAGTTAGTGTCCTGGATATGGCTGGCGGTGACGTACATCGTCCCGTCACGTCCTTCGGAGAAGGTGTCGGGCCAGCGCAGCCGGCGGTCGGTCAGCACCGTCTCGACGGTCGCGCCGTTCAGCCGCTTGATCGCATAGTCGGTGGGCGAGGTGAGATAAAGCACGCCTGCCTTGCTCATCCATAGGCCGTCCGCGACGTGGGTCTGCGCGACCATTCTCACGGCAGCCGCCCTGTCGGCCTCGCTCACGTCGGACCGCAGCTTTGCGGTGTCGATCGAATAAAGCGTCTTGCCGGTCAGCGCCTGATAGTAGAGCGTCTTGCCATCCTTCGAGATCGCGATGCCATCGGCCGCGAAGGCGGGCTGGCGGCCGTCGGGACGCACCAGTGGCTTGCCGTCAATCGTCACCTTCACGGTCTTGTCGATCTGCGTCGATGCGTGCCCGTCGAGCGCGCGGTGGCTCTTGCCGCTCTCCAGGTCGACCACGATGATCGCGCCGCGCGTGCCGCTGTCGGTGATGTAGCCGGTCTTGCCGTCGGGCGAGAAGCGGATGTCGTTGAGGTAGGTGCCCTGCAGCGCCACCTCGCCGGGGACCAGGATCGTCTTTGTCACCCTGTTCGACGCAAGGTCGATGCGGACGAGCTTGGGTGCGCCTTCGAGGATCTTCTCGTTGCCCGGCGCGCCGGGATCGAGCACCCAGAGGTTGCCATGGCCGTCGGGCACAATCGACTGCACACAGACGAAATACTCACCGACCGGCAGTTCGTTGGCCCGGGCGTTGCGCCAGCTGTTCCACCTGGCGTCCGGATAGGGCCGAAGGCTGCCGTCCTTCATCACCTCGGCGACGGAGATCGGCGCGTCGTCGGTCCAGCGCGGGAAGTTGACGAAGCGCCGGCCATCCTCGGTTACGGCGACGCCGGTCGCCTGATGATCGAACTGGGCCACCTGCGTCAGCTGCGCGCTGCGTCCCTGCGCGTGAGAGACGCCGATCGCGGCGGCAGCGACGAGGCCGATCGCGGCGACGCCGGCGGCATAGGGGGCGGCTTTCTTCATGAACTGGCTCCGGTCGGTAGCATCGGTGAGCGCGGCGGGGTCGCCGGCAAAGAGGGTGAGCAGGTGGTGCGCCACCGCCTGCGGGTTTTCGCGCTGTGGGAAATGGCCGACGCCAGCCAGCGTGACGACGGCGAACGGGCCGGCGAATTTCGAGGGGACATCCTTGGCGGTCGACGGCGGATTCACGCCGTCCGCATCGCCGTGGAGGTAGAGCGTCGGCAGCGACAGCATCTGGGCGGCCTTTACCTTTTCCTCCAGCCAGGCGCTGCGCGGGTCGGGCGCGGCCTCATCCCACCGTGAGCGATAGCTGTGCAGCGTCACGTCGACCCAGTCGGGGTTGTCGAACGACGCGGCAACGCGGTCGAACGTCGCCTCGTCGAACCAGCCGGGCGGCGACCAGTTGACCCAATGGAGATGCGCGAAGCCGCGGCGATCGGCACGAACGGCCTCCGCTCCCCGCTTGGTCGCCATGAACCAGTGATACCATTGCCGCTGGGTCTGCTCGAACGGTGGCGTCGGCATCCCGCCGAGCCGCGGCGGGGTGGACAGCATCGCCATCCGCATCACCCGAACGGGCCAGCCCACCGCCAGCGCCTCGGCGATGTTCGAACCCCAATCATGACCGGCGATCATGAACCGGTCGATCTCCAAGCCGTCGAGCAGTGCGATCACGTCCATCGCATGGATCGCGCTGTTGCCGGTCCGGGGCGCTGCCTCGTCCCGGAACCGTGTCGCACCGAAGCCCCGCAGCGTCGGCACGATCGTGCGCAGCCCGGCAGCGTGGAGGCGTTCCGCCACGACGTGCCAAGTCGAGGCGTCGTCCGGCCAGCCGTGCAGCAGCAGCACGACCAAGCCATCTCGCGGACCTTCGTCGCGATACGCGATGTCGAGCGTCTCGGTCGCGAACAACGACATCAGCGACGCGCCTCGATCGCACCGTAGCTGAGCGCCATCGGCCGCAGGATCGGCATGAGCCTGGTATGCGGGCTCATGACCTCGGTGACCCGCTCGTCGACGCGATGGCGGCTCCTGCCGCAGTCGCAAGGCCGAAGGCGATGTGGTTGACGGCGTGCATGGCGATCGTCCTGCCGCCGGAACGCCACTCGGGCTCCTTGACGCCGAGAAGCGGGCCGGCGAGCCAATGCGCGAGGCCGTAGAAGGCGAGACCGAACAGGATGCCGCTCGAGATGATCGCCGCCTCCTCGTCCGTCGCGGCGGCATAGGAGGCACCGGCGATCGCCGACAGCAACAGGTGCCCGCCCTGCGTCAACGTCTGCTCACCGACGTCGGGGAGTCGGTCGGCGGGCGGCGTATCCCGTCCCAGCCGGTCCGCCGCCCTGCGCTCCAGATCCGCCAGTTCCGACGGCTTGCCGGTCTTCTTCTCGCCGGCCATCATCAGAGCGCTGAGGCCCAACCCGGCCAGCAGAGCGCCAGCTACGGCACCGGTGACGCGGCGGCGGTTCACGCCGCCTCCTCCATCTCCCGCTTCAGCGAGGCCATGTCGATGACGTAGCGGAAGCGCACGTCCTCGTTCTTGACCCTCTTGTAGGCGGAATTGATGTCCTGGATGTCGATCACCTGGACGTCGGGGGCGACGCCCTTCTCGGCGCAGAAGTCGAGCACCTCCTGCGTTTCGGCGATCGACCCGATCAGCGAGCCTGCCAGCGTCCGGCGGTGCATGATGAGTTCCTGGTTGTTGTAGCCGGGGATCTGATCGAGCGCACCGACCGCGCAATAGGTCGCATTGCGCTTCAACAGCGTAATGAAGGGGTCGACCTTGTGCTTTTCCGGGATGGTGGAAAGGATGAAGTCGAAGCTCAGCTCGAGTTCCTTGTAGGCGTCCTTGTCGCCCTCGATCACGACCCGGCTGGCGCCAAGCGCCTTGCCCGGCTCGACCTTGTCCTTGTCGGTCGTGAACACCGTGACGTCGGCGCCCATCGCGACCGCGAGCTTCACCGCCATGTTGCCGAGCCCGCCCAAGCCGACGATGCCGACCTTGTCGCCCGCCTTCACGCCCCAGTGCTTAAGCGGCGAATAGGTAGTGACGCCGGCGCACAGGATCGGCGCCGCCGCTTCGATCGGCAGGCTTTCGGGCACCTTAAGGACGAAATCCTCCGGAACCACGATGACGTTCGAATAGCCGCCATAGGTGTTGTCCTCGGCGTAGGTGTTGACCCCGTCCTCGGTCTGCGCGGCGGGCTTCATCGGGCCGTTATAGGTCGCCAGCCAGCTGTTATGTCCCTCGCAGTGATGCTCGTCGCCTTCGCGACAGGGTTCACACTGACGGCAGCTGTCGATCATGCAGCCGACCCCGACGAGATCGCCCATATTGTGCCGGGATACGCTCGCACCGGCAGCCGAGACGCGGCCGACGATCTCGTGGCCGGGCATGCATGGGTAGACCGTATTGCCCCAGTCGTTCTCGACCTGGTGGATGTCGGAATGGCAGACCCCGCAATAGAGGACGTCGATCTGAACCTCATTGGCCTTCGGCTCGGGACGATCGAATTCGAGGGGCTTCAGGCGGCTGAACGAATGCTTGGCGGCATAGCCGAGGGCTTTGGTCATGCTGTGTCTTCCTCGTTTGCGGATGGTCAGGCGCCGCGGCCGGTCGGTTCGTGATAGGGGCAGCCGTTCACGCGCGCCCGGAAGTCCGCGGAGTGGCGGTAGGTCTCGTTACGCGCGCGGTTGAAGTTGCCGAGCGGCCGGTGCGCCGCGAGCCCGGTCCAGATGCTGAAGCGCGTTTCCTCATCGATCTCGCGCACCTTGGCCGCATCCCAGCTGTCCTGCGCGGGCACGCGCAACACGGCGACGCGCTGGAACGGCGAAATCTCCTCGTCCCATTCGACCGTGGGATCTTCGATCGGCTGCTTTTCGAGGTCGCGACAAAGCTGGACCTGGAACTCCCATTCCGCATCGAGCCGTTCCATCTCGACCCGCACATCCTCGCGGATCGCATCGGGTCGGTCGGCCGCCTCGACGATGCGGCCGGTCAGCGCGTCCTGATCGGGCGCGATCGGCACAAGGCGATATTTGGCGATGTAGTCGCCCCATCGATACGGTGTGACCGAATTGTAGGTCTCGCCCAGCGGATCGACGTTGGGCGTGCCGCCCAGCGTGTCGACCTTCGGACTGGAGAGTCCGACCGCCTCCAGGGCGTTGTGCACGCCCCGCAATGCCGTTGAGAGCACCTCCTTGGTCCCCTCCATGCGGTCGGTCGTCTTCGCCAGCATCTTGACGTTGCCGAGGAAGGTCTTGGCGTCCTTCGCCACGAACACCTTGCCGTTGTTGGTGACGAAGTCCTGTGCCGTTCCATTCGCTCCGGGAAGGCGCTCGCCCTCCACGTCGAGCACCTTGATCGCGAGCCCACGGGGCAGGCTGATGCCGTCGCGAAGGATGTCGCCGGCATTGGTCGAGATGCGGATCAGCGCCTGATGGGTGCCGGGAGAGGCGAACGCCCCCTGCGCCAGTTCCGGCGGCAGGGCATCGTCGATGACGAATGCGCCCTTGAGGACGCCGTGCGCCTTGGCATGGACGGAGCGGACCGCGTGGCCGTAATCCTCCGCCGTCCGATCCAGAATGACGTCAAACGCCTCGTTGAGTTGCTGTATGGTGTCGGCCTCGTCGGGCTGCCTCTTTTCGACGTCGGGTGAATAGCGGACGGGTGAACCGGTCATGGCACGGCCTCGTGATGGGGAAAGGGGTGAAGGGCGGCAGGCGCCGCCCTTCCACATCGATCAACGCGCCAGCGCCGCCTTCAGCCGCGCGACGGCGAGATCGTTCGCCTGCTTCGCGCCGTTCACGACGTTGGCCATGCCGAAGAATTCGTGAGTCACGCCCGGAAACGTCTTCTGCTCGACTTTGTCACCGGCCGCCCGCATCGCGGTCGCCAGCGTCTCGCCATCGGAGCGCAGCGGGTCGATCTGCGCGTTGATGATCGTCGTCGGCGGCAGGCCGCGCAGGTTCGCCGCGACCAGATTCAGCCGCGGATCCTGGGCGTCCGCCTTGTTCGTCTGATAGTAATAGCCGAACCACGGCAGCATCGCGGCATTCAACGGCTTGGCGTTAGCGGAGTCCCGACGCGACGGCAAAGTCATGCTGCTGTTGGCAATCGGATAGACCGAGACGATGTGGCGCGGCAGCGTCAGGCCGTTGTCGCGGGCGTAGATCGCGGTGGCGACCGCGAGGTTGCCGCCGGCGCTCTCGCCGACCGTGGCGATCCGGGCCGGGTCGCCGCCCCAGCTGGCCGCGTTCTGGAGCGTCCAGCGATAGGCGGCCGCCGCATCGTCGTGCTGGGCCGGAAACTTGAACTCGGGCGCATGGCGATATTCGACCGAGACGACGATCGCGTTCAGCGCCTTCGCCATGGCCCGCGGCGCCGCATCGTAGGTGTCGACGTCGGCGATGACCCAGCCGCCGCCATGATAATAGACGATGACCGGCGTCGGCTTGTCACCCGCAGGTGCACCAACCGGCTTGTAGATCCGCGCGAACTGCTTGGGGTCGCTGCCATACGGCAGATCCTGCGTCGTCACCGACGGATCGGGCGCGGTCGACCTCCCCTTCTTCTGCATCGCCGCCTTGGCTCCTTCCGCGGCCGAGGGCTGCATGCGGGCTTCCGCGGGCGTGAGCGTCTCGATCGGCTTGCCGCCGAGCGACGCGAGCGCGTCCAGGACCGACTGCATGTCGGGTGCGGCCTTCGGGGGCTGCACGGATGTCGCGGGCGGCGGTGGCGGAGGAGGTGCCGTAATCGAGCGGGCTGACTGCGCCAAAGCTGGACCGGCGATCGCGGTCGACGCGGCAATCAGCATGGAAATGGTTCTGCGCAAATATCCCTCCTGTAACTATCCGTTTCCCAACCATTGGGCGACCTTCAGCGTTTCGGTACGAAAGTAGACGCAAGGTTTGAGCAGCGAGGTTCGAGAGTATGGGCGGCATGAATGATACGGCTCCGACGGCGGATGGGACGCGTGGGCCGAATGAGCTTCCGTGCGAGGCGAATGCGCTGCTGGGTTTGTTGGACGAGGCTGACCGGGCTGCCCTTGCGCCGCATCTGGAACTGGTACCGTTTCGCAACGGCGACATGATTGCGCGCGCTGGCGATGCGGCAGACAGCATCTGCTTCCCGTTGACCGGGATCGCTGCGATACTTGACTCGCTCGAGGGCGACCGCCGCTACGCGGTCGCGCTGGTTGGGAGCGAGGGGTTCGTTGGTTGGCAATTGTTGCTTGGCAACGACCGCTGGTCGCATGACGTGGTGATGAGAGCTGAACACGGCACGGCGATGCGGCTGTCGGCTGCGGCGTTGAACGAGATACTGGCCGACCGTCCGGCGATCCGAGCCATTCTGCTCCGTTTCGTTGACGTGGTCATGACCCAGATGTCGAGGACGATCGTCTCGTCGCTCGCGCATTCCATCGAGCGGCGGATGGCGCGATGGATCCTGCTCTACCACGACCGAGTACGCGAGGACGACATCTGCATGACGCACGAGGAGTTCAGGCTCATGCTCGGCGTCCGTCGCAGCAGCGTGACCGACGCCCTCCACAAGCTCGAAGAGGATGAGGCTGTCCGCTCCGTACGCGGGCGCGTGATCGTGCGTGACAGGGAGCGGCTGCTGCGTCTTGCTGGCGACACGTACGGGTTCGCCGAGGCGGAATATCGGCGCCTAATCGGTCACTGATTTCATAGATTTGTGGACGACGGCGCCGGGGCAACTTCGGTGGCTGCTTGCACGGCCCGCATCGCTATCGGTTCGTCCTCAGAATTAGACGGACAGTTGAGATTGAAATGAACGAATGACCGCAGCTGGGAAGCGATAAACATGTAGCGAATGACCGATTATGGGTCAAGGCGGACCGACAGCTAACGCCCGATTGTGTTGAAAAAGGCCGCCTTGCAGTCGTGCTGATGGTTTGATTCAAGCTTCGCGAAGTGAGCGGAGACGGGCCGATGATGGGCGAGCGGATGGTGGCGCAGGAAGCGCTGTTCTACAGCTTCAGCCTGGAACGGCATGTGCCGGCGGGTCACCTGCTGCGCTCGATCGACCGGTTCGTGGACCTGTCGGGCATTCGCGAGGAGTTGAAGCCCTTTTACAGCGAAACAGGTCGCTCCTCGATCGATCCGGAGCTGATGATCCGGATGCTCATCATCGGCTATTGCATGGGCATCCGGTCCGAGCGGCGGCTGTGCGACGAGGTGCATCTGAACCTGGCCTATCGCTGGTTCTGCCGGCTGGGGCTGGACGGCGACGTGCCCGACCACTCGACCTTCTCGAAGAACCGGCACGGTCGGTTCCGCGACAGCGACCTGTTGCGCCGGTTGTTCGAGACGACGGTCGCGCGCTGCATGGCCGAGGGGCTGGTGGGTGGCGAAGGGTTCGCGGTTGACGCCAGCCTGATCCGCGCCGATGCCAACCGCCAGACCGGCGGTCCGGGCAGCGACGGCGTGCCGCCGGACGCCGACAGCCGTGCGGTGCGCGAGTATCTGGCCGTTCTCGACGATGCCGCGTTCGGCGCCGCGACACCGGTAGTGCCGAAGTATCTGGCACCGGCTGATCCGGCATCGCGCTGGACCAGCGCGCATCGCGGGCCGGCCTTCTACGCCTACTCGACCAACTACCTCATCGACCTCGACCACGCCGTCATCATGGACGTGGAAGCGAGCACCGCCGTGCGCCAGGCCGAGGTGACCGAGTGCAAGCGCATGATCGCGCGGGTGCAGGACCGCTTCGGCGTCTGGCCCGAGCGGCTTGCCGCGGACACCGCCTACGGCTCGGCGGAGATGCTGGCCTGGCTGGTCCATGAGCGCGACATCCAGCCGCACATCCCGGTGTTCGACAAGTCCGCCCGCCGCGACGGCACGTTCGAGCGCGATGCCTTTACCTACGACCATGACGATGACAGCTACCTCTGCCCTGGCGGCAAGCGCCTGCGCCCCAGGAACCGCAACTTCGCGACCGCCCGGGGCGACGTCGGCCAGGACGGCTTCATCCGCTATCGGGCGCGACAGCAGGACTGCGGCGGCTGTGCCCTGCGGGAGCGCTGCACGCCCAACATGCCGGCACGCAAGGTCACCCGTTCGATCCACGAAGGGGCTCGCTAGCTTGCCCGCGACATCGCCCCCACCGACGCCTACGTCACGTCCCGCCGCCAGCGAAAGAAGGTCGAGATGCTGTTCGCGCACCTCAAACGCATCCTGAAGCTCGACCGATTGCGCCTGCGCGGTCCAAACGGTGCAAGGGACGAGTTCCACATGGCGGCCACCGCCCAGAACCTCCGCAAGATGGCAAAGCTCATCCCGATGCCGGCGCAGCCACTACCCGCCTGAACCCGTCGGCGTGAACCACCGCAACTCAGCGGCAACTCGTCAAACGGCTCAACCACGACTTCTTCAACGTAATCGGGTCAAGACGGACCGACAGCTAACGCCCAGCCAGGGACATTCAGGCAACGGGATCGAGAATCTCAAGGAGCCTGCCCATTGCCACCAACCTACCGCCCTCTCGTCAAGCTCGCACTTGAGGACTCCCGGCTGGCTGGACGGCCGTCGCGCGGCGTCGCCAGAGCATAAACTTGTCGCAATTCGACTGTGAGCAACGATGCGGTGCCAGAAGGTCACTATATTGACGGATAAAACAGCATTCTTTGTCGCCCCGAGGGGCTAGAGCGAAGACGGACGACGAGGCGAGGGAGCGCCTAAAATGAGGCTGACGCGACGCGAGTACCTGACTGCGACTGCCACGCTGCCATTGACAGCCGCGGTGACGACCAGCGCCGCAATGGCAGCGACATCGCTGCCGATGCCGACGGACTTCGCCACGACCGACATCGCCTATCTCGACAACGGATCGCAGCATCCGATCCCCCTGGCGTCGTTGAAGGCGGTCGAGGCCTATTACGCCAAGCGCGCGCTCGATCCGGTCGCGCAGGGCTACACGCTTGATGAGGACGGCCCGCGTGCCAAGTTTGCGGCGCTGGTCGGCGCTGACGCCGACGAGATCGCCTGGGTACAGAGCACGACCGCCGGCGAGCAGATGGTTTTGCGCGCACTCGGCCTGCCGGAGTCGGGCGGCCATATCGTCACCGACACGCTTCACTTCTTCGGGTCGCTGCCGCTGTACGAGGAGATGGCGAAGCAGGGTTGTGAGGTGACGTGGCTGAAGCCGGTCGACGGCCGCATCCGGCTGGCCGACATGAAGGCGGCGGTGCGGCGGGGAACGAAGCTGGTCGCCCTGTCGCTGGTGTCGACGATCAACGGGTTTGAGCACGATTTGAAGGCGGTGTGCGACATCGCCCATGCCGCGGGCGCGCTGGTCTATGCGGACATCATCCATGCCGCGGGCTGCGTACCGGTCGACCTGCACGCGAGCGGCGTCGATTTCGCGGCGTGCGCCAGCTACAAGTGGTTGATGGGGGAGTTCGGGCTGGGGTTTCTCTATGTCCGGCGGGATTTGTTGCCGCGGCTGAAGCGGACCAACTATGGCTATTACGGGATGGCCACGTTTCAACCGCACGTCTATCCGCTCGATCCGCCGGGCACGACGGTCGCCGACTATAGCTTCAGTTCCGATGCCTCCGGTGCCTTCGCGCTGGGGACGCACAGCCATGCCGTGATCGCGCAGCTGGGCGCGTCGCTGAGCTATATCGCGGCAATAGGCGTGCCCGCGATCCAGCGCCGTGCGCAGGAGCTGTGCAGTCGGCTGAAGCGCGAGCTGCCGCGCCGCGGCTATGCGGTGATGACGCCCGTCGAGGCGACAACGCCGATCGTCACCTGCGTGCTCGCCGATGCGCGCAAGAAGCTGGCAGAGCCGATGGCGGCGGCGAAGGTGCGGCTGACGATCAGCGCCAACCGGTTTCGGCTGACGCCGTCGGTGCAGAACGGGCATGCCGACATCGACCGGTTTTTGGCGGCGCTGCCGAAAGCATAGGTGTGATCTACCTGAACTAAACCACAATCTGCTATCGCGGGCTGCGCTAGGGCGGCGGTTCAGCCAGCCGGGGCCGAATCCTGGCTCAGCGAGCGCAGCGGCTGTCGGGCACGTCAACGACGCGCGTCCACCGATAGCCCGGGACGTTGCCGGCATAGGTCGCCGGCTGACGCGTGAAGCAGGGGCCGAACGCGTCGCTTTGCGGCGCCAGCGTGTCGATGCCGTCGATGATCAGCCGCTCGAAACGCGTCTTTTCCCCAGGGCCGAGTTCGGCCGTGACCATCGCGATCCAGCGGGCATTGTCGAAGCTCTGGCCCTTTTCGCGGGCGAGGAACATCGGGAAGAGCACGCTGTCGAGCGTCCGCTTCCCGCCGGATGCGGCCCGGATGCGTGCGTCGAGATCGTAGAAGTAGAGCGCGCCCCGACGGTAGGGAGTATGACGCACTTCCTCGTCTCCGAAGCCAACCTTGGTAATCTGAGCTGCCGACCAGTTGCGTGCCTTGCTGGTGTAATATTCCTCGGCCAGCGTGTTGATCGCTGCCTGATATGCCGCCGGCGTGACGAACCCGCCGCGCAGCATCAGCAGGTCCTGGTAATAGTTGGTCAGTCCTTCGGTAAACCAGCTGGCGATGCCGTTGGGTTCCTGGATGTTGCCGACCCATTGGTGGATCATCTCGTGGAACAACGTCGATCGCGGCGCGACTGCCGTTTCGCTGGGCGCGAGGGGGCCGCGCGCGAGCATGAACGACTGGGTCAGCGCGGTGGCGCCGCCGAACGGCGGCTGTTCGCGGAACTGAAGGAACACGCGATAGGGTGGCGTCGGCTTCAGATGCGGGAAATAGCGCGCCAGATAGTCATGGCCGCGCGCCGTGTAGGCCATTTCGGCAGGCGCTTCGAAGGTCGGGCGGCCGAGCCAGGTCGCGCTGAAGCCGCCGGCGGCACCGACCGGTGGATAGCGGCCGGCGGGGCCTGCGAGGATCCAGGCGCCCTGCAACGCCTCCGGCGGACCCTTGACGATGAAGCTGGTGCCGTCGCCCAACGAGGTGCTGGCGATCGAGCCCACCGGCAAGGCCGTCAGATCCCAGCGGACGCGAGTCTCGGCAACCGTGCTGTCGTCGGGAAACATCAGCAGCGTCGACCCGGCGCCGACGACGCCGCCGCCGACCGCCCGCAGTCCGAACGGCGGCCCGTTGGCGCCGCCCGGCGGCTGCACGGCCATGCGGAAGCGCAACCGGAACGGATAGACGACGCTACGCTCGGCGGCCCAATGGCGCATATAGGGGAAGCCGCCCGGAACCGGGGGGTCGTCACGCGTTGCCAGCGACACGGTGCCGGTCGCGTCGGTCGCGGTGATCGCGCTCAGCCGGTCGGCAACGCCCGGCGAGCCGGGATAGACGATCGGTGCCCAGAGCGTCAGCCTGTCGGGGCCCTTCGGCAGAACGAGCTCTACGTCGATCGCGCTGACCGCGCCGGTCGCAACAATGGGCTTCAGCGTCACCACGGCCATCTGCGCCGACGCCGACGGCGCGACGATCAGCGCCGCGGCGGCGACCAGCGATGCCCTTACCATTGCCGCGTCACCATCGCACGGATGTCGGTCATCAGCCGCTTGAGGCTGGCGTCGATCGTGTAGGGCATGTGTCCCCCCTGATATTTGGCGCTGCGCACGCGGGTGCGCGGCCAGCCGGATTGAGCGAGCAGATAGTCCATCGCACCGATCGTGGTCTGGGTATCGTAATAGCCGTTCGCGACGAACAGGCGGAATGCAGGATCGGCAGCGAAGAGGTCGGTGATGGCGCGGCCATAGGGCCAATCGCCGAACGGCGAGATGTTCGGCCCCCAATTCCAGTCGTTTAGGCCGCCCTGGAAAGGATTGTCGGTGGTATAGGAGCCGAGTGCGGCTGCCTTCAGATCGGTTGCCAGATAGCGTTGCAGCTGCGCCTGATAGGCATCGGGGATCGCGTCGAACGGCTGTGGGCCCTCCAGGGGTCCGACATAGCGGGCATCGTTGGTGCCGAGCAGGCGGCCGGGGAACAGCGCGCGCTGATAGTCGGTCTTGGTCATGCGCAGCGCATTGGAAAGCCAATGGTCGGCGGGGATGCCGGTGAACGCCTGAAGCTCGGCGGCGGCGGCCTGGCGGCGGGGCAGGGGAGCGGTGTCGCCGGCGAACAGCAGCGTCAGATACTCGCCCGCACCCCACCTTTCCGCATCGGCGACGAACCGGTCAAAGCTGCGGCCGCGGCGATCCGCCTTGCCATGCCACCAGGCGGTGGCGGCGAGCGTCGGCAGCGAGACGGCATAGCTGATGATGTTGCCGCGGCGCTGGGCGTATTCGATGATGTTGACTGCCTGGCCGATCAGGATCAGCCCGGCGGGCGCCCGGCCGACGGCCGCGAGTTGCTTCGCGGCTTCAGGCGCGCGCATCGTGCCGTAGCTTTCGCCGACGAGATAGACGGGCGAACGCTCACGGCCATGAGCCTTGGTCCAGGCGAGGACCAACTGCTGAAGCTGGCGCGCGTCGGCGACGTTGCCGAACTGGCTCTTGGCGTCGACACCGGGGGCGAGGCGGCTGAAGCCGGTGCCGGCGGGATCGAAGAAGACGATATCGGCGACGTCGAGCACGGTGTCGGGATTGTCGACGACGCGAAAGCTGGCGGGCGGGGCGGTGACGTCGTCCGGGATCGCTACGCGCCTGGGCCCGAAGGCGCCCATGTGGAGGATCGCCGAGGGGGCGATCGGGCCGCCGTTGAACACGAACAGCACCGGCCGTGCGGCGGTAGCGTCGCGCGCGACATAGGAGATGGCGGCTAGGCGCGCGACCGGCTTGCCGTCCGGCGTGGTGGCGTCGAACGACTCGATGGCGGCGCGATAGGCGACGCGCTTGCCCGCGAAGGTGCCGACGTGGTCGGTGACGATCGGAGCGGGGATCGTGACGGCGGCCAACGCTGGCTGCTGCTGCGCGGATGCGGCGGGGGCGGCGAGCAACAGCGCGGGAAAGAGGCAGCGGATCATCACTTGCTCTCCGACAGCGGACGGCCCTGTGCCGCGCGCTGGATGAAATCGCGCAGGTCGGCAGCCATGCGGACGCCCGACGCACCGACATAGGGCATATGACCCGAGACATAGGCGCGATCGACGACGCGGGCCGTCGGCAGGCCGCGCTGGGCGATGCCGTAGCGCGCGGTGCCGACCGCGCCGAACAGGTCGAACCAGCCCTGCGCCGACATCAGCCAAAGGTCGGGATTGCGGCGCATCGCCGCGGCGAGATCGGCGCCGGGGTCGCTTTCCTCGCGGTTCCACTTCCAGCGCGTGTTGACGTTGACCCAGTCGATCAGGACGTAGTCCTCGTCGATCGCCACCCCCAGCTCGTCGCGCAGATACTGGTTGAGCGCGCCGGTGAAGACCGCGCCGTACTGGCCCATCGCCGCATCGTCGCCGACCGGATCGCCCAGCGAGTTGGCGACCGGCAGCGTGTAGCGCGTATCGTAGGTGCCGACCACCTGACCCTGAGCGGCGAGCAATGCGCCGGCGAAGTCCGCCTGGGTGACGCGCAGCTTTCGTTGCACAATGAGCGCGGGCGGCAGGCCGTTGAAGCCCGCCTCCTCCTGCGCCAGCGACGCGATCGTCGCGGCATCGAGGGCGCTGCCGCGGTTCAGTGCCGGTATCAGCCGGGTACGCGCGAAGCGGTCGGCATCGGCGAGGAACGCGTCCATCTCGCGTCCGGCGTGGCTGACGCGACCATGGTACCAGGCGGTCGCGGCCTGGGTGGTGAAGCCGGTGAGGAAGCTGTCGTTGCCCGCGGGCTTGGCGAGGCCGCCGTCGCCACCGACCAGCACCACGCCGTTGAGGGCGATGCCGTGGAGCGTGCCGTCGAGGAAGCCGCCCATCAGACGGCGCGCGACCAGCGCCGCACGCGTGGTGCCGTAGCTTTCGCCGAGCAGGAATTTGGGGCTGCCCCAGCGGTGGTGGCGGCGAAGCCAGCGCTCGATGAATTGGACGGTCGCCGCCGCATCTTCTTCGCTGCCGTAGAAGCTTTCCGGCTTGCCGGCGCCGAACCAGCGGCTGAAGCCGGTGCCGACCGGGTCGACGAAGACCAGATCGGCGACGGCGAGCACGCTGTCGGGATTGTCGACGACGCGGAAGGGCGGCACCTGCGACGTGGTGACGTCGCGATACTCGACCTTGCGCGGGCCGAGCAGCCCCATGTGCAGCCACACCGACGACGATCCGGGGCCGCCGTTCCAGACGAAGACGACCGGGCGCTGCGCCACGGGCTCGCGCGTGTCGGCGAGGTAGGAGAAGGAGAAGACCGAGCCGGTCGGCTGGCCAACGGGATCGGTCAGCACCGTGTCCTCCGCCACCACCGAATAGCGCAGTCGCCGGCCGGCGAAGGTGCCGGTCTTCGTGGTGACGAAGCGCCGGGCGGCGGGGACGGGGCGGACGCTGCCGGCGGCAGGCATGTCGAGCAGCGCGCCCTTGCTCATCCCCGGGACGCGCATGACGGGATTTGCTTCAGGCGGCTGCTTCTGCGCCATGGCGGGGGCGGCGAGAAACCAAGCCGCCGCCAGCATTAGGACCGCACGTATCATCCTGCTTTACCCCCAATATCCCGACGCGATTGTAGCGGAGCGCGACATCGCATCCATGTCGATTTGCCGACGGGATCGAAGCTTGGCGCATAAACATGCCGGCTGCTGCTCGCCCGCCGGATGATCGTGATCGCGACGGTGACGGTAGCGCCCAGCACTGGATCAGACAGCTCGGTGATGGGATAAATCATGCGCCACCGCGCCGGTTTGTCGCAACAAAAGCAAAGAAATGTCGCGCCCGCCGCGTAACCTGATGCGTGTGACCCACCCCGACGAGAGGGCGGGCGCGATGCAGGCAGGCGACGCACGACTATCGAGGGGGACTTTATGCGATCTGTAACCACTGACGGGCTGCGGGGCGCGTTGCTGGCGACCACTGCGATCACCGTGCTGCTGCTGAGCAGCGCCGCACACGCCCAGACCGCGGAGCCAGCGCCGCCGGCGCAGGTCGCGTCCGGCAGCATCGAGGCCGCGCTGCCCGACGACACCGCTGGCGACGACGTCGTCGTCACCGGATCGCGCATCCGTCGCTCCGCCACCGACACCACCGTGCCGATCGCCGTCGTCGACCAGCAGGCGATCACCGATCGTGGCTTCGTCAGCGCGGCCCAGGCGCTCAACAACCAGCCGTCGATCAACCGCCAGCTCGCCCAGGCATCGGGGAGCGGCGCGTCGAGCGGCAGCGGCATCCAGGCGCCGTCGCTGTTCGGGCTGGGCACCGGGCGTACGCTGACGCTGATCAACGGCCGCCGCACGGTGACGACGTCGAGCGGGCTGGGCGATTCGCAGGTCGACGCCAACATCGTGCCGCTCGGTCTGTTGCAGCGGGTCGAGGTGGTGCAGGGTGGCGCCGCGGCGGTCTATGGCTCGGACGCGATCGCCGGCGTGGTCAACTATATCCTGCGCCGAGACTTCGACGGGATCGAGGCCGATGCGCAGTCGAGCATCACCAGCCGCGGCGATTATCCGCAGTACAGCGCGCGGCTGACCGCGGGGCGCAACTTCGGCGGCGGGCGCGGCAACATCGCCGCCAACGTCGAATGGTCGAAGACCGAGCCGCTCGCCTTCGCCAGCCGCCCGCGCACCCAGCTGGCGCGGATCACCGTGCCCAACAGCGCCAACACCAGCGCGAGCGACGGCATCCCGTCGACGCGCGAGATCTTCGATGCGCGCTTCTGGGAGTTCAACCCGAATGGCGTGATCTTCACGACCCCGGCGCCGGTCGCCGGGTTCCTGCTCAATCGCCAGTTCCAGCCCGATGGCAGCGTCGCGCCGTTCAGCATCGGCACGCAATATGGCGTTCCCTTCGCCAGCGGCGGCGACGGTTTCCGCTATTCGAACCTGGTCGGCACGCTGCGCACCGGCGTCGAGCGGGTCACCGCCAACGTCATCGGCCACTATGACCTGACCGACGGCATTACCGCGTCGACCGAGCTGCTATACGCGCGAACCGAAGCGATCGAGGGGCTCCAGGTCCGATCGAACACCGTCCTGGGCTCCGCCGCGGCGGGGACGGGGCCGATCGCGTTCACGATCAACAATCCCTTCCTGACCCGGTCGGCGATCGCGACGCTGTCGGCCGCGCGGCCAGCGTTCGCCGCCGGCGCACCGCTGTTCCTGTCGAAGGTGTTCAACGACCTGACGCCCGACAACAACCAGCGCTATCGCACCGACACCTATCGCGGCCTGTTGGGCCTCGAGGGCAAGTTCGACCTGGGCGGGCGGCGTTTCGACTGGAACGTGTCCGGCAGCTATGCGCGGGTGGACGGCAGCACGCAGGGCTGGGGCGTGATCCTGTCGCGCTACAACAACGCGATCAGCGCGACGCGCAACGCGGCGGGGCAGATCGTCTGCTCGATCAACGCCGACGCCAACACGGCCAACGACGACAGCGCCTGCGCGCCGATCAATCCGTTCGGCGACGGCAACGTGTCGGCGGCGGCACGCAACTATGTCTCCGCGCGGTCGGGCAGCCGCTATCGCAACGAGCAGGTCGACGTGCTGGCGACGCTGAGCGGCTCGGTGGTGACGCTGCCGGCGGGTGATGCCAAGGTCGCCGCGGCCTATGAGCATCGCGACGAGCGGGTGCGCTTCCGCCCGTTCGCGGCCGACCAGCAGGGCATTCTCGGCAATCCGGCCGTGCTGCCGACGCAGGGCAAGTACAACACCGACGAGCTGTCGGGCGAAGTGTTGGTGCCGCTGGTCGGCGGCGACTTCACGCTGCCGCTGGTCCACGCGCTTGAGGCGTCCGGGGCGTATCGCTACGTCGACAACTCGATCGCGGGGCATGAAAATGTCTGGAACGCGGGGCTGCGCTGGGAGGTCGTGCCGGGGATCACGCTGCGCGGCAATCGAAGCCGCAACTTCCGCGCGCCGACCCTGACCCAGCTGTTCGCACCGTCGTCGACCGGGCTGGCGAGCGGCAACCCGGACCCTTGCGATGCCGACCGTATCGCCGGCGGCCCCAACCCGACGCAGCGGCGTGCCGCCTGCCTGGCATTGTTCCAGGCGAACCCCACCTATGGCACCGGCGGACCGGGCGGCGCGGCCACCGGGGCGTCGGCCGAAACCAGGCTGGCAGCGTTCCAGAATTCGGGTGAGAATTTCACCACGACACTGGTCACCACGGGCGGCAACCCGAGTCTGCGCAACGAGATCGCCAAGACCTGGACCTATGGTCTGGTCCTCCAGCCCAAGCTGATCCCGGGGCTGACGATCACCGCCGATCGCATCCAGATCGACCTGCGGGACGGCCTGTCGCCGTTCACGACGCAGAATTTCGCCGAGACCTGCTTCGACGACCCAAATCCGCCGGCGGCGGTGTGCACCGCCTTCACTCGGCTGGCGACCGCAACCTCCGCCAGCCAGGCGGGATCCTACGCGACCGGCACGACGACGACCTTCAACGCAGGCGTCATTCGTTTTCGTGGCGAGGTGTACAACGTCAACTATCTGTTGCCGCTGGGCGCGAAGGCCGGGCGGCTGGAGTTCGAGGCGGCGGCAACGCACACCTCGCTGCTGGAAAGCTCGGTAACCGGCACCGTCTTCGTCCGGTCGGACGGCACCGCGGTGAGCCCGATCACCGCGACGCCGCAGCCCGACTGGGTCGGACGGCTCGACCTGCGCTACGTTAACGGGCCGTTCCGGATGAGCTATCAGGCCTTCTACCTGAGCCCGGCGATCGCCCTGCCCGATGCGACGATCGAGAATAACCCCAACCCGCGGATCGCGAGCAATCTGACGCACAGCCTGTCGTTCCAGCTCGACCTCGAGCGGATGTCGTTCCGCTTCGGCGTCAACAACCTGACCGACAAGCAGCCGTCCTATCCGACGCTGCAATATGGCGACATCATCGGGCGGCAGTTCTATGCCGGCGTGAGGGTGAAGTTCTGATGCTGACGATGGCGCTGGCGGCGGCGGTAAGCGGACAACCGGCGGTGGCCATCACGCTGGCGCCGAAGCCTGCCGCCAGGGGGCAGGACAGGATCGCGACGATCGACGTGACGCTGCGCTTCGACGGCGTGGCGGCGGCGGCGGGCGAGGCGGTGCTCGGGTTGCCGCTGGTGACGAGCAACGTCGATACCGTCGCCACCGTGATCACCGTGCAGGCGAGCGACGCACGCGGTCCCCTGTCGCTGACCACGCGCGACGTGGTGCTGCCGACGGGGGCGGCGCGTGATGCCGATACCGGGGGCCCCAGCCGTCAGTGGGTGGCGAGCCGCGCGGTCGCCGGTAGGTTGACAGTGCGCTACACCATCCCCGCCACCGCCAGCCTGCCGCCGCGCGGGCCGGCGCCGCCGTTCGCGTTCAGCGACGATGGCGGCGGCACGTCGGGGGCGGGGCATGTCTTTCTGCTGTTGCCGCCTGGCGATGCCGCCTATCGCGCCACGGTCGATTGGAATCTGTCGGCGCTGCCCAAGGGGACGCGCGGGGCCAGTTCCTATGGCGTCGGGCGGGTGATGGCGCCCGAGCCGTTGACCGCCGGGCAGCTGCGCATGGCCTATTACATGGCGGGCCGGGGAGTCGGTCAGTGGCCGGTGCCCGCGCGTGGTTTCTTCGCCGCCTGGCAGGGCAAGCCGCCGTTCGATGCCGCCGGGCTGATGCGGTGGACGGGCACGCTCTACGACCGTTACGCCAGCTTCTTCGGGCAGAAGACGCCGCCGCCCTATGGCGTGTTCCTGCGCTACAATCCAATCAATGCCGGGGGCGGCGTCGGGCTGTACCACAGCTTCGTGACGACTTTCGGCAGGTCAGGTGGACAGGGCAGCGATCCCGGCGAGATCAAGTTCACGCTCGCGCATGAGATGTTCCACACCTTCCAACCGTTCATCGAGGAACCCGCCGGGCTGGCGTCGTCATGGTTCGGCGAAGGACTGGCGACATTCTACCAGCGACGATTGCCGCTGCGCTACGGGCTGATCGGACCGGACGATTTCGTCAAGGACCTGAACTTCCACGCCGGGCGCTACTACACCAGCGCGATGGCGACGGTGCCCAATGCGGAAGTACCCACGCGCTTCTGGGCGGACACGCGGATCCGGACGCTGCCCTATGATCGCGGGATGCTGTATTTCGCCGACCTCGACGATCGGCTGCGCAAGGCTTCGGCGGGCAAGCGGTCGCTCGACGATCTGATGCTGGCGATGCTCGCGCGGCAGCACGGCGGGCGGACGACGACCAACGCCGATTGGGAGGCAGAGCTGCGCGGCGCGCTCGGCGAACCGGCGGTTGCCGATTTCCGCGCGTTTCTGGGCGGCACGATGCCGCTGCCGGCGTCCGACGCGTTCGGCCCCTGCTTCCGACGCGTCGCCAAGCCGCTGCGGCGGTACGAGCTGGGCTTCGATACCGCCGTTCTGGCGGAGCCGAAGCGGATCGTGCGTGGGCTGCAGGCGGGATCCGCGGCCGCCGCGGCGGGGCTCCGCGATGGTGACGAGATCGTCGTGCCGGTGCCGCAGGATGGCATCCAGGGTAACCAGACGCAGCGGCTGACGCTGGCCGTCAGACGCGAGGGGCGGGCGCTCAGCATCGACTATCTGCCACGCGGCGAGACGGGGCAGGCGTGGCAGTGGGAGCGCGTGTTGGGCGTTTCCGACAAGGCGTGCGCGCTGTGAAGGGCGTGCTGCTGCCGCTGATGATGATCGCGACGCCCGTCGCGGCGCAGACCGAGCGATTGTCGGTGGTCGCCAACGGCGAGATCGTCGGCACCGTCGTCGCGACGACCACCGGCAACAGGGTCAGCGTCGACTATCGGGTCGACGACAACGGCCGCGGACCGAAGCATCGCGAGGAGATCGAGCTCGGCGCCGGGGCGATGCCGGTCGGCTGGACGATCGCGGGCAGTTCGCTGATGGGCGGTCCGGTCAGCGAGCAATATCGCTGGGCGGCCGGGCGCGCGACGTGGAAGAGCCAGGCGGACAGCGGCGCGGTCGCGAGTGCGGCGCCAGGCCTCTATATCGTCAACGACGACAGCCCCTGGGCGCTGGGCGTCTATGCGCGCGCCGCGCTCGTCAAGGGTGGGGCGGTGACGACGCTGCCGGGCGGGCGGCTGGCGGTGACGAAGCTGCGGTCCATGAAGGTCGGGGCGACGGCGGTCGACGTCTATCGGCTGGAAGGGCCGCAACTCGCACCCGACTATCTGATGCTCGATGCCCAGCGGCGGCTATTCGCGACGTTCAGCGCGACGGGCGTGACGATCCGCAGCGGGCAGGAGCGCGAGGCGCCGGCGCTGATGACGCTGGGCGCCGAGCTGGAGGGCGAACGGGTGCGCGCGATCAGCCGCGCCGTCGCCCACCGCTACGACGTGCCGGTGCGGATCCGCAACGTCCGGGTGTTCGATCCCGCGAGCGGCACGCTGAGCGCGCCGGCGATCGTGGTGGTGATGCGCGACCGGATCACGCAGGTGCTGTCGGCCGCCGACGACAAGGGCGCCGCCCCCGCCGACCAGCTGGTGATCGACGGCGAGGGCGGGACGCTGATGCCCGGCCTCGCCGACATGCACTCGCACACGTCGCTGGGCGGGGGACTGTTCTATCTGGCAGCAGGCGTCACCACGACGCGCGACATGGGCAACGCCAACGGCTTCCTGCTCGACCTGTTGCCCCGGCTCGACAGTGGCGAGATCGCCGGGCCGCACGTCGTCGCCGACGGCTTCATCGAGGGACGCAGCCTCTTCTCGGCGCGCAACGGTATCATCTCCGACACGCTCGACGACGCGCTGCGGGCCGTGCGCTGGTATGCCGACCGCGGCTATCGCGAGATCAAGATCTACAACAGCTTCAATCCCGATTGGGTGAAGCCGGTCGCCGCCGAGGCGCATCGGCTGGGGCTGGGCGTGACCGGCCATGTGCCTGCCTTCTCGAGCCCCGACCGCGTCATCGGCGATGGCTATGACACGATCGCGCACATCAACCAGCTGATGCTCGGCTGGCTGCTCGAGCCCACCGACGACACGCGCACGCCGCTGCGGCTGACGGGGATGGCGCGGGCGGCGGACCTCGACCTGTCGTCGCCGCGGGTGCAGCGGACGGTGACGGCGATGCAGCAGCGCCACGTGTCGCTCGACACGACCGCGGTGATCCTCGAGCGGCTGATGCTGAGCCGGGCGGGTACCGTCGGTGCGGGCGACAAGGATTATCTGGCGCATATGCCGATCGGCTATCAGCGCCATCGCCAGCGCACCTTCGTGCCGCTGAAGGATGCCGGCGAGGACGCGCGCTACGTCGCCGCCTTCGCCAAGCTGCTCGAGGTGGTGAAGATGCTCGACGACCGCGGTATCCGGTTGTTGCCGGGCACCGACGACGGCACCGGCTTCACCGTTCAGCGCGAGGTCGAGCTCTACGTCGAGGCCGGGATCGCGCCGGCGCGGGCGCTGCGGCTGGCGACGCTGGGGGCGGCGGAGTATCTGGGTGAGGGCGCGCTGCGCGGCTCGGTCGCGCAGGGCAAGTTCGCCGATCTGGTGCTGGTCGCGGGCGACCCGACCCGCGACATCGCCGCGATCAAGCGGCCGCGGATGGTGATGCACGATGGCGCGATCTACTATCCGGCGGAAATTTATCAGCGGCTCGGTATCGCTCCCTTCGCGGCACCGCCGAAGGCGACGGCGCCGGCCACGACGACGGGAGGGACGGATGCGCCGGCTGGTACTCATGGCTTTGCTGCTGACGGGCGCGATCATTTCGACTGACGTGGGCGCGCAAGACCCGCGCTTCTTCACGCGGCCGGGATCGACGGTGCCGTTTTCGCCAGCGGTCCGCGCGGGGGACTATATCTTCCTCGCCGGGCAGATCGGGGTGGAGGACGATGGCAAGGTGCCGCCGGCGATGGCCGATCAGGCACGGCTCGCGATGGAGCATGTCCGCGATGCACTGGCACTCGCCGGGGGCACGATGGACGACATCGTCAAGTGCACGGTGATGCTCGACGACATGAGCCGGTGGGGCGAGTTCAACAAGACCTATGCCACCTTCTTCAAGCCCGGACGGATGCCCGCCCGCAGCGCATTCGGCACGCGGGGACTGGCGTTCGGGGCGGGGGTGGAAGTCGAATGCCTTGCCTACAAGCCGCTGAAGCGCGGGCGTTGAGCGGCGCCGACACGCGGCCATTGACGCGCGGCGTCGGCCTGACCGGCGTCGTGATGTTCGGCGCGGGAACGGCGATCGGCGTCTCGATCTTTTCGGTGCTCCAGCCCGCGGCGGCGGTGGCCGGATCGGGCCTGCTGGTGGCGATTGCGCTGGGCATCGTGCCGATGTTGCTGTTCGCGATCGTCTATGCATGGATGGCATCGGCGCTGCCGGTGTCGGGCGCGTCCTACGAATGGCCGCGGCGGTTCCTGAGCCCGTTCGCCGGCTTCGCGATCGCCTGGCTGCGGATCCTGAGCAACGTCGGCGCGCTGGTCGTGCTGGCGCGGGTGCTGGTCAACTACCTGAGTATGGCGATCGACCTGCCGGGTACCCCGATCGTCGCGGCGGCGATCACATTGGTGTTCGCGCTCAACTATGTCGGCGTCGCGGTGGCGGCGAAGGCGCAGACCGCGCTGATGCTGATGCTGATCACGATCCTGGCGCTGTTCGTCGGCACCGGCGCGCCGCAGGCGTCCGCGACGGCGATCGGGCCGCTGCTGGCCGAAGGCGGCTGGGCGGTGGTGGCGGCGGCGCCGTTGCTGATCAGCCTGTTCCTGGGGATCGAATCGGCGGTGGAGATCGGTGACGAGGTGCGCGAACCGCAACGGACCATCCCGCTGGGCATCGCGATCGCGGTATTGGTGACGGCACTGATCTATGGCGCGGTGGCGGCGACGGCGCTGGGGCTGGTCGGGCCGGCGGCGCTGGCGGCGAGCAAGGCGCCACTGCTTGACGCCGCGCGCGTGCCGCTGGGTGCGGCGGCGCTGCCGATCGTGGTCGGCGCCGCAACGGTGTCGATCCTGAAGACGATGAACGCGACCGCGCTGACCTTTTCGCGCAGCATCTATGCGATGGGGCTGAGCGGCGCGTTTCCGCCGGCGCTGGCCCACGTCCATCCGCGCTTCGGCACGCCGTACCGTGCGATCCTGTTCTGCTATGTCTGCGCGATGACGGGGCTGTTGATGCCGTCGAGCCTGGTGTTCCTGCTGCTCGCGGTGAACGTGCCGACGATGCTGAAGTATATGGCCTGCTCGCTGTGCGCAATCCGGCTGGCGGGGGGGCAGGGTGACATCGCGACGCGCGCGCGACTGCGCTTCCCACCGCGGCTGGTGATCTTTTCCGGCTGGGCCGCGGTGCTGGCGGCGGCGGCGATCATCGTCGCAGGGATCGAGGCCGACGGGCGACCCTATCTGCTGGTGCTCGGCTGGCTGGTGGTCGGGATCGTCGTCTACCTCGGCTATGCCCGCCACGCCGACGCCCGATAGTCTGTCGCCGCCTTCGCCTGTCTTGGGCAAGATTATGCAGCTTCAGCTGCAGGACCGGCGAAGTCGACAGACTATTTCCGCGCCGCGACCCTATTCTTGCCGGGCCATGGGGGAAGCACCACGGGAATGACCGCGATAGAAGCGATGACCGGCGACAGCTATGCCGAATGGGTGCGCCGCACGCTGATGCGGATGCGCGAGAGCGGCGGGCGGATCGTGCCCCTGTTCGACAGCTCGGTGCCGGAACCGCGCGCGTTGCTGACGGACCTCGTCGCGCGCAGTTTCGCCGAGCCGGTCACCGATCGCTATGCCAGCGCCTTCGCCAACGGCAATCCGTTCGTGATGGCGCATCTCGCGCGCGCCTATGGCGTCGGGCGCGATCAGTTGATCGCCACCACGGGCGCGACCGGCGCGCTGTCGATCCTGTACCGCGCGCTGGTGACGCCGGGCGAGCGGATCCTGGTCGAGACGCCGGGGTTCGACTTGTTCTCCCGGATCGGCGACCTGCACGGGATCGCTGTCGATCGATTTGTCCGCGCGGCGCCGGACTTCGCGCTGGACGTCGACGCGATCGCGGCGGCGCTGACGCCGACGACGCGGCTGGTGGTGTTGTCCAACCTGCACAATCCTTCCGGCGCACCGTGCGCGCACGAGGCGATGGTAGCGCTCGCCCGGCTCGCCGAGGCGCGAGGCGTGCTGGTCTTGGTCGACGAGGTGTACGGCGATTATGCCGACGCCGCGACACGGCCAGTGCCGGCGATGCGATTGTCCCCCAACATCATCACCATCAGCAGCCTTACCAAGATCTATGGCCTCAGCAGCCTGCGTTGCGGCTGGATCGTCGGTGATGCCGGAGTGCTGGCGCCGGTACGCACGCTGGTCGACCGTTTCGAATTCGGGATCTCCAACCTGGCGCATGCCGCAGCGGCGCTGGTGTTCGACGAGCAGCAGCTGTTCGACGCCTGGTCGCGCGACTGCGTGGCGGCGGCGCGACCGATCGCCGAAGCGGCGCTGGACGAATGGCGGGCGGCGCAGCTGATCGAGGGCGAGCTGCCGACGTTCGGCTGTATCGTCTTTCCCCGTCTGATCGGGATCGACGATACGCTGGCGTTCGCCGATTGGCTGGCCAAGCGATGCGGCGTCGTGGTGGCGCCCGGCGAGTATTTCGGGGCACCCGGCCATGTGCGGATCGGCTTCGCCCGGCCGCCGGCGGATCTGGCCTATGCGCTCGATGGTCTGGGCGAAGGCTTGTGCGCCTATCGGGCGTTGAAGGCGGTCGCCTGAGCTACAGCGCCTTGTTGCCGCGGACGGGGAGTGCGGTGGTGTATTTCATCTCCGCCAGCGTCACCGTCGACTGGATGTCGATGACGCCGGGCAGCTTCAGGATCGTCTTGAAGATGAACTGCTGATACCAGTCCATCGATGGCGCGATCACCTTGATCAGCAAGTCGCGCTCGCCGAAGATCGAATAGCATTCCAGGATCTCGGGCGTCAACTCGAGCTTCCGGTTGAAATCGGCGCGCTGCTCCTCGGTCAGCGTGCCAACCTTGAGCGTCGCGAAGATGAACAGGCTGCTGCCGAACTTGGCGCGATCGACCAGCGCGACCTGGCGGGTGATATAGCCTTCGTCGCGCAGACGCTGGAGACGGCGCCAGCAGGGCGATTGCGACAGACCGACCTTGTCGGCAAGCTCGCTGGTCGACAGCGATGAATCGCGTTGCACCTGTTCGAGGATGCGCAGATCGATCGTGGAGAGTTCGTCGCTCACGCCGCATAGACTATGCGGTCAATGCGACAGGGCAAGCTATTTCGCTGCGGCGATGAACGCACGGATGCTGGCGGCGCCGCGCGCGCGTTCGGCCTCGTCCTCGAACGGCGAATGGCCGCTGGCGAGCGGGAGCAGCGTCACCCGATCCATGGGCAGGTCGCCGCGCGTCAACGCGTGGCGCGTGGCGAGCCAGGGGGTGGCGAGATCGTAATAGCCACCGATCGCGAGCAGGCGGACGCCGGGGCGGGCGGCCATAGCTTGCGCGATGGCGGGCACAACGCTCCACGTCGCGCCGGGTTCGGTGTCGGGGCGCTGCCAATTCCAGGCGAAGTTGACGTCGAGCGTCAGCGATACATAGTCCCGGCTGGTGCGCACGCCGATGTCCTGCGTCAGATAGCGGGTGATCGGCGCCGAGACGATGACGTTGCTGCGGCCGAGGCCGAGCGACGGATCGTTAGCGGCGGCCGGGCGGTCGGCGTTGGCGGGAGGCGCCTTGGGCTGGGCGACACGGACGTCGAGGCGGCTGACGATGTGGCCTGGCAGGACCGTTTCGAGGAACGGCTGGGTTTGCGGACGGAGGTCGCTCGCGCCGGTGAAGCGGGTGACGGTCGCCTGGACGCGGTCGCGTTCCGCCGCGGGGAGCAGCGTGCCTTGTTGCAGCGCGACGGCATAGTCGGTCTCGGCGAAACGACGGGCGGCGTCCCACTGGGTCGCGGCGTCGCCGGGCTGGCGGCGGACGGCAGCGGCGAGCGCCATCGTCGGCAGGCGATCGATTGCGGCCTGGTCGGCGGCGGTGCCGAAATCGAGCGCGGGGGAGACGAGGATGAGGCCGGCCACGTTGAGCCCGTCGAGGTGCCGCGCCATCGTGCCCAGGCGATAGGTGCCATAGCTTTCGCCGGCGAGAAACAGGGGCGAGATGGTGCGGCGGTTGGCTCGGAGCCAGTCGCGCACCAACGTCAGCACCGCGGTGGCGTCGCCCTCGACGCTCCAATAGCGCTGGCCGCCGCCGGGGCGCAGCGGGCGGCTGAAGCCGGTGCCGACCGGGTCGACGAACACGAGGTCGGCAACGTCGAGCAGCGTCTCGCCATTGTCGAGCAGTGCGCGATTGCCGCTGGCATCACGCGGGCCAAGGCGGCGGGGGCCGAAGGCGCTGAAATGAAGCGGGGAGGAGGAGGCGCCTGGGCCGCCATTGAACAAGATCACGACAGGGCGGGTCGCGGGGTCGCTGACGTCGGTGCGGACATAGCTGGTCGCCGAGATCGTCGCGTCGGGCACGCCGGCAGGATCGCGAAGGACCGTTTCCGACCAAGTGGCGCGATAGCGCAGCCGCTGTCCGGCGAGGACGATCGTCGCCCTAGTGCTGGCGGGGGCGAGCGGTGCGTCCGTCGCGACCGGGATCGGCGCGGCGACCGGGCGCTTTTGCGCGAGCACGGGCGGCGCTAGCGCCGCGCCAGCGCAGGCCAACGTCCATCCGATTGCCTTCCCCATTGCGCTTCCTTTCCGCTCGTCCGGAGCAGCTTATCGGAGCTGGCGGCAAAAACCTGTCTTGCGAACGTCGTTCCAGCGAACCTGCGGATAATTTTTGCCGATGGCAGCGGGAACGGGGTAGAAAGTCTTCGCCCCTCTCGCGGCAGGATCGCACCATGACCGGCTTTCCCTTCTACGATCGCGACGCGGTCGAGCGGCTTCTCGACTATCCTGGCTGCATCGGCGCGATGCGCGCTGCGATGTGCCAGTTCAGTGCGGAGAGGCGTGAGCAGCCGCTGCGGCAGATCATCGAGCCGGCGCCTGCAAAGCTTTTCGCGCTGATGCCAGGGATGCTAAGTATTGATGAGGGCTTCGGGGCGAAGGTGATCACAGTGTTTCCCGATCTCGCGCGAGATGGGCGGGCGGGGCACCGCGGGCTTGTCATCCTATTTGACCCCGAGAGCGGGGATGTTGCGGCAATGGCCGATGCGGGCGCGATTACCGAAATCCGCACCGCATGCACGACTGCGGTCGCAACCGATGCGCTGGCGCGGGCGGACGCGCGAACGCTGGGCGTGTTCGGCTGCGGAGCGCAGGCGGCAACTCATCTGCGCGCCATCGCGCTGGTCCGGCCGCTGGAGGATGTGCGGATATGGGGGCGCGACGAGGGGCGCGCCGAAGCCTTCGCGCAGAAGGCCGAAGCGGAAACCGGTTTGCCAATCCGCGCGGTTGCGGATCCGCGTGAGGCGGCAGAGGCGGACATCGTCACGACCGTTACGAGTTCGGCGCAGCCAGTACTGTTTCGCGACTGGTTGCAGCCGGGCGCGCACGTCAATCTCGTCGGATCGAGCTATGCCGGTCCGATGGAGGTCGACACGGCGCTCGTCGCCGCCACTCGATTCATCGTCGATAGTCGCCGCTCGGCATTGGTCGCGGCGGCCGAGTTCATTGCGGCTCGTTCGGAGGGGCTGATCGACGACGGCCATATTGTCGCGGAGCTTGGCGAGGTACTGAGCGGTGAAGCAGTCGGGCGCATAGCGTCAGGCCAGCTCACGACCTTCAAATCACTTGGACATATTGTTCAGGACCTAGCGGCGTTGCGCTATATTCACGCAGCGTAAATCGCTTAAGCTAGAACCGACTAAAACACCGCTCATTATCAACATATAAATCTATGAAAGTCTTATTGACTTTGAATTTTTAAATACGGGCTTACTTCGATCCCGTAGATCCTCCTGAACGAACGTCCGCTTGCGGGGCATCGCCGAGGGATTGCCAACGTCGGTAATTGGGTCATCACATCTGGCCGTAGGCGGGCGTCGGCGAAGTTAGCGGAAGCGCGTCAGCCAGCTAGTCCGGCGGGTGGTCTGCTTTGTCAGGCATGCGGGATGGTTCAACGTCTCGATCGTGCCAACGCCAGAGCGGTCGTCGATCGGGCAAGCCGCATCGCGCTTTCTAATCCACGCGCGTTGCGATGCGCGCAGAACGGCCCGACGGGCGACCGGAATGCGCTTCATCGCCGCACTATACGTGGCGTTCAGTTGCGCGTCGGCTCGCTGGTAGTCCGCGACGTAACAGGCCGACATGGCGGGGGTCACGCCACGCGCCGCCTCGCCCTCATTGAGGCACCGATCGAGTTGAGTGGTGGCGGCAAGGACAAGTGCGAGGGCTAGCATCGGCAATCTCCGTTGCGACGTAAACGCTAGGCCGCAACCGCGGTTGCTCCACCGATGGCCGCACAGCCGGTGACCAGGGTGACCAGCGCGGGTTTGAGATCCGCCAAGCCATGCAGCGCTCGTCAGGATCATTCACTTTGGCGCGCGTCCAGCAGCGCGCGCAGGCGATCGGCGTCGTCGGGTGAAGCGGGATTGTAGATTATCATCCCGAGTTCCGGCCTGCCTTCAACGGCGAAGGAGGAGAATTCCATCGCGAGTAGCCCTGCGTCGGGATGGTGGATGCGCTTCACGCCGTCTCCGTGTGCGACCACGTCATTGTCCTGCCATAACGCCTCGAATTCGGCACTGACCCGGCAGAGCTCGGCGACGAGCTTTGTTGCCTCCACGCTGTTGTTCGCGCCCGCACGCGCTACGTCGGCGCGAAAGGCGCCGACCACGAAGCGAGCGATGCTTTCCCAATTTTCGTTCCGTGCGCGGACATGGTCGCTGCCGAACATAAGCCGGAGGATGTTGCGTCCCTCGCGCGGCAGCTTGGCATAGTCTGTCAGCAGCACCGCCGCCGCTCGGTTCCAGCCGACGACATCCCACATCGCCGTCTTGATGATCGCGGGGCTCAGGGCTGAGCTGCCCCCTTCTGAGTGGTCCATCGACTATGACAGTCTGGATCAAGGAAGGGACGACGAATGCCTTCGAAGAAGCACAAGCCCGAGGAGAT
>NZ_JACIEV010000014.1 GCF_014197105.1 Sphingomonas jinjuensis | reverse complement strand
TGGCAGCGATGATGTCGCCGAGGGTCGCACCGTCATCGCGCCCGAGCAGCGCGAGGACGTCGGCCTGCTTAGTCGTGCGGGACGGCAATGGGGCATTACCATCTACCTTAGCGTCAATCGTCGGCCTCCCGCCAGCCTCGTCCGCATCGATGCCGATCGCAGCCAAGCCAGAGGGTGTGGCGAAGAGCCCGAAGCGCAGGTCGCCGTCGATGCGGTGGACCGCCGCTGCATCAGTGGTCTCGCGCTCCTCGGCGAAGCCGAAAGTAACGAGTCCTGCCAGTGCCTTGGTCGTGCGTGCGCTTGCCGTAAGCGAGGAGGGAAGCGGCAGCAGACTGGCATCACCGCGCTGGCCGGCAGCGGCAAGCAGGATGCGGTGGGTGTCGTTGAGCTTCGTCATGTGGGTTGCCTTTCGATGCGAAGGCAGGACCAGTCCCGCCTCGCACCACCCACAGCCCCGCTCGATCCGATCGGCGGGGGGGAGGCCGGCGCTCAAGAGCAGCGCCGACTCGATGCCTGTGCTGTTCGCTCTGCTAGGGGCTCCAGTCGAGCTAAAACTGCGAGTTTGAAACAGCTATTTGCTTGAGTGGCCTAGCCGGGTCTTCAAGCCCTTCAGCTTTTCCCTGTAAGCTGACGCCGACAAGCATCTTGCCTTGAACGTAATCTCGAGTGGAGTTGACGCAATCCAAAGCGATTACGTGATTATTCTTTACGTAGATGATGCTGAAGCTGCGTGAGCTTGGAATGCCGCGGACAATCAGCTGGTCGTAATTCGCGGACAGACCCACGGTCTGCAGCTTTAGGTCGTACTGATTGGACCAGAACCACGGCAGCGCTTCGTAGGGTTCAGGGGTGCCCATGATCGCCTTGGCGACGGTCATCGCCTGGTCATTTGCATTCTGGACCGATTCGAGGCGGATGATTGCGCCGTGCGCATAGCGATTGGCGTGCGCGGCGCAGTCGCCGATGGCGAAGACGTCGGGCAAGGTCGTGCGGCAATGGGTGTCGACATCGACACCGTTGCCGCCGGCGGCACCGGCCGCCAGCAGCGGCTCAACGTTGGGGACAATGCCGATGCCGACGATCACGATGTCGCACGCGACCATCTCGCCATCGGCCAGCCGTACGCCGCATGCCTGGCCGTCGCGTTCCTCGATACAGGTGACGCCAATGCCGGTGCGGACATCGACGCCATGGGCGCGGTGTTCCGCCTCGTAGAAGCGTGAAAGCGGTTCGCCCGCGACCCGCGCCAGGACGCGGTCCTGCGCCTCGAGAACGACGACGTCCTTGCCCAGCTTGCGCAGCACCGCCGCCGCCTCCAGGCCGATATAGCCGCCGCCGATGACCGCGACGCTGCTGGCCGTCTCCAGCTCGACGATCATCCGATCGACATCGGCGCGCGTACGGATGCCGTGGACGCCGGCGAGATCATGGCCCGAACAGGTCAGCCGACGCGGGCACCCGCCCGTTGCCCAGACCAGCGTTCCATAGCCGATCGCCCCGCCATCGGCGGTGACGACGCGGTGATCGGCGGCGTCGACCGTGACGACCTTGCGCCCGAGGATCAGGGCGATGCCCCGGTCCGTCCAAAAGCCCGCCGGCCGCAGCAGCAGCCGCTCGAACGGCTTGTCGCCCGAGAGATACTCCTTGGACAGCGGCGGGCGCTCGTACGGCAGTTCGGGTTCGTCGCCCGCGATGGCGATGCTTCCGGCAAAGCCCCGCTGCCGAAGCGCGATCGCCGCCGCGGCACCGGCGTGGCCCGCACCGACGATGAGGACGTCGTAGCGATCGTAAGGGACGCTCATCGCAACGACTTCATGGCTTGATCCCAGGCGAGCGAGGCCAGCAACGGCACTTCCGCAGCGAGGCGATGAGCGTTGGGGTTCGCAGCCGTCCCGCGGAGCAATCGCCCCTTGATCCCGTGACAGATGGCCGCAAAGCGAAACAGGTTGAAGGCGAGATAGAAGTCGAGATCGGGAACGGACGTCCGACCGGTCCGCTGCCGGTAGGCGTCGACATAACTGTCCTCGTCGGGCAAGTTGAGCGCACGAAGGTTCGCGCCGAGCAAGCCCGGTATCGTGAGAGCCGGCATGCGATACATCATCAGGTGATAGGCGAAGTCGGCGAGGGGATGGCCCAACGTCGACAGCTCCCAATCGAGCACCGCCAGCACCCGCGGCTCGTCGGGGGCGAAGATCAGATTGTCGATGCGGAAGTCGCCATGGACGATCGCGGTCTCCTCGTCGTCGGGCACATGGGCGGGCAGCCAGTCGGCCAGCCGGTCCATCATCTCGTCGCGGCCGGCATCGGCATCGCCGCGATATTGCGCGATCCAGCGGTCGAGCTGGCGGGCGACATAGCGGTCAGCGCGGCCATAGCTCTCCAGGCCTGCGGCGACCGGATCGATGGCATGAAGCGCGGCAATCGCCTGATTCATCGCATCGAATATCGCGGCGCGTTCGCTTGGCGCCTGCGCCTCAAGGCTCGCGTCCCAGAAGATGCGGCCTTCCACCATCTCCATCACGAAGAATGGTGTACCGATCACCCCGGGATCGTCGCAACAGCCGTGGATGTGCGGCACCGGATAGCCGACCCGACCCAGCGCGCTCATGACCCGCGCTTCGCGTTCGATCGCATGCGCGCCCTTGAGCAGCTGCCCCGGCGGCTTGCGGCGGAGCACGTAGCTGTCGCCCGCCGTCGTCAGCTTGTACGTCGGATTCGACTGGCCGCCGTTGAACTGGGTGACGCGCAGATCGCCTCGATAGCCCGCGACGTGGCGCTCAAGCCACGCCGCCAGCGCCGCCTCGTCGAAGCGGTGCGCCGCGCGGACGTCGCCGGTGCCAGCGAAGGCGTTGTCACTCATGGGTCCGCCAATCGCGCTTGATCTTCTTGGCGAGGCTCCATTTGTGCACCTCGGTAGGTCCGTCGTAGATCCGGAAGGCACGGATCTCGCGGAACACCTGCTCGACGATGGTGTCGCCCGACACGCCGGTGCCGCCCATCACCTGGACGCAACGGTCAGCGATGCGCATCAGGGCTTCCGATACCGCGACCTTCGCCATCGAACTTTCGGCGGTGCCGAGATCGCCAGTGTCGAGCACGCCCGCGCACCAATCGATCATGAGTTCCGCCTGCTTCAGGTCGATCAGATTGTCGGCCAGCATGAAGCCGACGCCTTCGTGGTCGACCAGCGCCTTGCCGAAGGCGTGGCGAGTACAGGCGTAGGCTGTCGCAATCTCGTTGGCTCTGATGCATGCCCCCAACCACCGCATGCAATGCGACAGGCGAGCGGGAGAAAGGCGGACCTGGGCATAGCGAAAGCCGTCGTGGGGGGCGCCCAATATGGCGTCTGCCGGGACGCGCAGATTATCAATCGCGACGATCGAGTGGCCGCCAGGCATCGATGAATCGATCGTGTCGAGCACGCGCTCGATGCGGATCGCCGGGTCCGGCAGATCGACGAGGAACATCGTCGCCGCCATGCGACCATCGCCCGCATCGGTCTTTGCCATCACAATGCCGACCGCGGCGCCATCGGCCCCGGTAATGAACGCCTTGCGACCGTTGATCACCCAATGGTTGCCATCGAGCCGGGCCGTCGTCTGCATCATCGACGGATCCGAGCCGGCGCCGCCATCCGCGGCAGGCTCGGTCATGAAGAAGGCGGAGCGGGCGGAGCCAGCAACCATCGGCGCGAGAAAGTGCACTTTCTGGGTAGGCGATCCCACCTTGCCCAGCAGGTACATGTTACCCTCGTCCGGGGCCATCGTATTGCAGGCGAGTGGTCCAAGCGGCGACAGGCCGGATCGGATCAGGACGTAAGCCGTCTCGCGCTGCGTTAAATGATCACCATCGGCCAAGATATGCGGCGTCAGCACGCCAGCGCTTCGTGCCTTGTCGCGCATTTCCTGAACGAGCGCGTCGGACGGGCCATGGGCGCCTTGGCGGGGATCGCGTTCGTAATCGATGACCACATCGCGAACGAAGCGCTCGACCTGGGCACCGATTTCGATTGCGCGTTCGCTGGGGGGCGTCATAGGGATTGCCCGTCGTCAATGACGAAGTCGCTACCAGTGACGCCAGCGCTGGCATCGCTGAGCAAGTAGAGCAGCGTCGCGTCGAGCGCGTCCTCCTCCAGCAGTCGCCGACGCGGCCACCGAGCCATCTGCCGCTGGCCAGCCTCGCTATCGAACCAATCGCTTGCGAGTTCGGAACGGATATAGCCTGGTGACAGCGTATTTACGTTCGGCCCGCCACGCGCCCACTCCTTGGCAAGGCATCTGCCAAGGTGCGTCACCGCGGCCTTCGATGCGCTATAGGCGACGATGCCATTGCTCTGCATTTGTGCGGTGATTGACGAGATGAGAATGATGCGACCTTCGGCTCCCCGATCGACGGCCTGAAGCTGCCGGGCCGCAGTGCGGGCGGTGAGGAAAACGCCTCGCACGTTCGTCGCAAACAACCGATCGAACTCATCCACTGCCAAGTCGACGGCTCGTCCCTGAACGTTGATACCGGCGTTGGCGACCACTCCAGTGACCGGGCCGAAGCGCGCCTCGGCAGCAGCGAATGCCGCTTCGACTGAGGCTTCGTCGGTGACGTCAAGCGCGACAGTCTCGACCGTTCCGCCATCGGCGCGGATCGCGTCTGCCAGCGCCGCCAGCCTGTCAACTCGCCGCGCGCCGGCCACGACGCAGGCGCCCGCCGCCGCGGCGATATGAGCGAAGCGAGCGCCGAGACCAGATGACGCACCGGTAACGAGGACGGTCCTTCCGTCGAGCCGGCTCATCGCGGCGCCATACGGATGGCGCCATCGAGCCGGATCCGCTCGCCATTGAGATATCCGTTTTCGACCATGTGTACCGCCAACGCGGCATATTCTGCGGGGTCGCCCAACCGCTTGGGGAAGGGAACCATGCTCGACAGTGCATCGACGACCTTGTCGCCCATGCCAAGCATCAGCGGGGTCGCGAAGATGCCGGGCAAGATGGTGTTGACGCGAATTCCCTCGTTCATGAGATCGCGGGCGATCGGCAGCGTCATGCCCACGATCCCGCCCTTCGACGCCGAATAGGCAGCTTGCCCCATCTGGCCGTCCTCGGCAGCGACCGAGGCCGTGTTGATCGCAACGCCGCGCTCGCCGCCCTCGACCGGATCGAGTGTCATCATGCCGGCCGCTGACTTGGCTAGGCACCGAAAGCTGCCGATCAAGTTGATGCGGATCACCCATTCGAAGGCATCGAGCGGGAAGTGCTTGATAGAACCGTCTTCCTTCGCGCGGCTCGCCGTCTTGATTGCATTGCCGACACCAGCGCAATTGACGAGGATGCGCTCCTGACCATGGATGCCGCGCGCGTCGGTAAAGCCCGCGTCGACGCTCTCGTCGCTGGTGACGTCCACTTCGAAAAAGCGGCCGCCAATCGCGGCTGCGACCGCTTCGCCTTTCTCTCGCTGGCGATCGAAGATGGCAACGCGGGCGCCTTTGGCGGCGAGCGCGCGCGCCGTCGCCTCGCCAAGACCGGAGGCACCGCCGGTCACCACCGCGGCCACGCTATCATCGATCTTCACTGCGCATCCTCCTTCGACATCCGCTCGATGATGATCGCCGGAGCCATGCCGCCCGCCGCGCACATCGTGACGAGCCCGTAGCGACCACCCGTGCGCTCCAGTTCGTCGAGCACGGTTCCGATCAGTATCGACCCGGTCGCCCCGATCGGATGCCCGAGCGCGATCGAGCCGCCATTGACGTTCACCTTGCTGCGATCGAGATCGAGATCGCGGATGAACTTCTCGGCGACGACGGCGAAGGCCTCGTTGATCTCCCACAGGTCGATGTCGTCCTTGGTCAGACCTGCCTTTGCGAGAACCTTTCTCGCCGCGGGCACCGGTGCATTCAGCATCAGCGTCGGATCGTCTCCGACATTGGCGGTTGCGACGATGCGTGCTCGCGGCGTCAATCCATGGACGCGCGCATAATCTGCAGATGCGAGCAGCAGAGCAGCTGCCCCATCAACCACGCCCGACGAATTGCCTGCGTGATGGACCGGTTCGATCGTGACGTCGGGATAGCGACGGCCGATCTGCTGGCGGAACGTTGTCCCGCGTTCGTCATAGGCCCAATCCGCCATCGCGGCGAACGCCGGCTTCAAGGCAGCGAGACCCTCCGCGGTGGTGTCGGGGCGGGGATATTCGTCATGGTCGAGCAACGTCTCGCCGTCATCGCCGACCACTGGGACGACCGATCGATCGAAGCGACCCTCGCTGATGGCGCGCGCCGCCTTGCGCTGGCTCTCCAACCCGAAGGCGTCGAGTTCCTCGCGGCTGATGCCCTCGATGCTGGCGATCGCGTCCCCGCAGACGCCCTGGTGCGATTGTGGATGCGCTGCATCAAGGCGGGCATTGTGCGACCCCATCAGAGTTGGTGCCTTTCCCTCCGCCTGATCGCGGGCTGCCTCGGCATTGGCGTAGCTCATCATCTCGGTCCCACCCGCGATGACGAGGTCTTCCATGCCGCTCATGATCTGGGCGGCTGCCAAGCTGACCGATGTAATGCCGCCGCCGCAGAAGCGGTCCAACGTGACGCCCGACGCCTTGATGTCGTATCCTGCATCCAGCGCTGCCATGCGGCCGAGGTCGCCCGACTGTAAGCCGCGTTGCGACGACGTCGACCAGATGATGTCGTCGACATCCGCGGTGTCGAGATGATTGCGTTCAGCGATCGCTTTGAGCACCGTCGCAGCGAGATGCTGGGGGTGAAGATGCGCCAGTGCGCCTTTGCCTTGTTTGCCGATCCCACGGGGCGTGCGTACGGCGTCGATGATATAAGCGTCTGCCATGGGATGCTCCGTCAGGCGAGGGTGCGGGGAGAGCGCGAAAGGCTCGCGGCCGTGGCGGCCAGTCGCTCGCCGACATGGGCGATCTCGTCGTCGTCGATACGGTTGGCCAGCTCGATGGCGGAGATGCCATAAGCCGGCCGGCCGGTTTCGTCGGTAATGATCGCGGCGATCGCGACGATACCGTTGTAAAGCGTCTCGCGATCCACGCCGTAGCCGGTCCGGCGCGCTTCCTTGACCTCGGCGAGGTAGCGACTGGCATCGATAGAGCCTGCCCAGCGGAGCTTGCGGAAATGGCGACGCAGTTCCTGGTCGTCGATGTCGAGCCCGGCGGCGGCGGCCCGGCCGACGGCGCCGAGCATGAGTGGCATGCGCTGCGTCACCGCTAGGTCGAGGCGGACGGGGCGATCGACGAGTGCCTTGTCGATCAGCACGACGCGATCATCGACAACCTCCCACAGCGCGATCAGGCGACCGGTTTCGTTGGCGAGCCTGACGATTTCGGGACGAATAAGATCGACGAGGTTGCGTCCAAGCAGCCCCTTGGCGATGTCGAACAGGCCGGCGCCAAGAGAGTAGCTCTTGGTTGCTGCATCGAAGTCCACCAGACCCTCGATGCTGAGCGTGCGCAGCACGTTGAACGCGGTCGAGGTGTTGACCTCCGCAGCGCGGGCGGCGGCGCTGACCCCGAGCGGTGCATCGCTCGCGGCCAGGACGCGAAGAA
Organism: Sphingomonas jinjuensis; assembly: GCF_014197105.1. Classification (GTDB taxonomy): domain Bacteria; phylum Pseudomonadota; class Alphaproteobacteria; order Sphingomonadales; family Sphingomonadaceae; genus Sphingomonas; species Sphingomonas jinjuensis. Next base: position 28,422 of record NZ_JACIEV010000014.1, on the reverse strand, counting down.
GCTTGACCGTTTGGACGACCGCGCCGACGAGCTTGCCCTTACCGGGCCCTTCCGTTTCTTCGCTCATGATGCCAGGGCTAGGCATACGGTGCACAAGCGTCAACGAGGCTGCACCAAGCGGCATCGTCATGCCATTACGTCCTCTTCATAGTCGGCCTCGGTGCGCTCCCTCACCATGGCGGGGGTGACGTCGGGGGCGCATTCGAGCAGGCGGAAGCGCGCGCCACGTTCCGGGCGCTCGAAAACGGCGAGGTCGGTGATCACGACGTCGACAACACCCGCTCCAGTGAGCGGCAACGTGCAGCGACGTCGAAATTTGGCGCTGCCGTCTCGCGCAACGTGCTCCATCAGCACGACGATGCGGCGAACCCCGGCGACCAGGTCCATTGCGCCACCCGGACCTTTGACCATCCGGCCGGGCACCATCCAGTTGGCAAGGTCGCCATTTTCCGCGACCTCCATGGCGCCAAGAATGGCAAGATCGATGTGACCCCCGCGGATCATGCCGAAACTGTCTGCGGACGACACGTAACTGGTTCGGTCCAATTCTGTGATCGTCTGTTTGCCGGCGTTGATGATGTCGGGATCGACCGCGGTTTCGAGCGGAAAGGGGCCAAGGCCCAGCATGCCGTTCTCTGATTGAAGGGTGACGTCCAGCCCGGGCGGGATGTGGTTGCTGACGAGCGTCGGTATGCCGATGCCGAGATTGACGTAGAAACCATCGGCCAGCTCTCGCGCGGCGCGGCTTGCCATCTGATGTCGGGTCCAGGCCATCAGGCGACCGCCTCGCGTATGGTGCGCTGTTCGATCCGCTTCTCGTTCGCAACGGCTCGGATGACCCGTTGGACAAAGATGCCCGGGGTGTGGATGTGATCCGGATCGAGCTCGCCTGGGCCGACGATCTGCTCGACCTCGGCGATGGTCAGCCTCGCGCAGGTCGCGACCATCGGGTTGAAGTTGCGGGCCGATTTCCGATAGACGAGGTTACCGAAGGGGTCGCCCCGCCACGCCTTGACGATGGCGAGATCGGCGACGAGTGCCGTCTCGAAGACGTGCGGTTGACCCGCGAAATCGCGCACCTCCTTGCCCTGCGCCAGCGATGTGCCCGCACCAGTCCGCGTGAAGAAGCCAGCAATGCCCGCACCGCCGGCGCGCAGCCGTTCGGCCAGCGTTCCCTGCGGGTTGAATTCGATGTCGAGTTCGCCGGCCAGATACTGGCGCTCGAATTCCTTGTTCTCGCCCACATAGGACGAGACCATCCGCCGAACCTGACGGTTCTCTAGAAGCAATCCGAGTCCGAAGCCGTCAACCCCGGCATTGTTCGACAGCAGCGTGAGCTCGCGCACGCCACTGTCGCGAATGGCGGCTATCAGCGTCTCAGGGATGCCGCACAGGCCAAAGCCCCCGGCAGCAATCGTCATCCCGTCGCGCAGGACACCGGTCAGTGCCTCGACCGCCCCGGCATAAACCTTGTCGACCATCAATCCTCCGGCGCGATCGTGGCGCGCAGCCCGTCGAGATCGTCGGTCAGGGCGATCTGGCACGATAGCCGCGACGTGTCGGTGCGGTGCATCGAGCTGTCGAGCAGGTCGTTTTCGTCTTCGCTCATGGGCGGAAGTCGATCCCACCAGGCGGCATCGACATAGACGTGGCAGGTGGCACAGGAGCAGCAGCCGCCGCAGATCGCCATCAGTTCGTCGATTCCCGCACCGCGGATCGCTTCCATGAGCGACCCCGCGCCACCGGGCGTTATGGCTTGCTCGGCACCCTCGCGCGTGGTGACGTGAACGGTAGTCATGACATTTTCAGCTCCGTTGCCGGCCGCCCGTCGAGCAGCACCGTTTTGATCTCGAGATAGGAGAGCAGACCTTCCACGCCGCCCTCGCGGCCGACGCCCGATTGTTTGAAGCCGCCGAAAGCGATGCTGAAGTCGAGGCGCAGCATGTTGTGGCTGACGGTTCCGGTCCGCAGCTGTCGGGCGACAGAATAGGCACGGTCGGCATCGTTAGTGAACACTGCCCCAGCAAGGCCAAAGGGACTGTCGTTCGCGACGTCGACGGCCTCGGCCTCGTCGCCGACTGGAATGACCGACAAGACCGGACCAAATATCTCCTCGCGGGCGATACGGGCGCTGTTGTCCACATGGCCGAAGACCGTCGGCTCGACGAACCAGCCGCGATCGACCCCCTTCGGCCGCCCTCCGCCGGTAGCCAGCGTGAAGCCGTCGTGGCGAGCCGACGCGATATAGTCCTCGACCCGATCACGCTGCCGCTGGGTGGCAAGCGGACCCATTTGGACGGCGGGGTCGAACGGATCGCCGACACGCACCTGGCCAAGTCGCGACGCCAGCGCGTCAAGCATCGCGTCGTGGCGGTGACGAGACACGATGACGCGGGTCAGGGAAGCGCAGACCTGCCCGGTCAAGTCGCAGGCCCGCCCCGCGATCGCATCGGCGGCGGCATCGATGTCGAAGTCGTCAAGGATCACTGCGGCCGATTTGCCGCCGAGCTCCAGCGTGTGACGAGCGATGCGGCCGCCAGCGATGGCACCGATCGCTTTACCGGCAGCGGTCGAACCGGTGAAGGCGATTTTGTCGACACGCGGGTCGCGGACCAGCCGTTCCGAGGCAACGCGATCGGCAGTGACAACATTGACGACGCCCGGGGGCAAGCCAACTTCTTCGGCTATCTCGGCCATGAGCAGCGCGTGGCCGGGCGCCTCTGGCGATGCCTTGATGATAACCGTGCATCCGGCCAGCAGCGCTGGTGCAAGCTTCAGCGCGATGAGCGAGATGGGACCGTTCCATGGGATGATCGCTCCGACGACGCCCACCGGCTCACGAACCAGCAGACCGAGTGTGGCGCCGGAAACCGTTGGGCGTTCTTCTTCAAAGGCGAAGCGATCGGCAAGGCCCGCGTAGAGAGAGTATAGATTACCGACAGCACCGGCGAAGGCACGCGCGGTCGCGTGAAGGACGCCCATCTCGTTCGGCCAAATCGTCGCGACGTCGTCGGCCCTCGCCCCCAGCTTGGTCGCAATGGCATCGAGGTAGCGGCCACGCTCGGCGTGGGAGAGGCGTGGCCAGGGACCGTGATCGAACGCCTCGCGCGCCGCACCGATCGCGCGATCGATGTCGTTTTCCTTCGCTTCGGCGACGCGCAGATAGGGTTGCTCTGTCGCGGGCGCGATGACGTCGATCGTCGCGTCGGTCGATGGATCGACCCATGCGCCGCCGATGAAGAAGCGACGGGGCTCACGAAGTGGGGGCGGAGCTAGCGTCATCAGTACCTCGATCAGGCCGCGGCACGGCGGCGGTCGGCCAGGATCATGTCACTCGCCTTTTCGGCGATCATGATTGTCGGCGCGTTGGTGTTGCCGGAGGTCAGCCGCGGCATGATGCTCGCGTCGACGACACGCAGGCCAGCGATGCCATGGACGCGGAGCGCCGGATCGACCACCGCGCTGCGGCCGTGCCCCATCGCGCAAGTGCCAACCGGATGATAAATGGTGGCGCCGGCCAACCGAGCGAAGTGAAGCAGTGCGGCATCATCGGCGGCGTCTGCGCCGGGTATCGTCTCACGCTCGATTAGCGTCGCGAGCGCGGGCTGCGCCGCGATGGCGCGCCCCTGTTTCAGTCCGGCGACGATTGTCTTGCGATCGAGCGGATCGGTGAGGTAATTGGCCAGGATCGCGGGATAATCCTCTGCGGAGGCTGACCGGATGCGCACCCAACCACGTGATTCCGGGCGGAGCTGGCAGACGGCGAGCGTCAGCCCGGGCTCTCGCTCGAGTTCCATCGCGCCCCGCGTTGCCAGCGCTTCGCCGTCGAGGGTGGCGGGCAGGATGTGGAACTGGAGATCGGGCGCGGCGAGCCCCTCGCGCGAGCGCGTAAAGGCCGCCACATGCGCTGCGGATAGCGTCAAAAGTCCGGTTCGGCTGACCAGATAGCGCAAAATTTCGCGCCCCAGCGCCATGCCACGCGACTGAGCGTTGATCGACGGAACGCCGCGCCGCAGGCGGAACTGCTCGCCGACGACGTAATGGTCCTGCAGGTTCTCGCCGACACCCCGAAGATCGACGGCAACGTCAATGCCGTGCTGGGTGAGCAGCGCTGACGGGCCGACCCCTGAGAGTTGAAGAAGCTGTGGCGAGCCGATGCTGCCCGCGCAGACGATGACTTCCCCACGGGCGCGGGCCATCTGTTGCTTTCCACCGCAGCGGAATCGAACGCCGGCCGCACGACCGCCCTCGATCACGATCCGCTCGGCGTGGGCGTGGGTGACGATACGGAGGTTGGGCCGCTTACGGGCCGGATTCAGATAGGCCGAGGCAGCCGACCAGCGCCGGCCGTCCTTGACGGTGAGCTGAAACCAGTCGACGCCTTCCTGTTCCGGCCCATTGATATCGCGATGGGTGAGCCCCCATTGCCTGCATGCCTCGATGACGGCGACCGAGACGGGGTGTTTCGTCGTCGGATCGGAGACGTGGAGCGGACCGCCGGCGCCATGGACCGCGTCCTCACCGCCAAGCCGGTCTTCGCTGCGACGGAAATAGGGCGCGACGTCATCGGCGCTCCATCCCTCACAGCCGAGCTGGCGCCAGCCATCATAGTCGGCACGCTGGCCACGGACGTAGAGCAGGCCGTTGATCGAGGAGGATCCGCCGAGCACCTTGCCGCGCGGCCAGACATGCTCGCGCCCGCCGGTCTCCGGGTCTGGCTCCGTACGGTAGAGCCAATTGACCCTGGGATCCTTCAAGTTCGAAGCATAGCCGACCGGAATGTGGATGTTGAGATTGACGGTGAACTGCCCCGGCTCCTTGCCTGGGCGATCGTCGCCACCTGCCTCGAGCAGGATAACCCTGCTCTTCCCGTCGGCGGTCAGGCGGTTGGCGAGGACACATCCCGCCGAGCCTGCGCCGACGATGACGTAGTCCGCCGCAAGCTCCTCTCCCTCTCGTTCCACGCGCCTCTCCGCTTGTTATGACCGACGCTAGGCGAATTTTCATTCTGTATCAAGAATGCTTTTCTCTATGTTGACAGGCGGGCTGGTCCTCGGCACACCGGCATCAAAGGAGAGGCCGTTGAGCCAAACACCGCGAATCCGAGGCGGCATCGGTGCCGACGGTCCCTATTGGGATGCGCTGGAGCGAGGAGTATTCCAGCTGCCGCGGTGTGCCGGCTGCGGCGCCTGGATGTGGCCGGCGCATTACCGGTGCGGCGATTGCGGCTCGTGGGACATGGAGTGGGTGCCGCTAGATCCGATAGGGACGCTCTATACTTGGACGCGTATGCATCAGGCGCCGGTGCTGGTTCGCGAGCGGATTGAAGACGTCCCTTACGTGACGCTGCTCGCGGAAATCCCGGCTGCAGGCGGCAAGCGGGTCGTGGGTGCGTTGCATGGCAGCGAAGATGGATTGGCAATCGGCGTCCCGATCCGCGGCGTGTTTTTGCCCCCTTCGCCGAAAACCAAGGGTTATGCGACGCTTGGCTGGGAAATCGTGCGATGAGCTTGCGTGGCAAGACCGCCATCGTCGGTATCGGGCAAACGCCCTATTACAAGCGTGGCACCGCACCCGATCCCGAACAGAAGCTGGCACTCCGCGCGATCGTCGCCGCCTGCGAGGATGCAGGGATCGATCCGCGGGATATCGACGGCTTCGTTTCCTACGGATCGGAGCGTAATACGGGTCAGCAGATGCTCCCGGCGCTCGGTCTGCGCGACCTCAGATTTGCCGCTCTCGCCTGGACGCATGGCGGCGGCATTCCTGGCGCGCTTACGATTGCCGCCGCGGCCATCGTTTCCGGACAAGCGGAAATCGTCGTCGTCCATCGGGCCATGGCCGAAGGAAGCAACCAGCGGCTTCAGGTAGCGGTCACGCAGGACGAAACACCCGCGCAGTTTCTGGTCAACGGTGTCGATTTTATCCTGGCTCGCTCCGCCCAGCGTGCGATGCGACTCATCCACGAGGGCGTACCGCAGGAATGCTTCGAGGCCATCGCACGCGCTGGCTATTTCCACGCGCAGAACAATCCCGGCGCGATGGGCCACGGCCACATGCTTACGCTGGAAGCGTATGCCGCATCGCGGTGGATTGGAGAGCCGCTCCATCTTTACGACTGTTCGCGGGAAAGCGATGCTGCAGCAGCGGTAGTTCTGGTGTCGGCCGAGCGAGCTCGCGATTTGCGTCAGAAGCCTGCTTATCTGCTGTCAGCGCCAATGGGCGCGGGCGCCAGTCAGGGTTCGCGAGAGGACAATCACGAGCCCTACACGTCCGTCGGGATGATTGGCCTGGCCGATCGCCTGTGGCGTGAATCCGGTTATGGCCCAAGCGACGTCGACGTCGCGCAAGTCTATGAGAATTTCACGCCCATGGCGGCGATGGCGTTGATCGACCACGGCTTCTGCACGCGCGAGAGCGCTGGTGACGTGTTGACGTTCGACAACCTCATCGCTCCCGCCGGCAAGCTGCCGATCAACACCTCGGGCGGCAATATTGCCGACGGCTTCATTCACGGCATGGGGCTGCTTCCGGAAGCCGTGCGGCAGATCCGCGGTACATCGACCAACCAAGTCCCTGGTGCACGGCTATCGCTGATGACCGGCGGACCCGGAGACTCGCTCACGAGCACCGCCCTGCTCGGTTCCGACGAGACGCTTTAGACATGAACGTTACCACTTCCGCCCCCGCCGCGCCCTTGAAGCCGACCATCGACACGCTGAGCGCCAGCCAGCAAGAAGCGATCCGTCGGATTCCCGCCCACGACGGCGGTCAGCTGCCGACCCCGATCGCAGATTGGCTCGATCCGGTCATCAAGAAGACGCGCCCCGCCTCGATCTTCCTGGATCCGGCGCGCTTCGACCTCGAGCAGCGCTCGGTCTTCCGGCGACTGCCGGTGCCCTTGATACCGGCGGCGCTGGTCCCGGAGCCGGGCAATGTCGTGGCGCACGATGGCTATGGCCTGTCGCTGCTCGTGGCGCGCGCCAAGGACGGTATCGTCCGCGTCTTCTACAATGCCTGCCAGCACAAAGGATCGAAGTTAATTGAGGACTGTGCAGTCCACAAGGCGGCGCGGTTGACCTGCCCTTATCACAGCTGGACGTACGGACTTGATGGGCGTCTGTTGGCGGCAGCCCGGCCGGAAGTCTTCAAGGACTTTGACAAGACCCAATATGCCCTGCCGCAACTGCCGGCGCGCGAGCAGGCGGGAGTGATCTGGGCCATCCTGGATCCCGACGTCGATCCGGACTGGTCCGGGTTAGACGATGGTTTCGCCGATGACATGGCGCACCTCGGCGTGCCGACCGCGCATGTTTATGGTCACCAGCGCTTCGATCTGGCCGCAAACTGGAAGCTCGTGCTCGAGCCGTTCATGGAAAGCTATCACGTCACGCGTTTGCACGCGTCGACGATCGGTGACCTGTTTACCGACATGGCCAGCATCTGCACGAAGCTGGGGCCCCACCAGCGCAAGGTGGCGGGTAAGGTGCAGTTCAAGCCGTCGGACGTCGATATTCCGGGTGAGAATATCCACAAGACGGTGACGCATGCCTATCAGATTTTCCCTAATGGCGTCATGGTGACCTCGCCCTATTACATCAGCCTGATGATCTTGATGCCGCGCGCAGCGGATCGGACGCTGGTCGACTATTACATGTTGCTGCCGAACAAGCCGGACAGCGAGAAGGCGGAAAGCATCGCGGCGCGATCCTACGACCTGATCCTGAAGGTGTTCGGGAACGAGGATTTCCGTGCAGCGCGCATCACGCATGAGGGCTTGGCGTCAGGTGGGCTCAAGACGGTTACTTACGGTGGGATGGAAAATACCATACCGACCTATTACGACCAACTTGAGGGTCACTTTCTGACCAACGATCCGGTTGTCGAGCACAGCTGATGTTCACCGGACTCCTTCATGAAGGGCTCGAATATTGGCGGCGCCAGACGCCGACCAAGCGCGCCGTCGTGCTCGATGGTGCCGAGAGCCTGACCTACGAGGAGCTTGGGCGTTGGAGCGATGGTGTCGCCGCCCGGCTTCAGGCGAGCGGCGTGGTTGCGGGCGACACCGTGGCGATCTGTGGCGCGAATTCGATTGCCTGGATCGTCGGGGCTTTCGCGATACTGAAGGCGGGCGGCGTGCTTGTTCCCGTCAACGAGCGCTACACCGCGCCTGAAATTACCTATCTGCTGGAGACCAGCGAGCCGCGATTGGTGCTGGCAGATGCCGAGCGAGCGGCGACGATCGCCGGGTGCGTGCCGAGTGTGCCGGTCATTCGCCTCGACGCTCTGGAACCGTTCCGCGCTGGTGCCTCGGCCGACTGGCGGGCGGTCGAGCAGCCGAGCAGCGCGATTGCCATCGTGATCTTCACCAGCGGGACGACGGCGCAGCCGAAGGGTGTGATGCTGGCCCATGATCGGCACCTCGCCAAATTCGCCGAGATGTGCCTGTTCGCGCCCGAACTCGGGCCCGCGACACAATCGCTGATGCCGTTCGGGCTTCAGGCGGGGCCTGGGACCGCCTGGGGTTATCTGTTCGCCACTACGATCGGCGGCACTTTCCATTTCACCTCCAAATACGACGCGGAGCGGACGCTTCGCACATTGGTCGATGAGCGGATCAGCTTTTTCATCGGCGTGCCGATGATCTACGAGCAGATCGCACGACTGCCCGCCTTCGCAGACGCCGACCTTTCGGCGCTGGCCTTCGCGCGGGTCGGCGGCGCCCGGTCGCATGAGGAAACGCTGGCGGCATGGCGCGCGCGTGGCGTCATCGTCCGCAACCTGTACGGCATGAGCGAAATGGGCGGTGGTGCGATCATCGCCACGGCGGACGAGGCGCTGGCGCGACCTGAAAGCTGTGGGCGCGGCATGCCCTACACGCGGGTCCGGTGCGTGCGCGACGATGGCACTGAATGTGCGGCCGGCGAGGCTGGTGCCGTGCTGATGCGCGGACCGGGCCAGATGGTCGGCTATTGGCGAAATTCTGATGCGACGGCCGAAGCGGTGATCGATGGCTGGATGCATTCCGGCGACATCGGCGTGATCGACGCGGAGGGCTACTTCACCTTTCTCGATCGCTCGAAGGAGATGATCAAGTCGGGTGGCTTCAACATCTCGCCGAGCGAGATCGAGGGGGTGATCGCGGCGTTCGATGGGGTCGTCGAAGTCAGCGTCTTCTCGGTGCCCGACGACAAGTTTGGCGAAGTGCCGTTCGCATGCGTGCATGCCGCCGACCCGATCGATCCGCAGGCCGTATTCGAAGCGTGCCGTCAGCGGCTCGCCGGGTTCAAATTGCCGCGATACGTCGTCGCTTCCCGGGATCCGCTGGCTCGGCTCACCAATGGCAAGTTCGATAAGCGGCGGATGAAGGCTGACTACGCCGACGCGCGCGACCGTTTTCCCCGCCTCGGTTGAGGAGCAGAATCATGTATTTCGATCCGCGGTCCGTCGATGTGGTGGCCGATCAGATCATCGGCGGCCGCCGCGTGCCTGGTGCCGAGCGACGCGAGGTGCCGAGCCCGTCCGATCGCCGCATCGTCAGGGAGATCAGCTGGGCCTCGCCCGATCAGGTCGATGAGGCGGTGACGACGGCGAGGCGCGTCTGGCGTGACAGCGGTTGGGGTACGACTGCACCGCGCGAACGGGCGGCGCTGCTCTATCGCTGGGCCGACCTCGTCGAGGCGCACGCGGAGGAGATCGCGCGCTTGGAATCGCTCGTCTCGGCGCGCGTCTATCCCGAGGTCATGGCCAGAGATGCGAAGGTCGTGTCCGGCGTCCTGCGGTACTTCGGCGAATTTGCCGACAAGATCGACGGTAGCGTGACGCCAACAACGAAGGACAGCCTGTCGTTCACCGTCCACGAGCCGCATGGCGTGGTGGCTGCGATCGCCCCGTGGAACTTCCCGATCATCCTCGCGGCCTGGAAATTCGCGCCGGCATTGGCGGCTGGCAACGCGGTGGTGCTGAAGCCGTCCGAATTGACGCCGTTCGCCACTGCGCGCATCGCGGAGCTGGCGGTCGAGGCAGGCCTGCCCGCGGGGCTTTTCAACGTTGTGCATGGCGACGGCGCCGTGGGCGCGACCTTGGTCAAGCATCCTGGCGTCGACTATGTCACCTTCACCGGATCGAGCGCGACGGGCGCGCGCATCATGGCCGATGCCGCGCTCTCTGGGCTGAAGCCGGTCAGCCTGGAACTGGGGGGGAAGGGGCCTCAGCTGGTATTCGCCGATGCTCCGGATCTAGAGCGGCTGGCCGCGATGGTGGCGCGGGGCATCACCTATAACGCCGGCCAAGTCTGCTTCGCGGGGTCGCGCCTCGTAATCGAGCGGTCGATCGCGGATAGCTTCCTCGACAAGGTCAAGGGCCACATGGCCGGCGGGCAAGCAGGCGAGACCTGGGCCGATGGGACGACGGTGCCGCCTATCATCAACGACAGCCAGCTTGATCGTATCGACGGCATCGTCCGCGATGCGATCGCCGACGGAGCCCAGGCCGTGTGTGGAGCCAAGCGCGTCGATCGTGAAGCGTCGGGGTTCTTCACGCCGACGATCCTGCGCGGGGTCACGACCGAGAACCGTGCCTATCGAGAGGAAATCTTTGGGCCTGTCTTGGCCGTCCAGGAATTCGACGACGTCGACGAGGGCGTCGCGCTTGCCGATCATCCCGACTACGGCCTGACGGCCTCGGTCCATACCGCCGATATCAACAAGGCTTTCCGCGCTGCTCAGGCGATCGAAAGCGGCACAGTGTGGATCAACGATTGGGGGCGGCGGACCGATTTCACCGCGCCGTTCGGCGGCTACAAGCGCTCCGGCCTCGGCAAGGACATGGGGCGTGCCGGCTATGAAAAATACACCAAGACCAAAGCGATCTGGCTCGAATTGGCTTAGCCAAAATCTATCTCGATAGAGAATACTCTTCTTGATATAGAAAATATGCTGTGCCAAGGCTTGTGCATCGCTCCCGCTGAGACGGGTGGATGCTAACGAGAGGATGAAGGTGGCCGACGTGTCGTTGACGTCGTTTTTCGCGCCGCGGTCGATCGCCTTCATCGGCGCTTCCGACGACGCGCGGCGGATTGGCGGTCGGCCGCTTGCTTACTGCATCCGGGACGGCTTCGCGGGTCCGCTTTATCCGATCAACCCGTCGCGCGATCGTGTTCAGGGTTTGACCGCTTATCCGTCGCTCGACGCTTTGCCCGGTCCGGCCGATCTGGCAGTGATCGCGATCGGTGCGGCCGGCGTTCCTGATGCGGTCGCGGCCGCTGCCCGGCAGGGGGTGCGAGCAGCGGTGGTGCTGTCTTCGGGCTTTGCGGAAGTGGGCGAGGATGCGCTTCAGGCCGAGATGATCGCTGCCGCGCGCGACGGCGGTATCCGCGTCCTCGGTCCAAACAGCCTGGGCGTATTCAGCAATGAAGGAGGGGTCTGCGCCACCTTTAGCAGCCTGCTGGAAAACGGTCCGGTGGCGGCGGGGAAGCTAGCCATCGTATCGCAGTCGGGTGCCTACGGCGCGCATCTCGCGATGTTGATGCAGCGGCGCGGTGTCGGCATCGCGCGCTTCGTTACCACTGGCAACGAGGCTGATGTCACGGTTGCTGACTGCATCCTGCACATGGCGGGCGATCCTGCCGTGTCCGTGATCGGCTGTTATTCGGAGGGCATCGCCGACGGGCGCGCGTTTCTCAGGGCGGTTGAGGCCGCTCGGGCGGCGGGCAAGCCGGTCGTCATGCTCAAGGTCGGGCGCAGTGACACCGGGCGACAAGCGGCGGCGTCGCACACGGCGAGCTTGGCGGGTGACGACGCCGTGTTCGACGCCGTGGTTCGCGCCGCCGGCGTTGAGCGGGTCGAGACAACGCAACAATTCGTCGATCTTCTCTACACCCTATGCAGGCGGCCGCCGGTAAGCGGCAATCGGCTTGGGATCCTGACGGTTTCTGGCGGCGCCGGCGTGTTGATGGCCGATGCCGCCTCCGCGGCTGGTTTCGAGCTGCCGTTCATGCCGCAGGCTGCGCAGGCGGCTTTGAAACGGCGCATTCCCTTCGGCTCCGCAGTCAATCCGGTGGACACGACGGCTCAGGCAATGAACGATCCGACGCTGATGCGCGATGCGGCAGCGGCAATGCTTAACCATGGCGGCTATGACGCGGTGGTCTGTTTTTTCATGAATTGGCCGGACAGCCCCATCATCGGACCGGGGCTTCGCGAAGCGCTGGAGGCGGCGCTGGTGGATCATACCGACCGCACGGTCGCCATTGCGATGAACGCTACCGAGGAGACGCGACGCAGCTTCGATGCGGCAGGCCTTTTGGTCTTTGAAGATCCGAGCCACGCCGTTGCCGCGCTTGGAGCGTCGCGACGACTAGGCGAGGCGTTGGCGCGCGACGCGGTGACGCAGCCCGACCTTCCCCGCCCTGATCCGCTACCGTCGGGGCCGTTCGACGAGTTCGAAGCGGCGACGTTGCTGGCCGAGGGCGGGGTGACGATGGCGCCGATTGTCGAAGGAGAAACGCCCGAGGCGATCGCTGCAGCGGCGCAGACATTGTCGGGGCCAATCGCCCTCAAAATTCGATCGCGCGACCTGCCGCATAAATCGGATGTCGGGGGCGTCCGACTAGGATTGTTGGGCGAGGAGGCCATCCGAAGCGAGGCGCAGCGGATGCACCAGGTGGTGAGCGGTGCGGCACCCGATGCCACCTTGCGCGGGTTCGTAGCCAGTCCGATGGCAGCGCCAGGCGTGGAATTGCTCATCGGCGGCCGGGTGGATCCGTCATTTGGTCCAATCGTCACCGTCGGGTTGGGCGGTGTATTCACCGAAATCTTCCGCGATGTCGCGATCGGTCTGGCGCCGCTGACGTCGACCGAAGCTGAAGCTCTCCTGCGCAGCCTGCGAGGCTGGCCATTGCTGGCTGGCGCGCGCGGGCGCGCCGTGGCCGACGTCGATGCCGCCGCTGACGCCATCGAGAGCCTGTCGCGCTTCGTCGCACGCCATCGAGAGGTCATCGAGGCGGTCGAGATCAATCCATTGGTGGTCCATCCGAAAGGCCAGGGCGCCGCCGGGCTCGACGCGGTGATCATGGTCCGCACGGACGTACCATCGGGCAATTGACAACAAGGCGGGCCGACCGCCGGCAGGAAAGGGGAAGGATGATGACGCGGAAGGCTTCGATCTGGCTCGGCAGCTGCGCAGCGGGTGCGCTGCTGTTGTCGGGCAGCGCATATGCGCAGACGACAACGGCCAATCCTGACAGCGCGCCGGCTTCCTCGCAGGGGGCTCCAGCGGCGGGCAGCGCCGACGGCGCCACGCCGCAGGAAAGCGCCTCGTCGACGCAGGGTGCGAGCGTGGCACCAGAGGGTGGCGACATCATCGTCACCGCCAATCGCCGCGAGGAATCGCTGTCGCGCGTCGGTATCCCCGTCGCCGTCGTCACCAGTCAGCAGCTCCAGCTGCAGGAGGTGCGTCAGCCATTGGATCTTGCCAGGGTTGTGCCCGGTTTCCAGGCAGCCTCCGCCGGATTGACCGGATCTCCGGTTTACATCCTGCGCGGCGTTGGCTTCGACACCCCGAATGCGACCTCGACCGCGCCGGTTGGCACCTATGTCGACGAAGTCGCCTATGCCTATCCCTACATGTCGCTTGGCGCGAACTTCGACCTCGAGCGCGTCGAAGTGCTCAAAGGGCCACAGGGAACGCTGTACGGCCGCAACGCAACTGGCGGTCTGATCGACTTCATCACCGCGAAGCCCACCGATACACCGCAAGGCGCGCTGACGTTGGGCTATGGCAACTACGACAGCTTCCTGGTTGAGGGTTTCGTCAGCGGTCCGCTATCCAAGACGTTGAAGGCCCGTGTGGCCTTCCAAAGCGACAATCGTGCGACCGGGTGGCAATATAGCGTCTCGCGACCGGACGAGCGTCTCGGCACCCGTTATCGTCAGTCGGTGCGCGGTACGTTGGCCTGGGATCCAAGCGACCGGCTGAGCGTGGTCGGCAGCGTCACCTATTGGGAGTTGCGCGGCGAGCCTCAGGCGCCGCAGGCGATCGCCTATGTCGGCAACGCAGCGCTCCGCAATCCGGCGATCAACGCCAGCATCATCGCCAATCCGACAGACAATCGTGCGGCGGACTGGACGCCGATCGGGCGCCAGCCGCGCAGCAACATCACCGGGATACTTCGCCCCTTCTATGATCTCAACTCGAAGTTCGTGGCCGGTTCGCTCAAGGCGACGCTCAATCTGTCGGACAGTATCTCGCTGGCGTCGCTCACTGGCTACAATAAGCTGAACTTCAAATCGGTCGCTGAAACGAACGGCGTCCAGACCGAAAGCCAGACGGCGGTGTCGACTGGTCGGATCGAGTCCTTCTCTCAAGAGCTCCGCCTGCTTGGTGATATGGGGGCGCTAAACTGGTCGATCGGGGGCTACTACGCCAAGGACAACACCTACGAGTTCAACTACGGCTATGTCGATGAACTGTCGACGATCGTCGGGCTGCGTGCGGCAGCGGCGGGTATTAATGCGGCGCGGGGCACCCCGATTAATCCAACTGCTCTGTCGACCAGTTTCCGCAACTATTCAGGCGTCGGTAACTACGACAATCGCGTTCTCGCCGGATTTGCCAACGTCGATTACAAATTTGGCGACCTATTCAAGCTGTCGCTTGGCGGGCGATACACGCAGGACAAGCTGGAGGGCTCCGGCTGCGGCCGTGATTTCAACGGCAACAACGTGACGCTCGTCAACTTCCTCTATCCGGTGCTGACGCGTAATCCGGCGCTTCAAGGGATCCAGCCCGGAGGCTGCTACACGCTGACGCAGGACAACAGTCGCTTCGCGCTCGCGCAGCAGGGCCAGACCCAGGAGAACTTCAGCTGGCGCGTCCGCGGCGACGTGACGCCGAGCGAGACGGTCCTCTTTTACGGATCGGTTAGCCGGGGATATAAGGCGGGAGTATTTCCGATCCTGGCAGCATCGAACGCCAGCCAGCTGCAACCCGTGACGCAGGAGCAACTTACCGCCTATGAAGTGGGCGCCAAGTTCAATCTGCTTGATCGCCGGTGGCAACTGAACGTGGCCGGCTATTATTACGACTATGTCAATCGCCAGATATTCGGCCGTATTCCCGACTTGATCTTCGGCACGCTGCAGCGGATCGTCAACATTCCCAAATCCGAGGTGTATGGCGCCGAAGTCGATACGACCTTCCGTCTGACCGGTACGTTACGGATACAGGCGGCAGGGTCGTATCTTCATACCGAAGTGAAGCAGTATACCGGCTACAACAACGCTGCGACCGCATCGCTCGTCAACTATCGCGGCGCCACCCTGCCGTATTCGCCGAGATGGCAATTCAATGGGTCGATCATCAATGACCAGCCGCTAAGCGATACGATCAGTCTCTTCACATCGGTCTTCGGTAGCTATCAGTCGCGATCGTCCAGCGTGCTGGGCGACGAAGCTGGCTTCGGTATCAAGGCCTATGGCTTGCTTGGCGCGAAAGTCGGCATTCACGCCCCCGACAACCGTTGGGGGCTGGAAGCCTATGTCTCGAACCTGACCAATACCTATTACTGGACGAGCGCGCAGCGTCAGTCCGAGACACTCGTTCGCTATGCGGGGATGCCGAGGATGTACGGCGCCCGGGCTACGTTCCGGTTCTGAGAAAACCGGCGGGCGCGGCATCGACGCCGCGCCCCGATGGAAGGAAAGGAGAGAATGTCGTGCACGTCGAAGCCGTCACCGTAACGCCCAAGCCCGAACACGTCCCCGAGGCGCTGGTGATGGATTTCGACATCTATCATGATCCGCGCCTGCTCAGCGACGTCCATGCGGGCTATCGGCAGCTGCAGCTCGACGCGCCGGACGTTTTTTGGACGCGGCACAATGGCGGACATTGGATGATCACGCGCCATGACCTGATCCAGCAGGTGATGCGCGATTTTGAACACTTCTCGAACAAGGAACTCGAGGTCCCCAAGACAGAAAGTCCGTTCGTGGCGATCCCGATCAATCTCGATCCGCCCGAACACACGACCTATCGCATCATGCTGTCGAAGCATTTCGGGCCCAAGGTCGTGGCGGGGCTCGATGCCAAGATGCGCGAATGGGCGAACCGGCTGATCGACCGGGTCTATGACCGTGGCGAAGTCGACTTCGCCGAAGCGCTCGGCGCGTCCTTTCCGGTGTCGATCTTCATGGAGATGGCGGGCATGCCGCTCGACCGGCTCGAGGATTTTCGCCTGTTAGTGAAGGATTTCTTCGGGCACCACAGTCGTGAGTATCACGTCGATCTGCAACGCCGGATCGTCGGCGAAATGGAAGCGATCATCGACGATCGTATCGCCAATCGACGCGACGACCTGGTCAGCCGGCTCGTCGACGAGAGCGTGCAAGGTCGTCCGCTGACCCGCGACGAACTCAAATCGGTCCTCTTGCTGCTGTTCCTCGCAGGGCTCGATACCGTCGCGAACGCGATGACGTTCGCGTTCCGCAATCTGGCCGAGCGGCCGGACCTTCAGGAACGGCTACGGTCCGACCCGACGGCGATCCCCAACTTCGTCGAAGAGTCGCTGCGCCGGTTCGCCATCGTCAACGGCGTGCGGCTGGTGAAGCAGGATGTCGCTCTGGGCGGCGTTCAGTTCCGCAAGGGCGACATGATTATCGCGCCACTGACCCTCGTGGGTCTCGACGATCGGGCCAATCCGGATCCCACGAGCTTCGATGTCGATCGCGCCAAACGGCGGCACCTGACCTTCTCCACGGGGCCGCATATCTGCCTCGGGCATTATCTCGCCCGGGCCGAAATGCGGGTCTTCGTCGAGGAATTCCTGCGTCGGATTCCAGAGTTTCGCATTCAGACGGGGTATGAGCCGCACTTCCGGGCGGGCCTGGTGATGGCGCTCGAGAATCTTCCGCTCGAATGGCCGGTCGAGCGCCGCGCCGAGGCCGCCTGATAGTGGCGAGCGAGGCGGCTCTCCCGTCCACTGAGACAACCAGCTTCGTCAGCGTGGAGCGGGACGGGCCTTTGACGGTGATCACGCTGGCGCGGCCGGAAAGTCTCAACGCCCTACACACGGCGGCCCACAACGAACTCGCCGCCGTGTTCGACAATTTCGCTGCTGATCCCGATCAATGGGTTGCGATCGTCACCGGCGCTGGTCGCGCCTTCTGCGCTGGCAACGACCTCAAATATCAGGCCGCTGGCGGCAGCTTGGATCGGCCGCCGTCGGGGTTCGGGGGGCTTACCAGCCGCTTCGATCTCGACAAGCCGGTGATCGCCGCCGTCAACGGCTTGGCCATGGGTGGCGGCTTCGAGATCGCGCTGTCGTGCGACATTGTCGTTGCCGCTGAGGACGCCCAGTTCGCCTTTCCCGAACCGCGAGTGGGGATGGCGGCGTTGGCCAGTGGCCTTCACCGGTTGCCACGTACGGTCGGCTGGCAGGCAGCGATGGGGATTATCCTTACCGGCCGCCGGCTATCCGCCGAAGAAGGACGGCAGCTCGGGTTCATCAACGAGGTCGTGCCGCGCGAGCAGGTCATGACGGCGGCGCGACGTTGGGCTGCGCAAATACTCGAATGCAGCCCTTTGGCGGTGCGTGCAGCCAAGGAAATAGCGCGCGAGGGCTTGAACCATGCATCGCTCGAACAGGCGATCGCCGGCCAACGCGGAGGAGGCGCACTACGCGCGATGTTGGCGTCCGACGACTATGGCGAGGGTCCGCGCGCCTTTGCCGAAAAGCGCCGACCGCAATGGACCGGGCGCTGACGACCGTCATAAGACGAAGTGCGGTACCACGTCAGAGCCATCCTGAATAAGACCGCGGCGACCGATCGGATTGCCGCCGCGTAGAGCATCGAGCGTTCCCTCGTCCGCCGCGTCGATCTTGGCTGCAACGCGAGCGTTCGTTGGGGTGCGTGCGATCGCGATACCGTGGCGGACTTGCTCGTCCCGGTCGTAGAGTATGGTATAGGTTTCAAGCTGGACTGGGCCGCGATACCGCTGGTTCAACGTCGGGGCCGCCTCTGTCAGCGCCCGCTCCAACTCGATGTGCCGATAATCTTGCCGCAGCGGTTCGTCGGGCTGAGCACGGCCGAGGAGGAGGGCATGGTGCTTCGTCACGTATTCGCCCTGTCCGTACAGCATCCCGAACGGCGTTCCTGCCCGTATCCGCTCGACCATCGCGACGGCTGCATGGGTCATGTAGTTGTTTAACGGTGCGCCAAAGAAAGTCAGTCCGCCTGCGACACTGGTGGTGTGATCAGCCGGCAGACCCAATAGCCGTCGCGCCATCTTGGGCACGCAGGGAAAGCAGCTGTACAGCTCGACTGTGTCGACAACACTAGGCGCGAGCAGCGTAACGTCGGACAGCACAGCCTCCATCGCCGCTGACGCCGAATAGGTCCGCCGCGCCAGGATATCGCGCGGCTCGTCCGCTGCCGATCCGCCGTGGATGTAGACAAGTCGATCATCGGCAATGCCAGCCTTGCGGGCATAGGCAAGGCTGGTGATCACTACCGCCGCCCCCTGATTGACGATAGGATTGGCGACCATCAGCTTGCGATATGGCCAGGCGATAAGGCGATTGCCCTGCCCGGGCGACAGAATATCCGCTGTGGAGACCGGACGCTTGATCCACGCCGTAGGACGGAGTCGGGCTACCTGAGCGTTGCGTGCCCAGACCGCCGCACTTTCCTCTTCAGCTTCGTCGATACGTTGGCCCCAAGCGGCGCGGGTCGCGTTCTCATACAGCGGATAGACATTGACCGGGCTCGTCAGCTCCAGCGCGCGGGCAACCGCATTCTGATGATCCCCGCCGCGGATCGGCCGATGATCGTGGTCCATGGGCGGCCAGGGAAGCGGTTCGCCCGATCGGCGCGCGTGGCGGACGCTATCCTCGGCCTCGCCGCCGACTACCGCAGCGACGGTCGCCTCGCCTGCTTGGATTGCTAGCGCCGCCTCGTGGATCGCAAAGAGAGGCGTCTGCCCGCCGACCGGGTAATAGCGCGCGGCGACGTTGGGCCGATCGATGCGATGGCGGACTTCGGCAAGGGGGTCAGGGTAGGGCCACGAAATTTCGTTGACGATATCCAGCCGATCGAGTGCGGTGATTATCGACACCCCAGCGTCGCGTTCGGCGAGCCTCAACGCAGCAGCCATCAAGCCAGCGGGATCAATCGCTGCGGCCACATCAGCGGGACGGTCTGCCACCTCGCCGATGCCGACGATCACCGCAACATTTTCATCGCCCATCCAAATTTTCCTAGCGAACGAAGGCAACATTCTTTATCAAGAACGTCGTTCTCGCACGAAAATGACTCGGCGAAAAGCCGCGCGGGACGGGAGAGGTCGTGGAGCGCTTCGATATCATTATCGTCGGCGGTGGCGCGGCGGGATGTGTTCTGGCCAACCGCCTGTCCGATATGGAAGAATGCCGCGTACTGCTCATCGAGGCAGGGCCATCCGATCGCCATCCGATGATCCACATGCCGAAGGGGGTGGGCCGGATTCTTAGCGACCCGCGCTATGTCTGGCCGTTCCGCGTCGGGCATGCAGAGGGAGCGAATGTGCCGCCTGCTTTCTGGGTGCGGGGCAAGACCCTGGGTGGATCGTCCTCGACAAACGGTATGATGTATGTCCGCGGCCAGCCCGCAGACTATTCCGACTTTGCTGTGGCCACGAGCGAGGATTGGAACTGGTCTGCGATCGAGGCCGCCTATGATGGAGTTGAGCGGTATCTCAAGGTATCGCAGCCGGTGCGCCATCAGTCGGCGCTCGATCGCGTCATCGCCGCCGCCGAGAAATTGGGGCTTGCGCGCGCCGACGATCCAAACCGGCCCGATGACCAGGCCAAGGTCGGCTATTGCCCGCAAACGGTCTGGCGGGGTCGACGGCAAAGTGCAGCGGTCGCCTTTCTCGACCCGGTTCGTCGCCGCGCGAATCTGACCGTCCGCACCGGGATTACCGTCGATCGCGTCGTCTTCGAGCGCGGTCGCGCGATCGGCGTCGAGGTAATCGGATCGGCCGGACGGGAGGTGGTTGCCGCCAACCGCATCATCCTGGCCGGCGGGACCTTCGGTTCGCCCGCTGTTTTGCAGCGATCGGGTATCGGCGACTCGGGCCTGCTGAAGCGACTGGGCATTCATGCGGTCGTGGATAGGCCCGCCGTCGGACGTAATCTTTTCGAGCATTGCGCCATCACCGTGCAGTGGCGTCTAAACGCTCCGGTGTCTCGCAACGCCGATTATGGCGGCTGGCGACTAGGACTTCATGCTGCGCGTTGGTTCGTCGCCCGCGGAGGTCCTCTCGGAACCGCGACGTTCGATGTTGGCGGCTGGTTCTCGACCGACGGATCGTCGAGGCCGAACGCACAGTTTCTTGCCGCGCCTCACAGCATCGATCGCTCGAAGAAGACGATGGCGACCGAGCCGTTCCCAGGTATGCAGATGGTGATCTATCCTCTGCGGCCACGCGCACGTGGGTCGATCGCCATCACCTCACGGAACCCGGAAGATCTGCCGACCGGCGCGCTCGACTATTTCGCCGACGCCGATGACCGGCGCGAACTCGTCGAGACGCTCCGTTGGATCCGCCGCCTCGCTGCTACCGCTCCGCTCGCCGACATCATCGCGGAGGAGACACGGCCGGGTCCTCAGGTCGCCGGCGACGACGAGATCATCGAGGCATATCGCTCGCTCGGGACACCCGGATACCACGCCGCCGGAACGTGTCGAATGGGAGCCGACGCCGACGCAGTGGTCGACTGTTCTACCCGCGTGAACGGCGTCGACGGCTTGCATGTCGTCGACCTGTCGATCGCCCCCGTCATGCCCGCAGGAAACACGTTCGGACCGGTTTGTGCGCTGGCTTGGCGCGCAGCCGATCTGATCATCGCGCAGCATCATCACGACCAACGCAGAACGGCAACACGCCAGGCCGCATGAGCCTGGGACGAGAGGAGTGTCATCATGAAGCTACTGCATCGTATCGACGCAAAGCGCTCGCGCCTCCGTGCGGCGTTGATTGCCGCTCCCATCGGCGTTCTCGTCGCCGCCGCAACGGCCAGCGTAATCAGCTTGGATAGCAGCACGGGGACTAGCGGCGACGTGCCGGTCGTCAGCGGTGGCGCAGCGGCCGCAACAACCAGTCTAGCCTCGGCCCTGCCTGTACTGGGGGGCTCGGGTGGCCCTTCCGATTGTGCGATGACCCGAACCGGCGAATACCAGCGCAGCGATCCCGCGGCCGTCGGTTTGGACCCGCAGAGGCTAGCCGAGGCGCTGAACTATGCATCGGCGAATGGGTCGTTCACGATCAAGGTTTTCCGGCACGGCTGCCTGGTCGGCGAAGGATTGCGTGATGCGCTGTTTGAGCGAGCGCCGGCGGACAACTGGGGTCAGACGAAGACGGTCGTAGCGCTGCTCACCGGCATTGCGGCGGACAAGGGCTGGGTGGATCTTGACGCCCCCATCGGCACGTATCTTCAACCTAATCTCGGAGATGCACCTCATCGCGCCGTGACACTTCGACAGCTGCTCTGGGCGTCCTCCGGCGCGGAAGTGAACCAGGTGCGGGGGCTCAACTTCTTTGGTGATGTCAGCCGGGTGCGTGATTGGTTTGCCCAGCCAATTACCCGCGCGCCGGGAACCTATTATTTTTACGATCAAACGGCCACATCGGTGATCGTCTACGTCATCGAGAAAGCCATGGCGCGTGCCGGCAAGCCGATGGACTATCAAGATTTTGCTCAGAGCTATCTCTTCGACAATCTTGGTATTCCGAAATCGGCTTATTTTTGGCAGCGCGACCGATCGGGAACCACATCAGGCTACTCGCAGCTCTTCATGCGTCCGCTCGAATTCGGCCGATTTGGTGAGTTGATCCTCCGCAACGGGTCTTTTCAGGGGCGGCAGGTCATCTCGACCGGCTACATGGGTCAGTTCGCGACACAGGCCCCCACAAATTGCGGATATACCTTCCTGACATTCACCAATGCGTGCCGTGCCGGCCAAACGCGAGTGAATGTCGGCGTGCCGACCCGCATCGAGCGCGACGGCCGGCCGTGGATCGCCAGTGCTCCAGCGAACATGCTGTTCACCGATGGCGTCGGCGTCCGGCTTTGGGTGATACCGGAGCTAGACATGGTCATCACGCGATCGGGAGAGCAGGAGTTCGATGCAGCCCCTGCCATATCGTCACTAGATGTCGACAACGTCGTACCCGGTCGCCCCGGCGCAAAAGGGACGCACGACTTCTTCAGGCTGTTGATGGCTGCCGTCACAGACATGCCCGCCACCGTACGCGCAACGATCCTCAACTCAGGTCCCTATGATCAGCCGCCCGAAGTAAGCGGGCTTGATTTGATTCAGTACATTAATCAGCCCACCGCTCCCATTGAGAGCTACTCAGGCTTTCTTCTTCCCGGTCAATGCGATCCATTCGGATGCGCCGACGAAAACAACGATGGGCTAAGCAAATTGGTGCTCGACGCGCCAAGGACATTGCCGGGGATAGTCGGTTTGAAGCAGCGTCCCGATGGTGGTCTCTAACGGGCGGCGTCAGTCTGATTGCACCCTTTGTAAGGCGAGGCGAGGTAGGGCTAGCGCCGTGCCTCGCCCGCGCAAGCCGTCAGCCTTTCGTCGCTGCTAAAGCACTGCCTTTGGCTAATCCGGCCGGCGTGAGCTATTTCGCGCCTCTTACGGATCGACGAAAGAGCGCAGATAATCAGCAATAGGGCCGATCAAAGAGCCTTTCCTTAGCTAATCTACGGCGCTTGGATGTGGAAACGCATCAAAAATTCGTTATCGGCCGCTTGACGCTTCAAAAAGTGCGTAGCAGCATGTTGCGTCGCAGCATCGCGATCCGGGGGGTAATTCAATGCGCAACACCGATTTACGCAAGGAAGCACGATGCCTTTCGGGCGGCGCAGTGATGGCGTACGTCCTGGCGACGATGGTCCCCAGCGCGGCTGTTGCCCAAGCCAACTCGGCGACGGCGGTAGATCGATCGAGCGCTAGCGCTCTGCCGCAAGCCAACATGTTGGCCGTCGCCGCCGAGCAGCAAGATACGCAGGACGCCCCAGCTGAGAATGACGACGTCATCGTCACTGGTTCGCGCATCGTACGCGACGGTGCCCGCGCACCGACGCCGACGACGGTTCTGTCGCGCGACGAGATCCAGCAGCGTAACCCGACCAACATCGCAGACTATGTCCAGCAGCTGCCCTCGCTGGGTATAGGTAACTCCACGCGAACGACGACGCTGTTCGCCAATTCGACTGGGGGCGCGAACCAGCTGAGCGCCCGCGATCTGGGCGTCACGCGCACCTTGACCTTGCTCGATGGACGACGTGTCGTTGGGTCGGGGCTCTCGCCTGCCGTCGATGTCAATCTGCTGCCGCAGAATCTGGTGAGCCGGGTCGACGTCGTTACAGGCGGCGCGTCGGCGGCCTATGGCTCCGATGCGGTCGCGGGCGTCGTCAACTTCATCCTCGATACCGGTTTCACCGGCATGAGGGCGAATTTTACGTACAGCGGGACCGAACAGGGGGGCGGCCGGATCGTCACCGGCGATGTCGCAGCGGGCAAGAAGATCGGCGAGCGCGGCCACCTGCTGCTCAGCGGGCTCTACTACAAGGGCGAAAAGATCGACTTCTACGATGATCCGCGCAGCTGGTTTGAGCCTGGGCTGCGCCTGCTCAACAATCCCGACTGGACGGCCACAAACGGGCAGCCCGGTCAGATCGTCCGCTTCGATGCGGGCTACAACAGCACCCCTGGCGGCGTCATCGCGTCCGGACCGCTGCGGGGAACCAATTTCTTGCCGGGCGGACAGATCGGCCAGTTCGTGTTCGGCCCCATTCAGCAGGGACAGGTGCAGGCGGGCGGCACGGTCGAGTCGCTGCCGATCCGCGGCGCCCTGCTGCCGGAGGACGAGCATTGGAGCGTCTACGGCCGCTTCGCCTATGAGCTGACCGACGACATCAGCGCGATCTTCGAAGGCAGCTATGCCGGCAACGACACGGTGAACTGGTCGGCCGTGTACAACAGGCAAGGGGCGACCGCGATCACGGTCAACCGGAGCAATCCATTTCTGCCCGCCGCGATCCAGCAGGCGATGGACGCGAACCGCATCACATCGTTTCAGCTTAACCGGCTGTTCTACGACGTCGTAAACAGGCCCGACCAACATATCGGCGAAGCCGGCTACAACCGGCGGCAGGATCGCATCCTCGCGGCGCTGGAGGGCAAGTTCGCAGGCAAAGGTCGCTGGCGTGCTTATTATCAGCGTGGCCATAGCGACGTCTGGTACACCCGCGACAACAACATCATCCTCAGTCGTTTCGCGCTAGCCCTCGATGCGATCGCCAATCCAGCAACCGGAGGGGTAGCCGGCGTCGCTCCCGGCACGCCGATCTGCCGGTCGCGGCTGACCGCGCCGGGGAACGGCTGCGTTCCGCTCAACATCTTTGGCGAGGGGTCGCTGGGCAGCGCCGCGATCGCCTATGTCACCGGCGTGAACGAGGGGCTGCGCACCCGCCAGGATCTGGACATCGTCCAGGACATCTTCTCCTTCGATGCTCAGTACGAACCCGTCTCGACATGGGCGGGTCCCGTATCGGTGGCCGCCGGTTTCGAAGGCAGGAAGGAGAGCTTCACCGCGACGGCGGATGCGCTTTCCGTCGCCTCTGCCTGGAACGTCGGCAATTTCAAGCCAGGCGGCAACGGCTATGCCGTGCGCGAGGGGTTCGTCGAGACACTGGTCCCACTGATCCGCGATTCAGTGATCGCGCGCTCGCTCGACTTCAACGGCGCGGTTCGCCTGACAGACTATTCGACGAGCGGCACGGTGACGACGTGGAAGGCCGGTGCCACCTGGGACGTGAACGGTCATTTTCGCGCTCGCCTCACCCGGTCGCGCGATATCCGCGCACCCAACCTCAACGATCTGTTCGCGCCGAGCAGCCAGTTCGTAAACGCTTATTTGGATCGCACCCAGACCGGCAGCCCCCAGGTCCCGAACATCACCCTCAACGGGGGCAATCCCAACCTGAAGCCGGAGATCGCCGACACATGGACGGTCGGCGGTGTCTTCACGCCGCGCTTCCTGCCGGGGTTCAGCCTGTCGGTCGATGCCTACAAGATCGATATCCGTGACGCGATCGTCGCGCTCGGCGCACAGGCGATCATCGATATTTGCTACGGCTTCAATCGCCCGCAGAACACGGCCGCCTGCGACAGCATCATTCGCGCGCCGGGGGCGAGCAACCTCGTCAACGCCACCATTCTCACCAGCGGCGTCAATGCGCAGAATGTGTCGGTCGCGGGCATCGATTACGAGGCAAGCTATCGGACGAGGCTGGACCGGCTGCACTCGTCCTTGCCGGGTGCGATCGATCTGCGCCTGCTGGTGTCGCAGCGGACCAAGGACGAGACCAATCTGCCGGGCGATGTGCAGCCCCCGACACTTGGGACCTTCGCCAGCCTGAAGTGGCGCGGCCTGCTGACCGCCAGCTATGCGGTTGGCCCGAGTAGGACGACGGTCACCACCCGCTACCTGGGGCCGGGACGCATCACCAACCAGCCGGTGACGGCGCGGCTCGGCATTCCCGACCAGTACAACAAGTTGCCCGAGGTGTTCTACGTCGAGCTGGCGCAGAATGTCGACGTGACCGTCGGGGATGCCAAGTTCACGGTGTTCGGCGTGGTCGAGAATCTCTTCGACCAGGACCCGCCGTTGATCCCGTCCAGCGGCACGTCCTTCGGCTCCAACGCGCCATACGATCTGATCGGACGAACCTTCCGCGCAGGGTTCCGTATACGCCTTTGATACCGCGATGGCGCCATTCGCGCGTCGATCGCCCTTGTGCTTGTTCACCCGGCTGGTGAGGATGCACAGCAACAGCTGGAGCAATCCCTATGCATCGTCGATCCTTTCTTGCCGCCGTACCGGGCGTGGTGCTGCTGCCCGGCTCCGCCTTCGCGGAGGCGCAGCAGACCGGCGCCGGCGTTGCGGGTTCGCAAGGGGCGCCGGGGCCAGGGCAAGGGGGGGCGGCGACACCAGCAACGCCGGCTCTTCCCAAGCGGTGGGTAGCCGGCACCGACCGGTTTCTGCGCCCGGATGTCGCTGCTGGCGATCGGCCCGTTGGCGCGAGCTTCGCCTCACGCACGGCAGCCTATGGCCTCAACGGCGCTGCGGGAACGGCGCATCCGCTGGCGACGCAGGCTGGGATCGACATGCTGCGCCGGGGCGGATCGGCGGTGGATGCCGCCATCGCGATCAATGCCTGCCTCGGTTTTCTCGAACCCACGTCGAGCGGCATCGGCGGTGACGCCTATGCGATGATCTGGGATCCGAAACAGCGAAAGGTCGTGGGCCTGGCAGGATCCGGAGTGTCGCCAAGGGGCCTCGACCTTGCGACGGTGCAATCGCGAGCACGCGGCGGTGCGCTGCCGCCGCTGGGCGCGGTGACAGTGTCCGTGCCGGGCGCGGTCGACGCGTGGTGGACCCTGCACAAGCGTTATGGCCGGCTGCCATGGGCGCAGTTGTTCGAGCCGGCGATCGCGCATGCCGAGGCGGGGGCGCCGGTGCCCGACATCATTGCCTATTATATCCGGCGCAGCATGGCCGCGTTCCGCCGGCCGGGCGCCGGTATCGAAGAGACGGCGAACGCGCTCAGGACCTATGGCCTCGCCGACGGCAAGGGGCCGGCAACCGGGCAGATATTCCGCAATCCCGACCTTGCCCGTACCTATTGCGCGATCGCGCAGGGCGGGCGCGATGCGTTCTACGACGGCGACATCGCGAGGACGATCGATCGCTACTTCAGGCGGATCGGCGGTTGGCTGCGTTTCGAGGATCTTGCCGCCCACCGATCGGAATGGATCGAGCCGCATCGTACCGCCTATCGGGGTGTCGACGTGCATGCGCTCGGCGCGAACACGCAAGGCATCGCGACGCTCCAGATGCTGAACATCCTCGAGACGTTCGATCTTGGCGACGAGGGGTTCCAATCGCCATCGTCAATCCACCTCCAGGCGGAGGCGAAGCGGCTCGCCTATGAAGACCGGGCGCGCTTCTATGCCGATCCGCACTTCAGCAAGGTGCCGGTCGAGTGGCTTATCTCGAAGGAATATGCCCGTCAGCGCGCGAAGCTGATCCGGCGCGATCGCATATTAGATCCTGTTTATCCCGGGCAGGCGCCCAGCCGCGGGGACACCACGTACTTCAGCTGTGCCGATAAGGACGGCATGATGGTATCGATGATCCAGTCCAACTTCCGCGGCATGGGTTCTGGTCTGGTCGCCGACGGGCTCGGCTTCATGTTCCAGGACCGCGGGCAGCTCTTCAGCCTGAAGGACGGCCATCCCAACGTCTATGCCCCCGGCAAGCGGCCGTTTCAGACGATTATTCCCGGCTTCGCGACCCGTGGGAGCGATCCGTGGATGAGCTTCGGGGTAATGGGCGGCGACATGCAGCCTCAAGGACAGACTCAGATCATCGTCAATCGCGTCGACTATGGCCTCGAGATCCAATCGGCAGGGGATGCGCCGCGCTGGCATCACGAGGGTTCGTCGCAGTCTATGGGCGAGGATGGCCCCGGGATGGGACCTCGCGGACTGCTGCGGCTGGAGACAGGTGTGCCTGCGGCCACCCGGCAGAGTCTCGCCGACATCGGCTGGACGATCGGCGAACCCGATGGAGGCTTCGGTCGCTACGAATGCGTAGAGCATCGTATGGACGGCGGGACGCGTGTCTACGCTGCGGCGAGTGAGATGAGGGCCGACGGCTGCGCTCTCGCCTATTGAAGATTCAGCATAGTGAAAGCCGGGGCCCTGTCAGTCCAAATGCATCTGCTGGTAAGGGCGCCCTTTTAGAAGCCGTTTATGCCTCGCAGGGGCTCCGTCAAACCAAACGTACCGGTGCTCAGGCGAGCCGATCGGGGTAGGGCAGGGTCATGCCGCGCGCCCGTAAGCCAGCCTCGCCGTTCCGCTACTTCAACTCGTCGCCCGAGGTGATCCGGCTGGTGGTGATGATGTACGTCCGCTTCCCGTTGTCGCTGCGCAACGTGGAGGATCTGCTCTTCGAGCGTGGGATCGACATCTGCCACGAGACAGTCCGGCTGTGGTGGAACAGGTTCGGCCCGCTATTCGCCGGTGACGTCCGCCGCCATCGGGTAAGCCGGATGCGGGGCTTTCGCCACTGGCGCTGGCACCTGGACGAGATGTACGTGAAGCTAAACGGTGAGATGGTCTACCTGTGGCGGGCTGTCGATCATGAGGGTGAGGTGCTCGAGAGCTACGTCACCCGGACCCGCGACAAGGCGGCGGCACTGAGTTTCATGAAGAAGGCGCTGAAGCGGCATGGCTCGCCCGAGGCGATCACCACCGATGGGCTGCGCAGCTACGGCGCTGCGATGAACGAGCTCGGCAA
>NZ_JACIEV010000013.1 GCF_014197105.1 Sphingomonas jinjuensis | reverse complement strand
GCCGTCATCGCCGACCACCACGACATGCGCCCTGCCGTTCCACTCGCGCACCAGCCGCATGCCGGGCGACACACTGGTAGTCCGCGTCCTGGCCGAAGCGAGCTGATCGAGCGTACGCCGCGTCTCGCGCGACAGCCCGCCAAAGGCCCTTGCCTGGATCTCCCAGGCAAGGGCGAGGGGAAGCAGCGACAGGCTCATCCGGGGGACAGGTGATCCCGTCAGCCTGCGCCACTTGGTGCGCAACTCGTCGGAGGACAGGCGTTCGAGACCTGCCACCTCATCCTTGACGCTCGCCACCTCAGGCCGCTGCCAGCAGGCGGTAGCAGGTCGCGCCGTCGCGCTTGCTGCGTTCGATCTGGTGGCCCTTCTTGCGCAGGCCCGTCAGCGCTGCGCGGGTGGTATGCGGCAGCCATCCGGTGGCAGCGATGATGTCGCCGAGGGTCGCACCGTCATCGCGCCCGAGCAGCGCGAGGACGTCGGCCTGCTTAGTCGTGCGGGACGGCAATGGGGCAATACCATCTACCTCAGCGTCAATCGTCGGCCTCCCGCCAGCCTCGTCCGCATCGATGCCGATCGCAGCCAAGCCAGAGGACGTGGCGAAGAGCCCAAAACGCAGGTCGCCATCGATGCGGTGAACTGCCGCTGCATCGGTGGTCTTGCGCTCCTCGGCGAAGCCGAAGGTCACAAGCGCTACCAGCGCCTTGGTCGTGCGGGCGTTAGCCGTCAGCGAGGAGGGAAGCGGCAGCAGACTGGCATCACCGCGCTGGCCGGCCGCGGCAAGCAGGATGCGGTGGGTGTCGTTGAGCTTGGTCATGTGGATTGCCCTTCGGTGCCAAGGCAGGACCAGTCCCGCCTTGCACCACCCACAGCCCCGCTCGATCCGATCGGCGGGGGGTAGGCCAGCGCTCAAGAGCAGCGCCGACTCGATGCCGTGCTGTTCGCTCTGCTCGCGTGGGAAGTCGAGCGGCATTGCCAACGCCGCGCAGTCGCATGGGTGCTTGAGGCAAGGATCACGGGTCAAGCATCCGATCGAAAGTTCTCAAGCTTTCGGAGGGTCTGGGCGTTGAACTGGGAGTGTAGGGAATGTGGGGTGCGAATGCAGTTTTGGTGGGGGTGTGAGGGCGGGGAGCCTGTGTTAGCCCTCCGAAGTGGTCGGTTACGGACCAATTCAGGGGAGGAGCTTCGTGCGCTGGCTGTTCGCGTTGCTGATGCTGTTGCTGGCCAATCCATCCTACGCGGCCGGTGAAATAGGGCAGAAGAGCGGCATCGTCCTCGTCTCGATCGGGGGTCGTCCGACGATCTTCGCAGGCCCCCGCACGCTCGCGATCGACCCACAGACTCGCAGGTGGCGATCGCTGGCGCGCCCGGCGCAGATCGACGGAACGGTCATCGCAGCCGTCGCGCAGCAGGAGCGCACAGCGCTGGTACAACCAGCTGCCAGCACGTCGACCAGGATCGTGATCGCCACCCTGACGGACGGCCGATTGGTCGGTCGCCCCCTTCCGAGTTTGCCCCTGCTGCCAGATTCGACGCGCGTCGCCTGGGATGGTGGCGCACTGCTTGCAGGCGGACTCGACGAACGCAGGCGTAGCCGGCTGCTGCGGATCGATCCAAGCGCCCAACTGACGTGGGACGATGTGCCCGTCTGGCCCGGCGGCGCCGCGCTGGCGGCGCTCGACGTCCAGAACCGGGCGCGGTTCGTTATCCTGAGCGATGGCCGGCAGATGCGGTGGCGGTCAAACGAGGGGTGGGTCGCTGTGCAGGCCCCGCCGCATCCGCTGGTATCGAACGTCGTCGCCAATGCGGGGCAGGCGCATGTTCTCTATGCGCTCGACGAGGCGGGCGCCGCAACGCTGTACAGCTATAACACGATCACCGACGCCTGGGCTCGGCGCCGACCGCTGCCTGTCGCATCTCCCTCCGCGCTTGCCGCCACCACGGGCGGTATGTTGGTGGTATCGCTCGATCGCGGCGTGCTGCGCAGTTGGACCGTCAGCGTCTCGCCACCGCGGCCCGGGCTCGCCGCGATCGATCTGGCGATCATCGCCATCTACATGCTCGCGATGCTGGCGATGGGGTTCAATTTCTACTCGCGTACCAGGGCCGACAACGCCGACGAATTCTTCCTCGGCAATCGCCGCATCCCGTTCTGGGCAGCGGGGCTGAGCATGTTCGCCGGTACGATCGGGTCGGTCAACTACCTTGCCTATCCGGCCAAGTCGTTCGAGACCGACTGGCAGTATCTGATGTCAAAGGCGACCTATGTTGGGGCGTTGATTGTCGTGGCGATCTGGCTGGCGCCATTCTTTCGCCGGCTCAACATGGTGTCAGTCAACACCTATCTCGAGGATCGCTTCCACCTGGGCATCCGCCTGCTGGCGAGCGGCCTGTGGATCATGCTGCAGCTCGGCGCGCGGATGGGGATCATCCTCTATCTGCCCGCGCTTGCGATCAATTCGATGACGGGCATCGACATCATCGGCTGCATCGTCGTCGTTGGGGTTTTCACGATCGTCTATACCGCGCTGGGCGGCATGCGCGCGGTCGTGTGGACTGACGTCGTCCAGGTGTTTGTGCTGATCGGTGGCGCGCTGTTCGCGATCGGCTACATCTTCTACGATGTCGGTTTTGCCAACGTGGTCGACACGACGGCGGCGTTCCACAAGACGCGCGCGATCAACCTAAGCTTCGACGTCACGCAACCGACGATCTGGACCTTCCTGGTCTTGGCGGTGCTGGAGGGCATCTTGTGCTTCCCGCGCGACCAGATTGTGATGCAACGCGTGCTGGCGACATCAACGCCCAAGGAAGCGAGCTGGTCGATCCTGACGTTCGCTGCGATCCTGATGCCGAGCGCGATTCTGTTCTATGGCATCGGCACCGCGCTATTTGCCTTCTATCGCGCGCATCCGGGCTTCCTCGATCCACAACTGCCGATCGATGCAGTCTTTCCGACCTTCATCGGCACGCAGTTGCCGCATGGCGTCGTCGGAATGGTCGTCGCCGGCGTGTTGGCGGCGGCGATGGGCGTGCTGTCGGGCATTATCAACAGCGTTGCGACGCTGCTATCGGTCGACTTCTACGCGCGGCTGCGGCGGGCACCAACGCAACGGCAGATCGTGCGTTTCTCGGAAGTCGCGAGCATCGTCGTTGGCCTGATCGGGATGGGAATCGCCATCCTGCTGTCGCGGCTCAACGTCCATTCGTTGCTCGACTTGACGATCGAGCTAGGCGGTGTGTTCGGCGGCAGCTTCGCCGGCGCCTTTCCGCTCGGCATGTTCTCGACCCGCACCAACTGGCAGGGCGCGGCGATCGGCATCGTCGTTTCGGCGATCGTCACCGGCGCGATTTGGGCGATGCAGGCGGTGCACCCGTATCTGTACCTTGCCATCGCGATCTTCGTGACGCTGGTGGTCGGCTATCTTGCCAGCCTGATCTTCCCGCCGCCGCAACGATCGCTGGACGGACTGACCGTGTTCACGCGGGCCCGTCGATCTCCGCCAGCAGAGCGTTCACCAGCTTGATGCGGATGCTCGATCGCGACCAGACGATGCCGACACGGCGGCCGATGCGTCGCTCGCGCAAGGGGATGGCGACGATGTCGAGTTCGGACGGCCAGGGATGCGACCACTGCGGGACCAGCGACACGCCAAGACCGAGGTTAACCATCACGGCGATCGCCTGGAGCATGTCGACCTCGTAGCGCTCGTTGGGAGTGATGCCGAGCTCGCGCAGATACTTGTCCGGCCCGCGCCCGCCCCATTTGTTTCGGTCGTAGCGGATGAAGGGCTCGTCGCGCAGCAGGTCGAGCGGGTCGCGGTTCGCCATCGCCGCGGGCGCGAGCACGACCAACGGCTCTTCGCGGATCAGCAGCCACTCGCAGGTCTTGGGCAGCGGATAGGGTGCCTCGAGCACGCAGGCGGCGTCGAGGTTGCCGGCGAGGAGCTGAGTATAGAGCTGGACCGAGTTTGCCGATTCCACGCGGAAGCGGATGTCGGGATATTTGGCCGTCACCTTCGCCATCAGCTGGGGCAGGATGCCGATCAGCGCAGTGCTGCACGCACCCAGCCGGAGTTCGCCGCCGATCGATCCGTCGTGCGCCAGCCCGCGCAGATTGGCGCTGTCGCGGACCAGCTGGCGGGCGTGGTTGAGGATGCGGCTGCCCTGGTCGGTCACCTTCACCGTGCGGCCGATCCGGGTGAGCAGCGGCACGCCGAGTTCCCGCTCCAGCGCGCGCAGCTGTTGCGCGACCGCCGAGGCGCTGAGGTTGAGCGAGCGGGCTGCCGCGGCCATCGAGCCCTGATCGACGACCGAGACGAAGGTCTTCAGGAAACTGATGTCGATGGTGCCGCCTCCCCGCGCTGGCCACGGCCGTTGCCGGTGAAGATCGTCAGCCCTTGCAGCTGCTCCTGGGCGGGCGGCGGGAAGAACAGGCTGGCGACGTAGCCGATCACGATCGACGCGACGATCGCGATGGCGAGGTAGAAATAGGGATGCACGAGCCCGAAGAGCCACGCGATCAACGTGATCAGCGATGCCGCGACGATTCCGATCGCGACGCCCTGCCAATTGGCGCGGGTGGTGAACATGCCGAGCGTGTACGATCCGGCGCAGCTGCCGCCGAGCAGGCCGAACAGCTCGATGGTGAGATCGAGCAGCGAATGGACGTCGAGCCGCGACAGCACGATCGCGATGGCGACGCCGACGAGGCCGACCAGCACCGTCATCCACTCGGCGAAGCGAACCGACTGTTTTTGCGTCGGTTCGATTTTGCGCAGGCGCGCGTAGAAATCGACCGACAGCAATGTCGCGACCGAATTGATCGTGCCTGACAGCGTCCCCATCGCCGCGGCGAACAGACCGGCGATGATGATCCCCGTAACGCCGTGCGGCAGCTCGGTGCCGATGAAGGCGGGGAAGACGGCGTCGACAGGCAGCAGTGGATCGAGCCGGCCGGGATTGGCGCGGTAATAGGCGAACAGCGTCGTACCGATGATGTAGAAGATGAACCCACCCGGTAGCAGGATGGCGGCGAAGGTCCACACCGACCGGCTCGCCTCCTTCGCCGATGGGGTCGACAGCGCGCGCTGCATCAACACCTGATCCTTGGGGAAGGTCAGGACGGTGTCGAAGGTGATGAGGATGATGAATCCCCACAGCGTCGGCGTGGTGAAATCGGTGCTGACATTGACCAGCTTCGTCTTATCGAACTGGGCGGCGGTGTCGACGATCTGTGCGAAGCCGACCGCGTGGATCATGAAGCCGATCGCGAAGATCGCGCCGCCCATCAGCACGACGACCTGGAAGAAGTCGGTCCAGATCACCGCCTTCATGCCTCCCAGCGCGGTGTAGACGATGGTGCAGACGCCGATGACGAGGATGCACAGGATGACGTTGGTTCCGGTGATAGTCCCGATCGCAAGCGCGGGCAGAAACAGCACAACCCCCATGCGGCCGCCGACGTGCATCAGGATCGCCAACGCCGACGACAGCATCCGGATCGCGGGATGGAAGCGGGTTTCGAGATAGCTGAACACCGACACCAAGTTCAGCCGGCGGAACATGGGGATCACCCAGAAGGCGACGATGATCAGCCCGACCACCGTCACGATCTTCGACATCATATACTGCCAGTCGGTGTCGAACGCCTTGGCAGGGACGGCGAGGTAGCTGATCGAACTGGTGTTGCCCGCAAACATCGACACGCCCGCCGCCCAGAAGGGGATGGCGCGCGAGCCGAGGAAGAACTCGCTGGTCGAGCCCATCCGCGAGCGCCGCCAGAAATGGCAGCCGATCGCGAGCATCGCCACGAGATAGCCGACGACGATCGTCCAATCGAGCCAGCCGAGCGGACGACGCTGGTACTGGAGCTCCGCCGCCTCGCCGCGCCAGCCACCGGGGTTGCGGGCAAGGGTGAACAGGCCGGCGCCATAGGGAACCGCAAGCGACGCGGCTGGCTGTCGCCAGCCCAATCGCGACCAGGCGTCGGTGATGCCGCTGTAGGCATAGAGATCGCTGGCGCTGCCCTGTTTGAGCAGGAACAGGAGGTTGGCCTGTCCGACCGGACGCGCGAAGCCGCCGGCCGGCGTGCCGGGCGCGGGCGTGCGGCGCTGCCATCCGGTCTTGCCGGTCCAGCGCCACATCGCTCCATCGGCGGTGAGGAGATAGAGCGCGCCGTTCTGGTGGGCGATCGCGGTGGGGGCGACGCGGTTCGGCCAGGGCGGTTGTGCTGTCCAGCCACGCCCCGCGTCCAGTCGCCACAGTACCGGAACTCCGTCCGCCAGTCCGGCGATCATCGTCGCATCGCCCTGGGCCAGCGCAACGGCGTTGGTGATCGGCCGCGGCAAGGCGGGCAGGGCGTCGACGACGAGGCGGCCACCCTGACGGGTCAGCCGCGCGGCGCGATCGATCGTGCTGCCGCCGAACAGCGCCACCGGCCGATCGGGGCTCGCGACGAGGCGGATCGTGCCGGCAGCGGCCAGGGCGCGCGCGTCGAGCGCGGTCCAGCCGCGGCTCTCGGCATCGAGCATCCAGGCGCGGTCGCGATCGATAACAAGCGGACGGCCATCGATCGTCGCCAGCAGCGGCGTGGCACCGATGGCGGGTAGCGGGGGCGCGGCAGTGGCCTTGAGCGCCGATACCGGCTCCTGCGCCTGCGCGGGAGCGAGTGTGCCGAGGGTGAACAGGAGCAGCGCGATCAGGCGGAACAGGATCATGCCGGCCTCTCCCCGGCGAGCAGGGCGCGGGCCTGATCGATCATCGGGCGATCGACCATGCGGCCGTCGAGGGTGAAGGCGCCGCGCCCCTCGCGCGCGGCGCCCTCGGCCGCGGCGAGAAGGCGGCGGGCCTGGGCGAGCCGATCGCCATCGTCGAACACGGCATTGGCGATCGGCACCTGCCGCGGATGGATGCAGCTCTTGCCGGCATAGCCGAGGCTGCGGGCGAGCGCCGCCTCGGCGCGGAACCCCTCGTCGTCGGTCAGGTCCGGCCAGGCGCCGTCGAGCGCCAGGCAACCCGCGGCACCACTGGCCAGCCGCACGCTCCACAGCGCGGCATGGGCGTGGCGCGGATCGGCGCGGTCGATGCCCATCGACGCGAACAGATCGTTGAGCCCGACCTGAAGCCCGGCGACGCGCGGGTGGGCGCCGGCGATGGTGGTGGCTTGGGCGACGCCGGCAGCGCTCTCGATGTTGAGGAGCAGCGGCGCGTCGACACCGTGCCCGTCGAGTGCGGCGGCGGCGTGGCGGACTGCGGCTGCATTGTCGATCTTGGGCAGGTTGACCAGATCGATCGGCGCGCCGGCGAGCACGGCTGCGTCGGCGGCGAAGTGCGGCGTGTCGACGGCGTTGAGGCGGACGATGATGGTCTTGCCGCTGGCGCGCAGCAGGTCGGAGGCGAGGATGTCGGCGAGCGCTTGCCGAGCGGTCTCCTTGCTGTCCTCGGGCACCGAGTCCTCGAGGTCGAACGAGATCGCATCGGCCTCACCGGCCAGCGCCTTGGCGAACAGGGCGGGGCGCGAGCAGGGCACGAACAGCTTGCTGCGGATCCTGGCCGCCATCATCCTCCCCCAATAACGCCTCGCGCCGTTGCGGCGCCAAGACGATAGTATCGGCGTGGTCTTACCCCCCTTTCCTGCGCACGGGAAATCACAAAAGCTTAGGTCTGAAGACAGCGTCCGGCGGATTTATTGCCCCGCGTGCTGCGCTTAAGCTTTGCGTCAAAGCCCGGCCGTGACCGAGCATGACAGGAGGGGGTTTTCGATGCGCAATTTCGCTCGCGTGACCGTGGCCACGTTGATGATCGGTGCGGCGTGGAGCGGCGCCGCCGCCCAGCAGACCGGACCGCAGCCGGCCGATCCGACCACGATCCAGAAGGCGGCCAGCTCCACGCCCGATGTGCCGCCGGCGGAAGCGACGGGGGCGGTCGACCAGAACGCCGATAGCGAAACCGTCATCGTCACCGGCAGCCGCACGCCCAAGGCGGTCGACAAGATCCCCGGCGCGGTCACGATCATCTCCCCCGCCGAAGTGCAGCGACAGCTGGCGATCACCGACGATTCCACCGCGATCCTGGGCCGGACGGTGCCGGGCTATTCCGAATCGAACCAGACGATGAACACGCTGGGAGAGACGATGCGCGGGCGTACCGCGCTCTATCTGTTCGACGGCATTCCGCAGTCGACGCCGCTGCGCGACGGCAGCCGCAATGCGACCTTCACCGATATGAGCACCATCCAGCGCATCGAGGTGATCGGCGGCGCGTCGGCAGCGGAAGGGATCGGCGCGGCTGGCGGCATCATCAACTATATCTCGAAGCGGGCGACCGAAGAGGGCATCCATGCCGGAATTGCCGGCCGCTTCGGCACCCAGTTCCGCGACGACAGCGAGATCTACAAGGTCAACGGCTATGTCGCGTACAAGGAAGACAAGCTCGACGCCTATTTCAACGCGGCGTACGTCGATCGCGGCATCACCTATGACGCGCGCGGGCGGCGGATCGGCCTCAGCGCCTCGTCGTCGCTGGCCGATACAACGCAGCGCAACTTCTTCGGCAAGATCGGCTCCGACTTCGACGACCACCAGCGGATCGAGGCGGTGGCGAGCTTCTTCCGCATCGCAAGCAAGGGCAATTACCGCTACCAGGCGGGCAGCCGTGCACTCGGCATCCCGGACACGGCGGCCCCGGGCCCGCCGCTCGGCACCAACGGCCAGTCGCTGGCTGGCACTGAATTTAACCAGTTCCTGCAGCTGGCGGTCAACTACAGCAATACCGACCTGTTCGGCGGCAGCCTGGTCGCGACCGTCTATGGCGCGCGACAGCGGATGCGCTTCCCCGGCGACAATGGCGTCGACCGCCAGGATCCGCTGATCGCGCCGCTCGGCACGCTGGTCGACCAGTCGGAGATCAATTCGACGAAATACGGCCTGCGCACCTCGTACACGCGGCCCGACTTCCTGCTGACGGGGCTGGAGCTGCGCTTCGGCGTCGACCTCGTCCACGACACGACGCAGCAGGAGCTGGCGTTGACCCGCCGCGTCTGGGTACCGCCGCTCAAATACGACAGCGTTGGCCCCTATGTTCAGCTGTCCTACGACATGGGGCCGATCACCGTCAGCGGCGGCTGGCGGCACGAGGACGGCAAGGTCCATGTCGACGATTACACGACGACCTATTTCCGTAACCGCGCCTTCGTGAAGGGCGGCGACCTGAAGTACAAGAACGACCTGTTCAATGCCGGCGTCATCGGCCGGTTGGGCGGCGGCTTTTCGGTATTCGGATCGTACAGCGAGGGCTTCACGCTGCCCAACGTCGGCATCCCGCTGCGCAACGTGAACTATCCCGGGCAGAGCGTGAACGGCATCCTCGACCTGCAGGCGGTGGTGTTCAAGAACAAGGAAGTCGGCGCTAACTGGCGCGGCAGCTGGGGCAGCATCGGCGCATCCTACTATGATTCGGAATCGAAGCTCGGTTCGACGCTGGCGATCGACCCGGTGACGCGCGACTTCGTCCTGGTGCGGCGCCCGGTGCGCATCCGCGGCATCGATTTCACCAGCGAGTTCAAGCCGACCGACACCATCCGCCTGAACCTGCTGTACAGCCATGTGAAGGGCGAGACGACCGCCGCGGCAGGCGTGCTCAGCCCCTATTCGGTGACGCTGGGCACGGTGAACATCAGCCCCGACAAGCTGAACGGTATCGCCGAATGGCGCTTCACGCCCGAAGGATCGGTGTCGGTCGGCGCGACCAGCATCCTCAGCCGCAGCATCAACCAGGGTACGGCGCTGGCCGAGAAGACCAATGGCTATACGCTGTTCGATGCCACTGCGAGCTATAAGCTGAAGGGCATCGGTACGGTGACGCTGGCGGCGGAGAACCTGTTCAACCGCTATTATTTCCTGGCGTCATCGCAGGTCGATATCTTCCAAAACTATTTCGCCGGACGCGGGCGGACGGTGTCGCTGTCGCTGCGGGCGGACTTCTGATCGGGGGATAGGGGATCATGACCGGCATCGGTCGCGCTGGTCCGGTGCTGGTCGCCGGATCGGCCAATATCGACTTCGTCGTGCGCGTGCCGCACATCCCGGCGCCGGGTGAGACGGTGCTGGGCGGCGCCTTCACCATGGTGCCGGGCGGAAAGGGCGCGAACCAGGCAGTGGCGGCCGCGCGCGCCGGGGCGGCGACGTCGTTCTTGGCGGCGTTGGGCGACGATCCGTTCGCGCCGGTGCTGACGCGATCGCTGGAGGAGGCCGGGGTGACGTTGCTGGCGGTCGCGTCCGACCAGCCGACTGGCGCCGCGCTGATTACCGTGTCCGACGACGCCGAAAATGCGATCGCGGTAGCGCCCGGTGCCAATGCTACGTTGGCGCCGGGCGACCTGCCCGTCCTGGCGGACACCGCCTGGCTAGTGATGCAGCTGGAGACGCCGCTCGCCACCGTCACGGCCTATGCCGCATCGGCGCGGCAGGCAGGGACGGCGGTGCTGCTCAACGCCGCACCGGCGCAGCCACTGCCCGCGATGCTGCTGGAGCAGATAGACGTCTTGGTCGCCAACGAGGAGGAACTGGCCGGGATCGCCGCGGGCAAGACGATCGCGGAACGGCTCGCGGCCACGGGGGTGCGCTGCGCGGTAGTGACGCTGGGTGGGCGCGGTGCCTGCGCGCTGGTCGATGGCGACCATCATTGCCAACCGGCGTTTGCGGTCTCGCCGATCGACACGACGGCGGCGGGCGACAGCTTCTGCGGCGCGCTGGTGGCGGCGCTGGCGGAGGGGCGCGGGATCGACGACACGCTTCGCTTCGCCGCCGCCGCAGGCGCGCTAGCGACGACACAGGCGGGCGCGCAGACCAGCATTCCGCGTCGTGCCGAGATCGACGCGCTGCTGGCGGAGCGGGCGGACGATGCGACCGCGCTGGCGGCGCTGAGGGATTATTGCGGCATCGCCGCCTAACATCATGGACGGGATCGAACGATGACCACCTCGCCGCACCGGACGAGCACCAGCGTCAAATTCTCGCACGCGTTGACCGGGCCCTATTTCGCGACGCCCGGTGCAGCGCCGGGCTGGCCGTTCCACGACATCGGCCGGTGGAAGGTCGACGTGAACGCCGCCAGCGACGACTGGGTGCAGGGCCTGGTCGAGTGGCGACGCGAGCATCTGATCCGGATCGGCTTCGACGACAGCCTGTATCGGCATCCGGCGCTGGAATGGGCGCAGTCCAACTTCGTCCACGCACTGCTGATGGCCGAGGATCGCTACTTCTACAATCCGGACACCGGCCGCTACACCGTCGACCGCTATCTCGACGATCTGGAAGCGCGGTTCGGCGGCATCGACAGCGTGCTGATCTGGTACATCTATCCCAATGTCGGCATCGACGATCGCAGCCAGTTCGACCTTATCCACGCCCTGCCCGGCGGGATCGAGGCCGTGCGCCAGGTAGTCGCCGATTTCCACCGCCGCGGGGTGAAGGTGTTCCTGCCGACGATGGCGTGGGACAATGGCACGCGCGACAGCGATGCCACCGATTGGGATCGCCTGGCCGAGCTGGTCGTCGCCACCGATGCCGACGGCATCAACGGCGATACCTATTCGGGCGTGCCGCGCGCATTCCACGTCGCGTGCGAGAGCCGCGGGCGACCGGTGATCCTGGAACCGGAATCGACCGCGCAGGCGGGCGACCATCACCTGTCGTGGAACCTGCAAAGCTGGACGAAGCGCATCCCCAACGAGCCGGTGCCTCACGTCGTCAAGCTGAAGTGGCTGGAGCCGCGCCACATCGTCAACATCGAGAACCGCTGGAGCCGCGAGCGCACCCACGACCTGCAGCACGCCTTCTTCAACGGCATCGGCTATGTCGCGTGGGAGAATGTGTTCGGGTGCATGAACCTGTTCACCGATCGCGATGCCGAGACGCTGCGCCGCGTCGCGACGATCCAGCGGCGGTTCGCGTCGTTGCTGACCGGGCCCGACTGGCGCCCCTATGAGCAGACGTTGCAGGCGGGCGTCTTCGCCAGCCGCTGGCCGCGCAACGGGCAGACGCTGTGGACGCTCGTCAACCGGCAGGAATATGTCACCGACGGCGAGCAGCTGTCGGTGCCGCACGTCGACGGCACGCGCTATTACGACGTCTGGAACGGCATCGCGATCGAGCCGCGGATCGAGGATGGCCGCGCGATCCTGTCCGCCGATATCGAAGGGCGCGGCTTCGGTGCGTTCCTGGCGGACACGACCGGGGTGGACCTGGGCGACTTCCTTGCGACGATGAAGGGCTTGGCGACGCGTCCGCTGGCGAGCTTCTCGCCGACCTGGCATTCGGCGAAGCAGGCGCTGGTGCCGGTCGAGCCGACCCGCCCGAATGAGACGCTGCCCGAGGGAATGATCGAGATCCCGGCCGCCGACTTCGATTTCGCGGTCCATGGCATCGTCATCGAGGGCTATGCCAACGAGGGTGTCGACGTTCAGTACCCGTGGGAGGATAGCGCCCGCCGCGCACACCGCCATCGTATCGCCATCGAGCGGTTCGCGATCGATCGCCATCCCATCACCAACGCGCAATTCGCCGCCTTCCTTGCCGACAGCGGCTACCGGCCGGCCGACGCCCAGAACTTCCTGGCGCATTGGCATGATGGTGCGGTGCCGGCGGGGTGGGAGGATCGACCGGTCACCTGGGTCGGGATCGAGGATGCGCGCGCCTATGCCGCTTGGGCGGGCAAGCGGCTGCCGCGCGAGTGGGAGTGGCAATATGCCGCCCAAGGCACCGACGGGCGGCGCTATCCCTGGGGGAACGACTGGCGCGAGGACGCGGTGCCGCCACCGTCGCTGGCGCGTGCCATGCCCGACCCCGCGCCTGTCGGCACGCATCCGGCGGGGGCAAGCCCGTTCGGCGTCGAGGACATGGTCGGCACGATCTGGCAGTGGACCGACGAATATCGGGACGATCACGTCCGCGCCGCGGTGCTGCGCGGTGGCAGTGCGTACCAGCCGCAGACCTCGCACTGGTATTTCCCGCAGGCCTATGCGCTGAACGAGCATGGCAAGTATCTGTTGATGGCACCGGCCAAGGATCGCTCGGCCGGCATCGGGTTCCGCTGTGCCGTCGACCTCTGATCTCGGCATGAATTTGGCGCCCCCCGGCGCGGTGACGCTGGCGGGGCCGCTGGGCGAGGCGCTAGAGGCGAACCGGCGCGGGCGACTGTCGACGTTCATCACCGACGAAACCAGCCCAGCCATCGCGCTATTCGGACCCGAGCTGGTCGCGACCAACGAAGAGGGCGACTGGTACGGCGAGCATGCCGGCAAATGGCTGGTCGCGGCGACGCGCGCGGCGGTCCGGGCGGATGACGACACGCTGATGGCGCGGGTGCGGCGGGTGGCCGACTGGCTGGTCGAGCGGCAGGATGCGGACGGCTATCTCGGCAATTACGCTCCGTCACGACGGTTCATGGTGCCGCAGCCGCCCAAGCCGGTGACGTGGGACGGCGCGCCGGCGCTGCGCACCTGGGATATCTGGACGCACAGCTATCTGGTGCTCGGCCTGATCGAGGTGTGGCGGGCGACCGCTGCGGCGCACTACCTCGACGCGGCGAAGCGGATCGGCGACCTGGCCTGGCGGACGCTGAAGGACGGGGCGGTGTCGATCATCGACCTCGGCAACCACTTCGGCCTGTCGGCGACGGTGCTGCTCGATGCGGCAATGGAATTGCACGCGGCAACCGGTGAGGGGCGCTACGTCGATCTCGGCGAGCTGATCGTCGCGTCGATGCAGGGCGAGCCGCGCAACCGCCTGCCGAGCATGGCGCTGGCGGGAGCCGATCCGTCGGAGATCGCGACCGGCAAGGCATATCAGCTGCTGTGGAACCTCGTCGGCCTCGCCAAGCTGTACCGGGCGACGGGCAACGCCGACTATCTGACGGCGGTGCGTAGCCAATGGGCGGCAGTGCGCGAGCGGCACCTGACGCTGGGGGGCGGGCCGTGGGGCGGGGTGGCGCATCGATCGCGCGAGGTGTTCAACGCGGGCAATGCGTGGAGCCCCGAGGGCTATGTCGAGACCTGTTCGGTCATGGCGTGGATCCAGCTCAACCGCGAGTTGCTCGCGATCCTGGGCGAGGCGGCGTTCGCCGAGGAGATCGAGCGGAGCGCCTACAATGACTTGCTGGGCGCCCAGGCCGAGGACGGCGAGGACTGGTGCTATTATCAGTTCGCTAATGGCAAGCGGACGCACACGACCTATTGGCGCTGCTGCAAGTCGAGCGGGGCGATGGCGCTCGAGGAACTGCCGGGCGTCGCCTATGGCGTGCGGCGCGACGGGGCGCTGGCGGTCAACCTGCTGGGTGCCGGTACCGCGCAGCTGAGGCTAGCGGACGGCAGCGCGGTAAGGCTGAGCCAGGCGGGACGTTATCCGTTCGTGGGACCGCTGACGATCACGGTCGAGCCCGACGCCGAAGCCCGCTTCGCGCTCGCGATCCGCATCCCCGCCTGGGCCACGGGCGCGCGCGTCATCGTCGATGGTGAGGCGGTTGCCGTCACGCCGGGCACCTATGCGCGGATCGAGCGGACATGGGCGCGCGGCGACGTGGTGACGCTGGACCTGCCGATGGAGCCGGTGATCAACTACGCGATGCAGCACAACGTCCAGGAATCGCTGGCGCCGGGTAACGTGCCGGTGGCGCAGGAAGTCCTGCGACGCGACTGGATCGCGCTGAGCCGCGGGCCGCTCGCCTATGCGACCGGGCTGATCGACGGCTATCGTCGCAACGAGACGGTGCGTTTCGACGACGGTGTGCCGGCGGTGACGGTCGATGGGGATCGATTGGTGCTGCATCCGGCGGGTAGGGCGCCGATCGTGTTCGAGCCCTGGTATCTGGCAGGCGGACGCCAGGACGGCAGCTGGCGACTGACCTGGCTGGAGGCTGCGTGACGACGCGGCGTGCCGTGCTCGCCGGCGCGGCGGCCTGGCTTGCGCCCGGCGCGCGGGCGGCGGAGGCGCCGCCGGTGGTGGCGTGTCCGGCGGGCCGGTTCACCGGCACGCGGACGGGGAAGGTCGCGACGTTCCGCGGCATGCGGTACGGCCACGCGGCGCGCTTTGCGGCACCGGTGGCCGAGCCGCCGGCGACCTTGCCGGTCTTCGCGCAGCGACCCGGCCCTGCCTGTCCGCAGCGGGGCAAGCGGAGGCCGCAGGACGAGAATTGCCTGACGCTCAACGTCTGGACGGCGGCCGGCGCCAATGCGGGGCTGCCCGTCATCGTGTGGATCCATGGCGGAGCCTATGCCTTCGGCAGCGCCAACGACGACGTGACCGACGGCACGCAGCTGGCGGCGCGAGACGACGTGGTGGTCGTCAGCGTCAACCATCGGCTCAACGCGTTCGGCTATCTTTATCTCGGCGGCGTCGACCCGGACTGCGGGGCGAGTGCCAACGCCGGGCAACTCGACTTGGTACTTGCGCTGCGCTGGGTGAGGGCGAACATCGCGGCGTTCGGCGGCGATCCGGCGCGGGTGACGCTGATCGGCCAGTCGGGCGGCGGCGGCAAGATCGCGACGTTGCTGGCGATGCCGAGCGCGCGCGGGCTGTTCCAGCGTGCCGTGACGATGAGCGGGCAGCAGGTGACGGTGTCGAACA
This sequence comes from Sphingomonas jinjuensis, assembly GCF_014197105.1. Classification (GTDB taxonomy): domain Bacteria; phylum Pseudomonadota; class Alphaproteobacteria; order Sphingomonadales; family Sphingomonadaceae; genus Sphingomonas; species Sphingomonas jinjuensis. Next base: position 27,266 of record NZ_JACIEV010000013.1, on the reverse strand, counting down.
CCGAACGCGCCACCGAGCGGGCGCGTGCCTTCATGACCGCCTGCGGCGTGACGGACGTCGCGGCGCTCCGCGGCTTGCCGGCCGAGCGGCTCGTTGCCGCACTCGATGCGCCCGATCCGTTCGAACGATCGCCGCTCTACACCGGCCCCGTGCTCGACGGCGTGATAATCGACCGCCATCCCTTTTCGCCCGATGCCGCGCCCGGGGCGCGCTCGGTGACGATGATGCTGGGCGGCACGCGCGACGAGACGCGGGACTTTTTCGATCCGGTGTCCACCGAAATGCGCGAGTTGAGCTGGGAGACGCTGCCCGACCCGCTGGCGGCGGAGCTGCCCGTACCGATCCCGCCGAGCCTCGTCATCGAGACCTATCGCCGGCACCTCCCCCATGCTTCGCCAGCCGAGGTCTTCTACGCCGCGACCACCGACGGGAGAAGCTGGCGTCCCCAGATCGAGGAAGCGGAGGCGTTGGCGCGGGCAGGGACACCCGCTTATGTCTATCAGCTCGATTTCGCGTCGCCGACGCGGCCTGGGCGGGGCGCTTTCCACGGGCTCGATATCGCACTGCTCTTCGGCACGTTCGATGCGACCGACGCGGGAACCGGCACGGGCTCCGCCGCCCGTGCGTTATCGCGTGAGATGCAGGACCGGATCATCGCCTTCGCCGCGCATGGCTCACCCGGCTGGCCGCCGTACAGGCCGACGCAGCGCGCGACGATGATCTTCGACGCTCACACCCAGGTCGTGCGCGATCCCCGCCGCTGGCAGCGCCTGCTGTTCGCGCCCTATCCCTATACCCAGCCGGGAAGCTGACCGCCCGTGGACCGATCCTCCTTCTCGCCGTTCGCCAATCCAGATCGGACAGGGCCACCCGGACCGTTGAGCGGCATCGGCGTGCTCGATCTCAGCGCCTATATCGCGGGCCCCTATGGCTGCTCGCTGCTGGCCGACCAGGGTGCGGACGTCATCAAGATCGAGCCGCCGGGCGGCGACAATTTGCGTGCCTATCCCTCGACGCTGGAGCGCGAGAACCGGGCGTTCCTGGGCGTCAACCGAAGCAAGCGGGGCATGGTCCTCGACCTCAAGAACGACCGCGATCGCGACATCATGCTCGACCTCGTCGGGCACGCGGACGTGCTCGTCCACAACTTCCGCCCCGGCGTCGCAGAGCGGCTGGGCATCGATCACGAGCGGCTGACGGCGATCAACCCGCGGCTGATCTATTGCGTGGTGTCGGGCTATGGCGAGGGGGGGCCGCTGCGCGCCAAGGCGGGATACGATCAGGTGCTCCAGGCAATGACCGGCATGTGCGTGCTGCAGGGGAAGCCGCCGGTGCCGGAGCTGACCTATGGCTCGCCGGTCGACTATTATGCCGCGGCGCTGGTCGCCGCGGGGGTCGCCTCCGCCCTCTATGAGCGCGAGCGGAGCGGGCAGGGGCAATATGTCGGCGTTTCCCTGCTTCGAAGCGCGTTGGCCATGCAGTCGGCGCGCGTCGTCCAGGCAGAAGGCGAGGCACATGACATCGCGCGAGACATGCGGTCGGGCGGGATCACGGGGCTCCACCCCACAGCCGACGGATATCTCTATCTGTCGGCGAACACCCCGCGTTTCTGGACGGCCTTGTGCAAGGCGATCGGTCTCGCATCGCTCGCCGACGATCCCCGCTACGACAGCGTCCGCAAGCGAGCCGCCGCGGCGGCGGAACTGGTGCCGATGCTGCGCGCAGTACTGATGAGGCGGACGGCGCTGGAATGGGAAGCCTTGTTAGAGGATAGTGTGCCGAGTTCGGCGGTTCGCCCGATCGAGGCGATGTTCGATCACCCGCAGGTCGTTTCCGAGGATATCGTCGGTAGCATCGCCCACCCGACGCTGGGCTCCTATCGCGGCGTAACGCGCGCCATCAAGTTTCAGCGTACGCCCGGACCCGAACCATTCGCCGCGCCGTCGCTCGAGGATTGATCGGCACGATAGCCGAGCGCGGCGAGTTGTTGTGGTGATCGGCAACGCGTCGATTGGCGCATGGGAACGGCCACGGCGGGTGTATTTGACGGCTTCAGATCGGTGAGGCACGACCCAAGGCATCATGGAAATGTGCGGGGAGCCGCGTGTGAAGGCGAATGCAGGGGTGGGGCGCACCCGTGGGGTCCAGCCGTTCGGGACGCCAAAGCCGTTGTCCGACGGACAGTTCAAGACGTCGCTCGTCCAGCGCGTCTACGAGGCGATCATGTCGTCGATGGACAGCGGCGAGCTCGATCCCGGTAGCCGGATCGTCGCGTCGGACATCGCGCAGCGACTGGGCCTGAGCCGCGCGCCGGTGCGCGAGGCGCTGGCGGTGCTGGCGGGACAGGGGTTGGTCGAGCTGCACCCCGATCGCGGCGCCAGCTTGCGACCGATGAACATGCACGACCTCGCGCAGATCTATGAGGTGGTGGCGCCGGTGGCGGCGATCGGGTTGCGGGCCGCCGCCAAGCGGATCCACGAAAACGACAACGCCGCACGCATCGAGGCAGCGATGGGTGCGATCCGCCTGGCGGCGAAGGCCAAGCCGCTCGGGCTAGGATTCTATTTGGCACTGAACGACTTCCACTACATCGCCAATGCGATCGGCCACCGCCCTTATGTCGATACGGTGCTGCGATCGGTGAATATCGAATATTGGAACCGCCTGCTGGCGGCGGCGATCGATCTGGAGACTCACGCTGCCACCTATGTTCGCACGTACCAGCGGCTGACGGACGCGCTGCTGGCTGGCGACCCGGAGTCGACGGAGGCGATCATGCACTATCATGCTGATTGGTGCATCGCGCTGCTAGAGCCGGCTTATGAGACCGCCCATCGTCGACAATAATGCTATAAAGTTGCCGATCTTGGGCAATTAGCGTGTTTATTGTCGACAATCCGCTTGCACCTATTTCGCGTTCGTGCTTGCTTGCGTGCCAAGGAGCCGGGGAACTCGGCAGGCTTGGGGGGCGAGATGATGCGACGCTGTCACCTTCTGGTGCATGGGGCTTTCCTGATGGTCGCCGTCCCGGCGCAGGCGAGCACGACCGCCGCCGCGCCATCGGCGCCGGTGGTGAAGCCGGATCCGCAGGAGGCGCAGGAGCCGCCGGCGCCGGCCTCACCCGCCGATGGCGATATCATCGTCACCGCCTCGCGCACCGGGGCGACGCGACTGCAGGACACGCCGCTCGCCGTCACCGCGTTCAGCACCGAGACGCTAGACCGGACCGGCATCAAGGATGTGCGCGACCTCGCGTCGCTGACGCCCAACCTGCAGGTGACGCAGAACGGCGCCTTCTCGCAGATCTACATTCGCGGCATCGGCTCGAACAACGTCTTCGCCGGCGCGGACCCATCGTCGACGATCCATCTCGATGGCATCTACCTTGCGCGCCCGGCAAGCTATCTCAGCAACTTCCTGGACGTCGAGCGGATCGAGGTGCTGCGCGGGCCGCAGGGCACGCTTTATGGCCGCAACTCGGTCGGCGGGACGGTCAACGTCATCAGCCGCAAGCCGAGCGACACCTTCACCGCCAAGGTGCAAGCGACCTATGGCAATTACGCTTTCACCCGGCTGGAAGGCTATGTCAGCGGCCCGATCGCCGACGACCTCGCGGTGTCGCTGTCGCTGATCGGGTCGCGGCGGGATGGCTATCTGAAGAACGTCGGGCCGGTCGGCGGGCGGTATGACGGCGAAGGCACACTGGGCGGTCGCGGCCAGCTTCGCTTCACCCCGACGTCGCGGTTGGAGGTTTTGATACGCGGCGACTATGTCGATTCCGACGATACGCTCGCGGGCTACGTCAAGCTGCTGCAGCCCGTTTCGGATCCGATCGCGAACAGCGTGCTCGGCGACTATCGCAAAATCGCCATCAACATTCCGATCTTCAACCAGCGGCGGCAATGGGGCGGTTCGGGGGAAGTCAATTACGACCTGGGCGGCGGCATCCTGCTGAAGTCGCTGACCGGCTATCGCGGCAGCCGCCTGCGCGCCAATACCGATACCGATGCGACGACGCTCAACACCCGCCGGACGGATCAGTTCGAGAAGCAGCACCAGTTTTCGCAGGAGCTGAACCTCGTCGGCAAGACGGGCGACCTGTCGTTCATCCTCGGCGCCTTCTACTTCGACGAGCATATCGAACCCGACACGAGCGTCACGACGTTCGCGAGCAACCTGCGCGCCAATTTCAAGCCGGTGGTCAATACCGAAGCGCTGGCAGGTTTTGCGCAGGGTACCTATGCGCTGACCGATTGGGTCTCGCTGACCGCAGGCATCCGCTACACCCACGAAGAGAAGCGCTTCGATCAAGTCGCGACCAACTTCTCCACGGTCACCAACCTGCCGCTGGCGACATATCCGCGCACCTACAACCGCAAGGGCGTCTATGAGGCGTGGACGCCCAAGTTCGGCATCGAGGTGCGTCCGGCGTCCGGTGTGCTGCTCTACGCATCGGCGACGAAGGGCTTCAAATCGGGGGGCTTCAATCTCACCAGCGCCAATGCCGCACAGGGCTATGCGCCCGAAACGCTGTGGAGCTACGAGGGCGGCGCGAAGCTGACACTGCTCGACCGGCGGCTGACGCTCAACGCCACCTATTTCCACTATGACTATGAAAACCTGCAGGTTCAGTCGTTTCTGACCCCGGGCGTCATCGACATCACTAATGCGTCAGACGCCAAGGTGGACGGCGTCGAGCTGGAAGGTGTGTTGCGGCCGGCGTCGTGGCTGCAGCTGGGCGGCAATCTTGCCTATCTCGATGCCCGCTACGCCAACTACCCGTCGGCGCTGGCGGCGGGGAATATCCCCTTCGACGCCTCGGGACGTCGCCTCAACCTCTCGCCGAAATGGGCGGAGACGGTCTGGGCGCAGGTCGATGCGCCAGTGGGCGGGGGCAGCGCCTTCGTGCGCGGCGAGTACAGCCATCGCACACGCCAGTTCTTTACGCCGGTGAACGGCGGGTTCGACCAGCAGGCGCCCTATGGCCTGGTCAACGCGAGCGTCGGCTACACCTTGCCCGGCGGTCATCTCGAGGTGCTCGTCTTCGGCCGCAACCTGGGTGATACCGATTACGTCACGAGCACCGCGAGCTTTGCGGCCGGGGTGGTCGGCAAGGTCGGCGAGCCGCGGACCTACGGCATTCGCCTGATCGGGCGGTACTGACCGATGGCGACGCTGGACAGTCCCGTGCAGGGCCACGCGGACCCGGATTTCGCGGCGGTCGCCGCGGCGTTTGCGGAGAATTTCCGGTCGCGCGACGAACTGGGCGCGGCGGTGTGCCTCTACCGGGCTGGCGTCAAGGTGGTCGACCTGTGGGGCGGCTGGGCCGATGCGGCACGCACCCGGCCGTGGCGCGAGGATACGATCGTCTGCATGATGTCGGTCGGCAAGGGCATGGCGGCGCTGTGCGTCTGGATGCTGGTCGATCGGGGGCAGATTGATATCGACCGTCCGGTCGCCGACTATTGGCCGGGCTTCGCCGGCGGCGGCAAGGGTGGGATCACCGTACGAACGCTGCTCCAGGCGAAGGCGGGGCTCCTGTATCTCGATCACGCGCCCGACGGATCGGCCTATGACTGGGAAACGATCGTCGCGGCGATCGAGGCGCAGGAGCCGTGCTGGGAGCCGGGGACCGATCACGGCTACCACTCGGCGACGATGGGCCACCTGCTGGGCGAACTGGTGCGGCGCGTCGACGGGCGAATGATCGACCGCTTCCTGCGCGAGGAAGTGACCGGACCGCTCGGCGCCGACTATGGCTATGGGGCGGCATGGGCGGACCCGGCGCGGGTGGCGGACATCGTGCCCAATGCCGCAAGCCATACCTTCGTCCAGACGCGCGACCCCTCGACGAAGCTGGGCCGGGCCTGGCGGATCCGTCCCGTCGTCGAGGATCATTACAACGACGAAATGGCGCGGACCCGGATTTTCCCTTCGAGCAACGGTCACGGCAATGCACGCAGCGTCGCGCGGATCTTCGCCGCGCTGGCGGAGGGCGGGCGGCTGGACGGCACGACGCTGATGTCCGCCGGCACCGTCGATCGGATGCGGGAGCAAAGCTGGCATGGAACCTGTGCGATGACCGACCGGACGTTTCGCTATGCGCACGGTTTCTTCCTCAACGAACCGGCGATGTCGCCGATGGGGACGAACCCGCGCGCGTTCGGCCATCCGGGCGCCGGCGGCGCGATCGGCTTCGCCGATCCAGAGAATGGCATCGCCTTTTCGTACAGTCCGGCACTGATGTGCGCGGGCGGCGGCGTCGGTGACCGCTGCGAAGCGCTCGTCGCGGCGGCCTACGCATGACCGCGGGTCGTTTCGCCGGCAAGGTCGCGCTGGTCACCGGCGGCAGCTCCGGGATTGGGCAGCGCGTCGCCGAGCTTCTCGCGGCGGAGGGCGCGCGGGTGGCGGTCGTCGCCAGCAGCAGCCTTGCCAAGGCGGAGGCCGTGGCGGCTGCGATCGGTGAAGCCGGGGGCGAGGCGAAGGGCTTCGTCACCGACGTCCGCGAAGCGACCGCGTGCGAGCGGCTCGTCGCCGATGTCGAGCGCGCGTTCGGTGGCATCGATCTTCTCGTCAACGCGGCGGGCGTCTTCTACGGCACGCCGGTCGCGGCGACCGCACCGACCGATGCCGCGCAACTCCTGGACATCAACATTGCCGGTCCGTGGAACGTCGCCAGCGCCGTCGTCCCGTCGATGCGGCGGCGTGGCGGGGGGCGGATCGTCAACCTGTCGTCGGTCGCCGGTGTCGTCGGCGTGAAGGGCATGGCGCTCTATTGTGCCAGCAAGGCCGCGGTCGCGATGATGACGCGCGTCATGGGGGCCGAGCTCGCCGCCGAGGGCATCGCGGTCAATGCGGTCGCGCCGGGCAATACGGCGACACCGATGAACGCCGCGGTGCGCGCCGACACCGCGATGGTCGACGCGATGCGCGCGATGACGCCGAGCCCGGACGTGTTCAGCGATGTTTCGGACATGGCCGGCATCATCCTGTTCCTGCTCTCGGAAGCGGCGCGCCCCGTCTATGGCGCGACCTGGCTGGCCGACGAGGGTTTCGCGGCGGCGGTGGGATGATGGCGAGCATGGCGATGCCCTCGATCGCGGCGCCGACACGCGCCACCGGCTATGCCTGGTACGTGGCGGTGCTGCTCGCCGCGGGGCATCTGGTGTCGTTCATTGACCGCTTCGTCATGAGCCTGGTGCTCGAGCCGCTTAAAGCGAGCCTCGGCGTGAACGATGCGCAGCTCGGGCTGTTGCAGGGAACGAGCTTCGTCATCCTCTACACGCTCGCCGCCGTCCCGCTCGGGCAGCTTGCCGATCGCATCCACCGGCGCAACCTCATCATCGGCGGCATTCTGGTGTGGAGCCTGGCGACCGCCCTGTGCGGGTTCGCGACGTCGTTCTGGACGCTATTCGGTGCGCGCGTCCTCGTCGGTTTCGGCGAAGCGGCGCTGGTGCCTGCGGCGATGTCGCTGATGGCCGGCTATTTCCCACGCTCGCAGCTGGGTCGTGCGGTGTCGCTGTTCACGACCGGCGCGTCGCTGGGGAAGAGCGCAGCGCTGATCGGCGGAGGTCAGGTGCTGGCGATGCTTACCGCGAGCGGCGGGCTGTCGCTGGGCGTGTTCGGCGATTTCGCGCCCTGGCAGGGGACGTTCCTGGCGATGGCGCTGCCCGGCGTGCTGCTCGCGATCCTGATGTTGAGCGTGCGCGAACCCGCCCGCGCCGCGACCGAAGTCGCTCGGCCCGGCCTTCGCGATGCCTGGGCATATTTGGGCCGGCATCGTGCCGCCTTCCTGCTGCACACCGGCGCCGCGGCGCTGACGGTGCTGACCATCCAGTCGCTGCTGGCGTGGACACCCAGCTTCTATGTCCGTTTCTTCGCACTGACCGCACCCCAAGCGGGGTTGTGGATCGGCACGGTCACGTTGGTAGCGGCACCGTTGGGCCATCTCAGCGGCGGGGCGCTGACCGACCTGTTCCAGTCGCGCGGAAGCAGGGCGCCGGTCGCGCCGGTGATCGCGCTGGGGCTGACCGGGGTGCTGCCGGCGCTGGCGGTGTTCGTGGCCAACAGCAGCCTGATGGTCTCGCTCGTTGCGTTCGGCCTTCTCACCTTCTTCGGCACGCTCGCCGCGCCGGCCTCGCTTGCCGGCGTGCAGATGCTGGCGCCCGATCGGCTGCGGGGCATCCTCACCGCCCTGTTCCTCGCTGCGACGACGATGATCGGCATCGGCATCGGACCCGCGCTAGTCGGCTTCACGACCGACCTGATGGGTGGGCCGCAATATCTGGCGCGGGCGCTCGCCGTGGTGATCGCGACGGTCGCCATCGCCGGTGTGCTCCTGGCACTCGCCAGCCGCCGTCCCTTTGCTGCCGCCAGCGCGGCGGCCACCGCAATCTGACGAACGAGGAACGACCAATGCGCAAGACGGGCAAGGCGATCATCAGCTGCGCGGTGACGGGGTCGATCCACACCCCAACCATGTCGCCGTATCTGCCGGTGACGCCGGACGAGATCGCCGAACAGTCGATCGCCGCGATCGAGGCCGGTGCGGCGATCGTCCACCTTCACGCGCGCGATCCACGCGACGGTCGGCCGTCGCCCGATCCCGAAATCTACATGCAGTTCCTGCCGCGCATCAAGCAGGCGACCGACGCGATCATCAACATTACGACCGGTGGCGCGCCCGGGTTCACACCCGAAGACCGGCTGGCGGGACCGCTACGCGCGAAGCCGGAGATGACGTCGCTCAATATGGGCTCAATGAACTTCGGCTTCTTCGGGTTGGCGGACAAGTTCGACTGGCAGCACGAATGGGAGCGCGAGTTGATGGCGGGCTCCAAGCGCTTCGCCGCCAACCACACCTTCGAGCTAATCGAGCGGATCATGGTCGAGCTGGGTCAGGGGTGCGGCACGCGCTTCGAATTCGAATGCTACGACCTGGGGCACCTCTATAATCTTAAGCACTTCGTCGACGCCGGCCTCGTCAAGCCGCCGTTCCTGATCCAGGGCATTTTCGGCATCCTCGGCGGGATCGGCGCCGATCTCGAGAACTTTATGGTGTTCAAGCAGACTGCCGACCGCCTGTTCGGCGACGATTACCTGCTGTCGGCCTTCGCGGTCGGTCGCCCGCAGATGAAGTTTCTCGCGCAATGCGCGCTGGTCGGCGGCAGTGTACGCTGCGGGCTCGAAGACAGCCTGTACATCGGCAAGGGCGAACTCGCGACGAGCAACGCCCAGCAGGTGACGAAGCTGCGCACCATCCTCGACGCGCTCGACATCGATGTCGCCACCCCCGCCGAGGCCCGTGCGATGCTCGGGCTGAAGGGCGGGGACCAGGTCGGCTTCTGACCATGCGCTTCGCAACCGATACCGGCGGCACCTTCACCGATCTGGTGGTGGAGGACGACGATGGCTCCATCACGCTACACAAGGCGCCGACGGTGCCCAGCGATCCGGTGGCAGGCGTCGTCGACGCACTCGGTCGTGCCGCGGATGCGCGCGGGCTGACGCTCGCCGCGATGCTCGCGCGGGGGACGCACTTCATCCACGGCACGACGCATGCGATCAACGCGATCATCACTGGCCGCACCGCGCGCACCGCACTGATCGTGACGCGCGGCCACCGCGACATCCTGTTGTTCCGCGAGGGTGGGCGTGCCGAGCCGTTCAACCACACGATCGCCTATCCCGAACCCTTCGTCCCGCGCGCGCTGACGTTCGAGGCCGACGAGCGGATGCTGGCCGACGGCACCGAGATGCAGGCGCTCGACGAGGCGGCGCTGATCGCCACGCTTGATTCGATCAAGGCGGCCGGCGTCGAGGCGATCGCGGTGACCCTGCTGTGGGCGACGCTGTACCCGGCGCACGAGAGACGGGTCGGCGAATTGATCGAGCGGCACCTGCCGGGCGTGCCTTATAGCCTGTCGCATCGCGTCAACCCGACGTTGCGCGAGTTCCGGCGCGCCTCGTCAACCGCGATCGACGCCTCGCTGAAGCCGCTGATGACGCGCTATCTCGGCGGCTTGAGCGAGCGCCTCGCCGCGGCGGGCTTCGCGGGCGCCGTGATGGTGCTGACCAGCGCGGGCGGGATGGTTGAGGCGAGCGAAGTTGCCGCCTCGCCGATCTCGGTCATCAACTCGGGTCCATCGATGGCCCCCGTCGCCGGGCATCATTATGCGGCGCGCGAGGGTGGCTGGCGCACGGCGATCGTCGCTGACACCGGCGGCACGACATACGACATCAGCCTGGTCAGCGACGGGCGCATTCCGATGACCCGCGACCTGTGGATCGGCGAGCCTTACCTCGGGCATCTCGCCGGCTATCCCTCGGTCGATGTCAAGAGCGTGGGCGCGGGGGGCGGCAGCATCGCCTGGGTCGATCCGGCGGGGCTGCTCCACGTCGGCCCCGACAGCGCCGGATCGACGCCGGGGCCGGCGTGCTACGGGCGGGGCGGCACGCGGGCGACGGTTACCGACGCCAGCGTCGCGCTGGGCTATCTCGATCCCGATTACTTCCTCGGCGGCGCGATGACGCTCGACGCCGCTGGCGCGCGTGCGGTGATCGCCGGCGACGTAGGCGATCGGATCGGGCTCGATCCCGATGCAGCCGCCTGGGCGGTGCTCGATCTCGCAACCGAGAACATGGTCCAGGCGATCGAGGATTCGACGCTGACGCAGGGCATCGACCCCGCCGAGGCGGTGCTGATCGGTGGCGGCGGCGCGGCCGGGCTCAATTCGGTCTTCATCGCCCGCCGCCTGGGCTGCCGCCGCCTGCTGATCCCGGAGACCGGCGCGGCGATGAGCGCGGCGGGGGCGATGCTATCCGACGTAATGCGCGAATTCAGCACGTCGATCCATGCAACCACGGCGGCGTTCGACGGTGCACGGGTCGATGCGGCGATCACCTCGGTCCGCGAGCAGGCTGCGGCGTTCGGCGTGCGCACCGGCCTGCTGGCCGAGGTCGAGCTGATCGCCGAGGCGCGCTATTTCGGCCAGGCGTGGGAGATCGACGTGCCGATCGCCACGCCGACGCTGGCCGAGCCGGCCGACGTCGCCGCGTTTCGGCGCGCGTTCGACGCGACGCACGAGCAATTGTTCACGATCCGCGACGAGGCGTCCGCCGTCGAGCTGGTCGGCCTGCGCGCCCGCGTCCGGTGTAAGGCGCGCAGTGGAGCGCCGTTCCGGCTCGCGGAGGCCAATGCCGATGCCAACGCCGACGCCGGCACGCTGCGCACGCGCCGCGCATATTTCGCCGGCACCGGCTGGGTCGATACGCCGGTGTTGCGCTGGGACGCCATTCCCGCAGATCAGGAGATCGCCGGCCCGGCACTGATCGAATCGCCCTTCACCACCGTCGTCGTCGATCCCGCCGCGCGCTTCCGGCGCTCGGCGGACGGCGCCCTGCTGATCGAACCTTAGACCATGGCCACACCATCCTTGAACGGCGCCGAGATGGCGGTGCTGCGCAGTCGCCTAGACGGTGTCGCGCGGCGCATGTCGAACACCTTGCTGCGCACCGGGCGATCGGGCGTGCTGAACCGCGCGCGCGACTTTTCCTGCTGCATCCTGACCGCCGGGTGCGAATTGCTCAGCGCGGCGGACAGCCTGCCGATCCACGTGCTGTCGGGGCCGGACATGATGGCGCGGTCGATGCTCGACTTTCATCCCGACCTGCGCGGGGGCGACGCGTTCCTGCACAACTCGCCCTATCACGGCTGCTCGCACCCGGCGGATCTGACCGTGCTGGTGCCGGTGATGGACGACGACGGGCGCCATCGCTTCACCGTGCTCGCCAAGGCGCACCAGGCCGACATCGGCAACTCGCAGCCGACGACCTACATGGCCGACGCGCGAGACGTGTACCATGAAGGGGCGCTGATCTTCCCGGCCGTGCAGGTGCAGCGCGACGGGCGCGACATCGCCGACATCATCCGCATGTGCGAGATGCGCATCCGCGTGCCGCACCAGTGGAAGGGCGACTATCTGTCGACCCTCGGCGCTGCGCGGATCGGGGAGCGCGCGCTGCAGGAACTAGCCGCGGATGTCGGCTGGGATCGGCTCGACGCCTTTGCCGGGCAGTGGTTCGACTATTCCGAGGCGCGCATGGTCGAGGCGATCGGCGCCCTGCCGGGGGGGACGGTGACGGGCGAGAGCACGCACGACGCGTTCCCGGCGTTTCCCGAAGGGGGGCTGACGATCCGGACGGTGGTGACGGTCGAGCCGGCGGCGGGGCGGATCGCGGTCGACCTGACCGACAACCCGGATTGCTTGCCCTGCGGCATGAACCTGTCCGAAGCCTGCGCGCGGACCGCGGCGATGATCGGCGTGTTCAACAGCATCGATCATCGCGTGCCCAAGAATGCGGGATCGTTCCGCCGGATCGACGTCGCCCTTCGCGAAGGCTGCATCGCGGGTATCCCGGTGCATCCCTTCTCCTGCTCGGCGGCGACGACCAACATCGCCGATCGCGTCGCCAACGGCGTGCAGACCGGGATGGCGGCGCTCGCCGAAGGGGTCGGGATGGCAGAGGTTGGATCGGTGATCGCGCCGTCGACGGGTGTCATCTCGGGCGTCGATTCCCGGACCGGCGAAGCCTTCGTCAACCAGGTGTTCCTAGGCATGAGCGGCGGCGCCGCGGCGCCCGCCAGCGATGCGTGGTGGACGGTCGGCCATGTCGGCAATGCCGGACTATGCTGCATCGACGGGGTCGAGCTGGCAGAGCTGACGCAGCCGATCCTGGTGCATTCGCGCGGTTTCCTGGCCGATACCGAGGGCGCGGGCGCGACGACCGGCGCGCCATCGACGATCGTCGAGTTCGGCCCGGTCGCGGGCGGCATCGACATCGGCTATCTGTCCGACGGCCACGCCAATCCGCCGACCGGGGTGCGGGGTGGCGGCGGTGGCGGTGGCGCGGACCAGTATCTGATCGCGCGCGACGGGACGCGGCGGCCGCTCGCCGCCTGCGCCCAGGTCCATATCGCGCCTGGCGAGCGGATCGTCGCGATCTCGTGCGGCGGCGGCGGCTATGGCCCGCCGACGCTGCGCGATCCCGATCGGATCGCCGCCAGCGTCCGCAGCGGCCTGGTCAGCCGCGATCGGGCGCGAGACGTCTACGGCGTCGCGATCGCGGCGGACGGAAGCGTGGCGCACGGCGAGACCGCCGGATTGCGGGGAGTGACGGCATGAGCCGGTCGGTTATCGTCACCGCCGGTGCCGCCGGCATCGGCCTCGGCATCGCCGCCTTGTTCGCCGAGCGCGGCGACCGCGTGACGATCTGCGACGTCGACGACGCGGCGCTGGATCGGGCGCGAACCGCGATTCCCGCGCTGACCGTTGTCCAGGCCGATGTGGCGGATCCCGCTGCGGTCGCGCGGCTGGTCGCGGCGGCGGGGGCGGTCGACGTCCTGGTCAACAACGCCGGCCTCGCCGGACCGGTGGGCGACATCGACGCGACCGACCCCGACCAATGGGCTCGCTGCTTCGAGGTCAACGTCCATGGCGCGTTCAACACGATCGCGGCGGTGGTGCCGGCGATGCGTGCCGCCGGCACGGGTACGATCGTCAACATCTCGACCGCGTCGACCCAGACCGGCATTCCCCGACGCTCTGCTTACGTCGCATCGAAATGGGCGCTGGAGGGGCTGACGCGCAATCTGGCGCGCGAACTGGGTCCGGCGGGCATCCGGGTGAACGCGATCCGCCCCGGCTTCATGGATACCGAGCGGATGCGCGGGATCATGGCGCGCATCGCGGGCGAGACCGGTCGGGCGGTGACGGACGTCGAGGGCGAAGCGCTCGGCTACATTTCGATGCGCAGCAAGATCCAGCCGGTCGAGATCGCGGAAATGGCGTGGTTCCTGGCATCCGATGCCGGCCGCCACATCACCGGGCAATTGATCGGCGTCGACGGCAATGCCGAATGGGAGGGCTGAAAATGCGATTGGTGCCATTGACCGCCGACCAACTCGCCGAGCGGGGGGTCGATACGGCACCCTATCTGGTCGATTTCCACGAGCTGCCCGGCAGCGTCGCGACGCTCGGCTATCGGCCGGACATCCTCGCCGCGGTCGGCGGGCTGTGGGGCGCGGTGATGGGCGGTGGCCTGCTCGACCCCGAGCTTAAATACCTTGCCGGCTATCTCGCGAGCATGGCGGCCGGCTGCCGCTATTGCTCGGCTCACACGGCGACGAACGCCGCCAAGGCGGGCGGTGATGGCGGCAAGGTCGCCGCGGTGTGGGAGTATGAGCGCAGCGCGCTGTTCGACGAGCGCGAGCGTGCCGCCTTGCGGTTCGCGCAGCTTGCCGGGCAGCAGCCATCGGGCGTCAGCGATAGCGATACCGACGCACTGAAGCGCCATTTCAGCACCGAGGAAATCGTCGAACTGCTCGCGGTCGTCTGCGTCTACGGCTTCTTCAATCGCTGGAACGACAGCCTGGCGACCACGCTGGAGCCGACGCCGCGTGGGTTCGCCGAGGCCAATCTGGGCGGGCATGGCTGGGAGCTGGGGGTGCATGGCTGACGACGCTTTCGTGACCTGCGGCCTGGCGGTCGTGCATCCGTGGCTGTGCGATCGGATGGGGCATCTGACGACGCGGCACTACATGGGCATGTTCGACGATGCGAGCTATCAGCTGTTCGCCATGCTCGATCCCGATGCCGATACGAGCGGATCCGCCGAACAGGGCTGGGCCGACATCCGGCACGAGATCGCGTATCTCAACGAACTCGGTGTCGGGGCGCTGGTCCGTATCGAGGGGCGGGTAACCGCCCTGGGGCGAACGTCGATCGGCACGGAATATCGGATGGTGCGCCAAAGCGACGGTCGGCTTTGCGCCACGCTGGCGGCCAGGACCGTCTGTTTCGACCTGGTCGCCCGCGAGGCCGCGCCCCTGCCCGACCCGCTGCGGGCAAAAGCGGCGGCGTTGTTCGGGATTGACTGACGACCGGGCCGTTGACAAGCTGCCCGATGGAATGACCAGCATGGGCGAGAGAGGATCGCCATGCCCAACTTGTACGACACGCTGATAGACCGTGCGCCCGTCGACCGAACGCGGCCGTTCGCGACGCTGCCCGATGATGCGATCGTGACCTATGCCGATGTCGAGGCACGTTCGGCAGGATATGCGCATGCGCTGGTCGGATGCGGCGTCACGCCGGGCGATCGCGTCGCCGTACAGGCGCCCAAGAGCATCGACATGCTACTGCTCTATCTCGGCTGCCTTCGCGCCGGCGCGGTCTTCCTGCCGCTCAATCCCGCCTACACGGCGGGCGAGCTCGAATATTTCCTGCGTGATGCCGAGCCGGTCCTGTTCGTGGCGGATGCCGCGCGGCGCGATGGCGCGGAAGCGCTGGCGGCATCGATCGGAGCGATACGGGTTGAGACGCTCGACGATCGCGGCGGAGGAACGCTGGCGGTGATGGCCGTGGCCAGCCTGGGAGATTTCGACACCGTGGCTTGCCCGGACGATGCGCTTGCCGCCATCCTCTACACGTCGGGTACGACGGGGCGGTCGAAGGGGGCGATGCTCAGCCATGGCAACCTGGCGTCGAACGCGCTGACCCTGGTCGATTACTGGCGGTTTTCCGAAGCCGACGTATTGCTTCACGCGCTGCCGATCTTCCATACCCACGGCCTGTTCGTTGCGACCAACGTCACGCTGGCGGCGGGCGCGTCGATGATCCTGCTGCCGCGCTTCGATCCCGCCGAGATACTGGCGCTGATGCCCCGCGCCACGGTGTTGATGGGCGTGCCGACCTTCTACATCCGGCTGCTCGGCGAGACGGGGCTAACGCGCGCGGCGGTGGCGGGGATGCGGCTGTTCATCTCGGGCTCCGCGCCGCTGTCCGCCGACATCCACCGCGAGTTCCGCGAGCGGACGGGACATGCCATCCTCGAACGCTATGGCATGACCGAAACCAACATGAACACCTCGAACCCATATGATGGCGATCGGATCGCCGGCACGGTCGGCCCGCCGCTGCCCGGGGTGTCGATCCGGATCGTCGACGAGGCCACGGGCGCCGAACTTCCCACGGGCGCGGTCGGCGGGATCGAGATCGCCGGCCCCAACGTCTTTGGCGGTTATTGGCGGATGGCCGACAAGACCGCCGAGGCGTTTCGCGACGGCTATTTCGTGTCGGGCGACCTGGGTTCGATCGATGCCGCGGGCTATGTCTCGATCGTCGGGCGGGCGAAGGACCTGATCATCGCCGGCGGCTATAACATCTATCCCGCCGAGATCGAGGCGGCCCTCGACGAGCTGTCAAAGGTTCACGAATCCGCCGTGATCGGCGTGCCGCACCCCGACATGGGCGAAGGCGTGGTGGCGGTCGTGGTGCCACGCGAGCCGGGGTTTGCCGACGGCACCGCGCTGATCGCGGCCCTGGCGGACCGGCTGGCGCGCTTCAAGCAGCCGCGCCACGTCGCCTTCGTCGACGCGTTGCCGAAGAATGCGATGGGTAAGGTGCAGAAGACCCTGCTGCGCGATGCGTACCGGGACGTCTTCGCCACGCCGGTCGGAGCCAATTAGATCGGCAGCGCGGTCGTGTATTTGGTCACCGCCAACGCAAAATGAGAGGAGGCGCCGCCGACATGGGGCTGGCGCAGCAGGCGCTTCATCAGAAACGCGTTGTAATCGTCGACATCGGCGACGACGATGCGGAGCAGATAGTCCCAGTCCCCCGACATCGAAAAGCATTCGATGATTTCAGGACAGGCCGCAACGTAGCGCTCGAATTCCTCGCATGGTCCGCTGTCGTGGCTGCGCATCCGTACATTGCACAGGACGGTCACGCCGCGTCCGATCGTCCGGGGATCGACCAGGCGTACCGTCGCCCCCAGGACGCCTGCGGCTTCCAGAGACTTGATGCGTCGCCATACCGACGCGCTGGAGGCGCCGACCCGCTCGGCGAGCAGGGCGCTGCCGAGCGATGCGTCCGCTTGCAATTGCTCGACGATGCGACGGTCGATCGGATCGAGTTGAACAGCTTGTTTCATCAAACCTACTATATGCGATAAATCATGTCACGAAAGCCGATCACAGCACACTAACTGAAAAGCTTCGTCGCGATGAGGGTGCGACATTCGTTGCATGACCAGCATGGTAGCCCCCGCCCCATCGTCGCTGTTCGCCGGACTGACCCGGCAGCCGCCCGACGCCTTGCTCGCCGTGATCGGAATGCACCGGGCCGATCCGCGTCCGCACAAGATCGACGTCGGCGTCGGCATGTATCGCGACGAGTCCGGCGCTACGCCGGTCATGCGGGCGGTCAAGGCAGCGGAAGAGCGCCTGTTGAAGCATCAGGATAGCAAGGGCTATCTGGGGGCGGAGGGCGATCAGCGCTACACTGACCTTCTAGCGCGACTGGCGCTGGGGACGAAGTTGGCGGAAAGTGATCGCTTGACGGGCGTGCAGACACCCGGCGGCACCGGGGCGCTGCGGCTCGCCGCGGAACTCACCGCGCGGAGCGGGCGCGCACCCACGGTGTGGATCGGTACGCCGACCTGGCCCAACCATGTCCCGATTTTTCTGGCGGCCGGGCTGGCGGTAGAGACGCACGCCTATTTCGACGCGGACCGTTCCGGCGTGGATATGGATGGTTGTCTGGCAGCGCTTTCGCGTGCTCGTGCGGGCGACATCGTCGTCCTGCACGGCTGCTGCCACAATCCCACCGGCGCACGGCTAACCGCCGAGCAGTGGACGGCGTTGGCGGACCTGATTGCTGCTCGGGGACTCGTTCCGCTGATCGACTTGGCCTATCAAGGATTAGGCCAGGGGTTGGACGCCGATGCAGCGGGGATGCGCCTGTTGCTCAATGCCGTGCCCGAAGCGATGGTCGCGTACAGCTGCGACAAGAACTTCGCCTTGTACCGCGAGCGGGTCGGCGCGCTTTGGATACAGGCGGCGACGCCGTCCGCCGTCATGCCGGTGCGCGATGCCTTGCTGATGCTCGCTCGCTGGATCTGGTCGATGCCGCCGGATCATGGTGCCGCGATCGTCAGGACCATCTTGGAGGACGATAACCTCACCCAAAGCTGGTTGACCGAACTATCGGACATGCGCGCGAGGATTGCGGCAATCCGTGCATCGTTGGGCGAAGCCCACCCTGTCTTGGCACACATCGCACAGCAGGAAGGTCTCTTCGCGCTGCTGCCGATCGACAAAACGGCGGTCGCCTCCCTGCGAGATCGTCATGCGATCTACATGCCCGACAGCGGCCGTATCAATGTGGCGGGTCTGAATAGCGTGTCGGTGAAGCACTTTGCTGAAGCAGTTATGCCGTATCTTTAGCCTCGATGCAGTAATCGATGACTGTCGCGTGTTCGCTCGCTGGCATTCTGCCGGGCGGTGCCGTGCAGGCTGGTGGCTTCGGTCTGGTTCCGTCAATCCAAATGTACCGGGTGGTCAGGCGAGCCAATCAGGGTAGGGCAGGGGGCTCCGTCAAACCAAACGCACCGGATGCTCAGGCGAGCTGATCGGGGTAGGGCAGGGGCATGCCGCGCGCCCGCAAGCCACCCTCGCCGTTCCGCCATTTCAACTCGTCGCCGGGCTGTGTCTGCCCAAATGCACCGGCTGGTAAGTGGGGCGGGGTAGGGCACAGGCCATGCCTCGCCCCCGCAAACCGGCCAGCCCGTTCCGCTACTTCAACTCGTCGCCCGAGGTGATCCGGCTGGTGGTGATGATGTACGTCCGCTTCCCCTTGTCCCTTCGTAACGTGGAAGACCTGCTGTTCGAGCGCGGGATCGACATCTGCCATGAGACGGTGCGACTGTGGTGGAACAGGTTCGGCCCGCTGTTTGCCAGTGATATCCGCCGGCAGCGGGTAAGCCGCATGCGGGGTTTCCGCCACTGGCGCTGGCACCTGGACGAGATGTACGTGAAGCTGAACGGCGAGATGGTCTACCTCTGGCGGGCGGTCGACCAGGAAGGTGAGATCCTGGAGAGCTACATAACGCGCACCCGAGACAAGGGTGCAGCGCTTGCCTTCATGAAGAAGGCGTTGAAGCGTCACGGTTCGCCAGAGGCGATCACCACGGATGGCCTGCGCAGCTACCGTGCGGCGATGAACGAGCTTGGCAATGCCGAGAAGCAGGAGGTCGGACGCTGGGCGAACAACCGAGTGGAGAACAGCCATCTACCCTTCCGCCGACGAGAGCGGGCGATGCAGCGGTTCAGGCGAATGAGTAGCTTACAGAAGTTCGCCTCCGTTCACGCCAACGTCCACAACCACTTCGCTCTCGAACGTCATCTCGTCGACCGCCAGACCTACAAGGAACGCCGCTCCGCTGCCCTGGCTGAGTGGCAGATCCTCGCGTCCTAGGCTGCCAGCATCAAAGATCGATCTGCATCGTCGAGAGAGCGGTTCGCGTTAGACTGACAGCACCCTTCTGGGCTGTCGCCAAGCGCGCGAGACGACCCCGACCCGACCGTAGAGGACATAGACCCAGCTCAGCGCCATGATCGCAACGAGCGTATATCGGTCACTATCGGCCTTCATGTGCGAGGTCGAGCGGAGTACCGCCGTGCTGATCACGCTCTTCGCCCCGGACAACGTCCATCTGCTCGAAATTGCCGCCGTGCGTGATGCACTGTTCGAGGCAAATTGCCGAGTGGCGACGGGCAGCCCTTACGAGGTTCGCCTGGTGACCGAGCAGGGCGTCGCGGTGCGGAGCGCATCCGGAGTGACCTTCGTTCCGGATGCGAGCATCGACCAGGCGACGGGGCCTTCCGATACGCTGATCGTCGTCGGTCCGTATGGTATACCCGCTCTACCGAACGAACGGGTGATGCAGTGGCTTCGGCAGCAGGCCGGACAGGCGCGACGTTACGGCTCCGTCTGTACCGGCGCCTTTCTGCTTGCCCATGCCGGGCTGTTCTCGAGAAGGCGCGCCACGACGCACTGGCAATATGCCGCGAACCTGGCCGCCGCCTATCCCGACGTCACGGTCGAGCCCGACCAAATCTTCGTTCGGGACGGACCGGTATTCAGTTCGGCGGGCGTGGCTGCGGCGATCGATCTCACTTTATCGTTGATCGAGGAAGACTTTGGCCGCGCACTTGCCTTGGCCGTGGCACGCCGGCTCGTCGTTTTCCTGAAGCGGCCTGGCGGGCAATCGCAATATAGTGCGGCCTTGATCGCCCAATCGGGGGTCAGCGGCCCGATCGATCGCATCCGCCTGCTCGTCCTGGAGAATCCGCGCAGGGACCTGAGCCTTGCGACGCTCGCCAAGGAACTCGGCGTCAGCCCGCGGCACTTGTCGCGCCTGTTCCATGCCGAGCAGGGCAAGAGCCTGTCCGACTATGTCGAAAGCACCCGGGTCGACATCTCCCGCAGGCTGCTCGAGGAAAGCTCCGCCCCGATCAAGGCTATCGCCTTTGCGGCAGGGTTCGGTTCGACGACGACCCTGAGGCGCGCATTCATGCGCGCCCTCGGCATCACGCCGCACGAATATCGCACGCGGTTCCAATCGACCGGTGCCGCCAGTTCCGTAATGGCCGAAACTGACGCCGTTTTGTCCTGAACCGACGCACCCATGACATTGGAGCCCACGCTCAAGTCCGGCATCGTCGGGCTTGGAGGTTCAACGCGTGCAACCAACTTCAGCAATTCTATCGATGCGCTCGTCTCGACGAGGCGCGCGCGATCATATGGCTTGCGCGGCGTCCCCGAACGCGCAGCTGCCGGCGCTCCTGTCGAACGGAGCTTACGCGCTGTTTCCACCGGCATGCGAGATCGATTGCCGGCATGGCGAATAGCAAAACCGACACGTACGACAAATTGCGCGTCGTCATCGTCGACGATTCTCGAACCATGCAGGCTATGCTGGACAATGCCTTCAGCGCTAGGACCGACTTTCGTGTAGTAGGTTTCTCCAGCAACGCCGCCGCCGCGGTCGACATGATAAGAGGACTGATGCCGGATGTCGTGACGATCGACCTGAACATGCCGTATATCGACGGAGCAACACTGTTGGGCATGATTTCAGACTTGCAGACGGTATGCAAGATCGTCGTCTCGGATGCGCCGTTGAAAAACCTGGCATTGGCAGCGAGTCTGATGCGGGCCGGGGCCGCCTTATGCCTCGGCAAGACGGATCTTGCGACGGATCCGGACGACTTCTTCGCCAAGGTACGGGCTGCGGCGAGCCAAATCGATAAGAGTGGGACGTATCGTTGGAATCCCGGAGAGGAACCCGATACGAGAACCACTACCGGACGAATGTTACCGGTTCGCCCGGAGGCACAATTTCCCGTGCCGGCCGACGAGAAGAGCCGGTTGCAATTCCTTTCCCAGAGCACGTTGATCAACAACGACCGGGAACGTCGGTTCGATCTCGTTACCCGGCATCTGACACGGGTGACGGATTATCCGGTATCACTCCTGACATTCATCGATCGGGATACGCAATGGATCAAATCCGCAAGCGGTCTCGAGGTCGGTAGCACACCCCGGGAGGAGGCGTTCTGCAACTACACCATTGCGCAAGGTGGCGCCTTTGTCGTGGCGAACGCGGCAAGTGACCGGCGGTTCGCTCATTTCACGTCCGTAGCCAGCTCGCCCGACGTGCGGTGCTATGCGGGGTACCCCGTGACGACCAGCGACGGCGTCAATGTCGGCGCATTGTGCGTGATAGATAATCGCGTCCGCACCGTGTCCAGACACGTGTTGGACCAACTTGCAGGAATGGCCGACATCGTCGCCGAGATGATCGATCAACGTACGCCTGCGGGTAATCGGTGAATGACATCGTCGAGGGTCAGAAAATCAATGCCCGATCGTTATGGAACAGCTCGATCGGGGGCGTCGGCGGCCGCATTTCGATGCTTGGAGCTTGACAGGACATGCCTAGCGCTCACAGACCCGGGTATCGGGACCGTTGCGTGAGGCTTGTCGAAGACGATCACGTGGTCGCTCACGACCGCCGGCCTGCCAGGCTATCGGCGAAAGGGATTTCCATACCCAGATGCGCCGACCGCGGTGATTAGTGGCCACTGCCGACTTCTCGCGGCCGGGGCGATGCGCGGTTTCACGCTGCTGCAGAAATATTGTGCCGCCGACGGGTCGGCGCATCCCCTCCAGAACACGATGGTGAAATGAACGAACTGCATGACGTGGCGGCTGGAGACGATCGGGAACGGCGGCGGCTGAGTGCTCTTGCAAGCTACGATGTCCTCGACACGCCTCGCGAACTTGCCTTCGACGAGGTTGCTGCGTTGGCCGGCAGGTTGTGCGACACACCTATCGCGGTGGTCAATCTGATCGGGGATGGGCGACAGTTCTTCAAGGCCGAGGTGGGCCTGGGTGTCCGCGAGACACCGCTCGAGAGCTCCTTCTGCGCCAAGGCGATCATGGAGGAGGATTTTCTCCTCGTGCCCGACGCGACCCAAGACCCTAGGTTCGACTGCAATCCGCTGGTCGTGAATGAGCCGCATCTCCGCTTTTACGCGGGCGCGCTGTTGAAAACGGACGATG
Source organism: Sphingomonas jinjuensis (assembly GCF_014197105.1). Taxonomy (GTDB): domain Bacteria; phylum Pseudomonadota; class Alphaproteobacteria; order Sphingomonadales; family Sphingomonadaceae; genus Sphingomonas; species Sphingomonas jinjuensis. The sequence goes on along the minus strand of NZ_JACIEV010000013.1, from coordinate 4,794 downwards.
GGCTGCCGATCGGCACCCTCTGCGTGCTCGACACCCGCCCCAAGCAACTGACCGATTTCCAGCAGGAGGCGTTGCGCATGCTGGCCCGACAGGTGATGGTGCAGCTGGAACTGCGTCGCGCGCTGGACGAGCGCAACCGGCAACTCAAGGAGTCGGAGGCCAGCGAGCGGCACTTGCGCATCGCCCGCTCGGAGGCGGCGGATAGCGAGGCCCGCTTCCGCAACATGGCCGACAATACGCCGGTAATGATGTGGGTGACCGACGCCGAAGGGACTTGCACATACCTCAACCGGGGTTGGTATGAATTTACCGGGCAACGAGAGGAGGAAGCGCTCGGCTACGGGTGGCTCGACGCAACCCATCCCGACGACAAGGGCGACGCGGCGCAGGCCTTCCTCGAAGCCAACGCGGCGCAAAGCCCCTTTCGCCAAGAGTATCGGCTGCGCCGCGCCGACGGTGGCTACCGCTGGGTGATCGACGCGGCAAGCCCGCGCTTCGGCGAGGATGGCAAGTATCTGGGCTATGTCGGGTCGGTCATCGACATCGACGAGCGACGCGAGGCCGAGGACGCTTTGCGGTCGGCCAAGACGCTGCTGGAAGCGGTGATGGAAGCGGTGCCCGGCGTCGTCTATGCCAAGGATCGCGACGGGCGCATGATCGCTGCCAATCGCGGCACCGTGGAGTTGGTGGGCAAGCCGCTTTCCGACATTATCGGCCGCACCGATCGCGAGTTCCTCGACGATCGGGAGCAGGGCGAGACGGTGATGGCCAACGACGCGCGCGTCATGGCAGATAACCACGGCGAGGCGATCGAGGAGGATATCACCTACCCGGATGGGCGCCGGGCCGTCTGGCTGTCGACCAAGGCGCCGTTCCGCGACGCCGAAGGTGCGGTCATCGGCCTGGTGGGATCCTCGCTGGACATCACGGAGCGGAAGCGGGTGGAGGACCAGCTGCGTGCGCTGAACGCCGATCTCGAGCGTGAGGTGCTCGAGCGATCCCGCGAGCGCGGCCTGATTTGGCAGCTCAGCCTGGACTTGCTGTCGGTCATCGACATTCAGTCCGCGACGTTCGATGCCGTGAACCCGGCTTGGGGTGGTGCACTGGGCTGGCCAGCCGACGAAATCCAGGGGCGCCCCTTTGCAGACTTCGCCCATCCCGATGACCTGGATGCCAGCGCCGCGGCCTTCGCCCAAGTCCGCGCGGGCAGTCCTGTCATGCAGTTCGAGAACCGCTACCGGGCTCGGAACGGGGATTGGCGCTGGCTGTCATGGGTGGCGGTGCCCGAAGGTGGCAAGCTCTACTCGGTTACCCGCGACGTCACGGAGGAAAAAGCACGTCAGGCAGAGCTCGAAGCGGCGCAGGAGCAGCTTCGCCAAGCGCAGAAGATGGAGGCGGTCGGGCAGCTGACCGGCGGCATCGCGCACGACTTCAACAATCTGCTTACCGGTGTGATCGGATCGCTCGACATGATGCAGCGGCAGTTCGCCAAGGGGGACATGAGCAAGGTCGAGCGCTACACGACGACCGCGATCACGTCCGCCAATCGCGCTGCCGCGCTGACGCACCGACTGCTGGCCTTCTCCCGCCGCCAGCCGCTCGATCCCAAGCCGGTCAGCGCCAATCGGCTCGTCACCGGCATGGAGGAGCTGCTGCGCCGCACGATCGGCGAGGCGGTGCGGCTCGAGATCGTGACGGCGGGCGGGCTGTGGCAGACGCTGTGCGATCCGCACCAGCTGGAGAGCGCGATCCTCAACCTCGCGATCAACGCGCGCGATGCGATGCCCGAGGGCGGCACGCTGACGATCGAGACGTGCAACGCACACCTGGATGACGCGTATTCGGCTCGGCAGCGCGAGGTTACGCCGGGGCAATACGTCTGCATCTGCGTTACCGACACCGGCGTCGGCATGACCGCCGACACCATCAGCAAGGCCTTCGAGCCCTTCTTCACGACCAAGCCGATCGGGCAGGGTACGGGACTGGGCCTATCGATGATCTACGGCTTCGCCCGCCAGTCGGAAGGCTATGCGAAAATCTACTCTGAAGTTGGCAAGGGCACGACCTTCAAGCTCTACCTGCCGAGGCATTATGGCGAGGGCGAGGAGGACGAGGGCCACACGACCGAGCTCGGCGACGAGCTTCGCACCGAGCGTGGCGAGGTTGTGCTGGTGGTCGAGGACGAGACTGCCGTGCGCTCGCTGGTGATCGATGTGCTGGAGGAACTAGGCTACCAAGCGATTGAGGCCGTAGACGGCCCGTCGGGGCTGAAGATCCTGCAATCCACGCGTCGTATCGACCTGCTGGTCACCGACATCGGTCTGCCCGGGTTGAACGGTCGACAGCTGGCCGACGCCGCACGGGAACGCAGGCCCGAGCTGAAGGTGTTGTTCATGACGGGCTATGCCGAGAACGCCACGATCGCGAACGGCTTTCTGGATCCCGGCATGTCGATGATCACCAAGCCGTTCGCGATCGACGCGATCGCCACGCGCATCCGCAGCATCATCGAAATATCCTGACTGGCGGTGAGGCCTTGCCGGCAGCGCGATGGCGTTCGGCTATTTGGCGGCGAGGATCGTGAGCTTGTGGATCTGCCGCGGCTCAGCGAACAGCTCGCCCGCTCGGTCCATCAGTGCCGCCGCCACCTTACCGTCGAGAGGGGTCTGGTGATCCGCTTCGCTGGCGAAGGTCGACGATCGCACACTCCCCCGCGGCAATTTCGATAGCGTACCAGGTAAGCGTTCCCGGTTCCTCGTTGACGAGCGGTAGCGCTGATCGGAGAAACGCGGCGACGTCGGTTTCTCTGCCGGGCTTGGTCGTGAGCGGAACGTGAAGCGCGAGTTTGGCCATGATGGTCTCCTGGCTACGACAGACGAAAGCCCCGACCGTCTTTATGGATGACTACGGTTCACCGCCGCATCAGACCTGAGCCACCGGCATCCGAACGAATTTCGTTTGTGCACCGCTATGGCGGAGGAAAGCGACATCGCGTCGTAGGTGCCATTGTGGCGCATGCCGTTGATCAAGAAGCATGGCGTGCCGTTCAGCCGGAGCGATCGGCTTCCGTCAGTATCGCGGATAGAAATCGGGGCGGAACGCCTGTCACGAGACGATGAACGAACGGCGGAAGCCAGGAGACGGGAAGTGAGCCTCGAACGACCGCAAATGGGTCGTCTCGGCATAAACGGTTTGATGCTCGAGACCGCAGTGATCAACCGGTCTGCAGTGCAAAATGAACGCTGTTAAGCCGGATCGTTCCTGCTAGCGGACGTCCATGCTCAATATGCGGATCAAACGTTTGGCGGCCGATGCCGGGCGCGCGCTCGACCGTCTCGCTGCTGTGGAGGCGTCGGTGGCAGCGCTCGGCGACGAGGACCTGCTCAATCTTGCCGACATCTTCGCCGCGAGTGATCCAACGCCACTGCGCGATATGGCGGAGGCCGAGATGCGTCGTCGCAACCTCACCTTATGAAGCGGCTTCCCTCGCGTTTCCGGCGCCTGGACGGCGCTCTCGCCGATCTGCCCGTTGAGGAGCCGATGCTGCTCACCAAGCTTGACGGCTTCCTCACCGGGCTGCTCATCTGGCCGGAGACGATCCCGCCGGGCGAGTGGATGACGGTAGTGTGGGGCAGGGAGGCCGACGGTTTCCGTCAAACCAAACGCACCGGGTGATCAGGCGACCCGATCGGGGTAGGGCAGGGGCATGCCGCGCCCCCGCAAGCCACCTTCGCCGTTCCGCTACTTTAACTCGTCGCCGGAGGTAATCCGGCTGGTGGTGATGATGTACGTCCGCTTCCCCTTGTCGCTGCGCAACGTGGAGGGCCTCTTGTTCGAACGCGGTATCGACATCTGCCATGAGACGGTGCGGCTGTGGTGGAACAGGTTCGGCCCGCTGTTCGCAGGCGATATCCGCCGTCAGCGGGTAAGCCGCATGCGCGGCTTCTGCCACTGGCGATGGCACCTCGACGAGATGTACGTGAAGCTCAATGGCGAGATGGTCTACCTGTGGCGGGCTGTCAATCATGAGGGTGAGGTGCTCGAGAGCTACGTCACCAGGACCCGCGACAAGGCGGCAGCCCTGAGCTTCATGAAGAAGGCGCTGAAGCGGCATGGCTCGCCCGAGGCGATCACCACCGATGGGCTGCGCAGCTACGGCGCTGCGATGAACGAGCTCGGCAACGCTGAAAAGCGAGAGGTCGGTCGCTGGGCCAACAATCGGGTGGAAAATAGCCACCTGCCGTTCCGACGACGAGAGCGGGCGATGCTGCGGTTCAGACAGATGAAGACGTTACAGAAGTTCGCCTTGGTCCACGCCAACGTCCACAACCACTTTGCTCTTGAGTGTCACTTCGTCGGCCGCCAGATCTACAAAGAGCGCCGCTCCGGTGCGCTGGCTGAGTGGCAGATCCTTGCGTCCTAACCTCAGCCTCAAAGGCCTAACTGCATTGTGTGGCGAGCGGCTCGCGTTGGACGGACAGCACCGTCTATCCAGACGGCCTCGTGGCAGCGGACCAGCTAGTACGCGTGCTTTGATTGTCGATTTCGACGACAGTGATTTTCACGCCGACGAGGTGCGCCTGACCGCACGCGGCTGATGTCAAATTGCCACCAGGAGGCGTCGTCCGGCTAACCCGGATCGCTGCCCGAAAGCGGACGTTCCGCTATCGCCCCAAATGTAGACACCGCTCACACGCAGTGACGTGACCCCAGTCTTTCAACCAGCGGCAACCAGAGACCGACCGGTGTTGTCGCGCATGAGCGCAGGTGAAGCAACGGGCGGGGTTAACCCCG
>NZ_JACIEV010000012.1 GCF_014197105.1 Sphingomonas jinjuensis | reverse complement strand
ACACCGAGCGGCCGCACTCGTCGCTCGGCTACGCTACCCCGGCCGCATTCGCTGCCGGGCTCGAACAGCAACGGGCGGGGTTAACCCCGCCCGTTGCTTCACCTGCGCTCATGCGCGACAACACCGGTCGGTCTCTGGTTGCCGCTGGTTGAAAGACTGGGGTCACGTCATGCCGATGATCTCCTCGGGCTTGTGCTTCTTCGAAGGCATTCGTCGTCCCTTCCTTGATCCAGGCTGTCATAGCCGATTGACCAATCAGAAGGGGGCAGCTCAGTCCGCTACCGGGCGTTCATCCATTGCAATCTCTTCTTCGGGTTCGGGCTCTTCTGGACCGCGGTGCCGCTCGTCCTGCGAGGCCGTTTTCTGTTCTCCCAGACGGACATAGCGATATACGCCATGACGGGCATCGCGAGCGTCGTCGCTGCACCTGTTGCCGGCCGCCTCGCCGACCGCGGTCACTCATCGGTCGCCAACATCGCCTCGGTCCTTCTGGTGGCGGTGGGATTCGGCCTGGCGATGGCGGAGATCGGTAATCTGTCGGAGTTGTGGATGCTCTGTGCCGGCGCAATCCTGATAGGGGCAGGGGTGACCGGTCACGCGGTCTTCGGGCAGCGCGACGTATTCGGCATGCCGCCGGCAGTCCGCGCTCGGCTGAACGGCGTCTTCATGGCGGCGTACTTCGTGTCCGGAGCGCTCGGTTCGGCCGTTGCCGGCTCGGCATATGCCCTGTGGGGTTGGCGTGCGACCTGCGCACTCGGTTTGACGGCAGCTGCGCTCGCGGCCCTGCGTTCGGTGAGGTCAAGCCGAACGATGCCGGTAACCTAGCGTCGCACCCCACCCGCAGGCTTCCGCCGGTCTTCTCGACCCTCCCCTCGGCGAGCCTTCGTACCTTGCTTGCCTTTCGGCTAGGCTGTCCGCGACATATCGCCGTGTGAATCTAGCGCTGCATCGGTGTCAGATAGCAGACGGACACTCAGACCAAGTCTCGCTTTGGGCTGCTTTGGGTCGCAAGCGAGCCGAAGTCGTCGCGGAAACGTGATGGATTCGCGCAAAAAACGCCAACGCCGACGACGGCACGCCTTCCAGCTGTCAAGAAGCCCATTTCGAGGCATTCGAAGGGGCTAAGCGTGTCCTGTGATAACGCTAGCGTGTGCGCCGCGTCTCTTAGCCTGCAGGATTAATCGGACGGGGACAAGTGGTGCCCAGGGACGGGATCGAACCGCCGACACTGCGATTTTCAGTCGCATGCTCTACCAACTGAGCTACCTGGGCACGGGCCGCGATACGGACCGGAGGCGGTGCCTTTAGGGGCGAGTCGGGTCGCTGTCCAGCCCGTCTTCATCGATCGCCGGACCGGGCACGCGGTAACCGTCGCCGAGCCACTGCAACAGATCGCGATCACGGCAGCCGCGCGAGCAGAACGGCTTGAATTCGGGCGAGGTCGGCTTGTCGCAGAGCGGGCAGGTCATGGGCGGCTGGTCCATCGATGCGTGACGCCCGTGCGGCGGACGAGTTCCGCCGTCCAGTCGGGGCGGCTGTCGAGCTGGCGGACGACGGCGGGGGAAAGAACGTGGTCGGTCGGGGCACCGGGCGGCGTCCGCTCGATCCGGCGAAGCGCGGCACGCGCGGCGGCGGCGGCGGGATCGGCGCGGATCAGCTCGGGCAGCGAGGCACGGGGCCGGGGGCGGACGATCTGGAGGAAGCCGAAGCCGTTGACCGCGGTGCGCTCGAACGGCTGCGGCAGCGCGGCGTCGAGCGCCTCGGCGATGGCGAGGCGCGGCGCCTTGCCGACCAGCGTCGGGAAGTCGATGCCGATCGAACCGCCGATGCCGTGGCGGCGGATCGCGGCGGCGATCTGACGCGCGGCGAGGATCGACAGCGCATCGAGCGGGGGGCGACCGTCGACGTCGAACAACGTCATCGCCGGGGTCGGCGACATCCGCAGCGCGCCGCCGGTGAAGCCGATGTCGCCGGTTTCGGCCTCTGCCAGCAGTTCGGACCAGCCGGCGATTTCGAGCGAGTCGGCGTCGTGGGGATGCAGGCGGCGGACGGCATGGCCGGTGGCGGCAAGGCGATCGGGGAGGGGCGGCAGCGCGGCGGGAGCGTCGTCGGTCGGCTCGGCGCGGGCGGGCTTGAGGCGACCGGGCTCGGGGATCGCCTCGCGCACGATGCGCAGCGACGTGGCGGCGCCCTCGGCCAGCGTGCGCGGCGCGCGGACCAGCTCGACCTCGGTGCCGTCGTCGAGCCGGGCGGTGGCGGCGCCGGTGCGGCGACCACGCGCCACCGTGCCGAGGCGGGGCGTGCCGGGCAGCTCGATCAGCGCCTCGACGATGGTGCCGTCATCGACCAGCGCCGCGCGCGCTTCGCCGATGCCGTCTTCGTACAGCCACTCAGCCAAGCGGCAGGCCGGCGCTCTTGAGCAGCGCGCGCGTTTCGAACAGCGGCAGGCCGACGACGCCCGAGTGCGACCCCTGAAGGAAGCGGACGAAGGCCTCGGCGCGACCCTGGATGGCATAGCCGCCTGCCTTGCCCAGCCCTTCGCCGCTGGCGATATAGGCGTCGATATCGTCGGCGGAGAGCGGCTTGAACACGACGACGGTGTCGGCGAGGCGGGTGCGCGCCTTGCCGTCGAGACCGATCACGCAGACCGCCGACAGCGCGTGGTGGCGGCGGCCAGATAGCTTGGCGAGGAGATCGCGCTGGACCGCCTCGGTATCGGCAGGCGGGAGGATGCGGCGGCCCAGGGCGATGGTGGTGTCGCCGGCGAGGACGATCTCGTCATCGGCGCGGGTGATCGCCTGCGCCTTTTCAACCGCGAGACGCAGCGCATAGGCGCGGGGCAGCTCGGCATGACGGGGCGATTCGTCGATCGCCGGCGCGTCGACACGCGCAGGCGCGACGCCAATCCGCGCGAGGAGATCGCGACGGCGCGGGGAACTGGATGCCAGAACGAGGCGCGGCGCGGTCGCCACGCCAGCCGTCATCGTCAGGACGGGCCGGGGCCGCCGCGGCCCGGCATGAAGCGATAGGTGATCCGCCCCTTGGTGAGGTCATAGGGCGTCATTTCGACCAGCACCTCGTCGCCGACGAGCACGCGGATGCGGTTCTTGCGCATCTTGCCCGCGGTGTGGCCAAGCACTTCATGGTCGTTCTCGAGCCGGACGCGGAACATCGCGTTGGGCAGCAGCTCGACCACCTGGCCGCGCATTTCGAGGAGTTCTTCCTTGGCCAAACAAACCTCTCGCAAGACAATAGCGCGCCGCCCTTAGCGGACGGCGAGCAGAAAGGGAAGGATGGGGGACGCACCCCGGGTAGGATGCGGTCGGGGTAGGATATGGGACGGGGCGGGGGCGGGCGCAATGCCCGCCCCCGCGCGCCCTTAGCGAGGCAGGCTTTTCGTCAGGAAGGCATCGATCTTCGTCAACATGTCCTGGCGGACGGCGTTGTCTTCAAGATGATGGTCGATTTCCGGGTAGATTGTCAGCGACGATGATTTGCCGGCGCTGCGCAGTGCCTTGTCCATCGCGCGACTTTCGGCGGTGGCGACGTTGATGTCCTTGGTGCCGTGGAACAGGATCACCGGCGCCTTGAAGGCATCGGCGTGGCGGGCGGGAGACCCTTCCGCGATATGCGGGCCGTCGCCGATGAAATTGCGCGCGATGGTGGCGTTGCTGAACCCGAGCTGTTCGCCGCGCAGCATGCCGAGGTCCGTCACGGGCGCGACGGCGACGACCGCCTTGAACATATCGGGGTCGAGCACCTGGCTCTGGAGGGCGGCATAGCCGCCGTAGGACCAGCCGACGATCGCGAGCCTGGCCGGATCGGCGATGCCCTGCTTCACCATCCAGCGGCCCGCGTCGGTGACGTCGCCGATCGCGACCTTCCACGATTTGAAGCCGTTCTCCTTGAACCAGTCCTGCCCATAGCCCGACGAGCCGCGGTAATTGGGCTGGATCACCGCATAGCCGCGGTTGACGAAAAACTGCGCAAACCAATCAAAGCCCCAGTCGTCGCGCGACTCCGGGCCGCCATGCGGCATCACGATTGCCGGCAGGTTCTTGCCAGACGATCCGAGTGGCAGCGTCAGATAGGCGGGGATTTGAGTGCCATCGGCGGCGGCATAGCTGATCGGCTTGACCGCCCCGAGCGGCACGCCCGCCAGCTCGGGCCGGCTGCTGCCAAGCGGGGTCATCGCCTTGCGATGGCCATCGTAGAGGAAATAGCGACCCGCATCGGTGTCGGCACTGGCGTGGAGCAGGTGGATCTTCTCGTCGGCGCTCGAGTCGACGATGCGGACCAGCGGACTGCTCGACAGGGCACGGCCGAGCCCGGTAATCAGCTTTTCGTAGGTCGGGTCGAAGTATTTTACCTCGGGCATGTCGGTCGAATAGGTAGCGCCGACGATCCGCCCCGAACGGCCGGCGCGAACGATACCCGACACATCGACCCGCGGATCGGCGAAGGCGAGTTCCTCCCTGCCGCTGCCGTCGAGGGCGACGCGATAGACGGCGTCGCGGCCGGCATTCTGTTTCAGCACATAGGCGACGTTGGTCGTCGCATCGACCCCCACGGGATAGATGCCGGTCTTCGCAACGCTGTCGTAATGGCCCAGCGGCTTCCAGTCGCGGCTGTCGGCCTGGCGATAGAGGATATCGAAGGTGCCGCGGAATTCGCCGGGTACTCGCATCGACACGACCATCATCAGGCGGACATTGCCGCGCCCGTCGCCCCAATAGCGGACGGCGCGTTCGCTGGCGCCCTCGACATGGTCGACGTCGCCGGTGCGAGTGTCGATCAGGTCGACGCCCAGCCCCTCGGCCATGCTGCCACCGCGCGTGCCATCACCCTTGAAGGGAACGTAATTGCGCGCGATTAGCACCTTGTCGGTCGAGCCATCGCGCCAGTCGATGACATAGCCATCGCTTTGGGAGATATAGTCGGCGCGCTTCTGCTTGAGGCCGAGCGCGATGGGACTGTTCCCGTCGGGATCGAGCGCGATCAGCCGCTGATAGGCGAGATAGGGGCCGGTCCCCTTGTTGGTGACCCCATACATCGTGCAGACGAGCCGCCGGTCGCTCGCCCAGCCGCAGCCGGTCAGCGTCATCGGATCGCCCTTGGCATAGTTGATCGGCTTTACCTCGCCGGTCTTCACGTCGAGCATCTGGACGATCGTGGCCTGCCCAGGGCCGGGGGTGACCAGTGCGACCTTGTTGCCGTCGGGCGACAGGCTGGCGTCGATGATCCGCTCGCGCGCGCCAAACGCCGCCGCCGCGGCAGCGGGGTCGAGCTTGGTCTGGGCGGCCAGCATCGACGATGCGGACGACAGGACGATGGCGGCGCCGATCAACGGAGCCTTGTCAACGAAACGCATGAACCCTCCCCGGTTACTGATCGAGATCATGCGTAATGCAGGCGGGTGGGGCAAGCGGGTTGATGAACGCGGTCCTGCCCCTCCCATGCCGGGAGGGGCCAGGTCGTAAGGGTCAGCCAGCCCCGCCCGACAGCGCCGCGAGCAGCAGCAGTGCGACGATGTTGGTGATCTTGATCATCGGGTTCACTGCCGGGCCGGCGGTGTCCTTGTACGGATCGCCCACGGTGTCGCCGGTGATCGCGGCCTTGTGCGCCTCGGACCCCTTGCCGCCGTAGTTGCCGTCCTCGATATATTTCTTGGCATTGTCCCAGGCGCCGCCGCCCGAGGTCATCGACAGCGCGACGAACAAGCCCGACACGATCACGCCGAGCAGCATCGCGCCCAATGCCGCGAAGCCGTTGGCCTGGCCGGCGACCCAGCGGATGATGAAGTAGACCGCGATCGGCGACAGCACCGGCAGCAGCGAGGGGATGATCATCTCCTTGATCGCGGCCCTGGTGACGAGATCGACGGTGCGGCCGTAATTGGGGCGGCTGGTCCCCGCCATGATGCCGGGGTTGTCGCGGAACTGGCCGCGCACCTCCTCGACCACCGCGCCCGCCGCGCGGCCGACCGCGGTCATGCCGAACGCGCCGAACAGGTACGGCAACAGCGCGCCCAAGAGCAGCCCGACGATGACGTACGGATTGGACAGGCTGAAATCGACGGTGATGTCGGGGAAATAGGTCTGCAGGTCGGTGGTGTAGGCGCCGAACAGCACGAGCGCGGCGAGGCCGGCCGAGCCGATCGCATAGCCCTTCGTCACCGCCTTCGTCGTGTTGCCGACCGCGTCGAGCGCATCGGTGCGGTGGCGCACGTCGTCGGGTAGCCCCGCCATCTCGGCTATGCCGCCGGCGTTGTCGGTGACCGGGCCATAAGCGTCCAGCGCGACGACCATCCCGGCGAGCGCCAGCATCGAGGTGGCGGCAAAGGCGATGCCGATGATCCCCGCCAGCTGATAGGTCGCGACCACCGCGATGCAGATGACGATCGTCGGCAGTGCCGTCGCCTCGAGGCTGATCGCCAGGCCCTGGATGACGTTGGTGCCGTGGCCGGTGACGCTGGCCTTGGCGATCGACTTCACCGGGCGGAAGTTGGTGCCAGTGTAATATTCGGTGATCCAGACGATCAGGCCGGTGACGGCGAGGCCGATCAGCATGCACCAGAACAGGTCGAAGCCGGTAAAGCCGGCGCCCGTCACGGTCTGCGCCGCGGGGGCCGCGGCATCGAGCGCGAGCGTGTCGGTGATCGCGCCCGCGCCGGCATCGAGGAAGCCGGCGCCGCCGATGACCGCATTCATGTCGCCGAGCACGAGTTGCGTCGCGATGTAGATGGCGGGGACGGCGAGAAGCGCCGACGTCCAGAAGCCCTTGTACAGCGCGCCCATGATCGAGCCCGAGCCGAGCCGGACCATGTAGGTGCCGGCAATCGAGGTGATGATGCACACGCCGCCGACGATCAGCGGCAGGCTCATCAGCCGCATCAGCTCGGCGGCGTCGGCGCGGACGAGCAGCGCGATCGAGATCATCGTCACGCCGAGGGTCACGACATAGGTCTCGAACAGGTCGGCGGCCATGCCGGCGCAGTCGCCGACGTTGTCGCCGACGTTGTCGGCGATCACCGCGGGGTTGCGGGGATCGTCCTCCGGGATGCCCGCCTCGACCTTGCCGACCAGATCGGCGCCGACGTCGGCGGCCTTGGTGAAGATGCCGCCGCCGAGACGCGCGAAGATCGAGATGAGCGAGGCGCCGAAGGCCAGCGCGGTCAGCGCCTCGACGATCACGCGATCGTTGGGGGCGTGGCCGGCGACGGCGGTGAGATACCAGAAGAAGCTGCTGATCGCGAGCAGGCCCAGCCCGGCGACGAGCATGCCCGTGACCGCGCCGGAGCGGAATGCCATGGTGAGGCCGCCCTGCAGCGAATGGCGTGCCGCCTCCGCCGTCCGGACGTTGGCGCGGACCGAGATGTTCATGCCGACATAGCCGGCGACGCCCGACAGCACCGCGCCGACGACGAAGCCGATCGTCGAGACGAGGTTGAGCGTGACGGCGAGGATCACGGCGACGATGACGCCGACGATCGCGATGGTGGTGTATTGCCGGCCGAGATAGGCCTTGGCGCCTTCCTGGATGGCGCTGGCAATGTCCTGCATCCGGGCATCGCCGGGTGAGGCCCTCAGCACCTGTTGGCTGGTGACGAAACCATAGACCACGGCGATGAGGCCGCAGACGATGGCGAGATAGACCGTCGTCATGAACATCCTTCCCCTACTGACGAGGGATGCCCCGGCTGTTCCGGGTGCGCCCCGACTCGTCGAGGCTAACACCCATCCGCCGGCTTGCAAGCGGTTCAGCGCCCCCGGTGTTGATAGCCGAGGCTGGCGGGGAGCGGGACGGGCGTGCCGGCGTCGGTGAGCGTCAGGCCGCTGCCGGGGGTGATGCCGCCGATGCGCGTTGCCGCGACCGGCGGCGTCCAGTCGCCGGGCGCGGCGAAGAGCAGCTGATAGTCGTCGCCTGCGGTGACGGCGGCGAGGCGATCGCCCGAATAGGCGCGGTAGGCGTTCGAGAGGGGAACGAGGGCGAGATCGACGGTGATCGCGACGTCGCTGGCCGCTGCCATCCGGGCGGCGTCGACGAGCAGGCCGTCGGACACGTCCATCATCGCATGGACGTGCGGCGCCAGCGTGCGGCCCTCGGCGAGACGGGGCTGCGGGCGGAGATAGGCGGCGGCAAGCTCGGCCGGGCCCGCGCCGCCGTCGGCGATGGCGAGGCCGGCGCCGGCGTCGCCGATCGTGCCGGTGACCCAGAGCGCGTCGCCGGGCATGGCACCGCTGCGCGCCGGGGCGTGCGCATCGCCGCCGAGGGCGGTGAGGGTGAGGATGCGAGGGGCGCCCGCCGGTAGCGTCACGGTGTCGCCGCCGATCAGCGGGCAGGCCATGGCGCGCAGCGCGGCGTCGAGCCCGGCGAGGAAGGCACGGTCCCAGCCGTCGTCGCCGAGCGGGTAGCTGACCATCGCGCCCTCGACCCGTGCACCCTTGGCGGCGAGGTCGGACAGGTTGGTGGCGACCAGCTTCCACGCGACATCGGCCGGCGCGTCGGCGGCGCGGAAATGAACCCCCTCGACCAGCGTGTCCATCGTCACGACCAGCCCGGCGACGATGGCGACGTCGTCCGCGAGCCCGCGCGCGCCCGGATGGAGCGGCAGGCCCCGCAGGGCGGCAATAAATTCCGCTTCGGTCATGCCGGTTGCGCTACCGGCGGCCGCTGGCCCGGGCAATCCGTCCCCGCAGGGGGAAGGGCGCGGATCAGTGCGGCAGGTCGGTCAGGCTGCTGCTTTCCGGCAGCCAGTCGGGCGAGAATTGCAGGTTGCGCACCGGCAGGATGTTGAGCTTGCGCATCGCGGCGATGTCGACCAGCTCGACATGGCGGCCCTGGCGACGGATCACGCCTTCTTCGGCCAACCCGCGCAGCGTGCGGTTGACGTGGACCGGGGTCAGGCCGAGCAGGTCGCCGATCTGCTGCTGCGACAAGGGCAAGGTCAGCGACCCGTTCTCGCCCATGCCCGCAATCGCCAGGCGATCGTTGAGGTGGAGCAGGAACGCGATCATCCGGCGGCGCGCGTCGAGGCGACCGACCATCGTCAGTCGGTCCATCAGGATCGCGCGCTCTTCCTGCGCCACAAGGAACAGCATCGCGGCGGCACGCGGCTTCTCGGCGAACAGCGTGCCGATGCGGTTGAGCGGAATCGGCCGTACCCGGCACAGCGTCAGCGCCATCAGCGATTCGACGGCGTGCGTGTAGGGCAGGCTCGGCGCACCCATCATGTCGCCGGGCAGGTGAATCTTGAGCAGCTGGCAGCCGCCGTCGGACAGACCGAGACTGGACGACACCCAGCCGTCCTCCAGAAGGAAGAGCCGCGGTCCGGCCTCACCCTGCGTCTGGATCGACTGGCCGCGGCGATAGGCGACCGGCGGTCCGGCGAGGGCGCGGATCGCGGCCATGTCGCCGGGGCTCATATCGCCAAAGGCGGAAAATCGTGTGAACTGATGCATGGTTGGGACGAGAGCTCCCCCCGGAGTTGACCGCTCGTTCATAAGCGAATTCCAGATACTAACAGCAACGATGACCTAATTGCATTAATCCAGGTCAATATTGATAAGGCCATGTTTCTCGTGACATAGCAACCCATCCAAACGATTTTTCTGGCGGTCTCGTTCGGCCGCTTCGGCCTTTCGACCCATTTTGGTTCGACCATAGGCGACGCGGTTCGCCGCAGCCTGGACGGTCGCCGCCTGCTTCGCCTTCGCCTTGCGGGCGCGGTTGAGATTGACGACGTCGCCCATCAGGCGGCCCGGACATCCTTGGCGATGCCGTCGAGCAGGCCGTTGACGAAACCCGCCTCGCGCTTTTCGTAGAAGGCGTGGGCAACGTCGACATATTCGCTGATGACCGCCCCGACCGGCACGTCGGCGCGGGCGATCAGTTCATAGGTGCCGGCACGCAGGATCGCCTTCATCGGCTTGTCGAGCCGCGCCAGCGTCCATCCCGACGCCAGCTTGTTCTCGATCGCCAGGTCGATCTCGCCGGCGCGTGCCGTCGCGCCCTTCACCACGTCGTCGAAGAAATCGACCTCGGCGTCGGCATATTCGACGTCCTCGATCGTCGCACCGATGCGATGATTGTGGAATTCGTGGAGCAGCGAGGGGATCGGCGTCCCCTCCATCTCGTGCTGGTAGAGCGCCTGGACGGCGGCGAGACGCGCGGCGGCGCGCGCCTTGGATCGTGCGGGAGGACGGGACATGGCCGCGCCTGTAGGCGGCGCGGGCCGCGCTGTCAGCCCCGCAGCGTCATCCTGCCGTCATCGTCGTGACGGGCGACGGGGGATAAGCCCTTTGACGGAGGGCTGGAGATGACGGAAACGCAGGGCGACGTCCTGGGCTGCGCGATCGTGATCCTGTCGCTCGGCCCCCTGTTGGGCGCCGTGACGCTGGCCGGGCGTGGCCAGCTTCACAGGGCACGATGGCTGACGCTCGTCAGTATGGCGATGTCGCTGGCGGGGGTGTTCGTGGTGATCGTCACCTAGCGATTGGTCCGCAACCGCAGCGCCACCGAGCGGGCATGGGCGGGCAGGCCCTCCGCTTCGGCCAGCGCGATCGTCGCGGGGCCGAGTTCGGCCAGCGCGGTTTCGTCGAGGCCGAGGAAGCTGGTGCGCTTCATGAAATCGAGCACCGACAGGCCGCTGGCAAAGCGCGCGCGGCGCCCGGTGGGCAGGACGTGGTTCGGGCCGGCAACGTAATCGCCGATCGCCTCGGGCGTGTGGCGGCCCAGGAACACGCTGCCGGCATGGCGGACCTGGTCGAACAATGCCTGCGGATCGTCGACGGCGAGCTGGAGATGCTCGGGCGCGAGGCGGTCGACGAGGGGCATCGCGGCGGCGAGCGATTCGACGACGACGATCGCGCCGTTCGCGTCCCAGGCGGTGCGGGCGACGCTGCCCGTCGCGAGCGTGCCGATCTGACGGTCGACGGCGGCGGCAACGGCGCGGGCATAGTCGGCGTCGTCGGTGAACAGGATCGATTGGGTGGTGGTGTCGTGCTCGGCCTGGCTGAGCAGGTCGGCGGCGGTCCATTCGGGGTCGTTCTTCGCATCGGCGACGACGACGATCTCGCTGGGGCCGGCGACCATGTCGATGCCGACGACGCCATAGACCTGGCGCTTCGCCTCCGCGACCCAGGCGTTGCCGGGGCCGGTGACGACGTCGACGCGGTTGATCCGGCCGGCGCCATAGGCGAGCGCGGCGATCGCCTGCGCGCCGCCGATGCGCCATACCTCGTCGACGCCGGCGAGATGCGCTGCGGCGAGGACGAGCGGGTTGATCTGGCCGTCGGGGGTGGGCGTGACCATCGCCAGCCGCCCGACGCCCGCGACCTTGGCGGGGATCGCGTTCATCAGCAGCGACGAGGGGTAGGCGGCGCGACCACCGGGGACGTAGAGACCGGCGGCATCGACCGGCCGCCAGCGCGCGCCGAGGCGGACGCCGGCCGCGTCGCGATAGTCGGTATCGGCGGGCTTCTGCCGCTCGTGATAGGCGCGGATGCGAGTCGCGGCGAGATCGAGCGCGTTACGCAGGCCCGGCTCCAGCGCCTGATAGGCGGCGGTGCAGTCGGCGGAGTCGATCCGCCAGCCGCTCGCGTCGAGATCGTGGCGGTCGAACTTCGACGTGAAGGCCCGCAACGCCGCCTCGCCCTCGTCACGGACCGAGCGGATGATCGCGCCGACGTCGCGGGCGAGGTCGGTCGAGGCTTCGCGGCGGGCATCGACGAGCGTGTCGAAGTCGACCGCGAAGGTCGGGGCGGTGGTGTCGAGGAAGATCATGATGTCGCCTCTCCCCTCCCTCTCAGGGAGGGGTTGGGGGTGGGGGGCGTCTCACCGAGACCAGCGCCTGCGTCCCCTACCCCAACCCCTCCCCTGAAGGGGAGGGGCTTTGAAGCGTCCGCCACCGCGCGGCGGAACGCCTCGACCAGCGGCACGACCTCGGGCCGGGTCTTCATCGCGGCGCGGTTCACGACCAGGCGGCTGGTGACGTCCATGATGCGCTCGACCTCGACCAACCCGTTCTCGGCCAGCGTGCGGCCCGAGCTGACCAGGTCGACGATGCGCGGGGCGAGGCCGAGCGTCGGTGCCAGCTCCATCGCGCCGTTCAGCTTGACGCATTCGGCCTGGACGCCGCGACGGGCGAAATGCTCGGCGGTGACGTGCGGATATTTGGTCGCGACGCGGACGTGGCTCCACCCGCGCGGATCGTCGCGGGCGGCCATTTCGGCGGGTTCGGCGACCGACAGGCGGCAGTGGCCGATAGCGAGGTCGACGGGCGCGTAGAGTTCCGAATAGGCGAACTCGGCGAGCACGTCCGAACCGACGATGCCGAGCTGCGCGGCGCCATGCGCGACGAAGGTGGCGACGTCGAATGCGCGAACGCGGATCAGCTCGATACCGGGCGCGTGGGTGGCGAAGCGCAGCGCGCGGCTGTCTTCGTCGCTGAACGCCGCCTCGGGATGGACGCCGGCGCGCGCGAGCAGCGGCAGCGCCTCGGCAAGAATACGCCCCTTGGGCACGGCGATGATGAGGGGGGAAGCCACACGCGGGGCTTTACGAAGGCGCCTTGCCGGGCGCAACAGCTCGCGGAAAGGAGCAACGCCATGGCGAGCGAGCAGCAGGTCCGGGAAGCATTCGCGATCCAGGAGTTTTACTGCCGAACCATGGGCACGCCGATGTATGCGCGGCTCTGCACCGCGCTTGAGCACGGGCTGACGCGCGATACCGCGGTCGGCGCCGCGATCCTCGACTGGCCAGGCGAGCCGACGCGCGATGCGCTGCCGCTGCGCTTCATCGGCGGGCTGAACGCGCTGGTGCTCGAGCGGGCGGACGACGAGCTGGCAGCGGTGTTCGCGGGCGAGATCGACGGGCATGACGCGATCGTCGCGGTGCTGGGGCGGGTGCTGGCGCGGCATGATGCGGCGCTGCTGCCGTGGCTCGACGGGCCGCCGCAGACCAACGAGCCGGGGCGATCGGCAGGACTGATGCTGGGGCTGATGGAGATCGCGCGGCGGCACGGCCCGCGGATCGAAGTGATCGAGATCGGGTCGAGCGCCGGATTGAACCTGCTGATCGGGCGTTATCGCTTCGATCTGGGCGGCACGGTGGTGGGACCCGACGATGCGCCGGTGACGATCATGCCCGAGTGGCGGGGCGCGCCGCCCGCGCCGGTGGCGATCGAGATCGTGTCGACGGCGGGCTGCGACGTGCGACCGATGGACGCCGCCGATCCGGCGGTTGAACGCCGGCTGGCGGCCTATGTCTGGCCGGAAGCGGCGGGGCGGCTCGAGCGGCTGCGCGCGGCGGCGGCGATGGCGCGCGAGCGCCCGGTCGACCTGATCGCGGCGGATGCGGCGGACTTCGTCGAAGAACGGCTGGCGCGACCGCAGGAGGCGGGCGTCGCGCGGGTGCTGATGCATTCGGTGGTGTGGCAATATCTGCCCGACGCCGTCGCCGAGCGCATTCGACAGGCGATGACCGCGGCGAGCGAGCGTGCCGATGCGTCGCGACCCCTCGGATGGGTGATGTTCGAGCCCGATCGGGCGCTCGGCCGGCAGATGGTGCGGGTGCGCAGCTGGCCCGGCCATGACGCGTGGGACACACTGGCGACGGCACACGCGCATGGCGCGTGGATCGATACGGCGCCGGTCGAGGGGCTGCAGGGGATCGATCTGCCGGAGACGGCCAGGGTGCGGGTGGGGTGAATCCCCAGACCCGTCATGCCGAACTTGTTTCGGCATCTCCATGAGGCTGGTGCCTTCGTGGAATGAGATCCTGAAGCAAGTTCAGGATGACGGTAGGGTTCAAGAGAGAGGCCACGCTCCCCAAGGGAAGCGCGGCCCCGATACGCCTCAATAGAAGAAGCGGTTGTACACCTGGACGACGCGGCCCGAGCGGGTGTCGATTAGCACCACGTCGTTGCCGTAGCGGACCCAGCGCTGATAGCCGAAGCCCGGACGCGGCAGGCGATAGGTGTAGGGATCGTTGATCCAGTAGCGACGGCCGTAATATTCCGGCGCGAAGCGATAGCCGACCGTCACCGGACGATAGGCATAGCCGCGCGGACCGAGGTAGCGGCCCTGGCGATAGACGTCGCGATGCGACTGGCGATAATCGCGCCAATCCTCGCGCAGCTCGCGGCGATCCTCGCGCAGTTCCTGGCGCGCCTCGCGGACGTCGCGGCGGTCGCCGTAGCGATAGGCGCGATTGAGGTCGCGCTGGCTTTCGCGCACTTCACGCTGGCTGTCGCGAACCTCGCGCGCGCTCTGCGCGCTGGCGGCAACGGGGATCAGGGCGGTGGCGGCGAGCGCCGCGGTGATCAGGGTACGCATGACTGCATTTCCTCCATGCTTTTACGATGCCGACGTTGCGGCATGGGTCGCTCAATGCACGAAGCGGGCTGAACGCTCCGGGAATGCGGTCGTCAGGTGACAGACAGGTCTCCGTAACCCCGTTCGTCCTGAGCAAAGTCGAAGGACATGCCGCGGGCGGCGCGTCTTGAGGCATGTGCTTCGACTTCGCTCAGCACGAACGGGGCGGGGGGCTACCGTGCCTCCCACTTCCTGATGGCCGCCACCACCGCCTGCGGGTTCTGCCAGGGGACGAAGTGGCCGGCGTCGATGCGCTCGATCGTGAGGTCCGGCACGACCGCGTCGAGGCCGTCGAGCTGGACGGGGCGGAGCGCGGTGTCCTTCAGGCCCCAGATGACGAGAACGGGCATCTGCGTCGGCGGGAAGGGCGCGTCGAGATAGGCCGGGCGCGACGGGTTCTCGTCGGGGGCGGGGACGATGATCTGGCTGGCGCGATACCAGTTGAGCATCGCCGTCAGCGTGCCCTCCTGCCGCCACTGGCCGAGGTAGACCCGCTTTTCGGCGGCAATTTCTTCGGGCGTCGCATGGTTGGCGAAGCTGGTGTCGAAGAACTGCGATAGGCCGATCCGTCCGACGAACTGCTCGAAATCGGGATTGCGGAAGGCGGTGATGTACTGGCTGGCGGCGCGCTGGTCGGCGTCGTCGAACAGCGAGCGCTGGAAGACGAGGGGATGCGGCGCATTGACGATCACCAGCCGCTCGATGCGATCGGGACGACCTAGCGCAGCCATCCAGGCGATGGCGCCGCCCCAGTCGTGGCCGACGAGGGTGAAGCGATCGATGCCGAAATGATCGGCGAGCGCGATCAGGTCGGCGACCGGCTTGTCGGGGGTATAGTGTTCGACGCCGAGGGGCTTCGACGAACCGGCGAAACCGCGCTGGTCGGGCGCGAGCACATAATGGTCGCCGGCAAGGTCGGGAACGACGTCGCGCCAGGTGCGGTGCGATTCGGGGAAGCCGTGGAGGAGGATGACCGGCGGGTTGGCGGGATCGCCCGCGATCTGGACGGCGAGCTCGACGCCGGTGGGAAGGGCAATGCGCTGGAGGGTTTCGGTTGGCATGCTCTCTCCTTCGTTTGGCGGCGAGGAAGGAGGAAGCGGGACCCCGGGTCAAGCCCGGGGTGACGGATTTGGGTGGGGCGCCGCTATCCAGCCACCCTCGTCATGCCCGCGGAGGCAGGGATTCATTGTCGCTGGTCGTGGTGAGTCTCACGACGATTCGGGCGTTATGGGTTCCCGCCTTCGCAGGAATGACGGTTGGGGGGCGGGAATGACGGGAGGGGGCGGCGATCAGGGATAGCTGACGGTCTTGGGCACCTCGGGGATCGGGATCCATTCGTGCTCGTCGCCGGGGACGCGGGGGAAGTCGCCGGCCATCCAGGCGCGCTTGGCCTCGCGGATGCGGTCGCGGCTCGACGACACGAAATTCCACCAGACGTGGCGGGGGCTGGCGAAGGCGTCGCCGCCGCACAGCATCGCGCGGCCGCCGCTCGCCGAGCGAAGTGTCGCGGCAATGCCGGGGCGCAGCACGTAGAGGCGCATCGGTTCGAGCGGCACGCCCTCGAGTGTCGCCTCGCCATCGGCGAGATAGACGCCGCGCTCGTCGGCGGCGGCATCGATCGGGATGCTGGCGCCGGGCGACAGCGCGATGTCGGCATAGACGGTGCCGGCATAGGTGGTGGTCGGCGCCGCCGCGCCCCACAATTGGCCCATGATGACGCGCGCGCGAGCGCCATGCGCCTCGATCACCGGCAGCGCGCCGGCGGCGACATGCTCGAAGGCGGGATCGATCTCTTCCCGGTCATCGGGCAGCGCGAGCCAGGTCTGGATGCCGCTCAGCGTCGGGCCGTGCGCGCGTTCGTCGCCGGGCGAGCGCTCGGAATGGACGATGCCGTGGCCCGCGGTCATCAGGTTGACCGCGCCCGGTTCGATCCGTTGCCGTGTGCCGAGCGAATCGCGATGATCGATCGCGCCGTCGAACAGGTAGGTGACGGTCGACAGGTTGATGTGCGGGTGCGGGCGCACGTCGATGCCATCGCCCTGCGGCAGGTGCGCCGGGCCCATCTGGTCGAAGAACAGGAACGGGCCGACCATCGTCCGCTCGCGGCTGGGTAGGGTGCGGTGGACCATGAACCCACCCAAGTCGTGGGTGACCGGCATCAGCGTCTGAAGGACGAAATCATCAAGCACGGGCAGGCTCCGTTCGGCCGAGAAGATCTGCAATATCAGCGGGATAGATGATTTCGGGCCAGTCGGCGAGTTCGTCGACCGTGAACCAGCGCGAGCCGGCGAGGACGCGCTGCTCCAGCGCGGTCAAGGCGCCGGGCCGCACCTCGTGCGCGTCGATGTCGACGCGGAAATAGCGCTCGTCGGCGATCACCTCGACCCCTTCGAAGGTCTTGAAGGTGCAGGTCCGCTGAGCGACCTCGGGCCCGCAGTCCATGTCGAGGCCGACCTCTTCCCACAGCTCGCGGCGGGCCGCCTCGGCATAGCTTTCGCCCGGATCGACTGCGCCGCCGGGCGTACACCACAGCGGCGGCCGGTCGCCGGGCATGAAGCGCATCAGCAGCACCCGCCCGGCGCCATCGACGAGCAGGATACGGGCGGCGGGGCGGGGGACGCGCTGGACCATCGACCGTCCCTAGCGCTCCCGTATCGCACAACGGAAGCGGGCTGATCCGAAACGCTGCGGTTCCGCCCTGCGTCAGGCGGCGTCGAGTTCGGGATAGTGGCGAAAGATACCGTCGGTATTGAAGGGGATGCGGCGTTCCGATTTCAGATAGTCGCGAACGCCCGGAATGGCGGCGACGCGATCGCGGGTGGCGATCAGCGCGGGATAGTCGCCCTCGATCGCGGCCATCCGCTTCGGGAACATGTAGCGCAATCCTTCGACGAGCTGGAACAGCGAGGTGTCGACCGGGGTCCAGCGATGGTCGATCGCCCATTCGCCCGGCGACGCGTCGATGCATTCCTCGAACCAGCCGAGGAACTTGGGCAGGCGTTCGTTGCGGAACTGAGTCGCGGCGCGCGCGGCCTCGGCCTTCTGGCCGTCGTAATAGTCCATCACCGCGACCGGATGGTGGACGTTGTGAACCTCGGCGACGACGTCGCTGATCGTCAGCTGGATCTGGTGCAGCCAATAGCGGTCGGCGATGCCGCTGGGCGCCAGATCGTGGCGATCGGTCAGGAACAGCAGGATGTTGGCGACCTGCGCGATGACCATCGAATCGATCGCGAGATAGGGCGGGGCGAACGGCGTGCGGCCCTGGCGCCTTTCCATGTCCTCGATCAGCGCCTCGCTGCCGCCCTGGCGGGCGCAGTCGACATAGTCGATCCCGGCGGCTTCCATCGCCAGGCGGACGAACTCGCCGCGGCCCTGGATCGTCGGCCAATACCAGAGATTGTAGGCCATCATCCCTCTCCCGGCGCGCGGGCGCGGATCGCCAGCGCGTGGATTCGCGTCTTCAACAGATCGGCGAGCGCCTGGTTCACCAGCCGCTGGCGCGCGACGCGCGACAGGCCGGCGAAGGCGGGGCTGACGACCTCGACGGTGAAGTGGCTCTCGCCGGTGCCGTCGTCGCCCAAGTGGCCGGCATGGTGGTGCGAATCGTTGGTGACGACGAGGTGCGTCGGATCGAGCGCCGCGGTGAGGCGAGCGGTGATGATTTGCGCGAGCGGCTGTGTGGCGGTGTCGGTCATCGCGACTATATAGACCGTTTTTCGCGGGATTGGGCGTGACGCGAGCGAACGACGAGAAGAAGAAACCCGGACCCCGTTTTCATGGCCGGGTGGAAAATGCGGGACAGGCCTGTGCCGCCCCCGGCTGCAACGAACCCGGCGAATTCCGTGCGCCGCCACTGGAGGGCGCGAGCGACGGCAACGGCCCGCGCGCGTTCCGATGGATGTGCCTGGACCATGTCCGCGCGTTCAACGCGGGGTACAACTACTTCGACGGGATGACGTCGGAGGAGATTTACGCGGCGCAGCGGCCGACCGCCGGCTGGGAGGGCGAATCGCGGGCGTTCACGGGGCGCGATCCGGGGCCGCGCTGGTCCGACTTCGCCGACCCGCTCGATGCGATCGCGGCCCGCTATTGGCGGACGATGGGGCCCGAGCGCAGCGACGGCAAGCCCCTGTCGGGGCAGGATCGCGAGAGCCTGAAGGTGCTGGGGCTGGCGCCCGATGCCGACCGGCATGCGCTGCGCAAGGCCTATTCGGAGCTGGTGCGACGCTATCACCCCGACCGCAACGGCGGCGACCGGAGCCACGAGGTCATGCTGGGCAAGGTGATCGCGGCGTATCAGCAGCTGCGGCAGGCGCCGGCGTTCGTGTGACCGGGGGGGGCGGCGTGCGTCCCCCGTCCCGGAACCGTCATGCTGAACTCGTTTCAGCCTCTCTGGCGAGGGCGCGAGACCTCACTGCGAGATGCCGAAACAAGTTCGGCATGACGGCTTGGGGCGGGCGGGCATCACTCCTTCGGCTCATGCCCCAGGAAATGGCCCGTCTGGGCCGGGCCTTCGGGTTCGTAGGTGGCCACGACCGTCCCGCGCGGCGTGACGCGATGCTCGACCATCCGCATCGCCAGTGGCGGGGTGCCGGTGCCGAACAGGCGCTTGCCGTGGCCGAGAACGACGGGGAAGGTCATGATCGTCAGCCGATCGATCAGGCCGGCGGCGAGCAGGGCGGGGTAGAGCGTGCTGCTGCCCTGGATCAGCAGGTCGGGGCCGTCGGTGTGCTTGAGCGCTGCGACCGCGTCGATCGAGGCGAGGCGGTGGCTGTTCGCCCAGGGCAGGGGATCGGTCCGCGAGGTGACGACGTACTTGTCCGCCGCGGTCAGCGCCTGGCCGAAGGCGGCTTCCTCGCCCTCCACGAACGGCCAGTGACCGGCGAAGATGTCGTAGGTCTTGCGGCCGAGCAGCAGCGCATAGGGCGGGGTGAAGAGCGCGCCGACCGTCTCGAAGATGCCCTCGTCGCCGATCGGGGGCAGCCAGCCGCCCATCGTGAAGCCGCCGTCGTCGTCCTCGCCGGGGCCGCCAGGCGCCTGCATGACGCCGTCGAGCGACATGAAGACGCCAGCGTTGATCCTGCGCATCAACCTTCTCCTCGTCTTGCCGCGTCGATGGCGGCGACATCGATCCGGCGCATCTCCATCATCGCGCCGAACGCGCGGCTGGCCTCGCCGCCGCCCGCCTGAAGCGCCTCGATCAGGGTGCGCGGGGTGATCTGCCACGAGAATCCCCAGCGATCCTGGCACCAGCCGCAGTCGTTTTCCTGGCCGCCCGTCCCCACGATCGCGTCCCAATAGCGGTCGGTTTCTGCCTGATCGTCGGTCAGCACCATGAAGCTGACCGCCTGGTTCGGCGGAAAGCCGGGTCCGCCGTTCAACCCCTGGAAGGGGCGGCCGAGCACGGTGAAGTCGACGACGATCTCCGCGCCTGCGTGGCCGCCGGGAAAGTCGGCCGGCGCAGTGGCGGCGAGGCCGACGTGGCTGTCGGGGAAGGTCGCGGCGTAGAATTCGGCTGCCTTGCGCGCCTCGCCATGATCGAACCAGAGGACGGTGGTGAGCTTGTCCATCACTGTCCCCCGGCGCGATGGCCGACGAGGCCGATCTGGTAGCCCTGGGCGTCGGCGATGTTTGCCGAGAAAGCGCCGCCGGGGATCTGGTCGGGGCCTTGCAGTAGCGCGCCGCCTTCCGCCTTCGCGGTGTCGATCGCAGCGTCGATGTCGGGCACTTCGACATACCAGTTCCAGCGCGCCGGGGCACCGGTGGCGGCGCTCGACATGATCGCGCCGGGAGGGGCGTCGCCGGCGCCGATAAAGGCGTACTCGCCCATCTCACCCATCGGCATTGCCCCGGCCTTCGTCCATCCGAACAGCGCGCCGTAGAAGGCGAAGGCGGCGTCGGGATCGGGGGTGGCGAGTTCGATCCACACGCCGTGGCCGGTGCCGGCGCCGCCCTCCATCTGCTTGAAGGGGCTGCCCGCGCTCTCGCGCGTATCGGCGATGAGGTTGACCATGACGCCCTGCGGATCGGCGATGGCGGCGAAGCGGCCGACATGGGGAATGTCCATCGGGCCGGCGAGTATGCTGCCGCCCAGTTCGACCGCGCGCGCGACCGTCGCATCGACGTCGTCGGCGGCGAGGTAGACCGACCAGCCCTTGGGCATCTGGCCCTGGCCGGTCATGATCCCGGCCACCGCCTCGCCATCGGGGGCGCTGGCGAGGCGATAGCCGCCGTGCTCGGCGGCGGGGGACATGGCGATCTGCCAGCCAGCGACGCGCTCGTAGAAGGGCAGGGAGGCGTGGAGATCGGGGGTGGTCAGTTCGAACCAGGCGGGGGTGCCGTTGGACATGGCGGTGGTCCTTTCGGGGAAGTGGTAGTCCCATGCCCGTTCGTCCTGGGCGAAGTCGAAGGACGGGCCACAAGCGATCTGCCGGGGACGGGTGCTTCGACTTCGCTCAGCACGAACGGGGACGGGGAGCTGGACGGTCTTCAGACGTCGATGATCGTCGCGAAGCCGCCGAAGATCATGCGCTTGCCGTCATAGGGCGGTGCGCCGGCGTTCTGCATCCGTTCGTCGGCCATCAGCGTGTTCCAGCCGGCGTCGCGCGTCGCCTTGTCGGGCCATTCGATCCAGCCGAAGCCGACACGCTCGTCGCCCTCGCGGTGGACGGCGCGGTGAAAGTCGGTGACGTCCCCCGCGTTCACATCGTCCTCGATCGCGTCGAGGACGCGCAGCGCGCCGACGTCGGCGAACATGGGGGCGAGCCGCGCGGCGTGCTCGGCGTAGCGGGCTTGGCCATCGGCAGTGATCGGCATCAGCACGCCATCGACATAGCCGGGGCTGCGCGGGATGCCGTGGTCGTGGACGCTCGCGAAGCCGCCATAGACCATGCGGCGCGCGTCGAAGGGCATGTCGGCCATCATGTCGGCGAAGCGGGGGTCGTTCATCATGCGCTCGCTCGCGGCGTCGCGGGTGGCGCGATCGGGATATTCGAACCAGCTGAAGACGACGACCTCGCCCTCCTCGGCCGCGACGGCGCCGTACATGTCGTTCAGCTTGCCGCGGGGGACGTCGTGGCCCCAATTCTCGACCATGCGGACGACGCCGAGTTCCTTCAGCATCGGCGCGGCGCGCTCGGCATGGGCGATATTGTCTGCCTTGCGCGCCGCAGGCACGGGGGTCAGGAATCCTTCGATATAGGCCATGCGGGCTCTCCCTGTCGGGCTTTGATCCGGGCTTCCCATTCGGCGAAGCCGGGCGGCGGGGCGCCGGTAAAACCGGCCATCTGATCGGCGAGCGCGCGCTGGAAGGCGGGCCGCGCCTCGCCGCGCGCGACATAGGCTGAAAGGTTGGGATAGGGCGCGAGCAGGAAATCGCCGGCGACGATGCGCAGCACCGTCACCATGATGAGATCGCCGGCGGTGAACCCGTCGTCCTCCAGCCATTCGCGGTCGCCCAGGCGATGCGACAGGGCGGCGAGGCGGCCGTCGATCCGCGCGAGGACGGCGGGCATCCGCGGCGCCGACCAGGGCTGGTCCGCCTCGAAGATCGCGCACATGCCATGGTCCATCAGCGACGGCTCGATGCTGTTGAGCGCAGCAAAGATCCATTCGATGGCGCGAATCCGGCCGGCCGGGTCGGCGGGCAGAAGATCGCCGCCGAACCGCTCGGCGATATGAAGGACGATCGCGCCCGATTCGAACAGGACGAGCTCGTCTTCCTGATAGGTCGGCACCTGGCCGAACGGCTGGCGCGTACGGTGCGCGTCGCGCTTCTGCTCACCCTGGCGAAGATAGAGCGTCTCGTAAGACTGGCCGACCTCCTCCAGCGCCCAGCGCAGCCGCAGGTCGCGGACCTGGCCCTTCGCGAAATCGGGCACCCAGTCGAAGGCGGTGATGACCGGGCGCATCAGCCGGCGTGTCCGGCGGCCTTGGCCTCGGCGAAGGCCGCCATGTCCATGTAGAGCGGGCCCCAGCCGTGGCCGTCGGGATCCTCGAAGGCGCGGCTGTACATGAAGCCATGGTCCTCGGCCCCATGAAGCTCGCGGCCGCCGTTCGCCACCGCGGCTTCGGCGATGCGATCGACCTCGTCGCGGCTGTCGAGCGAGATCGAGATCAGCGAGCCGACATGGGTGCGCGGGTCGGCGACCTGCTTCTTGGTGAAGGTCTGGAAGAAGGGTTTCGCCAGCAACATCACCACGATCGCGTCGGACCAGGCCATCGACGAGGCATGCTCGCCCGAGAACATCGGGTCCTGCTTGAAACCGAGCGCCGCGTAGAAGGCGGTCGCGCGACCCACATCCTCGACCGGCAGGTTCACGAAGATCATTTTCGTCACGGCACCCCTCCTTGGCGACTCGTCGTTTGCGTTTGATGCGCTCGTCGGTTATCGAAAACAACCATGAAGTTAGAAAAAGTGACTAACGGTGAAGTTGGCGTGACGAAGCGTCGATATGACGACGCGTGCGGTACGGCGGTGGCGCTGGAGTTTCTCGGCGAGCGCTGGTCGATGCTGGTGATCCGCGAGTTGATCTACGGCCCGCGGCGGTTCGGCGAGATCAAGGCGAACCTGCCGGGGATCAGCGCCAATGTCCTGACCCAGCGGCTCGAGACGATGGAGGCGGCGGGGATAGTGGTGCGGCGCAAGCTGGCGTCGCCAGCCAACATCCAGGTCTATGAGTTGACCGCATGGGGCCGCGAGGCGGAGCCGATCATCCAGGTGATGGGACGCTGGGCCGCGCGGTCGCGGCGGCACGATCCGCTGGCCTATATGTCGACCGCCTCGGCGATGCAGTCGCTGATGACGCTGGTCGATCGCGACGCGCTGACCGGGTGGGAGGCGAGGATCGCGTTCCGCTTTCCCGACGATGGCTTCGTCGTCAGCGTGGCGGACGGCGACATGACGATCGAGCGCGGCGAGGCGGCGGATGCCGACGTCACGCTGACCGGCGATACGATGGCGATGCGCTTCACGATCTATGGCAAGATGAGGTTCGACGGGCCGCAGACGCTGGCGCTGACGGGCGATCATGCACTGGCGGAGCGTTTCGTCGATCTGTTCCGCCTGCCCGAGAAGATCGCGTGACCGGTTGAGTTGCGCCCGGAGACTGCTTTAAGGCGTTAGGCCTTCCCGAAGGCGAGCCATGACCGATATTCCCAATACCCAGCCCGACAGCCGCGAGACGACGATCCTCGACGCGCCCGACAAGATGGTGAGCGTGCGCGACCTGTTCGACATCGACGTCGACATGCAGGTGCCTGCGTTCAGCGAAGCCGACGAGCGCGTGCCCGATCTCGACCCGGCCTATGTCTTCGATCGCGACACGACGATCGCGGTGCTGGCCGGTTTCGCGCACAACCGCCGGGTGATGGTGCAGGGCTATCACGGCACCGGCAAGTCGACGCATATCGAGCAGGTGGCGGCGCGGCTGAAGTGGCCGTGCATCCGCATCAACCTCGATGCGCACATCAGCCGGATCGATCTGATCGGCCGCGACGCGATCGTGTTGAAGGACGGCCAGCAGGTCACTGAATTCCGCGAAGGCCTGTTGCCGTGGGCGCTGCAGACGCCGACGGCGCTCGTCTTCGACGAATATGACGCCGGCCGTCCCGACGTGATGTTCGTGATCCAGCGCGTGCTGGAGACCGAGGGCAAGCTGACGCTGCTCGATCAGAACCGCGTGATCCGGCCCAACCCCTGGTTCCGGCTGTTCGCGACCGCCAACACCGTTGGCCTGGGCGATACCAGCGGGCTGTATCACGGCACGCAGCAGATCAACCAGGGCCAGATGGACCGCTGGAACATCGTCGTCACGCTCAACTATCTGCCCGCCGCGATCGAGGCGCAGATCGTGCTCGCCAAGTCGGGCGAATATGACAAGCCGGACGGCAAGAAGACGGTCGAGAACATGGTCCGCGTCGCCGACCTGACGCGGCGCGGGTTCGTCAACGGCGACATCTCGACGGTGATGAGCCCGCGCACGGTCATTACCTGGGCGCAGAACGCGCTGATCTTCGGCGACGTGGGCCTCGCGTTCCGCCTGTCGTTCCTGAACAAGTGTGACGAGGCGGAGCGGCCGCTGGTGGCGGAATATTACCAGCGCGTGTTCGGTAAGGACCTGCCGGAAAGCGTGGTGGGGAAGGGGTGACGATGACGCGGGCCGAGGCATTGGCGAAGCTGCGCACCCATCGCGATCAGCTGTATGCGATGGGTATAGAGCACGTTGCCATCTTCGGCTCGACGGCGCGCGACGAGGCAGCGCCGAATTCCGACCTCGACTTGGCGGTGACCTTGCGATCCGACATGCGACTGGGATGGGATTATTTCGATTTGGACGAGCGAGTGGGTAAACTACTGGGCGTGTCGGTCGATTTGATCTCCGATCCCGGTCGCCGACCGCGCCTGCAGGCTGCCATCGAACGTGATCGCATCGATGCTTTCTGATCGAACGAAAGAGCGGTTGCGGGACATCATCGAGGACGCCCGACGCATCGAGAGCTTCATCGATGGCATGACGCTGCACGATTTCATTGCGAGCGAGCGGACGCTGTTCGCGGTTGAGCGATTGTTGCAACGGATCACCGAGGCGGCCGTGCAGATCGATCCTAACGACGCCGAGCAGTTATCGACCGATCTGCCAGTCGCCAAGATGCGCGGTTTGGGCAATCGCCTGCGCCATGAATACCGTGATCTCGATCGCGGCATGGTCTTCGAAATTGCCCGGGTCGAGGTGCCGGCGCTAGGCGCGGCAGCCGAAATCGCGCTGGAAATCGAGTTGAGCGATGGCCACTGAAACCCCCCTCGATCGGTTCAAATCCGTCCTCGCCGGCACTTCGCGTGCGATCGCGGAGGAGCCGGAGGTCGAGCTCGCCTATACCGCCGATGCACCGGCGCAGTCGGGCAAGCATATCAAGGTGCCGATGCCGGCGCGCCAGCTGCCCGCCGATCAGGTGGCGGAGGCGCGCGGGTTCGCCGATGGCTTCGCGCTTCGGCTCAAGCACCACGACGCGGCGCTGCATGCGCGCGGGGCGCCGGGCGAGCCGGTGGCGCGCGCGGTGTTCGACGCGGTCGAGGGCGCGCGCGTCGACGCGCTGGGCAGCCGCGGCTATGCCGGGATTACCGACAATCTGGCGTCGGCGCTCGACGTGCGGCTGCGGTCGGACCCGATCACGCGGGCGCGCAGCGAGGCGGAAGTGCCGCTGTCGACCGCGCTCGGGCTGCTGGTGCGCGAGGCACTGACCGGTCAGGAGTCGCCCGCCGTCGCCGCGCCTGGCTTGGCACTGGTGCGCGAGAGGATCGCCGGCCGGACCGACCTCGCCGCGCTGGCGCTGGCGCTCGACGACCAGCGCGCGTTCCAGGCGCTGGCGATGAAGATGCTCGAGCAGCTCGAGCTGGTCGAGGGCGATCAGCGGCCCGACGAGGCGGACGAGGGCGGCGACGAGAACGAGGGCCAGGATCAGGAAAACCAGGAGGACGCCGAGACCGAAGAGGGCGACGATCAGGGCGGCGAGGGCCAGGCCGAGGTCGAGGCGCGCGGCGAGCAGCAGCAGTCCGACGACGAGCAGGGCGAAGGCCAGGAATATGGCGAGGATTCGTTCGACGACCTCGACGGCGAACCCGGCGACGAGGGCGAGCAGGGCATGCAGCCCGTCCGACCCAACCGTCCCCCCGCCGACGTCGGGCCGCAGTTCGACTACAAGGCGTGGACGACGCAGTTCGACGAGGTGATCGCCGCCGATGAGCTGTGCGATGCCGAGGAGCTGGCGCGGCTGCGCGGGTATCTCGACCAGCAGCTCGTCCATCTGCAATCGGCGGTGTCGAAGCTGGCCAACCGCCTGCAGCGGCGGCTGATGGCGCAGCAGTCGCGGTCGTGGGACTTCGACCAGGAAGAAGGGATGCTCGACGCGGCGCGGCTGGCGCGCGTCGTCGTCAACCCGACGCATTCGCTCAGCTACAAGATCGAGCGCGAGACCGATTTCCGCGACACGGTGGTGACGCTGCTGATCGATAATTCGGGGTCGATGCGCGGTCGGCCGATCTCGATCGCGGCGATCAGCGCCGACATCCTGGCGCGCACGCTGGAGCGGTGCGGGGTGAAGACCGAGATCCTGGGCTTCACCACGCGCGCGTGGAAGGGTGGGCAGAGCCGCGAGACATGGCTCGCCGCTGGCCGACCGCCGCAACCGGGGCGGCTCAACGACATCCGCCACATCGTCTACAAGCAGGCCGACGAGCCGTGGCGGCGCGCGCGCACCAGCCTGGGGCTGATGATGCGCGAAGGGCTGCTGAAGGAGAATATCGACGGCGAGGCGCTGCTGTGGGCGCACAACCGCCTCATCGCGCGACCCGAGGAACGCCGCATCCTGATGGTCATTAGCGATGGCGCGCCGGTCGACGATTCGACGCTGTCGGTCAATTCGGGCGCGTATCTGGAACGGCACCTGCGCCAGGTGATCGGCTGGATCGAGGGCAAGTCGCCGGTCGAGTTGGTCGCGATCGGCATCGGCCACGACGTGACCCGATATTACAGTCGTGCGGTGACGATTATGGACGCCGAGCAGCTGGGCGGCACGATCATCGAGCAGCTGGCGGCGCTGTTCGACACGCCGTGATCGCGGCGCCGCCGACCGGCTTTGCCGGACCCGTGAAGCGATCGATCACGATCGCGGGGCATGAGACGTCGATCAGCCTGGAGCCGCTGTTTTGGCAGGCGCTGGGCGATGCGGCGGCGGCGCGCGGGTTGCCGCTGAGCGCCTTGGTAGCGCAGATCGATGCGCTGCGGGTGATGGAGGCGGAGGCCGCCAATCTGGCGAGCGCGCTGAGAACGTGGCTCCTGGCCGAAGCGATGGCGCGTGGCGCAGCGTAAGGCCAGGCGGCGGATCGCGCGGCGGCGGGGTGCCGGCTGGTGGATCGTGCCGATCTTGTTCGTGGCCTTGGTGGCAGGGGCCGTGGCGCTGATGGCGTGGCCCGATGCCGTCGATCGGCAGGTACACCCCGACCGCTATCGCGTGAGTGGCACGGCGATGCTGGCGGCGGATCGCTACGTCGTGGCGGCGAACGCGGTGTTGGCGCGTGGCGAGATGATCGCGCGGATCGAAGCGCCGCGTGGCGAAGGACCGGTGCTGGCGCTGGCGAGCGGCGAGGCCACGGTGTTCCTCGATCCGCCGAATGCGCGGGTGCTGGGCGTGGCGCGGGGCGGCGGATGGTATGACGGCGCGGTGCGCTGGATGCGGTGGCGGCGGCACGATGACGCCGGGCGGCCGTTGGCGGCGCCGGCGCTGGCGGTCGATCGGGTGCTGGCGCTGGCGGGGAAGTTGGGCCGGGCGCGCTGGGTCAGCGTCGAATGGCCGACCGAGCGGCGGGCGGATTGGGTGGTGGCCTATCGCCAGGGGCGGGTGCTGGTGGCCGATGATGCGGGCGGCGCGGTGGTGGTGGGGGCGCGGGAGTAGACACCCTCACCCTTCCGCGGCTCCGCCGCTCCCTCCCTCTCCCGCCGGGAGAGGGAAGAGCCGCCGAAGGCGGCGAAGGGTGAGGGTGGTTAGGTTCAGCGCCCCAGCAGCACCCGCGCCTGGCCCGCGATCTGCGCCAGCATCGCCGCATTGGGCAGGGTCGCGCTGCGGGCGCGGTCGATCATCGACTTGAACTGGGCGACGCGAGTGGCGTTGCGCGCCAGCCAGCCTTCAACCGCCTCCTGCGGGTTCTGGCCGCCGCAGCGGCGCAGGTAGTCGAGGCGCAGCTGCTGGAAGTCGCGAGCGAGGCCGGCGAGGAGCAGGCGCTCCCACGGATCGCTCGACTGGATCCGCGTCGCCGTGCCTTGCGCCCAATCGAGGCCGAGCGCCTGGCCGAGATGGGTGAAGGCGCGGGTCAGCTCCGCCTCGTCGAGCGAGAGGTGCTGGCCGAGGTCGGCGAGGCCGACGACGCCGTCGATCTTGACGAGACGGACGACCTTCGCCGCCAGCTCCGGCGTGGCGCCGGCCGCTTCGAGCGCGGCGGCGATCCGGGCGCTGTGGGCGCGGGCTTCGTCGAGGAGCAGCGTCTCGGTATTGCGGTCGAGCTGGGCGACGCCCTTGCCCAGCCGCGCGATCGCCTCGCCCGGCAGCGTGCCGGGGGCGTTGACGCGGAGCAGGTCAGCGATCTGCGAGCGAGTCGCGACCGCGACCTCGTCGAACAGCGCGATGCGCGCATTCTCTGGAATGGCGGCGGTTTCGATCTCCGACCACAAGGCGTCGAGGTCGAACAACCGCTCGGCGACGACGAACATCGCGGCGATGTCGGCCATCGCGGCGCCTTCCTCTTCCGCCAGTTCGAAGGGGTAGAGGATGCCGAGGCGGTTGACGATGCGGTTGGCGAGCTTGGTCGCGACAATCTCGCCGCGCAGGCGGTGCTCGTCGATCGCGCGGCCGAAGCGCTGCTGCATCGCCGTGGGGAAGGCGGCGCGCAGATCGGGCTCCATCTCGTCCGACGTGGCGAGATCGGCATGCTCGATGGCATCCTGCAGCGCGAGCTTCGCGGTCGCGAGCAGCACCGCGAGTTCGGGGCGGGTCAGCCCGCGACCCTCGAGGCCACGGCGCAGCAACTCCTCGTTGCCCGCCAGCCCTTCGACCGCGCGGTCGAGGCGCCCGGCATGTTCGAATATCTCGATGACGCGGACGTAGCTGGGGATCGCGACCGCGCCGCTCGCCTCGGCGATCGACAGGGCCAGCGTCTGCAGGCGGTTGTCCTCGAGCACCAGATGCGCGACGTCGTCGGTCATCGAGACGAGCAGCTGGTTGCGGTCCTCGAACGACAGGCGGCCTTCCGCCAGTTCGCGGTTGAGCGCGATCTTGATGTTGACCTCGTTGTCCGAGCAATCGACGCCAGCCGAATTGTCGATGAAGTCGGTATTGATGCGGCCGCCATGCTGGCTGAAGGCGATGCGTGCGGCCTGGGTGACGCCCAGGTTCGCGCCCTCGCCGATCGCGGTGACGCGCAGGTCTTCGGCATTGACGCGCAGGCGGTCGTTGGCGGGATCGCCGACCTGGATGTTGTTCTCGGACGCAGCCTTCACATAGGTGCCGATGCCGCCGAACCAGAGCAGGTCGGCCGGCGCCTTGAGGATCGCGGAGATGAGCGCGGTCGGCTCCAGCTCGCTCGCCTCGATGCCGAGCACGGCTCGCGCCTCGGGCGACAGCTTGATGACCTTGTCGGTGCGCGAGAAGACGCCGCCGCCCTTGCTGATGAGCGAGGCGTCATAGTCGGCCCAGCTCGATCGTGGCAGTGCGAACATGCGGGCACGTTCGTCCCAGCTGGCGGCGGGATCGGGCGCGGGATCGATGAAGATGTGGCGGTGGTCGAACGCCGCGACCAGCTTCACCGCCTTCGACAGCAACAGGCCGTTGCCGAAGACGTCGCCCGACATGTCGCCGCAGCCGACGACGGTGATCGGATCGGTCTGCACGTCGATGCCGCGTTCGGCGAAATGGCGCTGGACCGAGACCCAGGCGCCCTTGGCGGTGATGCCCATCGCCTTGTGATCGTAGCCGTAGCTACCGCCGCTGGCGAAGGCGTCGCCCAGCCAGAAACCGCGATCGAGCGCGATCTGGTTGGCGACGTCGCTGAACGTCGCGGTGCCCTTGTCGGCGGCGACGACGAAATAGGGATCCTCGCCGTCGAGGACGCGGACGCCATCGGGATGGACCACCTTGCCCTCGACGATGTTGTCGGTGATCGACAGCAACGTGCGGATGAAGATGCGATAGCTTTCGGTGCCTTCCGCGAACCAGGCGTCGCGATCGGTCGCGGGATTGGGCAGCTGCTTGGGATAGAAGCCGCCCTTCGCGCCGGTCGGCACGATCACGGCGTTCTTCACCCGCTGCGCCTTCATCAGGCCGAGGATCTCGGTACGGAAGTCGTCGCGGCGATCGGACCAGCGCAGGCCGCCACGCGCGACCGGGCCGGCGCGCAGGTGAATGCCCTCGACGCGGGGGCTGTACACCCAGATCTCGCGCCACGGCACGGGGGCGGGCAGGCCGGGGATCAGGTGGCTGTCGAGCTTGAACGCCAGCGCCTCGGCAGCGGCAGGGGCGAAGGCGTTGGTGCGCAACGTCGCGGCGATCAGGTTGCGATAGGCGCGCAGGATGCGGTCGTCGTCGATCGCCGAGACGGCATCGAGCCCCGCCTCGATCGCCTCGTCGGCGGCGACGACGTCGGCGGTCGAACGGGGGTCGTGCGCGGCGGCAAAGCGTTCGATCAGCGCGCGTCCGACGTCGGGCGCACGGCGGAACGCGTCCACCACCGTGGTCAGGCCATAGGTCATGCCGGCCTGGCGCAGATAGCGGAACCAGGCGCGCAGCAGGACCACGCTGGCGGGGGCCATGCCGGTTTCGACGATCAGCCGGTTGAACGCGTCGTTCTCGGCGCGGCCTTCGAGCACCGCGGCGATCGCGTTCTCGAGCACGGCGACGTCCTGGTCGGCAGCGGTCGCGACCTCGACGACGAAATCATGGACGAAGGGATTGCTCTCGTCCTTCAGCCGCGTCGGCAGCTCGCCGATGACGCGGAAGCCGAAATTCTCCAGCACCGGCACCGCATCGGACAGTGCGAGGGGGCCAAGCTTGTAGATCTTCAGCCGGCGATCCTCGCCCGCGACGGCGGGGAAGAGGTGGACCGAGCGGTCGGCCTCGGTTTCCAGCGAGGCGATCTGCTGGATATCGACCGCGGCATCCTCGGCGGTCGAGACGTTGCGATAGTTCTGCGGGAACGTCGCGGCCCAGCGCAGCGCGAGGCGTGCGGCGCGCGCGGCGCCGAGCTGTGTCGCCAGCGCGGCCTCGACATCCGGCACCCAGCCGCGGACCATCTTCTCCAGCCGGTCGGCGAGCGGCGCGACGTCGGGCAGCCGCCCCTCGCCACGCACATCGATGGTGTAGCGCAGCAGCGCGACGGTGCCGTCCTCCAGCGCGATCGACCAATTGAGGACCGACCCGTTCGCCGCCTCCGCCAGCATCTCGCCGATCGCGTTGCGGCGCGCGGTGGTCACCTCGTCGCGCGGCAGCCAGACGAACGCGAAGACGTGGCGCTTCAACGCCGATTCGACGAGCACCAGCGCGGGGCGCGGGCGATCGGCAAGGCTCATCGCGGTCAGCGCGAGATTCTCGAGCTGGTCGGGGGTGAAGCCGATCAGCAGGTCGTGCGGCAGCGCGGTGATCGCATGCGCCAGCGCCTTGCCGGTATGCCCCTTGGGATCGAAGCCGAACTTGCCTTCGAGCTGCGCCAGCCGGGCGCGGAGCACGGGGATGTCGCGCGGACGGGTGGCGAGCGCGGCACTGGTCCACAGGCCGCAATGGATCGACAGGCCGGCGACCGAACTGCCCTCCATCACCGGCATGACGATCAGGTCGAGCGGGACGGCGCGGTGGACGGTGGAAATCAGGCTGGACTTGAGCAGCAGCGGTGCCTCGCCGCCGTTTTCGAACCATTGGATCGCGGCGGCGCGGCTGCCCTCGGCCAGGATCGGCACGTCATGCTCGTTGCGCGCGATGCCCAGCGCCTCGCCGCCCGACCCGTCGCGATGCCAGTCCTGATGACCGAGCAGCGTGAAATGGCCGTCGAGGAACCATTGCATCAGCGCGGCGCCCTCGCACTGCGGCATCGCCGCTTCGTCGCGGGCAACCATGCGCTGCATCGTCGGCCAGTCCTTCACGGCGGCGCGGACGTCGGCGAGGACGGCGTGGAGATCGTCGACCAGGTCGCGGCGTTCGCGCGCGTCGACGCGTTCGATCTCGATGTAGATCATCGATTCGGGCGTGCCCGCGCCGCCGATGTCGACCAGGTCGCCGTCGGGCGATCGGGTGACGCGGACGACGGGGTGGATGACCCGGTCGATGTCGATGTCGTGGACGCCGATCGCCGCCGCAATCGAATCGACCAGGAAGGGCATGTCGTCGTTGACGATGGCGAGCCGCATCCGCCGCCGCGCATCGTCGCTGGCGATCGGCTCCAGCGCGATCGCCGCGGTGCCCGGCGCGCGAGTGGCGCCGGTCGCGGTGACGAAGCGCGCCGCCTCCTCAACCTCCTTCTTTCCGAAGCCGGCCAGCTCGCCGGGCAGCGCGCCCTTGGTCAGTCGGGCGGCAAGTGCGTCGGCGGGTTGCTGCAGCGTATCGGTAGCCATGCCAGGCCTTTGCGCTTCGAGGACGGCGGATTCAAGAGTTGTAACGTTTGAGACTAGTGGGGTGGGGGCGAGGCCACTCCCCCCGACCCGTTCGGCCTGAGCGAAGTCGAAGGCCATTCCCCCGCCACGGTGCTTCGACTTCGCTCAGCACGGACGGGAGGGTGGGGTGGACGTCCCTCTACGCCGCGCGCTTCATCAGCTTCTGCACCACGCTGTCGTCGTCGATCCGGCTGACGATATCGAGCGTGCCGTCGGCACCCGCCCGGGCGAGCAGGACGACGAATTCCGCCTTGCCCGCGCCGATCGGCAGGTTGGCGAGGACGGGCAGCGCGCGCAATTCGGCGGCGGCGAGGTCGTAGCGGTCGAGCTTGGCAGGCGCCGGGCGGCGCGCGGCGCGCTCGGCGGCGACGACGGCCTTCACGCCGCCCTCGAAGCGCTCGAGCGTGGCGGCGAGCTCGCCCGCCG
The DNA here is from genome assembly GCF_014197105.1 of Sphingomonas jinjuensis. Classification (GTDB taxonomy): domain Bacteria; phylum Pseudomonadota; class Alphaproteobacteria; order Sphingomonadales; family Sphingomonadaceae; genus Sphingomonas; species Sphingomonas jinjuensis. The sequence goes on along the minus strand of NZ_JACIEV010000012.1, from coordinate 28,422 downwards.
GGATCGTGTGGCGCTGCGCATGGCCCAGCACGGTGGCATATTCGGCCAGGCGCGTCTTGTCATAGTCGGCGCCGAAGATCAGCTTCACGATCGGTGTCATTGGTGCGCGCGGCTGCACCTTGATCGCGGAGGCGGCGAGCAGCTCGGCATAGCCGTCGGCATCGGCTGCGGCTGCAAGGGCGAAGTCATGGGCACGGCCGAGCGCCCGGTACAGCGCGGCGCGGCCGCGGCTGTCGGCGGCACGGACCTGCGCCGCGCTCTCGCGCGCCAGCATCAGCCGTTCGCCGAGCGTGTGGGCGACGGCGGGCAGCGACTCGGCCGGCTCGTCCTCATCCCCGACCTTGGTCTCGTCGAAGCCGCCGCTGGGGCCATCGGCCCACACCGGCGCGCTGTGGTTCGGCGTCGGCGCGGCGCGCATCGCGGCGTCCAGCTCCGCCGACAGCGACGCCTGGGTATCGGCGTCGACCAGTTCCTTCCAGTTGATGACGCCGTAGATGAAGTCGATCTCGTCGCCGTCGGACGAGAAGGGCATCAGGATGCCGCGATACAGCGTGGTGCGCCCGCGGGTGCCGACGAACTCCGCCTCGAAGCCGACCGGCGCGCGGTTGGCGATGATCTGGAGATAATGGTCGGTCAGCCGTGACAGCAGCGAGCGCGCGGGCACATCGTTGATCCGGGTGATGTCCGAATCGAGCGCGCATTCCTCGCGCAGCTCGCGGCCGAGATAGGCGATGACGGGATCGTCCGCGCCGGCGCCGAAATCGATGAGGACGCTGTGCGGGCCAAAATCGGCGATGTTGGCGGGATCGAGGTCGATGATCGTCGGATAGGGGCGGCCGTGGAGCAGCGAGACCCAATGATTATAGGCGCGCACCTGCATCCGGCGCTCGTCGCCCGACAGCTGGAACCCCTCGTCCTGGACGCCGCCGTGCTCGACCACGTCGTCGATCGTCGAGCGGTCGATGTCGAAACCGCCAAGCTCGCCCGTGTCCATCTTCGCGTTTCCGTCCTATGTCATCGGGCGGCAGCCCATGTCCCTGGCGCCATCATGCGACGGATTTGGTAAACGCATCGTAAATGCGCAGGCCGCTTGTCAGCCCCCCACGACCCTGCTAATCGGCCGCCCTCGCGAGCGTCACCGCTCACGACCAGGCCGCCTTAGCTCAGCTGGTAGAGCATCGCATTCGTAATGCGGGGGTCACAGGTTCGAGTCCTGTAGGCGGCACCACCTTCCTAGAGCAGCTTCCGGTAGGGTCGGCGAGGGCGTCCAGCCTACCGGGCGTCCGCGTACGTGACCCACTTGGGTCCTACGTAGGTCGCTTTGGCAAGGATGCCGCGGCCGTTGCAGCTAAGGCGCTTTGACCCACAAGCGGCCATTCAATGCAAAGGTAGCGCTACTCGCAAGCGGTCGCTCGTTCATATCCAAGACGCTTTTCTGAACAGGACGACTTACCCGGCCCCACCGCCTTCCGGCGTGGGCCTCCGGGCCGATCTCCAGCGCCCATCAGCCGATAGAGGCCGGGCCCGCGAAGCGACCGTGCTCGTTAAGCTTCTTCCAGCGACAAGGCGGAGACGGCATGAACACGATCGAACGCGGCACTGGACGCACGCTGCTTCTGATCCACGGCCTGGGCGGGAGTTGGCGATCGTGGAGCACCGTCTTGGACCCACTCAGCGCCTCGCGGAAGATCATCGCGGTCGACCTTCCCGGCTATGGGGCGACCCCTGCCGAGTCCGACAGCGGGACGTTTGATGGTCTGGTCGGCAGCGTCGAGCGTTACATCGCGGAGGCTGGCTTGTCTGGCGTCGATGTTGTCGGCAGTTCCATGGGCGCGCGGATCGTGCTTGAGCTCGCGCGGCGCGGACTCGTCGGCAACGTCGTCGCGCTTGATCCTGGCGGCTTCTGGCGAGGGTGGGAGCGAACCTTCTTCAGAAGCACCATCGGCGCCTCCGGTCGCTTGCTGCGGGCCATCCGGCCAGCTCTGCCGGCGTTGAGCCGCAACGCAGCGTCGCGCACGGCGCTTCTCGCTCAGCTCTCCGCGCGTCCCTGGGCGCTTGACGGGGGGATCGTCGCGACCGAGCTGAAAGGTCTCAGTAGGACGCCGACGTTCGATGCGCTGGTCCGCAGCCTTGCCACGGGACCGGAGCAGTCCGGTCCCGCCGCTGCCGGCACCGGCCGGGTCGTCCTCGGGTGGGGCAGGTACGACCGGCTCTGCCTCCCCAGACAGGCGGCGCGCGCGCAGGCAGCCTTTCCCGGCGCCGAGCTCCATTGGTTCGAGGGCAGCGGGCACTTTCCGATGTGGGACGCGCCGGAGGAGACAGTCGCCGTCATTCTCGATGCGACGAGATAAAGCCCACCCGCTGGACGGCTCGAGTGCGCGATGATGGCAGCATCGACCCATATCCAGTCATTCGCGGCCTCTTTCCGGGCTACCAGATGCTGCCGTTCATTCATGTTAGCAGCGGAGCAGATGCCAACCTTCGGCGTTCTCCAGGTGCCAAACCGTTATTCCACCTTTCGAAGTAGAATGCCGTCAAGCTGTCTGCGCACAGACGTAAGCCTGGTGCACCGAGATCCCCGACAGCCCCCCCCTGCTGCCAAGGTAAGCATGGCATTGTGCATGGAAGTGACAGCATCGCCCGTCGCCCAAACACCAACAATTGATAGAGCGCCCCGTTAATCGATCTTGACGTAAGGTCTGGTTGGCCCGTTCTCATGCACGCACTTGAGCATGGCGGCGAGCGGCATGCTGAGTCGGGTGCGCGGAGCGGTGAAAACGGCCGCTATCGCTAGGAAGCGCCCATCGGCGAGCCTGACGCCATCGAGCGATGGCGCATCGCCTACCAGCTCTACCAAGGACGTTCTTCCGATGGCGATGCCGCGTGCGACGAAGGCATCGAGCTCGGCAGTCTCGGGTTCGAACTCTCCCTGTGTAAAATAGGTTGTCGATCCCCCGTCCGGGATAAGCACTGTCTGATGCGTTGAAATCGAATACCCGGCGATAAGCTGAGCCATTTTAGCCTCATCAATGCAACATGCGAAGAGGAATTTTCAGATTGGCATTCCGCTGCAGAGTTTCCGAGCGAACTTGACCCGCCGACGTGCTGTGGCTTACTAGCCCCACCCGGGACCAGATCATAGGCCTTCGGAGTCTTATACAGCGTTTTGAAAAACCGCGACTATCGCTCCGCTATCATAGCTTTGCGGAAGGCCGGCGTATCCCGTGCAAAGTCGCCAGAAAAGAACGGTTTACTGCGCTCGGATCGCGCCCGTCGATGCGCAGAATGCGGCGACCCCGCTCGATTTTCCAACCATCGTAGTTCTACGCATATTAACCAATCGGAAACCACCACAACGGCCAATGAGTGCGCCTAGTGGAGGTAGAAAGATGGACAACTCGTCCGCTAATAACGACCGACTTCAGTTCTTTGGAATAGACGAACGAGATTACGCGGTTTTTCCGCGCATCCTTTCAGCCGTGTCGAAGCATGCACCTGGAGCACTGGATGGGTTCTACCAAAAGGTGAACAGGACACCCGAGGTTTCCAAGTTCTTCCCGTCGCGGCACATCATGGACCATGCGCGCGATAAGCAGATCGAGCATTGGTCGCAGTTGTTTTCGCGGCAGTTGGGATCTGGCTACTTCGCGAAGGCGGAGCAGATCGGCAGCGTGCACGCCCGAATTGGACTGGCGCCGACATGGTATATCGGCGGCTATGCGATGGTGCTGGAGCAGGTGATCCACGGCATCGTTGCCGCCTCTCCGCTGGGCCGGATCGCCGGTGGCGCCAAGCTGGGGCAGGTCATTGGCTCGTTGGTGAAGTGCGTGCTGCTCGACATGGACATCGCGCTGTCGAGCTATTTCGCCGCCGAGGAAGGTCAACGCCTCGCCGTCATCGCCCAGGTCGGCGAGGCGCTGGAGACGATGGCGAAGGGTGACTTCACCGTCTCGCTCACCGGCCTGCCCGACACCTTCAGCAAGGTGGAAAAGGACTTCGAATTCATGCGCAGCCGGATCAGCGAGACGCTGGCGCGCGTGTCCGACACCGCCGAGAGCATCAACACCGGCTCGATCGAGATCAGCCAGGCGTCCGACGACCTGTCGACCCGCACCGAACAACAGGCTGCCTCGCTCGAACAGACGGCGGCGGCGATGGATCAGCTGACGAGCGGTGTGCGCGAGACCGCCGAAGGCGCGGCGCACGTCAACCAGTCGGTAAGCGACGCGCACGCCGATGCCACCCAGGGCGGCGCGGTGGTCAAGCAGGCGGTCGACGCGATGGACGACATCCAGCGGTCGGCGCAGGAAATCGCTCAGATCATCAACGTCATCGACGGCATCGCCTTCCAGACCAACCTGCTGGCGCTCAATGCCGGGGTCGAGGCCGCGCGCGCCGGCGATGCGGGCAAGGGCTTCGCCGTCGTGGCCAACGAGGTGCGCGCGTTGGCGCAGCGCTCCGCCGACGCCGCGAAGCACATCAAGGATCTGATCGGTCAAAGCTCGAAGCAGGTCGAACGCGGCGTGTCGCTCGTCGGCCAGTCGGGAGAGGCGCTCGATCGCATCGTCGACCGCGTCGCCGAGATCGCGAAGCTTGCCGCCAACATCTCGCAACTCGCGCAGGTGCAAGCCAACAGTCTCCAGCAGGTCAATGTCGCGGTCGGCGACATGGACAAGATGACCCAGCAGAACGCCGCGATGGTCGAGGAATCGACCGCCGCCGCACGCAGCCTGGCAGGGGAGGCCGATCAGCTGACCGGGCTGGTGTCGCGCTTCACGCTCACCCTTACCGATGCCTCGCCACGCACCGCGCCGGTCGGCGCCGCGGCGCCAGCGCCCAAGCGGGTGCGCAAGCGGGTCGCTCGCGCGCCGCAGACCCGCGGCAACCTGGCGCTCGCCGTTGATGCCGGCGGCGACGACTGGTCCGAATTCTGACGCGGGGCAGGCTGAAAGATGGGACCGTTAGTTCTTCCCCCCGTTCTCGACCGCTTCGCCGCCGGGATGATCGCCGCCGATCTCCAGCACCGTGCCGGCCGCGGTGGGCCCGTCGTGCTTGACGCCAGCGGGATCGAGCGAATCGGCATGGCCGGGCTTCAGCTGCTGCTCTGCGCGCTGCACGCCCCGCTCGTTGACGGCAGCGCGGCGGCGCGACTCGACCGGCCCTCGGCGGCGCTGTGCGAGGCAGCGCGGCTTGCCGGGCTGACGACCCATTTGGGTCTGGATACGGAGGAACGGCGGTGACGCTTGACGAAATCCAGGCGGTCTTCTTCCAGGAATGCGAAGAGGGCGTCGCCGCCGCAGAAACCGCGCTGCTCGCGCTCAAGGCGGGCGATCGGGACGGCGAGACGATCAACACGATCTTCCGCGCGGTCCATTCGATCAAGGGTGGCGCTGGCGCCTTCGCCTTCGCCGCGCTGCAAAGCTTCACCCATCATTTCGAGACGCTGCTCGACAAGGTTCGCGACGGTGAATTGGCGGTCACGCCGACGCTCGCCGACCTGTTAATGGCGGCGTTCGACATCCTGGTCGATCACGTCGCCGCCGCGCGCGAGGGCAGCACGCCGCCGCCTGACGAAGCGATGGTGGCGGCTCTGCAGGACGCGCTCGCCGGCGACGTGGCCCACGCACCGGCGAGCGCGACCGGCGACGGGCTGTCGTTCGATCTCGCCGCGATGATGGCCGACACCCTGGCCGTGGCGGAGGAGGCGAGCGAGTGGACGCTCTCCTTCACCCCCACACGAGAGGACCTGGCCAACGGCGGCGAGCCACTGCTGCTGATCCGCGAAATATTGTCGCTCGGCGGCCGGATCGAGCGCGTCGACGTCTCGCGGTTGCCGACGCTCGACCAGTTCGAGGCCGACGCCGCCTGGCTCGGTTGGACGATCGCCATCCCCGGCACTGTCGAGGAGTCGGCGATCTGCGACGTCTTCGATTTCGTCGCCGATCCCGCGTCGGTCCGGCTGGTGCGCGGCGAGGAAGACGCCGGCGGAGCATCTTTCGACGAACCCTCCTCGCCTATCGCGCCGCCCGCGCCGGTCGCGCCGGTCGCGACCGTCGCGCCGCCAACGATGCCGTCGCCATCGCTGGCTACGACACCCTCCGCGCCCTCCGAACCCCGCGCCGCGACGACCGCGCCCGCGATGATCAGGGTCGACCTCGAAAAGCTGGACCGCCTCGTCGATCTCGTCGGCGAACTCGTCATCACCCAGGCGATGCTGTCGCAGCGGCTGTCGTCGCACGGCATGGCCGCTGCCGAGGAACTCGCCGACATCGACCAGCTGACCCGCGAATTGCAGGACAGCGCGATGGCGATCCGCGCCCAGCCGGTGAAGTCGGTGTTCAGCCGCGTCCCCCGCATCGTCCGCGAACTGGAGGCATCGACCGGCAAGCGCGTCATGCTCGAGGTGGAGGGCGAGGCAACCGAGCTCGACAAGACCGTCATCGAACGCATCGGCGAACCGCTGACCCACCTCGTCCGCAACTGCATCGACCATGGCATCGAGCTGCCCGCCGATCGCGTCGCTAGGGGGAAGCCGGCCGAGGGGCGCCTGCGGCTCGCTGCCGAGCATAAGGGCAGCCGGATCGTCATCTCAGTCAGCGACGACGGCGCGGGAATCGACCGTGCCCGCGTCCTCGCCGTCGCGGTGGAGCGCGGCATCGTCGCACCGGATGCGCGCCTGACCGACGACGAGATCGACCAGCTGATCTTCGCGCCCGGCTTCTCGACCGCGCGCACCGTGTCGAACATCTCGGGGCGCGGCGTCGGCATGGATGTCGTCCGCCAGAACGTCCAGGGGCTGGGCGGCCGCATCTCCATCCAGTCGATGCCGGGTGCCGGCTCCACGTTCGCGCTCGCGCTGCCGCTGACGCTCGCAATCGTCGACGGTATGATCGTCCGCGTCGCCGACCAGACCTACATCATCCCGCTGACGCACGTCGTCGAAAGCCTCCGCCCCGAAACCGGCGCGGTACAGCGCACCGGCTTCGGCACCAGTGTGCTCAACGTCCGCGGCGCGTTCCTGCCGGTGCTGTCGGTGGCCGAGCAGCTGCACGTCCGAGGCGGCGTCACCGAGCCTTCCGAAGCGGTGCTGATCGTCGTCGAGACCGAAAACTCGGGCACCGCGATCCTGATGGTCGACGCGATCGTCGACCAGCGCCAGGTCGTCATCAAGAGCCTGGAGACGCATTACCAGCAGGTCGACGGCGTCGCCGGCGCGACCATCCTGGGCGACGGCCATGTCGCACTGATCCTCGACGTCGAGGGCATCGTCGCGCTGCGCGGCAGCATGCAGTGGCTCAAAGCGTCATGATGATTCCGGCCGCCATCAGCCCCGCCGCGCCGGGCACGCTGTCCGCCGCGGATTTCGCGAAGGTCGCGCGTATCGCGCACGTCCATGCCGGCATCGTCCTGCATCCGGGCAAAAGCCAGCTCGTCGCCTCGCGCCTCGCCCGGTTGCAACGCTCCTACGACTGCGACGACCTGCATCGCTTCGTCCAGCTCATCACCGACGACGCCGCCGCCCGCGTCCAGGCGATCGAGGCGCTGACCACCAACCACACCAAGTTCTTCCGCGAGGAGCATCACTTCCAGCACGTCGCCAGCGTCCTGCGCCCGATGCTGCTCGACCGGATCGATCGGCGCCAGCGCGTCAGGCTGTGGTCTGCCGGCTCGTCGACTGGCGAGGAGGTCTATTCGCTGGGCATGACCCTGCTGGGCACCGATGCCTCCTCGGCGCGGACGATCCTCGACGGGGACGTCGCGCTGCTCGCGACCGATATCAACACCGTGGTGGTCGAAACCGGTCGCGCCGCGCGCTATGCGGCGGGCGACGCCGCCGCGATCCCCGCCGATCTCGCCAGCCGCTGGACGCAGGCGACGGGGGGCGAGGTGACGATGGCGCCGGACCTGCGCGGCCTCGTGCGGTTCCGGCAGCTCAACCTGCTCGACGAATGGCCGATCCGCGGCCAGTTCGACGCGATCTTCTGCCGCAACACTATGATCTACTTCGACGATCCGACGACCGAGCGGTTGCAGTGCCGCCTCGCCGACCGGCTGGTCGATGGCGGCTTCCTCTATCTCGGCCATTCCGAACGCCTGCTGGGCGAGGCCGCCCGTCGGGTGGTGCCGGTCGGCCAGACCATCTTCCGCAAGGTGCCCGCATGACCGTCCGCGCTCTCGTCGTCGATGATTCCGCCACGATGCGCGGGCTCGTCAGCGCCATGCTGCGCCGCGATCCCGAGATCGAGGTGATCGGCATCGCCGCCTCCCCAATCGAGGCGCGTGCGATGATCCGCGAGCTTGACCCCGACGTGGTCACCCTCGACGTCGAGATGCCGGGGATGGACGGGCTGTCCTTCCTCGACAAGATCATGCGGCTTCGCCCCACGCCGGTCGTAATGGTCTCCAGCCTGACGCAGGAAGGCGCCGAGACGACACTGCGCGCGCTCGAGATCGGCGCCGTCGACTATCATCCCAAGCCGATCTGCGACGTCGGGCTGACGATCGGCGCCGACGACGGCGCGCTCGCCGCCAAGGTGAAGCAGGCGGCGGGGTGCCGCGGGCGTCTCCAGCATCCCGACCACCATCACAGGGTCGTCGCGGACTTCCGCTGGAACGGTCGCCTGATCGCGCTCGCCGCATCGACCGGCGGCGTGGAGGCGATCGGCACGCTGCTCGCCGACTTCCCCGCCAACTGTCCGCCGACGCTGATCGTCCAGCACATGCCGACCAACTTCACGCGCATGTTCGCCAGCCGCCTGGACGGTCGCGTCGCGCCTTGTGTGGTCGAGGCGCAGGACGACATGCCCCTGACCCAGGGGCACGTCTACATCGCCCCCGGCGGCACCGCCCACCTGACCGTAAAGGGCGACCGCTCGCCGGTATGCCGCCTGGTCGAGGCACCGCCGATGACTGGTCACCGCCCGTCCGCCGACATGCTGTTCCGCTCGCTCGCGCACCTAACGCCCGACCGGCTGGTCGGTGTGATCCTGACCGGCATGGGCGAGGATGGCGCGGAGGGGCTGGAGCGCCTGCATCGCCGCGGCATCCCGACCATCGCACAGGATGCCGCGACGGCGCTGATCTACGGCATGCCGCGCGCCGCCGCCGAGCGCGGCGCCGCCGCCGAGGTCCTGCCGCTGGGCCGGATCGCGCGTCGCTTGCTGGCGCTGTGCGCATGCTGACCCTCGCCATCGCCCCGCCATCGCTGCGCCATACGTTGATGCAGGGCGAGCATGAGGTGTCGGGCCAGGACGGGCTGGTGCTGAGCACCATCCTTGGCAGCTGCATCGCGTGCTGCCTCCACGATCGCAGCAGCGCGATCGGCGGGATGAACCACTTTCTCCTCCCCGCGCCGCCCAACGGCCTGCCGGGGCGTAGCGACGATGCCGAACGGTACGGGCTGTTCGCGATGGAGGTGCTCGTCAACGCCATGCTGAAGCGCGGCGCAACCCGGTCAACGATGCGCGCGCACCTGTACGGCGGTGCGAACCTTCACGTCGGCATGCGCGCGATCGGCAGCGAGAACGCCGGCTTCGCGCGCGCCTTCCTCGCCGCCGACGGCATCGCACTCGCGCACGAGGATACCGGCGGCGGCGACGCGCGCCGGATCGAATTCCAACCAGCCACCGGCCGCGTCCGCTGCCGGGCGGTCGTCGGCCGGCTCCGGGAAGAGCCGGTGCGCGCCGCCCTGCCCGCCGACAGCGGCGACGTCGAGCTATTCTGAGAAGGATTAGGGACCGACCGATGTCGATACAGATACTCACCGTCGACGACAGCCCGAGTATGCGGGCCCTGTTGCGCGCCGCGCTGACCGGCGAGGGCTATCGCGTCGACGAGGCGGAGGATGGCCGTTCGGCGATGGAATGGCTCGCATCGAACCGGCCGGCCCTCGTCATCACCGACATCAATATGCCGCGTCTCGACGGCTTCGGCCTGATCGCTGAAGTGCGCGCGCAGGCGCAGTTCAATGCGCTGCCTATCCTGGTGCTGACCACCGAAAGCTCGCCCGAGAAGAAGGCGCGCGCTCGGGCGGCGGGGGCGACCGGCTGGATCGTCAAGCCGTTCGATCCCGCCAAGCTCGCTGCCGCCGTCCGCCGCGTCATCCATTGATCGAGGCACCACCGATGACCAAGCAACTCATCACCTTCCAGATCGACGACAAGCTGCTCGGCGTCGACATCCTGTCGATCCGCGAGATCCGCGCCTGGACGCCGACCACCGCCATTCCCCATGCGCCGCCGTTCGTGCGAGGGGTCGTCAATCTGCGCGGCACGGTGCTGCCGGTGATCGACCTTAGCGAACGGCTGGGCTGGGGGGCTATCGAGCCGAGCGCGCGGCACGTCATCATCGTCCTTCAGATCGGCCACCAGCTTCATGGACTTATCGTCGATTCGGTCAACGACATCGTCACGATCGATGAATCCGCGATGCAGCCGCCGCCGGATCTGGGCCAGGGCATCGCCGATCGCCATCTCGAAGGACTGATTGCGGTCGAGGGCCGGATGGCGATGGTCCTCGACCTGCGCCGCATGACCATTGCTGACTCGGGTGTCGCCCTGCCCGAAGCCGCTTGAGTCGATTTCTTCAGGAGCCGTATCGTGAACAAGACCCGCGTTCTCATCGTCGATGACTCGATCACCATGCGCGCGCTGTTCAGCGGCGTGCTCGACGAGGCGCCCGGCATCTGCGTCGTCGATCACGCCGCCAACGCCGCCGAGGCGCGAGAGCTGATCCGCTCGGTCCGGCCCGACGTCGTGACGCTCGACGTCGAAATGCCGGGGACCAGTGGTCTCGAGCTACTCGCCGAGATCATAGCCGAGCAACCGATGCCCGTCATTATGCTCTCGACGCTGACCCAAAAGGGTTCGGCGGCGACGCTCCAGGCGCTGGAACTAGGCGCGTTCGAGTGTTTTCCAAAGCCCAAGGCGGCGACGATGGAGGAGTTTCGCAAGATCGGCCCCCGCCTCGCCAAATTGATCAAGGCCGCTGCCGTGGGCAGCGTCACCACGCGCAAGAGCAGCAATGCCGCGCCTTTCGTCGCCGAGGGCGCAGCCCCGACCGATGGCGTGATCGCGCTGATCGGCAACACTGGCGCGGTCGATATGGTCGGCGAGTTCGTCAACCGCCTGCCCGCCAGCTGCCCGCCGGTCATCGTTCATCTCGGATCGACCCAGACCGTGGCGGCCGCGCTCGTTGAAAAGCTCGACAAGACCGCCAAGCCCAACGTGCGCGCAATGTTCGACGGCCAACGGCTAGAGCCCGGGAATGTCTATCTGATCCAGGACGCCCAACGCCACGTCGTCGTCGATCGCTGGCCGCAGGGCATGCTGCGGCTTGTCGATGGCGAGGCGATCGGTGGCCATCGCCCCTCCGCCAACCTGCTGATCAACGCGCTGGCCCGGACTGCCGCCGCATCGGTATCGGTCGGATTCCTCAGCGGGATGGGCGACGACGGTGTCGCCGCGCTGCCCGTGCTGCTCGCCGCGGGGGGCACGGCGTTCGCTATCGACCCGGCGCAGGCGAAGGCGGGCGAGCTGCCCGGACTGGCGGCCGCGAAAATCGGTCTTGGCGCCGTCGATCTCACCCAGCTCGGCACCGCGCTGCTCATGCGCGGACTGCCGCCGGCGCTTGCGGCGTGACGATCCCGGAGGACCCGGCCGCCCGCCTGCGGCTGTTGATCGCGGATGAGCTGGAGCGGTCGCGTGGTGAGATGGAGGCGCTCGGGGTGGCGCTGTGTGCCGACCCCGCGCTGGTCGCCGCCCATGGCGGTGCGCTCCAGGCGCTCGACCGGCTTGGCCAGCAGCAACTCGCGCTCGCAACGTTGTTGCGCGCCGATGATCCAATCGGCGCATTGCAAGCGATCACACTCGGCGACCTCCAGCGGCGGCTGCACCTGGCCATGGCAGATTAGACCTGCCTCAGTCTGAGTATCAGTCCGAATTGATTTCTTTCCGCTGCTGATCCTATCCCTGATTAACGGATTAAAGCTATGAAAAATACGTCCGTTTTCTAATATGTCGCACCATTGCGACGGGGATGAGCAGCAACGCGATGATGCCGACGCAGGGGAAACGTGCATGGTGATCGCGACTGTTGCGCGCGCTATGTGCCGGGTGTCGACGGGCTGCTGATGCCGGCACGCATGCTGTCCGGTCGGCACCTTGTGCCACAGCTGCGCCGTGCCGCGCTCTGGCCGGCCGGCGGGCTGTTGCTGTCTATTCTACTCGCGGGCCAGCGCTTTGTCCTAGCGCCCGGGTTCGATGTCTGCCTTGCGCCGCTCCTCTACCTCCTCGCCTTCCGCTGGTACGGCAGGCCGGCGGCGCTGGTGATCGCCGCTGCCGTCTTGCTCGCGGCGACAGGACCTTTGGCGACGCCGCTGCTGACAGCCATCGCGATCGGTCATGTCCTGATCGTCGACCGCTTTTACAGCGATGATCGCAGCTTCTCGACGATCACCGTCGGCTATTGCGTCGGAATTGCCTTGGTCGGCGGCGCATTGGTGACGACGCGTTCCTGGTCGCCGTCGGTCGAACATGCGGTGCTCGTCGTGCTGCGGTCGATCCCCTGCCAGATCGGCCTTGCCACATGCGCCGATATCGCGGTGCTGTTCGTTGCTCGCGATCCGCGGACGGGTGGGCTGGCGCAGCGGCGCATGGTGTCGATGATCCGTTCGATCGACGCGCTCGTCTCAGCCGCGATCGTCGCCGCGACGCTGCTGTTCCTTTTCGCGGAGCTGCACCGCGTGCCCGGCCAGCTGGTCTCGTTTCGCCAACAGGTCGGCGCGGCCGCCGTGTGGCGCGACCGGACCTCGACGATCCATCCCGGCGAGATTGTCGCGCTCGACGTTCCCGGCTGGCCTACGCCGCTGCCGATGGCGATCGCGCCGGGCGGCAGTGCCGCCGCCGCGATGCCGCGCCTGGGCTGCACCCATATGGACCGCGACGAAACTGCCAGTGACCGCCGCACTTTCGCACACTGGATGCGCGCCTGCATCGTCGAGCCACTTTCGCGTGACCGCATTGCCATCGTCTCGCCGCGTTCCTTTGTCGGTCAGCAGCTGAAAGGCGTCATCCTCGGCCTCGTTCCGCTAGGCATCTTCCTCGTCTTGGCGGAGCTATCGTTGCTGGGCTTCCGCCGCGCGATTCACCGCTCGATCGCGGTCTGGGACTCGGCGCTCGAGCGCTTCGGCCGCAGCGAGAAGATTCAAGCCACCCGGATCCCCTTCACCGAGTCGAGCGCACTGCTGGAGCGGTTCGGCGCGATCAACAACGCCTTTCTCGCCGCCGTGGAGGAGCGAGAGCGGCTGTCGCGCGGCATTGACGAATTGCGCGCGACAATCGGGCTGAAGCTGTTCGGCGACGTGCGCATCGATCCCGCCGGCGCCCGGCTCGACTTCGTGAAGGTCAATGCCCAGCAGGGCCGACGCGAGATGAGCCTCGCCATTTATCCCGCCGACCAGGCGATGATGGGCAAGCTGGCGCCGCAGAACGATGTCATGATCGAGTTCCGCACCGGTGTCGGGTCGAGCGCCGACTGGCACCTGTTCATCGCGCATGATTACGACCCGGCGCTCGGCGGATGGCGCTTCGGCTGTATCGTCAAGCTGCGCGCCGCCAAAGCATTCCAGACGCAGATGCGGCACCACGCCCGACTGATGGAGCTGGGCGGCATGGCATCGGCGCTCAGCCATGAACTTCGCCAGCCGCTCTTCACCATCGCGCTCGCTGCGGAGAATGGCCGCGCTGCGCTGCGGACCGGCGATGGCGCGCGCGAGCGGACGCTGGACAAGTTCGACCGCATCGTCGAGCAGGTCGAACGCGCCACCTCGATCGTCGAGCGGACGTCGGGCTACGCCCGCTTCGAACGCGACGAGAATGGCGAACGCGAACCGACCGACCTGGTCGAAGCGATCAGCAACGCGGTGCGCTTCATGCGCCCGCTGCTCGTTGAGCGCGACATCGCGCTGACGCTCGACGCGCCGGAGGCACTGCCGCTGCGCCTCCTGCCCCGCGTCGGGGTGGAGCAGATCGTCGTCAACGCGCTCCAGAATGCCGCCGATTCAATCGACGCTGCACGCGAGATGCATCCCGTCGACGACCCCGGGATCGGCATTACCGTGATCGACGATCACGGCACCGTGCGGGTCGTCATCACCGATACCGGCGCCGGTGTGGCCGAGGCGGTCGGCGACAGCGCCTTCGACGCCTTCTCGACGACCAAGCCCGCCGGCAAGGGCACGGGCCTCGGCCTGTTCGTCTGCCGCCAGATCATGGACGAGATCGGCGGCTCGATCACGCTGGTCGACAACGTTGACGGTCCCGGCGCCGCGCTCACCCTCACCTTTCCGCCCCTGCCCCCATCACCGTCACCGCGAGCTTGATCATGGACCCGCTGCACCTGACCGACGCGGAGCACACGCATGTCTATGTCGTCGACGACGACGACGCGCTCCGTGCCGAGCTGACCGAAACGCTGCAGGCCTGCGGCCACGACGTCACCGCCTTTTCCGATGGCCGCGCCTTTCTCGACATCCACGACACGCTGCCCGATGGTTGTATCGTCCTCGACGTCAACATGCCCCGGCTCGGCGGCCGCGAGGTGCAGGAGGCGCTCCGTCAGGCGGGCAGCCGCCATCAGGTTGTGATGCTGACCGGCGCCGCCACTGTGCCGCTGGCCGTCGCCGCGCTTCACGCCGGTGCCGCCGACTTCATCGAGAAGCCGATGCGCCCCGACGTGCTGACCCAGGCGGTCGGCCGCGCGCTGTTGCGGCTGCGCCAGGACCTTCACCAGCGCACCCGCGCTGCGGCAGCGCAGGACCGGATCGCCCGCCTGACCGAGCGCGAGCAGGACGTGTTGTGCGGTCTGGTACTAGGACTTCAAAATAAGATCATCGCATTCCGCCTGGGCCTGTCGACGCGCACCGTCGAAACCTATCGTGCGCACGCGATGGACAAGCTGGGCGTCTCCAGCCTGTCGGAAGCGGTCCGCGTTGCGCTCGACGCGGGGATCGAACCAAAGGGCGCGATCGTTCGTCCCGATGGCCCCGTCTGATTCACGCAGCGAGCGACGGGCGGTCGCGCATGAAGTTGGCCACGCCGGCCTCGCATAGTGCCGGCGCGATCAGGAAGCCCTGGATGCTGTCGCACGCCAATCCGCGCAGGAGCGTCGCCTGTTCTGTCTGCTCGACGCCCTCGGCTACGACGCGCAGCCCCAGCCGGTGGGCCAGTTCGATGACGCTTTCCACGATCACCCGATCCTTGCCGCCGGCGCAGATCGCCTCAATGAAGCTGCGGTCAATCTTGACGTGATCGATCGGCAGCTGGCGCAGGTGGGTCAGTGACGCGAAGCCAGTGCCGAAATCGTCGAACGCGATCTGTACGCCGCGTTCGTTCAGCCGGTCGATCGACTCCCACACCGTCTGCGCACCGCGATCCATCAACATTCCCTCGGTGATCTCGACGCACAGCTGGCTGCCGCCGATCCGTCCGCTGTCGACCTCCTGGATGATCCGGTCGACGAAGGTCGAGGAGCGGAAATCGCCCAGCGTCGCGTTGATTGCGATCGACTGGAAGGCGATACCTTCTCGACGCAAGCGTTTAATCTGACCGAGCACTTCATTCAGGACGAACAGGCCGATGTCGGCCGCGGTACGATCGTCGTCGAAAACGTCGTGGAACGCCGCCGGAGTCCGCACCTCGCCGTCAGCCATCCGCCACCGCAACAGCGCCTCGAATGCCGCTGGTCGATCATGCTGCAGGTCGACGATCGGCTGATAGAGGACGAACATCTCGCCGTTGGTCAGCGCGCGCTGGATCGCGGATCGGGTGTCCGCACGCCATTCCGCATCGAGCCGATACTGGTTGCGGAACACCTTGGCGCATCCCCGTCCGGACTGTTTGGCGGCGTACAGCGCCATGTCGGCGCATTTCAGCAGATCGCCCTCGTCGACGCCGTCCTTGGGAAAGGTCGCCGCGCCGACGCTCGCCTGGACGCGCCATCCGAAGCGGCTGCCATCGATATGGTTGGCGGCGGCATCAACCAATGCGTCCAGCTTGCGCCGCAGCTTCGCGGAATCGCCGTCATGGTGCAGGATCAGCGCAAATTCGTCACCGCCCAGCCGGCCGATCACCTCGTCCTCGGCGATTGCCTGGCGCAGTTCGCGCGCGACCGCGGTCAGCAGCCGGTCGCCGGCGTCGTGCCCGGCGCTATCGTTGACGTCTTTGAAATGGTCCAGATCAAGGATCGCTGTCGCGAACGGCTTTTCGGCCGCGGTGGCGGCCGCCAGCATCTCCATGAAGTGGCGCCGATTGGGCAAGTCGGTGAGAGAATCGATGTTCGCCAGCCGCCACAGCCGCTGCTCCGCCTCCTTCTGCGGCGTCACGTCAAACCGGATCGCGGTATAGCCCGAACCGTCGTGATGCGGGACGATCGTCGTATCGACCCAATAGAGCTTACCGCTCTTCGCCCGATTGCAGATCACGTCGTGCCAGACCTTGCCCGCCGAAATCGTCCGATACAGCCTCCGGAAGAACGCACGGTCGTGAACGCCGGAATGCACGATGCGGTGGTTCGCTCCGATCAGTTCGTCAGGCGTATAGCCGCTCAATTGGCAGAACTTCTGATTGACGGCGGTGATCTTGCCGTGCCGGTCGGTCACCGCGACGATCGCGGCTGCGTCCAGCGCCTCGCGGTGGAAGCTCGCGAGATTCGTCAGCTGATTGACACGATCTTCGTGCAACAGACTGTCATTCCTGACCATCGTCAGTTCTCGCGTCAGCTCGGCTACAGATGCCGCATCGATCGATCGACCATGTTCGACCGCGACAGCATTTGACATCGATGTCGCCATATCGCTTCCTTTCACCTCTGCTTGCACCCGGTAAGTCGCTATCTAGGGTTAACGAAAGGTAAATAAGCGTAGAACTACGCAGATCGTAGTTTTGCGATATTTGAATAGTGATCGATGCCAGATAGCGGGACGGAAGACGAGGTAGGCATCGATATGAAGAATCGTGAATTCCGCAAGGCAACGATGATTGCGGCGCGACTGCGCACCGATGGCGGCTGGACCGATGCCACCATCCGCAACATCTCCTCGCATGGCGCAATGCTGCAGCTTGTCGGACGCGCCCCGTGCCGCGGCAGCTATGTGGAATTGCGCCGCGACACGTTGGTCGTGGTCGGTCGCATCATGTGGTCAACCGCCAACCGGTGCGGGATCAACACCCGCGAACGGATCGACGTCAACTCGCTCCACAGGACCGGACAAGCGCCGGTTGCCGCGCTGCCCGTGGAACGGCGACGGTTGGCGCGGACGGCAACGCGCTCGATCCACATCAAGCGCCATCTGGAGGCGGCAGCGATCGCGATCGCGATCCTATGGTCGACGGCGACGCTGGGTTCGCTGGTGTTCCATACGCTTTCCACCCCTGCTCAAGCCGCAATGATCGCCCTGTCCCCGCACCATTGACGTCGAAGACCAAAGACAGGAAAGCCTGACATGATCCTGACCCGCGCATCCGACGCTTCGACCTCAGGTCATATCGTGTCCGAACCAAGAGAGTTCGAAACGATGAAGCCGCGCGCACGTCGCGTCAGCGTGATGCTTACCGTCCTCATCGCCGCTAACAAAGAAGCTCCGGCAACCTGCCACCGCGTCCGCAACATCTCGGAAGGCGGGATGCGGATTGACCGGACAAGCGATCTGCAATCCGGTAATGCGGTCTTCCTGACGATTGGGAAGCTGGTGGACGTTGCTGCCACGGTCGTCTGGACCTCAGAAAACGCAGCGGGACTCGTTTTCGGGACTCCCATTAACCCGATCCATGCGACGGCGAAGATCGCCCCGCGCACCTCCGCTATACAGCCCGGCTTTGGGGATACCAAGACCACCTGCAAGGCTGGCTGGTTCCACTCGCTGCAGAATGCCTACCGTCACGTGTAACCCGCGGCACATGCGGCGATCGCTGATCATTCGACTTTCTGAAAAGGGCGGAGCTTTCTACTATCGACTTACTACGCCTAGTGATCTTCACTTCAATGCGCGGCTCTTCGAAAAATGCATGTTACTCCAAATGCTGGCAGCGTTAGGCCGCAGGGATCTACAATTCGACTAAGGCTGCTGAGCAATCCATACACTAAGTCTGAGCAATCGATCAGCGCACATTAGCGGTCGACGGATTCAAAGCGGACGCACCGCTTTATACCACCTAAATCGGCCCGCACCACTTTTCACCGCCCCCCAAGCAATTGGCCGCTTGTCGCAGCAACCGACCGAAAGCGGACGTTCCGCTATCGTCCCAGATGTGGTCGTTCGAGGCTGCCAGATCGATTCCGGCGATCTGCCCTTCGTCCATCTCGCGAGATCAAGGCAGACTTAGCGATTCAGGATAGCTTCATGGCCACCATGCGAATTCGCCTCGTTGCTGGCCTTTTAGTGCTAAGGCATCGCTATTTCGTCGGATTGACGCGAGCTCCGCCGAGGCCGATCCAGCGCTTGGTGCTGGCCGCTGACCGCAGAAGCGTCACCGCACCGCTTCGACCTAGACGCCGCCGCGGCCAAACCGCGGCGATCACGCGCGCTTCCAGGCCGATCATCCGATGAAGGAGATCGTCATGAAGCCCATCGTTATCCTCCTGACGGCCATCGCCGTCCTGTTCCCGGCTTCTTCAAGCGCCAAGCAAGCCGGCGATGACATCACCGTGCGTGCGAACCCCGTAACGCCAGCGCAATGGAGCGCGGCGGTCGCCCGACGACTTGACCGAGCCATGGCATCCGTCGCTGCCCCAATCGCAGGATTTCACATCGACGGCATCGTCACCGTGCGTTTCGCCGCCGACCGCGCCAACCGACCCAAGGACCTCGTCGTCGCTCGTCCATCCGGACATTCCATGCTCGATCGGCTCGCCCTGCGTGCCATCGCTCGCATGGGAACGATGCCCGAGATGCCCGCCTCGATCGCTTCCGGACAACATGTGAGGGCTAACCTCGTCTTCGCGACAGATTGGGAGAGCTACGACCGCATGGTCGAGCAACTGCGGCGCGAGGCTCTCTTCAACAGCTTAGCACAGCGTCGGGGGGACACAGACACCGTGCTCGTCGTCGGAACGATCGCAGCCAGCGGCAACTAACGGGGCGATTACCCGCCTCTCCTCCTGCTTCTGCGGGCAGGAGGAGATTACCGCAACGAATTATCATGGCTGGGAGATATCCCGATGGCCTCACCCAGACTTGCCGACATGGCCGCCGTTGAGTTGCAAAGAAGGCGACTGCGATCATCCTACTTCCCCGACGTCTTCTTCGGCGGCGAACACCCGTGGGACATCTTGCTGGTGCTCTTCATCGCCGAGCAACGCGGGCTGCACATGGCTATCGCAGAATTGCTCGAGCTGAGCGGCGGCGGCACGGAGGCCGGAAACCGCTGGCTCGCTCATTTCGCGAAGGCCGGCCATGTATGGATGCCCGATGCGGGATCAGGCGACGGCTCGGCAAAGCTCACATCAGATGCTGTGCGACGTCTCGCTAAGTGGCTGATCGCCTCGCCGGGCTGGCCGCATTGACGATCCAATCGTCCACGATCAGGGGATCGGCGCTTGCCGCATAACCGAGGCTCAGCGAAGCCCCAGATACCGTCCGTCGAACCCGCCGCGGCTGTGCAACGTGGAAAGATCGTCGAGGCGCACGTAACCTCGCCCTAGCGTGATGCATCCCGTCTTGGCGAGCACATGAAGCGTTCGGTTGACGTGGACGGGTGTCAATCCAACGAGATCAGCTATCTGGTCCTGCGTCAGTCCGGCCACCACAGGATTTCTAGGCTCGTCACCCGCATGCATCCTGGCCGAGAGCTCGCAGAAGAGATGGCAAATGCGCTGCATAGCATCGAATCTGCCCAGGCAGAGTATCCACTGCTCCGCTATGGAGAGGTCGCCGATCAGCAGCGTGCCGAGTGCCACGGGGATGCTCGGAGCCATCGTCATCGCGCGTCGAAGGGCGGCGGCGTCCGTGTCGACCAGGGTCGTTCCCGGAAGGTAGATGACCTCGTCGATCATCTCCCGACCAAAGACAGCGTCAAGGCCCAGCGGATCGCCAGGCAGCGCCAGTCCTACCGTCTCCTTGACGCCGTCAGCACGATGGCGCGACTTGATGACCCCGCCCGAAACGATAAACCCCGGTCGCAATTCCATGCCGTAGGTCCCCCCGGCTGCCGATCGGTAGTCGGGCACTGCCCGTAAATTCCATGACAAGCCCCTGATGACCTCGGCATCGTCGGGCGGCAGATCAAGAACGCGACGCAAACGCGTAACGATCAAGTCTCCGGGTGAAGGCGGCGGCGGATCGGCCATGATCGATGGCTCAGCACGACGGGGGCTGGAACGGCGTTGCCTCGCCCGTCAGCGACGTGCCGGCAACGGTCGAGGCGCTTTCGTGCATCGGAAGATCCGCCGTAAAGAGGAGCCCATCAATACGAAATTCGATTGCGGTGAAGCCGCCGATCTCATCGCCAAGACACCGCTGAATCAGCCTCGTGCCGAAGCCTGTCCGTTGCGGCGGTCGGACGGGGGGGCCGTTTGCTTCCCTCCAGGTCAGGCTAAGCCGCATCTGGCCTTTGCGCTCGGTCATCTGCCAGACGAGGCGGACGCTTCCCCCCACCTGCGATAACGCACCGAATTTCGACGCATTCGTGGCCAACTCGTGAAGCACGAGGCTCAACGATGCCACCACGCGCGCGGGCAGTGCGACGTCTGGCCCAGCCCACTGAAAATGGTCGGTCGTGCCGAACCCGAATGGCAGAAGGGCACGACGTACCACGTCAACCATTGTCGCGGTGCCTGCAACGTCGCTTACGAGGAGATCGTTCGCTACCGCCAGGGCGGCAAGGCGCAAATCGAGGACCGTTGCCACCTCTCTGATCGACTTGGCGCTCCGGACCGTCTGATGGATGACGGCCTGCGTGAGCGAAAAGCTGTTTTTTACACGGTGGTTCATCTCACTCGCTAGAAGCGCACGATGGAGGTCGCCCTGCTTGCGGTCGGTGATGTCCTGAACCGTGCAGATGAGGATCGGTCCACTGCCCATCTGATCGATGATAGCCTGACCACGCAGCTCCACCCAGCGCTCCGATCCATCGGGCAGGAGTATGCGATGATCGAGGTCGACGCACACGCCGTTTCGCACTGCGGCGTCGACGGCGTCATTGTAGACTGAACGATCGGCAGGATGGATCGCAGCAATCATGTCCGCCATCTCGAACCTGTCGGCGGATGGTCGACCGTAAATGGTTTTGCAATGCAGGGTGACCCGGAGCCGCTGGGTTGACAGCTCCAATACCCAGCACCCGATGCCGCTGAAAACCAACGCCCGCTCCAGTTCACCGTCGTCTTCAAGCGCATTACCCAGCACGGTCACTTCAAGCCCGGACGCAGAGACGGCAGCAACGCCCTCTCGTGGCTCCGCCGCCCCTAAACGTGGCTCTTCGTGGATCCCCATGCGCTCCTCTCCCATGCGCCAGATTGCGGAGTGGAGCATCTCGCGTGGGCGCGTCGAGGGTCGCGGGCGTCGCGATCACTGCCGAGGTGCTCCGGCACCCACCATAATCAGACTGCAAGTCCGCCCATATAGCTCTAAAGTGCCGGTTATGTGCCGTCCGTCGTGGCGATACACGCTCTCCCGGGGCCGCTCGTCCGCGCAGCCTGCTCAGGCCAACTGCGCCAACCAGGGGAGAACCTCGATGCTAATCAGAACGACGATCCTAGTCATGGCCGCCACCACAGCCATTGCTGCCAGTCCGGCATCGGCTGCAATCAACATCTGCACAGGCAACAATTGCGTCGCGACAAATGAAAACGTCATGGTCTCCGCAGCCACGAACCAGGCGACGATAAATGGCACGGGAGCATCTTCGGGGATCGGCGTGCTTTTCACTTCGTCGGAGAGGCTGAACGGCAACGCCAACGGGCAGGCTGACGTATCGGCGACTGACGGGCTTCTGAACGGCCTGACCTTCAGCCTTGCAGGCGGCGCAACCTTCGCCACCGCGACGTTCAACCT
Source organism: Sphingomonas jinjuensis (assembly GCF_014197105.1). Taxonomy (GTDB): domain Bacteria; phylum Pseudomonadota; class Alphaproteobacteria; order Sphingomonadales; family Sphingomonadaceae; genus Sphingomonas; species Sphingomonas jinjuensis. The sequence continues at coordinate 6,374 of NZ_JACIEV010000012.1, read as the reverse complement.
GTTTCCGCTCCCCGGCAACGCGGCAAATCAGGCTGTTCGGGTCCTCCTGACCTACACGGGCGGCTCGCGAACGATCGACATCAACACCAACGGGCAGAACTTCCTGGGAATTAGCGGGAACGCCGGAGAGCGCTTCACCTCGGTCGGCTTCGTCGCCGATCCCGCGACCAGCGGCATCCAGGATCTAAGGCAATTGCGCCTTGGCGGCGTCTCGGCGGTTCCCGAGCCTGCCACCTGGGCGATGATGTTCCTCGGCATGGGGCTCGTCGGCGCGGCGCATCGCCACCGTAGCCGGCGAACCGGTGCTTGGGCGGGCGTGACAGCCTGAGCATCGGCGGGGTCGACATTCACCCCCCAATCCTGGACGTCGACCCCGTTACCCCCTCGTCCACTGAGGGATCTTGCCTTTGATATGAATAAAGCGATTAATAGGTACAGGAGGGAATGCGGGGGAACATGCCGCTGCGCGCGCTCGTCGCTGACGATCATCCCATGTGTCGCGAGATTGCGACGATGGCGCTCGCCTCCGTCTTCCCCAATCCAGCGGTGACCGAAGCGGCAACGCTATCCCAGGCGCTAGCGGCCGCCGGACCCTTTGATCTCGTCATTCTGGATTTAAATCTCCCCGACAGCCGCGGGCTCCCGACGCTGATCGACATCGCATCAGCCCGGCCGGATGTGCCGGTCCTCGTCATCAGTGGGTCAGAAGGCGAAAGCTGGGAAGCAGCAGTCGCCTCCGCGGGTGCAAAGGGCTTCGTTCCCAAGTCGGCGGCGATCTCCCAAATCGTCGAAGCGCTACGCCAAGTCCTTGCCGGCGGGTTCGCATTCAACGCGCGGTGCGCACAGCCTGACGGATCTTCTTCCTCAACCCATGCCTCGCGATTGGCGACGCTAACGCCAGCAGAGGGACGCGTGCTCCGCGCGATGTCGCATGGAGGGCTCAACAAGCAGATTGCCTATGAGCTCGGCCTTTCGGAGATGACGATCAAGCAGCATGTCCGCGCCATCTTACGCAAGCTTGGCGTGGTCAACCGGACGCAGGCGGTGCTCCTCTATCACGACGCGACGCAGTGACCGCCTCTGATCCTTTGGTGGGATATGGACGCATCTGATCATGCGCTAGAAACGACTTCATCGGCGCCCTCCCATCGCCGTGCGCGGCGGCAGGACACGGTCTCCGCGCCTCCCTCTCCGGCCAGCGTTGGCACGCCGCGGGCGGCACGGCTCAACCACCTGCGGTGGGCTGCCACGTTCGCTTTCGTGACCGCCGTGCTGGCCGGGTTGGGCCGTGTCCTCGGCCAAGCAGATGGCATGGCTCCCATGTGGCTCGCCAACGTCGCGATCGCTGCCCCACTGCTGCGGTTCCGCTCGATCGGCCGTCGCTCAGCGCTGGTGGGAGCCACGATCGGGTTCATCATCGTCTATGCCGCAACGGCCTCGTCGCTCGCGATCGCCGCGCCGCAACTCGCGGCAAACATTGGCGAGATCGTTGTGACGCTGGTCCTTGTCGACACGCTGCGCGACGCGACGACACCGCTATACCTTCCGCGCAACCTACTGCTGTTCTTCGCAGCCGGGGGGATTGCCGCGCCGGCCATAGCGGCAGTCATCGGCGCCGGCTCGCTAGCACTGCTTGAAGATGCGCAAGTCACTACGGTTGCTTCCCGCTGGTTCGCCGCCGACGCGCTGGGCATGGTCATCCTGGGCCCACTGATCCTGTCGGCGGGTTGTTCCGACAACGCGGTCCTAGTAAGATCCCGTCGCCGGTGGGAGACGGTGCCGGTGGCGCTTCTAGCGGCGGCGGCAACGTTGTTCGTCTTTGGCGCCGCCCGCTACCCAGCGTTATTCCTGATCCTGCCCGCAATCATCGTGGCGATTTTCAGGCTCCGCTTCATCGGGGCCGCCGTGAGCATCCTGACGGTCACCGTGGTTGCGACAGTCGAAACGGCACGCGGCGTCGGGCCGATCGCCCAAACCTTCTCGCAAATAGACCATCGGCTGCTCTTCCTACAGATATTTCTCGCCGTTCTAGTCGCATCGACCCTGCCGATGGCGGCGATCCTGGTCGAGCGCGAGGGGACGCTGCGTCGGCTCGCCGAGCGCGAGCGGCAGTATCGTCTGCTGGCGGACTATTCGAACGATATGATCGTGCGGATCGGGCTGGACGGCGTGCGTCGCTTCGTCTCACCAGCCTGCCGAACCATCCTCGGCATCGAGCCTGAGGAGATGGTCGGCATGACCCCGATTGCCGCCATCCATCCTGAGGATCGCGCGCGCGTCGAGAGCGTCTGCCGGAGCCTGCTGACCGGCGCCGTCGATCCGGTATGCTCCTACCGTCAGCGCCGGCGCGACGGGACCTACGTGTGGCTCGAGGCGACCTATCGGCTGGTTCGAGACGAGATCGGGCGGCCGCGCGAGTTTGTCGCCAGCGTCCGCGACGTGGCGCGACGCCGGAGGGCCGAGCTGGAGACGGCCTCCGCGATGGCGCGGCTGCACGAGAATTACCGGCTGTTGAACATGGCGGAAGCACTGGCCGGAATTGGGCATTGGCGGTTGGATGCGATCAACCATGACCTGTTCTGGTCCGACGAAGTATCCCGCATCCACGGCCGCGCCGTCGGGGATCTACCGACGCTTGCCGAGGCCATTCACGCCTATCATCCCGACGATCGGGCCGCCGTGCAGCGCGATGTCGACGACGCGCTGGCGCGTGGCAAACCCTGGACGTTCCGCGCGCGGATAAGGCGTCCCGACGGCGGCGTTCGTCACGTCGAGTCGAGCGGTCAGGCGGAGATGGCACCCGACGGCACGATTATCGGTGTCGTCGGCGTCTTCCGCGACATCACCGACGAAATCGAAACGGCTGCCGAACTGATCGCCGCCCGTGACGCCGCACGCGCATCGGCGGAGGCGAAGAGCGCCTTCCTCGCCGCCATGAGCCACGAAATCCGCACGCCGATGACCGGTGTACTCGGCATGATAGAATTGCTGAGAGGACATCCCGACAAAGAGGAGCGCGCCCGCCTAATCGGGAACCTCGAACGGTCGGCAAAGCTGCTGATGACGATCCTGGACGACGTGCTCGACTTTTCGAAGATCGAGAGCGGCAAGCTGATGATTGAATGCGTCGACCTCGATCTGGACCAGCTGTGCCGCGAGACGGTCGACCTGTTCTACCATGCGGCGGCCAGCAAGGGGCTATCGCTCACGATGTCGAGCCCGCCGGGTATCGACCCACGCGTTCGCGGGGACCCTATTCGGATCCAGCAGATCATCTCAAATCTTGTCAGCAACGCTATCAAGTTCACGAGCCAGGGCAGCGTCGAACTGCGTCTCACGATCCAACCGGATGGCAATAACCATCGGTCAGTGGTTCTGGAAGTGATCGACACCGGCATCGGCATGGATCAACAGACGAGCGACCGCATCTACGCACCGTTCATCCAAGCCGACGCCTCGACGACGCGGCGCTTCGGCGGTACTGGTCTGGGTTTAGCCATAACCAGGCGCCTCGTAGACGCCATGCAGGGCACCATCGTCATCGATAGCCAGCCGGGGCGCGGAAGCCGCTTCACGGTCGCGCTCACGCTCGACATTGCGGAAACCGTCAGCCAACAGCCGATCAGGCTGGCGCCGAACCGACGGGGCCGATCGCTGTCGATCCTCCTCGCCGAGGACAATGCAATCAACCGGACCCTGATCGAAGCGCTGGTGCAGCTCGACGGCCACCGCGTTTCGAGTGTCGAGAACGGCCGTCTTGCCGTTGCGGCGGCCGAGCGCGAGCGGTTCGACGTCATACTCATGGACATGCAGATGCCCGAGATGGATGGGCTAGCCGCCACCCGCGTTATCCAGGATGGCTCTGGTCCAAATACCGGCACACCCGTCGTCGCCTTGTCGGCAGACGCAGTGCCCGCGCGTAGGCAGCGCTACGAACATGCTGGCCTGACAGCGTTCTTAACGAAGCCGATCGACGCCGACCTGCTCCTTAACACGCTGCAGGCGGTCACGACCGCTGACGGACAGACCGCCGGCGTCGCGGACCAAAACCCTAGCCCCCTACTCGATAACGGGCGACTGCAGGACGTTGCAACGGTCGTCGGCCCGGAGAGTGCTGTGAAGATCGTCTCAATGGCTCGGGTCGAACTCGTCACTAAGCCGGGCATGATCGCCGGCATGATCGCCGAGGGAAAGCTCGACGCCGCGAGTGCCGCAGCTCATTCGTTCCGCGGCGCGGTTTCCGTTGTCGGCTGCCTAGAGGTAATCCGCATCGCCGTCTCGATTGAACAGGCATGCCAAGCCGGCCGGGCAGCGGACGACCTGGCTATGCAATTACTCGTCGCAGCCGAGGCCACAAACTTGGAACTCGGACAATGGACCGCATAGACCATGTGCAGCCGTGTCGCGACCGAGGCATCGTGGAGGCCGCGCCTGGCGCTGACCAACGCGTTCTGTGCTACCCGACCGACTCCGCAATGCGTAGCCATCAATCGCGCGCTGTGCGCGACGCCAGCGATGCCTATGCCGTTGTTGGCGTCGGCAGCTATGCTTCCCTCGCCGCGCATGACTTAAACTTCAGGCATGGCCGCAGCCGGAGCGATGACGAAAGGAGGATAGGAGCGATGCGTCCGCTGAGCTTTGGATGTGACCTTTGACCAAGCTGTAGAGACCACGACCTTGAAGCCTGCCCCGATCGCGATCCGATGGGACCGGGCTAAGAGCGCACAGCCGCCGTCGCGTTGGCGATGAAGATCAGCTTTCGCCGGATGGCCGCTCTTGAGAGGACGGATTGCGCTCTCCCAACTTAGCCGATCAATCCTAAGCGCATCAGTTGAACGAACGTCCGTCAAGGCTCACCGCCGCCCCAATAGCGGACAGGCAGCTTTCCCCCAACTTCGGCGGCACTGGCAGCCTTGATGAATGCCGTGATCGACGCAAAACGCCCCTGCGAGGATGACAAGCGGTACGGCCACAAAAGAGGTGAAAGAGGGCCCGCATTGCCTTTTTCCCCTTTTCGCCGCTCTCGACACCCGCCTCAGGCAGCGTTGCAGCATCGTCGGCATGGCTGTCGCCCGCCAGCGGGCGCGGGGGCGGGGTGATCGCGAGGCGCGGGCTTAGGGATGGTTCGACATCATGAAAATGGACAAGAACAAAACACGAACAAACAGCCACCTTATATGCCGGGCAGATAAGCGACCGCGGATCGCTCGAGGCTATTGCGAACCTCGATCCTTCTGCCCATGATCTCCCTGCCCTTCGTGAAAGCCGGAGGGTGGGGCGTCGGAACCTCAGCCACTAGAACTCGGTCGACAGGATCACTGTGGCCGGGTGGCATGCGCGCATGTCCAGTCGGCTTCGGCCGATAAAGGCGCATGCGCCTGCTCTAGTGGCTAGGTTCCTAACATCCGGCTCAGGCCGCGCCCCGAGAGGAACATAGGGGGCGGCATCAGGAAGTGAGCCGAGGTGGCCCCCGATACCGGGGGCGACGCGATGGAGGCCGCCGCTGGCGTCCCCGTCGCGACGAACATGGTCGAAGGCAGCCGCTGGGGCGATCCCGACTTCGAGCCGTCGTTCGAGTGGGCTGAGGACCATGGCGGCGTGTTCGAGCTGCTCTTCGTCCTGACCGACGACGGCGGCGGCGTCACGCTGTTCGTGCCGGATCAGCAAGGCATCGATCCGACCCTGCTGGCGATCGCTAGCCGTTATGCCGAACCCGCCAAGGCGGATCACGCGATGCCAGCCCAAGCCGGTCAGCCGGCCGGGCGCTGACCATCGACCCAGGCCCCGCCTCTTGGGGTCAAAAGCCGAACAATCCCATCGCTGCACCAGGCGGCACCAGCAGCTTCGCGGGCAACGCCTCCGGGGCCTTTTTCATGCCCGAAAGGATCACCCATGATCACGATCTACGACCGCGCCGACATGGCGTACGTGCTGGCGCGCGACCTCGACCCGCGCCTCATCGACCTCCTGCGCCGCCGCTTCGCCGCCCTCGTCACGCCATACGGCGACCTCACCGACTGGACCGAGTTCATCGTGGTCGAGCCCGGCGACACCGAGGCCGACGTCGAACGGGAGCTGGGCTTCTCGCCGCTGGTGAACCCGATCGACGGCAGCCGCTTCGGCGCACCGACCTTCCAGCCGTTCTGGGACCACCTGATTTCGGCCGCCGGCTACTTTGAGCAGCCCCCACGGGGTGGTCCGGGTTGTTAGTTAGTGCATTGTCGTCTCCGCTGCCATTGCCGGGCGTAGGTGGAGCGAAGCGGAACCGGAGGCCGGCACTGGCGGTGTCGCCGCTTCCGGGGCCGGCGGGCGGTAGCTCAGGCTGCTGTGCGGCCGGACGGTGTTGTAGTGACGGCGCCACGCCTCGATCAGCA
>NZ_JACIEV010000011.1 GCF_014197105.1 Sphingomonas jinjuensis | reverse complement strand
GCTGCATCAACAGGCCGGACACACGGAAGCACCTGAACCTGCGCGATCCAATCTTCCGAACACCCCCTTGTATCCGACGGGGCGTCCACACACGGTCGTTCCGCTATTGCCCCAAAGGCAGAAATTGTCTGCGAGCTTATCCGGCGCTCACTCCGCGCTTTTCTCTGGTCCCACGTTTCCGCACGTGATGTCCCAATGCGGCACAGCGCGGATCGTCCATGCAGTTTCAGGCGACATGGCCAGCGAGATGGCTTACCAAATTGCCGAGCCAAACCGGCCGTCGAATAAACGGGGAATTTATGCTGAAATTGGGTTTTGCCGCGTTGGTAGCTTCGTCGGCTCTGATTGCCGCTCCAGCCACCGCTGTCACTACTGTTACTAGTGGCAGAGTTAATTCGGCATTCTTGTTCTCGCCAGTCATTAGTCTTGGTACCAATCCCGCGACCTATAGTGCAATGAACGGCACCACTTTTCAGGTTGGGGCAACTGACGATCTCGCTTCTGCACAGGGCCGCACTGGTACGCTAGACGGACTCATCAACTTTTCACAGACGGTTGGTACCATCATAACGCAGACCTTAGACAACCTTTTTGTTTTCGGTGACGGTCAAGGCGGCTTCTATTATTTTTCTGGCACCTCCGTTCAGACGCGCACGTTTGCGAGCACTCCTGGCGTGACAACGTCGGGCTCGATCAATGTGTTCGGCTCGCTGCTCAATACCAGTCGCGGCGTGAGTGCCACCGGATCAACACTGACTATCTCCTTCAATTCGACTGGTGGATCATCATACTCGAGCAGTGCGACCCTTCTCGTAGATGGCAATACTCCGGCAGTCCCTGAGCCCACCACGTGGGCGATGATGCTGGTCGGCTTTGGCATGGTTGCCGTTGCAGCGCGCTACCGTCGTCGCAGCGTGAAGGTGTCGCTCGCTTAACCTCCTTGGTTAGCTGATTGCGGAAAGCCGTCAGTTGCAAGGCTGGCGGCTTTTCTACGTCCGTTTTTCTAAGTCCGTTTTCCACCGAGGCTGTGTGAAAACGTCTCGTCGCATCCGAAACGAGCAACAACCGAAACACAGTTGAGAACCGCGTGTCAAAACAGAATCAAGAGGCGTACAACTTTGAATCTTTGTTGCTTGTCACGCGTCGCGTTTTACGTTTTCACACAGCCTCGACCACAATGAGACAGCAGAACGCGCCGGCTCGGCTCCCAAAACCGGACGCTCATTCAAATGCCGCGCGGGTCAAGAATAGCGATGGTTGGCCTACCGGGCAGCCTTCGCAATAGCCTCCGCGTCTCCGCGTCTCCGCGTCTCCGCGCCTCCGCCTCCGCGCCTCCGCGCCTCCGCGCGAACCGCCCTTCTTCGCGTCTTCGCGTGAATCAACGACACGCACGAAAAAGGCCGCGGGAGTGAATCCCGCGGCCTGACGTCGATCGGGTTCGGCCAGGGCCGACCCGTCGGCCGAGCACGTGCCGTCTCGCGGGCTAGCTGGCGCTAGCCGCGTGCGTCACTTGCTGCGCTCGACCTGTTCGAAGTTCAGTTCGACCGGGGTCGCGCGGCCGAAGATCGACACCGACACCGACACCTTCGACTTGTCGAAGTCCAGCGCCTCGACGACGCCGTTGAAGCTCGCGAACGGGCCTTCCAGCACCTTGACCGCATCGCCGATCTCGTAGTCGACCTTGACCTTCTGCTTCGGCGCGGCGGCGGCCTCTTCCTTCGAATTCAGCATCCGCGCGGCCTCGGCCTCGCTGATCGCCTGGGGCTTGCCCATCGACCCCAGGAAGCCCGTCACCTTCGGCGTGTTCTTGACGAGGTGATAGACGTCATCGTTCATCTCGAGCTTGGCGAGGACGTAGCCGGGCATGAACTTGCGCTCGACCGCCACCTTCTTGCCGCGGCGCGCCTCGGTGATCGTCTCGGTTGGAACCTCGATCTGCTCGACCAGCCGGTCGAGTCCCAGCCGGGTCGCGTCGGCCATGATCTGGTCGCGGACCTTGCCCTCGAAACCCGAATAGGCGTGAATGATGTACCAGCGCGCCATGTGCGGCCTTTCCGTCTATGTGGTTACTGCGCCAGCTTCAGCAGCTGCTGCACGATGGTGTGGAAGAAGCTGTCGACCGCGAAGAAGAACACCGCCAGGATCGTGGTCATGATGACGACCATCAGCCCCGTCATCCACGTTTCCTTCCACGTCGGCCAGACGATCTTCTTCGTCTCGGTGCGGACCTGGTTGATGAATTCCATGGGGGTCGTCTTGGCCACGTGGATGTTCCGATACCCGTTGTGAATGCGGCCGCTTCGCGACATGGTTTCTCTCGCCGTTTCCGAAGGGGAAACGGCGCGGGGCCCGTGTACGCTTGTCGGATCGGCGGGGATTTAGACCTGCGCGGGCGATGGCGCAAGGGGCGGGGATGGATTGACTGCGGACGTCAGCGGCCCGCCACCTCGCGAAAGCCCGCGATCAGCAGCGCCGCCGACTTGTGGACGTCGTGCCGCGCCTCGACTCGGCGGCGTCCCTCGGCCCCCATCGCCGCGCGGCGCGCCGGCGGCGAGGCGAGGGCATCGTCGAGCGCCTCGGCCAGCGCATCGACCGAGCCGGAGGGGAAGATCCACCCGCAGCCGTCGTCGACCAGCTCAGGAATGCCGGCGATGATCGTCGTCAGCACCGGCCGCTCGAGCGCCAGCGCCTCCATGATGACGATCGGCAGCCCTTCCGCCAGGCTCGGCAGCAGCAGCGCGCCGGCGTCCGCGATGTGGCGGCGAACCTCCGGCGCGCTCGCCCAGCCGAGCAGGCGGATGTTGGCGGCAACGCCGTGGCGGCGCGCGGCCTCCTCGATCGCGGCCCGGTCCTCGCCGTCGCCGACCAGGTCGATGGTGACGCCGGGATGGCGCGCGGCGACTCGGGCCAGCGCCTCGGGAATCAGCACCTGCGCCTTGTTGGCGCACAGCCGGCCGACGCACACGATGTGGCGCAGCGGGCCGGGCGGGGGCGGGGAGGGGACGAAGTCGGGCAGGTTGAGCCCGCACGGCACGATGCGGACGCGGGTCGCCTGGTCGGGTGCCTCGGCGACGATGCGGCCGCGGCAATAGTCGGTGATCGCGGCGACGAAGCCCGCGTGCGCGACCTTGTGGGCCATCGCGTTGCGCTTAGGCTCGACCAGCTCGTCGGGTCCGTGGACGGTGAAGCTATAGGTGGGGCCGCCCAGCGCCCTGGTCAGCACCGCGACGGTGGTGGCGTTGGTCGAGAAATGCGCGTGGATATGCTCGATCCCCAGCGCCTTCGCGCGGCGGCGCATCCGGATCGCCTGGAGGAGATAATTGACGTGGCGGACGAAGCCGCGCCCTTCCGCGCGGTACATATGCCACCAGTGCGGCAAAGCGCGGGCGAGGCCGACGGGATTGACGAAGGGCTCGGTGATCGCACCCCAGGCGAGCACGGGGACGTTGCCCGACAGCAGATATTCGGTGCGCGCCTGGTCGGCGCGATCGTCGGGGTCGACCAGCTCTTGGTCCCAGCGCCGGCTGGCGAAGCGATGCACCGGCTGTCCCGCCGCCTCGATCGCCTCGATCTCGCGGCGGATGAAGGTGGTGCTGGTCAGCGGATAGGTGTTGAGCAGATAGGCCAGTTTCATGGCACCGGCCCTATCATCCGGGCGACATCACCCGGTTAACGCGCATGGTGGGGATGGCAGGAGTGGAGGGATTCGAACCCACGGCCCTCGGTTTTGGAGACCGATGCTCTACCACTGAGCTACACTCCTACTGCGGCCCCGATAGGATTTCATGACCGAGGCGGCAAGCGGTAAAAGCGCGGAAGTTGACCGCGGGGGCCCCGATCGGTATAGGCCCGCCGCGTCCGAAGGGGAGATTCCCTGACGGGCAAGCTTGAACATTGCTGGATGCAAAAGACCGGGGCCGGGGCGGTTGCGACCGCCATCCGTCCCTTTTTGTATTCCGAAGTGCTGTGATGGCTCCAGCAAAGTAACCCATTTACGAGGTGAAGGCTTCATGCCGACGATCAACCAGCTGGTCCGCAAGGGCCGCGAACCGCAGAAGGCCAAGAGCAAGGTCCCTGCAATGGAGCAGAACCCGCAGAAGCGCGGCGTCTGCACCCGCGTGTACACCACGACCCCGAAGAAGCCGAACTCGGCGCTGCGCAAGGTGGCCAAGGTCCGCCTGACCAACCAGCGCGAAGTCATCAGCTACATCCCGGGCGAAGGCCACAACCTGCAGGAGCACTCGGTGGTGCTGATCCGCGGCGGCCGTGTGCGCGACCTTCCGGGTGTGCGCTATCACGTGCTGCGCGGCGTGCTCGACACGCAGGGTGTCAAGGACCGGCGTCAGTCGCGTTCCAAGTACGGCGCTAAGCGTCCGAAGTAAGCCGACGACCCGTTCGTCACCAAGGCTGAAGTTTAGAAGGAATTTGAAATGGCACGTCGTCGTCGTCCCGAAAAGCGGGTCATCCTGCCTGATCCCAAGTTCGGGGATGAGGTTCTGTCGAAGTTCATGAATTCGGTCATGCTGGACGGCAAGAAGTCCGTCGCGGAGCTGATCGTCTATGGCGCGCTCGAGACCGTCGAGAGCCGCGCCAAGAAGGACCCGCTGGGCGTGTTCCACGAGGCGCTCAACAACATCAAGCCGGGCATCGAGGTCCGCAGCCGCCGCGTGGGCGGTGCGACCTATCAGGTGCCGGTCGAGGTCCGTCCGGAGCGTGCCCAGGCGCTGGCGATCCGCTGGCTGATCTCGGCGGCGCGTGCCCGGTCGGAGAACACCATGGCCGCCCGCCTGTCGGGTGAGCTGCTCGACGCGTCGAACAACCGCGGCAACGCGGTGAAGAAGCGCGAGGATACGCACCGCATGGCCGAAGCGAACCGCGCGTTCAGCCACTACCGCTGGTAAGGCTTGGATACCCCAAGACTTTGACCTATATCGTGGGGAGCCGGCGGACAGCCTGCTCCCCACATCGCTAAGGAAACCACGATCATGGCCCGCAGCCATCCGCTCGAGCTCTATCGCAACATCGGCATCATGGCGCACATCGACGCCGGCAAGACGACGACGACCGAGCGCATCCTTTACTACACCGGCAAGTCCTACAAGATCGGCGAGGTCCACGAGGGCACCGCGACGATGGACTGGATGGAGCAGGAGCAGGAGCGCGGGATCACGATCACGTCGGCTGCCACCACCTGTAAGTGGAAGGCCGAAGAGGGCAAGGGTCCCGAGCACCTCATCAATATCATCGACACCCCCGGCCACGTCGACTTCACCATCGAGGTCGAGCGTTCGCTGCGCGTGCTCGATGGCGCGGTCGCGTGCTTCGACGGCGTTGCCGGCGTCGAGCCGCAGTCGGAGACGGTGTGGCGCCAGGCCGACAAGTACGGCGTGCCGCGGATGTGCTTCGTCAACAAGCTCGACCGCACCGGTGCCGACTTCTACTTCTGCGTCCAGTCGATCATCGATCGCCTCGGCGCGAAGCCGGCGGTGCTGTATCTCCCGATCGGCATCGAGGGCGGCTTCAAGGGTCTCGTCGACCTGGTCGAGAACCGCGCGATCATCTGGCTCGAGGAGAGCCTGGGCGCGAAGTTCGAATATCAGCCGATCCCCGACGATATGGCGGAGAAGGCGGCGAAGTATCGCAACGACCTGATCGAGCTCGCCGTCGAGCAGGACGACGACGCCATGGAGGCGTATCTCGAGGGCAACGAGCCCGATTCGAAGACGCTGAAGGCGCTGATCCGCAAGGGCACGCTGAACATGTCGTTCGTGCCGGTCGTCTGCGGTTCGGCGTTCAAGAACAAGGGCGTCCAGCCGCTGCTCGACGCGGTGGTCGACTATCTGCCGTCGCCGCTCGACGTGCCGGCGATCAAGGGCGTGAAGCTCGACGGCGAGACGCCGGACGAGCGTCCGTCGTCGGACGAGGCGCCGTTCTCAGCGCTCGCGTTCAAGATCATGAACGATCCGTTCGTCGGCTCGCTCACCTTCGCGCGCATCTATTCGGGCGTCCTGACCAAGGGCAGCTACCTGAACTCGGTGAAGGACAAGAAGGAAAAGATCGGCCGCATGCTCCTCATGCACGCGAACTCGCGTGAGGACATCGAAGAGGCGCGCGCGGGCGACATCGTCGCGCTGGCGGGCCTCAAGGAGACGACGACGGGCGACACGCTCTGCGATCCGGCGAACCCGATCATCCTCGAGCGCATGGAATTCCCGGAGCCGGTAATCGAGCTGTCGGTGGAGCCGAAGACCAAGGCCGACCAGGAGAAGATGGGCGTCGCCCTCAACCGCCTGGCCGCCGAGGATCCCTCGTTCCGCGTGTCGACCGATCACGAATCGGGCCAGACGATCATCAAGGGGATGGGCGAGCTCCACCTCGAGATCCTCGTCGATCGCATGAAGCGCGAGTTCAAGGTCGAGGCGAACGTCGGTGCGCCGCAGGTGGCGTATCGCGAGTACCTCAAGAAGCCGGTCGACGTCGACTACACCCACAAGAAGCAGTCGGGCGGCACTGGCCAGTTCGGCCGCGTCAAGGTGAAGCTGACGCCGGGCGAGCGCGGTGCGGGCATCGTCTTCAAGGACGAGATCAAGGGCGGTAATATTCCCAAGGAATATATCCCCGCGATCGAGAAGGGCTTCCGCGAGACGGCGGCCACGGGTTCGCTGGTCGGGTTCCCGATCATCGACTTCGACATCGTCCTGTACGACGGCGCCTACCACGACGTCGACTCGTCGGCACTGGCGTTCGAGATCACCGCGCGCGGTGCGATGCGTGAAGCGGCCCAGAAGGCCGGCATCACGCTGCTCGAGCCGGTCATGAAGGTTGAGGTCGTCACCCCGGAGGACTATCTGGGCGACGTCATCGGCGACATGAACAGCCGCCGTGGGCAGATCCAGGGCACCGACACGCGCGGCAACGCGCAGGCGGTGACCGCGATGGTGCCGCTCGCCAACATGTTCGGCTACGTCAATTCGCTGCGCTCGTTCACCCAGGGACGCGCCAGCTATTCGATGCAGTTCTCGCACTATGATGAAGTGCCGCAGAACGTCGCCGACGAGGTGAAGGCGAAGCTCGCGTAATCGCACGGCATCCGGTTCGCCGGGTGCCGGGCTTCGACGGCACGGGTTTAAGGCTCGTGTCGACCCCCTCGGGGGTAGCGTTGAATGAAATCACTCGCTATGGGGCCGCGTTCTGGCGCGGCTCCGTTCGCGAAGACGAATCCAAGAAGGTAGGGAAACAATGGCCAAGGCTAAGTTTGAGCGGACCAAGCCGCACCTCAACATCGGCACCATCGGTCACGTCGACCATGGCAAGACCTCGCTGACCGCGGCGATCACCAAGGTGCTTGCAGAGAACGTGGCCGGCAACGCCGCCGTCGATTTCGCGAACATCGACAAGGCGCCGGAAGAGCGTGAGCGCGGCATCACCATCTCGACCGCGCACGTCGAGTATGAGACGGCGTCGCGCCACTATGCGCACGTCGACTGCCCGGGTCACGCCGACTACGTCAAGAACATGATCACCGGTGCCGCCCAGATGGACGGCGCGATCCTGGTCGTGTCGGCGACCGACGGCCCGATGCCGCAGACCCGCGAGCACATCCTGCTCGCCCGTCAGGTCGGCGTGCCGGCGATGGTCGTGTTCATGAACAAGGTCGACCTGGTCGACGACGAAGAGATCCTGGAGCTCGTCGAGCTCGAGGTTCGCGAGCTGCTGTCGTCGTACGAGTTCCCGGGCGACGATATTCCGATCATCAAGGGCTCGGCGACCTGCGCGCTGTCGGGTTCGAACCAGAAGCTGGGCCAGGACGCCGTCCTCGAGCTGATGCAGGCGGTCGACGACTACATTCCGCAGCCGGATCGTCCGCTCGACAAGCCGTTCATGATGCCGATCGAGGACGTGTTCTCGATCTCGGGTCGCGGTACGGTCGTCACGGGCCGCGTCGAGACCGGCGTGGTCAAGGTCGGTGAGGAAGTCGAGATCGTCGGCATCCACCCGGAGGTCCGCAAGACCACCGTCACCGGCGTCGAGATGTTCCGCAAGCTGCTCGACCAGGGCCAGGCCGGCGACAACGTCGGCGCGCTGATCCGCGGCGTCGCCCGCGACGAGGTCGAGCGCGGCCAGGTGCTCTGCAAGCCGGGCTCGATCAAGCCGCACACCGACTTTAAGTCGGAAGTGTACGTGCTGTCGAAGGAAGAGGGTGGCCGTCACACGCCGTTCTTCGGTAACTATCGTCCGCAGTTCTACTTCCGCACCACGGACGTGACCGGCACCGTCGAGCTGCCCGAGGGCACCGAGATGGTGATGCCTGGCGACAACGTCGCTCTCGGCATCAAGCTGATCGCGCCGATCGCCATGGACGTCGGCCAGCGCTTCACGATCCGCGAGGGCGGTCGTACCGTCGGCGCCGGCGTCGTCAGCGGCATCGACAAGTAAGACACGCGACGCGGGGGCTCGCCCCCACGTCACGGTTCGAAAAAAGGTTCCCGCCCGCCGCACAATATGTGCGGTGGGCGGTTGCCTTTTTATGAGGGCACCGCTATGCGGCCCCCCTTCGAGATTTGAGAACAACGCTCTTTCTCCGTCATCCGGTGCGCACCTCGACAACAAGGGGGAGGGCGCCTGGATCTCATCCCGCCGGCATGCTGCCTGCGGCACGAGCCCCCGCCGGTAAAGCGGGCGGGGTGACGGCCGGAGGCGTGCAACGCATCGGTAGGAACAATGGACAGCAACATCCGCATCCGCCTCAAGGCATTCGACCATCGCGTGCTCGACCAGGCGACCGGCGACATCGCCGACACCGCCCGACGCACCGGCGCCCTCATCCGTGGGCCGATCCCGCTGCCCACGCGCATCGAGAAGTTCACCGTCAACCGCGGCCCGCACATCGACAAGAAGAGCCGCGAGCAGTTCGAGGTGCGCACCTACAAGCGCATGCTCGACATCGTGCAGCCGACCCCGCAGACGGTCGACGCGCTGATGAAGCTCGACCTCGCCGCGGGCGTTGACGTCGAGATCAAGCTGGCGTAATGGCCTGCATCCCGCGGTCGACGTGAGTCCCGCGGGTTATTCCTGTTTCCGGATCGAAGCAGGAAGGTGAGGGCCCCGCCAGGTGGGGCGCCTGACAGATTAGAGATACCGCCGGAAGGCTAGCTCTTCCGGGCAGCGTCTCCCGTCATGCCTCTTCGGAGGTAACCAGCCCGGGACGGGGGCACGCTTCGCATATCCGGGCTGACCGATCCCTTTTTCGAAAGGGGTCACAAGCACCGTCGGGATGGGCCCGCCGGTGCCTCTGTCAAGGAGCCAAGATCATGCGTACTGGCGTGATCGCGAAGAAGATGGGGATGACCCGCCTGTTCCAGGATGACGGCCGCCACGTGCCGGTCACCGTCCTGCAGATCGAGGCGCTTCAGGTCGTTTCCCGCCGCGAGATGGAACGTGACGGCTACACTGCCGTCCAGCTTGGCGCCGGTGTCGCCAAGGCTAAGAATGTCGCCAAGCCGCAGCGCGGCCATTTCGGCAAGGCCGAAGTGGAGCCCAAGGCGATCGTCCACGAGTTCCGCGTCAGCGAGGACAACCTCCTCGACGTCGGCGCCGAGCTGTCGGCCGATCACTTCGTCGCTGGCCAGTATGTCGATATCCAGGGTCGTACCCAGGGTAAGGGCTTCGCCGGCGCCATGAAGCGCTGGAACTTCGGCGGTCTGCGCGCGACGCACGGCGTCTCGGTCAGCCACCGTTCGCACGGTTCGACGGGTAACCGTCAGGATCCGGGCCGCGTCTTCAAGAACAAGAAGATGGCCGGCCACATGGGCGACAAGAACCGCACGCAGCAGAACCTCGAGATCGTCGGCACCGACGCCGAGCGTGGCCTGATCTTCGTCAAGGGCTCGGTGCCCGGATCGAAGGGTGGCTGGCTGTTCGTGAAGGACTCGGTCAAGCTGTCGGCCCACGCCGATGCGCCCAAGCCCGCCGGCCTGAAGCAGGCCGCCAATACCAACACCGCCGAGCCTTCGGCGACGGACGCCCAGGAGGCTTAAGTGCAGGTCAAGGTTCAATCCTTCGCCGGCGCCGCCGCGGCGGATATCGAGCTCTCGGACGAGGTCTTCGGCCTCGATCCGCGTGCCGACATCCTGCACCGCGTGGTGACCTGGCAGCTCGAGAAGCGCCGTGCCACGGCGCGCGGCACGCGTGAGCGTGCCGATGTCGCCCGGTCGGGCAAGAAGCTTGGTCGCCAGAAGGGCGGCGGCGTCGCTCGTCACGGCGATCGTCGCGCTCCCGTCTTCATCGGCGGTGGTAAGGCTCACGGTGCCCGCGTCCGCGACTTCAACCCGTCGCTGAACAAGAAGGTTCGTGCGCTGGGCCTGAAGATGGCGCTGTCGAGCCACGCCAAGGGCGGCTCGCTCATCGTCCTCGACGGTTTCTCGGTCGTCAAGACCAAGGAACTGAAGGGGCACTTCGAGACGCTGGGCTGCGGCAAGCGCACGCTGGTGATCGATGGTGAGGCGGCCGAGGGTTTCCTGGCGGGTCGCAACCTGCCGGGCGTCAACCTGCTCCCCGCCGTCGGTGCCAACGTCTACGACATCATCAAGGCTGACACGCTGGTGCTGACCCGCGCCGCCGTCGAGAAGCTGGAGGCGCGCTTCAATGGCTAAGCAGCAGCATAAGGCCGTCGACAACCGTCATTATGACGTGATCGTCGCGCCGCACATCACCGAGAAGGCGACCATGCTCTCCGAGCAGAACGCCGTCGTGTTTCAGGTTTCGCGTGACGCGTCCAAGCCGCAGATCAAGGCGGCGGTGGAAGCGATCTTCGACACGAAGGTCGTGAGCGTCAATACGCTCGTCCAGAAGGGCAAGACCAAGCGCTGGAAGGGTGCTCCCTATCAGCGTTCGGACCTGAAGAAGGCGATCGTGACGCTGGCCGAGGGCCAGTCGATCGATATCACCGAGGGGGCCAAGTAAGATGGCACTCAAGCAATATAATCCGACGAGCCCGGCGCGCCGCGCGCTGATTCTCGTCGACAAGTCGCAGCTCTGGAAGGGCAAGCCCGTCAAGGCGTTGACCGAGGGCAAGTCGAAGACCGGTGGCCGTAACAACAAGGGCCATGTGACCAGCCGCGGCATCGCGGGCGGCCACAAGCAGAAGTATCGCATCGTCGACTTCAAGCGTCGCAAGTGGGATACCGAAGGCACTGTCGAGCGGCTCGAGTATGACCCGAACCGCACCGCGTTCATCGCGCTGGTGTCGTACGGCGACGGCGAGCAGGCCTACATCATCGCGCCGCAGCGTCTCGCTGTCGGCGACAAGGTGATCGCGGCGAAGCGCACCGACACCAAGCCGGGCAACGCGATGGAGATCGGCCAGGTCCCCGTCGGCACCATCGTCCACAACGTGGAGATGAAGCCGGGCAAGGGCGGTCAGATCGCCCGTTCGGCCGGCACCTACGTGCAGGTCGTCGGTCGTGACCGCGGGATGGTGATCGTTCGCCTGAACTCGGGCGAGCAGCGCTACATCCGTGCCGACTGCATGGCGACGGTGGGTGCGGTGTCAAACCCCGACAACCAGAACCAGAACCTCGGCAAGGCCGGCCGCAATCGCTGGCTCGGCAAGCGCCCGCTGACCCGCGGTGTCGCGAAGAACCCGGTCGACCACCCGCATGGCGGTGGTGAAGGCCGGACCTCGGGCGGCCGTCATCCGGTCACGCCGTGGGGCAAGCCGACCAAGGGTGCGCGCACCCGCCACAACAAGGCGACGGACAAGATGATCATCCGTAGCCGTCACGCGAGGAAGAAGTAATGGCGCGCTCCGTCTGGAAGGGCCCGTTCGTCGAGCTGAGCCTTCTCAAGAAGGCAGAAACCGCGCAGGATACCAACAGCCGCGCGCCGATCAAGACCTGGTCGCGTCGCTCGACGATCCTGCCGCAGTTCGTCGGACTGACGTTCACCGTCTACAACGGCCGCAAGTTCGTGCCGGTGTCGGTCAACGAGGAAATGGTCGGCATGAAGCTGGGTGAGTTTGCGCCGACGCGCTACTTCCCGGGTCACGCCGCGGACAAGAAGGGCAAGCGCTGATGAGCAAGCCTGCATCCCCCCGCAAGGTCGGCGACAAGGAAGCGCTGGCCGTCGGCACGCAGATCCGTGGTTCGGCGCAGAAGCTGAACCTGGTCGCGGGCCTGATCCGCGGCCGCAAGGTCGGCGACGCGATGAGCATCCTGGCCTTCTCGAAGAAGGGCATGGCGGTCGACGCGCGCAAGGTGCTGGCTTCGGCCATCGCCAATGCCGAGAACAACCACAACCTCGACGTCGACGCCCTCGTCGTGTCGGAGGCGTCGGTCGGCAAGTCGATCACCATGAAGCGCTTCGCAACCCGCGGCCGTGGCAAGTCCACCCGCATCCTGAAGCCGTTCAGCCGTCTGCGCATCGTCGTGCGCGAGCAGGAAGAAGCGTAATGGGTCACAAGAGCAATCCCATCGGTCTGCGCCTGCAGATCAACCGCACCTGGGACAGCCGCTGGTACGCCGACGGTGCCGACTATGGTCGGCTGCTGCTGGAGGATCTGAAGATCCGCCAGTATGTCATGAAGACGCTGCCGCAGGCCGCGATCTCGAAGGTGGTGATCGAGCGTCCGGCCAAGCTGTGCCGCATCTCGATCTTCGCGGCCCGTCCCGGTGTCATCATCGGCAAGAAGGGGTCGGACATCGAGAAGCTGCGCAAGACGCTGGGCGCGATGACCAGCTCGGACGTGTCGCTGAACATCGTCGAGATCCGCAAGCCCGAAGTCGACGCCAAGCTCGTCGCCCAGGGCATCGCCGATCAGCTGGAGCGCCGCATCGCGTTCCGTCGCGCCATGAAGCGTGCCGTCCAGTCGGCGATGCGCCTGGGTGCCGACGGCATCCGCGTCGCTTGCGGCGGCCGTCTCGGCGGCGCCGAGATCGCGCGTTCGGAAAGCTATCGCGAAGGCCGCGTTCCGCTGCATACGCTGCGTGCGAACATGGACTATGCCGAGGCCCAGGCCCACACCGCCTATGGCGTGTGCGGCGTGAAGGTCTGGATCTTCAAGGGTGAGATCCTGGGTCACGACCCGTTGGCGACCGATCGGCTGATGATGGAGGCCCAGACCTCCGGCGTGCGCCCTGCGCGCGATGACCGCCGCTAAGGAGTAAGAGACGTGCTGCAACCAAAGCGCACCAAGTTCCGCAAGGCGTTCAAGGGCCGTATCCACGGCGACGCCAAGGGCGGCACCGCGCTGAACTTCGGCGCCTATGGCCTCAAGGCCATGGAGCCCGAGCGTATCACCGCACGCCAGATCGAGGCGGCCCGCCGCGCGATCACGCGTCACATCAAGCGCCAGGGGCGTTTGTGGATCCGCATCTTCCCGGACGTTCCGGTCTCGTCGAAGCCTGCCGAGGTCCGCATGGGCTCGGGCAAGGGTTCGCCGGAGTTCTGGGCGGCCCGCGTCAAGCCCGGCCGAATCCTGTTCGAACTGGACGGCGTCGACGGCGCGCTGGCGGCTGAAGCGTTCAGCCGCGCGGCGATGAAGCTGCCGATCAAGACCAAGGTCGTGGCTCGCCTCGGCGACACCTCGCACCTGGGAGGCGAGTGAGATGGCGAATAAGATCGATTACAACGGCCAGAGCGACGACCAGCTCTCCGAGAGCCTGGGCAACCTGAAGCGCGAGCAGTTCAACCTGCGCTTTCAGGCGGCGACGAACCAGCTCGAGAAGCCGAGCCGCGTGCGCGAGGTCCGTCGCGACATCGCCCGCATTAAGACCCTGCAGGCGCAGCGCACCAGCGCCGCGACCGCGAAGTAAGGATACGTATCATGCCGAAGCGCGTGCTGACCGGACTGATCGTGTCCGACAAGGGCGACAAGACGGTGGTCGTGAACGTGGAGCGCAAGGTCAAGCACCCGCTCTACGGCAAGATCATTCGTCGCTCGAAGAAGTACCACGCCCATGACGAGGCGAATGAGTACAAGGCCGGCGAGACGGTGCGCATCGAAGAGATCGCGCCCATCTCTAAGCTGAAGACCTGGAAGGTGATCGAGCGGGTGAACACCCACGCGACGCCGGAGCGGGTCGACATCGACGAGGGCGCAGCGGCGGCGTAAGCCCCGCGGTTCTCGAATGAAGGCGGGGCTGGGTCGGTATCCACCCCATAACAGGAAGGAATCGGATCGATGATCCAGATGCAGTCCAATCTCGACGTCGCTGACAACAGCGGCGCGAAGCGGGTGCAGTGCATCAAGGTGCTGGGCGGCTCGAAGCGTCGCACGGCATCGGTCGGCGACATCATCGTCGTCAGCATCAAGGAAGCGCAGCCGCGCGGCCGCGTGAAGAAGGGCGACGTTCACCGCGCGGTGATCGTTCGTACCGCCAAGGACATCCATCGTCCGGACGGTTCGACCATCCGCTTCGACGGCAACGCCGCGGTGCTGGTCAACAAGAACGAGGAGCCGATCGGCACCCGTATCTTCGGGCCGGTGGTTCGCGAGCTGCGCGCCAAGGGCCACATGAAGGTCATCAGCCTGGCGCCGGAGGTTCTGTAATGTCCGCTGCAAAGATCAAGAAGGGCGATCGTGTCATCGTCCTGTCGGGCAAGGACAAGGGCAAGACCGGTACGGTCGCCCAGTCGATGCCGAAGGACGGCAAGGTCGTGGTCGAGGGCGTCAACGTCGCGACCCGCCACGTCAAGCCGACCCAGGCCGACCCGCAGGGTGGCCTGAAGCGTCAGGAAGCGCCGCTGCACATCTCGAAGGTCGCTCACGTGACCGCGGATGGCAAGCCGACGCGCGTCCGCTTCGAGGTGAAGGACGGCAAGAAGGTCCGTGTGGCCGTCAAGTCCGGGGAGACGATCGATGGCTGATTACAAGCCCCGCATGAAGTCGCTGTACGACGACACGATCGTCAAGGCGATGACCGACAAGTTCGGCTACAAGAACGCGATGGAAATCCCGCGGATCGAGAAGATCGTGCTCAACATGGGCGTCGGTGAGGCGACCCAGGACAAGAAGCGCGTCGAGCAGGCCGCGACCGAGATGGAGCTGATCGCCGGTCAGAAGCCGGTCATCACCAAGGCGAAGAAGTCGATCGCGCAGTTCAAGCTGCGCGAGGGCATGCCGATCGGCGTCAAGGTGACGCTGCGTCGCGAGCGCATGTACGAGTTCCTCGACCGCTTCATCACCATCGCGCTGCCCCGCGTCCGCGACTTCCGCGGCCTGAACCCGAAGTCCTTCGACGGCCGTGGCAACTATGCCTGCGGTCTGAAGGAGCAGATCGTGTTCCCGGAGATCAACTATGACCGCATCGACAAGGTGCGCGGCATGGACGTGATCGTCACCACTTCGGCGAAGACCGACGAGGAAGCGCGCGAGCTGCTTCGTCTGTTCGGCTTCCCGTTCCCGCAGGACCAGGACGCTGACGACCAGCGTCAGGCCGCGTAATCGAGAGAGCTTAAGTCCATGGCGAAACTGAGTTCCATCAACAAGAACGAGCGGCGCAAGAAGCTCGTCAAGCAGTATGCCGGCAAGTATGCCAAGCTGAAGGCGACGGCGAACGACACCGCGCTCGACGAGGGCGAGCGCCTCATCGCGCGCCTGAAGATGGCTGAACTGCCGCGCAACGCGAATCCGACCCGGATCCGCAACCGCTGCGAGCTGACTGGCCGTCCGCGCGCCTATTACCGCAAGTTCCGCCTCTGCCGCGTGCAGCTGCGCGATCTGGCCAACAAGGGCCTGATCCCGGGCGTCACGAAGTCGAGCTGGTAAGGATAGCGAAATGGCAGTGACCGATCCCCTGGGTGACCTGCTCACCCGCATCCGCAACGGCCAGCGCGCCCGGAAGGACAGCGTGCTGTCGCCGGCGTCGAAGCTGCGCGTTCGCGTTCTCGACGTGCTCCAGCGCGAAGGCTACATCCGTGGCTATAGCGAAGAAGAGATGGGCCCCATCAAGGGTGTCCGTATCGAGCTGAAGTATTTCGAGGGCCAGCCCGCGATCAAGCATGTCGCGCGCGTCTCGAAGCCGGGTCGCCGCATCTACTCGGGCAGCCAGGAGCTGCCGCGGGTGATGAACGGCCTGGGCATCACCATCGTCTCGACGCCGAAGGGTGTTCTGTCCGACGCGGAAGCGCGCGAGCAGAACGTCGGCGGCGAAGTGCTCGCGGAGGTGTTCTGATGAGCCGCATTGGTAAGAAGCCGGTGCCGGTTCCGGCCGGCGTGACCGCCTCTATCGACGGCGGCGTGATGAGCGTGAAGGGCCCTAAGGGCACGCTGACGCTCAAGCTTGCCGACGACATCCGCTACGACGTCCAGGCCGACGGCATCGCCGTGACCCCGGGCAACGACACCAAGCGCGCTCGCGCGTTCTGGGGCATGCAGCGCACGCTGGTGCAGAACCTGGTGACCGGCGTGACCGAGGGCTTCACGAAGAAGCTGCTCATCACCGGCGTCGGCTATCGCGCCGCGGCGCAGGGTCGTAACCTGAAGCTGCAGCTCGGCTACAGCCACGACGTCAACATCGACGTGCCGGAAGGCATCGAGGTGAAGACGCCGGATGCGACCACCGTAGAGATCAGCGGTGCGGACAAGCAGAAGGTCGGCCAGCTGGCCGCCGAGATCCGTCGCTGGCGCAAGCCCGAGCCGTACAAGGGCAAGGGCATCAAGTACGACGGCGAGTTCATCTTCCGCAAGGAAGGGAAGAAGAAGTAATGACCAAGGGTCTTTCTCTGTTCGCGAAGCGGCGCCGCCGCAATCGCACCGCGCTGAAGGCGCGTGCCGGCACCCGTCCGCGGCTGTCGATTCATCGCTCGGGCAAGCACATCTATGCCCAGGTGATCGACGACGTTCAGGGCCGCACGATCGCGTCGGCCTCGACGCTGTCGGGCCACGACGGTGCGACCTCGAACGCCGCTGCGGCGGCCGAGGTCGGCAAGCGCGTCGCCGAGGCGGCGAAGGCGGCGGGCGTCACCCAGGTGGTGTTCGACCGTGGCGGCTTCCTGTTCCATGGCCGCGTCAAGGCGCTGGCCGAGGCGGCTCGTGAAGCCGGTTTGGAGTTCTAAGAATATGGCCGATACCAACGATATCCAGTCGCAGCCCGGCGCTCCCGCCGCGGTTGAGGCTCCCGCCGGTGACGCCGGCGCTAACACCGGCAACGATGCCGGTGGCGGTTATCAGGGCCAGGGCGGCGGTGGTCGCGGTCGTGGCGGTCCGGGTGGCGGCGGTGGCCGTGGTCGGGGCGGTCCGGGCGGTGGCAACCGCGGTGGCCGCGACGGCAACCGTGGCGGTCGTCGCGACGATCGTCGCGGTGCCGAGGACCAGGGCGAGGAGCTGATCGAGAAGCTCGTCCACATCAACCGCGTCTCGAAGACGGTGAAGGGCGGCAAGCGCTTCGGCTTCGCGGCGCTGGTCGTCGTGGGCGACGGCAAGGGCCGCGTCGGCTTCGGTCACGGCAAGGCTCGCGAGGTTCCCGAGGCGATCAGCAAGGCGACCGCGGCGGCCAAGAAGGCCATGATCCGCGTGCCGCTGCGCGAGGGCCGCACGCTCCACCACGACGGCAACGGCCACTTCGGGGCCGGTCGCGTGACGGTGCGCTCGGCGCCGCAGGGCACCGGCATCATCGCCGGCGGTCCGATGCGTGCGATCTTCGAATCGCTTGGCGTCCACGACGTCGTGACCAAGTCGGTCGGCACGTCGAACCCCTACAACATGATCCGCGCCACCTTCGAGGCGCTGAGCAGCCAGACTTCGCCGAAGTCGGTCGCCCAGCGGCGCGGCAAGAAGATCGCCGACCTGCTCGGCCGCGGTGGTTCGCAGACCGCCGAGGCGGATGCGGCCGCGATCACGGAGTAAGCGACCATGGCGACGATCAAGATCAAGCAGACCGGTTCGCCGATCCGCCGCACCAAGGACCAGCGCGCGACCCTCGTCGGCCTGGGCCTGAACAAGATGCACCGCGTCTCGGAGCTCGAGGACACTCCCGAGGTCCGCGGCATGATCCGCAAGGTGCAGCACATGGTCGAGGTGCAGGAGGGCTAAGCCTTCCTTCCTAGTGACAAATACGGGGAAGGGGGCTAACGGGCCCCTTCCTTTTTCCACCAGCGCGACAAAAGCGAAAGCGAGTGCATATCATGAAGCTCAACGAACTCCGCGACAACCAGGGTGCCCGCAAGTCTAAGATCCGCGTCGGACGCGGCATCGGCTCGGGCAAGGGCAAGACCGGCGGCCGCGGCGTCAAGGGTCAGAAGAGCCGCGAGGGCGTGTCCATCGCCGGCTTCGAGGGCGGCCAGATGCCGCTCCACATGCGTCTGCCGAAGCGCGGCTTCAACAACATCTTCGCCAAGGATTATGCCGAGGTGAACCTGGGCGCGATCCAGAAGGCGGTCGACGCGGGCAAGCTGACGGGCACGGATCTCGATCACGCCGCGCTGAAGGCCGCTGGCCTGGCGCGTGGCGGCAAGGACGGCGTCCGCCTGCTCGGCAAGGGCGAGCTGACCGCGAAGCTGAGCTTCACCGTTGCCGGCGCGTCGAAGGGCGCGATCGAGGCGGTCGAGAAGGCCGGCGGTTCGGTCAACGTGATCGAGGTGGTTCCTGCCGCCGAGAAGGCTGCCGCCAAGAAGGGCGTTAAGTACAAGGAGCGCCAGGCGCACAAGGCGTCGTTCAAGGCCTGAACGTTTCGAGAGGGAGGAGCGGTTGTCGTTTCTCCCTCTTCTCCGTTCGTCCTGAGGAGCCGCTAAGCGACGTCGAAGCGGCGTCTCGAAGGACAGGGTGGTTCGAGATGGGCCTTCGCCTTTGCTCAGTCCCTCTTCACCACGAACGGCTTTGGTATTCCGCGGCATTAGACAAGGCGCCCAGCGCGCCTATATGGGCGGCGGGGCGGCAATAACGCATCCCGCCGCTTTTTCGTTTCCAGGATCACACACGACGATGGCCACAGCAGCCGACCGAATGCAGCAGAGCCTGAACCTGGCGAAATTCGCCCAGGCCACCGACCTCAAGAAGAGGTTGTGGTTCACGATCGGCGCGCTGATCGTCTTCCGCCTGCTCAGCTATGTGCCGCTGCCCGGCGTCGATCCGACCGCACTGGGCCTGCTCGCCGACCAGACCAAGGGCGGCGTGCTCGATTTCTTCAACACCTTCTCGGGCGGGTCGCTCAGCCGCATGTCGCTGATCGCGCTCGGCGTGATGCCCTACATCACCGCCTCGATCGTGGTGCAGCTCGCGACGTCGCTGTCGCCGCAGCTCGCCGCCATCAAGAAGGAAGGCGAGAGCGGTCGCAAGAAGCTGAACCAGTACACCCGCTACGGCACCGTGCTGCTCACCGCGATCCAGGGCTATTTCATCGCCGTGGGTCTCGAGACGCTCGGCGCCAATTCGGGTGTCCAGGCGGTGATCGAGCCGGGCCTGCTGTTCCGCGTCGCGGCGGTCATCAGCCTCATCGGCGGCACCATGTTCCTGATGTGGCTCGGCGAGCAGATCACCAGCCGCGGTATCGGTAACGGCGTGTCGCTCATCATCATGGCGGGCATCGTCGCGCATCTGCCGACGACGCTGGTCAACTTGCTCGAGGGCGGCCGTTCGGGCAGCCTCGATCCGGTGCGCCTTGTCGGCATCATCGTCGCGGTCGTCGCGCTCGTCCTGTTCATCTGCTTCATGGAGCGCGCCCAGCGCCGCATCCTGATCCAGTATCCCAAGCGCCAGACGCAGCGGGGCATGCAGGCGGAGCGCAGCCACCTGCCGCTGAAGATCAACACCGCGGGCGTGATCCCGCCGATCTTCGCCTCGTCGCTGCTGCTGATGCCGCTCACCATCTCGCAGTTCGCGGGCAACAAGGTCGCCGGCGAAAGCTGGACGGGCGATCTCATCATCACGCTCAACCAGTATCTGCAGCACGGCAGCCCCGTGTACATGCTGCTCTATGGCGCGGGCATCATTTTCTTCTCGTTCTTCTACACCGCGGTGGTCTTCAACCCCGAGGAGACGGCCGAGAATTTGAAGCGTCACGGAGGCTTCATTCCCGGCATCCGCCCGGGCAAGAACACCGAGACCTATTTCGATTACGTGCTGACGCGCATCACGGTGATCGGTGCCGCCTATCTGGCGATCATCTGCCTGGTGCCCGAATGGCTGGTCACCGCACTGTCGATTCCCTTCTATCTTGGCGGCACCAGTCTGCTGATCGTTGTCAACGTGACGATGGATACGGTGACTCAGATCCAGAGCCACCTGCTGGCGCATCAGTATGGCGATCTGATCAAGAAGGCGAAGCTGAAGGGCGGTCGCCTGCGCTGACGCTGGCGCATCCACGCTGACGACGATCCGGGAGGGGTATCGGTGAACATCATCCTGTTGGGGCCGCCGGGTGCGGGCAAGGGTACGCAGTCGCAGCGTCTGGTGGCGAACCGCGGCATGGTCCAGCTGTCGACCGGCGACATGCTGCGCGCGGCGGTGAAGGCGGGATCGCCTGTCGGCCTGCAGGCGAAGGCGGTGATGGATGCCGGCGAACTGGTGTCGGATGCCATCGTCTCGGCCCTGATCGGCGAACGGCTCGATGCGGGCATCGGCGCCGGTGCGATCTTCGACGGCTATCCCCGCACCGCGGCGCAGGCCGAGGCGCTCGACCTACTGCTCGACGAGCGTGACGCGAAGCTCGATTACGTCATCGAGCTCGACGTCGACGAGGACGCGCTGGTCGACCGGATCGAGGGGCGCTTCACCTGCGCCAACTGCGGCGAGGGCTATCACGACCGCTACAAGCTGCCGACCGTCGCGGGCGTCTGCGACGTCTGCGGCTCGACCGAGTTCAAGCGCCGGCCCGACGACAATGCCGCGACGGTGCGGACCCGCATGGCCGAATATCGCGCCAAGACCGCGCCGATCCTGCCGATTTACGAGGCGCGTGGATTGGTGCACCGGGTCGACGGCATGGCGCCGATCGACGACGTCACGCGGGCGATCGCGGCGATTTTGGACGCTTAGGATAAAGATCGGCTGTCGTCACCCTGGCCTCTAGCCGGGGCGACGAGCGGCCCTAGCCCAGCAGCTTGATGAACGTTGCGCCAGCCGCGAAGAACGCCGCGCCGCCGCCGGCAACGGTAGCCAGCGTGGTGAAGGGCATGATCCGCGTGTCCACCTTGATCTCGGTGGTTTCGGCGAACAGCTTCTGAATGTCGGCCTGCGTCTTCTCGATCCGAGCGATCTACTCATTGAGGTCCAGCCGGTCGGTTTGATCAGGTGCTGCAGTGGCCATCGCCGATCTCCGCCCGATAATATAACGGGTGAGGTTGAAAATGCGAGCCCCACACCTGCCTCTCTCACATGACGTAATTGTCATGACCGCTTCACCGCCCAGCTCAACCACTTGGGCTATTCCTTCATCCGTCGGCGGCGATCACTCCCGGATAAGCCGCCGGCACCCAGATCAGGCAACGACGCCCCTTTCTCCCCGGGGCATCGCGGAGGCCGGCGGGAAGGGTGCTTCCTGCCGGCTTTTCCTGTATGGGCGGAGCAGAAGTGGAAGGGTCGCGTGAGCCGCAAGATCTTGATCGTCGAGGACGACAGCTCGACATCCGCCTATCTGTCCAAGGGTCTGGCCGAGGCTGGCTATGCCGTCGAAGCATGCCATGACGGTCGCGACGGCCTGTTCCTCGCCAGCGAGGGCATCTTCGACCTCATCATCGCCGACCGCATGCTGCCGGGCCTCGACGGCCTCGCCATGGTCAGCGCGATCCGCGCGGCCGGGATCGACACGCCGGTGCTGATGCTCTCGGCGCTCGCCGCGGTCGACGACCGGGTCGACGGGCTGAAGTCGGGCGCCGACGACTACCTGTGCAAGCCCTTCTCGTTCGCCGAGCTGTCCGCTCGGATCGAGGCGCTGGTCCGCCGTTCCGATCGCGCCGCGACCGAGCCGCAGAAGACCCGCCTCGCCGTCGGTGACCTCGAGATCGACCTGCTGTCGCGGCAGGTCATGCGCGCCGGGCGTTCGATCCCGCTCGGCGCCCGCGAATTCAATCTGCTCGAATTCCTCGCCCGCCATGCCGGCCAGGTCGTCACCCGCACGATGATGCTGGAGAAGATCTGGAACTATCACTTCGATCCGGGCTCCAACGTCGTCGACGTCCATATCGGCCGCCTTCGCCGCAAGCTCGAGGACGGCTTCGGCAGCCCGATCCTCCACACGGTGCGCGGCGCCGGCTATCGGCTGGCCGCCGACGCGTGACGCGCGGCTGATGCGGCTGTCGGTCACGGCGCGGATCGCGCTGCTGGCGATCGCGCTGGCGCTGATATCGAACCTGGCGCTGGTCGGCTTCGTCTGGAAACAGACCCACGACGCCGCGATCGGCGCGGTCCGTCGCGAGACGATCGAGAAGTCCGATGCGATGCAGGCGGTCTATCGATCGGGCGGGCTGGCCGCGGTCGGCGGCGCGATCGACGACGCGCGCGCGCCGGGCGACGTGTCCTTGCTGCTGGCGATCGTCGACAGCGGCGGGCGGCGGGTCCGCGGCTATGCGCCCGATCGCGTCTCGGTGCCGATCGTCCCCACCAATTTCCGCGTCGCCGACCTCGACGGTGCGTCGGCCACCAGCGATGTCGGCTATGCGCTGCACCCGGTCGGGCGCTACTGGCTGCTCGTCGGCCGCAGCCTCGATCTGGTCGAGGCGGAGCAGCGCGCGATCGAACGGGCGCTGGCGGTCGCGGTGATGCTGTCGCTGGCACTCGGCATCGGCGCAGGGCTGGTGCTGGCGCGCTATGTCGCGCTGCGGCTCGACGACATCGCGCATGCGATCGAGGCGGCGGGGCAGGGCGACCTGTCGCGCCGCGTTCCCGCCGCGCCGGCACGGGGCGACGCGTTCGACCGGCTGGGCGTCAGGCTCAACGTGATGCTCGAAAAGGTCGAGCGGCTGATGACCGAGTTGCGTGTCGTCACCGACAGCATGGCGCACGACCTGCGCTCGCCGCTCGCCCGGCTGCGCACCAAGACCGAGCAAGCGGTGTTGATCGCCGATCCCCAGGCGCGCGAGGCCGCGCTGGGGGGGCTGCTCGTCGAGACCGATCTCGTCATGCGGATGCTGACGATGGTCATCGAGATCAGCCGGTCGGAGTCGGTGTCGCGCGATCGCTTCACGCCGATCGATCTTGCCGAGCTGGTCGAGGAAATCGGCGAGCTCTATGAGCCGGTGGCGGAGGAGGCGGGGTTCACCTTTTCCGTCGTGGTCGAGGACCGGCCGCCGCCGCTCCGCGTCCATCGCGAGCTGCTGAGCCAGGCGCTGACCAACCTGATCGACAATGCGTTGAAGCATGCCGCCGGGGGACGCCAGGCGGTCCTGCGGCTGACCCGCGTCGCCGGCGGCTTCGCCATCCAGGTTGAGGATCGGGGCGAGGGCATCGCCCAGGCCGACCGGGCGCAGGCGATGAAGCGCTTCGGCCGGCTCGACAGCGCCCGCACCACCCCGGGGGCGGGGCTGGGCATGGCGTTGATCGAGGCGGTTGCCCGGCTTCACGGCGGGACGTTCGAATTGGCGGATAACAACCCCGGACTGATCGCCAGGATCCTGCTGCCCGATTGAATTCATCGCGTTTTCGCCCCGGTTGGCGTGGTTAACGTCTTGTCAGCACCCCTTGATCTATGGTGCTGCCCATGAAGGCGGAGCCGGGGGGCGACGCCGTAGCTGGTAGAGCGAGGGATCGAATGCTGGGCGCGGTTGTGTTTACCTATGGGATGTTGATGAGCTTCGTGCTGTCGGGGGCGTCGCGCAATCGCCGCCTGAGCCAGCCCAATCCGCGTAACCTGATCTACGTCGGCTATGTGCTGTGCGGCCTGTCGGCCGGCCTGTCGGTGATGCTGCTGGCAAGCGCGATGCTTGGCCGGGTGCCGCCGGTATTGGCCTGACTTCTTGCGATCGCGATGATCGGGGCGGCGATCGGCCGCCGCGACGAGTACAGCTATAGGCCATTGGCGCGAAAAGGTCTGATCTCGAAGAGACGCTGAACCAAGTTCAGCATGACGGCCCGTAGGAAATGTGGATGAGCGCGCCAATAAGGCCTGCCGTCATCCTGAACTTGTTTCAGGATCTCGGGCGGTAAGCGTCCTCCACGCCGGCGATACTGACGCAACCTCAGCGCGTCGGTGTTGGCAGCGCGTCGTCGTTGGCAGGGGCGAACGTCCCTACGCTGCCCGCCGGTCATGCAGCGCCGCCTCGATCCGCGCGACCAGATCGGGGATCGCCGGCGCGCGCCAGGGCTCGGCGGCCGGCGCTGCGCGGTCCAGCTTGCGCGCGATGTGCTTGATCGGGCGAGTCGCAGGGGTCATGGGCACTATTTGCGCCCGAATTGGTAAACTGGCCGTAAATCCGCACGGATTCAATGGGAACCCGTCGCTTGACACGGCGTTTGCGCGACCCTAGTTGCTCCACCTCTCCGATACACATGATTCCGGCGGCGCATCAGCGTGCTCGCCGTTCTCGTGCGTGGCGGAGTCAACGCGTCGAGATAGCGGTCGTCAGCCATGCCGATCGCTGTGGAGCTAGGAGAATATATTCATGGCACGTATCGCGGGTGTTAACATCCCGACCAACAAGCGCGTTCTGATCGCGCTTCAGTACATTCACGGCATCGGCCCCGCCAAGGCGCAGGAGCTGGTGACCAAGCTTGAGATCGCGCCCGAGCGTCGCGTCCAGGACCTGTCGGACGCCGAAGTCCTGCAGATCCGCGAGGCGATCGACGCCGAGTACACCGTCGAAGGCGATCTCCGTCGCCAGACGGCGATGAACATCAAGCGCCTGATGGATCTGGCCTGCTATCGTGGCCTGCGTCATCGCAAGGGCCTGCCGGTCCGCGGCCAGCGCACGCATACCAATGCGCGCACCCGCAAGGGCAAGGCAAAGCCGATCGCCGGCAAGAAGAAGTAAATCGTCCAGGGGGCGATTTACTCCGCCGGAGGCACCCGCGCTTTCAGTATCGCGGTTTCATCGTTGCCTCGGCGTCACTCTTGAGATTCAGGTCAGGAATACCACATGGCTCAGGCACCGCAGCGCATTCGTCGGCGCGAGCGCAAGAACATCACCGCAGGCGTCGCTCACGTGAACGCCAGCTTCAACAACACCATGATCACCATCACCGATGCGCAGGGCAATGCGATCAGCTGGTCATCGGCCGGCATGATGGGCTTCAAGGGCTCGCGCAAGTCGACCCCGTACGCGGCGCAGGTCGCGGCCGAGGACGCGGGCAAGAAGGCCGCCGAGCACGGCGTCCGTACGCTCGAGGTCGAGGTGAAGGGTCCGGGTTCGGGCCGCGAGTCGGCGCTTCGCGCGCTGCAGGCGGTCGGTTTCCAGATCACGTCGATCCGCGACGTGACCTCGATCCCGCACAACGGCGTGCGTCCGTCGAAGCGTCGCCGCGTCTGATGTGAGCGAGTTGGGGCCGCAGGGTCTCAACTTTCTCGACTTTCGCGCCGGCTGACGAGTCGGCGCTATTAATTCCGAGGCCGGCTCCCCACCGGCCTCCAACCCAGGGGAACCCCGTGGCTGTCAACGCAAAGAACTGGCAGGAACTCAAGAAGCCGAACGGCCTGGAGAAGAAGGGCGGTGACGGCAAGCGGAAGGCGACCTTCGTTGCCGAGCCGCTCGAGCGCGGCTTCGGCCTGACGCTCGGCAACGCGCTGCGCCGCGTGCTTCTCTCGTCGCTGCAGGGTGCTGCGGTGACGTCGATCAAGATCGAAAACGTTCTGCACGAGTTCTCGAGCCTCGCCGGCGTGCGCGAGGACGTGACCGACATCGTCCTGAACGTGAAGCAGGTCGCGATCCGCATGCAGGGCGAAGGCCCGAAGCGTCTCCAGCTGTCCGCCACCGGCCCGGCCGAGGTGAAGGCTGGCGACATCGCGGTGTCGGGCGATATCGAGGTGATGAACCCCGAGCTGGTCATCTGCCACCTCGACGAGGGGGCGACGCTCAACATGGAGCTGACCGCCGACGTCGGTAAGGGCTATGTCGCGGCTGCCGCGAACCGCCCGGTCGATGCGCCGATCGGCCTCATCCCCGTCGACGCGCTCTATTCGCCGGTGCGCCAGGTGTCGTACAAGGTCGATCCGACCCGCGTCGGCCAGGACCTCGACTATGACAAGCTGACGCTGACGATCGAGACCGACGGCACCGTGACCCCGGAAGACGCGGTGGCCTATGCCGGCCGCATCCTCCAGGACCAGCTGGCGCTGTTCGTCCACTTCGACGATTCGTCGATCACCCGCGTCTCGGCGCCGATCGGTCACGCCGCGGTGCCGGCGGCGGGCGAGCCTGCCGGCGACACGCAGCAGATCAACCGCTACCTCCTCAAGAAGGTGGACGAGCTCGAGCTGTCGGTGCGGTCGGCGAACTGCCTGAAGAACGACAACATCATCTACATCGGCGATCTGGTCGGCAAGACCGAGGCCGAGATGCTGCGCACCCCGAACTTCGGCCGCAAGTCGCTCAACGAGATCAAGGAAGTGCTCTCGTCGATGGGCCTGCGCCTCGGCATGGAAATCCCGGGCTGGCCGCCCGAGAACATCGAGGAAATGGCCAAGAAGCTCGAGCAGGAAATCATGGGCTGAGCCTGCACCGTGGCAAGCTCGCTTGCTGCGGAGACAGGCCAGGCCCGGCCAGCGGAGCCGAAAGCTCCGTCTGACGACGCGGGATTTACTCCCGCGTCGTGGCCGCAACTGGACCCCGGCTTCCGTCGGGGTGGCTTAAATCGGGTGGACCATCGCCTCCACCAGTCCCGGGGTTCCGTCAGACGGCCCCCTGACGAACGAAGAAGGAAATACCCATGCGTCATCGTGTTGGCGGTCGTAAGCTTCAGCGTACCTCCGCGCATCGCGCCGCTCTGTTCCGCAACATGGCGGCGGCGCTCATCAAGCATGAGCAGATCACGACCACCGTTGCCAAGGCGAAGGAACTGCGTCCCTACGTCGAGAAGCTGATCACCCTCGCCAAGAAGGGTGGCCTGTCGAACCGTCGTCTGGCGCACGCCCGCCTGCTCGACGACGCGCAGCTGGTGAAGCTGTTCGACGTGCTCGGTGAGCGTTACGCCTCGCGCAACGGCGGCTACACCCGCATCATCAAGGCTGGCATCCGCCAGTCGGATGCGTCGCCGATGGCGATCATCGAGTTCGTCGACCGCGACGTCGCCGCCAAGGGCCAGGATTCGGGCCCGGTGATGACCGACGAGGACTTCGACCAGGCTGCCTGAGACAAAGTCTCACGCGCTTGAGAACGGAGCCGCAACCCCGTAGGGTTGCGGCTCTTCTCGTTTCTGGAGACCTTCATGCGTCGTGCGCTGCTGCTCGCCCTCTGCCTCTCCGCCGCTCCCGTCCTCGCCCAGACCGCTCCGAAGGCCGCCGCACCGATGACCCGCCTCAGCTATCCCGACACCCGCCGCGTCGATCAGGTCGACGAGCAGTTCGGGGTCAAGGTCGCCGATCCCTATCGCTGGCTGGAGAACGACGTGCGCACCGATCCTGCGGTCGCCGCCTGGGTCGCCGAGCAGAACAAGGTCACCGACGCCTATCTGGCAACATTGCCCGGCCGCGACATCTTCAAGGAGCGGCTGAAGACGCTGATCGACTATGAGCGCTTCGGCACCCCGGTGAAGAAGGGCGGGCGCTATTTCTATTCGCGCAACGCGGGCCTGCAGAACCAGTCGCCGATCTACGTCCGCGATACCCTGGCGGGTGAGGGCCGGCTGCTCATCGATCCGAACATGCTGTCGAAGGATGGCGCGACCGCGCTGGGCGAGTGGCTGCCGTCGGAGGATGGCGCCAGGCTGCTCTACACCATCCAGGACGGCGGCACCGACTGGCGCACCGTCCGCGTCCTCGACGTCGCCACCGGCCAGCCGCTGCCCGACACGATCGAATGGTCGAAATTCTCGGCGTACAGCTGGGCCAAGGACGGCAGTGGCTTCTACTATTCGCGCTTCCCCGAACCCGCGAACGGCTCCAAGTTCCAGGCACTGAACGAGAATCAGGCGGTCTATTTCCACCGCATCGGCACGCCGCAGTCGGCCGACCGGCTGATCTGGTCGACCCCCGACAAGCCCAAGTGGGGCAACAGCGCCCGCGTCACCGAAGACGGCAAGTGGCTGGTCATCACCTCGACCGAAGGCACCGATCGCAAGAACGCGGTCGCGGTGCTCGACCTGACGACGCCGGGCGCGAGCCCCAAGGTGCTGATCCCCACGATCGCCAACGATTGGTCGCTGGTCGGCAATACCGGCTCCACCTTCTACTGGACGACCGATCTCGACGCGCCGCGCAAGCGCATCGTCGCGATGGATGTCGCCAAGGGGCCGGCGGTGCGCGAGATCGTGGCGCAAGATCGCTCGGTCCTCGACGGCGCCGATCTGGTCGGCGGCCAGCTGCTGCTCGACTATCTGGTCGATGTGAAGAGCGAGCCGCGCCGCTTCAGCCTCGACGGCAAGCCGCTCGGCACGGTGCCGCTGCCCGGTATCGGCTCGATCGGCGGCTTCAGCGGGTCGCAGGACGATAGCGAGACCTTCTACTCGTTCACCAGCTTCAACCAGCCGACGACGATCTATCGCTACGATGTGAAGACCGGCCAGCAGTCGGTCTGGGCCGCGCCCAAGGTTGCGTTCGACCCGAAGCAATATCAGGTCACCCAGGTCTTCTACCCGTCGAAGGACGGCGCCAAGGTCCCGATGTTCGTGGTCAAGCGCCGCGACGTCACCGGCCCCGCGCCGACGCTGCTGTACGCCTATGGCGGCTTCAACATCTCGGTGACGCCCAGCTTCTCGGCGACGCGGATCGCGTGGCTGGAACAGGGCGGGGTGCTGGCCGTCGCCAACATCCGTGGCGGTGGCGAATATGGCAACGCGTGGCACGATGCCGGGCGGCTGGCGAAGAAGCAGAACGTCTTCGACGACTTCATCGCCGCGGGCGAGTATCTGAAGAAGACGGGCGTCACCACGAAGGACGGGCTCGCCGTCCAGGGCGGGTCGAACGGCGGGCTGTTGATCGGCGCGGTCACCAACCAGCGGCCCGACCTGTTCCAAGCCGCGCTGCCGGCCGTCGGCGTCATGGACATGCTGCGCTTCGACCGCTTCACCGCCGGGCGATATTGGGTCGACGATTACGGCTATCCGTCCAAGGAGGCCGACTTCCGCACACTCTACGCCTATTCTCCCTATCACAACATCAAGGGCGGGCGCGCCTATCCGGCGGTGATGGTGCTGACTGCCGACACCGACGATCGCGTGGTGCCGGGCCACAGCTTCAAATACACCGCTGCGCTGCAGGCCGCCGACACCGGCGACAAGCCGCACATCGCCCGCATCGAGACGCGCGCCGGCCATGGCTCGGGCAAGCCGACCGACAAGGTGATCGCCGAGACGGCCGACGAATGGGCGTTCGCGGCGAAGTGGACGGGCTTGCAGGTCAAGCCGGTCCGATAAGTGGAAAATCCTCCCCCGGAGGGGGAGGGAAACCGCCGCGAAGCGGTGGTGGAGGGGTAATCTCCGGAGCAACACCGCCCTCGGCAAATACCCCTCCGTCAGCCTGCGGCTGCACACCCCCTTCCGGGGGAGGAACTAGGGGTGACCAAACGCGCCCCACCGTTTATCGGCTCGCCATGATCCAGCCTTCTGATTCGATCCTGATCGTCGACTTCGGCAGCCAGGTGACTCAGCTGATCGCCCGCCGCGTGCGCGAGGGCGGTGTCTACAGCGAAGTCGCCCCCTTCCAGTCCGCCGCAGAGGCATTCCGGCGGATGAACCCAGCCGGCGTCATCCTGTCGGGCGGCCCCGCCTCCGTCGTCGACGCGGGTAGCCCGACGATTCCCGACGAGATCCTGAACGCGGGCGTACCGTTGCTCGGCATCTGCTACGGCCAGCAGGCGCTGACCAACCAGCTCGGCGGTCGGGTGGAAAAGGGCAGCAGCGGCGAATTCGGCAGCGCCTTCATCGAGGTGACCGACGGCTGCGCGCTCTTCGATGCGCTGTGGCAGGAGGGCGAGCGCCATCAGGTGTGGATGAGCCACGGCGATAAGGTGACCGAGCTGGCGCCCGGCTTCTGCGCCGTCGCGACGTCGCCCGGCGCGCCCCATGCCGTCATCGCCAACGACGAGCGTCGCATCTACGCGATGCAGTTCCACCCGGAGGTCGTGCATACCCCCGATGGTGCCAAGCTGATCACTAATTTCGCCCGCCACGTCTGCGGCCTGAAGGGCGACTGGACGATGGCCGAATTCCGCGAGGCGAAGATCGCCGACATCCGTGCGCAGGTCGGCAAGGAAAAGGTCATCTGCGGCCTGTCGGGCGGCGTCGATTCGGCGGTGGCGGCGGTGCTGATCCACGAGGCGATCGGCGACCAGCTGACCTGCGTCTTCGTCGACCATGGCCTGATGCGCTCGGGCGAGGCCGACCAGGTCGTCAGCCTGTTCCGCAACCACTACAACATCCCGCTGATCGCGGTGAACGTCGAGACGCTGTTCATGAACGGCCTCGCCGGCGTCACCGATCCTGAGGCGAAGCGCAAGTTCATCGGCAAGACCTTCATCGACGTCTTCGAGGAGGAGGCGAGGAAGATCGGCGGTGCCGCGTTCCTGGCGCAGGGCACGCTGTATCCCGATGTGATCGAGAGCGTCAGCTTCACCGGCGGGCCGTCGGTCACGATCAAGAGCCACCACAACGTCGGTGGCCTGCCCGAGCGGATGAACATGAAGCTCGTCGAGCCGCTGCGCGAGCTGTTCAAGGACGAGGTTCGCGAGCTTGGTCGCGAGCTTGGCCTGCCCGAGGCGTTCGTCGGTCGCCACCCGTTCCCCGGTCCCGGTCTCGCCATCCGCATCCCGGGCGAGGTCAGCAAGGAGCGCTGCGACATCCTGCGCAAGGCCGACGCGATCTATCTCGAGGAGATCCGCGCGGCTGGCCTCTACGACGCGATCTGGCAGGCGTTTGCGGTGCTGCTGCCGGTCAAGACGGTCGGCGTGATGGGCGATGGCCGCACCTACGACCACGTCCTGGCGCTGCGCGCGGTGACCTCGACCGACGGCATGACCGCCGCGGTGTTCGATTTCCCCAGCGACTTCCTGCCGCGCGTGGCGACGCGGATCGTCAACGAGGTGAAGGGCGTCAACCGCGTGGTCTACGACTATACCTCGAAGCCACCGGGCACGATCGAATGGGAGTGACGCGGGTGAGGCTGCGGGGCAGCCTCACCCGCGTCACTCGGCGCTGCCATTAAGTGCTGTCCTACACGGCAGCGATGTGCCAGCGGCATGGTCGTTCTTTGAAACAGCCGTAGCCGTCCTCACCCTTCGTCGCCTTTGGCGACATATTCCCTCTCCCAGCGGGAGAGGGAAGGGGCCCGCTCGGCGAAGCCGACTGGGAAGGGTGAGGGCAGTTATAGCACGTAGGTCTTCCCATCACGCCCGCGCGCGTAGATGTCGCGACTTTTGCGAACTTCGGGTATCCCGCTACCCGCTATGCACCGTCCACGGCCGCTCGCGAAACCATTTGGTGACGATGTACTTCGTCCCCTCGACCACCGGCATGCCCTCGTGCAGCGTCAGTTCGTTGGGGCTGCCGTCAGGCTTCATGTTGTTCCACGTCAGTAACAGGCCGCGCTTGGGCGACACCTTGATCCCCGCCTGCGGAAACCAGGTCGCGCCGCCCTCCTCGACATCGTTCAGATAGATCATCGCGGTCCACGTCCGCTGGCCGCCCGACGCCTGCATCGCCGCCCAATAGCTTTCCTTGTCGTGGAAATAGTCGTGGTGGGCGCGAAACTGCTGGCCGGGGGCGTAGCGCTGGCCCTGCATCGTCTCGCCATGCTCGGGTGGGATGCCGAGCAGGTCGGCGATCGATTCGTCGATCGGCCGGATCGTCGGCGACCAGCGGTCCATGTCGCAGCTCTCGCTGGTGCGAAAGCCGGTGCCCGCGCGGTCGGACAGCAGCGTCGACGGGCGGCGATTGGCATCGATCGTCTCGATCAGTAGCCGGCACAGACCGGGATCGAGGAAGTCGTCATGATAATAGACCTGCGCTGCGCTGGCGCCGGCATTGACGACGCGGGGGTTCGCTTCGACCCGGGCGGCGACGTCGGTGCCGATCCGGGCGCGGAGCTGGATGTCGGGGGCGGGCTTGCGACGGAACATCGCGGCATCTGCCCCCGCGGCGTGCGCAAAGGCAAGAGGGTCTGGCATCGCTGCCGGACCCGCTCGCGCTTCGATCAATAGAAGATGTCGTAGACGATATCGACGACCCGGCCGGTGCGCACGTCGATCAGCATCGCATCGTCGTAATAGCGGACCCAGCGGAAGGGGCCGTAGGCCTCGGGCAGGCGATACGACCAAGGGTCGTCGAGCCAATAGCTCTGGCCCCACAGCTGCGGCGCCAGCGTCACGCCGATCGAGAAGCGGCGATAGCCATAGCCCCAGCCCGGCGGCGCATAGTAGCGCGGCAGGCGATAGGCGCGCTCGTTGCGCGACCGCCAGCTCGACCAGTCGTAGCGCCGATCCTGCCGCCAGTCGCGATCCCAGCCACCCTGGTTGCCGCGCCAGCCGTTGCCGTTGCCGGCGAAGCGATTGCCCGCCCAGCCGCCGTCGTAGCGGCCGCGGTCCTGCCAGGCATCGTCGCGGCGCTGGCGGCGGTCGAACTCGGCGCGCTCGTCGCGGCGGTCGGGGCGCAGGTCGCCGCGCCGGTCGTCACGGTTGCCGTTGCGCCAGTCGGGCCGATCGTTGCCACCGCCGCCAAAGCGCTGCTGGTCGCGCCAGACGCCGCGATCGGGGCGGTCCTGGCCGGCAGCGACGTCGGGGCGCTGCTGGCGCTGCTGGCGATCGCCGCCGTCCCAGCGCTGACCCTGGTCGCGATTGCCGCGCCACTGGCCGCGATCCTGGCGATCGAACGACTGGGCCACCGGCGCGGCGGGGGCGGGGGCGGGGCGCTCGAAACGCGGCGCCTCGGGCATGCCGGGCTGCATCTCGCGACGCTCCTCGCGCATCTGCCGCCATTCGTCGCGGCCTCGACTCTGCTCCTCGCCGGCGTTGGCGCGGCGCATCTCGCGCAGTTCGGCGCGGCGGCTCATGCCGGGGCCTTCCGGCCGCCCCTGCTCCTCCTGTGCCCAGGCCGTCGCCGGCGCCAGTGCCGTCGCCGCCAGCAGCGCCGCAAATATCTTCCTCATAACCCATCCCTCCAACGCCGGCGCACGAGCCGGCCCCGATGATGAGACGGGAATAGAGGCGTGGCGTTGAGCGGAGGCTGAATTGGTCCGTCAGCGTTCCGAAAGCTATCTGGCCGGTGGCACCAGCGCCGGCACCACGCGCGCGGCATCGGCGGGGTCGATCCCGGGCCTGGCGCCCGCCGGGATGACTTCCTCGCCGCGCAGCGCCCGGCCGGCGCGCTGAACCGCCTCGACGACGCGGGGATAGATGCCGCAGCGGCACAGGTTGGTCAGCGTGCTGCGGATCGCTTCCTCGCTGGGATCGGCATCCTTTCGGAGCAGCACCGACGCGGCCATGATGAAGCCGGGGATGCAATAGCCGCACTGCGACACATTCTCGGCGATGAAGGCGAGCTGGAGCGGGTGGTTGCGCTCGCGCGACAGCCCCTCGATCGTGGTGACGTAAGTGCCCTCTGCCTCGGCGATCGTCATCCGGCACGACGGCACCGCGCGGCCGTCGACATCGACGATGCACGCGCCGCACTGCCCCGTGCCGCAGCCATATTTGGTGCCGGTCAGGTTCGATGCGTCGCGCAGCGCCCACAGCAACGGCGTGTCGGGATCGAGGCGGTACTCGACCGGCTGGTTGTTGACGGTGAAGCGGGTCATCGCCGCGCGGGTCTAGCCATGTCCAAGCTTGCTTGCCAGCGCCCCCGCCGCCCGCCTATGCCCGTCCGCATCACGACGACACAAGAGGGCGGGGATTTCATGGTCATGCACGTAGACGCGACGTCGTCGAGCGATCCGGCGGCGGCGGGCGATGCCGCCCACGGCTATGACGCCCCCGACCTGCGCGTCTTCGTCTTCGCGCTGTTCTTCATCTTTGGCGGGATCACGTCGCTCAACGACGTCATCATCCCCAAGCTGAAGGAGCTGTTCACGCTCAACTACGCCCAGGCGTTGCTCGTCCAGTCGGCGTTCTTCGCGGCTTATGCGATCGTGTCGATCCCGGCGGCGGCGATCGTGCGGCGCGCAGGCTACATGCGCTCGGCGGTGATCGGCCTGCTCACGATGATGGTCGGCTGCCTGCTGTTCATCCCGGCCAGTTCGTCGGCGACGTTCGGCGTGTTCCTGTTCGCGCTATTCGTCCTCGCCAGCGGCATCACCATCGTCCAGGTCGTCGCCAACCCGTTGATCTCGCTGCTCGGCAAGCCCAAGACGGCGCACAGCCGCCTGACCTTCGCGCAGGCGTTCAACTCGCTCGGCACGACGATCTTCCCCTATGTCGGCTCGGTCGTGATCCTCGGCGGCCTCGCCACGATCGACC
Organism: Sphingomonas jinjuensis; assembly: GCF_014197105.1. GTDB lineage: Bacteria > Pseudomonadota > Alphaproteobacteria > Sphingomonadales > Sphingomonadaceae > Sphingomonas > Sphingomonas jinjuensis. The sequence goes on along the minus strand of NZ_JACIEV010000011.1, from coordinate 98,128 downwards.
CGGCGACGCTGTCGGGCGCCGCGCTCGACGCCTATCGCGCCGCCGAGACGAAAACGGTGGTCCACACCTATCTCGGCCTCGCCGTCGCGCTGGCGATCGTCGCCGCCGTCGTGTGGACGCGGCGCAACCGGCTGCAGGAAGAGCAGAGCCACCAGGGTTCGATCCTGCAGGCGTTCAATCTGCTCGGCCGCCCGCGCTTCGGTATCGGTGCGCTGTGCATCTTCCTCTACGTCGGTGCGGAGGTCGCGATCGGCTCGCTGATCGTGAACTATCTGATGCAGCCGTCGGTGATGGGGCTGACCGACCAGGCGGCGGGCAAGCATGTGCCCTTCTACTGGGGCGGTGCGCTCGTCGGTCGCTTCATCGGCGCGTATCTGCTGACGCGGGTCTCGCCGGGCAAGGTGCTGGCCGGCGTCGCGACGGGGGCGATCGCGCTGATCCTCATTTCGGCAAACACCAGCGGGCTCGTCTCGGGCTGGACGCTGCTGGCGATCGGGCTGATGAACTCGATCATGTTCCCGACCATCTTCGCCCTGGCGAGCGAAGGGTTGGGCAAGCGTGCCGGCGAGGGATCGGGCGTCATCGCTACCGCGATCGTCGGCGGCGCGATCGTGCCGCCGCTGACCGGCCTGCTCGCCGACAGCTCGGGCAGCCTGCACTTCGCGCTGATCCTGCCGGCGGCCTGCTATGCGGTGATCCTGGCCTATGGCCTTTACGCGCGCCGCCCGGCGCCGGAAGTTGTCGCCGCCTAGGGCGTTTCGCCTAGCCTGGGCGCCGGGCGGCCAAGCGCCAGTTCGGCATCGGAAAAGCGGATCGGCGTGCGCAGCCCGGCGATCCGCTCACCCGCGACGACCATCCCGCGAGCCTGCACCTGCGGGTCGTTCAGCGCCTGTTCGACCGTGTTGATCGGCCCGGCCGGCACGCCCGCCGCCTCCAGCCGCGACAGCAGTTCGTCGCGCGGCACGGCGCGGGTGAGGGCGGTGATCGCGGCGAATAGTGCCGGCTTGTGTTCCAGCCGCTCGGCGTTGGTCGCCCATTCGTCGCGCGCTTCCAGACCGACGGCTTCGCAGAAGCGACGGAACTGGCCGTCGTTGCCGACCGCCAGGATGAACCAGCCGTCCGCCGCCTCGAACACCGCATAGGGCGAGACGTTGACGTGCGCGTTGCCGACACGCGGCGGGGTGACGCCGCTGGCGAAGTAATTGGCGGCCTGGTTGGCGAGGACGCCGGTCATGGTGTCGAGCAGCGCCATGTCGATATGCTGCCCGCGCCCGGTTCGCTCGCGCATCGCCAGCGCCGCCTGGATCGCGATGACGCTATACAGCCCGGTGAAGATGTCGGCGAACGCCACGCCCGACTTCTGCGGCGCGCCGTCCGGCTCGCCGGTCAGGTCCATGATCCCGCCCAGCCCCTGGATGATGAAGTCGTAGCCGGGGCGATGGGCGTATGGCCCGTCCTGGCCGAAGCCGGTGATCGAGCAATAGACTAGCCGCGGATTGATCGCCGACAGGCTGGGATAGTCGAGGCCGTATTTGGTGAGGCCGCCGACCTTGAAATTCTCGATGACGACATCGGCATCGGCGATCAGATCGCGGACCAGCCGTTGCCCATCGGCGGTGGTGAAGTCGGCGACGACCGATCGCTTGCCGCGGTTGGCGGCATGGTAATAGGCGGCGTCGCGCGTACCGTCGGGGTTCTCGATCCACGGCGGCCCCCAGCGGCGGGTGTCGTCGCCCTCGGGGCTTTCGACCTTGACCACATCCGCGCCGAGATCGGCGAGCACCTGTCCTGCCCATGGCCCCGCAAGGATGCGGGCCAGCTCGACGACCTTCAGGCCGGCCAGGGGGAAGCGCGATAGCCCCTCCCCTTCAGGGGAGGGGTTGGGGTGGGGCGGGGCGGCAGGCGATGCACTCTGCAAGGCATCCCCCACCCCCGTCCCCTCCCCTGAAGGGGAGGGGCGTACCTCGATCAAAACGCCGCGATCCCCGTGATCGCGCGGCCCAGGATCAGCGCATGGACGTCGTGCGCGCCTTCATAGGTGTTGACGGTTTCGAGGTTCATCAGGTGGCGCATCACGCCATATTCCCCCGAGATGCCGTTGCCGCCATGCATGTCGCGTGCGTCGCGGGCGATCGCCAGCGCCTTGCCGACATTATTGCGCTTCACCAGGCTGACCATCTCCGGTGCGAAACGACCCTCGTCCATCAGCCGGCCAACGCGCAGGCTTGCCTGCAGCCCGAGTGCGATCTCCGTCTCCATGTCGGCCAGCTTCTTCTGGTAGAGCTGGCGACCCGCCAACGCTGTGCCGAACTGGTTGCGATCGAGACCATATTGCCGCGCGGCGTGGAAGCAGAACTCGGCAGCGCCGAGCGAGCCCCAGCTGATGCCGTAGCGCGCACGATTGAGGCAGCCGAACGGCCCCTTCAGCCCTTCGACATTGGGCAGCAGGGCGTCCTCGCCGACCTCGACCTCGTCCATCATCACCATGCCGGTGATCGAGGCGCGCAGGGACAGCTTGTTCTCGATCTTGGGCGCGCTCAGGCCCTTGGCGCCCTTTTCCAGCACGAAGCCGCGGATCGCGCCGCCATGCTCGTCGCTCTTCGCCCAGACGACGAAGACGTCGGCGATCGGCGCGTTGCTAATCCACGTCTTGGCGCCCGAGATCGAATAGCCGCCGTCGATCTTCCTCGCGCGCGTCGTCATGCCGCCGGGGTCGGAACCGGCATCGGGCTCGGTCAGGCCGAAGCAGCCGATCCACTCGCCGCTCGCCAGTTTGGGCAGGTAGCGATGGCGCTGCTCCTCCGATCCATAGGCATAGATCGGGTACATTACGAGGCTCGACTGGACGCTCATCATCGAGCGATAGCCGGAGTCGATCCGCTCCACCTCGCGCGCGACCAGGCCATAGGCGACATAGCTCGCGCCGACCCCGCCATATTCCTCGGGGATCGTCGGGCCGAGCAGGCCCAGCTCGCCCATCTCGCGGAAGATCGCGGGATCGGTATGTTCCTTGGCGAACGCCTCGACGATCCGGGGGGCGAGCCGATCCTGGGCATAGCCGCGCGCGGTATCGCGAACGAGGCGTTCCTCCTCCGTCAGCTGCTCGTCGAGCAGGAACGGATCCGCCCAGTCGAACTTGCCCATGCCGGCCATGTGGTACTCTCCTTTTTCAAGGATGCGGTACGGCGTCGGGGGGTGGGGGGCAAGGGGTGGTGCTGGCCTGGACGGCCCTTGCACCCCGTTCGGCCTAAGGAGAGGCTGAGCGACGTCGAAGCCTCGTCTCGAAGGGCAGGCCTAGCCACCTGTGCCCTTCGACTGCCTGCAAGGCAGGCGCTCAGGACAGGCTTCGAGACGGCGCTTCGACTTCGCTCAGCGTCTCCTCAGCACGAACGGAGTGGGGTGTTCAGAACCCCACCCGCAACGTCACGCGCAGGTCGCGGCCCGCCAGCGGCGCGAAGTCCTTCAGGAAGCTCGCATGGCGGCGTGCGACGACATCGAAGATGTTGTTCGCGCTCAGCAACAGGCTGGTCTTGTTCGCCTTGCCCCAGGGCGAGATCGCGAGCGAGGCGTTGACCATCGTGTACTCGTTGGTCGTCGTCTCGAACGGCGCGATGCGGTTCTGGTCGAAGACATGCTCCACCTCGACACGGCCGCTCAGCGTGTCGCCCTGCGCCTCGACCCCGCCGAGTACGCGCGGCGCCGGGATCCGCGGGACAGGGCCCTGGTCGACGATCGTCGCACGAACATAATCGCCCAGGATGTCGGCGTTGATCTGATAGCTGCCGATCTGCGCAACACGCACCGAGGCATCGGCCTCGAACCCCCAGTAGCGCGCGTCGCGCTGTTGGTACTGGAAGCAGGGGAGGTCGACCGTGCGGCCGGAGGGCGCGGCGGCCGCCTGGCATATCGCGGCATCGACCTGGTTCTCGGAAATATAGTTGGTGAACCAGTTGTAATAGGCCGACGCGTCGATGCTGAAGCCGTTGCCGTGGGCGTGGATGGTGCCCTCCAGCCCCCACGACTTCTCCAGCCGGAAGTCGGGGCTGCCGAGCTCATAGGCCTGGGTGCCGGCGTGGGCGCCGTTGGCGAACAGCTCCTCGGCCGAAGGCGCGCGCTCGGTACGCGAGCCGTTGACGCCGATGCGGATCGAGTCGGTCGGGGCGTAGCTGGCCCCGAGCGAGGCCGACAGGGCTTCGAAATGCCGATCGCCGCGGAAGAAGCGGTCGTCGTCGCTGGGCGTGCGTGCGGCGAGATCGGTCAACTCGTACCGCAATCCGCCTTCGGCACGGAACGCGCCGTTGCTATACTGCTGCAGCGTGAAGAGCCCGGTCTGGTTGGTCTCGTTGCGCGGCAGGAATGCCTCGTCGCCGACGACGTTGAACTGGCGATTGAAGAACTGCGCCCCCGACGCTCCCGTCCAGCCGCCGTGATTGGCCTGGACCAGCTCGAGCCTGCCCTCCAACCCGTTGTTGTAGAAGGCGGTGCCGACCGCGCCGTCCGGCTCCAGCTCGAAATGGCGATAGCTCGCCTGACCGGCGCGGATGCGGATCCTGTCGAGGAAGCCGCCACCCGTCTCGACCTCGCCGCGCAGGTCGAGGCGGTTCTGGACGACCGACAGCCGCGGCGCCTCCTGCTCCTGGCCGATCTCGGTCGCATAGCGGATCGGCACGCCATAGAGGCTGTCGTAATGGCTATAGGCGATGCCGAGATTGCCGGTATCGGTGATGAGCGAGACGCCGGCACCCGCCGTCCAGGTGCGCGCCGCCGAATTGGGCAGGCGATCGCGCAGCGCGGCGGAGGCGGCGAAGTCGATCGGCTCGTCGGTGTCCTGCGGCTTGCCGACCTGCGACAGCGCGGCGGCGCGCGCCTGGGGCGACAGCAGATAGCCGTTGCCGGTACGCAGGTCGTCGGCCTTCAGATAGGATCCGTCGGCGTGGAGCACGATGTTCTTCGTCACCGCAACGTCGGCGGCGGCGCCGGCACTGCGCTCGGTCGCGGCCGAACCGAAGCTGGCGATGCCGTTGAAGCGATAGCCGTTCTCGGGAACGGTGCGTGGGATGCGCGTATCGATGACGTTGACGACGCCGCCCACCGCCGACGATCCGAACAGCAGCGCGGACGGGCCACGCAGGACTTCGATCCGCTCGGCGAGTAGCGGATCGATGACGACGGCGTGGTCGACGCTGGTGTTCGACACGTCGATCGAACCGATGCCATCGGTCAGTACGCGGATCCGGTCGCCCTGGAAGCCGCGCAGGATCGGCCGCGAGGCGCTGGGGCCGAACGACGTCGCCGAGACGCCGGGCTGACGTGCCAGCGTCTCGCCGATCGTCGGCCGCAACTCGCGCGTCAGCTCTTCGCCCGACAGGATCGACGTGCCCTGCAACACGTCGCGTTCGCTGGTCGTAACCGGCGCGGTGACGATCACGTCGCCACGCGGCGACGCCGGCTGGGGCGCCGGGGTAGCGGTGGTCTGCGCGACGGCAGGGGTCGCCATGGCGAGCGCCACGGTAGACAGGAGGACGGCCTTGATCATCGATATTCCCCGAACGCTTGCTTGTCGTCGGGCGCGACTAACGACCATGTAACGTTATATCAAATGAAAATGCCGTCACGCGGGTAAAGGTAACGAAGGTCACGACCCACTCGCATGGGCATTCAGCCATCCTCGATCGTGACGACCTCGATCGTCGCTTCTATCAAATCCGCTAGCTGCCGGCGCGCGACCAAGGCTGGCTCGCCGGCGACGTGACCGCGCATGAGGAGTGCAGCCGACTCGATGGCGGCAAGCCATTCGTCCGCGTGCTTACCGCTCTCCATGGTGAGCGTCAGGCAGTGACGCGTGCCTGAAAAGGTAAGGCTCGCCCATGGCCGCTCGATCGCCTGCACGATGTCGATCGATATGCCTGCGGCGATCGCCGAACGGCGGAGCGCGCTGGCCAGCAGGGGGGCTGCATCGGTGATGGCGACATTGATCACGGCCGAGCCTCCGCGATGAAGCGCTCGACCCGCTCGACCGTCTTGCGGCGCGGCTGGCGCCCCAGTCGCAGGTCGTGGACGAGCCGGGGATCGTTGACGGCAAGCCGTCCGAACTTGGTCGGTGGCATGTGCGTCGCGCGGCAAAAGCGGTTGATCTTGATGAGCAGGGACATGTGTGTGCCTTTCCGAGTCGGCTTACACGTTCCTGTTCCGTTCCCATTTCCTACTTGTCTAGGAAAATTTCCTAGGCTAGTGTTCGGGCTATGGACACCAACGATCCCCGTGCGTCTCTGCTGGCGCTGGCGACGCGCGATGGCGTCAGCCTGGCAGCCCTGTCCGACCTGATCGGGCGCAACGCGGCCTATCTCCAGCAATATGTGAAGCGCGGTACGCCGCGAGAGCTGGACCGCGAGGATCGCCGGCGGCTCTCCGACTATTTCGGGGTGGCCGAGGCGTTGCTGGGCGCGGAAGCCGGCCCGCGCTCGTTTCCCGTGCCGCGGCTCGACGTCGTCGCCTCGGCCGGCGGCGGCGCCTTCGTCGACGGCGAGGTGCTGCTGGGGACGGAGATGCTCGATCCAGCACTCGCCGCACGACTACGGTTGCGTGAGGGAAAGGCGGGGGTGATCCGCGTGCGCGGCAACTCGATGGAACCGGGACTGCTCGACGGCGACATGATCGTCGTCGATCTCGCGCGGCGGGTGCCAGGCATGCGCGGGGAGCCGTTCGTCATCCAGGTCGACGGCGTGACGATGGTCAAGCGGGTGCGTGCCGGGCTCTCGCGGATCGAGGCGACGAGCGACAATCCCGACGCGCCGCCGATTCCCGACGGCAGCATCGCGGTGATCGGCAAGGTCGTGTGGCTGATGCGCGAGCCGCGCTAGCGACAGGCGCGCCAGCCCATCGCGCCCCGATCGGCCTGGTCTAGGTGAAGGTGATCGCGGTGCGCCGCATTATAGTCGGGCGACAGCGTCGTCGCGAACAGTCGGCAGGCGCCGTCCCGCACCTCGCGCAGGAACGCAGCCTTGTCGCCGCCCTTCGTCCAATCGCGCACGACGGTTACCCGCTGGCCATCGGCCAGGCGAAAGCCGGCGATGTCGATCGCGTCGGCGGTGGCGTGCTCGCTCCAGCTTCCCTGATCGCGGCCATACATGCGGCGGCAGTTGTAGCTGCCGAAATGCTCGATGCTCGCGACGCGCGATCCGAAATGCCGCTGCGCTGCCGGTTGGACGACATTCCACTCCCACATCGCCAGCGCCGCCGCGACCGGGCAGGCGACGCCGACGTCCGCGGGTCGATAGTCGATCCGTCGTGCGCCGCCCGGGGCGAAGCGCACGGCATCGTCATACCCACATTGCGCGCCGTCTCGCCGCGGCGGTAGGGCAACGAAGCGAACGCCGGCGCGGTCCAGCAGCGCGCGACATTGCGGTGCGTCGTTCGTCAGCGCCGCCAGCTTCCGTCCGGTGAACAGGCCGATCGGCTCGCCCAGGTCGAGCGGCGTCCAGGGCAGATCCTGGGGCCGCCCCTTCGCCAGCGCCCAGACCAGAAACGCGGCGGCGAGGACCAGGGTGATTCCCACCAGCCAGCCGATGCCGCGTCGGACGGCACGCATCACCCGCGCAGCGCCGTTTCGACCGGCTCCGACAGCACGGGATAGCCCAGGCGATCCGGGATGGTGAGGATGCGCACGCCATCGCGCTCAACGATGGCGGGCGTGATGACCGGTTGCGGATGCGCCTCGGCGTCGGCGACGGCTTCGGTGAGGCTGGCGAATTGTGCGACGCGTTCGAGATTGCGGCGGGTCGGAAAGATCAGCGACAGCGTCCCCGCCGCGCTGGCCGCCAGCGCGTCAGCCGCGGTGGTCCACGTCAGCCGGGTATTCTCGGTCGCATCGACGCTGGCCTCGATCCCCTCGGGTGCGCGGGCGAGGAAGAAGCGGGTGTCGAAGACGCGGACCTTGTGGAAATCCGGCCGCCACCGCGCGAAGGGATGGAGAACCGTCAGGTCGAGCGAGCACCTCGCGGCGGCCAATGCGTCGGCGATCGGCATGCCATCATGCAACGCGGCACGCAGGCGGGTGAGGGTGGCCTTATTGGGGACCGGCGACAGTCCGAGCGGCAGGCCTACTTCCTCGATTGTCTCACGGATGGCAGCGATGCGCGCGGGCCCGTCCTCGCCAGCGCCAATCTGCTTGGCGAAAGCGACGTCGCCGGGATCGATCCTTCCACCAGGGAAGACCATCGCCCCACCGGCGAACGCCATCGCGCGCGCCCGCTCGACCATCAGCAGTTCCGGCGCGGCGCCTGCACGCTCGCGAAACAGGATGACGGTGGCGGCTGGAATGGCGTCGGTCATGTCCAGGGGCGAACGCGCGAGGCGCGGTTTGGCCGCGTGGCAGCGATGACGGAGTGGGTGGTGGAGCTGAGGGGAATCGAACCCCTGACCTCTGCAGTGCGATTGCAGCGCTCTCCCATCTGAGCTACAGCCCCGCACTCCGCCCCCGGCTTGCCGGGGAGCGACGCCATTAGCCGCCCTGACCGGGCGATGCAACAACCGTGCGGCCGACGCTCTCGAAAATTTTGTCGATCATCCGCGCCACGTTTGCGACAGGTGCCCATTTCGTATCCGTAACAACAGGAACGATCTTTCGCTCCATTCTTTTAACCGACGGCAACATGACGGCGATCAACGCGCCGCCCGCCCCGTACGAATGGAGGAACTGATGGGCTACGAACGTTATCCACGCGGCACGCGCCCCGGCGATTACTATGGTTCTCCGGACATGGATTATGGCGAAGACTACGGCAGCGGCCGCTCGGGCAGCTATAGCAGCGCCCGCGACTATGCCGCATCGGGCCAACTCGGCAATCGCGACCAGCAGGGCAGCTACGGCCAGGGCCGGTCGGGCCAGGGTCAATATGGTCAGCGCGACTATGGACGCAGCGACTATGGCCGCGGCAACGACTATGGTTCGCGCGATCAGGGCTCGAACCAGTATGGCGGCCGCGACTATGGCTTCGAACGCTATGGCCAGCGCGAGCAGTTCAATCGTGGACGCGACCAGTATGGCGCGCGCGGTTACGGCAACCAGGGCTCGCAGGGTTGGGATCGCGACGGTCAGTCGTCGTCCGAGTACCACGGCAGCTACGGTTCGGGTAGCCGTCGCTTCGAGGATTATGGCCGCAGCAAGCACGCCGATGACGATCGCTACAACGATCCCGACCAGCGCTACGAGAACCGCAACCGCAGCGGTAACCAGGGCTATGGCCAGCAGGGCCAGGGCTATGGTCGTCAGCCGCAGGGCTATGACTACGAAGACCGCGGCTTCCTGCAGCGCGCCGGCGACGAGGTCCGTTCGTGGTTCGGCGACGAGGACGCCGAGCGCCGCCGCGAGATGGATTCGCGCTTCGACGAGCGCTATTCCGGTGATCGCGACGACGACTATCGTTCGTGGCGCTCGGGCCAGGTCGCATCGTTCGACCGCGACTATCACGAATATCGCCAGGAAAACCGCACCAAGTTCGAGAATGAATTCTCGTCCTGGCGGACCAATCGCCAGACGCAGCGCGACTCGCTCGACAAGGTGAAGGAGCACATGGAAGTCGTGGGCTCCGACGGCCAGCACGTCGGCACCGTCGACAAGACGCGTGGCGACCGCATCATCCTGACCAAGAATGATAGCGATGCCGGCGGCCGCCACGACTCGATCCCGTCGAGCTGGCTGAAGTCGGTCGATGAGAAGGTCACGCTGACCAAGACCGCCGATGAGGCGAAGAAGGCGTGGCGTGACGAGGAAAACAAGTCGGCGATGTTCGGCGAGGGCGACCGCAACAACGGTGTCCAGGACCGCAACACCGGTTACGGCAACACCGGCGGTGTCGCCTCGAGCAGCAGCACCAGCGGGACGACCGCGGGCTCGAGCAGCACCACCGCCGGCGGCGCCAGTACCGGCGCACAGACGACGGACGCGGATGGTAAGGTCCTGAACAAGAGCTTTTCGGGCACCTACTGACCGCTAGGCAAACGTCGCCTCTCGAAAGAGGGATGACGGGAAAGGCTCCGGGGCGACCCGGGGCCTTTCTTTTGCTTCGCCGAGCGGCCACGACGAACCGCAAGACGATCACGAACGAGGAGAAGATGATGGCGAAGGCTTGGGTGCTGGCGTCGCGGCCGAACGGGATGCCGACGGCGGAAAACTTTCGGCTGGAAGAGCTGCCGAACCGTGAACTGGCGGACGGAGAGGTTCGCGTCACCAATCGCTGGCTGTCGGTCGATCCCTACATGCGCGGCCGGATGAACGACGTGAAGAGCTATGCTCCGCCGTTCCAGCTCGACCAGCCGATGCAGGGCGGGGCGGTTGGCGAGGTCGTCGAAAGCCGGTCCGATCAATTCAAGCCGGGTGACATGGTGCAGCACATGGAGGGCTGGCGCGACGAGGCGGTGATGAAGGCGGAGGCGGTCCGTCCGCTGCCCCAGCTCGACGTGCCGCCCCAGGCGTTTCTCGGCCAGCTCGGGATGCCGGGAATGACCGCCTATGTCGGGCTGACGCGTATCGCCGAGGTGAAGGAGGGCGACACGGTGTTCGTCTCCGCCGCCGCCGGTGCGGTGGGCTCGACGGTCGTGCAGATCGCGAAGGCGATGGGGTGCCATGTCATCGGATCGGCCGGTGGTCCCGATAAATGCGCCTGGGTCCAGTCGCTCGGGGCCGATGCGGTGATCGACTACAAGGGTGACGTGCCGGTCGTGAAAGCGTTGGGCGAGGTCGCCCGCAACGGTATCGACGTCTATTTCGACAATGTCGGTGGCGAGCATCTCGACGCGGCGCTGGCGCACTGCCGCCAGGGTGCGCGCTTCGCGATCTGCGGCATGATCGACGTCTACAACACCGCCGAGCCGACCAAGCTGCGCTATCTGCCGCGGATCATCGCGACGCGCGCGCGCATCCAGGGGTTCCTGGTCAGCGATCATGTCGACTGCGCGGCGGAATTCTACCGCGACATGGGCGGCTGGCTCAGCGACGGCAAGCTGAAGGCACAGGAGACGGTCGTCGACGGTCTTGGCCGGATGCCGGAGGCGTTCCTGGGGCTGTTTCAGGGCGGGAACACCGGAAAGATGCTGGTTCGCGTTTGATCCTGTCAGGGCAGCTCCTCCCCCGGAGGGGGCGGTGGCAGCCGTCAGCCTGACCGAGGGGTATTATCCGCGGGCGATGGTGCTCGTGGAGACTACCCCTCCACCACCGCTATGCGGCGGTCCCCCTCCCCCTCCGGGGAGGATTTTTACGTCCCCGCTGGCGGGTCGATCGGACCCGAGAAGGTATCGCACCGCGCGGGATCGCCGGTCTGATAGCCGCGCTGTAGCCAGTACATCCGCTGCGCCGAGGTGCCGTGGGTGAAGCTGTCGGGAACGACGCGGCCCTGCGCTTCCTTCTGCAACGTATCGTCGCCGATCGCACGCGCGGCGGTTAGGCCCTCCTCCAGGTCGCCCGGATCCATGCGCGAGCGGTTCACCGCGGCCCAGACGCCGGCGTAGCAGTCCGCCTGAAGCTCGAGCCGGACCGAGGCGGCATTGCCCTCGCGCTCGCCCGACGAGCGCTGGACACGCTGCACCTGCTCCGACGTGCCGAGCAGGTTCTGGATATGGTGGCCGAACTCGTGCGCGATGACATAGTCCTGCGCGAAGTCGCCTTGCGCACCGAAGCGTCCGGCCAGTTCGTTGAAGAAGCTGGTGTCGAGATAGATGCCCTCGTCGGTCGGGCAATAGAAGGGACCCATCGCCGACTGCGCCGCGCCGCAGCCCGACTGGCCCGTGCCGCCGTAAAAGACGAGCTTCGGTGCGTCGAAACGCTGGCCCGAGCGGGCGAAAAGCGCTTCCCACGTCTTGTCGGCCGAGCTGAAGGCGTTGCACGCCGCCTTGCTTTGCGCATCGACGGCGCAGGCGCTGGCGGCATTGTCGGGCGAGCCGCCCTGGCGACTGCCGACCTGTGCGGGGCCGCCCGTCTGGTTACCGCCACCGAGCATGCCGCCGAGATTGCCCAACCCGCCGAACACCGCGAACAGCAGCAGGACGACGACGATGCCGCCGCAGCCGAAGCGGCTGCCAATCAGCGGCAGAAGGCCGAACAGCAGGCCACCGCCACCACCGCCGCCAAGGCCACCGAAACTCTCGCCGCGCTGGTCCTCGACCTGAATGTTGGGATCATAATCGTCGAGGCGCATCGGCTTGGTCCCTTTTCCCTGTGAGGCAGAAATGCGCCGCGTGGCTCCGGGTTGCAAGGCTGGCGAACAGGCCGCAGGAGCGGGGGCGAAGGAGAAGCGCGATGTTCCTGAAGGGCAAGACGGCGATCGTAACGGGTTCCACCTCGGGCATCGGCCTCGCCTATGCACGGGCGCTGGCGGCGGAGGGCGCGGCGGTGACGATCAACGGCTTCGGCGATGCCGACGCCATCGAGAGGGCACGCACCGAGCTGGAAGCGACGAGCGGGGCGCCGGCGCGCTACGACGCCGCCGACATGACCAAGCCCGAACAGATCGCGGCGATGGTCGAGGCGACCGCGGCGGCGCAGGGCGGGGTCGACATCCTGATCAACAACGCCGGTATCCAGCATGTCGCGCGGATCGAGGATTTTCCGGGAGAGAAGATGGAGGCGATCATCGCAATCAACCTCACCTCCGCCTGGTATGCGATGCAGGCGGTGGTGCCGCTGATGAAGAAGGCGGGGTGGGGGCGGATCATCTCCACCGCGTCGGCGCATAGCCTGGTCGCGAGCCCCAACAAGTCGGCCTATGTCATGGCGAAGCACGGGCTGGTCGGGCTGACCAAGACGATCGCGCTGGAGACGGCGGCGAACGGCGTGACGGTGAACTGCATCTCGCCGGGCTATGTCTGGACGCCGCTGGTCGAGGCACAGATCCCAGACACGATGGCGTCGCGCGGGCTGACGCGCGAGCAGGTGATGAACGACGTGCTGCTGGCCGCGCAGCCGACCAAGGAGTTCGTGACGCCCGAGCAGGTGGCGGCACTGGCGCTGTTCCTATGCCGTGACGAAGCGGCATCGATGACGGGGGCGAACCTGTCGATGGATGGCGGCTGGACGGCGGCTTGAGACCGGCTGAGCGCTGCTTACAAGAGGTAGCGGTAAAGCGATTTTGTCGAAGACGTTAGCCTTGCGTTTGGCAAACTGAAAACGCCGATCTTAGTTAGACTCTCACTATTTGGTACGAAGATATAGCATCTGGACGACCCGAATCCCTATGATATGTTCCTGGCGTTCCCGGTGCTCGCTCAGCGCGTGACCGGGTGGCGACGGCTCAAGCCAAGAGTGGCGGGTCGTCAGGGAGAATGCCCCCCGGGATAGCCGGGTGGCGATGGGGGGATGCGATGTTGAAGGACCCGTTGAATCTCGAACTCCGTTCGGGTGCATGCCGTCGGATGTTGGCCGTCGCGTTGCTGGCTACGTCCGCCTGGACTCAGCCCGTGCTGGCCCAGGCAATGACGCCGGCCGATGCGTCGCGCGCTCAGTCGCCGGCCCAGCAGGCTGCGGCATCGTCCAGCCCGACCCAGGAGGCGGCTGAACGAAGCGGCGATGATACGAGCGGCGGTGACATCGTCGTCACCGGCTTTCGCGCCGCACTGGAGGGTGCGATCGACACCAAGCGCCGCTCGGCCAACATCATCGACGCCATCAAGGCGGACGACATGGCGAGCTTTCCTGATGCGAACCTCGCGGAATCGATTCAGCGTATCCCCGGCGTCTCGATCCAGCGCGACGCTGGCGAAGGCCGCAACGTCACCGTTCGCGGTCTGGGCGGCGACTTCGTTCGCACGCTGCTGAACGGGATCGAGGCCTTTTCGGCGACCACGGGGTCGACGCTGGGCGTGGTAGCCGGCATCAACCGCACACGCGGCTTCGACTATTCGACCTTCGCCTCCGAGCTGTTCAGCGGGGTAACCGTCAGCAAGTCGCAATCGGCCGACATGGACGAAGGCTCGCTTGCCGCAACCATCGACCTGCAAACCGCCAAGCCCTTCGACAAGAAGGGCGTTCGCGGTGCGGTGTCCGTGCAAGGCGCCTATTACGACGCCAACAAGTCGTACGCGCCACGCCTCGCCGGTTTGCTCAGCGCCACCTCCGGATCCTTCGGTGCCCTGATCTCCGGTGCCTACAGCAAACGCCGCGCACAGGAAGAGGGATATAGCGACACGTCGCAGTCCGATTACTCCGACGCGCTCAACGGCTTCTGCGGTCGGGCCACCGACGACCCGAACCAGGCCGGCAGCCAGGTCATCAACACGGCGATCCCCTTCGTCAACACGTTGTCGGGTGCCGGCAACCGACCGGCGAACCAGTGCTTCTCGGGCAAGCCGTCGGACCCGACTGCCTATTCGAAGATCAATCAGCCCAACGTCTTCCTACCGCGAAATCCCGGCCTTGGTCGCTTCGAGCTCGATCAGGAACGCATCGGGCTGACCGCGGCACTGCAATATGTGCCCTCGAGCGATACCAAGGTGACGCTGGATGCGGTTTATTCGCAGTTCAAGCAGGACCGCCGCGATTATGCGCTGTCGCTCGCGTCGAATAATCGGAACGTGAACGGCGCATCGGCTGCCTTTCCGCTATTTGCCGGCCGTGTCGACTCGCAGATCATCGACGTCAACGTCGATCCGAACGGTCAAGTCGACTATATGAAGTTGAACAACGTCGACATCAAGCACATCCAGGAGGTTACCAGGTCTACCACCAAGACGTATGAGATCGGACTGACCTTCGAGCAGAATATCGGTGACCGGCTGAAGCTGCGCGCTCGGGCGGGTAAGGCGGGGTCGGACTATAACCAGCCCTATACCGTGCTGATATCGTACGACGGGTTCAACAAGGACGGCTATATCTGGGATGCGCGCAACGATCCGCGTCGGCCGCTGATCAACTATGGCTACGACGTCACCAACCTGGCCAACGTCACCTTTACCAACGCCGGGACCGGGCTGACCCCTGACATCCGCGTCGTCCGTGCCGGCGTGAGGAACGACCTGACGACCGGCGCCCTCGATGCGGAATATGAGCTGACCAATGCGTTGAGCCTGAAGGTTGGCGGAATGTACAAGAAGTTCCGCTTCGTTTCGACGCAGGACCAGCGCTTCTTCGCCAACAACGGTCCGCCTTGCGTGGTCAGCGCCTCTAACAACGCGGCGGTAGCGGGGAGCCCGCCCGCTGCCTGCGCCGGCTACTCGACCTTCAACCTCGCGCAGTTCGCCAGCGATTTCCCGACGCTCGAATCGCTCAGCCAGACGCTGACCGGTTTCGGGCGGCAACTCGACCTGCCGGCGGGTTCGGTCACCAGCTTCGTCGTGCCTGACGTGCAGGCGTTCATCGACAAGGTCGGTGTCACCTGCAACTGCGCCAACAAATACGGCGACTTCCGTCTGAGCTACGTCACGGCGCTCGGCAACAATCGTCGCGTCGGAGAGGACGACAAGGCGCTGTATGCCCAGCTGAACTTCGACGTCGACGTGCTCGGCGGGCGTCAGCTGCGGGGCAATGCGGGCGTGCGCTACGTCAAGACCGACGTCGCATCGACCGGCTATACGTCGGCGACGTCGCAGATCACGGTGCCCAACAGCTATACCGACTGGCTGCCGTCTCTGAACGCTTCGATCGACGTCGTCCCCAACCTGATGGCACGCTTCGCCTTCGCGAAGGTCATGGCGCGACCGGGCTTCAACGCGCTGACGCCCGGTGGGTCGGTTAATACTACCTTCGGCGCGCAGTCGGCGACGATCGGTAATCCGTTGCTCGATCCATACCGTGCCAAAAACTATGACCTGAGCTTCGAATATTATCCGCAGAAGGGCGCCTTCTATGGCGTCGCACTATTCTACAAGGACATCGGGTCGACGATCCAGAATCTGGCGGCGCAAGAAGCGTACAGCAATACCGGTTTGCCGCTAAGCCTGCTGCCGGCGGGACAGGACGGTACGACGATCTATACCGTGACCCGGTTCCGCAACACCTCGGGCGGATCGATCAAAGGCGTCGAGGTCAATATCCAGCAGCCCTTCACTTTCCTGCCCGGAGCCCTGAAGAAATTCGGTTTCGCGGGAAACTATACTTATGTGCAGTCGCGCGTGCTCTACTATCTGTCTGCGGGGCTGACGGCGACGACGACGTACGACCAATTCATCAACGTCTCGCCGAATTCCGTGAATGCCACGCTGTTTTACGATGACAATCGCTTCTCGACGCGGGTGTCGGTGGCTTATCGAGACGCCTATCTGACGGCGCTACCCTTCAAGGCGGAAGTACCCGACGGCAACTACAGCTATTCGACGACCAACGTGGACGCGAACATCTCGTACAAGATTGTGCCGGGACTGACGCTGACGCTCGACATGCTGAACCTGACCAATCAGGCAGCGGACCAATATAGCGGGGCGATCCGCAAGGCTCAGCGCGTCTACAGCGTCACTGGGCGTCAGTTCTTCCTGGGGGCGTCGTTCAGCTTTTGATAAAGGTCGCCATCCCGCCGCTGCCGCGCGGCAGCGGCGGGGGGGACATGACGAGGACGAGCGGTACGGGGGCGGTGGCGGCGACCGCAGGAAGGGCGGCCTTCCACTTGTCGCCGTCGAGGCCGATGACGGTGATGCGACCGGCGTTGGCCTCGCGTACCGCGAGCAGATAGGAGCGGGGGCGCTTCATCAGCTTGGGATGGTCGAGCATCGACAGGCCGGCGATGCGGGCGGCTTCCTTCACGAAGTGGATGCAGTTGCGCTTGCCGAGATTGTAGCGGCCATCGCCGAGCCGATCGTCCCAGCCAGCGATCAGGGCGAGGATGCGGGCATATTGCGCGTCGGTGAGGACGACCGAGAATTGCGCGTCGCTGCCCTCGACATAGGTCGGCTTCACGATATCGAGCTTGCCCGGCACGCTGCCCATCAGCAGCGCCGGCGTGACCGCCTTCGCGGTGAAGCCGATGTTCGCCTCGACCGGCAGGCCGCCCGCATCGGGAGCGCCGCGCAGGGTAAAGAAGGCGTGGGGAAAGCTGCTGCCGAACTCATGGCTCCAGAAGGTGATTGTCACGCCTGCCGCCGCCGGCGTCGCGGTGAAGCAGAGGGCGAGAGCGGCAAGCAACATGCGGAACATGCGTGGTATTCTAACGCGGCGCAGGTGGTCGGCAACGGCCATCACATCACCTGCCCCGGCGCAAGCGGCAACGCGTCCTCTCGCTTTTCGGGGCGGATGTAGATCGAGCTGAGCTGCGGGAATTGAGTGTGGAGCGTGGCTTCGATGCGCTCGATCAACGTTTCGCCCTCGGCCATCGTCAGCGCGTCGTCGAAATCGGCGCTGATCGCGACGAAGATGCTGTCGGGCGCGGTGTGGATGGTGCGGACATGGTTGACCGCGGTGATGCCGGGCTGGCCTTCGACCACGCGGCGGACCTCGGCGACGATCCGTGGGTCGGCGCGCTCGCCGATCAGGAGGCCCTTCGCTTCCCGCGCAAGCAGGATGGCGACGACGCCGAGGATTAGGCCGATGAGGATCGACGCGGCGCCGTCGATGCGGGGATCGTTGAACGCATGGCTGGCCCAGACCGCGGCGGCGGCGACGACCAGCCCAGCGAGGGCGGCCGAATCCTCGAACAGGACGATGAAGCCGGCAGGGTCCTTCGACCGGCGGATCGCCTGCCACCAACCCTCGTCGCCCTTCGACGCGGCGAATTCGCGCACCGCGATGGTCCAGGAAGAGCCCTCCAGCAGGAAGGCGATGCCGAGGACGATATAGTTGACCAGCGGGTCGCGCAGCGGCTCGGGATCCTTGATGTGCAGCCAGCCCTCGTAGACCGAGACGCCGGCACCGACCGCGAAGATCAGGATCGCGACGACGAACGCCCAGAAATACAGCTCGCGGCCGTAGCCGAACGGGTGCGCGGCGTCGGCGGGGCGCTTGGCGCGGTGCTGGCCGTAGAGCAGCAGGATCTGGTTGCCGCTGTCGACGAGGCTGTGGACGCCCTCGGTCAGCATCGCCGACGACCCGGTGATCGCCGCCGCGACGAACTTGGCGATGGCGATGCCGACGTTGGCGGCGAGCGCGCCGTACAGGACGATATTCTCGCGGATGCGGGCGGTGAGGGTCGACATGTCAGGGCTCAACGCGCGGGGCGTGGTTGAGGTGCTATCGGCTGGCGGATCACGAACAACGGCAATGCCCGCCAGTGCTGAAAGCACCGGCGGGCACCTTTCCTCCCCAGGAAAGTCGGTGTCTCAGCCGAGGCGGCCGAGGCGGTGGTAGAGATTGGAGAATTTGGACGAGCGCGGATCGTCGGCGATCGTCCGGACATAGGCGGCGACGGCTTCCTTCATCAGGCCGAAGTCCTCGGTCGAGAAGACGGCGCGGCTGCGGGCGGGTTCGGTGGTCATGTCTTCGTCTCCTTTCGTCAGGCGGCTTGCTGGGTGAACTGGGCGGTCTCGGTCGACTCCGCGAGTGCGGTGGTGCTGCTGGCACCGCCCGCCACCGCCTGGGCGACCTGGTCGAAATAGCCGGTGCCGACCTCGCGCTGGTGGCGCGTCGCGGTGTAGCCGATCGCCTCGCTGGCGAATTCGGCCTGTTGCAGCTCCGAATAGGCCGCCATGCCGCGATCGCGATAGCCGTGTGCAAGCTGGTACATGCCGTGGTTGAGGCTGTGGAAGCCGGCCAGCGTCACGAATTGGAACTTGTAGCCCATCGCACCCAGCTCGCGCTGGAAACGGGCGATGTCGTCGGTGTCGAGGTTCGCCGCCCAGTTGAAGCTGGGCGAACAATTGTACGCCAGCATCTTGTTGGGATGCTCCTTCTTGATCGCCTCGGCGAAGCGGCGGGCGTCGTTGAGATCAGGGTGCGACGTTTCCCACCACAGGAGATCGGCGTGCTCGGCGAAGGCCAGGCCGCGCTTGATGCAATGGTCGACGCCGGTGCCGTCCTTCAGGCGGAAGAAGCCTTCCGGCGTTCGCTCGCCGGTCAGGAATTCATGGTCGCGCTCGTCGACGTCGCTGGTGATGAGGCGGGCGCTTTCGGCATCGGTACGGGCGCAGATTACCGTCGGCACGCCCGATACGTCGGCGGCGAGGCGGGCGGCGTCGAGGTTGCGGATGTGCGCCTGCGTCGGGATCAGGACCTTGCCGCCGAGATGGCCGCACTTCTTCTCGCTCGCCAGCTGGTCCTCATAGTGAACGCCAGCGGCGCCGGCAGCGATATAGGCCTTCATGATCTCGAAGCAGTTGAGCGGGCCGCCGAAACCGGCCTCGGCATCGGCGACGATGGGGGCGAACCAGTCGCGGGTCGCGCCGCCTTCGGCGTGCTCGATCTGGTCGGCGCGCTGCAGCGCATTGTTGATGCGGCGGCACAGGTCGGGGCCGGCATTGGCGGGATAGAGCGACTGGTCGGGGTACATGGCGCCGGCGGTGTTGGCGTCGGCGGCGACCTGCCAGCCCGACAGATAGATCGCCTGAAGCCCGGCGCGGACCTGCTGCATCGCCTGGTTGCCGCTCATCGCGCCGAGCGAGTGGACGTAATCCTCGGTGCGCAGCAGCTCCCACAGTTTCAGGGCGCCGCGGCGGGCGAGGGTGTGCTCGATCGGGACCGAGCCGCGCAGGCGAGCGACGTCGTCGGCGGTGTAGGGGCGGGTGATGCCGTCGAAGCGGCCGGGCGGGGCGGGGATCAGATCGTCGAAGGTCACAGGCACTTCCTTTTACAAAACACGTTGGCTGTGACCGCGAATGTTGAGACTCTTCACACTCGAAGCAATCTGCTTCACAGGTATGACGCGGTAAGGGGGTCGAACGTTGAGAGCGCCCGTTTTGTCATGGTGTAAACAATTGACAAACGCCTGACGTCCGGCTTCGATCGGCCCAACGAGTAGGGAACGTGAGCGACGATGGCCGAGCGCAAGCTGATGGCGGGACATGCGGTGCGGCGGCTGCGGCGTACCCAGGGGCTGAGCCAGGTGGCCATGGCCGAGATGCTGACGATCAGCCCCAGCTATCTCAACCTGGTCGAGCGCAACCAGCGGCCGGTGACGGCGACGCTGCTGGTCCGGCTGGCCGAGACGTTCGGTTTCGACGCGCGCGCGCTGGCGGCGAGCGAGCCGGGCGGTGGCGCCGAGGCGATGCGGCGGCGGCTGGCCGACCCGATGTTTGCCGACCTGGAGATCGATCGCACCGAGTTGGGAGAATGGCTGGCGGCGGCGCCCGGTGGGGCGGAGGCGTTCGCCAGGGTGTTCGACCGGCTGGGCGGACGCGGCGCCGCGGCACCCGGCGTCGACGATCCGGCGGCGCTGGTGCGGCGCGAGATCGAGCGGTGGCGAAATTATTTCCCCGACCTCGATGCCGGCGCGGAGACGCTGGCCGACGAGCTGCGTCTGGGGGCGGGCGACCTATATGGCGCGGTCGCCGAGCGGTTGCGGGTCAAGCACAGCCTGTCGATCAGGGTGCTGCCCGTCGACGTGATGCCCGACGTGCTGCGGCGGCTGGACCTTCACGCGCGTCAGCTGCAATTGTCGGAAGTTCTCGACCCTGCGGCGCGGACCTTCGCCGTGGCCTTCCAGCTGGCCCAGATCGAAGCGCGGGGCGAGATCGATGCGCTGGCGCGCGGCGCGGACTTCACCGACCGGACGGCGGAACGATTGTTCCGGCGACACCTGGCCGCCTATTGGGCCGCAGCGTTGATGATGCCCTATGCGCGGTTCCTGCGGGCGTGCGAGGCGACGGGCTATGACGTCGAGCTGCTCGAGCGCCGGTTCGGTGCGGGGTACGAGCAGGTGGCGCATCGCTTGACGACGCTGAGCCGGGTCGGTGCGCGCGGCTTGCCGTTCTTCATGATCCGCATCGACCGCGCGGGGCAGGCGTCGAAACGCTATGCCGGAGCGAGTGCGGCGGCGCTGGTCGAGGCGGAGGGGCGATGTCCGCTCTGGGCGCTGCACCACGCGTTCGACCGGCCGGGCACGGGGATCGCGCAGCTCGTCGAGATTAAGGCGGGCGGGGCGGTCCAGCGCTATCTGACGCTGTCGCGCACGGTCGTACCACAGGGTAGGCGATTGGGCACGCCCGAGGCAATGTTCGCGATCGGGCTCGGAGTAGAGGCCGCGCTGGCGACGTCGCTGGCGGCGGCGCGCGGGATCGACCTGGGCGCGCGAGCAGTCGCCATCGGCCCCGGCTGTCGCGCATGTCTTCGCCCCGACTGCGCGCAACGGTCCGCGGCGCCTGCGGGCCGAGCGTTAGCGATCAACGATCGCGAACGTAGGGCTACTGCACTGACCTTTATTGGGGATTAAGGGTGCGGCACCGTACGGAGACTTCGATTTATTGATCGAGTGATGAAAAAAAATCCGACTAGACCCGCTTTGATGGTTAATTCCTGATTGAGGCGGCCGCGGAAGTGATGATAACGTAAGACTTATTGCAGCGTATCCGTTCATCGTCTGCGGGGGGAGAAAGCCGATGATCGATGCCACCGAGGGGGCTCGGCGCATGATCCTGGTGGTGGAAGATAACGAGTTGCTCCAGATGACCACGGTGGACATCTTGTGCGACGCGGGTCTCGACGTGATCTCGGTCAACAATGCCGATCAAGCAATGGATGCTCTGCGAACCCGCGACGACATCTTCGCGGTATTTACCGACGTGGATATGCCGGGGTCAATGGACGGCATTCAGCTGGCGCGTATCATCGAAAAGCAATGGCCGATGATCCGAACCGTGCTGACGTCGGGCGGACCACCGCCGCCGCACGGTGCGCTGCCGGTGCAGGCGGTATTTTATCAGAAACCGTATGACAGCAATGAGGTTCTGGCCGCGCTCGCGAGATAGGATCGAGCGGCGATCGCTGGCGTTCAGGCCCCGGCAGCGGACAGGCGGTCGAGCTGATCCTGGGTCAGCATCAGATCCATCGCCGGCATCAGGTCATTTAGCTGTTCGACGCTGGTGGCGCTGGCGATCGGGCCGGTGACGCCGGGCTGGGCCATCAGCCAGGCTAGCGCGATCTGGGCAAGCGTTGCGCCGGTATCGGCGGCGACGTCGTCCATCGCGGCCAGGACACTCGCGCCCTTGCCGTGGAGAAGGTCGGCCATGCCACCGCCGCGCACGCTCTTCGCGAGATCGGCGTCGCTGCGATACTTGCCGGTCAGGAAGCCGGAGGCGACGCCGTAATAGGGCAGCACCGCGATATTCTCGGTGACGCAATAATCCTGCAACTCGCCCTCGAACTTGTGGCGGCTCACCAGATTATATTCGGGCTGGAGCACGTGATAGCGCGGCAGGCCGTCGCGCCTGGCGATGTCGATCGCGCGCTTCAGGCGCATCGCGTGAAAATTGGACGCGCCGATGACGCGGACCTTGCCGGCGTCGATCAGCCGACCGAACGCACCGAGGACATCCTCCTGCGGCACATCCTCGTCATCGCGATGCGCGTAATAGAGATCGATATGGTCGGTGCCGAGGCGGCGCAGCGACGCGTCGCAGGCGGCGGCTATCGTGTCGGGGTGCAGGCCCTTTGCGCCATCGACCGGGAGCATCCCGACCTTGGTCGCGATCTGCACCGCGTCGCGCTTGCCCGATGCCTTCAGCCATTCGCCGATCATCGTCTCCGACTCGCCGCCGCGATGGCCATCGACCCAGGCGGAATAGACGTCGGCGGTATCGATCATCGTGCCACCGCCGGCGACGAAAGCGTCGAGCACCGCAAAGCTGGCGGTGCGATTGGCGGTCCAACCGAAGACGTTGCCGCCGAGCACAAGCGGGGCGATGTGGAGGTCGGTCGCGCCGAGGCGCCTCTTGGTCGGCATCAGGTCACCTGCGGCACGGAATGCAGCCGCCCCGACAGGATGCCGGGGCGGTAGGAACGTCTTAGTCGCGAACCTTTTCGCCGGCGCGGACCAGCGTGTTGCCGGTCGCATCGGCGGCACGATCGCCGGCGCGCTCCACGGCAGCACCGGTACGCTCGGCGGCGCGATCGGCGTCAGCGGCGGCGCGGTCGGTCTTCGCCTCGATCTTGTCGCCGGCACGGTCGAGTTGATCGCCGGCACGATCGAGCGAGTTGGCGGCGCTGTCCAGCGCGCGGTCGCTGGCGGCGCGGACGTCATTGACCGCATTGGTGGTCGTCGCCGCCGCGTCGGCGGCGATGGCGTTGCCGGCTTCTGCCGTCTGGTCCTGCGCCCGCTCGCTGCAGGCGGCGAGCGAACCGGCGGCGGCGATGGCGAGCAGCAGGCGGGTGGTACGCTTCATTGGTTGCACTCCCGTGATAATTCCTGTGGCGCAACGCAGGTAAAGCAGTTCGGCTCCCTGCCGCTCGTGCGTTGACCGCATATAAAGATATCTTTATATCTTGAACCCGATGACACTGGCACTCGACATATTCCGCGCCCTTGCCGACGCGACGCGGTTGCGCATCGTGGCGCTGCTGCGGTCGATGGAGCTGTCGGTGGGCGAGTTGGCGCAGGTGCTGGGGCAAAGCCAGCCGCGCGTGAGCCGGCATGTAAAAATCCTGGTCGACGCGGGACTTGCCGAGCGGCGCAAGGAGGGCAGCTGGGTGTTCGTGGCACTGTGCCGGGATGCCGCGACCGCGCCGGTCGTCGCCGCGCTCGACGCCTGGGCCAAGATCGAATCGGATCATTGGGCGGTGGCCGACGCAGCGCGGCTGACCGCGGTGCGCGCCGACCGGGCGTCGGCGGCGGCGAGCTGGTTCGAGGCGCATGCCGACCAATGGGATGCGATCCGCTCGCTCCATGTCGCGGAGAGCCAGGTCGAGGCGGCGATGCAGGCGGCGCTGGGCGACCAGCCGCTCGGCACGCTGATTGATATCGGCACCGGCACCGGGCGGATGCTGGAGCTGTTCGGCACCCGCGCCGCGCATGCGCTGGGGATCGACCGGTCGTCGGAAATGCTGCGGCTGGCGCGCGTCAAGCTCGCGGGACGGGGCAATACCGAGCTGCGCCAGGCGGACCTCTATGCGCTGCCGATGGCGGACGGCGAGGCCGACGTCGCGATCCTGCACCATGTGCTGCATTATGCGCAACAGCCGGGCGCCGCGATCGGCGAGGCGGCGCGGGTGCTGGCGCCGGGCGGGCGATTGCTGATCGTCGACTTCGCCAGCCACGACCGCGAGGAACTGCGCCAGCGCGACGCGCACGTCCGGCTCGGCTTCGGCGATGCGCAGGTAGAGGGCTGGTTCGCGAATGCGGGCCTGCGCATGGCCCGGCTCGACACGCTGGAGGGCGGCGAGCTGACGGTGAAACTTTGGCTGGGTCGCAAGACCGGCGACGTACACGAAAAGGCGAAGGCGGCATGAACACCCTGTCGGTGAACCAGCTGGAAGAGGCGCAGACCGCGCTGGCGGGGCCGCTGTATGCGGATGTCGGCGGCGACCTGGAGGTGAGCTTCGAATTCTTCCCGCCCAAGAGCGAGAAGATGGAAGAGCAGCTGTGGGACGCGATCCGCACGCTCGAGCCGCTGGGGCCGCGCTTCGTATCGGTGACCTATGGCGCGGGCGGGTCGACGCGCGAGCGCACTCACGCCACCGTGGCACGGATCCAGCGCGAGACCAGCCTGGCGGCGGCGGCGCACTTGACCTGCGTCGAGGCGACCAAGGAAGAAATCGATCAGGTCGCCGAGGAATATTGGGCGGCGGGCGTTCGCCACATCGTCGCGCTGCGTGGCGATCCGCCGCGGGCGGGCGAGAAGTACCAGACGCATCCGGGCGGGTACGAGAATGCCGCTGCACTGGTCGCGGGGCTGAAGAAGCTGCACCCGTTCGAGATTTCGGTCGCGGCCTATCCCGAATGCCACCCGGATTCGGCGGATGCGGCGGCGGACCTCGACAATCTGCGCGCGAAGATGGACGCCGGCGCGACGCGCGCGATCACGCAGTTCTTCCACGAACCCGAAACCTTCTTCCGCTATCGCGACCAGGTGGCGGCGGCGGGAATCGATGCCGAGATCGTGCCGGGCATCATGCCGGTGACGAACTTCGCCGCGGTGAAGCGGATGAGCGCGATGTGCGGGACCGAGGTGCCGGCCTGGCTGGGACGGCTGTTCGAGGGGCTCGACGATCATCCCGCCTCGCGCCAGCTGGTGGCGGCGACGATCGCCGCGGAGCTGTCGCGCCGGCTGTATGCGGGCGGGGTGAAGCAGCTGCACTTCTACACGCTGAACCGCGCCGAGCTGGCGTTCGCGATCTGTCACCTGCTGGGGGTGCGGAGCCGCGACGAGAAGGCGAAGGCGGCGGCGTAATTTACTGGCCCCTCCCCTTCAGGGGAGGGGGTGGGGTGGGGGAGGCGGGCGCTGGTCTCTGCGAGGCTCGCCCCACCCCCGACCCCTCCCCTGAAGGGGGGGGATAATGGGAAAGACGATGACCAAACGCGACCTCTTCAATGCCGCTGCGGCGGAGCGCATCCTGATCACCGACGGGGCGTTCGGGACCGAGATCCAGAACTGGAAGCTGTCCGAAGCCGATTATGCGGGCTCGCTGGCGCTGGGGCATGACCAGAAGGGCAACAACGACATTCTGGCGTTGACCAAGCCGGAGGTGCCCGAGGCGATCCACCGCGCCTATTTCGAAGCGGGGGCGGATATCGCCGAGACCAACACCTTCTCGGCGAACAAGATCAGCCAGGCCGACTATGGCGCGGAAGGGCTGGTGCGCGAGATCAACGTCGAGAGCGCCAAGCTCGCCCGGCGGATCGCCGACGAATATGAGGCGAAGGATGGGCGCCCTCGCTTCGTGGCCGGCGCGATCGGGCCGACCAACAAGACGCTGTCGCTGTCGCCCGACGTCAACGATCCCGGCTATCGCGAGATCGATTTCGATTATCTGACGCAGGTGTATCGCGAGCAGGTCGACGCGCTGCTGGAAGGCGGGGCGGACTTCATCCTGATCGAGACGGTGTTCGACACGCTCAACGCCAAGGCGGGGATCATGGCGGCGTTGCAGGCGGGCGAGGCGCTGGGCCGCGACGTGCCGATCATGCTGTCGATGACGCTGACCGACCTTAGCGGGCGCAACCTGTCGGGCCACACGGTCGAGGCGTTCTGGCATGCGGTGCGGCATGCGCGGCCGCTGACGATCGGGCTCAACTGCTCGTTCGGGGCGGAGCAGCTGCGCCCGCATGTGAAGACGCTGTCGGAGATCTGCGACACGCTGATCATGGTGTACCCCAACGCCGGCCTGCCCAACGAGCTGGGCGAATATGACGAACAGCCGGCGACGACCGCCGGGCTGGTCGGCGAATGGGCCGAGGCGGGGCAGGTCAACGTGCTCGGCGGATGCTGCGGATCGACGCCGGCGCATATCAAGGCGATCGCCGATATGGCGCGTGGCCGGGCGCCGCGGCGCGTGCCGGTGCCGGCGGTGCGGACGCGGCTGGCGGGGCTGGAGCCGTTCACGATGGCGGCTTGATGCAGGAAGCCCCTCCCCTTCAGGGGAGGGGTTGGGGGTGGGGCGTCGGCGTCTCACCGAGAGCGACCGTGGGCGGATAGGCCCCACCCCAACCCCTCCCCTGAAGGGGTGGGGCTAACGATGAAGAACCCATGACCACCCAATCCTCCACCCATTTCGTCAACGTCGGCGAGCGGACCAACGTCACCGGATCGGCGGCGTTCAAGAAGCTCATCATGGCGGGCGACTATCCCAAGGCGGTCGAGGTCGCACGCAACCAGGTGGAGAATGGCGCGCAGGTCATCGACGTCAACATGGACGAAGGCCTGCTTGACGCGCACCACGCGATGACGACGTTCCTGAAGCTGATCGCCGCGGAGCCCGACATCGCCCGCGTGCCGGTGATGATCGACAGTTCCAAGTGGGACGTGATCGAGGCGGGGCTGAAGTGCGTGTCGGGCAAGCCGATCGTCAATTCGATCAGCATGAAGGAGGGCGAGGAGCAGTTCCTGGCCCATGCCCGAAAGTGCATGGCCTATGGCGCGGCGGTGGTCGTCATGGCCTTCGACGAGACGGGCCAGGCGGACACCAAGGAGCGCAAGGTCGAGATCTGCGAGCGTGCCTACAAGCTGTTGACCGGGATCGGCTTTCCGCCCGAGGATATCATTTTCGACCCCAATGTCTTCGCGGTGGCGACGGGGATCGAGGAGCACAACAACTACGGCGTCGACTTCATCGAGGCATGCCGCGAAATCAAGGCGCGCTGCCCGCACGTCCATATCTCGGGCGGGCTGTCGAACCTGTCGTTCAGCTTCCGCGGCAACGAGCCCGTGCGCCGCGCGATGCACTCGGTGTTCCTCTATTATGCCATCCCCGCGGGCATGGACATGGCGATCGTCAACGCCGGGCAGCTCGACGTCTATGATGCGATCGATTCCGAGCTGCGCCAGGCGTGCGAGGACGTGGTGCTCAACCGCGACCCCGAGGCCGGCGACCGGCTGGTGGCGCTGGCTGAACGCTTCCGCGGCACCGATGCGGTGGCGGAGAAGGCGGCGGCCGAGTGGCGCAGCCTGGAGGTCACCAAGCGGCTGGAATATGCGCTGGTGAAGGGCATCGACGCGCATGTCGTCGAGGACACCGAGGAATGCCGCCAGCAGTTCGCGAGGCCGATCGAGGTGATCGAGGGCCCGCTGATGGACGGGATGAACGTCGTCGGCGACCTGTTCGGCAGCGGCAAGATGTTCCTGCCGCAGGTGGTGAAATCCGCGCGCGTCATGAAGAAGGCGGTGGCGCACCTGCTGCCCTTCATCGAGGCGGCGAAGGAGCCGGGCGCCAAGGGCAAGGGCCGGATCGTGATGGCGACCGTGAAGGGCGACGTCCATGATATCGGCAAGAACATCGTCGGCGTCGTGCTGCAGTGTAACGGCTTCGAGGTGATCGACCTGGGCGTGATGGTGCCCTGGTCGAAGATCCTGGAGGCGGCGAACGAGAACGACGCGGACATGATCGGGCTCAGCGGCCTCATCACCCCCAGCCTCGACGAGATGGTGACGGTGGGCGAGGAGATGCAGCGCGCGGGCATGACGATGCCGCTGCTGATCGGCGGCGCGACGACGTCGAAGGTCCACACCGCGCTGCGCATCTCGCCGGCGTATCAGGGGCCGGTGGTCCATGTCCTCGACGCCAGCCGTGCGGTGGGCGTGGCGACGACGCTGGTCAGCGACACCGGACGTGACGCCTATGTCGCGGGGATCGCTGCGGATTATCAGGCGGTGCGCGATGCGCGCGAGGGCAAGGGGCAGAACGCGCTGCTGCCGCTCGACGTTGCGCGCCAGCGTGGCTTCGCGGCGGACATGGCGCTGAAGGCGCCGCCGGCGAAGCAGCCCGGCATCCATGTGTTCGATGACTGGGATCTCGCCGACCTGGTCGAATATATCGACTGGACGCCGTTCTTCCGCGCCTGGGAACTGGCGGGGACGTACCCTGCGATCCTGAAGGACGAGGTAGTCGGCGAAAGCGCGAGCGGACTCTATGCCGACGCGCGCGCGATGCTGGAGAAGATCGTCGCCGAGAAGTGGCTGACGGCGCGGGGCGTTGCCGGGCTGTGGCCGTGCCATCGTCACGACGACGACGTGTGGATCAACGACAAGCATAGCGACGATCACCGTTCGCCCGACGGCGCGGCGATCCCTGAGGGCTTTCACGTTCCCGATCTGAACCGCGGCAACGATCATTCGACGCGGCTGCCGTTCCTGCGCCAGCAGATCGCGAAGCGGGAGGGCCGGGCGAACATGTGTCTGGCCGATTTCATCGATCCCAAGGGCGACTGGATGGGCGGCTTCGCGGTTGGCATCCACGGCATCGAGCCGCATCTGGAGCGGTATCGGGCGGCGCACGACGACTATAACGACATCCTGTTGAAGGCGCTGGCGGATCGCCTGGCGGAAGCGTTCGCGGAAGCGCTCCATGCCCATGTCCGTCGCGAACTGTGGGGCTATGCGCCCGACGAGCAGCTGACCAACGAGGCGCTGGTCCGCGAACAGTATCGCGGTATCCGGCCGGCCCCGGGTTATCCGGCGTGCCCCGAGCACTCGCTGAAGCGGACGCTGTTCGACCTGCTCGATGCGGAGGAGAACGTCGGGCTGGAGCTGACCGAGAGCTTCGCGATGTTGCCGACCGCGGCGGTGAGCGGCTTCTATTTCGGGCATGCGCAGGCGGAATATTTCGGCGTGGCGCGAATCGGCGAGGATCAGGTCGCGGACTATGCCGCGCGGCGCGGGGTGGACCAGGCGCAGGCGGTGCGCTGGCTGCGACCGAATCTGGATTGAGGGAAATGCTCCCTCTCCCAGCGGGAGAGGGAAGGGGCCCGCTCGGCGAAGCCGAGTGGGAAGGGTGAGGGCAGCAGTCCAAACTCGGCGGCCCTTGCGGACCGTCCTCACACATGCCGCCTTCCGGCGGCTGTTCCCTCTCCCGGTGAGAGAGGGAAGGTGGGCGACGCCCCCACAAGCTCGTCATGCTGAACTTGGTTCAGCATCTGCCGGCGAGGGAGCGTGCCCTTTCAGCAAGATGCTGAAACGAGTTCAGCATGACGGTTAGGGTGTTGGGGGGAGGGGGGTGCCCTCCCCTTGAGCGTTACTTCGAGACGATGGTCACGCCGTGGGCCGACCACTGCTCGACGGTCTCGCAGAGCGTCGCGGGCAGCGTCTTGTCCTTGGCGACGACCGGGCTGGTCGTGCGCGGCATGCAGATGCGCGCCTCGGGCGACTTCAGGACGCTGGCGGGCATGGTCACGATCTTGGGCTTGGTGGCACCGGCCGAGGCGGCGGCGGTGAGGGCGAAGGCGGCGACGGCGGCGGAAAAAGCGGTTGCGATGCGGGTCATGGTTGGTCTCCCTAGGATGAAATCATCCACCGTTGTTCGGTGTGCCCAACACATTGCATCGCTCGTGCCAGTTTTAGAAAACGCTCTAAAACAACGACTTACGAGAAATCTGCGCTGCGCCCCCGCGGTGGTTGGCGCCGACTACGCGTGTAAACCACCAATGATTGGCGTCAGCTGCGCCGGTCGAGCAGCGCCCGGTCGCGTGTCAGTCTGGGCTTGACGACCGGGATGGTCAGCATCGTGCTCATCACCGCCATCAGCAGCAGCGCGGTAAAGGTTTCGTTGGTGATGATCTTCTTGTCCAACAGGATGTTGACGAAGATGATCATGATGAGCGCCTTGGTCTGGAGCAGCCAGCCGATCGTCATCGCCTCGCCCGGCCGCCATTTGAGGATACGCCCGGCGAGGCCGACGCCCGCCAGCTTGCCGCCGACCGACGCCGCCAGTAGCAGCGCCGCCGCGCCGAAGACCGCGGTGCCGCCGACGCTCCACTGCGTCTTGAGCCCGGTCGACAGGAAGAACACCGGCATCATCGCGAGCAGCACGAAGCCGCGAAAGCGATCCAATCGTTCCTGATCGTACCAGCGGGCGTCGAGCACCGCGCCCGACAGGAAGGCGCCGACCATGAAGTGCAGCCCCGCCCAGTCCGCCGCGAAGCCGCAGGCGGCGAGCCAGATCAGGCTAATATACCAGCGATCATCCTCTGCGATCTTCGCCATCAGCCGGCGGACGGCGACGGTGGCGAACGCAAAGCCGACGAGGAAGCCCGCCTGTCGCCCCACGCGGTCCCAATCGAGCAGGATCAGCGCGAGGACGCCCCAGATCATCACGTCGTCGAGGCTGGCATAGCGCAGGATGCGCTGGCCGAAGGCGCTGCGCAGGACCTCGAGCTTTTCGAGGAACAGGACCAGGATCGGCAGGGCGGTGACCGCGCAGGCCATGCCGATGCCGAGCACGACCTGCCATGTCGCACCGTTGGGGCCGGCCCAGCCCGGCGTGCGGAGCAGCAGCATCGCGGCGAGGCTGCCGGTGACGAGCGGGACGATCAGCGCCAGGCCGGCGGCGGTGCCGGTTTCGCCGCGGCGGCGCCATGCCTCGGTCAGGTCGAGCTCGATGCCCGCGACCCAGACGAACATCATCACCGCCCAGGTGGCGAGACCGGTCAGCGACTGGACGGTCACGGGGGTGAAGACGGTGGCGTAATAGGCCGGAAACAGCGCGCCGAGCACGCCCGGGCCGAGCAGGATGCCACCGATGATCTGCACCACGACGAGCGGCGCCCAATGGTCGGTCCGCGCGAGGCGCCAGACCAGATAGGGCACGGTGAAGATGATGAGCAGCGCCAGGAGGAATACCTCCATCGGCGACATGGCGTGCATGGCGTCGGATCCCCCTCCGGTGTGTTGCGAGGGATAGCGGGACGCGGGAGCGGGGCAAGGGGGTTGGTGTCGACGCAGCGGCGGTGGGCCCCACTTCATGACGTGGAGCGTCGCTCGCGGAGCCATGGATCCCGGCTCTAGGCCGGGATGACGGCATTATTGTCGGCAGGTGTCGGCGGGGCCGGGGTCCAGATCGAGGCAACGGCCGTCGAGGCCGGTGACGGGCAGGCCGATCGTTGCCGCCAGCGTTGGAACGATGTCGACGGTCTCGACCGACAGCGGCTGTTCGAACGGCGTCATGCCGCGGCGCCAGAAGAGCATCGGCACGCGGCGGTCGTAATCCCAGGGGCTGCCGTGCGTTTCGACATAACCGGGCGCGGGCTTCTCGATCGTCGTCACGCGCGGCTTGAGAAGGATGAGGAGGTCGCCCGAGCGATCGGGGTCGAACGAGGCGCGCGCCTTTTCCAGCAGCGTCCAGGTGTCGGGCGGGGTGGTCGGCATCGGCTGCGCGGCGATCTGGGCACGGGTGAGGGCGGCGGCGACCTGGGGCATCGCGGCGTAGATCGCCTGCGTCGCGGCCAGCACCTTCGCCTTGGTGGCGGCGGGCAGGTCCTGGTCGACGTAGATGTCGCCCTCCGCCGACAGCAGCGGGTTGGCCTTCAGGCCGAGGCGCTGCTGGACGATCGCGCCCACCGCCTTGCTCTGCGCCTCGGGCGAGACATGCGCTTCCATCGGCATCGCGCGCTGGACCTGGCGCTCGACGGCGTCGTGGGCGCCGTGATCGGCGGTGAGGACCAGCTCGTAATCGACGCCGGTCTGGTCGAGCACGTCGAGGAAGCTGCCGAGCGCCTGGTCGAGCTGCGCCTGCTGGATGCACATCTCGGTGCCCTGGGTGCCGAAGCTGTGGCCGATGTAATCGGTGGCGGACAGGCCGATCGAGATGATGTCGGTCTGCGGCCCCTTGCCGAGGCCCATGTCCTGAATGAGGCCGGCGGCGATCGCGAGGACCGCTGCGTCGGAGGCGGGCGAGGCGCGGAAGGCCTTGGCATCGCCAGCGGCACGCTCGAACCGGCCCTGGCCGATCGTCACGCTGTCCGCCTGGACCGCGCGGTCGAGTGGCTTGCAGAAGCCGGGAAGGGGAAAGGCGGCCTGCGGCTGGGCGAGCAGCGCGGCGACGGCGGCCTTGCCGCGGGTGATCGCGCGCGGTTCGGCGCGTCCCGCATAGCTGACATAGGTCTTGCCGTCCCACCACCACAGCTCGTCGACCTTGTGGCCGCCCATCATCACCGCGGCGCGATCCTTGCCCGCGACCGAGACGACGCGGGTGCGCGGGTCGGCGGTCTTCATCATCTCGCCCATCGTCGGCACCTTCAGATGCTTGGCGCTGACGGTGTAGCTGTCGTGGGTCGATCCGGTGACGCTTTCATCCTCGGAGCAATAGACGATCTTGTCGGGACGGCCGGCGCGCTGGTCGACCCAGTTGTTGGCGACGATGCCGGTGTGCGCGGGGCGCATGCCGGTCAGGATCGTCGAGTGGCCGGGGCACGTTTCGGTCGCGGCGTGGCTTTGATAGCCCGAGGGAAAGACGCCGCCGGTCGCGATCAGCCGGGCGAGGCCGTCGGTATAGCGGGTGCGATATTGCGCGAAGAGGTCGGCGGCGAACTGGTCGACCGAGATGGCGACGATCAGCTTGGGCGGGCCGCTGGGGGCCGGTGCCCGGGTGGGAGCGGGCGCCGCCTGCTGCGCAAGGGCGGGGGCGGCCGCGCCGAGGAGGAGGAGGGCGGCGGCGATCAGCGACTTGTTGGCCAGCGACTTCATGGCACGTCCTTGGTGGCGGCGGTTCGCCGGGCTATGGGTTGGCGATGATCCCGAGGCAAGCATTGCTCGCGCTGCTTTACGCGCTGATGACGTTGATAGTGGCGGAGGGCGGTGCGGCGGCACAAGGGACACGGCACCTGACCTATCGGCTGGTGCCCGAGACGGCAAGGCCGGCGCCGGGCGGCAGCGTCGAGATCGCGCTGGTCGCGACGCCCGAGGCCGGGTGGCACGGCTATTGGAAGAACGGCGGCGATGCGGGCGTCGAGACGACGCTGGCGTGGACGCTGCCGGGCGGCGTGACCGCGGGGCCGCTACGCTATCCGGTGCCGGGGCGGCTGATCGTCGCGGGGCTGATGAATTATGTGTATGAAAAGCCCTTCGTCCAGTTCGTGTCGCTGACGCTGCCCAAGGGGATCGCGCCGGGCACGACGCTGCCGATCAGCGTCAAGGCGGATTACCTGGTCTGCACCACCGAGATCTGCGTGCCCGAGACGCAGACGCTGGCGATCGAGCTGGTCGCGGGCGACGGCGCGATCGATCCGGCGACGCGGGCGCGGTTCGACCAGTGGCGGCAGGCGCTGCCCAAGCCGCTGGGGTCGCCCGCGACCTATCAGATCGAGGGCAGTGCGTTTCGACTGGGCGTGCCGTTCCCGACCGACGCGGCGCTGGGTGAGGCCTATTTCTTTCCGCTGGCGAGCGGCGCGATCGACTATGCGGCGCCGCAGTCCGTGGCGCGCGCCGGCGACCGGCTGGTGATCGCGACCAAGAAGGCGAGCGTCGGGACGGCGCCGGCGACGCTGGAGGGCGTCCTGGCGGTGGGCGAGGGCAGGGGCTTCGCGCTGACCGCCACGCCCGGGGTGGTGCCGGCGGCGAGCGGTGGCAGCGGCGCAGCGGCCGCAGGCTGGTCGACGGCGCTGATCGCCTTTGCCGGTGCGCTGATCGGCGGCGTGCTGCTCAACATCATGCCCTGCGTCTTCCCGATCCTGAGCCTGAAGGCGCTGAGCCTGGCGCGCTCGGGGGAGAGCGAGGCGGCGGCGCGGCGCGATGCGCTGGCCTATACCGCCGGGGTGGTCCTGGTGTGCGTGGGGCTGGGGGCCGGGCTGCTGGCGCTGCGCGCGGGCGGGGCGACGGTGGGCTGGGCGTTCCAGTTACAGGACCCGCGCGTGATCCTGGTGCTGCTACTGCTGGTGGTCGCAATCGCGCTGAACCTCGCCGGGCTGTTCGAGCTGCCGACGCCGCGCTTCGCTGGCGAGAGCGGGGCGATGGGGGCGTTCGGGACGGGGGCGCTGGCGGCGTTCGTGGCGACGCCGTGTACCGGGCCGTTCATGGGCGCGGCGCTGGGGGCGGCGCTGGTGTTGCCGACCGCGGCGGCGATGCTGATTTTCGCCGGGCTGGGCCTGGGCATTGCGCTGCCGTTCCTGTTGCTTGGTTTCGTGCCCGCGCTGCGGCGGCTGCTGCCCCGGCCGGGGGCGTGGATGAACACGTTCCGTCACATCCTGTCGGTGCCGATGTGGCTGACCGCGCTGGCGCTCGGCTGGGTGCTGGGGCGGCAGGCGGGGGTCGACGGGCTGGTGATCGGCCTGGCCGCCGCGCTGCTCGCGGGGCTGGGACTGTGGTGGACGGGCGCGCTGCAGGCGAAGGGGCGCAGCCGCGCCTGGGCGCCGGGGCTGGTCGCGCTGGTCGTGGCGCTGGGGGCGGGCGTGCTGGTCAAGGCGGCGCCGGCCAGCGCGGCGCAGGCGACGGCGGCGGTGCCGGGCGCCGAGCCGTTCAGCGAGGCGCGGCTCGCGGCGCTGCGCGCGGAAGGACGGCCGGTGTTCGCCTATTTTACTGCCGACTGGTGTCTGACGTGCAAAGTCAACGAGAAGGCGGCGATCGAGACGGCGACGACCGCCGACGCGTTCGGCAAGGGCAAGGTGGCGGTGCTGGTCGGCGACTGGACCGATGGCGATCCGGCCTTGGGTCGCTTCATCGAGCGGCACAATCGCGCCGGTGTGCCGTTGTATCTGTGGTATAAACCCGGCGCGACCGACGCGCGCGTGCTGCCGCAGGTGCTGACGCCCGGCATGCTCGCCGCGCTGCCGACCGAATGAGGGAGAGATGGTAATGCGTAACCTGTTCCTTGCCGCCGCCTCGCTGGCGGTCGTCGTCGCCAGCCCCGGCGCGGCACAGCAGCAGACCGGGCGACCGGCGGGCAATTTCCGGCTGACCGACATGGACGGCAAGGTCGTTCGCCTGAGCGACTACAAGGGCAAGATGGTGGTGCTGGAGTGGAGCAACCCCGGCTGCCCCTTCGTCCAGAAACATTATGCCAGCGGCAACATGCAGGCGACCCAGGCGAAGGCCAGGGCGGCGGGTGCGGCGTGGCTGACGATCAATTCGGGCGCACCGGGCAAGCAGGGCTACATGACCGGGCCCGAGGCCAAGGCCTGGGTCGCCAAGGAAAAGGCGGTGCCGACCGATTATCTGCTCGATCCCGCGGGCCGCGTCGGGCGCGGTTATGGCGCCAAGACGACACCCCATGTGTACGTGATCGCGCCCGATGGTCGGCTGGTCTACCAGGGCGGGATCGACGACAAGCCCACCGCCGATGCGGCCGACATCGCCGGCGCGAAGAATTACGTGCTGGCGGCGATCGGCGAGGTGAAGGCGGGCAAGCCGGTGAAGGTTGCGGAGACGCGGCCTTATGGGTGCTCGGTGAAATACGCGGGGTAGGGCCGGGGGACGCGGTCGGCGTCACCCTCACCCTTCCCTCGCCGCTGCGCGGCGCGGGCCCCTTCCCTCTCCCAGCGGGAGGGGGGAGGGAGGCGCGAAGCGCCGGAAGGGTGAGGGTGTCTGTTTGACGTGTCATCCTGAACTTGGTTCAGGATCTCTGGGTGAGGGAAGGTGACCTCGCCGGGAGATGCTGAACCGAGTTCAGCATGACGGATTCTTTGGCGAGGCTCGCCTATTCCGCGTTGGCCGGCAGGGGGCGCCAGCCGGCGGGGCCGAGCACCTCGATCGGACGGTAGCGCACCTTGTAGGCCATGCGCTGCGAGCCCTTCACCCAATAGCCGAGATAGAGATACGGCAGCCCGAGATCGCGGGCACGGGTGATGTGGTCCATGATGATGACGTTGCCGAGCCCGGCGCGGGTTTCGTCTTCGGCGTCGAAGAAGCTGTAGATCATCGACAATCCGTCGACCTGGCGATCGGTGAGGCAGGCGCCGATCAGCTTGCCGCGCGCGCCGCCGATCGAGGGCAGGCGATATTCGACGATCATCGAATTGACCGGCGAATGCTCGATCATGTCGGCGTAATCGTCCTCGTCCATCCCGGCCATGCCGCCGGTCGGATGCCGCGCCGACAGGTAGCGGCGAAGCAACTGATATTGCTCGTCGGTCGCCCAGGGGCGGCACACCGATACCTCGAGGTCGGCGTTGCGGCGCATCAGCTTGCGCTGGGTATTGTTGGCGACGAAGTCATGGGTGACGACGCGCACCGACACGCAAGCGGTGCAGCCCGCACAGGACGGGCGATAGGCGACGCCCTGGCTGCGGCGGAAACCGATCCTGCCGAGCGCGTCGTTCAGCTCCGCGGCATGCGGGCCGGTCAGTTCGGTAAAAACCTTCCGCTCCTGCTTCCCCGGCAGATAGGGGCAGGGCGATGGGCTGGTGACGAAAAAGCGCGGGAAACGGAAGGGCGCGGTCACCGCCGATAGGCCTCACTGGTTGGCAGGTCGTTCGCGCTTATGGAACGTGGCGACCCGGCTGGGAAGCGGGGATTAGACGCGAAGATGGTAAAAGAGGGTTACCGGTACGCGATTTCGTCCGATCGGACGCTGGCTGGCCCGCGACCCCCACGCATGTCATCCTGAACGTGTTTCAGGATCTGGTGGTGAGTGCCCGTCTCCTCGCGACGAGATGCTGAACCGAGTTCAGCATGACGGGTTTGGCGGCGGCAGTATCGCTCGCGTCTGCCCCTCCACCACCGCCTTCGGCGGCGGTCCCCCTCCCCCAGCGAGCTGGGGGAGGATTCGGTTACGCCAGCTCCACCGTGCTCGTTTCATACCCCGCAGTGCGCAGCGCTTCGACGAGGCGTTCGAGATGCGCGCGGTCGCGGGCTTCGCATTCGATGTCGGTAATCAGGCCCTTCGCCGGCAGCGTCGTGAAGACGCGCTGGTGATAGACCTCGATGATGTTGACGCGTTCCTGGTCGAAGATGCGTGCGACGTTGTAGAGCGCGCCGGGCTGGTCCTGCAGGCGGATGCGCAGGCGCGCGAGGCGGCCGGAGCGGGCGAGGTCGCGCAGCAGGACGTTGGCGAGCAGCCGCGTGTCGATGTTGCCGCCGCACAGGACGATGCCGACGGTCTTGCCCTTGAAGCGATCGGGATGCTGGAGCAGCGCGGCGAGGCCGGCGGCCC
Source organism: Sphingomonas jinjuensis (assembly GCF_014197105.1). Taxonomy (GTDB): domain Bacteria; phylum Pseudomonadota; class Alphaproteobacteria; order Sphingomonadales; family Sphingomonadaceae; genus Sphingomonas; species Sphingomonas jinjuensis. Next base: position 60,780 of record NZ_JACIEV010000011.1, on the reverse strand, counting down.
CGGCGCCCTCGACCACCGTCTTCTCGATCTGAAGCAGCAGGCTGACCGACTCCTCCAGCGCGCGCTCGGGGACCAGCAGGATGTCGTCGACGAGCGCATGGACCATCTGCGCGGTGATGCCGCCCGGCTCCTTGACCGCGATACCTTCGGCCAGCGTGTCGCCGGCGCAGGGCATGCTGGTGCCGTTGATGCGGTTGTACATCGAGGGAAACAGTTCCGCCTCGACGCCGATCACCTCGACCGGATGGCTGTGCGCCTTGGCGACGGTGGCCATGCCGCTGATGAGGCCGCCGCCGCCGATCGGGGTGATGAAGGTGTCGATCGCCGGCACGTCCTCCAGCATCTCGATCGCGGTGGTGCCGGCGCCGGCGATGATGCGCGGATCGTCGAAGGGGTGCACGAAGGTGAAGCCGCGTTCCGCCTCCAGCTCGCGCGCATGGGCATAGGCGGCGTCGAAGGTGTCGCCGTGCAGCACCACGTTGGCGCCATGACCCTCGGTCTGGACGACCTTAACCGTCGGCGTGGTGGTGGGCATCACGATCGTCGCGGGCACGCCAAGGCGCTTGGCGTTATAGGCCAGGCCCTGGGCGTGGTTGCCCGCCGATGCGGCGATGACGCCCTTGGCCTTGGCCTCGTCGGACAAGAGCAGCAGCGTGTTGAGCGCGCCGCGCTCCTTGTAGGCGGCGGTGAACTGGAGGTTCTCGAACTTCAGCCAGACGGTGGCGCCGGTCAGGTCGGACAGCGTCTTCGACAGCAACGTCGGCGTGCGGACGATCGCATCGCGGATCCGGGCGTGGGCGGCGCGGACGTCGTCGATCGAGACGGGCAGGTCGGTAGCCGTAGCGGCAAGCTTGGTAGCCATAGGCGCCTGCGACTAGACCGATCTGGCGGGCGGGGCAAACCTCGCTTAAGCGCGGTGGCCATGATGAAAGCTATCTTGCTCGCGGGCCTCGGTTTCGCGATCGCAGCTCCGGCGGGAGCCGACTCGCTGGTCGACAACGTCAACGGAATGACGATCACCAAGGACGGGCGCGTGACGCGCTTTACCGGGTTGGTGATGACGCCCGACGGCAGGGTCGTGAAGCTGTTGGGTGCAAAGGACAAACGCCCCGATCGGCTCGACTGGCGGGCGGACATGAAGGGCCGGGTGCTGCTGCCCGGCTTCATCGATGCGCACGGCCATGTGATGGAACTGGGCTTTCGCGCGCTCGAGCTCGACCTGTCCGATGCCAAGTCGCTGGAGGAGGCGAAGGCGCGGATCGCGGCCTATGCCGCGGCGAACCCGGAGCGGCGCTGGATCCTGGGCGGCGGCTGGAATCAGGAGGCGTGGCGACTCGGGCGCTTTCCGACCGCCGCCGATCTTGCGGGGCTGGCGGGCGACCGTGCGATCTGGCTGTCGCGGGCGGACGGCCATGCCAGCTGGGCCAATGCGGCGGCGATGAAGGCGGCGGGCGTCACCGCCAAGAGCGTGTCGCCGCCGGGCGGGCGGATCGAGATGGCGGGCGGCCAGCCGAGCGGCGTCTTCGTCGATGCGGCGCAGGATCTGGTGCAGAAGGCGGTGCCGCAGCCGCTGGGCAAGGATCGCAACACCGCGTTCCTGCGCGCGCAAGCGCAACTGCTGAGCGACGGCATCACCGCGACCAGCGACATGGGCACCTCGCTCGACGATTGGCTGACCTATCGGCGGATGGGCGACGCGGGCAACCTGCGCGTGCGGATCATGAGTTACGCGATGGGCGTCGACACCGCGGTGCGCGTCGGCGGCACCGGCCCGACGCCGTGGCTGTACGACGACCGGCTGAAGATGGGCGGGGTGAAGCTGTACGCCGACGGCGCGCTGGGATCGCGCGGCGCGTGGCTGAAGGCGCCGTACAGCGACGCACCGGGCCAGTCGGGGCAGGGCTTCATGGCCGACGACGTGATCCGCAACCTGATGAGCCGCGCGGCGATGGACGGCTATCAGGTCGCGGTGCACGCGATCGGCGACCGCGCCAACGCCCAGGTGCTGGGCGCGATCGAGGAGCTGGCGCTGACCTATGACGGCGACCGGCGCTGGCGGATCGAACATGCCCAGGTCGTCGATCCCGCCGACCTCAGCCGGTTCGGCAAGCACGGCATCGTCGCATCGATGCAGCCGACGCATGCCACCAGCGACCGGACGATGGCGGAGGCGCGGCTAGGCCAGGCGCGGTTGGCGGGTGCCTATGCGTGGAAGACGATGCTGGGCAACGGCGCGACGCTGGCGTTCGGATCGGACTATCCGGTCGAGAAGCCCAACCCGTTCGCCGGCTGGGCCGCGGCGTTCACGCGGCAGGATGCGAGCGGCCAGCCGTTCGGCGGCTGGCGCCCCGAGGAGGCGGTGACGCGCGAGCAGGCATGGTGGGCGTTCACCGGCGCGGGCGCCTATGCGGGCTTCGCCGAAAAGAAGTTCGGGACGCTGGAGCCGGGGCAGCGGGCGGATTTCATCATCGTCGACCGCGATCCGACGCTGGCGGGTCCGAGCGACCTGCGCGCGACGAAGGTCGAGGAGACGTGGGTCGGCGGGGTCAAGGTGTTCGAGCGGAAGTAAGTAGTTAGCGATAGCCGGCTTCGCGCTGATGTCGGACAGCCAGTATCATCACTGTGTCTCGAGTGGCGTCGTAACGATATCGAGCCACATAGCCGCTCGATCCGAACGGGATTACCAGTTCCCGCGTGTCGTTTGGGGCCGGCCTGCCGATCAGCGGACGAGTCTTGAGACTGACAAGGCGGCTGGCGATGGCAGCGCTCGCTCTCAGACTGGCTGGCTCGTCATGCTGAGCGAGAAAATCGAGGCAACGTGCAACGCCGCGCGCGGCTTTTTCGGTCAGGATCAGGTGTGGCAAGGTGGAACCGGTCGCCCTGGCTCCCAGCCGGTGAGCCACGCCACCATTTCGTCACTCGTCAAATGGAGGCCGGTTCGCTCATACTCCGCCAGAGATTCGAGTGCTTCGCGATCGAACGATGCGCGGGCATTCGCGCGGTCGACATAGGCGGTGACGGCTTCGTAAAGCGCCGTTTCGAGTGAAATCTCGGCCTCTTCGGCAGCGCGTACGAGTTGGGCATGAAGATCGTCGTCGATGCTGAGTGCTGCGGCCATGACCGAAACAAGCTAATCTCTTTATGTGAGGAGAACAAGAAAGGCCGCGGCGCCGTGAGGCGGCCGCGGCCTTTGCGTATCCCCCACGGGGCGAGGGGAAAGGAAATTCAGGCGACCGCGGCAGTGGCCACTTCCTCGGGTTCGCGCAGCACATAGCCGCGGCCCCAGACGGTCTCGATGTAGTTCTCGCCGTCGCACGCCAGGCTGAGCTTCTTGCGCAGCTTGCAGATGAAGACGTCGATGATCTTGAGTTCGGGCTCGTCCATGCCGCCGTAGAGATGATTGAGGAACATCTCCTTGGTCAGCGTCGTGCCCTTGCGGAGCGAGAGGAGCTCCAGCATCGCATATTCCTTGCCCGTCAGGTGGACGCGGCTGCCGTCGACCTCCACGGTCTTGGCATCGAGGTTCACCGCCAGCTTGCCGGTGCGGATCACCGATTGCGAATGGCCCTTCGAGCGGCGGACGACGGCCTGGATGCGCGCTACCAGTTCCTCGCGATGGAACGGCTTCGTCACATAGTCGTCGGCGCCGAAGCCGAAGCTGCGCACCTTCGAATCCATCTCGTTGATGCCCGACAGGATCAGCACCGGCGTCGACACGCGGGCGACGCGCAGCTTCTTCAGCACGTCATAGCCGTGCATGTCCGGCAGATTGAGATCGAGCAGGATGATGTCGTAGTCGTACAGTTTGCCGAGATCGAGGCCTTCTTCGCCGAGATCGGTCGTGTAGACGTTGAAGCCCTCGGCCCCCAGCATCAGCTCGATGGCCTTGGCCGTCGTCGGCTCGTCCTCGATCAGAAGCACCCGCATCGCGTCGTTCCTTCATGGGCGACAGCGACCGGCTATCCCTTACCGGTCGGTGTGGCCTTGGATCATTAACCAAACGACATCTGAAGGCAAAAGGTTAATTTCCGCTTAATCGAGCTTACCCGCCGAGTCGCGCTCCGGCGAATCGACTCCTAGCAGCGTGCGATGGCGCGCGCGGGGAATATCCTCGCCCAGCACCTCACGCAGATAGAGGCTGCGCACCAGCGTATAGATGACGACGAGCAGCGCGGCGGAGAAGAACAGGCCGAAGATACCGAAGATTACGCCGATGCCGATGATCGCGAAGACGGTGATCGCCGGGGGAATCGCGATCACGCGCTTCTGGACATAGGGGGTGATGAAGTTGGTCTGGATCAGCCGCACGATCGCATAGGTGGCGAGCGCGCCGATCAGCGGCCCCGTGCCCTTGGTCGCGGCGAGGCCGAGCGCGGGCAGCATCGCGGCGGTGGGGCCGACATAAGGGATGAACTCGCTGAGCCCCGCAAGCAGGCCGAGCGCCGCCGCCGAGGGAACGCCGGAGAACCACAGGCCGAGCCCGATCAGCACGCCCATCGACGTCATCAGGATCAGCGACGAGCGCAGCCACAGCCGAAGCACCGAGCCGACGTCGAACAGCGCATCCTCTGCCGCCTGCCGCTTCGACGGCGGGATCAGGTAGAGGAAGCCGCGCTCGTAGAGCTTGGGATCGCCGGCGAAAAACAGCGCGCCCACGAGGAGCAGGATGAAGTTGAGCAAAAGCTCGCCGGCGCCCTGGACGAGGCCGCCGACATCCTGCGCCACGCGGCTGCCGGCATAGGCCTGGCGCACCGCATCGACGAACTTCGCGCCGACCGGCGACTGCGAGAGATAGGCAGCGAGCTGGTCGAGCAGGCTGGGCAGCCGTTCGACGAGGACGTTGAGCTGTTCGCGGAACTGAACGCCGAACAGCCAGAACAGGAAGGCGACGAAGCCGATCGCGGTGGCCATGCCGAGCCCGAGTGCGGGTTTCTTGGGGACGCCCAGCTTGTCGCGATAGAGCGCCGCGACCGAGTGGATCGCGATCGCGCCGAGCATCGACCCGAAGACGAGGATCAGCAGGTTGCCGGCGCGATAGAGCGCGGCGGCGACCCCGCCGATCAGCAGGATGTAGAGCAGGCGGCGGATGAAGCGCGCGTCGTCGGCATCGGGCGCGAGCCGGCCGCGAGGGGGTGCGGTGTCGGGCGGGGCGCTGGGGCGCGGTTCATCGTCGCTCATCGTTCACCGTCTGGCAGATCGCCGTCGCGCGCGACAGAGCATGGATCGTACAGGCGGGCGGCGAGGAAGGCGATCAGCGCCTCGACGCGCGCCGGTCGCAGTGCGCTGGGCGGGGTGAGCAGGTGGAGGCCGATCGGGGCGGGGGTCCATTGCTGCAGGATCGGGACCAGCCGGCCCGCCTCGATCTCCCGCCCGACGATGAAGCCCGGCAGGCGGGCGATGCCGAGCCCTGCGACGAGCGCCGGGACCAGCGCGTCGCCGCTGTTGGCGACGAGCGGACCGTTGGGCACGATCGACACCGGTCCGTCGGGGCCGGTGAGGCGCCACGGCCCGGGCGCATTGGCGTAGCCGAGCAGGCGGTGGCGGGCGAGCTCGGCGGGATCGCGCGGCGTGCCCGCGGCGGCGAGATAGGCGGGCGCGGCGACGATGTGGCTGGCGATCGAGCAGAGCCGGCGTGCGCGCAGGCTGCTGTCGGGCAGGTCGCCGATGCGCAGCGCGATGTCGAACCCCTCGGCGACGATGTCGACGCGCGCGTCGGAGAGGTGGAGGTCGATCTCGATCTCGGGATGCGCGACGAGGAAGTCGGCGACGAGCGGTGCGACGTTGCCGAGGCCGAAGCTCATCGGCGCGGCGAGGCGGATGCGGCCCGCGGGGCGGTCGGCGGCGCTCAGCGCGGCTTCATGCGCCGCTTCGGCATCGGCGAGCAGGCGGGTGGCGTGCTCGGCGAGCGGTCGTCCCGCCTCGGTCAGCGTCAGGCGACGCGAGGTGCGGTGGAACAGCGCCTGGCCGATGCTGGCTTCCAGCCGGGCGATCGCCTTCGACACGGTGCCCTTGCTGACGCCGATCGCGGTGGCGGCGCCGCTGAACGAGCCGTGGCGAACGACGCTGGCGAAGATCGCCCAGGCCTCGGTGTCGGGGAGGTTCATGCGGCGGTCCTGCCGCGCGAGAGATGCTGAAACGAGTTCAGCATGACGGTTGGGGAGAGGTCGTCATGCCGACCTTGTTTCAGCATCCCGCCAGGCGAGCAACCCGAAACGATCCGTTTCCGTGGTTTCCGTTTACGCGCCCCAAGCAAGGCCTATCTTGAATGGCAATCGACCCGCGCGTCGCATCCCTTCGCGGGCGTCGGCGTTCAGGCCGCTGTTCCAGGTGAAGGACCCATCGTGATGACTAAGGTGCTCGTGCTCTATTATTCGTCCTACGGCCATATCGAGAAGATGGCCGATGCCATGGCCGAGGGCGCCAAGGCGGGCGGAGCGGAGGTGGATATCCGTCGGGTCGCTGAGACGGCACCGGCGGAGGTCGTGAAGGCCGCCGGCTTCAAGGCAGACACGCTGCATGCCGAGATCGAATCGCCCGACAAGCTGGCCGAGTATGATGCGATCATCGTCGGGGCGCCGACGCGTTACGGCCGGATGCCTAGCCAGATGGCAGCGTTCTGGGACACCACCGGCGGGCTGTGGATGAAGGGCGCACTGGTCGGCAAGATCGGCGGCGCGTTCACCTCGACCGCCAGCCAGCATGGCGGGCAGGAGACGACGCTGTTCTCGATCCTGACCAACCTGCTGCATCACGGCATGACGATCGTCGGGCTGGACTATGGCTATCAGGGTCAGATGGGCGTCGACGAGGTCAAGGGCGGGACGCCCTACGGCGCCTCGACCCTCGCCGATGGCGACGGCAGCCGCCAGCCGTCGGCGGTCGAGCTGGACGGCGCCCGCTATCAGGGCAAGCGGATCGCCGAGCTGGCGGCGAAGGTGAAGGGGTAAGACCTGATCCATCCTCTCCCGCCAGGGGCAGGTGGCGTGCACCGCACGACGGAGGGGGAGGAAGCAATGCACCATTGATAGCGCTTCGCTTCCCTCCCCCTCCGTCAGCCTATCGGCTGCCACCTCCCCCTGGCGGGGGAGGATTGCGTCAATTGCGATTGAAGTCGAACCAGCCGCGGCGTTCACCGGCCGGATAGGCCGGGCGGGCACGGCTGACCGGGGCGACACCTCGCGACGTCATCGGGGTATCGCGGCGCAGCTCGGCGTTCTCGCGTTCCAGTTCGGCGATGCGGGCGCCGTGGATGTCAGTACCCTGGCTCGCGGTGCGGCGCAGCTCCGCATTCTCGCGCTCCAATTCGGCGATGCGCGCGTCGCGCTCGCCGGCGCGGGTGTCGACGGTGCTGCGCGCCTCGGCGAGGCGAGCGTCGGCGTCCTTGCGCGCGGCGGCATGGGCGTCGCGCTCGGCGGCGTAGCGCTCCTTCCACTTGCGGCCGCCGGGATGGCTGGCGAGGCCGAGCAGCCAGCCGGCGATCAACGCCAGCGCCAAGGCCGCGAACTGGGTGGGGGTGGTGAACAACATCGTCGCGAACTCCCTGTTACGGGAGGATAACGATGTGGTGAGGCGCGGGTTTCACCGGATCGCTTTGGCGACTTTCCCCCTCCCTGCAAGGGAGGGGGCAGGGGGCGGGTCGTCGCCGCTGGCGATCCGCTCTGCGAGGCTCTTCACCCACCCCCGGCCCCTCCCTTGCAGGGAGGGGGGAAGAAGGCCTTACACGCCGCTCTTGAAGGCGTCGCTGATCGAGCAGGCGGCGGGGCCGAGGATGACGACGAACAACGTCGGCAGGATGAACAGGATCAGCGGCACCGTCATGATCGCGGGCAGGCGCGCGGCCTTTTCCTCGGCGCGCATCATGCGCTCGTTGCGGAATTCGGCGGACAGCACGCGCAACGCGCTGGCGAGCGGGGTGCCGTATTTCTCGGTCTGGATCATCGTCGTGACGACGCCCTTGACCGCATCGAGATCGACGCGGGTCGCAAGGTTCTCGAACGCCTGGCGCCGCTCGGTCAGGAAGCCCAGCTCGATCGCGGTCAGCGAGAATTCGTCGCCCAGTTCGGGATAGGCGCGGCCCAGTTCCTTCGACACGCGGTGGAAGGCGGCATCGACGGTCAGGCCGGCCTCGGCGCAGATGACGAGCAGGTCGAGCGCGTCGGGAAGACCCTTGCGGATCGCGTCCGAGCGCTTCTGGATCTTGTTCTTCAGGAAGATGTCGGGCGCTTTGTAGCTCAGGATGAAGCTGACCGCGACGATGCCGTAGCGCTTGAGCGGGCTGTACGTCGCGAACATCTCGGTGCCGTAGACCAGGAACAGCATCGTGCCGCCGAACACGATCGGCAGGACGAGCCGGCCGAAGATCACCGCGACCGCCCAATCCTTCGACCGGATGCCGGCCTGCATCAGCTTGAGCTGCGCCTGCTTCAGCTGGCTGTCCTGCAGCACCTGCATCGACACCAGCAGCGAGCGCATCTTGTCGGCGGTGTCGTTGCGCTGGACCAGCTTGGCGCGGCGCTTCGTCGAGGCGGTGATGCCCGCCTTCAGCTGTTCGCGCCGGTCGTTCAGCGCCTTGACGCGCTTGGCCATCGGATCCTTGACCGACGTGGCGGCATAGATCGCGATCATCACGGCGAACGCCGCGACGCCCGACAGCACCGTCGCCACCCAGTATACATCGACGCCCAGAAGCGTCGGACCAGCCGCAGGGTTCATCGCAAATGCTTCCTAGATCTCGAAGTTGACCATCTTCGCCATGATGAAGGCGCCGATGCCCATCCACAGCAGCCCGCCAAGCCCGGCGACCATCAGCCGCTGGTCGACGAAGAAGCCCTGCATGTAATTGTCGTTGATCATCCAGATCATGCCGAACACGATGAACGGCAGCGATCCGACGATGTAGGCCGATGCCTTCGATTCCGACGACATCGCCTTGATCTTAAGCTTCATCTGGCCGCGCTGGCGCAGCACCGTGGCGAGGTTCGACAGCGTTTCGGCCAGATTGCCGCCGGTCTCGCGCTGGATCGCGATGGTGATGACGAAGAACTGGAATTCGGGCGTGCCGAGGCGATCGGCGGTGTCCTGAAGCGCAGAGTCCATCGACTTGCCGATCTTCATCTTGTCGGACACCATACGGAATTCCTCGCCGACAGGGCCTTCCAGCTCGTTGCCGACGACGCCGATGGTCTCCGAGATCGGCAGGCCCGACCGCAGGCCTCGGACGAGCAGCTCGATCGCGTCGGGAAACTTGGCGGTGAACCGCGCGATGCGGCGCTTGATGAGATAGTTGACGGCGAAATGCGGCAGGCCGGCGCCGACGACGAGGCCGAGGAACATCGCCAGCAGGAACGGCAGCCCCTTGAACGTCAACAGCAGCGCAACGACCGCGACCAGGCCTGCGCTCGCCATGCCGTACTGGCCGACGGTGTAATCCTTGCCGGTCATCGCCAGCCGCTTGGCGAGCTGCGCCGGATTCGGCAGCAGGCGGCCGAAGGCAACGTCGGTCTTGCTCTGCGGACCGCTGTTCGAGATGTTGCGCGAATGGCTTTCGACCACCGCCTCGACGTGGCGGTTGCGGACCGCCGACAGGCGACGGCTCGACGCCTTCTGCGCCGACGGCCCAGCGAGCGCGAACAGCAGGCAGCCGAGCACGACCATCGCGCCGGCGGAAATCAACAGGACGGGCATCAGGTCCATGGGCTCAACCCAGCCTTTCGATACGTGGGCGGCCGCCCCCCGGGCGGGGAGCGGCGCCGGTCACTTCTGCGGCTTCTTGGCGAGGAAGCCCGACAGGCCGCCGATCAGCGACTTGCCCTGCTTCTTCTTGGGCTTGCCCGCTTCCATGGCGTCGCTCGCCGCGATCTGGCGGGCGAGGTCGACGAGCGCTGAGACCGTCTTCGAATTCTTGCCCGCTTCGGCCAGGGGCTTGCCCAGCTTGGCGGCCTGGGCGGCGAGCTTCTGGTCGAACGGAATGACGTGGTCGACCTTGCGCTCGATCGAGCTTTCAAAGTCCTTGCGGCTGATCTCGATCTGCGCGCCGGGATGCACGCGGTTGGCGATCAGCGTCGTCTGCGTCTGCGGCGCATTGGCGCGCAGCCACGACAGGATGCGGATTGTGTCGCGCGCCGCCGCCAGCGTCAGCTCGGTGACGACCACCGCCGTGTGGATGTCGCTCATCAGATGCGGATGCTGGACCAGCATCGGGCGCGGCAGATCGACGACGGTGCATTCGAACGCGGCGCGCATCTCCTCCTGCAGCTGGTAGAAGGCGGCGCCGTCGGTGACGAGCGGCTGGTTGATCGGCGCTTCGGCGGACAGCACCGCGAGCATCTCCGACGCCTTCACCATCGCACGCTCGATGAAGAGCCCGTCGATGCGGCTGGGGTTCTCGATCGCGTCGGTGAGACCGCGGCCAGGCTCCAGATCGAGGCACAGCGCGCCCGTCCCGAAGTGGACGTCGAGGTCGAGCAGCGCGGTCGAGCGCTTGTGGTGCGACGACAGGATCCAGGCGAGCGAGCTCGCCACCGTCGAGGCGCCGACGCCGCCGCGCGTACCGATCACCGCTACCGAGGTGTGCGGCTGTTCGGCGGCCGAGCTGTCGACCAGCTTGGGCGCGTTGATGATCGCCTGGGCATGGCCGAAGCTTTCGCGCAGCATGTCCGGGTGGATCGGCTTCAGCAGGTAATCCTGGATGCCGCTGGCGACGAGGTCGCGATAAAGGCGCACGTCGTTGACCTGGCCGGCGGCGATCACGATCGTCCCCGGCTCGCACACCTCGGCGAGCGAGTTGATGTCGGTCAGCGGGTCACCCGACTCCGCCAGGTCGACGAACAGGATCTGCGGGCTGGCCGCGACCGACAGCGACTGGACGGCGTTGCGCAGCCCACCCTTCTGCACCTGGTCGGGCGACCAGCTATATTCGGCGACGACCGCGCGCACCGCCTCGGCGGTGGTCTCGTCGCAGACGAAGGCGGCATAGGGGGCGCGGGTGGCCGCGCCCGGCTTCCACGGAGCGTTCATCTTACTTGCCTCCCGCCACGCCGGCCGCCTGGACCGCGGTTCCGCCACGCCCGGTCGGCGCGGCCTTGCGATATTCCTCGATCGCGCGACCGCGGATGACCGGGTCGAGATAGCCAACGCTCGAGCTGCCGTGGACGAGGTCGGTCGGGCGGGCGACCATGGCCGCCAGGTTGCTGTTCACCGAGCATCCCTGGTTCGACGAGGTGTTGCTGTCGAATTCGTTGCTGGCGTCGCGGCTCCAGTCGGGGCAGCCCGGCACGGTGGCGCGCGATCGCGAGACGACGACCCGCAGCGTGCCCGGCGTGACCGGCGCGCGGCTGACCGCGGGCGGCTCGCCGAGCAGCAGGCCGTATTCGCCGACGACGGCGGCGACCTGGCGCTCGGCACCCGTCGCGACGCGGTTGGGATCGTCGACCGACACGGTGTCGCCGAAGCCGAGGCGCATCGCGCCGAGCCAGCCGTTCAGTCGCTCGCTTTCACCATTGGCGAGCAGGCCGCCGCTGGTGGCGAGGTCGAGCGCGTAGTCGGCGCGGGTCACGACCGGCTGGTGGACCGACTCGAGGCCGCGGTTGCGCGTACCCATGCACCCGCCGAGCAGAAGCGCGGGGAGGGCCGCGGCGAGGATTAGCGAAGATTTCGTCATCGGGCGACGTCCTTGTCGGAAAGATCAGTTCGAGAAGCCGGGTGCGGGGCTGGCGGCCTTGCGCTTGTCGAGCCCACGCGCGTCGGCGCGGGGCGCCGGTGCGGGCATCAGCGGCGACGGCGTCGGTGCGACCGGGGCGACCGCGCCGGCGGTCGGCACCGGCGCGTCGCCGGCCATCGTCGGCACCGGGCGCTTGGCGCCGGTGGTGCCGCTGCCCAGCTCGCCCAGCAGCACGCGCTGCAGGTCGGTCGGCGCCTTGTAGCCGTCGGTCGGCAGGACGATGTCCGACGCGTTGTTCACCGGCTTCACCAGATAGGGGGTGATGACGATGACGAGTTCGGTTTCGTTGCGGATGAAGCCGTTCGACCGGAACAGCGCACCCAGGATCGGCAGGTTGCCGAGCCCCGGCGTCTTCTCGATCGAGTTGTTGTGCGAATTCGACAGCAGGCCCGAGATCATCATGCTCTGGCCCGAGCCGAGTTCGACCGTGGTTTCGGTGCGGCGGGTCAGCAGGCCGGGGATGCGGGTGCCGCCGAGCGTGACCGCGTTCGAATAGTCGAGCTGCGACACTTCGGGGCGGACGCGCAGCGAGATGCGGCCGTCGGCCAGCACGGTCGGCGTGTAGGCGAGGCCAATGCCGTACTGCTTGAATTCGACCGATACGGCGCCCAGCCCCTGCGAGATCGGGATCGGCAGCTCGCCGCCCGCCAAGAAGGTGCCGGTTTCACCTGAGATCGCGGTGAGGTTCGGGTTGGCGAGCGTCGTCACCTGGCCGATCGTCTCACCCAGATCGAGGGCGTTGATGACGTCGACGCCAAGCAGGCGGCCGGCAAGACCGATCGTTGCGCCCACCGCGCCCTTGCTGGGGAAGGTGAAGAGCTTGTTGCCGGGATAGGCGCCATTGGCGTCGACCGGGATCGCATTGCCAGCGGCATCGACCGGCGCGCCGTTGATGAAGCCCGCAGGCGGATTGCCCGGCACGGTGCTGATCGCGCCCTGGCGACCCTGAGCGATCCCAAACAGGAAACCGCCCGACGCGTCGCGCGTCGTCAGGTTGCTGTTGATGTTCTTGGCGAAGCCGCGGCTGACCTCGGCGATGCGGACCTGCAGGTTGACCTGGAGCGGGGTCGCCGTCTTCAGCCGCGAGAGCACCTTGGTGCCGTCGCCGACCATCGCCTGGACCAGCCGCTCGGCCTCCGCGCCGTCTTCGGGCGTGGCGACGGTGCCGGTGAGCAGGACGATGCCGTTGAGCGGCGTTGCGGTGACGTGCGCCTCGGGCATCGCCAGCGCCAGCATCGACTGGAGCGAGTCGAAGTTGTTGCCGACGCGGACCACTGACGAGAACACCACGGCGCCCGACTTGGTCGTGGCCGAGATCGTCGTCTCGCCGCCCTTCTTGCCGAACACGTAGAGCTGGGTGGGCGAGCGGACTTGGACGTCGGCGATCGAATCGTCGGCGATGAAGATGTCGCTCATCGGGCGGGCAAGGGTGACGAGCTTGCCGCGGCCGGTGGCGACCTGAACCACCGACGAGGCGGCGGGGGCGCGCATGGCGGCGGTGGCGGCGGCGGTGCCCGCGGTCTTCACCGACTGGGCGCCGACCGGGCTGCCGGCGGTCGCGGCGAGCGCGACGGCCAGCGACAGGCCGATGGCGGTGATGGGCGTGCGCATCTTAGTTCTTCCCCCCGACCGGAACGGCCGTCACGTTGCTGCCGCGCGCGACGCGCACGACGGGTCCTTGGATCGCCACGCCGGTGGCGGCGGCGCTGCCCATGGTGGCCATGCCCGGGCCGCCGCCCGCGACCTGGGTCTTGCCGGGCACCGTGCTGCGCTGGAAGCGCGAGACGTCGGCGCCGGTGGCGAAGGTGGCGGCGCGCTCCTGCGGGCTGCTGGCGAGCTGGCGCATCAGCGCCTTTTCGCCCTGCGCGTCGCCCGGTGCCTTCACCGCGCCCGAGGCGATCGCCTCTTCGAGTTCCGACGAGCTGTCGGCGAGCGGGCGGAGCGTCAGCGACAGGTTGCCGAGCGTCTGGCCGACGGCGATCTGCTCGGCCATCCGCGGCGTCGCTTCGAGCGTGACGCTGGAGAAGGTGCGGACCACGGTCTTGCCGTTCTCGTCGACCTGGTTGTCGGTACGCTGGTCGGTGGCGAGCACGCGCAGGTTGCGCAGGATCGTCTCCGACACCTTGAGCGGGGCGCCATCGCCGCCGCCCGACACCGACTGGGTCAGGACGAGGTCGATGCGATCGCCCGGAAAGACGAAGCCGGCGACGCCGTTCTGCGCGCTGACCGACACGGTGATGGCGCGCATCCCCGGCCCGAGCGCGGCGGCGAGGAAGCCGCGGTCGCCAGGCTTGACCAGCGCGCCCTGGGTGACGGGCTGGCCGGCGGTGATCGCGTTGCGGACCACGGTGCCCTGCAACGACTTCAGGTCGGTGCCGGCGCGCAGATAATAGGCGCCGTCGAGCAGCTCCTTGGGCCAGGGCTGAAACTTCAGCGCGGTGGCGTCGAGGATGGTGCCGACGGGCAGGGCGCGGGTGGCGACCAGCACTTCGGGGCCATCGACGGGCGGCGCGACCGGCAGGCCGGCGGCGGCCGCCTGCGGCGCGGCGGCGCCGACGATCAGCGTCCGGGCGAAGAAGGCGGTGAGTGCCGCGACGAACAAAGCGCCCACCAGCAGAACGAGCTTGCGACTATCCATGGGTCATCGGGCCTTTCGAAGCGCCGGTGGTTGATCCGGGCTTAAGCATCACGAGAATTGATTAAGGATCGGTTCGCGCAGGGAAATTAGCGCAGCGACGGCGATGGCGACGCCGTACGGCACCTCCATCGGCGGGGTGTCGTCGCGGCGGCGGGACCGCCACGCGTGCACCACCAGCATCGCCGCCGTCAGCACGCCGCCGCCAACCGACATGACGATCAGCAGCGACATGAACTGCCCGACCGGCATCCACAGCGAGAGGGCGACGATCATCTTGACGTCGCCGCCGCCCATCCAGCCGCGCGCGAACGCGAAGCCGAACAGCAGCAGCATCGCCGCCGCCAGCGCCAGCTGCCCGGCGACGTCGGGCGAGAGGCTGAGCCCGATCGACCACCAAAAGACCGGCGCCATCAGGGCGATGGCGGCGTTCTTCCAGTTCGCGATCTGGCGCGTGCGGATATCCTCGATCCCCGCCGAGACGACGAGCAGGGCGAGGATGCCGAGCAGGACGAGGGGAAGATGGGTCGTCATGTGGTAAACGACCTAGACGGAATGGCTTTCGAAACCGTAACCAAGGCATCGATATGGCTCGATCGGATCCCACAGGCGACGTGAGCGAGGCGCGCCGCCGTCTGCCGGACAGGGCGACGATTAGCCGCTGGACCACGCCCGACGGCTGGCCGCTGCGCCGGTTCGACTGGCCGGCGACCGGCACCCGCGGGCGGATCATGGTGCAAGGCGGGCGCGGCGATTTCATCGAGAAATATCTCGAGACGTTCGCGCATTTCCATGGCCTGGGCTGGCAGGTGACGGCGTTCGACTGGCGCGGGCAGGGCGGATCGGGGCGGCTGAGCCGCGACGCCAACGTCGGGCATGCGACCGACTTCGCGCCGTGGATCGCCGACCTCGCCGCGCTCTGGGCGCAATGGCGGGGCGAAGGCACGGGGCCGGCGGTGCTGCTGGGGCATTCGATGGGCGGCTATCTGGCGTTGCGGGCGATGGCGGAGGGCGCGGTGACGCCCGACGCGGCGATCCTCGTCGCGCCCATGCTGGGGCTGAAGGCGCCGATGGGCGCGCGATTCGGTGCGGCGATCGCGCGCTGGATGGCGGCGCGCGGCGATCCGGCGCGCGCGGCGTGGAAGACCAACGAGCGGCCCGGTGGGCTGGCGAATCGCGCGGCGCTGCTGACCGGCGACGCGGCGCGCTATGCCGACGAGCTGTGGTGGCACGATGCCGAGCCGACGCTGCGGCTGGGGCCGCCGAGCTGGAGCTGGCTGGCGCAGGCGTTTGCGGGCACGCTGGCGCTGGAGGCCGACCCGCGGCTGGCGACCCTCAGGGTGCCGACGCTGATGCTGGTTGCCGATCGCGACCGGCTGGTCGATGCGCGCGCCGCGATCCGCGTCGCCACACGCCTGCCCGATGCCGAGCTGGTCCGGTTCGGGCCCGAGTCGGCGCACGAAATCCTGCGCGAGCGCGACGCCGTGCGTGACCGCGCGTTCGCCGCGATCGACGCTTTCCTCGACGCCAAGGCGCCTGTCACCGAATGACGTACGACATCATCATCACCGGGGCCGGCATCGCCGGTGCCAGCCTAGCCGCCGAACTGGCACCGCATGCGCGCGTGCTGGTGCTGGAGGGCGAGGACGTCGCCGGCTATCACGCGACCGGGCGGTCCGCGGCCTTCTGGTCGGAAACCTATGGCGGGCCGGCGATCCAGCCGTTGACCTCGGTGTCGGGCGGGCCATTGCGCGACGGCGGCTTCCTGCAACCGCTGGGTTCACTCCATGTCGGGCGCGCGGAGGACGAGGCGAAGGCTGACGCCTTCGTCGCCTCGTTCGCGGGATCGGGGGTCGACCTTCACCGCGTTGATCCGGCGGCCGAGGTGCCGGGCCTGCGATCGGACTGGACGGTGGGCGTCGCCGAGCCGAGCTGCGCGTACATCGATGTCGCCGGGCTCCACGCCGACTGTATCGCGCGGGCGAAGCGGGCGGGGGCGGAGTTTCGCACCGGCGCCGAGGTGCAGCGGGGCGAGCGGCGCGACGGGCAGTGGCAGGTCGAGACGGCGGCGGGGCGCTTTGCGGCGCCGGTGTTGGTCGATGCGGCAGGCGCCTGGGCCGATCCGGTGGCGAGCCGCTGCGGGGTACGGCCGCTGGGGATCCAGCCCTATCGCCGCACGCTCGTGCAGCTGCGGATCGATCCGCCGGTGCCCGAGACGGTGCCGCACGTCGCCGACATCAACGGGCGCTTCTATTTCAAGCCCGAGGCGGGCGGGAAGCTGTGGCTGAGCCCGCACGACGAGACGCCGACCGATCCGTGCGATGCTGCGCCCGAGGAGCTGGACGTCGCGATCGCGATCGATCGGCTGGAGCAGGTGGTCGACTGGCGGATCGCGGCGGTCGAGCGGCGCTGGGCCGGCCTGCGCAGTTTCGCACCCGATCGGCTGCCGGTGTACGGCTTCGACGCGCGCGCGCCGGGGTTCTTCTGGTTCGCGGGGCAGGGTGGGTTCGGCATCCAGACCGCGCCGGCGGCGGCGCTGCTGGGCGCGGCGGTGATCCTGGGGACCGAGCCGCCGGCGACGCTGGACCCGGCAAATTATACGCCGGCGCGGTTCGGGTAGTATCTCGATCCTCCCCCGCCAGGGGGAGGTGGCACGCCGCAGGCGTGACGGAGGGGGAGGACGGCCAACGGCCTCTGTGGCTTACCTCCCCCTCCGTCGGCTTCGCCGCCACCTCCCCCTGGCGGGGGAGGATTACGTAAGGCTTACGACAGCCTGCGCGCCAGTTCCTTGTTCACCCCAAGCGCGATCAGCGTGCCGAGCGCGCCCGACAGCAGATAGCCGCCCGCCGCCAGCAGGCCGAAGTTGCTCGCGAGGATCAGCGCCACCAGCGGCGCGAAGCCGGCGCCGACCAGCCAGGCGAGGTCCGACGTCAGCGCTGCGCCGGTGTATCGGCGAGCGGTGGCGAAGTTGGCGGCGACGGCGCCCGACGACTGGCCGAACGCGATGCCGAGCAGGATGAAGCCGGCGACCATGAACACGATCTCACCCGTCGCGCCGCCGTTGAGCAGTTGCGGCGCGAAGCCGCTGAACGCCGCGATGCCCGCCGCTGAGGCACCGAGCAGGTAACGGCGGCCGATGCGGTCGGCGAGATAGCCCGACGCGACGACCGAGGCGGTGCCGACGACGCCGCCGATGATCTCGATCCCCAGGAAGCGCGCCGCGCCCTCCTGCGTGAACAGCACGACCCACGACAGCGGGAAGACGGTGACCATGTGGAACAGCGCGAAGCTGGCCAGCGGGGCGAAGGCGCCGATGACGATATTGCGCCAGTCGCTGCGCACCGTGTCGATGACGCGCGACGGCTCCAGCTCCTTGGTCTCGAACAGCGCGGTATATTCGGGCGTCGACACCATCCGCAGCCGCGCGAACAGCGCGACGACGTTGATCGCGAAGGCGACGAAGAACGGGTAGCGCCAGCCCCAGCTGAGGAAATCGGCATCGGACAGCGTGGTGACGAAGAAGGCGAACAGCGCGCTGGCGACGATCAGGCCGAGCGGGGCGCCGAGCTGCGGGATCATCGCGTACCAGCCGCGCTTGTTCTCGGGCGCGTTGAGCGCGAGCAGCGACGACAGGCCGTCCCACTGGCCGCCGAGCGCGATCCCCTGGCCGATGCGGAAGACGGCGAGCAGGATCGCCGACCAGACGCCGATCGTCTCGTACCCCGGCAGGAACGCGACCGCGGCGGTCGATCCGCCGAGCAGGAACAGCGCGATCGTCAGCTTGGTGCCGCGCCCCAGCGAGGCGTCGATGCCGAGGAACACCAGCGACCCGATCGGCCGCGCGACGAAGGCGAGCGCGAAGATCGCGAAGGAATAGAAGGTGCCGGTCAGCTGGTCGACATAGGGGAACACCAGCCGCGGGAACACGAGCACCGAGGCGATCGCGTAGACGAAGAAGTCGAAGAACTCTGACGTGCGACCGATGACGACGCCGATCGCGATCTCGCCGGGGGCGACGTGGCCATGGTCGCGCCGCGTGTTGATCGCGCGGGCGTCTCGCTCGGCCGTATGGGATGCAGTCTGCGCGGTCATGGGCCTCGTCCTGTCGACCGACATGCCGGTCTTATTGTGCGCCTCATGCCCGATGATGCCCGACCTGCGCGATTGGACAAAATGTCCAATGTCGCAGTGCAGCATCGAGGCGTAGCGCCCGATCCATGGCTCGTCCGCTAACCCTCTTGCGCAGCGCCGCGGTGCTGCCGCTGGCCCTGCTCGCCGGCTGCGACATGGTGGTCATGAACCCCATGGGCGACGTCGCGCTTCAACAGCGCAACCTCGTCATCTTCGCCACCGCCCTGATGCTGCTGATCGTGATCCCGGTGATCGCGCTGGTCGGCATCTTCGCGTGGAAGTACCGCGCGAGCAACCAGGACGCGGCCTATGATCCCGACTGGGACCATTCGACCGCGCTGGAGCTGGTGATCTGGTCGGCACCGCTGCTGATCGTGATCTGCCTTGGCGCCGTGACGTGGACGGGCACCCACCTGCTCGATCCCTATCGCCCGATCGAGCGGATCGCCAAACACCGGCCGGTCGCGTCCGGCGTCAAGCCGCTCGAAGTGCAGGTCGTCGCGCTCGATTGGAAGTGGCTGTTCATCTACCCGGAATATGGCTTCGCGACGGTCAACGAACTGGCAGCGCCGGTTGACAGGCCGATCCGGTTCCGCCTGACCTCGTCGAGCGTGATGAACGCGTTCTACGTGCCGACGCTGGCGGGCATGATCTACACGATGCCGTCGATGGAGACGAAGCTTCACGCCGTCATCAACAAGCAGGGCGATTACGCAGGCTTCTCGGCCAACTACAGCGGCGCCGGCTTCTCGGGCATGCGCTTCCGCTTCTACGGCATGGACGACCGCGGCTTCGCCGACTGGGTCGCCCGCAACAAGGCCGGGCAGGGGGCGCTGAACCGAGCGACCTATCTGCAGCTGGAGAAGCCGAGCGAGAAGGTGCCGGTGATGCGCTTCGCGTCGGCCGATCCGGGTCTGTTCGATGCCGTCGTCAACCAGTGCGTGCGACCCGGCACGACGTGCATGAACCAGATGATGCGCCGCGACGCGGGCGATCCCGCGGCGATGAAGACGATGCCGGGCATGGCCGCGAAACCGCAGCCGCATTCGCCGCTGACCGGCGGCGACGCGGGCGAGGCGCCGCCCAAAAATCCTCGCGACATCCAGCAGCGCAGCAACGCGTCCCCGTCCAACCCGACGACCATGTGATCGGCACGACCATGCAGACAGTCACTTCCCCCGCCCTCAGCCCGATTTTCGGGCGCTTCACGATCGAATCGCTGCCGCTGCACGAACCGATCGTCGTCGGCACCTTCGCGATGGTCGCGTTCGGCGGCGTCGTGCTGCTGGCGGTGATCACCAAGTTCAAGCTGTGGGGCTATCTTTGGACCGAATGGTTCACGTCGGTCGACCACAAGAAGATCGGGATCATGTACATGATCCTGGGCATCGTCATGCTGCTGCGCGGCTTTTCCGACGCGATCATGATGCGGCTTCAGCAGGCGATGGCGTTCGGCGGATCCGAAGGATATCTGAACGCGCACCACTATGACCAGGTGTTCACCGCACACGGCGTCATCATGATCTTCTTCGTCGCGATGCCGATCGTGACCGGGCTGATGAATTACATCGTCCCGCTGCAGATCGGCGCGCGCGACGTGTCGTTCCCGTTCCTCAACAACTTCAGCTTCTGGATGACCGCCGGTGGCGCCGTCATCATCATGATGAGCCTGTTCGTCGGCGAGTTTGCGCAGACCGGCTGGCTGGCGATGCCGCCGCTGTCGGGGATCGCGGCGAGCCCGGGGGTCGGCGTCGACTATTATATCTGGGCGCTGCAGGTGGCGGGCGTCGGCACCTTGCTGTCGGGGGTCAATCTGATCGCGACGATCGTCAAGATGCGCGCGCCGGGCATGACGATGATGAAGATGCCGGTCTTCTGCTGGACCGCGCTGTGCACCAACGTGCTGATCGTCGCCGCCTTCCCGGTGCTGACCGCGGTGCTCGCGCTACTCAGCCTCGACCGCTACGTCGACACCGCCTTCTTCACGAACACGCTCGGCGGCAACCCGATGATGTACGTGAACCTGATCTGGATCTGGGGCCACCCCGAGGTGTACATCCTGATCCTGCCGATGTTCGGCGTGTTCAGCGAAGTCGTCTCGACCTTCTCGGGCAAGCGCCTGTTCGGCTATACGTCGATGATCTACGCGACGCTGGTCATCACCATCCTGGCGTACCTGGTCTGGCTGCACCACTTCTTCACGATGGGGTCGGGCGCCAGCGTCAACAGCTTCTTCGGTATCACGACGATGATCATCTCGATCCCGACGGGCGCCAAGATCTTCAACTGGCTGTTCACCATGTATCGCGGCCGGGTCCGCTTCGAGCTGCCGATGATGTGGGCGATCGCGTTCATGATTACCTTCACGCTGGGTGGGATGACGGGCGTGCTGCTGGCGGTGCCGCCGGCGGACTTCGTTCTCCACAACTCGCTGTTCCTGGTGGCGCATTTCCACAACGTCATTATCGGCGGGGTGCTGTTCGGCGCGTTCGCAGCGATCAACTACTGGTGGCCCAAGGCGTTCGGCTTCAAGCTCGATACGGTGTGGGGCAAGCGGTCGTTCTGGCTGTGGGTGTCGGGCTTCTACTTCGCCTTCATGCCGCTCTACGTGCTCGGCCTGATGGGCGTGACGCGTCGCCTGCGCACCTTCGACGATCCGTCGTTCCAGATCTGGTTCATCATCGCAGGCTTCGGCGCGCTCCTGATCGCGCTCGGTATCGCCGCGATGCTGATCCAGTTCGCGGTGAGCATCCGCGACCGCGAGAAGCTGCGTGACGTCACCGGCGATCCATGGAACGGACGCACGCTGGAATGGGCCACCTCGTCGCCGCCGCCCGACTATAACTTCGCGTTCACCCCGGTCGTCCACGACAACGACGCCTGGGCGGACATGAAGCTGCGCGGGTACGAGCGTCCGGTCACCGGCTATCGCGACATTCACATGCCCAGCAACACCGGCGCCGGCGTGATCCTGGCGGGGCTGAGCGTCGGCATCGGCGTCGGCATGATCTGGTACGTCTGGTGGCTGGTGGCGGTGTCGTTCTTCGCGCTGGTCGCGGTCGCGATCGGCCACAGCTTCAACTATGCGCGCGATTTCCACATCCCGGCGGCGACCGTCACCGTCACCGAGGAAAAGCGCACCGCCGCCCTTGCCGGAGCCGCCCTGTGAGCCAGCCCGCCGCCTATACCATCGACGACTTCCACCTGGCGGAAGAGCCGCATCATCCGGAGGGGTCGAGCACCATGCTCGGCTTCTGGATCTACCTGATGAGCGACTGCCTGATCTTCGCGATGCTGTTCGCGACGTACGGCGTCCTCGGCACTAGCTATGCCGGCGGGCCGACCCCGCGCGAGCTGTTCGACCTGCCGCTGGTCGCGGTGAACACGGCGATGCTGCTGTTCTCGTCGATCACCTACGGCTTCGCGATGCTGGCGATGGTCGACGGCAAGAAGGGCGCCACGCAGGCGTGGCTGCTGGTCACCGCGGTGTTCGGCCTCGCCTTCCTTGGCATCGAGCTCTACGAGTTCAACCACCTGATCCACGAGGGCGCCGGCCCCTGGACCAGCGCGTTCCTATCGTCGTTCTTCACGCTGGTCGGCACCCACGGGCTTCACGTCACCTTCGGCATCGTCTGGCTGGTGACGCTGGTGGTGCAGGTGCAGAAGCGCGGGCTGATTCCGGCCAACCGCCGGCGGCTGATGTGCCTCAGCCTGTTCTGGCACTTCCTCGACGTCATCTGGATCGGCGTCTTCACCTTCGTCTATCTGATGGGCATGCTGCGATGAGCGCTCCGACCGACCACGGCCACGGCCACCACGACGATCACGGGCATCACGACGAGGGCGCCCACGGATCGCGCAAGGAATATTGGATCGGCTTCCTGCTGTCGGTCGTGATGACCGCCATCCCGTTCTGGCTGGTCATGACCCAGCCGATCGGCAAGCAGGCGATCGCGATGACCATCATGCTGTTCGCCGCGGCGCAGATGATCGTCCACATGATCTTCTTCCTCCACATGAACCGAAAGGCGGAAGGGGGCTGGTCGATCATGGCGCTGATCTTCACCGTGGTGATCGTGGTGATCGCGCTGTCGGGATCGCTGTGGGTGATGTACCACATGAACGAGAACATGATGCCGACGATGGACATGAGCCAGATGGGATGAAGCGCGCCGGACTCGCCGTCGCCTGGATCGCGCTGATCCTCGCGCTTGTCGCGCTGGGCGCGTGGCAGGTCCAGCGGCTGGCGTGGAAGCGCGCGCTGATCGCGCAGGTCGACGGACGGCTGGCCGCCGGACCGGTGGCGGCGCCGGCCACGGCCGGATCCGACGACGCCTATCGACGCGTCGTCGCGACGGGGACGTACCGGCCCGGTGCCGATACATTGGTGCAGGCATCGACGATCCGCGGCCCCGGTTGGTGGGTGCTGACCCCGCTCGACGGGACGACTGTCGGCACCATCCTGGTCAACCGCGGCTATGTGGCGAAGCGCGCCGCGCCGCCGCCACCCGCCGGCCTGACCCGTGTTACCGGCCTGCTGCGGCTGACGGAGCCCAAGGGCGGTTTCCTGCGCAGCAACGATCCCGGCGCCGATCGCTGGTATTCGCGTGACGTCGCGGCGATCGCCGCCAAGCGCGGGCTGCGGCGTACCGCACCCTATTTTATCGACGCCGCCGAGACCACGCCCGGCGGGCCGATCGGCGGGCTGACCATCGTCAGCTTTCCCAACAACCATCTGGTCTATGCGATCACCTGGTTCGTGCTCGCCGGCATGGCGGCGGCTGGCTTCGTCTATTGGTTGAGGATAGCGCGGCGGGCGTGACCAACGTCCGTCCCCCCTGGCTGCCGATCGGCGAGGTCGCCGGCCACGACAACATGCTGCTGCTGGTCCAGCTGCGCTGGCTGGCGGTGGCGGGGCAGCTGGTGACGATCCTGCTGACCCAGCTGGCGTTCGACATCCACCTGCCGATGGTGGCGATGCTGGGCGTGCTCGGCGCGCTGGTGATGCTGAACGGCGTCAGCCTGATCCTGCTGCGCAGCGGGGGGCGCATCACCAACGAGGTATTGTCCGGCGCGCTGCTGCTCGATGTCGCGGCGCTGTCGGCGCAGTTGTATCTCAGCGGCGGCGCGACCAATCCGTTCGTGTCGCTGTTCCTGCTTCAGGTCGTCTTGGGATCGGTGCTGCTCGATCGCTGGTCGAGCTGGATGCTGGTGGTGGTGACGACGCTCGCCTTCGCGCTGCTGACGCGCTTCTATCAGCCGATCACGCTGCCGCCGTCGATCATGCTCAGCCTGTTCGCGCTGCACATCCAGGGAATGTGGGTGTGCTTCGCGCTGGTCGCGGTGCTGCTGGTGATGTTCGTCACGCGGATCAACGCCAATCTGCGCGAGCAGGACCGCCGGTTCGCCGACATTCGCCGCCAGGCGGTGGAGGAGGAGCATATCGTTCGCATCGGCCTGCTCGCGTCGGGCGCGGCGCACGAGCTGGGAACGCCGCTCGCCTCGCTGTCGGTGATCCTGGGCGACTGGAAGCGGATGCCCGCAATCACGCGCGACCCCGAGCTGCTGCGCGATGTGGAGGACATGCAGGCCGAGGTGATGCGCTGCAAGGCGATCGTCACCGGCATCCTGATGTCGTCGGGTGATCCGCGCGGCGAAGCGTCGACGCAGACGAGCGTGCGCGTGCTGTTCGATCGCATCGTCGCCGACTGGGCCGCGGCGCGCGATCGGAACGTCCGCTACGCCGATGCATTCGGCGAGGATGTGCGCATCGCTTCCGACGTCGTCCTGCAACAGGCGGTCGTCAACCTGCTCGACAATGCCGCCGAGGCCGCGGCGTCGGCGATCGACGTGACGCTGGCGCGCGACGGCGACGCGCTGACGCTGACGGTCGGCGACGACGGTCGCGGCTTCGCGGCCGAGCAGCTGGAAAAGCTGGGCAAGCCGTACAACAGCAGCAAGGCGGAGCAGGGCCACGGCCTGGGGCTGTTCCTGGTCAGCAATGTGACGCGCCAGCTGGGTGGCACGCTGTCGGTGACCAACCGCAACCGGGGGGCGGCGGTGACGATTCGCCTGCCGCTCGACACGATCAGGACGGGCGACGATGGCCGATAAGCCGCTGCTGCTGATCGTCGAGGACGATCCGGTCTTCGCGCGGACGCTGCAACGCTCGTTCGAGCGGCGCGGTTACGGCGTCGAGGTGGCGGCGGGGCCCGCGGAGATGGATGTGCTGATCGCCGCGCAGACGCCGACGCATGCGGTGGTCGACCTGAAGCTGGGGGTGGCGTCGGGGCTGACCTGCGTCGAGACGCTCCACGCGCATGATCCAGCGACGATCATCGTCGTGCTGACGGGTTATGCCAGCATCGCCACCGCGGTGCAGGCGATCAAGCTTGGCGCGACATCCTACCTCGCCAAACCCGCCAATACCGACGAGATCGAGCGCGCGTTCGGCATGACCGCGGGCGACGCCGAGGTGCCAATCGACGGCCGCCAGACCTCGATCAAGACGATCGAATGGGAACGCATCAACGAGGTGCTGTCGGAGACGGGATTCAACATCTCCGAAACCGCACGTCGGCTGGGCATGCACCGCCGCACGCTGGCGCGAAAGCTGGAGAAGCGGCGGATCAACTGACGGTCAGCCGCGGCGGTTGCGCCCCCGCGTCATCGGATCGGGCTTGGCGGGCGGGGTCCAGCCTGCGGGGCGCTCGACCTGCTGGCGGCTGGTGCCGAGGCCCATCGCGCCTGGCTGCTGGCGGGTCAGGCCGGAGGGATCGGCGGCGGCGGCGTCCCGCTCCGTCGCGCCGCCGCGGATCAGGTTGATCCGGTCGCGCAGTCGCGACGCCAGCTCGAAATCGAGCGCCGCGGCGGCGGCCTCCATCTGCTGGCGAAGGTTTTCGATCGTTTCGGGCATCATCCCGCCAACGCGCGGCTAGGCGGCGTCGTTCAATATCCCTTCGATCGCGTCGCCGGTCAGCCCGAACGTCGCCGCCAGCGCCGCGAGCGAGGCGCCGCGCCGGGCGAGGAGGCGGATACGGTCCTCGTCGACGACGACCGAATAGCCGGTGGTGTCGCGCTGCTCGCGGACGACATCCTTGCGGCCGGATCCGCGCTGGCGGCTGGCGGCGGCGGCGTGGGGGTCCTTTTCGGCGAGCGCGGCCAGTTCGGTGCGGCGTGCCTCGCGCTGCTGCTCACGCTCGACCGCCGCTGCCTCGCGCGCGGCGGCGCGAGCATCGATCCGCGTCAACAGCCCCTCGGCGCCGCCCGACGCCCGGCGGGCCGGCGGCGTCGTGCTCGGCAATCCCCAACTCTTGTCCGCCATGCTTGCCCTCCCTCGCCCTAGGCGGGGAGCGGTTAGCGCCGACGCGCCAGGTTCGCCAGTGGCCGAGGCCGCACGAAAACATACATGGATTGCTACCGCCGCGATGCGCTAGGCGCGCCGGCGAAAGGGATGGCGATGGCGGACGACGACTATGTGTACGACGAGGCGACCGGCGAATGGGTGCCTGCGAGCGATCTGGCGGCCCGCGCCGAGGCCGCGGATGTCGTCGAGGTGCGCGACGCGGTCGGCAATCTGCTGGCCGACGGCGACCAGGTGACGCTGATCAAGGACCTGGAGGTCAAGGGCGCCGGCCAGACGCTGAAGCGCGGCACGCTGATCAAGTCGATCCGCCTGACCGGCGACGCGCAGGAGATCGACTGCCGCTTCGACGGGATCAAGGGACTGGTGCTGCGCGCCGAGTTCGTGCGGAAGCGCTGATGGCGCGGCCCAAGCCGGCGTTGCCCGATGCCGCCGCAATCCTGGCGCTGGCGGATGGCGAGGGGCGGCTGGCGGTACGGGTGTCGCCCAGCGCCTCGGCGGATGCGATCCTGTTGCCCGATGGGGACGGCGTGCTCGCGGTCCGCATCACCGCGCCGCCGGTCGATGGCGCCGCCAACGAGGCGGTGCTGAGGCTGGTGGCGACGGCGCTCGATCGGCCGGTGTCGCGGTTGGCGCTGATCCGCGGTGCGACGGGGCGCAACAAGATGATCCAGCTGATCGACTGATCGACCGCCCGCCGACGTCACGCCTGGGCCAGCGACGAGTCGATGACCCGGCCGATGTCGATCAGCGCCTCGGACATCTGCCGCGACAAATCGCGTACCTCTTCGGCGACCGCCGCAAAGCCGCGACCCTCGTCGCCGAGGCGGGCGGCCTCGATGCTGGCGTTGAAGGCGACGATGCGGTTGCGCGACGAGATGCGCGCGACGGTATCGACCATCATTCCCGCACGTCGCGTGATTTCCGCACGTTTCTCGCTTTCCGCCGTCAGCCGGCGTTCGGACGTGACGTCGGCGAAGGTCAGGACGACGGTGTCGTCGGCGGCGGGGTTGAAGGTGATTTCAAAGACCTTGCCGTCGTCGAAGTGGTGATCGAACGTGCGTGCATGGCCTGCCCGCGCCCAGCTGCGGTGATTGGCAAGGATGCCGGCGATCCGTTCGGGCGGCCAGCCGGTGAACCGCCCCACACAGGCGAGATAGTCGGCGAGCGTCGAGCCAATTGTGATCGCCTCCGCCGGAAAGCCGAAGATGCGGCTGACATGCGCATTGATCACGCAGATCGTCTCGTCGCGATCATAGACGACGATGCCGTGGCGCAGATGCTCCATGACGGTGGCAAGCTGCCAAGCGGCATCCAGGGGTAGGGGCTTCGCTGCGGTCATTTGTAACCCACGTTATGCAAGCCGGCATTAAATCTTACTTAATTTCGATGTGATGAACGGAAATCCTCGCCGACGCGACAAAAAGCTATTCCATGTCAAAGACATATTGGCTGCCCTGCGCATGATTCAGATAGTGCCGATCGCTAAGACCCTGCTGGCGGGTAGACGCATTTTCCTGGCGCAGAGCGATGCCGTCGTCGCGACGCGGACGGTTGCGGCGATCACCGGCGCCGGGGGCGCGGTATCGGGTCCTTATGCGACCGCCGCCGAAGGGCTGGCGGGCTTCGCCAGCCTGGGGCGGACCGCCGATGCGGCGGTCGTCGACCTGCAGCTTCGCGACGCCGGCGCCTGTCGCATCGCCGACGTGCTGCGTCGGTCTGGCGTTCCGATCGTCTTCCTGCGCAACGGAAGTGCCGAGGTGCCAGCGCGGTTTCGCACCTGCCCCGTGCTGACGAGGCCGACGACCGACCATCAGCTGGTGCAGACCCTCGCCCGTCTGCTCGATCCCGCGGCGATGATCGTCGAGGCCCGCGCCTCCGCCTGAGCGAACGTCACGGCTCTCGCGATTGCGTGGGATGTGCTATCCGCTCGCGCTGACGAGGATTTTACGGGCGGGACGATCGATGGTGGCTGAACGGGCCGAAGACGCGAAGATCGGCATAAACGGTCTGGACGACATATTGGGCGGTGGCCTCGAACGCGGTCGAACCTATCTGCTCGAAGGTGCGCCCGGCGCCGGCAAGACGACGATCGCGATGCAGTTCCTGATGCAGGGCGCGGCGGCCGATGAAAGCTGCCTCTACGTCACGCTGTCGGAGACCGAGGACGAATTGCTCGCAACCGCGCGATCGCACGGTTGGGACATGAGCGGCATCGAAATCTACGAACTCGTGCCGCCCGAAAACCTGCTCGACGAGGACCAGCAGCAAAGCCTGCTCTATTCCTCCGACCTCGAGTTGGGCGAGACGACGCGACGCATCTTCGAGGCGTTCGAACGGATCAAGCCGAGACGGGTGGTCCTCGACAGCCTGTCGGAAATCCGGCTGCTTGCGCAGAGCTCGCTTCGTTATCGCCGCCAGGTTCTGGCGCTGAAGCATTATTTCTCGCGCAGCGGCGTCACCGTCCTGATGCTCGACGATCTGACGTCGGACGTGAACGACAAGACGGTGCATTCGATCGCGCACGGGGTGGTTCGGCTCGACGAGCTGGCGCCCGAATATGGCGGCGATCGGCGGCGCCTGCGCGTGACCAAGTATCGCGGACGCCGGTTCCGCGGCGGCTATCACGACTTCGCGATCGAAACCGGCGGCGTCCGCGTCTTTCCGCGGCTGGTGTCGGCCGAGCATCGCCACCCGTTCGACCGCGACATGTTGACGACCGATTCGGCGGAGCTGAACGGCCTGCTGGGCGGCGGTGTCGACCGCGGGTCGAGCCTTCTGGTGCTGGGGCCGGCGGGCACGGGTAAGTCGATCCTTGCGCTGACCTTCGTCAAGACCGCGGTCGAGCGTGGTGAGACGGCGGCGATGTTCGTCTTCGACGAAGAGGTCGGCATGCTGATCCAGCGTTCGCTGGGGCTTGGCATCGACCTTCAGGCGATGGTCGACAGCAAGAAGCTGGTGCTCGAACAGATCGACGCGGCTGAACTGACGCCGGGCGAATTTTCCGAGCGGGTGCGCCAGTGCGTCGAGGTCGCGGGCGCGCGTACCGTCGTCGTCGACAGCCTCAACGGCTATCAGGCATCGATGCCCGGCGAGCAGGCACTGATCCTGCACATGCACGAATTGCTGCAATATCTGAACCGGCGGGGGGCGACCACGATCCTGACGGTGGCGCAGCATGGGTTGGTCGGCGACATGCGATCGCCGGTCGACGTTACCTATTTGGCCGACACGGTGATCCTGCTGCGCTATTTCGAGGCGGCCGGACGCGTCCGCCGGGCAATATCGGTGGTCAAGAAGCGAATGGGCTTTCACGAGGATACGATCCGCGAGTACCAGATCGGTGGGCGCGGCATGACGCTTGGCGAGCCACTGACCAAATTCCAGGGCGTGTTGCGCGGTGTGCCGACGCTGGTCGGCGACGCCGTCCTGTTGAAGCGCGAATCGGCCTGACGTGAAGCGGTCGACAGTCTCCGAGCGCGCGCTGGTGCTCGCGCCGCGCGGCCGCGACGCCGCCGTTGCGACCGCGATGATGGTCGAGGCGGGGATCGAGGCGACCGCCTGCGCATCGCTGTCGGATCTGATCCGGCGGCTCGACGAGGGCGCCGCGTTCGTCGTCGTGACCGAGGAGGCGATCGCGACCGCCAATCTGGCGCCGCTGTCGGCGTGGCTCGGCGACCAGGAGGAATGGTCCGACCTGCCGTTCGTGCTGCTGACGACGCGCGGCGGCGGGCTGGAACGCAACCCGGCGGCGGCGCGGCATCTCGACGTGCTGGGCAACGTCACGTTTCTGGAGCGGCCGTTCCACCCGACGACGCTCATCAGCCTTGCCCGGTCGGCGCTTCGCGGTCGCCGCCGCCAATATGAGGCGCGGGCGCGGTTGCTGGCGCTCCGCAGCAGCGAGCAACGCTTCCGCACGCTGTTCGACACGATGGACGAGGGCTTCTGCGTCATCCGCTTCATCGATGGCGAGCATGGCCCGCTGAGCGATTACGTCCACGTCCAGGCCAATGCCGCGCTGGAACGCCATGCAGGCATGGTCGATGTGGTCGGCAAGACCGCGCGCGAGCTGGTGCCCGACGAAGCGGACGATTGGATCGCGATCTGTCGCCAGGTGCTGGTGACCGGCGAGGCGGCGCGGTTCGAGCGCGAGTTGGAAGCGACGGGCCGCATCCTGGCGCTGTCGGCGTTTCGCGTCGAGGGAACCGGGCATCCCGAGGTGGCCGTCGTCTTTCAGGACATGACCGACCGCAAGCGCGCCGAGATCGAGCTGCGCGAACTCAACGATACGCTCGAGGGCCGGATCGCCGATGCGGTGGCGGAGCGGGAAGCGGCGGCGGCACAGCTGGTCGAGGCGCAGAAGCTGGAGACACTGGGCCAGCTGACCGGCGGCGTCGCCCACGACGTCAATAACCTGCTGACGCCGATCACCGGCGCGCTCGACCTGCTCCAGCATAAATATGCCGCCGACGATCCGCGCGCGGCGCGCTGGATCGACGGCGCGCTGCAATCGGCGGAGCGGGCGCGGCTGCTGGTCAGCCGGCTGCTCGGCTTCGCCCGGCGCCAGGCGCTGGAGACGCGTGCCGTCGACGTCGCGGCGCTGCTCGACGGGATGCGCGATCTGGTGGCGAGCTCGATCGGCGCTGGCATCGAGCTGCGCGTCCAGCCCGCGGCGACGCTGCCGCCGGCGGTCGCCGATCCCAACCAGCTCGAACTCGCGCTGCTCAACCTGTGCGTCAACGCGCGCGACGCGATGCCCGATGGCGGGTCGATCAGCATCGCGGCCGATCGGGTGGTCGTTGGCCCCGACGAGCATGCGGGGCTGGCCGCGGGCATCTATGTCCGACTGTCGGTGGTCGATACCGGCGTCGGCATGGACAAGACGACGCTCGCGCGGGCGATCGAGCCATTCTATTCGACCAAGGACGTCGGCAAGGGCACCGGCCTAGGCCTGTCGATGGTCCACGGGCTGGCGGCGCAGATGGGCGGTGCGTTCGTGCTGGACAGCGTCGTCGGCAAGGGCACGCGAGCCGACCTGTACCTGCCGGTCTCCGCCGACGCCGCGCCGACGACGGCGCGGACGACGCGCGAGGTGAAGGTCAGCCGGCCGCTCGCGATCTTGCTGGTCGACGACGAGCAGCTGGTGCGCGACGGGACCGCGGAAATGCTGCGCAACATGGGGCACAGCGTGACCGCCGAGGACAGCGCCAAGCGCGGCTTGGCACGCCTGGAGGCGGGCGAGCATTTCGATGCGATCGTGACCGATTACATGATGCCGGGGATGAACGGCGCGCAGCTTGCCGCCGCCGTCCAGCGGCACACGCCCGACCTGCCGGTGCTGGTCATCACCGGCTATGCCGGCGGCGATCTGGAGATCGGCCTGCCGCATCTGTCGAAGCCCTTTCGCCGTGCCGACCTGGCGGCGGCGCTCGAGCGGCTGATCGGCGAGGCGAGCAACGTCGTCGTCTTTCGCCAGCGCTGAGGTGGCGGCCGGTATCAGCGATGCCGGCTTCCCAAATCGCGCATCGCTTCCCATCTTGCGGCGATGAGTGACGACCTGAACCGCCTGGGCCTGCTCGACGACGAGGACATCGAGCTGGACGAGGCAGCGCTGGTACTGGCGTGCCTCGATCACCCGGAGGCCGACCCGACCGGCTATTGGGACGAGCTGGATGCGATCGAGGCGCGGCTTGATGCGATCGGCGCCGATGCCGAGACCGCGGTCGAGCGGGCCGATGCGCTCGCCGAGGTGCTGGCGGGCGAATATGGCTTCGGCGGCGATGCCAAGACCTATGACGATCCCGCCAACGCCGACCTGATCCGCGTCATCGACCGGCGTCGCGGGCTGCCGGTCAGCCTGTCGATCCTGTGGGTGGCGCTGGCGCGGCGGCTGGGCTGGAGTGCCGACATCCTCGACGTGCCCGGCCATGTCCTGGTGCTGATCGGGCGCGAAGCCGCGCCGGTGATCGTCGACCCGTTTGCGGGCGGTGCGCGGGTCAGTGCCGAGCGGCTCGGCGCACTGGTCGAGGCGGCGGCGGCGAACGGGCCGGCGGTGACCCATGTCGCGGCGATGCCCAATCGCGCCGTCCTGGTCCGCCTGCTCCAGAACCAGGCGTCGCGCGCCGAGGCGGCGGGCAAGGGGCGCCGCGCGCTCGACCTGTACACGCGCATGACGGTGGTCGCCCCCGACTATGCCCATGGCTGGTGGGAGCGGGCGCGGCTGGAGCTGGTCGACGGCGAGGTCGCGGCGGGGCGCGCCAGCCTGGGCGCGATCCTGGAGATCACGCGGGATACGGTGTTGCGCCAGCGCGTGACCCAGTTGTTGGCGGCGTTGTCGTCAGACTGACCGCGCGCGCCGGACGTGGCGGCGCGACAGCGTGGCGATGTCGGCGATGCCGGCCAGCGCCAGGTCGCGCGCGATCTCGTCGGTCAGCAGCGTCAGCGCGCGGTCGACGCCCGCCTCGCCGCCCGCAGCCAGGCCATAGAGGTATGGGCGACCGATCGAGCAGGCGGTCGCCCCCAGCGCCAGCGCCTTGACGACATCGGTGCCGCGACGGATGCCGCCGTCGCAGATGACGTCGGGCGCAGCGCCGAGGGCATCGCGCACGGCGGCGATCTGGTCCACCGGGGCGGCGGCGCCGTCGAGCTGGCGCCCGCCGTGGTTGGAGATCATCACCCCGGTGGCGCCCGACGCGATCGATCGCCGGGCATCGTCGGGCGTCATCACGCCCTTGATCGCGAGCGGCCCGCCCCACTCGCGCGCCAGCCACTCGACGTCGCGCCAACAGACCGAGCGGTCGAACTGGCCGCCGATGTAGTCGAACAGGCTCATCGGCCCGCCCGCCAGCACGTCGAGCTTGTGGCTGACGTTGGCGAGGTCGAACTTCGATCCGCCGAGCGCGGGCAGCGACCAGGCCGGGTGCGCGGCGAAGCTGAGCAGCGAGCGCAGCGTCAGCCGTGGCGGCAGCGACAGGCCGCTGACCCGATCGCGCTCGCGATTGCCCGCCACCGGCGTGTCGACGGTCAACGCCAGGCCGTGGAAGCCGGCATCGCGGCACCGGGCGACGAATTCGGCGGTCAGCCCGCGATCCTTGAAGATGTAGATCTGGAATATCTTGGGACCGGCATGGGCATGGGCGAGGTCTTCCAGACGGGTCGTCCCCATCGTCGACAGGGCATAGACCAGGCCGTGCCGTGCCGCCGCCCTCGCCACGGCAAGCTCGGCATCGGCATGGAACATCCGCGTCAGGCCGGTCGGCGACAGCATCAGCGGCCATTGCGACGGCTGGCCGAAGATCGTCGTCGCGGTGCGGATCGACGACACGTCGCTGAGGACGTCGGGCAGCAGCTCGTAATCGGAAAACGCCGCGGCATTCCGGCGCAGCGACCATTCGTCGTCGGCGCCGCCGTCGATATAGTCGAAGATCGGCCCGGGCAGCCGCCGGCGCGCCAGCCGGCGCAGGTCGGCGATGTTGTTGGCGCGGTCCAGTCCCCTCACGTCGTGGCGCGACCGTCAGGGCAGGACGGTGAACAGCAACGGCTGCTGATCGCCGACGTGGTCGAGCAGCTGGCCGAGCAGCGGTGCGGGCGTCAGGACGAAGGCATCGGCGTCGAGCCGGTGGACACCGTCGACACGGATCAGGAAATCGGCGGCGAGGTCGGCATCGACATTCCCCGCGACCCAGGTCGTCCCGCCAGCGATCCACGATCGCACCTGACCCGGCGCGGTGAAGGCTGGGCCTGCGATTAGGGAAAAACCCTGCTGGCCCGGTAGCGCCTGGTTGCCGTCCATCAGCGACAGGTCGATGCGGTCGCCATTCGCGAAATCGAGGATTCGATCGGCGGTCGCGGCGGTGGTCCCGCTGTCGCTCGCCGAGACGAAGACGAAGCGGTCGGCGCCGCCGCCACCCCGCATCACGTCGCGGCCGCCGCCACCGACGATCGCGTCGTCGCCCGCCATCCCCGTCAGGACGTCACCGGCGCCGCTGCCGACGACGGTCAGGTCGAGCGTGCCCGGCGGGCCGTAGTGGGGATCGCGCGGATCGGCGAGGCCCGAGACGAAGCCGCTCGCCAGATCGGTCTCGATCGCCGCCTGCTCGCTGGCCGACAGCCATCCCGGCAGGCCGAGCCCGTCGACATAGGTCGTCGGCCAATGCGCCGCGACGGGGTTCAGCGCGGCGCCGGCGCCTTCGAGCCCGGTAAAGGCCGGCAGCAGATAGGCGACGCCGACGCGATCGGTGCCGCCGTTCGACAGCGTCGGGTCGTTGCGCGCGCTATAGCCCGTGAAGAAGGCGTCGAGCGTGTGTGGATCGAGCCCATAATGGGTTTCCGCATGGACGCCCCAGTTGGGCACGCCGAAGCCGGTGAAGTCCGCGCGCGCTGCGACCGCCGCCTGGCCATGCGCCGCGATCGCCTCGGCCGCGACGACCTGGCTGTATCCGGCGCCCAGCGAATGGCCGGTGACGTGCAGCGTCGCGCCGGCGTAGCGCGGATCGCTCCACAGCGTTTCGAACAGCGCGGCGGAGCGAAGCGCTTCGGGACTGATGATGCCGGCGCCGATCAGATTGCCCTGAACGAAATCGCTCGCACCCTCGGCCCCTGCGAAGGCGAGGACCACGTCGGTCACGCGCCCGGCGGCGTCGCGCTTCTCGACGATGCCGCCGAAGAACAGGCCGTCGTCCGACCGCTCGATCCGCGCCTCGCCCCAGCCGCCGCGCAGCAGGATCGGCGGCGCCGACGCCTCCTTGTTCAGCAGCTGCCACGCCGCGCCGAAATAGACGAGCTCCTGCAGTGTCGTCGACATGCATCTCTCCCCGGCCGCCGCGTCTGCGCTTTGTCTGTCGCCGGCCTTCGACGATCATAACGCCAGTTGCGGTCGCGGCGCACCATGCCGTCCGGATCATATGCTGTGCCGCAACCCGAGGGAGGCGGCGCGATCCTACAGCGCTTCGGCCTCGCCGGTGTCGCCGATCGCGAGCAGGATCTGTTCCTCCTCCAGATCGAGTTCGCGGGTCAGCGTCGCCAGCGTTTCGCCGTCGAGCTGGTCGCGGCGTTCCTTCAGCTGGAGCCGGGCGCTCTGGATGCCCTCCAGCTTGCGGCGCAGCATCGCCTCGAGCCGGGTGCGGTCGATGTCGGTGCCCGTCGCGGCGCGCGTCGCCGCGGCCTTGCGCTCGCGGAACAGGCGAAGCACCTCGTCGGTGGTGGTCGCGCCCTGCGTGTCGATGCCCTGGCCGGCGATGGCGGCAGCGACGATCTCGCGCGCGGCGATCGTTGCCTCGTTGACTTCGCCGATGTCGGGATCGCGCAGGTCGAACCAGCCGATCAGCCATTTCAGCGTCGTGCCCTGGATCACCAGCGTCGAGAAGATCGCGCAGAAGGCGAGGAAGACGATCAGGTCACGACCCTGGAAATTGGTCGGTAACGCCAGCGCCGCCGCCAGGCTGACGACGCCGCGCATCCCGGCCCAGGAGATGATCGTCGGATAGCTCAATGGCGGGCTGAAGGGCTCGCCCCGGATCACCGCGACGAGCGCCGACGCGGGGTAGAAGGTCACGAACACCCAGACGATGCGCGCGACGATCAGCACTGCCGACGTCGCGCCGCCGAGCAGCAACAGCTCGGTCAGGCTGTACTCGGTCAGCCGGTCGACGATCTCGCGCAGCTGCAGCCCGACCAGCAGGAACACCATGCTCGCCAGGATGAATTCGACCAGCTCCCACGCGCTGACCGCCTGGAGCCGGGTGCGTGCCGCCAGCCGCAGCTGGGCACGGCCGATCAGCCCGCCGCACGCCACCGCCGCCAGCACGCCCGATCCCTCGATCCATTCGGCGACGAGATAGCTGACGAAGCCCGCCAGGAACGACACCATGATCTCGAGGAAGCGATCCTTCAGCCGCAGCATCAGCCAGTTGGCCGCCTTGCCGGCGGCGAGGCCGACCAAAACGCCGACCAGCGCGGTGAGGGCGAACGAGCCCACCACCTCGCCAGTGCCGATCGAGCCGAGCAGCGCAGCGCTGATCCCCAGCTTGTAGAGCACCAGCGCCGAGGCATCGTTGACCAGGCTTTCGCCCTCCAGCACCGCGACGATGCGCTTGGGCAGGCGAAAGCGCTTGAGGACTGAGGTGGCGGCGACGGCGTCGGGCGGAGCGACGATCGCGCCCAGCACGATCGCGGCGGGCCAGCCGAGGCCGGGGATCAGCTCGCGCGCGGCGAAGGCGACCGCGCCAGCGGTGAACAGCACCGCTCCGAAGGCGAGGCTGACGATGAAGACGATGTTCGACTTGAACAGGTTCCAGTCGGTGCGCAGCGCGCTTGCCTGCAGCAGCGGCGGCAGGAACAGCGCCAGCGCCAGTTCGGGATCGAGGCGCAGGTGCGGCAGCGCGGGCACGAACGCCAGCACCATCCCGCCGAGGACGAGCAGCACTGCCGCAGGGACCTGAAGCCAGCGGGCCGCGACGGTCAGCGCCAGCGCCGCCGACAGCATGACGAGGATGAGTTCGAAGACGTGCATAACGACAATGCGCCTCGTATCCCGCCCGAAGGCGGGATACGAGGCGCCGATCAGGCCGGCAACGGGGGCATGAGGGGCTGCCGCCGTTGCGGGGCCGTCACTTCCCCTTCTGTCCCGAGGCGCTCTCGACGGCGCTGCCCGCGGACTTCAGATCCTTGCCCGCACCCTCGACGGTGTTGCAGGCGGAGAGCGCCAGCGCGCCGATGAGTGCCGTGGCCAGTGCAAGCTTGCCGGTCATGGGTCTTCTCCTGTCATTTCGTGAACGTGGCGGCGGACCCCGATACGCCGGGCCCGCCGCCGGTACTCAGCGCACCCGGCGGCGGAGGGCCGTCGTTGCACCAAAGGCGGAAGCGGCGGCGCCGACCAGCAGCGCCAGGACCAGAACGAACGAGGTGCTCGCGGCGGCGCCGGCCGCAGCGTCGGCGGCCGACTTGGCGGTGGCGATCGCCTTGGTCTTCGTCTCCTGGAAATCGGCCTTCGCGCGCGCGACCTGCTGCGCGGCCTCGGGGCGGCTGATCTTGCGCTGCGCGGCGACGATGTCGATCACGCGGCTCTCGGCACGAGCGCCGTCGGTGCCGCCGCGGGCCATCGCCGGCAGCTGGCGCGCGATCTCGGCCTGGGCCTGCTCGGGCGTCATCTGCGCGGGATCGGCCGGGGCATCGGACAGGTAGCGCGACGCTTCCTGACGCACGTCGTTGGCATCGACGCCGGCGACCTGCGCGACGCGCGGCGCCGCGGCGCCGACGGTCGAGCCGGCGGCGGTGGCGACCGTGCCGACGGTGCGGAACGCGCCGCCGATGATACCGCCGACCGCGGTGGTCAGCAGGTACAGCGTCAGGATCAGCGTCACGCCCCACACGACCAGGCCGTGGATGAGCGCGTCGAAGCGGTCGCTCACGCCGGACGCGCTGGCGGCGGCATAGCCACCCGCGCCCAGCGCGATGACGGTGCTGATGAGCCAGTAGAGGCCCGCGCCGATGCCGAAGCCCGCCGCGCCCGGCGTCGTGCCCTCGACCGGATCGACCATCGACAGGCCGATCCCTGCGCCCAGGATGCCGAGCAGCAGCTGCACCGCCACGGCGATGACGACGCCTGCGAAGATCGCGCCCCAGGAAACGCGGCGACCGGCACGGACGATTGCGCCGTTCTCGATCGGCACCATGCCGGTTGTCACGTTGGTAGCCATATTCACTCCTGTTTCTGTGATGTCTTGTTGGTTTTCGGCTTCGCGGCGCGCTTTTCGCTGCGACCCTTGCGGATCGCATCGTCGTCGCCGATCAGCTTGCCGATCGTCTCACTCGCCGCCGCCTTGGCGCGGCGGGTGACGGGATCCTCGCTCATGCCGATTTCTCCCGGGTTGGGGCGAACGAGTCGCCGTCGAAGCCGCGCGCCCGCGCCCAGGCCGCTGCTGCGGTCCGGCGATTGACGCCGATCTTGGCGTAGATGCGGGCGACGTGGTTGCGCACCGTATTGCCCGACACGCCGAGCGCACGGGCGATACTCTTGTCGTCCAGGCCGCGGCAGATTTGCGCCAGCACTTCCCGCTCGCGCGCGGTGAGGGCGGAGATGCCGACGCCATGGTCGTCGGGTGACGGCGCGCGCAGCCGGGCTAGCTTGTCCATGATCGAGCGGCTGAACCAGCTGGTGTCCTTCATCACCGCCTCGATCGCCTCGACCAGTTCCATCTCGGTCGCCTTGCGCTGGGTGATGTCCTGGAACGCCCACAGCAGGCAGGCGCCGTCGCCCAGCGTAATCGGCTCGGTCGACACGATGCAGTCGATCTCGCCGCGGTCCTTGGTGCCGAGCCGCGCCTCGACCCCGCGCAGCGGTTGGTCGTCGTCGAGCAGCGCCTCGATAGACGTGCGAACCTCGTCGTTCGCCCACAGGCCCAGGTCGCCGAGCGACCGGCCTACGACCTCGGTCGAATCGAAGCCGGTCAGCGCGCAGAAGCTGGCGTTGACCTCGCACAGCAAATGGCCGTCGCGTGCGCCGATTGCCATCGGCACCGGCGCCATCTCGAAGGTGCGGGTAAAGCGTTCCTCGCTGTGGCGCAGCGCCGCCTCCGCCTTCCGCCGTGGTTCGAGGTCGGCGAAGGTGAACAGCATGCAGGGCTCATTGCCCATGTCGATCGGCTGGCCGGCGACGATCACCAGCTTCGTGCCGCCCTGCGGCAAGGCAAGCTCGGCTTCCATCTGCGGGATCGTCCGTCCCTCGGCCAGCCGCTCCTTGGCGAGGTCGATGCGTTCGGCGCCGTGGAAGACGTCGATCTCATAGACCGTCCGGCACAGCACCTGATCCTTGGCGTAGCCGGTCATGTCGAGGAAACCCTGGTTGACCTTGACGAAGCGCCGATCGGCCAGGCGGCAGATGACGGCGGGGGCGGGGTTGGCGTTGAACGATTGTTCGAAGCGGTCCTCCGCCTCGAACTGCGCGGTCACGTCCTGGATGACCATCACGACGCACGACGGCGCGCCGTCGTCTTCCTCGTTGATGACCAGGCTGCGCACCTGATGGACCCAGCGCGGTTCGTCGTCGCCGGCGGCCATGACCTCGACGACAACCTCGGAAAATGCTTCGCCTGCGGCGACGCGCTCGACCGGATAGTCGTCCGCCGACAGCCGATGATTGTTGCGATAGCGCAGCTTGAAGCGCTTGCGATAATCGTCGACCGTCGCGCCTAGGT
This sequence comes from Sphingomonas jinjuensis, assembly GCF_014197105.1. Classification (GTDB taxonomy): domain Bacteria; phylum Pseudomonadota; class Alphaproteobacteria; order Sphingomonadales; family Sphingomonadaceae; genus Sphingomonas; species Sphingomonas jinjuensis. The sequence continues at coordinate 21,739 of NZ_JACIEV010000011.1, read as the reverse complement.
CTTCCAGCCGCTCGACACCATGCATCGCCAGGGCGGCCGGATTGGCCCAGAGCAGGCTCTGATCGGGATCGATCAGCAGCACGCCCTCGTCCAATCCCGCGACGATCTGACGCAGGTGGCGAAGCGCGACGGTGTCGCGCAGCGAGGTGAGCGGCTGGGTCACGGGACGCTCAGTCGCGACGCCCGTGGATCAGCCACGCGAGGGCATAGCCGATGAGGCCGGCCGCGGTCGCCGCCGCGATCGCGACGCCTTCGTTGCCACGGACCGCCTGCGCGGCGGAGTCGGCGCGGACGCGTACCTCGTCGGCGGCCTGATGCAGCGCGTCGCTGGTCTTTTCGCGAGCATGCTCGATCACGCCCGGCGCCGTTTCGGCGACGTCCGACGCTACCGACTGGGCGCGGCCGTACAGGTTCTCGGCACCGCCGGCCACCTGATCGACGACGCCCGCGACCTGCCAGTCGCGGCTCTCGACGACGTCGCCGACGGTCTTTTCGATCTTGCCGCCGACGTAGCGCGCGCCGCCGTGGATTTCGTGCTTGTTCATGTCTGCGCTCCTGCGAGGGGAAGGCGTAGGAGGGTCGGCGGTCAGCCGATGACGCCGCAGCCGGCGGCGGCCTTCCCGACTTCCAGCGGGACCTTCGGGTCCTTGATCTCGCCGGCGACCCAGATCAGGTCGCTGACGGTCAGCTGGCCCGGCGTGGTGTCGTCGCGGCGATAGGCCTTGGCGGCATCGCCGAGCTGCATCAGCTGGCCGAGCGACAGGTTGCGCTGCAGCCGATCGCCGACGCATTGCGAGCGCTGGGCATCGAGGCCGTAACGCTCGAGCCCCATCGCGATACGCTGGGACGGGGCGGCACAGGCAGCGACGCACAGCGCCGTGCCCAAGGCAAGGACATGGAATTTCACCGGTTTCTCCTTAAACCGGTGCATTCGTGCGACCGATCCGGCCGTACTAACTTTTGATAGTGATTAGTGTTCCTGGTATTTTTGCAGGAGCCTACTAGTCTTTACCTACCTCGCCGCGGGCGCGGGCGCGGGCGGCATAGAGCGAGGCGAAGCGCTCGTGCAGGCTGCGCTGGGCCGCGCCGCCGCTGCGCTCGGCCATCCGCCGATGCCAGGCGCTGCGCTGCTCCAGATAATCCCGTTCAGTTTCCAAGAACATGCTCGTCGCCATGATGCTTCTCCACTCCGCCAGCAAGGCTAGCAGAGCCGCAATGGGGTGCGCACGGATGTAAAAGTACCAGCCTATGGTATCTCGGCTAGTGCGTGGTCGGGCAAGCGGCGGAAGCAGCGTGCCTCGTGATCGTCGACCAGCCCGCACGCCTGCATCCAAGCATAGACGATGACCGGGCCGACGAACGTAAAGCCGCGCTTCTTCAGCGCCGTCGACAAAGCCTCGGACTCGGGCGAGCGGCTGCGCGGCGGGCCGCCGTCGGACACGATCGGCCGGCCGCCGACCGCGTTCCAGACGAAGGTCGCGAAATCCTCGCCGGCCGCCTCCATCGCCAGATAGGCGCGGGCGTTGCGGATCGTCGCTTCGATTTTGGCGCGTGATCGGACGATGCCCGCATTGCCGAGCAGTCGCTCGATGTCGTCCTCGTCGAACCGGGCGACGGTGACGGGGTCGAACCCAGCGAACGCCGCGCGAAAGGCGTCGCGCTTGCGCAGGATCGTGATCCAGGCGAGCCCCGCCTGAAAGCCGTCGAGTATCAGCTTTTCCCACAAGGCTCGGCCGTCATGCTCGGGCACGCCCCATTCGGTGTCGTGATAGGCGGCGAGCAGCGGGTCGCTTTCGGCCCATCGGCAGCGGGGGAGGCGGGGATCGTGCGACATGGCGGCGGCCCGGTCCCGGCTATTGCCGCACGTAGCGGAAGTACCAGATTTTAGGCATACACTGATGCAATCCTCGCATATTTTCGGGCATTTCTCTTCGATGATAGGCCGCAATCTCGTACTGAACAATCACCCGGTAAGCACGGGTATCAAATTAGGGTACCTCAGTTCACCATCCGCATCCCGGCGGGAAGCGACGGCGCGTCCGTCAGTCGATAGCCAGGCGGAAGCGGGGGGGTGTCATTGGCAGGGCGCTTCGCCTGAGACTTGGCGACCAGCTGCGTCGGGCCACCCTCAACGAGCCCTTTGCCCGCCGTGCGCGCTGCCTTCATTTCGTCGCGGACCATGCTTTGACGATCCTCGTCGTCCGCCTTTTTCCAGTCGTCCGACTTCACCAACGCGTCCAAGCGATGCTTGGCCTCGTCGCCCACCGCCACCTGAAGCCGATCATATTCCGCAGGCGTCCACTCCACCCGCTTGCCATCGACCTTTCGGAAGCGGGCAGGCGCGCTGACGGTCACGCCAGCATCAACCAGCGCCGCAATCGTCTTGTCGTTGCGTGCCGTGCCTTTCCAGATCGGGGAGACAATATCCGGCCCCACCCCGCCGTCAGACTCGACAGGATCGCCAAAGACGTCCCGCTTGGGAAACAGGTTGTCCGATAGACCGGGTACCCGCGAGCGAATGCGATCCATAGGCGCCCGAGCCTCGCGAATGACGGGGTCAGTCGTGCGGGCAACCTGAGCCACCAACGCAGGCACGGCGACCGCGCCAGCCGTCCGCGATACGAAGTCTTGCCAATAGCGGTCAGGGTCGCCCAGCGCCTCCGCAATGCCGCTGACGCCGGTAAGCCACGTCTTGGAGGCGAGGTTGTTGAGAATGGCCGCGGTGACGAGGACGCCAGACTTTTCGCGTTGCCGCTCGGTCATGTGCGAGCCCAGGTCTACCATGTCAGCCATGGTGCCCATGGTGGTAGAGAAGGGATCGAGGCGGCGATAGCTGTAATACTCGTCGCCCACCCGGACGCTGTAGGGTTGCCAGCCATCGGCCAGCATCAGGCGCTTGGCGCTCTCGTCAGCAGGCCCGCCGCCGGTGATTCGACCATCAAGCGCGGCCTCGTAGAACATGGCCCCGATGCCCGTTCCGACCAGGGCGCGGGCAACGGCCATGTCCCGACGCGCTCCGCCTGCCAACACTTCCTTGCGCCAGTCGCGAAGCAGAGGCGCGGCCGGCGACCGCTCCACCGCGAATTTCAGGAGGTTCGTGGGCGTGCGAACGAACGGGATCAGGAATTTCATCAGCATGCTGGAATTGGAGACGCCCGCAATTTTGCTTGATACCGGGCCGAGCGGCGCCTGAAACGTGAGATAGCGCGCATAATCCTGCGCCTTATCGAGCATTTCGTCTGTGGGGTTCTCGACCAACTCGGCCGCGCGCTGGCGGAGCGCCGACCCGCGAAGACCTTCCCGGTTCGCCATGCGCATCGCAAGGCCCGTCAGCTCCATGCGACGCGCCATGCCCTTGAACAGCTCGTCCTCCGCGCCGAGCAAGCGGGTAGGGGTGCGGATAATCTCGCCAGCGACGCCGGGGATCGCCTTGTATTGCTGCGTCTCCACCTTCGTCACGTTGTCCGGGGAGTCGCCGGTACGGAAGGTGCGAACGGCATCACGAAGCCCCTCCTTGGTGCCTTGGATCAGACCAGCGAACCGGGCAGGCACTTCCGAGAACAGCACGCGGTCCTGATCGACCCGAACGCCGAACCCCAGCTTTCCCGCTACGCGCTCGCCGGTCTGTCGCACCGCGCCCACAGCCGCCGCAGCGGCATGCTCGGGGAGCTGCGCGAGTGACGTGAGGGTATTCGACAGGATGTTGGTGGCGTGCGTCTGGGGGCCGGAGAGCAGAGCGTTGATGTAGTATTCCATCGCCATGTCGCGCGTTCGGGCGCGCAGCGACTTCACGGCAAAGCGGTTGATCCCCCCCGGCGAAGTGCCGGCGGCTTCCAAGTCAACGATCCGCTCGGCAACCTCCTTGAGACGCGCGCTACCGCCGGCAATATCGCCCAAGGTGGGCAGCACCCGCCCGACCTGTCGAGCGTCGGCGGTCTGACGGAACTGTTGCAGCGCACGGCCAGCCTCGGCCGTCATGCCGGACACCTGTTCTTGGATCGCGGCATGACGCAACCATGCCTCCCGGAAGGCAGCTTCCGCCTCGTCGCCGGGATTTTCCGTGCGGCTGATCCGCTTGGCCATGTTCACCAGATCGGTAGCCGATCGAGCGAGTATCTGGCGTGCGGCCAGCGCCTCTTCCGCGTTGAAAGCCTGCCCCTTGCGGCGTTTCAGCAGATCGTCCGCCGTCATGCCCAGCTCGTTGGCCAGGCTCTCCGTCTCCGCGTGAGTGATCCTTCCACGGCGGGCAGCGTCAAAGCCGCCCGTCACCTGTTCGGTCTGGACGAGCGCGCGCTTGATCGCCTGCGGGCTGTCGAGCTTGTCGAGGCGGATATTACCCGCAAGGTTCGGGGCGTTCTCGCCCCATTCCTCGTAAGCTCGCACCGGAGCCGCATTGGCGTCGAGATCGGCCATATCGACGGGGGCGGCGCGGTCCTCCGACAGCGGGGCGCCTTGATCGCGAGCGCGCTCCACGTCGTAGCGCTGTTGCCGAGCAGCGTTGAAGCGATCGACCTCGGGCAAATCCTCCGACAGGAACGAGCGATTGCGCCCGCTGTGCGTCGCCTCCAAGGCGTCAAGAAATTCGTCCACCGTCGGCCGCTCGGCGTGATCGGGGAAATACCCTGCTTCCCAGGCACGCTGCGCCGCCTCATCGTAGCTCATGCCGTCATTCGCGACGAGCGGACCAAAGCGCTTCTCGCCCTCCGCGAAGTCCATGCCCTTGCGCGGGGTGTTGTCGATACCGCTGTGGGCCAGCTCGCCGCCCTGCGCCTTCACGCCGCCTTGCGAGCGCAGCCATGTCACCAGATCGGCAGGGCCGCGCTTTGGAATGGGCGTGCCGGTGTTGGCGTTCGGGAGCGTGCGGCGATCAAGGGTGCTGGCCTCGTCCCCGGCTTTTACTGGCGCATAGCGCCCCGCCTCGATCCGGGCGGCCTCGTCTACGCCATCAACCGTGTTGGCAGGAAGGGGCAGCACATCGCGGGAGGATAGCCGCTCGGCATCCGCCAGCCGCTCGGCGCGGGTGGCATCAGCCGTTAGAGGACGCGGCGCGGTGCCGTCAGCGTTACCGGCCATCTCCGGTCCAGTGAGGGTAGGGCGCTCGTCAGAAGCCCGCATATCAATGCTATCGCGCTCACGGGCTACGAGCTGCATACCGTCAGGCAGCGCCGGCAATGCCCCGGCCTCCGCATCGATCGGGGGCAGCGTCTTGTTGTCGAACGAGGACACCACCCAGCGCTTGACCGGGCCGTTATGGTCAGGGGAGACGACGGCGCGATATTGGTCGTTCTCCAATACCCAGCGGCCCGACCCGTCTGAGGGCTTTTCACGTACCGGCAGCGAGGCGATAATTTCCGGCAGGCGTTCCGCCGCCGCCGGGTCTTCATCAAGCACGCGTTTCACGCCGTACCGGTCATTGCCCCATACGAGATCGAGATTGCCCGCCTCGGGATGCTTCACGGCTGCGGGAATGTCCCCCGTGCCGTCCGCCTCCATGCGTGCAAGCGCCTCGTCCCATTTGCCCGACAGCGAATGATGGACGGGGCCGAACTGCGAGATATTGGGATCAAGCCCCTTGCGCTCGCTGATTGCCTTGCGGGCTTTTGCGTTCAGGTGTGGCGCCGACAGATCAACAGCACGCCCGCCAGTCAGAGGCGGGGATGCCTGTAGTAGATCGTCAGGGATGCCGTTCGCAGCGTCCTGCGCATCGTTGCTCGCTCGTGCGCGAGCGGTGTCTAGCGCCCCATCAACAAAATCGCCCGCGGCTTGCTCGCCATCCCGCCCGGCGAGCTTGCTGAATGGCTTACCCGCAACGGCGGCGAGCTTAGGGGCCAACACGCCCAGGCCAACGCCCAGCGTCGCACCGACAGGCGCACCAATAGCCGCGCCCTTGGCACGCTGCTCTGTCGTTTCACCAGCGCCAGCGCCCGCCAAGCCGCCTTCAATGCCGCCGGTCAGCGCCATTCGGTTCAGGACTGCGCGTCGCGCCGCCGATCGTGCTGCAATGCGCGTGCTGCCCTCCAGAAGCGCCCTGCGCGCGGCAGCATAGCCAACGCCCTCCACGGACGCGCCAGGCGTCACCAGCCCGCTCGCAAGCTGCCCGCCGAACCGGTAATAGGGGTGCGTCGCATCGTCGTTCGCGAGGATGGAGCGGTTCTGTTCGAGGTTGTTGGCGTAGATGTCGCCAAACCGTCGATCACTGCCCCACACGTTCTCGCGCTCGCTGCCCGGCAAGAGCGAGTCTACGACCGCTCCCGCCTCATCGAGCATATTGATAGGGTCAGCGAAGCCGCGCAGCGCGGCGCCCGTCCGTCCGTCGCCCAGATCAGTCAGGACACGAGGCGCCGCCATGTACTGGACTTCACTGCCAGCCTTTTGGTCGCGGTTGCGTGCCGCGTACTGCTTGCGAACGGTGTCTGGGTTGACCTGAAACCCGTTCGCCTTCGCATAGGCAATCAGATCCTCCGGCTTGGAGGACATGTCCTGCCAGATGTCGATATAGCCCTTCTCGACCTCCGGCTTGAGCCCCTGAAACGGTGTGGGATCGTCCCAGAATACCGCTTGGCCGTTCGCTTCCGTGCCAGCCTCAGGCGCCTTCCACGGATCGGGGTTGCCTTGGCGATAGCTCTTCGGCGTCTGGAACGAGCCGGCGAATGCCCCGCGTCGGTTGAGACGCGCTAGCCGCTCTTCCTGTGTATAGTCCTGCAACCGCTGCTGATCGCCACGCAGGTACTCGGGCGTCGATAGGCCAAGGCCCGCGTGTAGGATGGCCCTGCCTGTATCCTGATCGCCGTTGAGAACTGACGCCACTGGACGGCCATACGTCTCCGAGCCGTTAGGGGTGACCGTCGCGCCAGGCTGCACGTTCGGCACCAACGCTGACCGCGCCAGCTCGCCAAGGCGAACCGTTGAGCCGTCCGATGCGCGGCCGGTCTGATCCAACTCGAACGCATCGACGCCGAGAAGACGGGCGTTGCGGCCATCCGATAGCCGGAAGGTGTCGCCGTCATGCGCTTGGCCCGTGGCGTTGAGGGCCTGCGCGGGCTCATTGTCCTGTCTCCGCCCCTTCCGCTTACGCTGCGTCGGCTCGACGCGGGAGAAGCCAGGCGGAAGGGGAGGAAGCGCCATGCGGTTCTATCTCAGTGGACGGTGAGGGGGGCGGGGTGGATGAACAGGCCCGCGCCTGAAGCAGCGGCGTCGCGTTCCTCGTGGATCGACAGCAGCGCCCCGCTCAACAGCGAGAAGTTGCGCAGCGCGCGTTCGGCAACATCGCGGGTGACGCTGAAGCGGAAGCAGGCGACGGCTACGGTACGGTCTATCGGGTCGGCATCGCCGTTCTCAATGACGCTCGCAGCCCAAGCCACGCTTTCCGCATACGCAATATCTGCTTCTCGGCGGCTCTGCTCGACATGGCCCTTGATGCCATCGACAAACGCACCCGGCAGGATCGCGCAAAGCGAGAGGCTAGCCAGCTCGCCGGAATCGGGGCCGATCCCCATCGCAGCCACAAGCCCGGCGGTTCTCGTCTCAGCCCATCCCAGCGCAATGCTGGTGGCCGTCACCACGTCACGCCAGCGCGTCGCGAGGGTTTCGCCAGCCTCTTCCATGGCGGCAAAATCCTCGTCAGTTGCGAGCTGATAATCCTCAATATTCATCGCACCGCCTCCACCCATTTGCCGCCTCGGGCGACGTGCAACTTGCCTTGACCATCCTGCGCGACCGCCTCACCCGGCCTGATCTTCACGGGGCGCGGCCCGCTTGAAACCCCGGAGCCGGAGCCGGAGCCTGAGCCAGCCCCACGAATGGGGGTGCGGTTGCGACGGTCAATGATGCTGGCAGTGTTCGCGACGCGCGCACGCTTTGCGGCGATGGCCGCTTCCTGATCGGCGGGGGCAAATTCGGCGCGCGTTTCCGAATAGTCTGCATTCCCCTGCGCCTGACGGAGGCGGTAGGGGTGCAATTCCTCTTCGCGATCCTCGCGGTTCAGCGACGAATAGACCTCGTTGAACCGGTCCCCCGATGCCTGCGCCAAAGCCAGCGATGCGAGCTTCCGTGCCGCCTTCAGCTGCTCAGGCTTGCCGCTTTCCACCAGCCCACGAATTGACGTCAGCGTATCGGCCGGCATATCAGACCCGGCCAACTGCTTTGATCCGTCATCAAGGGCGGTAAGCGCCCGCTGTGGGTCGTTTGCGGTCAGCGCCGAGATGACGCCGCCAGCGGTGTTCCGCATCACGTCCAAGCCGCCTTGGCGGTAGGACTTCTGAGCCGCGTCAATGGGATCGAGAAAATCGGGGAAGTTGCCCCGCAGATAGTTGTAACCCGCGGCGTTCGGCGCGGCCGACACCTTGGCGAACGCGTCGAAGAACTGCTGTTTACGCGTCGCCGCCGCCTGCTTCTCGGCAAGTTGAGCATCGAGGCGCATCTGATCGGTTTGAATGCGTGATTGCTCGTTTTCGAGCGCCTGTCCCTGCTGACGCAAACGCATCCCGTCGCGGATGGGCGACAAATCCAGCTGCGTCAGCATCCGTTGGTAATCGTAAGCCTGAGGCATCAGAAAGCCCTCACACGTGAGCCGCTACCACCGCCAAGGATCGTCCCGGCCAGCTGCGCAGCGTCGTTGAGCGTGGTTCGGGTAACATTGCCCTTGGCAATCTGACCGCCCGCTATCGCAGCCCCTTGATCCCCGAGAAGCTGGCCGATGTTGCTGGCGACGTTGATGGCTTCGGTGCCCGCCCCAGCCGCCGAGTTTGCGCCGATCGTCGTCAACCCATTGAGGCGGGTGAATTGATTGCTGATGAGGTTCGCCAGCGTGTCGGCCCGGAAGCGCGCCAGGCTGTTATTCGTGTTGCCGCCGCGCAAACCGCCGGTTGCGGACGCGTTCTGGAGGATCGCTTCCTCACCTTGGCGAACCGTCGTCGTAAACTCGGGCGTCGTCAGAAGCGCGTTCACGGCATCCTGTTGGCCGGTCGTACCGTTCAAGCCGATCAGGCTCATTTGGGCGGCCAGAGCCTTGTTACCCGCATCCATGTAGGGTTGGCGAAGGGTGACGCTCTGGTCCCGCGCCGATCGCTGCTCGGCAATCGCCTGCTGCGCGGCATTGGCCTGCGTCTGGGCGGCCAGCTGCGCGCCCTTGGCGGACTGCTTTGCGCCGGTAATCCCGCCCATCACATCGCCGATGAGATTCCCAACGAAGCTCATCGCACGACCTCCGGGTCACCGGTTTCGTCCATGGCGGGGCTCGGTGGCGGCTCAACCTCGTCGGCGCCTGCGGACTTCACCTCCGGCACGTTTTTGAACCCGGCGGTTTTGAGCATGTCAGGAAGCTCGTAGAACGGGACGCTTGCCGCCAGCACCATCCCGGCCAACCCCTTCGCCCGCGCGATCAACTCAGGATCGTTCATGCGCAGCGCGGCAATCATGGTGTCGGTGACCTCGGTGGACTCCTTGCCCTTCACCAACGCCTGTTTGCGGGCGCGAAGCTGCTCCAATGCCGCGGCCTGCTCGCCGTGGTTCATCAGCCCCAGAAAATCCAGCGCGGCACTGACGTTGCGGTGGCGCTGGCTGGGATTACCCATCTGAGGCGCGACCGCAGCAAGACGATCGGGGTAGGTCGTCAGATCAACGATGTTTGCCGCTGTCGGCTTCGTCAGAACCGCCCCAACGGCGTTGTTCCAGTCGGCTTCTTGAGCCTGCGCTACAACTTGCTGGAGAATGTCCGAACTGATCACCATGCGCAGCATCCACAAAAACGGGACACGCTGCCGGGGGCGTCTTACTCGGACGGGTATTTGGATACCCTAAAGCGCTAGCGACAACAAGGATTTTTAACGGTTCTCGGCGCCAGACCGCGATAGTTGCGAGCGAAAGCAAAGGCTGACAGATTGCACCCATGCGCACCGGCTGGGCAATCATCATCGCAGCGATAATCGTGGGACTGTCAGGCGTCGTCGGCGCGCGCCAGTACCGGCCTGATTATTCCCTCACCAATCTCGGGGCAGGCGCCACCATGAGGCTCGACAACCGCTCAGGTGACATGATCGGCTGTGTACGCTTCGCGTGCCGTGACGTGGTGCGCAACGGACGTCCGCTGCCAGCCCCGACATTCTCGGCGCGGGAGCAAGGCTTGCCGCCGCTTCCGCCGGGATCACGGCTGGTACAGTAAACCCGTCAGCGGGACGCCAGACGCACTCCGACGCCGCCGGAGGGAACCCCATCTCCGGCCGCAAAGAAGACGGCTCCGCGCCGCTCTAGCTCTTCACGCAGCGCATCAACGGTGCGTTGTAGTGAACTGCCCCCGCGCTCAAAGGCGCTGATCGTTGACGGGCGCAGATCAGTAGCCGCCGCCAGATCAGCAATGGACACGTTGAGGCCTGCCCGGGCCATGCGGCATTGTTCGGAAGTCATCATGCCCTACCGCAAATAAATAACGCTGAGGCTGTTGACAACCCCTATCACAGCGTTAGTTTGTAACGGTCTTCTCGGAAGACGGCCCGGCGGGGCGCTACCAACGCCACCGCCGAGCCTCATCGCAACCCTTGTTCGGAAGGGACACGACTATGACCGCACGTACCATGAAGGTGCGCGAGACGCTACGCGCTCTCGGCACTGTCACCCTCTACATTTTCGGCGCCGCCGCGATCGGGACCGGCCTCGCGCTGGTCGCTGACGCCAACGTCACCGCCCTCACGATGGGGGCGCTGTAATGGCTCTCACCATGCCCCGCTTCCCCGCTCCGGCGGGGAGCCTCGCCGCCGCCGCCCAGGCGCCTGCTGACCCCAGCCGTCGTGCCCTGATCGGCGGCGTTGGCGTTGCCGCTGTGCTGGTCGCCAGTGCCGCCACGATGCCCGCCATTACGACCCTCGCGCCAAGCGCGTTCGACAAGGCAGAGGCGGAGTACCGAGCCGCGATCAAGCGCTTTAACGGCCTGCCCCACGATTACGAGCGGACCCACCCCGAAGCCCACGAGCGCGAAATGGCCGCGATGATCGCAGCAACTCAACGCGCCGAAACGGCTCCGATCGCGAATTGGCAGGAATTTGCCCGTTCATTCGCCCTCGCCACCGACAACGGCGAGAGCGAGCCGGGCGAGCGCGCTACGGCGCACCTCTTCGCTGCCTTGCAGCGCCTCGCGAAGCAGGAGGGCTGAGCGATGGACACGAACACCACTCGTCGCCAGCTGCTCCGCATTGGCACCAGCGCCGCCGCCTATGCGGCTGGCGCGGCGATCGTCGCTGGCTGCGTTGCCGTTGCCACTCAGGCCAAGGGGGAGGCAGCGGCGATCAGCCCCGGCCTCGCCAAGCTTCTAGCCGACTACGACCGCCACGACGCTCGCCTAGACCATTTCTACGAGACGGTCTGGAACCCGGTGTGTGACGCGCATCGTGCCGAGCTGGATGCGATCCACAACCGGCCCCCGCTGGTGGTCGAGTATCCGTCCTATCGTCACCGCTTCGACGGCGTGTCGGCAGCGGGGTCGTTCAGCACCGCCAACAAGCACGACGTCATTCGCTGCAAGGGCATCGTCGGCGTTGCGAGAGACAAGCAGTCGGCTGACCCGCAGTGGCAGCAGCTCTATCGTGCGGCACGTCGGATTGTGGCGCGCGTGAAGGCGGATGAGCGTGACGAGGCAAGGCTTGAGCGCAAGTATGGCTTCGCCACCCTGCGCGCCCGCGAGAGCGAGCTATCCCAGCCGACGTGCGAAGATGCCCAAGCTATCCGGCAATTCCCCTGCGCGAGCATCGCAGACCTCCGAGCCAAGCTGACGCACCTTGAACGCATCGGGCTTCGGGAGGCGGATGGAGGCGAAGCCCTCGACCTCGTCATCGCCGGCCTCGACAGCATCGAAGGGAGGGCATGAGCATGGCTCGCATCGCCCGACGCGGCAACGTCCGCGCCATCCGCCCCGGCCTGTCCATCCCGCAACAAAGGGACGAGGACAACGCCTGCATCACCACTGCTCGCCTCGTTTCGGTGTTCGCAGCAAGCGCGCACCGGCTGGCACAGTCCGCCCCCAACAGTGAAGATCATTACGTAGCGGAGCATATGGCAGGGATGGGGCACAAGCTGCCTCGCAACAACCTCCGACTGCTCGTCACGCCGCAACAGCCGAAAGAGGAATGGTTCAGACTCGCCTACAAAGACTATTGCGTGGCGAAGGGCGTTCGCGACCTGGCCGAAGCACGCTTCTCCCGCGCTTGGTGTCTCGACCAATGGGACAAAGGCGATCGAGCGGAGGCGCTGCGCAGCGAGCGTGACCGGGCGCAAGCCGCGCTCGACATCGTTATCCTCGACGCACTGCGCACGCCGGTCACACGCAAATGGGACATCGCGATCAAGCAGCAGATGGTCGGAAAGCGTGAGTGGGCGGCGAAATACCGCCCCGAAATGCAGGCCATCATTGATGAGGAAGCGGCCCGCCTCGCGTCCAAGCCGCGACGCTCGCGAAAGGAGGCGGGCAAATGAGCCAGATGCAATCCCGCATCGCACAGGGGGCGGCTTCGGCCGCTCCCTTCATCCCCGCCGAATGGCTAGCAGCATGGTCCGATAACGGCGGCATCGTCGTTCTCACCGGTGACCGCTTGTTCGTCAGCAGGCTTCCTCAGGTCGACAACGAGGCCGGACGCATCCTCAACAGCCTGAGGGCCGCTGTGTGGCCCAAGGCGCATGCTGAGGCACTGGCGGACTATCTGCTGCGCCGATCGCACGGGGAGACGCTGTAATGGCTAGCAGAGCCCTACGCGCCCTCCCGGCGGCATCACTCGACCAGATGCTCGCCGCGATCCCCAGCCTGCCGCGTCCGGTCCTTTCGCGGCTGGTATCCCGCATGATCGACCATCTGGACGAGCTGGATGGCGACACCGACCTTGAGCCCGAGGTGGATTGCTGTTCGGCTGGTGACGACGGATGCGGCGTCATTCTTATGCATGGGCTCCGCTATTGGGGAGCGGCCCAAGAAGAGCCCTAGCCGCTCAGCTTTCACGCCGAAATAGGGTGCCCTTAACTGCATGCCTTAGATCAGTCGGGGGGGCCTTTGAGCCTGTCGCTGGTTCTTAAATCAGGAGAACCACCATGCCCGACCAAAATGACTCGCAAAAACCATCAAACGACGACACCGCTAGGCGCCCGTTTAATCCGGATAGCGGCGAGGACGAGAGCAGCATTGAAGATGGCAACGGCAATCCGACCCGTGAAGACCAGAAGCCTTTAGGTGGGCAGTCTTCGGATCAGGGTGATGGCAGCTCGTCCGAGGATGCTCATAAGACCGAGAATCTTACGAAGGCGGGTCGTAAAAATTTCGACCCCAACGCCGGGCAAGAATGAGTGAGCCATTCTCCCGATCCCAACACAACCACTGACGGAAGGCCTTCAGGCGGAACGAGCGGCACCGAAGACTATGGTGCGCTAGAAAAGAGCGATGAAGCCAACAGGGCTGGTCACCGTCAAGAGGATGCGGCACGCCCACCTTCGAAAAGCACCCAATTCAAAGGGAACACCGCGAATGAAACGTCAGCCCAATAAGCCTGGCGGCGGGTATCTGGCCTCGGGCCAGCCGCGGCCAGTTGCCGATCTCCAAGCAGTGCAGAACCAGGCGGTCGTCAGCCCAGACGACTATCCGGACTCGGCAGGCGTCCCCCACGATTTGGCGGTGGAAACCGGGATTGCAGACGATCCAGCGGTCGTGACACCTTCGGTTGACCAGAAGACTAACGCCTGATCCGTGCCTGAAGCCGTTTCCAACCTCGCTCATCTTCCGGAAAAAAGTTGAGCAGCGTCACCGCATTCATCGTCGGCTTGGGTATTGGATACCGAGCCCGGCATTTCGAGCAGTAGAAATGCCGCATCACCCCAGCTTCGAGCGCCTGAGGCCATCGCCACACCCGCGCCCAGCCGGATACCTGCCAAGCGTCCAGCACAGCCGTGTGATGGCAATGGCCGTTAGCGCAGGTCAGGTGAATGTTTACGCCGTGCCGCGCAAAATCGTGGAGGGTGTCGAACTTCTTTGCGCCCATGACCGGTCAAAGCGGAAGCCGCATCTGCTGGCGCTCGCTGGCCAAGGGCGCCCCCTCCAGGCTGGCGACGATCGCCTCGGCGAGGTCAGCCGCCGCTTGTTCTCGGACGCGCGCGCTGGGGGCCGCCAGACCGAGGCGGGTGATAGGTGACGCGGACAGGATCACGGATGTGAGCAACGAATCAGGGGTCATCATGACCCCGATGTTCTCTTATTGTTCTGACATGTCTAGGGGCTATGCGGTCAGTGGCTCGGCGCGCTGATCAGGTTTTGATAGCAAGCCGCGATCTGCTGGAAGCGCTCGACGCCCGCCTCATCATCCGCCAGCGCAAGCGCGCCAATACGCTCGGCAAGCCACCGCGGGCCGTCGTCACCGAGCAGCCGCTGGATCGCCAAGGCCTCGGCCATGCGGAAGTTGATAATCATGCCCTAACTCCCGAACCGAAAGGCCGCCGGGATCACTCCCGGCGGCCTCCACGCGCCTTCATCGGGGTCGAATTAGGCGAACGTGACCTTGGCGGCCGACTTGCGACGACGCGCAACCGCACCGACCATGCCGAAGCCAACCAGCATCATCGCCCAGGTGGCCGGCTCCGGAACCGCGCCCGTGGTGGTGATCGACAAGGTAGCAGAACGCAGCGAGCCGACATCGCCACCATTGTCATCGTTGATATACAGGTTCCACGTTCCGTTCGCGCTCAGGCCGTTGAAGATGGCGAGTGACGATCCATACGGGCCCGACACGTTCGGAATTGCCTCATTCGCGCCATCGCTACCTGAATAATTGCTCGGCTTGTACGTCCCAGACGCGTTGACACCAGCATCGGCTAGAGAATTAGCCGCTGATTGGCTAAAAGTATAAGTAACGGCATTCAAATTGCTGCTGCTACCCGCGTCAGACATCAACATCACATTCTGACCCGTAGGGCCAGTCAGAAGGATGTCCAAGTCGTCGGAAAACGTGTGAGTCAGGCCGGTGAGCGTAAACGTGACTGCGGTGATCGTCCCAACCTGGCCCGATACGTTAAACGCAATCGGGTAGGTCGATGCAGGACCTGAAGTGCCTGTACCAGGAATGGTGTACGGACCCGAAACGGTGAAGTCTGTCGCGATAGCCGGCGACGCGATGACCGCGGTAGCCGCAAGCGCAGCGCCAAAGATGAAGCGCATAAATCCCCCTGTGTTGCCCCCGGCGTGAATATTCACGCCTGAAACAAGCGGTTAACCGTCCGATACACTACGTGATTGGACAAAAGCGACATTGTTTCAGATTGGGACAGAACATTAAGAATGTAAGGCACAATGCACCTTGGGCTTGCGTGAGATCATCGCACCCGCGTCGGAAACACCGGACCTCGGACCCTCATCTGATCGGCAGGATACGGGCGTTGAAGGCGGCGAACGTCGTCTAGCGAGCCGTTTAGCCAAGTTGACCAGTCGTCTGGGTAAAGGATCGTGACCATCGCCTTGGGATGGATCGGCGCCACCAGCTCATTGGCGTCGCAGGTGACCATCGCGAAGCCGTTGCCGGCAGCTGTGCGCTGCCAAAACCCTGCCACCGCAAAGACGGGCTGATCGGTCACGCTGAACCACATCTCGCCTTTCAGCGGCGGCTTACCATCGCCCAGGTCGTGCTTCTCGGGGGTGAACTCCGCAAATTCCGTCAGGGGAACCAGACAGCGGTTCTCTGGACGCTCCGCGAGCCGCGTCCATTGAGTAAGTGCCAGATTGCGGACGTTGGTCATCGGCCACTTGGCGCCGCCGCCCAGGACATCCCAGCCCATGACATCGATTCCGCGGGCGCCGCCTTGCTCGCGCACCACGTAGGCCCGACTCTTTGGGCGCAGTTCCTTAGGATCGAAGCGATTGTCGCGCGGCTTATCGGTCAGCCAGCCGGCGCCGAATCGCTCGTGCAGCGTCTCAGGCTCGCCAGCGAAGCGCGCGCGGTTGCACATCGCTCAGCTTACGCCCTCGGTTTTGGCCGAAGGCGATGACTTCCTTTCGGCCTCCGCCCTCGTGACCTCCCCGCCTCCGAGCAATGCACGGATACTCCCTACAAGTTCGGGGAGGCTGAAGGGCTTCTTGAGGACGATGCTGCCAGGGACACCTTCGCTCGCAAAGTCGGTGTAGCTGTCACCGGTTACGTAGACGATGGGCAAATCAGGCTTGATCTCGCGTGCACATCTCGCGATCTCCCACCCATCGATGCCGCCGCCAAGGCGGATGTCGGCAACCAGCACATCAACGGCGTAGGCTTCACTGCCGAGAGCGTGGAGCGCTTCGCCGCTGTTGCGGGCGCTCACGACGCTGTAGCCGCGATCCGCAAGAGCATCCTCCAGGACCATCAAAACCGTTGGATCGTCCTCCACGGCCAGCACGGTGATTGCGTCGGATGGAATCATCATTGGCTCGGGATAGCCTGCATGTATGAAGGTCGAATGCATGATGGCCCGCCACGCGGCCAATCATTGCTTAGGCGACGTCGCCCAGATCATCGATCGATAGCGAACCACCGGATTCAAGATCAGCCGGCGGCTCGATCGCAGCGAGGATGGCGTCAAGATCATCGGCGGTAAGCCCGCTTTCCTCGTCCACATGGTCGCCCGCGTTGAAGGTCGCTCGAAAACGGCGGAGGTGGTCGAGGGCTGCGCTGAGCGTTTCATCCATGATGAGCAGCCTAAAGCGCTCAAGCGGCTGGACAAGGGCGTAATCAGTGCCTGCACGACCGCGGGCACGCATCGGCAACCCCTCATACCAAAGGACGATCGCTGCTCGGCTCAATGCCGCCAGTGAGCTTGGACAACAGATCCACTGCAAAGCTTTCTGAGGGCACCGGGAGAGCGGACGCCAATGCAGGTCCAATGACCCACGCCATGTTTCCCGCCCCGTGGGGGTTTGAACGGGTGCGACGGCGCAAGAGGCCCAGTGTGCTCACGCGGGTCCGCACCGACGACACCGCCAAACCCATCTCGTCAGCGATAGCCGCAGCGGTAGAGCCTGCCGCGTAGAGCATGGCCAATCGGCGATCTTGGTCAGAAGTCCATTTCATCGTCGGCATCCCCCATCCTCACTACCCGAATAATGAACCTAGCTTGGGAAGGGATTAAGACGACGCGTGCCGATCGACGAGAAGAGCCGTCAGCTTCTCAGCTGACGGCCCCCCTCAACCTAACGGGGTCAAAGCGTTAGGCGAAGGTAGCGGCGGTGCTCCGACGACGGTAACGCGACGCTGCGCCGATCATGCCGAAGCCAACGAGCATCATCGCCCAAGTAGCGGGTTCGGGGACAGCAGGAGCAACTCCACCGATCGACATCGTAGCGCTGCTGGAATACGCCGAGCTACCGGTCGAGTTGAACGAGATAGTCAATGTCGATGCAGTAGCACCGACGCCAAGGTTGGTATCGATCAGCGAGCCAAAGACCTTGAATGAACCTGACGTAGTGATGCCAGGAGTGTCAGAAAACGTCACTGTCTGAACGGTGGTGCCTGAGAAGTTGTAGGTGCCGCCATTGCCATCGCTAAAGACGAACAGGTCGGTCAGGGTCTGCGCCAGCACCGTACCCACGGTCTTGGAGAAATTGATGCTACCGTTTAGCGTGCCGGTGCGGCCACTCGCTGCACTGAGATCGCCAGAGCCCGTGACCTGGAAAGTACCGCCGTTGAACACGGAGTAGGTGACAGGAGTGGTGCTGAGATTGACAGCCGGCGAAAAAAGGTGCGCCGATGAAACCGATCCGCTCGTGACTGTGGTAACGGCATTCGCTGGAGCAGCGATGACGGCCGACGACGCGACCAGAACGGCAAAACACAACTTCCTCATGGAAAATCCCCGCGTAGAATGACGCCCCTGTTTGGCGCGGCAAAAGTGGTGCAGGCAATCCGAGAAGCATCGTGCGCGGTGGCACGTCCTTCCCCAAAGCCCCCGATGACCACCCGCTCTCCCTGAGACGGCCGATCAATTAATCACACGTTGAGCTTACCAACGGGACTTGTCGCGTGGAATTTCATGACAAACCAGCGACGTGCCGGATCGGGACGCAAAAGCGTACGTGTGCAAAGGGACGCAGCGGGCTGGATATGCCCTTGATACGCTCGGGGTGGCGTCCGGTATTGACGCGATAGCGGAACGTCCGCTTTCGGCGATCGCCTCGGCATCAGCGGACGGCCGATCGTGGTGGGAAGAGGCTGTTACGCTGCGGAAAAATAGCGGCCCCTTCACTTTCGCGGCCACCGCAGAATGCGTGGGAAGCGCCAGATAAGCACAGCGCCAGCCGCGTAAGCGAGGAGCGCAAGTGGAGCATAAGAGGTGAAGGCCTCGGACTTGGCCGCCAAACATCGCTCCTCAGCTTCGAGAGATGCGCAGTCTCCAAGGGTTGTGACTGTAAGAACGGCCAAAAGCACGATTAGCGCTCCCCCGGCAACCAGAAATATTTTGAGTGTGCGCCCCATCGTGAATCTTTCCGTCTTTCGCGCTGTTGTGGCAGCCTAACCGTTGCATCCGGATGTCGGCAATTGGGGCGATAGCGGAACGTCCGCTTTCGGGCGACGCCTCGGCATCAGCGGACGGCCGATCGTGGTGGAAAGCGGACGTTAGCAATCAGCGTGTTGAACCCGCTGGTGAAACCTCGATCAGGCTCGTCGTGACCGTCAGCGTGCTCGGGCACTCCATCACCTTGGGTTCGACGCTGTCATCAGCATGCAGCACTCCTTGCACACGGACAATCGTCCAAGGTGCCAGCGAGGCAAGTTTCCCTGTGCTGTCGTCAGCCCACATGCAAAAATTTGCTCGGCTGGGACCAAATGCATGCGCGCGGGCAGCGGCGGAAAGCCATAGAATTGGAGGTGAACCGCCCGTAAATCGCCTCTCTACAGCCGCGCGGACGCTCACCCTTTGGCCGATGAGCGCTGTCCTGTGCTTCTGCAAGTCGCGGTATGTCAGATCGCGCTTGAGCCAAGGCCGAACACCCGCGCAGCCTGAGGTGAGAAGCAGGGCTGCGATTAACAAAGACGCTCTCATGCTTGAACACTACCGAGCTACCGAATGTCAGCAAGTGGGGCGTAAGCGGACGGTCCGCTTTCGGGCAGCGACCAGGCATAGCCGGGCGACGCATCCTGGGGGGGGGGGGGGGAGTCGCCGTCTGTCCGGTTGCCTCCGAACAATGATATAAACTGCGGCCCCCCGAGAAAGCGATCACGGGGCTTTGCCCCAAGGTGGGCGGGGTACAACAAGTATATTTCGCATTATTGTGCCGATGCTCATCATGGAGTCGTCTTATGGGGAGTGCTGTTCGGTTGGCCATTAGCCTCATCGCAGTTGTAGGATTGATCATGCTGGCAAGCCCAGGACGGGCCGACGAACAACTCGCATTCAGGATGTGCTCGATGGAGCATGTTGCTCAGGAGCTAGAACGGGCCGATCGCCCGATGAGCGATCTTCGGCGCTACGAGGTACTGTCTAACCTGACAGGCTACGTATATGAACGGCACTGCCGTTTGAGCGACCCAAAGACGGTCGCGACTGTGTACGGGCTGATCGCAAGCGATAAGCCGTATGTGAGGTTTTGGGGAGCAGGAATCGCTCGATCGGTCGTGAACAAACGTGCTTCAATCGCGCGATTGCGATCTGCTCAACGTCGCTACGGGCGCGATCGCGGCGCAATCAATGCATATGACGCCATGACAGCCACTATAAAGGCGCTCGGCCAACGCTGAGGATCCCTGTGTTTCGCATTTGGACCGACAGCGGAACGTCCGCCTTCAGCCGACGCGCATAGCGGACCGCACGACCGTTCCTGGTGGGAAGCAGAAGGTCCGCTTAGCATCCACCATCGAGGAAGACAGGCATATGGTCGGCGAGCTCCAGCGATGCCCGATCAGCAGTGATGTGCGCTACGGCGCCATATTGTCCAAGTGCGGAGAACACCTTTATCAACTCGTCGAAGGCAGCTTCACTCGTCTTGCTCAATCCCGTCACGATTACTCGAAGGGGCAAAGCCCCCTCAATGTTGTCACCAACAATCATCGAGTTAACCAGGGCCGGGATGCTCTCTCCATGCCAATCAGAAGCGCCCAGCCTTCGCAAGAACGCGTTGTAGAAGTCCGCTGGCGTGTTCCAATGTCGGGCATCAAGTTCGACGACGTTCATGGGTCATGCTTTCCAGCTACCGGCTTTGCATGCTGGATCATCGGCAGCTTTCGGGCAAGCTGGTGGCAGCCCAAAACGTCTTTGATTGGGGCGATAGCGGAACGTCCGCTTTCGGACGACGGGGCAGCGAACCGGACGACCGTTCCTGGTGGTTTGCAGACTCTCCGCTTTCGGCGCTAAGTTCGCGATAGCGGACATCCCAGAGGCAACTATGCGTCGTGAGATTTGGTTCTACAAACTTCTGTGGAGCTACATTCCCTGCCATTGGAAAGGCTGGGCGGTCATAGCTGCCGCTGTTTGTTTCGTGGACCTCGGATCGAGCCTCGGCCAATCCACCCTGGATCATTTCGGCTACCCCGAGGCGGATTGGGTCCCATTTCTGCTGCTGTTTTTCCCAGCTTGGATTGCGCTCCTTGTGATTGCAAAGCGGCATAGCTGAACATCGGCAGCTATCGGGAATGTGCGGAGCCATGCCACGCAGTATCGATTGGGGCGATAGCGGAACGTCCGCTTTCGGGCGCCGCCCTGGCGTGGCCGGACGACCGATCCTGGTGGGTTAGCTGCCGTCCGGGTTCCACCAACGGCGGAAGAACGCCTGCCGCGCGGACACTCGCTCCCGATGCTCTGCCGCTGCCCGCTCTTGATAGTCGGAACGGCTGTAACCAGCCGCCCAGCGGTAAAGAGACACGAGCATGATGGCGAACATCCCTGCGCCACCGAGCGCCAGAACGCCAAGGACGAGCGGATCGTCGTGCGAAGAGCCCAAACTCTCAAGAGCGGCGACGGCCGCTAGGCTCAAGAAGACCGGAACACCCCAGACGAGGCGCTGCGCGAAAGCGAACACCGGATTATATCTACGGCTCGCCCAATCTCGATCCATCCAGTTGATCAGCGCACGAAGCATGACGGTCGGCTCCCTCGCGGATGTCTTAGCTCGTCCCACCAACGTCCGCTATTGGGGCGATAGCGGAATGTCCGCTTTCCCGCGCGAAGCCCTTGAACCAGCCGTTCGTTCATGGCCTTGGACGACGTCGAGGTGGCTCCCCACAACCTGGCGCCGGATCGTTCATCAACCGCATCTTCAGCACTGTCCGCTAAAGCCGGGAGAATGCGATTATCTGTTCTTGGTGGGCGGTCCGACATTCGGCGCCCTCTTCTATGGATGGCAGGCGTGGGATAGAGCCCATTGGTGGCGTTCAGCCGAAGCCGTGACGGTTGGCAGCGACTACTCGGAGGCAGAGCGTCTCGATGATCGCAGGCCGTTCGCATCGTTGAGGTTACGCCCTTTCACCGATGCCAGGTCCGGTCGGTATACGAAGGTGCGGATTGATTACGCCGATGCTGCAGGCCGGCACCATCAAGCGACAGTGATCCGAGTGGTCACTCGCGGCAAAACGGTGATGCCCACCATGCGGATTTTCTACGATACCCGCGATCCAGACCGCGTAAATCTTGATGGCCTGAGGAGCGCTGCTTTTTTGTGCGTCTTCTGGGTGAGCTGCCCCCTTCTGAGTGGTCCATCGACTATGACAGTCTGGATCAAGGAAGGGACGACGAATGCCTTCGAAGAAGCACAAGCCCGAGGAGA
>NZ_JACIEV010000010.1 GCF_014197105.1 Sphingomonas jinjuensis | reverse complement strand
CCCATAGCGTCTCACCATCTGCCGGTCCTCGTTACCGGCACCCTATGAATCACGCAGCGAGCCGCTTGGGAATCCGGCAAATGATGACACGCCCTTGTTTCAGGATGACGGTAGCGGAAGTCGGTTGTTCCTTCCCCCTCCGGGGCAGGATTTTTTAGGCGCCGTACATGCCGCGCGCGGCCTGCTTGAAGGCGGCGGCGCTGTCGGGGCGGCTGTAGAACATGTGGCCGCCGGGATAGACCTCCAGCTTCACGCGCTGGGCGACGCCGAACGAGGGCATCTGGTCGACGATCAGGCGCGAGGCGAAATAGGGGCAGGACAGATCGTCCCAGCCATGGACGATCAGCACCTGCATCTTGGGATCGTTGGCGATCGCCTTGCGCAGGTCGGTGACGGGGGTGTCCTGCGGCTTGCCGCGATCCCAGGCCTGGTTCACCGCGTTCGACAGCGCGTTGTAGCGGCCATCGGTCTTCCAGCCGACCTCGCGCGTGACGAAGTCGACCATCGCGCTGGTGGTGGGGGCGATCAGCGCCTCCAGGATCGGGTCGCCCGACTTGCGCTGCGGCGACCAGGGGAAGGGATCGAAGGCGGTGACGTTGCTGTCGTACCAGCTGCCGATGAGGCCATCGGCGCGATGAGCTTCGCGTACGAAGGTCCAGCTGTCGATGCGCCCGCCCATCCGCTTGACGAGCGCGGGGTCGAGGCCGGTCAGCTCGGTCACGCGGCCGACGATGCGGTCGTTCGCCTGCGGGTCGCTGCGGCCGCGCAGCAGGTCGCGGGCGAAGTCGCCGCGGACGTAATCCTCGACCTGCGCCATCGCGGCGGGGGTGAGCTGATGGCGGCGTTCCAGGTTCGCGGCGGCCATCGACGGCAGGTCGATCATCCACGGCAGCGGCGAGAGCGCGGTCGCCTCGTCGCCCGAGGCGGGATCGAGATAGGGTGAGACCATGATGAGGCCGTTGACGCCGACGCCGATCTGCGACTGCAGCTCATAGGCGATGCGCGGGGCGCGATAGCCGCCGTAGCTTTCGCCCATGACGTATTTCGGGCTGCGCAGCCGGCCCTCCTTGACCAGCCAGTCGTAGACGACCTTCGACAGATATTTGATGTCGGGATCGTTGGCGTAGAACGCCTTCTTGGTCTTGTCGGCATCGACCAGGCTGCGGCTGAACCCGGTGCCGACGGGATCGATGAAGACGAGGTCGGTGAAGTCGAGCCAGCTGTTGGCGTTGTCGGTCGCGATCGGCGCGTCGGAGGGGGCATCGCCCTGTGCGCCGAATTGCACGCGCTTCGGCCCGACCGCGCCGAGGTTGAGATACACCGAGGCGGCGCCCGGGCCACCGTTGAAGGCGAAGGTGACGGGGCGGCGCGGGTCGGCGCCGGGAACCGTATAGCTGGTGTAGACGACCTCGCCGATCACCTTGCCCTTGTCGTCGCGAACCGGAATGGTGCCGACCGTCGCCTTGTAGCTGATCGCCCGGCCGCCGATCCGCGCGGTCTGGGTGATCGTCTTGTCCGCCGGCAGCGGCGGCAGCTTCATCTCGTCGTCGGTCTTCTTCTCGGTCGTGACCTGGGTCTTTTCCGATTGCGACAAGGCGGGCGCGGACAGCGCGATCGGCAGCAGCGCGGCAGCGGCAAGAAGGGTGAGGCGAAGGGACAAGGGCAGGCTCCTGAAGGCCCAAGAAACATGGCAGACACACTTGCCTTCCGCCAGTGGGAAAGGCACGAATGATGTACTGTATCGTTTCTCGCGAGGCCCCGATGATCAAGCCGATTCTGCTCGCCGCCACCGCCGCTGCCGTCGTCGTCTCTCCCGTGGTTGCGCAGCAGCGACCGGCGACGAAGGACGCCGCTCAGGCGCCGGCGGGCGATATTCCGGCGAAGTTCACGCCGCCGACCCCGGCGAACATCGACTATGTGAAGCGCGAAGCGATGATCCCGATGCGCGACGGGAAGAAGCTCTACACCGTCATCGTCATCCCCAAGGGCGCGACCAATGCACCGATCGTGCTGACGCGCACGCCGTACAACGCCGCGGGTCGCGCCAATCGCTCCGACAGCCCGCAGATGATCAACGCGCTGCCGCTGGCCGACGAGGCGTTCGTCCGCGACGGTTACATCCGCGTCTATCAGGACGTTCGCGGCAAGTACGGCTCGGAAGGCGATTACGTCGTCACGCGGCCGGTGATCGGGCCGCTCAACAAGACCAACGTCGACCACACCACCGACGCCTATGACACGATCGACTGGCTGGTGAACAAGGCGAACTTGCCCGAATCGAACGGCCGGGTCGGCATGATCGGGTCGTCGTATGAGGGCTTCACCGTCGTCATGGCGCTGCTGAAGCCGCACCCGGCGCTGAAGGTCGCGGCGCCGGAGAGCCCGATGATCGACGGCTGGATGGGCGACGACTGGTTCCATTACGGCGCGTTCCGCCTCGCCAACATCGCCTGGCTGGGCGGGCAGACGGGGTACAAGGGTGCGGGCAAGGCGCCGTCGACCGGCGGCTGGGACGATTACGACAATTTCCGCGAGGTCGGCTCGGCGAACGACTGGGCGCAGAAGTCGGGCTATGACCAGCTGCCGTTCTGGCAGACGATGGTGAAGCATCCCGCCTATGACGCGTTCTGGCAGGGGCAGGCGCTCGACAAGCTGCTGGCGGCCAACCCCTCGAATGTACCGACAATCTGGGAACAGGGCCTGTGGGACCAGGAGGACATGTACGGCGCGATCCACAGCTGGGAAGCGCTGAAGGCTGCGGGCAAGACCGGTAACAACTATCTGGTGATGGGGCCGTGGCGCCACAGCCAGGTCAATCGCACCGGGCGCGAGCTGGGGCCGTTCGAGTGGAACGGCGATACCGCGCAGCAATTCCGCGAGCAGATGGTGCTGCCGCTGTTCAACCAGTATCTGAAGGACGGCCCCGCGGCGAACCTGCCGCAGGCGGCGATCTACAACACCGGCGAAAACCATTGGGACAAGCTGTCGTCGTGGCCGCTCGCCTGCGAGAAGGGCTGCGCCGCGCCGCTGACGCCGATCTATCTGGGCGAGGGCGGGGCGCTGGGGTTCGAGCGGACCGGCGCGGGCAGCGACAGCTATGTTTCCGATCCCGCCAAGCCGGTGCCGCATCTGTCGCGGCCGGTGAACTTCGGCGACGGGCGCTGGGGCGACTGGCTGGTGCAGGACCAGCGCTTCGCCGACGGGCGTCCCGACGTGCTGACGTACCAGACGCCGGCGCTGACCCAGGCGGTGCGCGTGTCGGGCGCGCCGATCGCGGACCTGTTCGCGCGGACGACGGGCACCGACGGCGACTTCATCGTCAAGGTGATCGACGTCTATCCGGCGGAGAACGCGACCGATCCGAAGATGGGCGGCTATCAGCTCGCGATCAGCCAGGACATCTTCCGCGGCCGCTATCGCGACAGCTTCTCGAAGCCGTCGCCGATCCCGGCGGGCAAGACGCAGGAGTATAAGTTCCGCCTGCCGACGGTGAACCACGTGTTCCTGCCCGGCCACAAGATCATGGTGCAGGTGCAGTCGACGCAGTTCCCGCTCTATGATCGCAACCCGCAGACCTATGTCGACAACATCTTCACCGCACCCAAGTCGGCGTACAGGAAGGCGACGGTCAGCGTGCAATATGGCGGGGCTAGCTCGAGCCGGGTGTGGCTGCCCGTGGTGCCGGTCGATCAGCGGGCGGTGACGGCGCGCTGACGTCATCGGTTCCCCGGCGAAGGCCGGGGCCCAGTTGGGATGACAGCGGTAACGGAGCGCGACGCGTATCACGACCGTCGGCCCGACTGGGCCCCGGCCTTCGCAGGGGCGAATGCGGGCTACTGATCCGCGATCTCGCCGACCGGATCGTTGCTCAGTACGTCCCATGCCGACAGGAACAGCGCCGCCGCGACGGGCCCGATCAGCAGGCCGTTGACGCCGAAGGTCGCGAGGCCGCCGAGCGTCGACACCAGGACCAGATAGTCCGGCATCTGCGTCTCGCGGCCGACCAGGATCGGGCGCAGGACGTTGTCGGCGGATCCGATCAGCAGCGCGCCCGACAGCGCCATCGCGATCGCCTGCCACACCTGGCCCGCGACGATCAGGTAGAGGACGACCGGCACCCACACCAGCGCGGGACCGATCGCGGGAAGCAGCGCGGCGAACGCCATGACGACGCCCCACAGCACGGCGTTGGGCACGCCGAGCAGCGCCATCGTGATCGTGCCGAGCGCGCCCTGGACGACGGCGACGACGATGCTGCCCTTCACCGTCGCGCGCACGACGGCGACGAAGCGCCGGGCGAGCAGGTGGCGGCGGGTCGGCTCCATCGGCACGCGGTCGCCGACGCCGGCGTTGATCGCGCGACCGTCGCGCAGCAGGAAGAAGGTGATGTAGAGCATCACCGCCAGCGCCAGCAGGAAGTTGGCGAAGCCCTGACCGAAACTGACCGCATATTGCGCCAGCGACTGGGCGCGGGCGCTGACCTGCTTGCCGAGCGTCGTGGTGGCGCTGTCGAGATCGGTCACGCCGATGCGGCCGAGGACATCCTGCACCCAGCCGGGCAGCGAGCGTTCGAAGCGGTCGAACATCGCGCCGAGATCGATCTGCCCCGCCTGGAAGCGCAGATAGAGGCTGGTGCCCTCCTCGATCATATAGGTGAGGAGGAACAGCGTCGGCACGATCACCATCGCGGCGAAGACCAGCAGCGTCAGTCCCGCCGCCGCGCCTTGCCGATCCGGCATGCGGCGCAGGATGCGATCGAAGACGGGCATGAAGACGATCGCTGCCACCACCGACCACAGGATCGCACCCGCGAACGGCAGCAGCACGGCGCCGAAGACGACGGTGATGCCGACGAGGAAGACGACGAACGCCGCAATCTCCACGCCGCGACGGCGTCCCTGTTCGCTCATCGATGATCCCCTTCGTTGACATGGCCCAATGCACGGCGGCGCGGTCGCGTTCCAGTCCCTTGCCGCGGCCGGCCCTTAGGGTAGGGTCGCGCAAGGACTTTACCAGCGGCGGCGATGACATGAGCAAGATCGAGAAGCTTCAATTGGCGCTGGTCGAGACCCAGCTGGCGGCGGCGCAATCAGGCGAGCGGATCGTCATCGTGCTGGAGGGCCGCGACGCCGCGGGCAAGGACGGGACGATCAAGCGGATCACCGAGCATCTGTCGATCCGGTCGACCCGCGTCGTCGCCTTGCCCAAGCCGACCGAGCGCGAGCGCACACAGTGGTATTTCCAGCGCTATGTGCAGCATCTGCCCTCGGCAGGCGAGTTGGTGATCTTCAATCGCTCCTGGTACAATCGCGCCGGGGTCGAGGTGGTGATGGGCTTTTCCACCGAGGCCGAGCAGGCCGAGTTCCTGCGCGATGCACCAGATTTCGAGCGGATGCTGGTCGAGAGCGGAATCAAGCTGGTCAAGCTGTGGCTCGACATCGCGAAGGACGAGCAGAAGCAGCGTTTGCAGGAGCGCCGCGACGATCCGCTGAAGGCCCTGAAGGTCTCGCCGATCGACGCCGCGGCGCAGGACAAATGGGACGACTACTCCTTGGCCCGCGATACCATGCTGCTGCGTACGCACACGCCGCTCGCGCCCTGGTATTGCGTGCGCGCGAACGACAAGAAGCAGGCGCGGCTGGCGGTGATGGAGCACATCGTCCACCACGTCTCTCCGGCCGACATCGCCAAGCATGTCGCGTCACCCGACCCCGACGTCCTGTTTGCGTTCGAGGAAAAGGCGTTGAGCGACGGCCGATTGGCGCGCTGACGCCTCGATCCGGCGCGCCGCGCTGTCGTTGCGGAACCGGTAGCGTCGTTTCGGGTTGGTAACGGCGTGGATCAAATCACTTCGATTGCAACGACTAGCGACGAGACGCTGGTCACACGTGGCTTTCTGGCGGGCCGTGGGCGCGATCGCCTGTCGGGCGACGACCGGCTTGCGCTGGACCAGGCGGTCGTCGACATCAAGCAGCTGCCGGCACGACGCACGCTGGTGCGGGCCGGCGACGTCGTCGAGCAGAGCACGATGCTGCTCGAAGGCTTCATGTGCCGGTACATGGACGACCGCGATGGGTTCCGGCAGCTGGTCGCGGTGCATGTGCCCGGCGATTTCGTCGACCTCCACGCCTTCCCGATGCGGCGGCTCGACCACGACGTCGCGACGTTGAGCGCGTGTACCGTCGCGGTGGTGCCGCACGAGGCGCTGAGCGACATCACCAACGAGCGGCCGGCGCTGACGCGAGCCCTGTGGTTCTCGACATTGCTCGATGCGGCGATGCATCGCGAGTGGATCTTCCGGCTCGGGCGGCTCGGCGCGGAAGGGCGGCTGGCGCATTTCTTCATGGAGACGGCAACGCGGATGCGAATGGTCGGGCTGGTCGAGAATGATCGCTTCCACTTGCCGCTGACCCAAGCCGATATCGCCGAGGCGTGTGGGCTGACGGGGGTCCACGTCAATCGCACGCTGCGCAGCCTGCGCGAGCAGGAGCTGATGACGTTCAGCCATGGCGAGGTGAAGATCCTCGATCCGAAGCGGATGACGGCGATCGGCGAGTTCGAGCCCGCCTATCTCTACGGCGATCCACGCTAAGCGGCTGACACGTCCGGGGGATGATGCTCTAACCATCCCATGCGCATCATCCTTGCCGCCGCGCTGGTCGCGGCGCCGCTCGCCGCCCAGACCGGCCGCCCGTCGGAAGCGGTCAACGTCTTCATTGGAACCGGTGGTGAGGGGCACACCTATCCCGGTGCCACCGCACCGTTCGGGATGGTGCAGCTGAGCCCCGATACCGATACCGGCTGCACGATCCGCGACTGCTACGGCCATGCCGCCGGCTATCGCTACGACGATCCGACGATCCAGGGGTTCAGCCACACCCATTTTTCGGGCGCGGGGCATTCGGACCTGGGCGACGTGCTGGTGATGCCGGTGGCTGGCGATCGGGTGGCGTTGGATCCGGGCGATGCCAAGGTGCCGGGATCGGGCTATCGCTCTCGCTTCAGCCATGCGCGCGAGACGGCGTCGCCGGGCTATTATGCGGTCACGCTCGATGATGCGGGGGTGAGGGCGGAGCTGACCGCGGGCACGCGGGTCGGGGTGCATCGCTACGCCTTTGCCGCGGGCAGGGCAGCGCATCTGGTGATCGACCTCCGCTCGTCGCTGTACAATTATCCCGGCAAGATCCTGTGGTCGGGGCTGCACCTGCGCGCCGACGGGACGCTGACCGGCTTTCGCGAGACGCGCGGCTGGGCGCCGGGGCGCAAGCTGTTCTTCGCGATGCGCTTTTCGTCGCCGCTGACCGATCATGCCTTCGTCGATCGTGAGGAGAAGGTGCCGTACAAGGGCTTCGCCGCGCCAGGCCGGGGCAGCGATGCGGTGGCGGAGAAGCTGGGGCGGCAATTGGAGGCACAGCTCGATTTCGGGCGTCTGACCAAGCCCCTGGAGGTGCGCGTGGCCCTATCGGGGGTCGACGAGAATGGGGCGGTGGCGAACCTGGAGGCGGAGCCGGGCGACTTCGACGCGATCCGCGTGGCGACGCGGGGGGCGTGGGACAGGGCGCTGGGCGCGGTGGATATCGACGCGCCGCCGGCGATGCGCACGAACCTGTATACCGCGCTCTACCACACGCTGCTCGCGCCGAGCGTCTGGAGCGATGCCGACGGCCGCTGGCGCGGGCCCGACGATCAGGTGCGGGTGGCGACGGGCTATACGGTCCGCTCGACCTTCTCGCTGTGGGACACGTTTCGCGCAGAACACCCGCTGCTGACGCTGGTCCAGCCGGCGCAGAGGACCTGCGACGTCGTGTCGTCGCTGGTCGCCAGCCGCGAGGCGAGCCCGTACGGCATCCTGCCCGTCTGGCAGTTCGCGGGGCGCGAGACCTGGACGATGATCGGATATCATGCGGTGCCGGTGATCGCGGACGCGTATCTGAAGGGCATCCGCTGCTTCGATGCACCCCGGGCGCTCGACGCGATGGTCGCGAGCGCAAGCTATGCGTCCTATGGCGGGCTCGGCGAATATATGAAGCGCGGCTATGTGCCGATCGACAAGGAGCCCGAGGCGGCGTCGAAGACGGTCGAATATGCGTACGACGACTGGACGATCGCGCGGATGGCGCGCGCGATGGGGCGGACGGATGTCGCGGCGCAGTTCGACAAGCGCGCGGGCTATTGGCGCAACAGCTTCGATGCGAAAAGCGGCTTCCTTCGCGCAAGACTAGCGAACGGGGCGTATCGGACGCCGTTCGATCCGACCGCGATCAACTATGGCTCGGATTACACCGAGGGCAATGCGTGGCAGTATAGCTGGTTCGTGCCGCAGGATCAGGGTGCGCTGTTCCGGCTGCTTGGTGGCGATGCGAAGACGGTCGCGAAGCTCGATGCGATGTTCGACTTCGACAATTCGAAGCTCGATTACAGCCATGCGGAGGATATTGCGGGGCTGATCGGCCAATATATCCATGGCAACGAGCCGAGCCATCACGTCGCCTATCTCTACAACTACGCCGGCGCGCCGTGGCGGACGCAGGAGCGGCTGACCCAGATCGTCGCGAGCCAGTACAAGCCGACGCCCGATGGCCTGTCGGGGAACGACGACCTCGGCCAGATGTCGGCGTGGCTGTTCTTCACGGGGCTTGGTTTCTATCCGGTCGCGCCGGGTTCGAACGAATATGTGATCGGACGGCCGTTCGTCAGCCGTGCGGTGATGACGTTGCCGAACGGGAGACGCTTCACGGTGGCGGCGGACGGGCTGTCGGAGGCGAACCGCTATGTCAGCCAGGTTACGCTGAACGGAAAGCCGCTGGCGCGCAGCTTCATCCGGCATGACGAGATCATGGCCGGGGGTGAGTTGCGGTTCGTGATGGGGGCCGTGCCGAACAAGGGCTGGGCTACGGCGAAGGCGGCGCGGCCCTATTCGATCAGCGGGTATTGAGGGCCTTGAGCCCCTCCCCTTCAGGGGAGGGGTTGGGGTGGGGGAGACGGGCGTAGGTCTCTGCGAGGCTCACCCCACCCCCTGACCCCTCCCCTGAAGGGGAGGGGCTTTGCCTGTCGATCAGCGCGCGCGGAAACGCACCGCCTGGCCGCCGCCGGGTGCCAGGACCAGCGTCATCGTGTCGCCCTTGCGGACGCGCTTCGTCTCGACCGCATAGGCGTGGCGGCCCTCGGTCTTGAAGTCGGTGTTGGGCGCGTCGCGGTAGATTTCCGCGGTGTAGGTGCGCCCGGCATCGAGGAAGTCGAGCGGCACCGTCAGCGTGCGGCCGTTCTCGTCGGTGATGCTGCCCAGGAACCAGTCGCGGCTGGTGCGCGGGCGGCGCGCGATCGTCACGAAGTCGCCGACCTCGCCGTTGAGCACGCGCGTATCCTCCCAGTCGGTCGGCACGTCGCGGATGAATGTGAAGGCGTCGGGGAATTTGGCGTAGTTCTCCGGCGTGTCGGCGGCCATCACCACCGGCGAATAGAGCGCGACGTAGAGCGCTAGCTGCTTCGCCACCGTCGACTGGATCGCGCTGCCCTCCGATCCCGTCAGGCTCAGCACGCCGGGGGTGAAGTCCATCGGACCGCCGAGCATCTGGGTGAAGACCAGGTTCGCCTCATGCTCTGGCGGGTTCTTGCCGCCGATCCACGCGTTGTATTCCTGGCCGCGACCGCCCTCGCGCGCGACCCAATTGGGATAGGTGCGGCGCAGGCCGGTGTCCTTGACCGGTTCGTGACTGTCGATCGCGACCTTGTACTTGGCGGCGGTGGTGACGACGCGCAGATAGTGGTTCACCATCCACTGGCCCTCGTGCCACTCGCGATGCTGCGAGCCGTCGGCGTCGACGCGCTCGATCTGGCCGGCGTCGGTGACGTAGCCGGTCTTCACGACCTTTTCGTCATGATCGGCGGCGAACTTGAACGCGCGGTCGAGCTGCTGGTCATAGTGGCTCGCCGAGCCACCGGTTTCGTTGTGGCCGATCAGGTAAACGCCCTTGCCCTTGGCGTAGCGCGCCAGCTCGTTGGCGTCGAAGTCGGGGGTCGGCTGGTCGAACTGCATCGCATTGCCGTTGCCGAACCAGTCGCCGTCCCAGCCGACGTTCCAGCCCTCGACCAGGACGCCGGGAATCTTGTTGGCGGACGCAAAGTCGATATATTTCTTGACGTTGGCGGTGGTGGCGCCGTGCTTCGGCCCGGTCGCCCAGGTCCATTCGCCCTTGATCATGTTCCACCACACGCCGACGAACTTGCCCGGCTTGATCCAGCTGACGTCGCCGAGCTTGTTGGGCTCGTTGAGGTTGAGCTCGAGGTGGCTCATGTACAGGCCCGGCGCGTCGTCGGCGATGACCATCGTGCGCCACGGCGTGTTGAACGGCAGGTCGCGCGTGACCTTGGGCGCGCCCGAGCCGGGGGTCAGCGCCGCCCGGAAGGTGGTGCCGGCGGCGCGGGCGAGGTTCATCGCCGAATAGTCGGTCAACGCGGCTTCGTGCAGCGCGACATGGGTGCCGTCGGCGAGCTTCACCGTCATCACCGTCTGCGCGGTGCCGACCGCGGAGATCGGCGTTTTCTCGTACAGATATTCCTCGCGGTTCCATTCGAACGCCGGCTTCCACCATGCGGTGCCGTCCTCGGCGAGCGCGAACTGGGTCATCTCGTCGCCGATGTTGGCGTGCTTGAAATTGGGCTGCTCGGGGAATTCATAGCGGAAGCCGACGCCCGAATCCTCGACGTGGAACACGACGTCGACGATGCGGTGGAGCGCGGTCGTCTCGCGCAGGCGGACGCGCATCTCGCGGTGGTTGTCGCGAATCTGGCGCCATTCACCCCAGGGCTGGGTCCAGGTCGAGTCCGCCTTGTCGTGGGTGACGCTGACGATCTGGATGTTGCGTTCGAACTTGGGTGCGTCGGTGAAGATGAAGCCGAGCCGCGACGGCGCGACTAGCAGCTTGCCGCGGCGCGTGATCGAATAGACGGGCCGGGCATTGTCGTCGGTTTTCACCGTCACCGCGAGGCTGCCGTCGGGCGAGGTCTCGGTCGCGTCGGGCGCCTGGGTGGCGACCGTCTTGATGATCTCGTTCTGGGCATGGGCGCCGCCGGCGAGGGTCGCCGCAGCGAGCGCGAGGGGAGCGAGCTTCATCGTCAAATCCTTTCCGCAATCCACGAACCATAGCCGCCGAGCGTGTCGGCGGTGGCATTCTCTTCGTCCAGCATCCGCCAGCTTTCCGGTGCGCCTCGATCGTACGCGACCGGCTCGGCGCCGAGGTTGAAGGCGCAGCGCAAGCGCTGGCCGTCCGCCTCGCGGTCGAAGACCAGCAGCGCGTCTTTCGCCTCTGCCAGCGTCAGCGTGCCATGGCGAAGCGCCGGGCTGTGGCGACGCAGCGCGATGAGGTGGCGGGTCAGATGGAGCAGCGACCCCTCGTCGCCCTCCTGCCGGTCGACGGCGAGCGCATAGTGATCGTGACCGATCGGCAGCCACGGCTCGACCGTGGAGAAGCCGGCGTGATGGTCGTCGGCGATCCACGGCATCGGTGTGCGCGCGCCATCGCGCGACAGCGTGCGCGGCCAGTTGGCGATCGCCTCGGGATCCTGGAGCTTGTCGAAGGGGACATCGACCTGGGGCAGGCCGAGTTCCTCGCCGTAATAGAGGATCGCGTTGCCGCGGAGGCTGAGCAGCAGCCGCAGCTTCAGCCGGGCGAAGGCGGCAAAGCTCGAGCGCTCGCCCCAGCGGGTCAGCGCACGCGGCGCGTCATGGTTCTCGAACGCCCAGCTCGGCCAGCCTTCGCCTTCCGCGCCGGGCCATTTACCGAGGGCGTCGGCGACCACCTCGGCGGTGAGCCTGGACGCGTAGAGGAAGTCGAAGCCGTAGGCGCTGTTGAGGCGCTTGCCGCCTTGCGTGAACAGCTTCATCTCGCGGTCGCTGTCGGCGCCGCCAACCTCGGCCACCGTGAAGCGGTCGCCGTCATAGCCATCGAAGAGGGTCCGCACCCGTTCCAGGAACGCCGGAATGGCGGCATGGCCCTGGTTGTAGGTGTGCAGCTGGAAATCGAACGGCCGGGTGCGTGGATTGCCGTCGTCCGCAGGCGCCGGCGGATTATCGGTCAACGCTGGGTCGGGCATCAGGAAGTTGATCGCGTCGATGCGGAAGCCGTCGACGCCGCGGTTCAGCCAGAAGCGCGCAGTGTCGATGAGCTCGTCCTGCACCGCCGGATGGGCGCCGTTGATCTGCGGCTGTTCGGCGAGGAAGTTGTGGCAATAATATTGGCCACGGCGGCCGTCCCAGGTCCAGGCGGGGCCGCCGAACACCGATTGCCAGTTGTTCGGCGGGCTGCCGTCGGGCTTGGGATCGGCCCAGATGTACCAGTCGGCATGGTCGCCGGCGGGGTCCGAGCGGCTGTCGGCGAACCAGGGATGCTGGTCCGAGGTGTGGCTGTACACCTGGTCGATCAGCACCTTCAGGTTCAGCGCATGGGCGCGTTCGATTAGCGCGTCGAAATCGGCGAGCGTGCCGAAGATCGGATCGACGTCGCGATAGTCGGACACGTCATAGCCGAAGTCGCGCATCGGCGACTTGAAGAAGGGCGACAGCCAGATCGCATCGACACCCAACCTCGCGACATAGTCGAGATGGCGGGTGATGCCCGGCAGGTCGCCGATGCCGTCGTCGTTGGAATCGGCGAAGCTGCGCGGATAAATCTGATAGATCACCGCGCCTTTCCACCAGGGAGTGTCGGCCATCAGCGGTCCTCTGCTGCGCACACCGCGTATCCGAACGCGGGCAGGGTGATCGAAACGCTGCCGGGCGCCGAGGCGCGGGGCGCGCAGGCGCCGGCAAGCGTGGTGAAGCGGGTCGAGCGGGTTTCGACCTGGACGGCGGCGGTGAGGGGCCGGTCCGAACTGTTGAAGGCGAGGAGGACTTCCCTGCCGGTCGCGGGATCGATCCGCGAGATGGCAAGGAGCCCCGGCGTGTCCTGGCGCGCGCGCAGGATGGTCGAGCCGCGGGTCAGCGCCGGGGTCGCCACGCGCAGCTTCGCGAGGGTCGCGATCTCGCGATAGAGCGGGTGGGTCTGATCGAAATTCGCCTGCGCCGTCGTCGCCCGGGTGCCGAGCAGCGGCTGGTCGTTGTAGCTCGCGACGCGGCTGGCGAACTGGTCCTGCCGCGCATCCTGGTCGTTGCCGTGGCCGACGAAGCCCTGCTCGTCGCCGGCATAGATGGTCGGCACGCCGCGCAGCGTCAGCAGCATCGCATGGGCGAGGCGAACGCGCGCCAGCACCTCGTCGGGCGACGCCTTGGGCAGCGCCTTCTGGATGTACCAGGCGATACGGCCGCTGTCGTGGTTGCTGATGAACGTCGGCAGCTGCTCGGCCGTCGCATCGCCGCTAGCATAGAGCGCGTCGCCGAGGACCAGCTTGTCCCAGGCATTGGGCTCCTGCGTGCCGGTCATCGTCTGAAGGATCGCCATCCGCGTCGCGAAATCGAGAACGCCGGGCAGCTTGTCGACGACGCTGTGGCGCGCGAGCAGGCCGACGTCGAGCGTGTCGTACGCAACCTCGCCGAAGATGTGGAAATGCGGGATGCCGTTGGCCTCGGCGCGCTTCAGCATGGCGGGAACGAAGGCCTGCCAGAACTCCGGGTTGACGTGGCGCGCGGTGTCGATGCGGTAGCCGTCGACCTTGAACCGGTCGATCCAGCCGCCGAAGATATCGATCATCCCCTGCACGACGCGCGGGTTCTCGGTCATCACGTCGTCGAGGCCGACGAAGTCGCCTTTGGTCGAGCTTTCGCCGGCGAAGGTTGAATTGCCGCGGTTGTGGTAGAGCAGCGGGTCGTTGAGCCACGCGGGCGACTTCACCGATCGCTCGGCAGCGGGCACGAAGACAGTATAAGCGTAATTGGGGTCGGTCAGCCGCGCGAAGTTGGCGGCGGTCTGCACGCCAGGACCGGCGAAGCCCGCGTTGATGCCGGCGCCGTCGACGCCGCCACGACGCTGATAGGGATAGTCCGCCTCGCTGCGATAGGCGCACTCGGGCTTGCCGACGCATTCGCGGAACTGGATCACGTCGGCGGTGTGGTTGACGACGATGTCCATGTAGACCTTCATGCCGCGGGCATGCGCGGCGTCGACCAGCGCCTTGAACTCGGCATCGGTGCCGAAGTGCGGGTCGACATGCTCGAAGTCGGTGATCCAATAGCCGTGATAGCCCGCCGATTCCTGGCCGGGGCCGCCCTGGACCGGCTTGTTCGTGAAGATCGGCGCCACCCAGATCGCGGTCGCGCCGAGCGACTGGATATAGGGCAGGCGCCGCATCAGCCCCTTGAGATCGCCGCCGTGATAGAAGCCCTTCGATGTCGGGTCGTAACCGGTCTTGAGGCGGTCACCGCTCAGCCCGCCACGATCGTTGGCGGGATCGGCATTGTCGAAGCGATCGGGCAGGACGAAGTAGATCACCTCGTCCTGCGGCAGGCGCTGGCGATAATCCTGGGCGGTGGCGGCGGTCGAGACCAGCAGCAGCGCGGCGAGCGAGCGGAGCATCGGCATTATCCTTCGGCGAGCGCGGCGAGCGCGGCGCGGTGCGAGGGGAAGTTGAGGCAGGAGCGGGCGATGAGGTCGTCGATCCGCGCCAGGCCGACGCGGTCTTCGGCGGGGCGGAGGCGATCGTCGGGCGGGAAGGTGCCGTAGCCCGCGAGCAGGCATTCCCACGACATCGGGGCGTAGATGTCGGCGATGTCCTGACGCTCGATCTCGGCGACGACGTCACCGCCGCTGAACCAGGCGTGGACGATGCGGCGGAGCGAGTCCGACAGCGTGTCCAGTGCTGCCGCCTCGCGCCAATAGGCGGAGTCGGTGCGCTGGTTCACGCGATAGTGGCAGACGATATAGTCGCGGATGCCCTCGATCCGGCGAGCGATGGCGGCATTGTAGCCGTCGCGATCCTGCGTCGGCCAGGCACGGATCAGACCCTCGACGCTGGCCTGGACGAGGTGGAGCGCGGTCGCCTCCAGCGGTTCGATGAAGCCCTGGGACAGGCCGATCGCAACGCAATTGCCGACCCAGTTGCGCTCGACGCGGCCGACCTTCATCGTCAGGTGGCGCGACAGGGCGCGGTCAGACGCGGGGCCTAGCAGCGTGCGGAATTCCACTTCGGCGGCGTCCTGGTCGATGTGGCGCGAGGAATAGACATAGCCGTTGCCGCTGCGGCTGGTCAGCGGAATATGCCACGCCCAGCCGGCCGACAGCGCGGTGGCCGTGGTGTGGCAGGGGATGTCCTCGTCCTCGGCAAGCGGCATCGGGATGGCGATGGCGCGGTCGTTGAACAGATTGTCAGCGAAGCTGCGGAAGGGCGTGCCAAGCGCTTCCTGGATCAGCAGGCCGCGAAAGCCGCTGGCGTCGACAAAGAGGTCGGCAGTGACCATCCGGCCGCCTTCGAGCAGCAGGCCGGCAATGTCGCCGGTCTCCGCCACCGCGGCATCCATGACCCGCCCGGCGACGTGGCGGACGCCCGCGGCCACCGCATGGTCGCGCAGCACGATGCCGACCAGCGTCGCGTCGAAATGGTAGCCGTATGTCGCGTCGAACGGGAAATTATCGGCCGGCAGCGGCGCCAGGCGGCGCTCGGCGAGCGCGGCGTTGAGGAAGAAGCGGTCGGGCTGTGCGGGTAGATCGTCGCCGCGCCGGCGGGCGAGGTTGGTGAAGTGGAAGGCGCCTTGGGTGTGGACGTCGATGTCGCTGGCGAAGGGGTGGAAATAGCGGGTGTAGCCGGGGCGATCGGACCAGCCGTCGAAGGCGATGCCGGTCTTGTAGGTCGCGTCGGCGCGGGGCATCCAGTCGGCCTCCGCTATTCCCAGCGTGCGGAACAGGTGGCGCAGCTGCGGGGTCGATCCCTCACCGACGCCGATGATGCCGATATCGGGCGATTCGATCAGCGTAATTTCAGACGCCGGCCACGCCTTCGCCATCAGGCACGCGGCCATCCAGCCGGCGGTGCCGCCGCCGACGATGACGACGCGCGCCGGGCTCACGCCGCCGCTCCGGCGCAGTGGCGGGCAACGAAGGCCGCGTGGTCGGTGAGCGCCAATGCCTCGCGGCGGTACAGCGCCTCGACCAGCTCCATGAATTCGCCGAGGTCGGCTGCGTTGATCTGGTCGGCGATCGGGTGATAGCTGGCGGAAATCACGCCCTGGCCGACCAGCACCTGGAACCAGCCGACCTCGGTGAACAGCTCCTCATGCTCGCGCGTGATCGCGCCCGAGGCGCGCCACAGGTCGAGCTTGTGGCGAAGGCTGTCGGGCAGCGTCATCGCTCGCACGGCCTGCCACAGCGGCTCGTCGCGCTGGTTGGCGTGATAATGGAGGATGATGACGTCGCGGATCCGCTCGATCTCGAAATCGGTCTGGCGGTTGTACTCGGCGCGGATCGCGTCGGTGGCGCGGGCGCGGGGGATCAGCTTCAGCAGGCGCTGAATCGCCGATTGGATCATGTGGATGCTGGTCGATTCCAGCGGCTCAAGGAAACCGCTGGCGAGGCCGATCGCGACGACGTTGCCGCGCCAGCCCTCGCGCCGGCGGCCGGTGCGGAAGCGGATCGGCCGGGGATCGGCGAGTGCTTCGGTGTCGAGCCCCGCGAGCAGCGTCGCCGCCGCCTCGTCGTCGCTGAGGTGGGCGCTGGAATAGACCAGTCCGTTGCCGATGCGATGTTGAAGCGGGATCCGCCACTGCCAGCCCGCCGCCTTGGCGGTCGAGCGGGTGTAGGGCGTCAGGCTGTCGTCGATGTCGCTCGGCACCGCGAGAGCGCGGTCGCAGGGGAGCCAATGGCCCCAATCCTCGAACCCGACGCCCAGCGTCTCGCCGATCAGCAGCGCGCGGAAACCGGTGCAGTCGACGAACAGGTCGCCCTCGACGCGGCGGTCGCCCTCCAGCAGCAGCGCGGCGACGTCGCCGCTCGTCCCGTCGCGCTCGACCGAGACGATGCGTCCCTCGATCCGCTCGACGCCCTGTTCTTCCGCGATACGGCGCAGGAAGGCGGCGTAGAGGCCGGCGTCGAAGTGGAAGGCATAGGGGATCGCCGGGACCATCGGCGAAGTAACCGGCCCGCCGCGGTGCATCCGCTCGGCGCGCGCCGCCATCTCGTTGAGCGAATAGGCCGATAGCGGCTTGGCGACGCCCAGTTCCTGCGCGCGCAGCCAATAGGGGATGAAGGGATTGCCCTCGATCGCGCGGCCGACGTCGCCGAAGGCGTGCATGTAGCGATGGCCGGGGCGCAGCCAGTCGACGAATTCGATGCCGAGCTTGAACGTGCCCTGCGTCGCCTTGAGAAATGCGTCCTCGTCGATGCCGAGCGCGGTGTTAAAGTTGACGATCTGCGGGATCGTCGCCTCGCCGACGCCGACGGTACCGATCGCGTCGCTTTCGACCAGGCGGATGCGATAGCCGCGCTGCAGGAAGCGCGAGAGCGCCGCCGCCGTCATCCAGCCGGCGGTGCCGCCGCCGGTGACGACGATGGTGACGGGGGCTTCGGACGAAGGGCGCGGAGCGTGCGTCATCATTCTCGCGCCGGTAGCGTCGGGGATGGCGAAAGGCGAGGGGAGCGCATGGTTCGCACTCCCCTCACAGCCAGGATCAGAACTTGTAGGTCAGGCCGATGTAATAGTCGCGGCCGTAGCGCTGATAGTCGATCACCTGGCGGACGTCGTCGTTCTGATAGGTGATGAACGGACGGTCGGTCAGGTTCTTGCCCTGCGCCATGACGGACAGGCCCTTCAGCGCACCGTCCTGGAACTCATAGCCGATCTGGGCATCGAGGATGCCTTCCGACCGGGCGGTCCGATAGGTCGGGTTGGCCGACAGGCCAGCGACCTCCGCCAGGAATGACGAACGGTAACGATAGTTGGCGCGCGCCGAGAAGCCCCACTTCTCGAAGAAGAACGTGCCGCTGCCGACCCACTTCGACAGGCCGGGCAGGGTGATCGCCTGATTGTTGGCGTACTTCACCGTCGAGTCCGAATAGTTGCCGGTAACGAAGAAGCCGAAGCCGTCGAGCGCACTCGTCACGGCCTTGAGCGGCAGCGACAGCGTCGCCTCCACACCCAGCACCTCGCCGCGGCCGGTGTTGGCGGGGGCCGAAACATTGCCGATGGTGCCGCGGATCTGCTGGACGATCGCCTGCTGCTGCGCCGTCAGCGACGGCAGCAGCGCCGAGAAGTCGTAGGCGTAGCTGTTGTTCGGATCGACGAAGTCGGTCAGATTCTTGAAGTAGCCTGCCAGCGCGACATAGCCGCCCGCCGGGAAATACTTCTCCAGCGAGATGTCGATGTTGGTCGACTGATAGGGTCGCAGCGAGACGTTGCCGCCGGTCGAGGTGAAGATCGGGTTCAGTGACACGTTATTGTTGTTGACCGTGATGTTCGCGGTGTTGATCGCGACGTCCTGGGTCACGCGCTCCTGGTCGAGGCGCGGGCGTACCATCGTCTGCGACGCGCCGAGCTTCACGAAGCCGTTGGGGATCAGTTCCAGGTTGAACGTCGCGCTGGGCAGGACGCGGGTATACTTCACCGTCTGGCTTGCCGGTGCGATGGTGACGCGGCCCGCGAGGACGTTGGCGATCTGGCCGACCGAGCTCTGCTCGGTGTGGATCAC
The DNA here is from genome assembly GCF_014197105.1 of Sphingomonas jinjuensis. Lineage (GTDB taxonomy): Bacteria > Pseudomonadota > Alphaproteobacteria > Sphingomonadales > Sphingomonadaceae > Sphingomonas > Sphingomonas jinjuensis. The sequence goes on along the minus strand of NZ_JACIEV010000010.1, from coordinate 114,595 downwards.
CTGCGCGCCGAGCGCACCCTTGAGCACCTTGCCGCCGACTTCGCCGTCGATGGTCAGCTTGCCATAGCCGGTCCACACCTTTTCGAGGACGGTGTTGTCGCGGACCAGCGCCGACGGCTGCGGGTCGAACACCGCGTTCAGCGCGTTGTTGTACACGTTGAGCGGGTCGTAGGTCAGCATCGCCGGAATGCCGAGATAGTTGAGCGCGACATTGGTGCCGAGCAGCGCACCCGATGGCACCGCGATCGAGCGCGGCGTGCCGCTGGCCACCGTGCAGCCAGTGCCGCCGCCACGCGGGCAGAGGAAGAAGTTGGTGTAGTCGCTGATCTTTTCGCGGCGGGTGAAATTACCGCCGACTTCCCAGCGGCTCAGCACGCTGCCCTCGATCTCGCCGTTCAGGCTGGCGCGGAGCGACTTCAGGTCGTCGGTGAACTTCGGACGGTTGATGAAGCCGGCCTGGACCACCTGCTGCGTGCCGTTGTTGCCCCAGCCCTGCGGGTCGGTCAGCTTGAAGATGCCGGTGTCGGTATAGTTGAGCGTCGGCACGATGGTGTAGGTGCCATTCTCCTTCTGCGAGATGCGTACGGTGTCGGCCACGCCGCTCTTGGCGAAGCCGGTGCCGGTGTTGGTTTCAAGCAGCAGATCGGTCCGTGTCGCACGGCTCCAGCTGGCGTCGACGTTCAGGTGGATGCGGTCGGTGAGCTTGAGGTCGTTGTTCCAGCCGAGCGACAGGTTGTCGGCGGTGCGGCGGTTATAGTCGTTGCGCTGGACGGCGAAGACGTTGCTGAACGTCGCGCCGGTGACGAAGCCGTTGCTCGCCGCCACGTTGCTGCGGACGGGATCGCTGAAGCCGAGCGGGAATTCGATGCCGCGCAGCGTCTGCTCTTCCTTGAAGTTCGAATAGAGCGCATCGAAGGTCGAATGGAAGCTGTCCGACGGCTCCCACTCGATCGTGCCGACCGCGCCGTAACGCTTGAGCAGGTTCGACTGGACATAGGGCTTGGCGCCGCCGAGCACATAGGGATCGGCGCTGGTGCCCGACCCGGCATAGCCCCACGCGTTGTAGCGCTCGTTCTGTGACGGAGTCTGCGTCGCCGCGACGCCGATCGCGACGCCGAGCGTGTCGCTCGCGAATTTGTCGACATAGGTCGCCGACGCGCGATAGCCGTAGCGGGTGCCGTCCGGGTTCAGCTTGTCGATGCCGTTCATCTGGCCGCGGACGTTGATCGCGACGATGCGGTTAGCCTGGTCGAGCGGGCGCAGCATGCGAAGGTCGACGGTGCCCGAGATGCCCGATGCGATCAGCGAGGCGTCGGCGGTCTTGTAGACGTTGACGTTCTGGAAGAATTCCGACGGATACTGGTCGTACTCGACGGCGCGGTTGTCGCCGACGGTCACCTGCTCGCGACCGTTGAGCAGCGTGGTCGAGAAGTCGGGACCGAGGCCGCGGATCGACAGACGCTGGTCGCGGCCTTCGAGGCGCTGGGCGGTGACGCCTGGGATGCGGGCGAGCGCGTCGGCGATCGACACGTCGGGCAGCTTGCCCACGTCCTCGGCCGAAACCGAGTCGACGATCAGCGTCGAGTTGCGCTTGATCTTCGCCGACGAGGCGAGCGAGGCGCGGAAGCCGGTGACGACGATGTCCTCGCCGGCGCCGGGGGCCGCCGCGGTCTGATTGGCGGCGCTGTCGGCGGGAACCGGGGTCGGATCGACCGAGGCGTTGGTCGCCTGGGTCGTAGACTGCGACGCGGAATTGGCGTTGGGCTGGGCCGAGGGATCGACGGTCTGCTGGTTGGCGGCATTGCCCGTCGCGGGCGTCGTGTCCTGCGCGGCGGCGGGAACGGCGCCGATCAGCGCGGCGGCAAGCGCGGCGGCGCTGCCCGAAACGAAGAAACGCGCAGCCGGGCGGCCGCGTCCGAACGAAACGATCATTGGTCTTCCCCTCCTCGATGGCTCGTCTGCTCCACGCGTTCTGACGGCGTGTTCGCTTGATGGACGAACCTGAACCAGTGTTGCCCGGCCTCCCAAAGTCCGGGCCGACGCTCAATGAGTTGCCAATAGGTCGTCACCCCGATCGCTGCCAATCCGGCCGCATACGTATTCAGATTATGCGCTGGCCCTTCGCTGTGGTCTGTGGCGCGGCGGCAACACGCGTTGACAGCGAAGGGCGAAGGGTCTGTGGTCAGGCAAATGGCAGGTCAATGCCGGCGAGAGGAAGGACGGGGCAGGCAGGTGGCGGGGCAGCGTAGGACGACGTCGTTCGACATCGCTCACCTCGCCGGCGTGTCGCAGCCGACCGTCAGCCGGGCCTTGCGCGGCAGCCCAACGGTGAGCGCAGCCACGCGCCAGCGGATCGAGGCGATCGCCAAGCAGCTCAACTACACCGTCGATCGCACCGCATCGGGGCTGCGCACCGGCCACACCCGGACGCTGGCGCTGTTGCTGTTCAAGGACGCAGCGCCCGGCGGGTCGCTGATCAACCCGTTCTTCCTGTCGATGCTGAGCGCGATGATGACCGCCTGTGCCGAGCATCGCCACGATTTGCTCGTCTCGTTCCAGGAAATGACCAGTGACTGGCACGTCGATTACGAGGACAGTCACCGCGCCGACGGGATGATCCTGCTCGGCTATGGCGATTATGAAAGCTATCGCTGGCGGCTCGACCAGCTGGTGTCGCGCGGCACGCATTTTGTGCGCTGGGGTTCGGTGCGGCAGGGGCAGCCGGGGCTGACGATCGGGTCGGACAATGTCGCCGGCGGGCGCATGGCGACCGAGCATCTGCTGGCCCGGGGCCGCCGGCGGATCGCCTTCCTGGGCGATGCGACCGATCACCATCCCGAGGATTCGGATCGCTATCGGGGCTATGTCGAGGCGCTGGCGGCGACGGGGATCGTGGCCGACCCGGCACTTCAGGTGATGGCGCTGGCGAGCGAGGAGGACGGCGCACGGGCGGCGGCCGAGTTGTTGGCGCGCGACCTGCCGTTCGATGCGGTGCTGGCGGCGAGCGACGTCGTCGCGCTGGCGGCGATGCGCGTCTTTGCGGGGGCAGGGCTGGCGGTGCCCGAACAGATCGCGGTGGTCGGGTTCGACGATATTCCCGCCGCCGCCATCGCCCACCCGTCGCTGACGACGGTGGTACAGGATACCGGCCTTGCCGGACGCACATTGGTCGAGACGCTGATCGCGCGGATCCGCGGCGATGCGGCGCCGGGCGTCGTGCTGCCGACGCACCTGGTGGTGCGCGGGTCGACCGGAGGGATTTGACACCTATGCTCGATCGTTCGTCCGAGAAGCCGCGTCAGGGCGCGCTCGGCCTGTGGAATATCTCGTTCGGCTTCTTCGGCATCCAGATCGGCTTCGCGTTGCAGAACGCGAACATGAGCCGGATCTTCCAGTCGCTGGGCACCAGCCTCGACGACCTGCCCGCGCTGTGGGTGGCGGCGCCGCTGACCGGGCTGCTGGTGCAGCCGGTCATCGGCCACATGAGCGACCGGACGTGGCTGGGCCGGCTGGGCCGTCGGCGACCCTATTTCCTGGCGGGCGCGGTTCTTGCGGCGCTGGCGCTGGTGGCGATGCCCGAGGCCAAGGCGCTTTGGTTCGCGGCGATGATGCTGTGGCTGCTCGACGCGTCGCTCAACGTGTCGATGGAGCCGTTCCGCGCCTTCGTCGGCGATATGCTGCGCAAGGACCAGCACGGCGTCGGCTATGCGGTGCAGACCGCGTTCATCGGCGCGGGCGCGGTCGTGGGCTCGATCTTTCCCTGGGTGCTGGAACGGCTGGGCGTCGCCAACGATGCCGCACCGGGGCAGATTCCCGATACGGTGCGGATCGCCTTCTGGTTCGGCGGCGCGGCGCTGTTCGCGGCGGTGCTGTGGACGGTGGTGACGACGCGCGAATACGCGCCCGACGAGATGGCGGCGTTCGACGGGGCGGCGGATCATGGCGGGGCCGAGACGCTTCGCCTGCTCGCGCTGCGGACCTATGGCGCGAGCGTCGGCTGGGCCGTCGCGGGCGTAGCCGTGCTGGCGCTGGTTCGTGCCTTCGCGCTGAAGCAGGAGATGTACCTGCTCGGCGCGCTGCTGATCGGCTATGGCGCGGCGAGCGGGATCGCGATCGCGCGGGCGAAGGGCGGCAAGGGCGCGGGCATGCTCGGCCATATCGTCGGCGACTTCGCGGGCATGCCGCCGATCATGAAGCGGCTGGCGCTCGTCCAGTTCTTTACCTGGTCGGCGCTGTTCATCATGTGGATCAACACCACGCCGGTGGTGACGCAGTATTTCTTTGGCGCAGCACCGGGCACGGCGGCGTTCCAGCGGGGCGCCAACTGGGTCGACGTGCTGTTCGCGACCTACAACGGCGTCGCCGCGGTGGCGGCGCTGACGCTGCTGCCGTGGCTGGCGCGACGGATCGGGCGGGCGCGGACGCACTTGCTGGCGCTATTGTGCGGTGCGGCCGGCTTCGCGAGCTTTTTCGTGATCCGCGATCCGCAGCTGCTGATCGCCAGCGAAATCGGGATCGGCATCGCCTGGGCTTCGATCCTCGCCATGCCCTATGCGATCCTGGCGAGCGCGCTGCCGCAGCGGAAGCTGGGCGTCTATATGGGGCTGTTCAACGTCTTCGTCGTGGTGCCGCAACTGCTGGTGGCGACGGTGATGGGGCAGATCATGAAGGCGTTCTTCCCCACCGAGCCGATCTGGACGATGGCGTTCGCGGCAGCGGTGATGGCGGCAGCGGCGCTCGCGATGCTGCGGGTGCGGGAAGATTGATCCTGAATTCGTCATCTCGGCTCAAAGTCGGGGTGACGGGTGCTACCGCGTCAGCACGACCGTGGCCGCCAGGCCGCCGCCGGGACGGTTGGTGAGGGTGACGTCGCCGCCCGCCTCGCGTGCGATGGCGCGGGCGAGCGCCAGGCCAAGGCCGATCCCGCCGGTATCGCGGTTGCGCGAGGTTTCCAGGCGGGTGAAGGGATCGAAGACGTCGTCCAGGCGATCCGGCGGAATGCCGGGGCCGTCGTCCTCGACGACGATCGCGACACGGCGCGGCGACGGTTCGATCCGCACGATGGCGCCGCCGCCATATTTCACTGCATTCTCGATCAGGTTGCGGACCGCGCGGCGCATCAGCGACGGGCGGATGCGCAGCGGCAGGCGATCCGCCTCGACGAACTCGACCGGCGCACCGAGATCGCGGAAGTCCTCGACCACCGCATCGACGAGCGCGGCGAGATCGGTTTCGGTCATCGGCTCACTCGGCCGGCCGAGCCGCGCGAGCGACAGGATGTCGTCGAGCGTTCGGTTCATCTCGTCGACGGTGTCGGCCATCCGCGCGCGGTCGGTGTCGTCGTCGACCGATTCGATCCGCACGCGCAACGCGGCGAGCGGCGTGCGCAAGTCGTGGCCGATCGCGCCGAGCATCCGGTCCTTCTCGTCGAGCATCGCGCGCACCCTGAGGGTCAGCGCGTTGAAGGCGGCGATCAGGCGGGCGATGTCGTCGGGTCCGTCCGCCGATAGCGGGGCAGGGGGATCGCCGGCGCCGAACTGCTCGGCGGCGGCGGTCAGCTGGCGCAGCGGCAGCGACAGCCGGCGCGCGATCCACAGCACCGGCAGCAGCAGCACGACGAACAGCACCCCGGTTTGCCCGGCGAGCCGCCAGACGAGGCCGGGGTCGCGCCGCACCCACGGCAATCGTTGCACCAGCCATTGTCCGCCCGGCCGCTGCAGCGCGATCACCAGCGTCGCGCCGTTCTCTTGCAGCCAGGCTCGGCGCCTCGCCGGCAGGCGGCGTGCAAAATCGTCGGATTGGTCGAAGGGCACGATCGCCGTGTCAATGCGGCCGACGGGAACGCCGCTTTCGATCAGAGCGCCGCGCAGCGTGCTCGCGATCGCCGGCTCGTCGGGAGCGTGGACACGCACGGGGCTGGCGGCAAGCAGGCGGACGCGGCCGCGGTCGGTGCGGATCGGGCGGCCCTGCGCCATGCGCTCGATCGCGTCGACGAAGCGGGTCGCGGCGGGGCCGGCGACCTGTTCGAGCGCGATCTGGCGCCGCTCGCGCAGGAGCATTGCGAAGTTGATCGCCTGCGCCACGAACAGCGCGAGCGCGACCAGCAGCGCCATCTGTCCGGCCAGGCTGCGCGGCCAGATGCGGATCACAGGCGGGTGACTTCGGCGGCGAGCGTATAGCCGCCGCCCCACACCGTCTTGATGATGTCGGGGTTCTTGGGATCGGGCTCGATCTTCTTGCGCAACCGGCTGACCTGGTTGTCGATCGCCCGGTCGAACGCCGCCGCCTCGCGTCCCTGGGTCAGATCGAGCAGCTGATCGCGGGTCAGCACCTGGCGTGGGCGCGTGACCAGCGCGAACAGCAGGTTGTACTCGCCGGTCGACAGCGGCACCGACACGCCCTCACGATCGACCAGCGCGCGCTCGCCGGTCTTCAGCACCCAGCCGGCGAAGGCGTAGCTGCCGCTTTCGGGCGCATGCTGGCGGCTGCCGCCCGCGGTCAGGCGGCGGAGCACGACCTTGGCGCGGGTCGCCAGTTCGCGCGGGCTGAACGGTTTCACGACATAATCGTCGGCGCCCATCTCCAGCCCGACGATACGGTCGGTTTCCTCGGCCTTCGCGGTCAGCAGGATCACCGGCGTGTCGCTGCTCGCGGCGATGTGGCGGCAGAGCGACAGGCCGTCCTCGCCCGGCATCATGATGTCGAGGATGACGAGGTCGATGGCGTAGGCGGCAAGGCGGGTGCGCGCGCTTTCCGCATCGCCCGCCTGGGTCACGCGAAAGCCCTGGCGCGTCAGATACTGCGCCAGCGGCTCGCGGATCGAGCGCTCGTCATCGACGAGGAGCAAGTGCGGCGTGTCGCCCATCGCCTCGGCGCTTAGCATGGATCGGCTCCACGAAAAGGGGCCGGGCGGGCGAAAGGGCCCCGCCCGGCACTCGGTTACTGGCCCGGCGGCGGCGTGTTGCCATCGGCCCCGGAGCGCCCGTCGCGCTGGGCGCGGCGCATGGCCGCGAAGTTCGCCATCTCGGTGGCATCAAGCTTGCCGTCGCGATTGGCATCCATCCGGTCGAAGCGGGCGGTGGCGCGGGCCTCGTACTCGGTCTTGGTGATCGCGCCATCGCCGTTGGGATCGGCCTGGCGCCCCATGCCGGGGGCGCGCTTGTAGCCGCCCGGCGGCGGCACCGCGCCGTCCTCGCCGTTGGCGCGGCGGCTGCGCATCGCCGCCATCTCGTCGGCGCTGATCGTGCCGTCGCGATTGGTGTCGAGCCGATCGAAGCGCGCGTCGGCCTGGGCGATCACTTCCTGGCGGGTGACGACGCCGTCGCCGTTCGTGTCGGCGCGCATCATCATGCCACCGCCGCGCGGGCCGCGCGGCATGTCGGGCTGCTGCTGCGACTGCGGCGCGGTCTGCGCCGAGCAGGCCGCCGCGGCGAGACCGCTGGCGGCGAGCGCGAGGGAGAGGATGGTCTGGCGCATGGGAACTCCGGTCAGCCGGGATGATCCCCGGTCGATCGGCATTTGGGCGATGGCCGTCGCGCAGGTTTGTCGGGCACGCGGGAATTTGTCGCAGATTGTCGCTGCGTTTCATCCTCCTCCGCCAGGGGAGGTGGCTTGCGCAGCAAGACGGAGGGGGCGGAAAGCGACCAGCTATCGAGAAGCTCGTGCTTCCTCCCCCTCCGTCACGCCTTCGGCGCGCCACCTCCCCCTGGCGGGGGAGGATTATTTACCCGAAGATCGCGACGCTCTGCATCTGTTCGGCCACCGGTTCGCCCGCGGCGTTCCAGATCGCCATCGACTGGCTCGAACTGCCCTCGCGCGCATAGTCGGTGCGGGCGCGCAGCAGCCACCAGCCGTCCTCGGTCCTGGGGGCGGGGCCGAGGAGGTTGAGCTGCCACGTCATCGAACTGAGCGGCACCGGCCTGCCGACCAGCTTCAGCGCCGCGGGGGGAAGGCAGTCCGCGACTGCGATCAGCTCGACCATCGGGTCAAGGCCGTCGCGATCAGCGAGGCGGACCCAGCGCAGCCATTCGGCGGGATCGCCGCCGTCGCGCTTGTCGACCAGCTCGAAATTCTGCGTGAAGGGCACCTGTGCGGTGCCGCGATAGGTGCGGTCGTCGGGGCCGGGACGGGGGAAGTCGGGGCGCTCGCCGGTGGCGTGGTCGAGCATCGAGGGCACCGCGCCCATGAAGACGAAGGTCGCGCGCAACCCGAGCCCCGCGTCGCTCGTCACATCGGCCTGGACGAAGGCGGCGTTGCGGCCGCGGCGCAGGCGGGTGGCGGTGATCGTCACCGCGCCCGACAGCGGGCCGATGAAGGCGACCAGCGCGGAGCGGAGCGGGGGGAGGTCGGCGTCGCTATGCTGCGCAGCATGAAGCGCGAGCGCAGACGACAGGCCACCATAGGCGGTGCGTCCCTGAAGCCAGTTATCGGGAATGTGGCCGCGCCATGCATCCTCGCCAATGGGCTCGAGCGCATCGATGATCGACGTCAGCGTGGTCATAGCGTCCCCTCCGCCAGCGCATCGCGCAGTTCGCGTTTCAGCACCTTGCCGATCGCGCTGCGCGGCAACTCGTCCGTGGCGTGCAGTGCCGCCAGCCGCTGGGTGCGGCCGAGGCGGTCGTTGGTCCAGGCGAGGACGGCGTCGAGCGGCACCTCCTCGCGCAGTACGACGATGCCGACCGGCGTTTCGCCCCATGCCTCGCTCGGCACGCCGATGACGGCGGCATCGGCGACCGCGGGATGCTGGCGCAGCACGGCCTCCAGGTCGGACGGGTAGATGTTGAACCCGCCGGAGATGATGAGATCCTTCTTGCGGTCCATCAGGATCAGGAAGCCGTCCTTGTCGAACCGGCCGACATCGCCGTGGCGGATGTAGCGGCGGCCCTCGGCGTCATACCATTCGGCGTCGCGGGTCGCGCCCTCGCGGCCATGATAGCCGTTCATCATCGCCGGCGAGCGGCCGACCACCTCGCCCATCTCGCCGGGGGGCACCTCGTTACCGTCCTCGTCGATCAGGCGGATCTCGTGGCCCGGCATCGGCTGGCCGACGGTGTGGAGCTTGTCGGGATGCGCCGTCGCGTTGAGGCCGCACGATGCGCCGCCCTCGGTCATGCCGTAATATTCGACGAGCAGGCCGGGCCAGCGCGCGACGACGTCGGCCTTGAGCGCCGCCGAGAAGGGGGCGCTGGTCGAGGTCTTGAAGCGGAAGCTGGAGAGGTCGAAGCCGTCGAAGTCGGGCAGCGCCATGATCCGCTGGTACTGGACCGGCACCAGCATGGTGTGGGTCGCCCGGTGCGCCTGCGCCAGTTCGAGATAGCGGCGGGCATCGAACTTGCCCATCAGCACGACGGTGCCACCCCAGCCGAGCGTCGGCAGGAAGCTGACCAGCGTCGTGTTCGAATAGAGCGGCGTCGCGATCATCGTCACCGCGTCGGCGAAGCCGGCGGCGGCATTGCGCGAAAGATGCTGCCAGCGCATCGCGTGGCTCTGGACGATGCCCTTGGGCGTGCCGGTGGTGCCCGACGAATAGATGATGTTGAAGGCATCCTCGGGGTGGATGTCGGGCTCGCTGGGCCTTGCGCCCTCGGGGGCGAGCCATTCCTCGAACGCCGGCGTGTCGAGCCGGATCGCGCGCGCCGTCAGCGGCTCGTCGGCGAGGGTGGTGGCGTTGACGGCGTCGAGGAACACCAGCGGCGCAGCGCTGTCGGCGATCATCGCGGCGATGGCGCCCGGCGTCGCGCTCGGCGACAGCGGGGTGGCGACGCAGCCGGCGCGCAGCGTGCCCAGGGAGACCGCGGCATAGTCGACGCTGGGTGCCGCGACGACCGCGATCGGTGTGCCGGTGCCGATGCCGTCGCGCTGCAGGGCCGCCGCGACCCGACTCATCCTGGCATCGAGCTGCGCATAGGTCAGCGTACGCGTCTCGTCGGCGACCGCCGTCTTGCCGCCACGCTCGGCGGCGTGGGCCGCGATCAGTTGCGGCAGGGTGGCGAAGTCGCTGGCGAGCAGATCGGCGGCTGTCATCGCCGCCACGGCTAGGCGAAGCCGGGCACGAATGCCATACGCGATCTTCGAAAATGCTGGAAGGAACGAGGATGGCGGACGCGATGGACGGCACGGTGGCGATCGTCACCGGTGGTGGCACCGGGATCGGCGCGGCGGTGGTCCGGCGGCTGGCGGCACGGGGCGTGCGCTGCGTCGTCAACTATGCGCACAGCCGCGACGAGGCGGAAGCGCTGGTCGCCGACATCGGCAACGGCAGCATCGCGGTGCAGGCCGACATCGTCGAGGATGCCGCCTGCCGCGCGCTGGTCGCGGCGGGGGTCGACCGCCTCGGCCGGGTCGACTTCCTCGTCAACAATGCCGGACGCACCAAGCATGCGAACCACGAGGATCTCGACGCGCTTGATGCCGAGGATTTCGTCGACATCTATCGCCTGAACACGATCGCGCCGTTCCAGATGGTCAGGGCCGCCGTGCCGCATCTGCGTGACAGCGGGATGGGCGCGGTGGTCAACGTGGCCTCGGTCGCCGGCGTGTTCGGGATGGGATCGTCGGTCGCCTATGCGGCGTCGAAGGGCGCGCTCGACACGATGACGCGCAGCCTGGCTCGCGTGCTGGCGCCGCAGATCAGGGTCAACGCGGTCGCGCCGGGCTATGTCGGCACCGGCTGGTTCGAGAAGAAGCTGGGTGCGGAGCGGTTCGCCGCGCTCAACGAGCGGATCGCTGCCGCGACGCCGATGGCAATCGCAGCGACGCCCGAGGATATCGCCGAACCGATCGTGATGCTGCTCGATCCGGCGACGCGGGTCATCACCGGCGAGACGGTGTTGCTCGACGCCGGCGCGCATCTCGATGTCGGCCTGTCCCGCCGCCCGGGCCGGGAGCATTAGGCGGACTCGTCTTGGTGCTTTGCATCGCGAGCCGGACGTGCGATGATGAGCCATACCCGATGTTCGGAAAATGACACGGTGGGAGAGAGTGATGGCGAGCGTCGCGGCGATCGACGAGACGGAGACCTTTCGCGCCGAGGCGCGCGACTGGCTGGCGGCGAACTTCCCGGCGAGCCTGAAGGGCACCGACAATGCCATGTCGGCGATCGACGGCCCTTCCGAGGAGACCGCCGACCAGCGCGCATGGCGCGAGGCGATCGGCGAGAAGGGCTGGGGCGTGCCGATCTGGCCGCGCCAATATGGCGGCGGCGGGCTGAGCCGTGCCGAGGCGCGCGTGCTGCAGGAGGAGATGGCGCGGATCGGCGCCTATAATCCGATCGGCGGTATGGGCGTGATGATGTTCGGGCCGACGCTGCTCGAATATGGCACCGAGGCGCAGAAGCAGGAGCATATTCCTGCGATCGCGAAGGGCGAGGTGCGCTGGTGCCAGGGTTATTCGGAACCCGGCGCCGGCTCCGACCTGGCGGCGCTGCAGACCTTTGCCGAGGACAAGGGCGACCACTACCTCGTTAACGGGCAGAAGACGTGGACGAGCGGCGGGCAATGGGCCGACAAGTGCTTCGCGCTGGTGCGGACCGACAAGTCCAAAAAGCATGAAGGCATCAGCTTCCTGCTGATCGACATGGATGCGCCGGGCGTCGAGGTGAAGCCGATCCGGCTGATCTCGGGCTCGTCGCCGTTTTGCGAGACGTTCTTCACCAACGTGAAAGTCCCCAAGGAGAATCTGGTCGGGCGCGAGGGCGAGGGCTGGACGATCGGCAAGCGGTTGCTCCAGCACGAGCGATCGAGCCTGTCGGGCGGCGGCGGATCGGCGGGGCGGCTGCTGGCGGGCAAGCCGGTCAGCGAGCTTGCCAAGGAATATCGCGGTACGGATGGCGAGGGGCGGCTCGCCGATACCGACCTGCGCTCGCGGATCGTCCGCCACGAGATGGACCAACGCGCCTTCATGATGACGCTGCGCCGCGCCGCGCTGGAGGCGAAGACCAACCAGGGGCCATCGGCGGCGACGTCGATCATGAAAAACGTCGGTGCGCGGATCACCCAGGACAAGGCGGAACTCGGCATCGAGATCATGGGGATGAACGGCCTCGGTTGGGAAGGCGAGGGGTTCAGCGAGGCGGAGCTGAACCAGACGCGCACCTGGCTGTGGGGCAAGGCGGTGTCGATCTATGGCGGATCGAGCGAGATCCAGAACAACGTCATCGCCAAGCGCATCCTGGGGATGCTCGACCATCAATGACCGTCCGTTCGTGGTGAGGAGAGGCTGAGCGCAGTCGAAGCCTCGTCTCGAACCACATGTCCTTCGAGACGCCGCTTCGACTTCGCTCAGCGGCTCCTCAGGACGAACGGAATTGCGAGATCAAAGGAAAAATCATGGCCGTTCTCAACGACGAACAGGTGATGCTGCGCGATATGGCGCGCGAGTGGGCGGACCATGAATCGCCGGTCGCGGCATTCCGGCGGCTGCGCAATGCGGCGACGGGTGTCGGCCACGATCCGCAAGCGTGGAATTCGGTCGGACAGATGGGATGGGCCGGCGTGGTCGTGCCCGAAGAATATGGCGGTTCGGCGTTCGGCTATCTGTCGCTGGGGTTGGTGATCGAGCAGCTGGGGCGCAATCTATCCGCGACGCCGCTCGCATCGACCGGTCCGGCGGCGACCGCGATCGCGATGGGCGAGGACGAGGGCGCGAAGGCGGAATGGCTGCCGCGGATCGCCGATGGCTCGGTGATCGCGACGCTCGCGATCGACGAAGGGCCGGTGCATGGCGACCAGGCCTACTCCGCCCGAGTCGAGGACGGGCGGCTGAGCGGCACCAAGGCGTTCGTGGCCGAGGGCGACGGGGCCGCCCTGTTCGTCGTTGCGGCGACGGACGGGCTATACCTGGTGGCGGACGGCGAGGGCGTCAGCCGGCGCACGCGGGCAATGGCCGACGCGCGCAGCCATGCCGACGTCGTGTTCGACGGCGCGCCGGCGATCCGGCTGGGCGGGCCCGAGCTGACCGCCGCGATCGTCGACCGGGCGACGATCCTGATTACCGCGGAGATGCTGGGAATGGCCGAGGCGGCCTTCGCCACGACCAACGACTATCTCAAGACGCGCGTCCAGTTCGGCCAACCGCTGTCGACATTCCAGGCGCTGCAGCATCGCATGGCCAAGCAGTTCACCGAGCTGGAGCTGATGCGATCGGTGGTCGAGGGCGCGCTGGAGGCGATCGATGCCGGCCGGTCGGATATCGACCAGACCGCCAGCCTGGCCAAGGCGGTGGCAAGCGAGACGCTGAAGCTGGTCAGTCGCGAGATGGTGCAGCTGCATGGCGGAATCGGCATGACCGACGAGCATGACGCCGGCTTGTATCTGAAGCGGTCGGCGGTGCTCGAGGCGATGTGGGGCAATGCCGCCTATCATCGCGATCGCTTCGCCCGGCTCAACGGCTATTGAGGGCTCTTCATTGCCGCTGTGGCAGGGGTGACATTCGCTTTTGGTAGAGGCTGGGAATAGGCCCATTCATGTCGGTCGTGCCGACCCGTGCGTGGTGACACGAACGGGGGCGAGCGTCCGTCAGCCGATTTGCCAGCGTCGCTGCCCTAGCTCGATTTGGCGTTGTCGAAGACAGGGTTTGGCCGAAACGGTTTTTCTGTCTGCGCGTGACATGGTGGCCACACTCCTACGCAGTTCGAGCAAACCGCCGTTTTCGACGCTTGACGTTTGGGGCATGCGCCTGTCTATTCGAGCCAACGGTACGGGAACGATCGAGCTTCCCGGCCGATCAGGGAGAGTGAGATGGCCAAGACCAGCTTCCTAGCCGCGTGCGCGCTGTCGGCGCTGGTGATCGCGGCGCCGGGATATGCGCAGACGCAAACGTCGACCTCGACGGGCGTCAGCCCAGCGAACCCGGCGCCGGCGACGCAGGACGCGTCGGTCGATGCGACGCAGCAGGCCGCCGACAACAACAGCCCCAGCGGCGCCGACATCGTCGTGACCGCGCAGGGCCGTGCCCAGGCGCTGGCCGACGTGCCGGTCGCGATTTCGGCGATCACTGCCGACACGCTCGCCAATTCGGGTGCCAACGACATCCGTCAGCTGAACCAGCTGGCGCCGTCGCTGCTGGTGTCGTCGACCGGTTCGGAAGCCAACGGCTCGGCGCGCATCCGCGGCATCGGCACGGTGGGCGACAATCCCGGCCTGGAAAGCTCGGTCGCGGTGTTCATCGACGGCGTCTATCGCTCTCGCTCGGGCATCGGCCTGAACGAACTGGGCGAGATCGACCGCGTCGAAGTGCTGCGCGGTCCGCAGGGCACGCTGGGCGGGCGCAACTCGTCGGCGGGCCTCATCTCGATCATCAGCAAGGCGCCGTCGTTCGACGCGATCTCCGCCGGTGGCGAAGCGACCTACGGCAATTATGATTTCTGGCGCTTCATGGGCAACGTCAACGTGCCGCTGGGCGACCGCGTCGCCGCGCGGGTCGACGGCGTCTACGTCAAGCGCGACGGCTTCTATCGCGACTCGATAAACAATACCGACGTCAACAACCGCAACCGCTACTTCCTTCGCGGCCAGTTGCGGCTGGAGCCGACCGACGACATCAACATCCGCCTGATCGCCGACTATACGAAGCGCGACGAGCGTTGCTGCGGCGCGACCTATGTCGATCGCACCGTCAACCCGTACATCGGCAACCTCAACGAGCCGGTGACCTCGGTAAACGCGGGCCTGGCGGCGGGCAGCGCCGGCAACAACATGGTCAACGTGCTGCGCGATCTCGGCCAGCCGCTCAACCTGATCAATCGTCCCGGCTACAGCCGCGAGCTGTCGGTCAGCCCGGGCCGCAGCTATGCCGGTCAGACCAAGGATTACGGCTTCTCGGGACAGGTCGACTGGAATTTCGGCAACACCAAGCTGACGTCGATCACCGCCTATCGCGACTATAAGTCCGACCAGGGATCGGACACCGACTATAGCCGCGTCGACATCCTGTATCGCGCGGCCGACGGCAATTCGTCGCGGCAATTCAAGACCTTCACCCAGGAACTGCGGCTGAACGGCTCGCTGTTCGGTGACAAGCTCGACTGGCTGATCGGCGGCTTCTTCGCCAACGAGGATCTGCGCGTCACCGACAATCTGCGGTTCGGCAGCCAGTATGGCCGCTTCGCGACCTGCCGTGCGATCTCGGGCGGTGGCCTCGCCGCCTTCTACAACCCGGCATCGGCGGGCTGTATCTCGGCACAGGGCCGTGCGGCGCTGCCGGCGGGCGCGCTCGCGGCGTCGGGCATCAACGCGGCAACGGGCGCGGCGCTGCTGGCAGCGTTCGACCGTCTCGACAGCATCAACGATCGCGGCTCGACGCTCGACGTCTACAACCAGAACAGCCGCAACTACGCGCTGTTCACGCATAACATCTTCCACCTGACGAGCCGGCTCGATCTGACGCTGGGCGTTCGCTACACCAACGAGCGCAAGAAGTTCGACGCCCGGTTCGGCAACGACAACACCGCCTGCGTCGCCAACCAGCAGGCGCTGTCGGCCTTCCTGGCGACGCCGCTGGCGGCGACCGCCGCGGGCATCATCGGCCTGTCGTGCCAGGGCAACTCGACGGCGGAGCTGAACGGCGTTGCGATCAACAGCCGCCGCAACGAGGACCAGTTCACCGGCACCGGCATCCTGTCGTGGAAGCCGATCGACGACCTGCTGCTCTACGGCAGCTTCTCGAAGGGCTATAAGGCAGGCGGGTTCAACCTTGACCGGTCGGCGCTGAAGCTGCCGATCGCCTCGTTCGCGTCGTTCGGCGGCGGCAGTGCCCAGGCCGGCGCGCAGGCGCTGGTCGGGGCGCTGCAGTTCGCGCCCGAGACGGTGAATTCGTTCGAGATCGGCGCGAAATACGCGACCGGCCCCTTCACGCTCAGCGCCGCGGCATTCCGCCAGGATTTCAAGAACTTCCAGCTGAACACCTTCGACGGCAGCGTCTTCATCGTCCAGAACATCAACGGTTGCTCCGACAGCCTGGGCGGTGCCGATCGCGACCAGAGCAAGTTCACCGCGGCGTCCAACTATAATGCGGCGGCGGGCACGTCGGGCTCCTGCGCGTCGGGCAGCGTCGGCTATGGCGTGCGGGCTCAGGGCGTCGAGCTCGAAGCCTCGCTGGTGCCGGCGCGCAACTTCCGCGTGGCGCTGGGTGCGACGTTCACCGACACCAAGTATCGCGACAACCTCGTCGGCACCGGCGCCGGTGCGCCGCTCAACCAGTCGCTGCGCAAGCTGCCGGGATCGGAGCTGTCGAACGCGCCGCGGATCGTCACCACCACCTCGGCGTCGTGGACGCCGGATATCGGCAGCTCGGGCCTGTCGGCGCTGTTCTACGTCGATAGCCGCATGACCAGCGACTATAACACCGGCTCCGACCTGTTCCCGCAGAAGATCCAGGACGGCTTTGCGCTGGTCAACGCCCGCATCGGCATCCGCGGGCCGGACGAGCGCTGGGCGATCGAAGTCTGGGCGCAGAACCTGCTCAACCAGAACTATGCGCAGGTGGCGTTCAACTCGCCGTTCCAGGAAGGCGGCGTGTCGGCGGCGTTCCAGGATCCGCAGTATCCGGGCGGTCGCCAGCTGTTCTCGCAGTATCTGGCCGAGCCGCGGACCTATGGCCTGACCCTGCGCGGTCGGTTCTAAGGCTTAAAGCTATCCTCACCCTTCGCCGCCTGCGGCGGTATTTTCCCTCTCCCGTCGGGAGAGGGAAGGAGGCGCGAAGCGCCGGGAGGGTGAGGGCAGCGTCGTCGTCCAACGCTTCTGGGGAGAAGCGGCACGTTACCGGGGGCGTACGGAGGAGCATCATGCCGGCCGCCACCCGTCCCGAGATCGACGCCACGCTGGCGCTGCGCCGCCGCGGGCTGACGCTCGCGCTGCTGACGATCACCTATTTCTTCAGCTACATGGACCGGCAGATCCTCGCGATCCTGCTGGAGCTGATCAAGGCCGACCTGAAGCTGGACGATACCCAGCTCGGGCTGCTCTCCGGCCTGGCCTTCGCGCTATTCTACGCGGTGCTCGGCATCCCCGTCGCGCGGCTGGCCGATCGAACCAGCCGGCGCGATATCATCGCGGTCAGCCTCGCGATCTGGAGCGCGATGACCGCGGCGTGCGGGCTGGCGCAGAACTTCGTCCAGCTGCTGCTCGCGCGGATCGGCGTCGGCATCGGCGAGGCCGGGTCGAGCCCGCCAAGCCATTCGATCATCGCCGACCTGTATCCGCCCGAAAAGCGGGCCGGCGCGATGGCGATCTATTCGCTGGGCGTCGTGCTGGGCGCGGGCGTCGGCACCTTCATCGGCGGGACGGTCGCGCACGCCTATGGCTGGCGAGCGGCGATGCTGGCGATCGGCCTGCCCGGCGTGGCGCTGGCGATCATCGTCCGGATGTTCGTCGTCGAGCCCAAGCGCGGCCTCTCCGATGTGCAGCGGGTGGAAGACCAGCAGCCGGTGCCGAGCCTTGGGCAGGGTTTCGCGTCGCTATGGCGCAATGCCGCGGCGGTGCATCTGGTGATGGGCGTCACCATCACCTCCCTGGTCGGCTATGCGACGACGGGCTGGGGGCCGAGCTATATGCAGCGGTCGCTGGGGCTGTCGCTGCTCGACGTGTCGCTCTACGTTGCGCCGATCGGTACGCTGCTGGGCGCGGCGTCGGCGGTGTTCGGCGGGCGGCTCGCCGATCGGCTGGCGGCGCGGCACGGCATCCATGTCCAGAGCTGGGTGGTGATGGGGATGAAGGCGCTGGCGGTGCCGCTGGTCGTGGCGTTCATCCTGGTCGACGATCCGCTGCTCGCGATTGCGTGCTACTGGGCGTCGCTGCTGTTCGCCAATTCCTATCTCGGCCCCAGTTTCGCGCTGATCCAGGGACTGGCGCCGCTGCGGCTGCGTGCGCTGTGGGCGGCGATAACGTTGCTGGTCATCAACCTGCTGGGGCTGGGGCTTGGGCCGATGCTGGTCGGGATCGTCAGTGACGCCCTGCGGCCGAGCATGGGGGCGGATTCGCTGCGCTATGCCTTGCTGGCGGTGTATGCGCTGACGCCGCTGGCGCTGTTTCATTACTGGCGGGCGGGGGTGTTGCTGAAGCGGGCTGGGTAGCGCTCGTCAGGTTCAAAGTTCGTTCGTGCTGAGCGAAGTCGAAGCACAGGAGCCAGGCGTTGCCGCTCGCGGCATGTCCTTCGACTTCGCTCAGGACGAACGGACGTCGGGGGGGTGGATCAGCCCGCCGCGCGATCGTCGAACAGGCCAAACAGTAGCGTCGAGGCATACATGGCGACGGCGCGCTCGCGGGGCATGGTGCTGGCCCATTTGCGCATGTCGAAGGCGGCATTCTGGAGCGCCATCAGCGCTTGCGCCGCGACCAGCGAGTCGACGGGGCGGATCGATGCTTCGGCGATGCCGTCCATCATCGTGCCGGCAAAGCGCCGCGCGATGCGGTTCGAGCGGTCGACCATCGCGGTGCGGACCCCCGCCGGCAGTCCCGAGAGCGCGGTGGTGCGCAGCAGCGGCGCGCGCTCGGCGAACTGGACGTCGAGGAGGGTCGCGATCGTGCTCGACAGGCGATGCCAATGGCTGCCCCCCATCGTATCGGCACGGCGCTGAGCGGCGCCGATCGTATCGAAACTGCGCGCGTAGCAGGCGATGACGAGATCGTCCTTCGCGTCGAGATGGTGGTAGAAGCTGCCCTTAGTGACGTTCAGCTCGCTGGCGATCCGCTGGACGCTGGCACCGCGATAGCCAAGTTCGTTGATGAGCCGCGTCGCTGCCAGCAGGAACGCCTCGCGCCCGCTGTCGCCGTCGCCGTGATCGAGGTCGATCGGCGTCGGCGCCCATTCGGCCCTCGGCCCGGCGATACCGTGCGCGAACACGTCCATCAGCCGCGCCTCGACCCGGTCGTACTGGTCGGGATCGTAGCGGTTGAGCCAGATCGGCAGCCAGAAGGTGTTTTCGAGCAGGACGTGCGCGCGGGCGCCGTACAGGTCGGTATGCGCGCGATCGGGTGCGGGACCCCAGAGCGCGCGGGTGCGGCGGAACACCTCGCGCCAGCCGGCCATCAGCCGCCCGCGCACCGGATCCTCGGTCGCGCGCAGATCGGACAGGACGGCGAAGGCGCGCTCGTCGCCCGCCTGGATACGCGCCAACCGCTGCATGTTCAGCGACAGGAAGCGTTCGACGCGCGCGCGTGGGCTGGGTTCGGCCGCGGCATCGTCGAGCATCGCCAGCAGCGTGTCGAGCGTGTGCTCGAACGCCGCCGCCGCCAGGTCTTCCTTGCGCTTGAAGTAATAGGTGACGCTGGTGGTGTTGAGGCCGACGCGGCGCGCGACATCGGCGAAGGTCATGCCCTTCGCGCTTTGTTCATTGATCGCCTCGGCCGCAGCGGCGAGGATGGCGTCACGCTTCGCCCGAAAGCGCTTCGTCCCCTGTGCCTCGTCGCCGGCCAGCCCCTCTGGTCCGCCCATGAAGGGCACCCTATCAGCTTCGTTTCGAAGAAACAGTGTTTTTTGCGGAGCCCCGCGGATCGCCGCAAAAAGGCGATGAGCGATGCGTGAGAGCGCTTTACCGAAAACGCGGTACGGTCTAGACCCCGATCGAAACCGGAATGGGAGAGGATGCCATGGACTTCACGCTGAGCGAGCGGGAGACCTTTTTCCGGGATCGCGTGAAGGCGTTCATCGACGCCGAGATTCGCCCCCGCCAGCATGATTTCGATGCGCAGGCGCACGAGGGCGACCGGTGGAAGGTGATCCCGGTGATCGAGGAGGTGAAGGAGAAGGCCAAGGCCCAGGGCCTGTGGAATTTCTTTATGCCGCCGCATTCCGGCCAGCGCCATGTCGACGACAGCTTCGAATTCCGGGGCACGCAGCTCACCAACCTCGAATATGCACTGTGCGCCGAGGAAATGGGCAAGATCGGCTGGGCGTCCGAATGCTTCAACTGCTCGGCGCCCGACACCGGCAATATGGAGGTGCTCCACCGCTACGGCACCCGCGCGCAGAAGGACCGCTGGCTGACGCCGCTGATGGAGGGGAAGATCCGGTCGGTCTTCCTGATGACCGAACCGGCGGTGGCGAGTTCGGACGCGACCAACATCGAGACGCGGATCGAGCGCGACGGCGATCACTATGTCATCAACGGCCGCAAATGGTGGTCGTCGGGCGTCGGCGACCCGCGCTGCCAGGTCGCGATCCTGATGGGCAAGACGAACTTCGAAGGCTCGCGCCATCAGCAGCAGTCGATGCTGCTCGTCCCGATGGACGCGCCGGGCGTCAAGATCGAGCGGATGCTGTCGGTCTATGGCTACGACCACGCGCCGCACGGCCATGGCCAGGTCTTGCTCGAGAATGTTCGCGTGCGCGCCGACGAGGCGATGCTGCTGGGCGAAGGGCGCGGGTTCGAGATCGCGCAGGGTCGGCTCGGGCCGGGACGCATCCATCACTGCATGCGCACGATCGGCATTGCCGAGGAGGCGATCGAGGCGATGGCCAAGCGGACGCTGAGCCGTGTCGCCTTCGGCAAGCGCATCGCCGACCATTCGGTGTGGGAGCAGCGGATCGCCCGCGCCCGGATCGACATCGAAATGACTCGGCTGCTGTGCCTGAAGGCCGCCGACATGATGGACAAGGCGGGCAACAAGGCCGCGCAGCTCGAGATCGCGATGATCAAGGTGCAGGCGCCCAACATGGCGCTGCAGATCCTGGACGATGCGATCCAGGCGCATGGCGGCGGCGGCGTCAGCCAGGATTTCAAGCTGGCGCACGACTGGGCCGCGGTGCGCACGCTGCGCTTCGCGGACGGGCCGGACGAGGTCCACAACCGGGCGATCGCGCGTAACGAGTTCGGCAAGTGGGGCGACTGGAAGGCCGAGCTGCCGATGCGCGATCCGCAGATGCAGCGGTAACGACAACACCCTCACCCTTCCGGCGCGTTCCGCGCCTCCCTCCCTCTCCCGCCGGGAGCGGGGGGGCCGCCCGACGCAGCCGGGCGGGAAGGGTGAGAGCGGGAGGAGATATAGAATGAAAGCCGCCGTCCTTTTCGAACCCAAGACACCGCTGTCGATCGAAAACGTCCAGATCGACAAGCCCGCCCCCCGCGAGGTGCTGATCCGCACCGTGGCGGTGGGTGTGTGCCGGTCGGACCTGCATTTCGTCGATGGCGCCTATCCGCATCCGTTGCCGACGATTCCCGGCCATGAAGCGGCGGGGATCGTCGAGGCGGTGGGCGAGGGTGTGTCGACGGTGAAGGTCGGCGACCATGTCGTCACCTGCCTGTCCGCCTTTTGCGGCCACTGCGAATATTGCGTCACCGGGCACATGTCGCTGTGCATCGACCCGGGCACCAAGCGGCCGCGCGGGTCGGCGCCGCGGCTGACGATGGGGGATCGGCCGATCGCGCAGATGCTCAACCTGTCGGCCTATGCCGAGATGATGCTGGTGCATGAGCACGCCTGTGTCGCGATCGATCCCGACATGCCGCTCGACCGTGCCGCGATCCTGGGCTGTGCGGTGACGACGGGCGCCGGTGCGGTGTTCAATGCGGCGCGCGTGGTGCCGGGCGAGACGGTGTGCGTAGTCGGTTGCGG
The DNA here is from genome assembly GCF_014197105.1 of Sphingomonas jinjuensis. GTDB lineage: Bacteria > Pseudomonadota > Alphaproteobacteria > Sphingomonadales > Sphingomonadaceae > Sphingomonas > Sphingomonas jinjuensis. Next base: position 93,047 of record NZ_JACIEV010000010.1, on the reverse strand, counting down.
CGGTGTCGGCCTTGCCGCGGTCAACGCCGCCAGGATCGCCGGTGCGAGCAAGGTGATCGCGGTCGATCCGGTCGGCGACAAGCGCGACCTGGCGATGAAGCTCGGCGCGACGCACGCGGTGGATGCGACGAGCGCGACCGCGGCGGACGAGGTGGTCGAAATCAGCCGCGGCGGCGTCCATCATGCGATCGAGGCGGTCGGGCGGCCGCAGTCGGCCGAGACGGCGGTCAAGGTGTTGCGGCGGGGCGGCACGGCCACGATCCTGGGGATGATGCCGCTCAGCGAAAAGGTCGGGCTTTCGGCGCTCGACCTGCTCGCCGACAAGTCGGTGCAGGGCGCACTGATGGGGCGCAACCATTTCCCGGTCGACCTGCCGCGGCTGGTCGATTTCTATCAGCGCGGGCTGCTCGACCTCGACACGATCATCGCCGAGCGGATGCCGCTGGAGCGGATCAACGACGCGTTCGACGAGCTGCGCAAGGGCGACACGACGCGGACCGTCATCACCTTCGGGTAAGGGCTACAAAGGTGGAGACGAGGGGATGAGCGAAGCCGCGGCCGGCATGGTCGGCACCGTTGCGGTCGAGGCGAAGGACCAGCTCGATTTCACGCGGCTGGGCCAGTGGCTGGAAGCGAATGTTCCAGGCTTCACTGGGCCGTGGAGCTACACTAAGTTCGCGGGCGGCCAGTCGAACCCGACCTATCTCGTTACCGCGGCGAGCGGGCGCTATGTGCTGCGCCGCAAGCCGTTCGGGCCGCTGCTGCCCTCGGCGCATGCGGTCGATCGCGAATATCGCGTGATCGCCGGGCTGCATCCTACCGGCTTTCCCGTGCCGCGCCCGTTCGGGCTGTGCGAGGACGACGGCGTCATCGGCACCAGCTTCTATGTGATGGAGATGGTCGAGGGGCGGACGATCTGGGACGGGTCGATGCCCGACTTGGCGCCGCCCGAGCGGCGCGCGCATTACGAGGCGATGGTCGATACGCTCGCGCAGCTGCACGAGACCGATTATGTCGCGGCGGGGCTGGGCGAGTACGGCAGGCCCGGCAATTACTTCGAGCGCCAGGTCGCGCGTTGGACGAAGCAGTATCGCGCCGCCGAGACAGAACGCGTCGAGCCGGTCGAGCAGTTGATCGAGTGGCTGCCGCGGACGCTGCCCGAGCAGACGCGCACCTCGATCGTCCATGGCGACTACCGCGTCGACAATATGATCTTCGCGCCCGATGGCCCGCGCGTCGTCGCGGTGCTCGACTGGGAGCTGTCGACGCTGGGCGATCCGCTGGCCGATTTCTCGTATTTCCTCATGAGCTGGGTGACCGAGCCCGAGGGGCGATCAGGGGTGTTGGGCATGACCGGACCCGAGACGGGGATCCCGACGATCGACGAGATGGTGACGCGCTATTGCGCGGCGACGGGGCGCGACGGTGTGCCCGACCTCAACTGGTATTTCGCCTACAATCTCTTTCGGCTGACCGGGATCGTCCAGGGGATCAAGCGGCGTATTCTCGATGGCAATGCGTCGAGCGCGGTGGCGGAGAAGACGGTGACGAAGCTGCCCGCGCTGGCGGCGGCGGCGTGGGACTTTGCAAGGAAGGCTGGGGCGTGATGGGGACCGACGCAATCCTCCCCCGGAGGGGGAGGGGGACCGCCGCGCAGCTGTGGTGGAGGGGTAGTTCGCCTCGGATGGTGTCGCCTGGGGTGAATACCCCTCCACCAGCCTTCGGCTGGTCCCCCTCCCCCTCCAGGGGAGGAATGGCATGAGCGGCCTCTTCGACCTGACCGGCAAGGTCTGCGTCGTCACCGGTTCGTCGCGGGGGATCGGCAAGGCGTCGGTCGAGGCGCTGGCGGCGCAGGGGGCGAAGGTGGTCGTCTCCAGCCGCAAGCAGGACGCGTGCGAGGCGGTCGCGGCGGAGATCAACGCGCAGCAAGGAGAGGGCACCGCGATCGCGGTCGCCGCGAGCCTGGGCGACAAGGCGCAGCTTCAGCGGCTGGTCGATGCGACGATCGCGGCATTCGGTCGGATCGACGTGCTGGTCTGCAACGCCGCGTCGAACCCTTATTACGGGCCGCAGGCGGGGATCAGCGACGACCAGTTCCGCAAGATCCTCGACAACAATATTGTGGCCAACCACTGGCTGATCGCGATGGTCGCGCCTGCGATGCGCGAGCGGCGCGAGGGATCGATCGTCATCGTCTCGTCGATCGGCGGGCTGCGCGGGTCGGAGGTGATCGGCGCCTATTGCATCAGCAAGGCGGCCGACATGCAGCTCGCACGTAACCTGGCGCACGAGTTTGGGCCCGACAACGTCCGCGTCAATTGCATCGCGCCGGGGCTCATCAAGACCGACTTCGCTCGGGCGCTGTGGGAAGACGAGGACCGCGTCGCCGAGCGTAACCGCACCACCCCGCTGCGCCGGATCGGCGAGCCGGACGAAATCGCCGGCGCGGTGGTCTATCTGGCGGCACCGGCGAGTGGGTTCATGACCGGACAGGTGATGGTGATCGACGGCGGGGTGACAATCTGATCCTTCTTCACCGTTCGTCCCGAGCGAAGTCGAGGGACGTGTTGCGGATCAGCCGCACGGTGTCTCGACTTCGCTCGACACGAACGGAGGGGTGAGTGGCCCGTTTCGACAGTAAATCGATCATCGTCACCGGCGCAGGCTCGGGCATCGGCCGCGCCGCCGCGCAGCAATTCGCGGCCGAGGGTGGACGCGTCGTCGTCGCCGACGTGACCGAGGGCGCCGACGAGACCGTAGCGATGATCGCAGACGCCGGCGGCATCGCGCGCGCGATCCGCATGGATGCGGGCAGCGAGGAGGACGTCGCGCGAACGATCGCGCTCGCCTGCGACGCCTTCGGCGGGCTCGACGTGATGTTCGCCAATGCGGGCATTTCCGGCGGAATGGCCAACATCTTCGACACCGACGTCGCGCTGATCACCGAGGTGCTGCGCGTGAACCTTATCGGGCCCTATCTCGCGATCAAGCACGCCGCGCCGCGGATCGCCGAGCGCGGGCGGGGGGCGATCGTCCTGACCGCCAGCGTCGCCGGCATCCGATCGGGTGCGGGGTCGCCGGCCTATTCGGCGTCGAAGGCGGGGGTCATCAACCTGGCACAGGTCGCGGCGCAGCAGCTGTCGGGATCGAACATCCGCGTCAACGCGATCTGCCCCGGCCTGACCGAGACGGGAATGACCAAGCCGACGTTCGACTACGCCCGCGACGCAGGCAAGATGGACCGGGTCGGCCGGCTCAATCCGCTGCGCCGGGGCGCGCAGCCTGAGGAGCTGGCGAAGGTCGCGCTGTTCCTGGCATCCGACGACGCCAGCTATGTCAATGGCCAGGCGATCGCGGTCGACGGCGGACTCTCGTCGAGCCATCCGGTCACGCGGCAGGAATATGGCAAGACGGCTGTCTGAGTGACTTGAAGCGGCAACGCGGCGCGCGCAGGATCGCGCCATGCCGCTTCGACTCGCCGCGCTCGCCTTCGGTCTCACCCAATCGGCGACGCCGGTGCCGCCGCCGATCGTCACCGCGCCGCCGGTGCCCGAGCGGCAGCTGTTGGCGTGGATGCCCGGCACCGTCACGTGCGCCGGCATGGCGGTGCAGGCGGTGCGGATGCGGCGACCCTATCTGGCGCTGATCTATCCCTTCGCCGATCAGCCCAAGCCGGTCGATTATCGCTTCCGCCTCGATGCGAGCGGGCGGCCGCTGTCGATCGAGCGGGTGGTGACCGCGGGCTATGTCCCCTATGCCGACGACATCGGTCCCTCGCTGGCGGCATCGCGCTTTTCGGCGGGCGGCGAGCGCAAGGACTGTCGGATCAGCTATACCGCGCGGCGGACCAGTTATGCCGACACGCCGGTCGACGACCTGATCTCGTACACGCTCAACCCGATCGAGGGACGGTTGCCGCGCGAGGGCTGGGCGGCGATCTTTCCCGCGACGGCGACCTGCGACAAGGCGCCGCGGCCGGCGCCGCTGAACCAGGTGTTCCCGGACTTCGACAAGGTGGCAGCAACGCCCGGCGTGCGCGACTGGACGATGCTGGCCTATGATCTCGATGCCGGGGGCAAGCCGACCGGGGTTCGCGTGCTGACGGGCACCGGGAATGCGGCACTCAACGATGCGGCGAGCGTGGCGCTGGAGCAATCGCGCTATACCAATGGTCCCAAGACCGGGTGCCGCTTTCCCTATTACCGCGTGGCGGGGGTGCTGGAGGCGCCGGTCCCGCCCGAGAAGGAGAGCGTCTGGCCCGTCGGTGCGACGTGCCCGCGCGAGATCGGGTGGGCGAAGCGACCGCCGCTTCGCTATCCCGATCCCTATCGCAAGCGGTCGATCGAGGGATGGGCGCTGATCGGCTTCGACGTCGCGCCCTGGGGCGGGACGGGAGCGATCACGGTGCTCGCCAGCGAGCCATCGGCCGATTTCGGTGTTGCGGCGACCCAGTTGATCCGCGAGGGCGTGGTGGCGGTATCGAAGACGGGCTTCACCGGCTGCGTCGAGCGGGTGCGGTTCGCGATGGGCAAGCCGGGGATGACGCCGAATACCGACGGGGATTGATCGAAGCGGATCGTGTTACGTCGGTCCTCACCCTTGCCGCCTTCGGCGGCTGTTCCCTCTCCCGGTGGGAGAGGGAGGGAGGCGCGCAGCGCCGGAAGGGTGAGGGTCGGATAGATCCTACACCTCGCGCTTGCGGATCAGTCCTTCCTGCGCGACGCTGGCGACGAGGCGGCCGTCGCGGGTGAAGATGCTGCCGCGGTTCATGCCGCGGGCGTGGCCGGCCCAGGGGCTGTCCATCGCATAGAGCAGCCAGTCGTCGGCGCGGAAATCCTCGTGCAGCCAGATCGAATGATCGAGGCTGGCGCACTGCATGCCCTTGGTCGTGAAGCCTACGCCATGGGGGATCATGCTGGTCCCCATCAACGACATGTCGGAGGCATAGGCGAGCACCGCACGGTGCAGCGCGGGATCGTCGGGCAGCGGCGCCACGCAGCGAAACCAGCTTTGGTGGAAGGGCTCGCCCTTGACGGGTTGCAGCCAGTTGCGCGGGCGGACGGGCCGGATCTCGATCGGACGCGGGCGCAGGAAGGCGTCGCGCATCTTCTCGGGGATCGCGTCGATCGCCTTGGCGCGTAGCTGCTGCTCGGTCAGCAGGCCGTCGGGCGACGGCACCTCGGGCATCGCGTCCTGGTGATGAAGCCCTTCCTCGGGGGTCTGGAACGAGGCGGCCATGTTGAGGATTGGCTGGCCGCGCTGCATCGCGATGACGCGGCGGGTGGCGAAGCTCTTGCCTTCGAAATCGCGGACGACACGATAGATGATCGGGAAGTTCTCGTCGCCCGGCCGCATGAAATAGGCGTGGAGCGAGTGCGCCGCCTTGCCCTCGGTCGAGCGTTGCGCGGCCTGAAGCGCCTGGGCGATCACCTGGCCGCCGAACACGCGGCCGACGCCGCCGGGCTGGCGGGCGCCACGGAACAGGTCGGTATCGATTTCCTCGACGTCGAGCAGGGTCACGAGCGAGGCGACGAGTGTTTCGGGCGGCGTATCGTGCGGGGTGTTCAGGTCCATCGATCCTCCGGTGTTTCCCGCACGGGGGAAGGGCATGCTGAAGTCCTCCCCGCGCACGGGGAGGGGGACCGCCCGGCACAACCGGGTGGTGGAGGGGGCGTTCGGCAGGCGATAACGCTTGTGGAGAGCCCCCTCCACCATCGCTTCGCGATGGTCCTCCCTCCCCGTGCCGGGGAGGATCGAGGTTCGTCAATATCCTGCGGCGATGGCCAGTCGGTCGGCGTGGAAGTTTGCGTCGCCCCACAGTTCGGACAGGACGCGCGCGCGCTTCATGTAGAAGCCGACGTCATATTCGTCGGTCATGCCGATGCCGCCGTGCATCTGGACGCTTTCATTCACGCTGAGCGTCGTCGCCATCGCCGCCATCGCCTTGGCGACCGACACCGCCTCGTCGGCCTGGGCGTCGCCGGCGTCGAGCAGTTGCTGGGCCTTCAGCACGGCGGCGCGGGCCACTTCCATCTCGCTGTACAGGTGGGCCGCGCGATGCTGGAGCGCCTGGAAGGTGCCGATCAGCGTACCGAACTGCTTGCGCTCCTTGAGGTAGCCGACGGTCATGTCCATCGCGCCGCCGCCCACGCCGAGCAGTTCGGCCGAGGCACCGGTACGACCCGCGCGGAGCAGGCGGTTCAGCGGGTCGGCCCCGGCGTCGACCTCGCCGATCACCGCGTCGGCATCGACCTCCACGCCATCGAAGGTCAGGCGCGCGGCGATGCTGGAATCGGCGAGGCGCTCGGCATCGGCGGAGAGCCCGGCCGCGCCCTTGTCGATGGCGAATAGGGTGATGCCGCTCTCGTCATGCTCGCTGCCGGCGGTGCGCGCGGCGACGATGACGAGGTCGGCGACATGACCATGGCCGACGAAACGCTTGGCGCCCGACAGCTTGAAGCCGTTGCCCGAGCGTTCGGCCTTCATCGCGATGCCGGTGCCGTGCTTGGCGCGTTCGTCGATCGCGAGCGCGGCGACGGTTTCGCCGGCGATGATGCCGGGAAACCAGCGCTCGGCCTGGGCGCTGCCCTTCAACGCCTCGACCGCGGCGACGGCGGTGGAGAGGAAGGGCGAGGGCGAGAGGTTGCGGCCGATCTCCTCAAGCACCACGCCGGCCTCGACATGGCCGAGGCCGAGGCCGCCCTGATCCTCGCCGATCAGGATGCCGGTGAAGCCCATCTCGCCGAACTGTTTCCACAGGTCGCGGCTGAAGCCGGTGGGATCGTCGGCATCGCGCAGGTCACGCAGGTGCGAGACGGGGGCGGCGTCGGCGACGAAGTCCTTCGCGGTGTCGCGGAGCATCGTCTGTTCGTCGTTGAGGTAGAGAGGCATGGGAGAGCTCCGAAATCAGAAGACCTCCGTTCGTCCTGAGGAGCCACTGAGCGCAGTCGAAGTGGCGTCTCGAAGGATATGTGGTTCGAGACGGGGCTTCGGCTTCGCTCAGCCCCTCCTCACCACGAACGGCGGGGGGCAAGCGAATGGGACGGAAATCAGCTTGGCAACTCCAGAATCCGCTTGGCGATGATGTTGAGCTGGATCTCGCTCGTCCCGCCCTCGATCGAATTCGCCTTGGTGCGCAGCCAGGCGCGCGGCGCGGCGCCGGTATTCGAGCGCTCACTCTCCCATTCCAGCGCGTCGGAGCCGCCGGCCGCCATGATCAGCTCGTGGCGATCCTTGTTCAGCTCGGTGCCGTAATATTTCATCATCGAGGGCTGGGCAGGATGAGCGCGGCCGGCCTTCAGCTCGTCGATGAACTTTTCCGACTGGGCGCGGAAGGCCTTGGTCCGTACCTCGAACTTCGCGATGGCGGCGCGGAGCAGCGGGTCGGCGAGGCGACCCTGCGCGTCGAGGCCGACCGTGGCGATCGCGCCGATGACCAGCGGGTTTTCCCCCTGACCGCCGAGGCCCATGCCCGAGATCATCTCGCGCTCATGGCCAAGGAGATATTTGGCGACGTCCCAGCCTTTGTTCTCGTCGTGGATGCGGTTCTTCTTGGGCACCTTCACATTGTCCATGAAGGTTTCGCAGAAGGGCGAATAGCCGCTGATCAGCAGGATCGGCTTGGTCGAGACGCCGGGCGTTTCCATGTCGAACAGAACGAAGCTGATGCCGCCCTGCTTGGTCGTCTTGTCGGTGCGGACGAGACAGAAGATCCAGTCGGCCTTGTCGGCGTAGCTCGTCCAGACCTTTTGCCCGTTGACGATATAATGGTCGCCCGCGTCCTCGGCGCTGGTGGCGAGGCCGGCGAGGTCGCTGCCGGCGTTCGGCTCCGAATAGCCCTGGCACCAGCGGATCTCGCCGCGCGCGATCTTGGGCAGATGCTCCAGCTTCTGCTCCTCGCTGCCGTATTTCAGCAGCGCCGGCCCGAGCATCGAGATGCCGAAGCTGTTCAACGGGTTGCGGGCGTTGATGCTGCGCATCTCCTCACGCAGCACCTTGGTTTCGGCAGGCGAGAGGCCGCCGCCGCCATATTCCTTCGGCCAGTCGGGCACCGTCCAGCCGCGTTCGCCCATCGCCTTCAGCCAGGCGTCCTGCGGCGGGTTGGCGGCGGCGTCATAGTGGCGACCGCCCCAGCACACGTCCTTCTCGCTGCGGATAGGTTCGCGCATTTCGGGTGGGCAATTCGCCTCCAGCCAGGCGCGGGTGTCGGCTCGGAACTGGTCGAGGTCGGTCATGGTCAACTCCAGGCAAACTCATGCGCCGCGCGGGCGGCGGCGAGGGCGGTGCGGTCTTGGTAAAGGTCGGCGATCACCTGGACGCCGATCGGCAGGCCGTCGCCGTCGCGTCCGATCGGCACGCTGGTGGCGGGCAGCATCGGGAAGGTGGCGAGGCCGGGGAAGGCGAACTGGCGCAGGAACGGCGTGTCCTCGCCATCGATGTCGAGGCGGCGCAACGGCAGCGGCGTGTCGTCGTGCGGGAAGGCGGTCATGCCGACGACGGGGGCGATGACGGCGTCGTAGTGTTCGAACAGGCGCCGCCACTGGCGCTGGATGCGCGCCTGCTCGTCGTGGAGGTGGAGCCACGTGGCGAGCGTCGGCGGCTCCTTGCCCGGCTGGGGCGGCATGCGCACCCACATGGCGATGTTGAGCAGCTGTTCGTAGCCCGCGGTCTGGCGACCGAGATCGGGGATCAGGTCGCTGACGGTGTCGACGGTGGCGCCGCTCGCGCGAAAATGATCCGCCAGCGTCGCGATTGCAGTCGTGATCGAGCGCTGGACCGTCGCCTTGGGCGCCCGGTCGAGGATCAGGATGCGCCACTGGTCGCCGTGGCGCCTGGCCGGGGCGAGGGGGTGATCGGCGACGACCTGTAGCGCTGCCTCAAGGTCGTCGGCATCGCGGGCGAGCGGGCCGATGACCGACAGCACCGACCTGGCGAAATCGGTGCCCGGGAAGAAATGACCGTCGGTCGGCAGCACGCCATAGGTCGGCTTGTGCCCCCAGACGCCGTTGAACGCGGCGGGCACGCGGATCGAGCCGCCGATGTCGGAGCCGAATTCGAGCGGCACCATCCCGGTCGCGAGCGCTACCGCCGAGCCACCCGACGAGCCGCCGGCGACGCGGCTTGAATCGATCGCGTTGAGCGTGCGCCCGTAGATCGGGTTGTTGGTCTGGATATCGGCGAGCATCGGCGGGACGTTGGTCTTGCCGAGGATGATCGCGCCCGCCGCCTTGAGGCGCACCACCGCGACGGCGTCGTCCTCAGCGACGAAATCGCGGAAGCGCTCGATGCCGAACGTGGTCGGCAGGCCGGCGACGTCGAAGCTTTCCTTGATCGTCATCGGCACGCCGAGGAGCGGGGCGTCGAAGCCCTGCGCGATGCGAGCGTCGAGCGCGCGGGCAGCATCGCGGGCGCGATCGAAGTCAGTGACGACGATCGCGTTGACCGCGGGGTTGGCGGCCTCGATCCGGGCGATCGCGGCGTCGGTTTCGGCGAGCGCGGTGGTGGCGCCGGTGCGGACGGCGGCGGCGGTGGCGAGGGCGGTGGGGTAGGTCATCGCCCGATCCTCCCCCGCCAGGGGGAGGTGGCGCGCGAAGCGCGACGGAGGGGGAGGACGCCCGGCGCCGTCGAGAGGGCGCGGCTTACCGCCCCCTCCGTCAGCCTTCGGCTGCCACCTCCCCCTGGCGGGGGAGGATCGGGCGTCATACTCACTTCAGCTTGCCGCCGCTCGCCGCGGCGTCCTGCAGGCTCTTGGCGGGGGTGAAGCCGTGCTTTTCGAGGCCGTCGACGATCTTGCCCAGGCCCTCGCTCTGCGCCCAGAACATCGGGCCGCCGCGATAGACCGGCCAGCCGTAGCCGTAGATCCAGACGACATCGACGTCGCTCGCGCGTTGCGCCTTGCCCTCTTCGAGGATCAGCGCGCCCTCGTTGACGAGCGGATACAGCGTGCGCTCGACGATCTCTTCGTCGCTGATCTGGCGCGGGGCAGGCGCGCCCGACTTCTGGCGGAAGTCCTCGATGATCTCGGCCACCCGCGGCGACGGCGAGGGGTTACGCTTGTCGTCGTAGTCGTAGAAGCCGGCCTTGGTCTTCTGGCCCCAGCGGTTCTCCGCAGCGAGCGCGTCGCGGATGCTTTCGATCCGGGTGGGATCGCGATGCCACCCGATATCGACCCCGGCGAGGTCGGACATCTGGAACGGCCCCATCGGCATCCCGAACGCGACATGCACCTTGTCGACCTGCTCGGGCGTCGCGCCTTCCATCAGCAGCTTCATCGCCTCGACCTGGCGCGGCATCAGCATGCGGTTGCCGATGAAGCCATAGGTGACGCCGGCGACGACCGCGACCTTGCGGATCTTCTTGGCGAGCGCCATCACCGTCGCCAGCACGTCGAGCGCGGTCTTCTCGCCGCGGACAACCTCGAGCAGCTTCATCACGTTGGCGGGCGAGAAGAAGTGCATGCCAAGCACGTCCTCGGGCCGCTTGGTCGAGGCGGCGATCTCGTCGATGTCGAGGTAGCTGGTGTTCGACGCCAGGATCGCGCCCGGCTTCACGATCGCGTCGAGCTTGCCGAACAGCTCCTTCTTGACGTCCATATTCTCGTAGACCGCCTCGATGACGAGGTCGCAATCGGCGAGGTCCTCCAGTTTGAGCGTCGGCGTCAGCGCGCCCATCGCCTGTTCGACCTGCTCGGGTTTCATTCGGCCCTTGGCGGCGGTCGCTTCGTAGTTCTTGCGGATGATGCCGGTGCCGCGCTCCAGCGCATCGGCCTGCATCTCGACGATCGTCACCGGGATGCCCGCCGACAGGAAGTTCATCGCAATGCCGCCGCCCATGGTGCCGGCACCAATGATACCGACCTTGCGGATGTCGCGCAGCTTCACGTCGGCGGCGACGTCGTCGATCTTCGCAGCCTGGCGTTCGGCGAAGAACAGGTGGCGCTGGGCGGCCGACTGGGTGCCCATCATCAGCTTCATGAACTGTTGCCGCTCGAAGGCGATGCCGTCTTCGAAGCTGGAGCCGTCGGTCGCCTTTTCGATGCAGGCGATGTTGGCGGCGGGCGCGTCGAAGCCGCGGAAGCGGCGGGCGTTTTCCTTCTTGAACGCCTCGACCGCAGCGGGATCGGCGGTCGCGGTCTTCTGGCTGGCGCGGGGGATAGGGCGCTTCGCCTTGATCTCGCGGGCGAAGGCGATGGCGTCGGCTTCGAGCGAATCCTCGCCGACGAGCTTGTCGACCAGACCGGCATCGAGCGCCTTCTTCGCCGAGATCGGATCGCCCTTGGCGGTCAGTTCGAGCGCGAGCTGGACGCCGGCGATGCGCGGCAGCCGCTGGGTGCCGCCCGCGCCGGGGAGCAGGCCGAGCTTCACCTCGGGCGTGCCGAGCTTCGCCGAGGGCACGGCGACGCGATAGTGGCAGCCGAGCGCGACCTCGCAGCCGCCGCCGAGCGCGGTGCCGTGGATCGCGGCGACGACGGGCTTGTCCGACGCCTCGATCATGTCGACGACGGTCGGCAGGCCGGGCTCGACGAAGGGCTTGCCGAATTCTGTGATGTCGGCGCCGGCGAAGAAAGTCTTGCCGTCGCAGCGGATCACCATCGCCTCGATCGAGGCGTCGTTGACGCCTTCCTTGATCGCGGCCTCGAGCCCCTGGCGGACGGCGGCGCCGAGCGCGTTCACCGGCGGGTTGTTCGAGCTGATGACGAGGATCTCGCCATGGCGTTCGGTGCGGATGGGGGAGGTCATGGTCGTTTCTCCGTGGGTCAGTTGAGCGCGGCGTAGATCATCGTCTTCAGCTCGCGCCGTATGGGATAGGTATTGCTGGGCGACAGCTGGGTCATGAACACCATGTGCAGCCGTTCGACCGGGTCGATGAAGAAGGCGGTCGAGAACATCCCGCCCCAGTAATATTCGCCGACCGACCCCGGCATCATCGAGCGCGCGACATCGATCGTCACCGCGAAGCCCAGGCCGAAGCCGGTGCCGGCGTTGGTCGTCTCGCTGAACAGCGACTTGGACATGCTGGCGAGATCCGCGCCACCGGGCAGGTGGTTCGTCGTCATCAGATCGCGCGTCTTGCGACCGATCAGGCGGACGCCATCGAGCTCGCCGCCGTTTTCGAGCATCCGGCAGAAGCGGTGATAGTCGAGTGCGGTCGACACCAGCCCGCCGCCGCCCGACAGCAGCCGCGGCCGCTGGCTCCAGGCGGACGCGGCGCCGCGATCGAACAGCACGCGGCCCTTCTGCGGGTGGAGCGTCCAGCAGTCGGTGAGGCGGTCGAGCTTGTCGGTGGGCACCTGAAAGAAGGTGTCGTCCATGCCGAGCGGCTGGAAGATCCTGGTCGCGAAATAGGCGTCGAGGTCCATGCCCGACACCCGCTCGACCACCGCGCCGAGCACGTCGGTCGCGACCGAGTAGTTCCAGCCTTCACCCGGCGAGAATTCGAGCGGGATCCTGCCGAGCGCGGCGACGAAGCCCTGAAGATCGAGATTGTCGTGCCAGGCCTCGATCTTGCCCTCGCGATAGGCGGCGTCGATGTTGCTGCGGTTCTGGAAGCTGTAGGTGAAGCCGGCGGTGTGGCGGAGCAGGTCGACCATCCGCATCGGTTCCCCGGTCGGCCTGGTCACGAACGGCACCCCCGCGCCGCCGCCGTTGTAGACGCCGAGGCCCTTCAACTCGGGCAGGACGTGGTGGACCGGGGTGTCGAGCGCGACCTTGCCCTGTTCGACCAGCATCATGAACGCGACCGAGGTGACCGGCTTCGTCATCGAGGCGATGCGGAACAGCGAGCGATCGTCGATCGCGGAGGTGCCGTCCTCGCGCGCAGCGCCCTGGCTCGACAGATGGACGATCTCGCCATCGCGCGCGACGAGCAGCTGGGCGTGCGGCAGCAGCCCGGTGTCGAGGTAGCGCTCCTTCACGAAGGCATCGATCGCCGCCAGTCGACCGGCGTCAAACCCATGCGCGCCAGGCTCTGCGATGGTCATCCCCGTCCCATACCCCGATTTCGAATTCGTCATCGTCCTATCGCCTTGAGTGGCGCGTAAATCAACTGTAACCTTGCGTGCAAGGCGGCAGACGCCAAACCCGGTATTCTGAAACCGCATCAGGAGAGACGCCTTTGGCCAGCGAACCGATCATCGCCCTTCCCGCAGGCTGGCCGGCGATGTCATTGGCCGACGCGACGGCACGGCTGACCGCACCGGGCATGAAGTTCGAAATGGAGATGGCCGACATCAACGGGGTGTCGACCCGCGTGTGGAAGAACGCGCCGCCCTCGCTGCGCTGGCTGGTCGAGGCGTCGCGCGGGCACGGCGCCCGGGATTTCACCGTCTATGAAGGCGAGCGGGTGACTTTCGAGGCGCATTTTCGCGCAGTGGTCGCCCTGGCCCACCATCTGGTCGAGCTGGGGGTGGGGAAGGGCGACCGGGTCGCGATCGCGATGCGCAACCTGCCCGAATGGCCGCTCGCCTTCTTCGCGGTCACGGCGATCGGCGCGATTGCGGTCCCGCTCAATGCCTGGTGGACCGGCGGCGAGCTGGAATACGGCCTGAGCGACTCGGGCGCACGCGTGCTCATCGTCGATGCCGAGCGGCACGCGCGCCTGCGCGACCGTTATGATTCGCTGCCGGCGCTGGAGCATGTCCTGGTCGCGCGCGTCGATGCGCCGCCGACGGGCAAGGCGCGCGCGCTCGACTCGGTGGTGGGGCCGACCGGCGCTTGGGGGGAGCTGCCCGACCGGCCGCTGCCACCCGCGACGATCGCGACCGACGACGATGCGACGATCTTCTACACCAGCGGAACCACCGGCGCGCCCAAGGGGGCGCTGGGGACGCATCGCAACCTGATGACCAACATCCTGTCGGGGGGCTTTTCCGCGGCGCGCGCGTATCTGCGGCGCGGCGAGATGCCGCCCGAGCCGACCCCGCGCGTGCTGCTGACGGTGATCCCGCTGTTCCACGTCACCGCCTGTTCGGCGACGATGATGGGGGTGCTCGCGACCGGATCGACGATGGTGTTCATGCGCAAGTGGGACACGGTCCGTGCGATGGAGCTGATCGAACGCGAGAAGGTGAACCTGACCGGCGGCGTGCCGACGATCGCCTGGCAGCTGCTCGAGCATCCCGACCGCGGACGCTACGACCTCTCCAGCCTGGAGGCGATCGCCTATGGCGGGGCGCCCTCGGCGCCCGAGCTGGTGCGGCGCATCTACGAGGAGTTCGGCGCACTCCCCGGCAACGGCTGGGGGATGACCGAGACGATGGCGACGGTGACGAGCCATACGGCCGAGGATTATCTGAACCGGCCCGACAGTGCGGGTCCCCCGGTCGCCGCCGCCGACCTGAAGATCGTTGCCGAGGACGGCGTTACCGAGCTGCCCGTCGGCACGATCGGGGAGCTGTGGGCGCGCGGGCCGATGATCGTGAAGGGCTATTGGAACAAGCCCGAGGCGACGGCGGAGACGTTCGTCGACGGCTGGGTACGGACCGGCGACCTCGCCAGGATCGACGAGGAGGGCTTCGTCTTCATCGTCGATCGCGCCAAGGACATGGTGCTGCGCGGCGGCGAGAACATCTATTCGATCGAGGTCGAGAACGTCCTCTACGCGCATCCCGCGGTGACCGACTGCGCGCTGGTCGGCATCCCCCATCGCACGCTGGGCGAGGAGCCCGCGGCGGTGGTTCATCTGTGTCCCGGCTGTCAGGCGAGCGAGGCGGAGCTGCAGGCGTGGGTGCGCGAGCGGCTGGCGGCGTTCAAGGTGCCGGTCGCGATCCGCTTCTGCGCCGAACCGCTGCCGCGCAACGCCAATGGCAAGATACTGAAAAAGGATCTGAAGGCGCTGTTCGCCGATCGGGTGAGCGCGGCGGCATGACGAACCGCCGCGCCGTCCGTCCCGGAAGCCACGGGCGGACGACGCGGCGCGCCCCCCTAATCGGGCCCGGACGACCGGTCGATGGCGATCGGCAAGCCGGGCGCCGTTTCCAGCGCCGCACGGCATGCGATCACCATCGCCAGGCGGCGGCGAAGCGACACGCTACGCAGCCGAAAGGCCATGGGGATAGCCGATGGCGGTGCGCTGAAACCTCCCTCGGCCATGACCTCTCTCCGGGACGGCCTCTCCCCCGACAGGCCGTCTGCCCGGTTGTAGGTCCAGTGTGCGCGATGGCGCCTCTCCCAAAAGGGATAGGGCGGTCAAAAAATCGTGGGAGCGGGTGCGCCTAGCCCGCCGAGGAGGCGGACGAGATCGACCTGACGGGCGACGCCGGTCTTGGCGAACACCGCCTTCAGATGCGTGCGGACGGTGCCGCTGCCGATCCCGAGGGCGGCGGCGGCATCGGCGATCGGGGTGCCGCTGGCCAGCAGCCGCGCGACGCGGGCCTCGCCGGGGGTCAGGTCGAACATCAGGCGCAGGAGATCGGCACTCGGGATACTGGCGTTGTGCGCGTCGGCGATCATTAGCAGCACGCCGTCCGATCCGCAGAGCGCCCGGACGCTGCCGACGATCGGGAGGATATGGATGGCGAAGACATCGCCGGGCGCCTCGCCATGGATCGGCACCGTTCGCACGGTCCCCCGCGATGCGTTGCCGGTAATCGCAATACGCAGCTGCTCGGCCAAAAAGGGGTCGGCGAAGCGCAGGCCGCCGAGCGTCTCGACCATCCGATCGCCCATCCGCGCGCCGAATCGATCGTTGACCGAGCGCAAGCGGCCGCCCGCCGACACGACTGCCGCCGCGACGCCGGCGAGCGCCAGGCTGTCGACCACCAGCTGCGAGCGGTCGGGGCGAAGCGCGGACAGGCTGATCGCGCGGGCGAGATGCGGGCGCAGCCTGTCGAGGAAGGGAATCGCCGCGCACGACCGCCCGTGATCGGCGAAGCCTTCGACCGCAAGATGGACGGCATGGTCGCGCGTCCCCTGGATGACCGTCCCGGTGCCGGCGTAGAGGCCGCGCGGATCGAGGAATTCGGCATGGACGGGGAGGGCCGCGATCTCGGCCGGCGTGCGATAGTCCACTTCGGCGCGGAAGCCCGGCCACTGGTCGGCGATGAGCGGCGCGGCATGTTCGGGATCGGCGCCCCATCCCTCGGCAAGATAGGCGGCAACGACGTCTTCCAATCGCGGCGACGCGACAATCTCGACCCCGACGGGCGACCGGGTGACGATCGTCGCGCCCACCGCGCCGACGCCGTCCGCGATGCGTTGCAGGACGGCGGGCCATTGCTCGACCGCGACCGAGGCTTCGTAAATGTCGTCGATCAGCCGTGATTCGGCAGGCATTGGTGGACTCCGGTCGGTAAGCAAAACCTGACCGGCGGGCCGATCAAGTCAAGCGACGGTCGCCGCGAAGCATCGCTGGCGGGCGGTGATGCGTGAGGATAGGGTGATGCGATGACCGATGGACGCATAGATCCCGACACGCAGCTCGACGGGCTGCCCGATACCGTCCTCGGCGTGCCGGCGGGATTGCCGACCGACGAGGCGCTGCGCATCGCGATGCGGCGCGACCGGCTGCTGGCGGCGTTGACGCTGACGGCGGGCATCGGCCTAGTCCTGGCGACTCCGTTCGCGTTGAAGGCGGGGGCGGAATTCTTCCTGCCGGTGACGGCGTCGCTGGTCATCGCGATCGCGCTGGTGCCGGTGCTCGAATGGCTGGAACGCCGGGGCTTGCCCTCACCGATCGCCGCGCTGCTGTGCGTGGTAACGTTCCTGATCATCGCCAACATCGCGATCGCCGCGATCGTGGTGCCCGCGACCGATTTCTTCCGGCTGCTGCCGTCGCGAATCAGCCGTATCCAGGAAAACCTGTCGCCGCTGCTCGATCTCTATTCGACGCTCGAAAAATCGGTGAACAAGATGCTGCGCCAGGTCGCCTCGACTCCGGTCGTCCGGCCGCAGGCGGCGGCGGTGGCGCCGCCGAGCTCGATCGTCGAGCTGGCCGCGACCTCGGCGCCGGCGGTCATCATCCAGCTGCTGTTCGCGGTGCTGACGGTGTTCTTCTTCCTGTCGGGCTGGTCGAAGATGCGGCGGCGCACGATCACCGGGCGGACCAGCTTCGACGGCGCGATGGCGACCGCGCGGGTGATCCAGGACGTCGTCGACGACGTCTCGGCCTATCTCGGCACGATCACGCTCATCAACGTCTGCCTGGGCCTGTCGGTGGCGCTGGCACTGTATTTCATCGGCATGCCCTATCCCTTGATGTGGGGCGGCATCGTCACGCTGCTGAATTACGTGCCGTATTTCGGACCGGTGCTGGGCGCGTTCCTGCTCGCGGTGGGTGGGCTGATGACGTTCAACGACATCTGGCTGGCGCTGCTGCCGCCGGCGATCATGTATGGCTTCCACCTTGTCGAGGCGAATGCGATCACGCCGCTGATCGTCGGTCACCGGCTGACGATCAATCCGGTGATGATCCTGATTTCGTTAAGCTTCTGGGGCTGGGTCTGGGGCACGGTCGGCGCCCTGCTGGCGGTGCCGCTGCTCATCATCCTGCAGACCGTGCTCGATGCGGCGGGCAAGCCCGACATCGCCGGCTTCCTGTTCGAACATGGCACGCTCGTCCAGCAGCGTGGGCGGCGGAAGGGTCCGGAAGAAAGTGTCGGCGAGGGCGGTTGACAGGGGGGGGCGCGTCGCATAGTTGGCGCGCCTCAACGCTTCAAGCGGGTGTAGCTCAGTTGGTTAGAGCGCCGGCCTGTCACGCCGGAGGTCGCGGGTTCGAGCCCCGTCACTCGCGCCACAGCGCAGTCTGAAAGACGCGCTGGCGAAGGTTTCAGAGATATTGGTGGACCGGGTAACGTGCCCGCGCGCGGTGGCCCTTCGAGACGCCGCATCGACGTCGCTCAGCGGCTCCTCAGGGCGAACGGATGGGAGGCTGGCTGCCTTCTGACGGAGCTGCGGCATGAGCCCGCGTTTCATCCGCCTAACGCCAGTGGCCGGTCTCCATCCACAGCAGCACCGGCTTGAGCGGCAGGATCCAGACGATGCCGGTGACGACATAAAAGGCCAGCTGCGCCAGCCCCGGCCATTCGCCGACGACGCCTGACAGGCTGACGACCAGCACGCACCACAGCAGGATGAGCGCGAGGATGCCGATCGCGCCGACGGGCTTTCGCCAGCTGGGTCCGTTGTTCATGGCGTGATCCATTCCTTGTCGGTCGCGATGGCGTGGAGGGGCATGTCCCACGGGTCGGGGGTCAGCCCGTCGTGTTCCTGTATCGCCCAGGCGATGCCGATGCGCCAGGCGGCGGGATGGGCGGCGAAGGCGCGGTCGTAATGGCCCGCGCCCTGGCCCAGCCGGTTGCCGCGGCGATCGAAGGCGACAAGCGGCGTCAGGATGATGTCGGGCGCCAGCTCGGCGGCATCGGCGGCGGGCTGGCGCAGGCCGAAGGGGCCGGGCTGAAGCGCCGAAGTCCCGACCTGACGGAGGAAGCGCATCGGGCTGGCGCGATCGACGACGTGCGGCAGCGCGATGATGCAGCCCGCCACCGTCGCGGCGTCGGCGAAGGGCGCGGGATCAGCCTCGCTGCCGATCGGGATGTAGGATGCGACGACGAGGCCCGGCGCCAACCGTTCGTGGAAAACACTGGGTACGGCGAGCGTGCCCGACCGGTCGCCGTCATCGCGGAGGCCGCGCATGCGCGCGCGCAGCGCCCGTTTGTCGGTCATGAATGGAAGGGGCGGGTGGCGGGACCGCCGTGGCCGTGTGCCGGGTTATCCTCTGACGCACGGTACGTCAGGTGGGGACCATGTGCGTCGGGCCAGGGCCCGGGCAGGGACAGCCCCCTTGGATGATGAATAGCCTCAGGGATAATAAAGGCTCGTACCGGGCAGAACCCGCCGGGCATCTATCTAGGCACTCGCCGGCTTGTTCTCAAGGGCGTCGGCGAGGCTTTCGAGCCGGTCGGCGATTCGCGCGAGCGCGGTTTCGCTGAGCGCTGCGCCCTCCGGCGGGCGGGTTTCCGCCTCGTCGAGATCGTCGGCGAGCATCAGCGCCACGAACAGCATCGTCCGCTCTGCCCCCATGCCGCCGGCGGCGCGCTGCGCCGCCTGCCACTTGGCGTCGATTATCTGGCCGAGCTGGCGGATGCGATGCTCGCCGCCGTCCTTGCAGGCGATGGAATGGGGGCGGCCGCCGACCGTGATCGTCACCTCGGCCATCAGCCGCGCTCCTCGCCGGCGATCACCGCGTCGAGTGCGGTGACGGCTTCGGCCATCCGCTTGCGCAGGACGGCGTGGCGTTCGGCCAGTGCGTTCGCCGCCGCGTCACGGCGCAGGACGGCGTTCTCGATCCGGGCGAGCGCGGCGTCGATCCGGTCGCCCGCGGATGCTTGTTGTGCCATATCGGCGCGATAGCACCGCATGCCCGTGCGGCAAGCCGCATTTGCCCCGGCAGTGCGGTTGACAGGAGAGGCCGTGCCCCCGCAAAGGCGAGCCGCCCGGCGCCAGCGCCAATCGCTTGCGGTGCCGTATAATCATGCAGCGAGGAGTAGTCGGATGACGAAGGTGGCGATCAACGGCTTCGGGCGCATCGGACGCCTGGTGGCGCGGGCGATCCTGGAGAAGCAGGACACGACGCTGGAGCTGGTGGCGATCAACGACCTCGCCGATGCGAAGGCCAATGCGTGGCTGTTCAGCCGCGACAGCGTTCACGGCCGCTACCCCGGCGATGTCCATGCCGAGGGCCAGGACCTGGTCGTCGACGGCAAGCGCATCCGCGTGACGGCCGAGCGCGATCCCGCCAACCTGCCGCACAAGGAACTGGGCGTCGAGCTGGTGCTGGAGTGCACCGGCTTCTTCACCGACCGCGACAGCTGCCAGAAGCACATCGACGCCGGCGCCAAGAAGGTGCTGATCTCCGCCCCCGGCAAGAACGTCGACCTGACCGTCGTCTACGGCGTCAACAACGACAAGCTGACCGCCGAGCACACCATCGTGTCGAACGCCAGCTGCACCACCAACTGCCTGGCGCCAGTCGCCAAGGTGCTGAACGATGCGATCGGCATCGAGCGCGGGCTGATGACGACGGTGCATGCCTATACCAATGACCAGAAGATCCTCGACCAGATCCACCCCGACCTGCGCCGCGCGCGCGCCGCGGCGATGAGCATCATCCCGACCACGACCGGCGCCGCGCGCGCGGTGGGCGAGGTGCTGCCCGAACTGAAGGGCAAGCTCGACGGGTCGGCGGTGCGCGTGCCGGTGCCGGACGGCAGCCTGGTCGACCTGACCTTCACGCCCAAGCGCGACACGACGCGCGAGGAAGTGAACCAGCTGCTGAAGGCTGCGGCCGAGAGCGGCCCGCTCGAAGGCGTGCTGGTCTATTCGGAGGATCCGCTGGTCTCGACCGACATCGTCCACACGCCCGCCTCGTCGACGGTCGACGGGCTGGAGACGGCGGTGATCGACGGCAAGCTGGTGCGTGTCGTCAGCTGGTACGACAATGAATGGGGCTTCTCGAACCGCATGGTCGACACCGCGACCGCGATGGCGAAGTTCCTTTAAGATGAAGGACCTGCGCCTGGATGCTGCGGTGACGTCCGCACCGTCCGGGCGGATCGGCGTACTGGCGGGGATCGCTCGCCATGCCTTTCCGAAGGCGCCGATGGAGCTGGTGGAGGCGGTCGAGGTGACGGTCGACGGCGGCATCCATGGCGACTTCCGCGGCGCGGTGAAGCCGGGTGGGCGCGGGCGGCGACAGGTGACGCTGATCGAACGCGGCGACTGGGACGCGGCGATGGCGGAGGTCGGCCATACCATTGCGTGGCAGGAGCGCCGGGCCAACCTGTTGGTCGACGGGCTGGATCTGCCGCAGGTGCCGGGCGTTCGCTTGCGCATCGGGCGCGACGTCGTCGTCGAAATCACCCGGGAAACCGACCCGTGCGAGCGGATGGAAGCGCTCGCGCCCGGATTGCGGGCGGCGCTGACGCCGGACTGGCGCGGTGGGGTGTGTACGCGCGTCCGTCAGGGTGGCCATATCGCCGTGGGCGATGAGATCAGGATCGAGGAAGCATGACCAAGCCGTTCAAGACGCTCGACGATATGGGCGACATCCAGGGCAAGCGCGTGCTGGTGCGCGAGGATCTGAACGTGCCGATGGCGGACGGCGCGGTTACCGACGCGACGCGGTTGCGCGCAACGGTGCCGACAGTGACCGAACTCGCCGACCGCGGCGGGATCGTGCTGGTGCTGGCACATTTCGGCCGCCCCAAGGGTCAGCCCAATCCAGACATGTCGCTGGCGATGGTGACCAAGCCCTATGAGGAGGTGCTGGGTCGTCCGGTGCGTTTCGTCGATTGGGAGGGTGCGGAGGCGGCGGTGGCCACGATGCAGCCCGGCGACATCGCCGTGCTCGAGAACAGCCGCTTCTCTGCCGGCGAAGAGAAGAACGACGCCGATGTCGTTGATCGCTTTGCGAAGCTCGGGGACCTATACGTCAACGACGCCTTCTCGGCGGCGCATCGCGCGCATGCCTCGACCGAGGGACTGGCGCGGCAGCTGCCGGCGTTCGCAGGGCGGGCGATGGAAGCGGAGCTCGACGCGCTGGAAAAGGCGCTGGGCAAACCCGAGCATCCGGTTGCGGCGGTGGTCGGCGGTGCCAAGGTGTCGACCAAACTAGACGTGTTGAAGCATCTGGTCGGCAAGGTCGATCATCTCATCATCGGTGGTGGCATGGCCAACACCTTCCTGGCCGCGCGCGGCGTCGATGTGGGCAAGTCGCTGTGCGAGCACGACCTGACCGGCACCGCCGACGAGATCATGGACGCGGCCGATCGCGCCGGCTGCACCGTCCACCTGCCGTATGACGTGGTGGTGGCCAAGGAGTTCAAGCCAAATCCGGCGACGCGCACCGTCAACGTCCACGAGGTGGCGGCGGACGAGATGATCCTCGACGTCGGTCCCGCCGCGACCGAGGCGCTGGCCGATGTGCTGAAGAATTGCCGGACGCTGGTGTGGAACGGGCCGATGGGCGCGTTCGAGACCCCGCCGTTCGAGGCGGCGACGGTCGCGCTGGCGAAGACCGCGGCGGCGCTGACCGCCGACGGCAGCCTGGTATCGGTGGCGGGCGGCGGCGACACCGTCGCGGCGCTCAACACCGCCGGCGTCGCCGACGCGTTCACCTTCGTCTCGACGGCGGGCGGCGCCTTCCTGGAATGGATGGAGGGCAAGGAGCTGCCCGGCGTCGCCGCGCTGTCACGATAATCGGGCTTCAATGAAAGAGCGGATGGTCCGGCCGCATTCGGGGAGAAGATGATGGTTTCGCAACATGATGTGATGATGGCGCAGATGGTCAGCGGCGCCGGTTTCATCGCCGCGCTCGACCAGAGCGGCGGTTCGACGCCGGGTGCGCTGAAGGCCTATGGCGTGGCGGAGGGCAGCTGGTCCTCCGACGCCGAAATGTACGAGCTGATCCACAAGATGCGGGTGCGGATCATCACCGCGCCCAGCTTCAACGGTGCCAAGGTATTGGCGGCGATCCTGTTCGAGAAGACGATGGATGGCCAGGCCGATGGCGTGCCGGTGCCGACCGCGCTGTGGAACCGCGGCGTGGTGCCGTTCCTGAAGATGGACAAGGGCCTGGAGGACGAGGCCGACGGCGTTCAGATGATGAAGCCGATGCCGGGCCTCGACGAGCTTCTGGCGCGCGCCAAGGGGCTTGGCGTGTTCGGCACCAAGATGCGCTCGGTGGTGAAGGGGGTGTCGCAGGGCGGCATCGCGCGGATCGTCGAACAGCAATTCCAGATCGGCGAGCAGATCATCGGCCACGGCCTGATGCCGATCCTGGAGCCCGAGGTCTCGCTGAAGATGGAAGGCCGCGCCGAGGCGGAGACGATCCTGCACGACGAGATCCTCAAGCATCTCGACGCGATGACCGGCGATCGCCGCGTCATGCTGAAGCTGACGATCCCGGCCGAGGCGGATCGCTATGCCGACCTGATCGGTCACCACCGCGTCGCGCGCGTCGTCGCGCTGTCGGGCGGCTATTCGCGCCCCGACGCCTGCGCGGCGCTGGCGAAGAACCACGGCATGATCGCGAGCTTCAGCCGCGCGTTGCTCGAGGATCTGCGCGACGGACAGAGCGACGAGGAGTTCGACCGCACGCTCGGTGCCGCGATCGACGAGATCTACACCGCCTCGACGGTCAAGAACTGATGGACGACGCTGCCCGGTCGGGGATCGGGCAGCGCTTCTCCTATCATCGCGCGGTCGCGCCGATGTTGTGGGTGCTGGTCCTGCTGGGATGCGGCGAGCTGGTCGTGGTACATCTGCTGCTGGCGCTGTGGCATCCGATGGTGGCGTTGGTCGTGTCGCTGCTCACGCTGCCAGCGCTTGTCTGGCTGGTGTTGGGCATTCGGGTGATGAAGCGGCGGCCGGTGCTGATCGACGGCGGGCGGCTGGTCATGCGGGTGGGCACGATCCGCTCGGTCGAGGTGCCGCTGGACCAGATCGCCGGGTTGCGGGAGGCGTGGACCGCCGCCGATCTCAAACGGCGGCAGGTGCTCAACCTGGCGCTGGTCGCCTATCCGAACGTCGTTGTCGACCTGGCCGGGCCGCTGTCGGGCAAGCGCGGGATCGTGGCGATCGCGCATCGGCTCGATGAACCGGTGGCTTTCGCCGCGGCGATCAAGCGGGTAGTCGCATCGGCATGACTGACGACCCGCTCGGCCCGCTCGATCCCGATTTCGCCGCCAACTTCACGCGCGACCTGTCGCGGCCGCCGTGCCAGCTGTACCTCGTCTCGCCGCTCGACGTGACCGGCGGTTTCGCCAACCGGCTGGCGCGGGCGCTCGACGCAGGGCCGGTCGCGGCGTTCCAGTTGCGCGTGAAGGACATCGACCAGCATCAGGCGGCGAAGCTGGCGGAGCCGCTGCAACGGATCTGCGCGGATCGTGAGGTCGCCTTCATCGTCAACGATTCGATCAGCCTCGCCAAGCGTCTCGGCGCCGACGGCGTCCACCTGGGCCAGGACGACGGCGATCCGCGCGAGGCGCGGGCCGAGCTGGGGCCGTCGGTGCAGATCGGCGTTACCTGCCACGACAGCCGCCACCTCGCGATGGAAGCGGGCGAGCGCGGCGCCGACTATGTCGCGTTTGGCAGCTTCTATCCGACGACGACCAAGGAGGTCAGCCATCATCCCGAGCCGGTCATCCTGTCCTGGTGGTCGGCGGTGTTCGAGCTGCCCTGCGTCGCGATCGGCGGGATCACGCCCGCCAATGCCGCGCCGCTGGTGAAGGCGGGTGCCGACTTCCTGGCGGTGAGCCATGCCGTCTGGGGTGGTGACGAGGCGGCGGCGGTGCGGGCATTCAACGACGTGATGGCTGCATAACCGCCGGATACTTGGCGCCGTTCGGCCGTTGATGCGCAAGCGTAACGGTAGAGGCTGACCCATGTTCTGGAAGACGAGTATCGCCGCCCTGACGATCGGCGCCGCGGCCTTGCCGGCGGCGGCTCAGAACCGGCCCGCTTCCCCGACGATCGATCGCTCGATCCTGCACGTTCAGGTGATCCTCGACCATCTCGGTTTCGGGCCGGGCATCCTCGACGGCAAGGGCGGCGCGTCGCTGGTGCGTGCGCTGAAGGGCTTCCAGGAGTCGCGCAACCTGCCGATCACCGGCAAGATCGATGCCGTGACGCTCAAGGCGCTCTATCCGTACCGGGCCATGCGCCCGACGGTGGTGGCGGCACTGACGCCGCTGGCGTTGGCGGGTCCGTATATCAATCCCTTGCCCAAGGACATGGAGGAGCAGTCTAAGCTGCCGTCGATCGCCTATCGCAATCCGATGGAGAAGCTGGCGGAGATGTTCCACACCACGCCGCAGGTTCTGCTGGCGCTCAATTCGCCACAGACGCGGCTCGCGCCGGGGGTGAAGGTGGTCTTTCCCAACGCGCTGCCGACCAGTCGCGCCTATGATCCCACGTTGCCCGATCACTGGCGCCAGACGCTCGACATGCTCAACGTCGATGCCAATCAGCCCAAGGCGGACCATATCGTCGTCGACAAATCCGACGGCACCTTGCGGGTACTGGACAAGCAGGATCGGCTGATCGCGCAATTCTCGGCGACGATGGGGTCCGAGCATGATCCGCTGCCGCTGGGGACGTGGAAGATCAACGGCGCGGATTACAACCCCAAGTTCCATTATAATCCGGCGCTATTTTGGGATGCCGACAAGAGCGACGATAAGGCGATGCTGCCGCCGGGGCCGAACGGGCCGGTCGGGGTGGTGTGGCTCGACCTGTCGAAGGAGCATTACGGTATCCATGGCACGCCCAATCCCGAGCTGATCGGTCGCAGCGAAAGCCATGGCTGCATCCGCCTGACCAACTGGGACGTGGCGCGGCTGGCGATGATGGTGAAGCCGGGCACCAAGGCGGTGTTCCAGGCCTGAGACGATGACGAAGCTTGGCTGGGGCATCCTGTCGGTCTTTCTGCTGATCGTGGCAGCCTTCGCGGCGACGACGCGGTTTGGGACGGCCGATCGGACGCGGGGCGGTGACCGGCCGGTCGCCGAGCCGCCGGTCGGCGAAGAGGGGCAGGCCGGCACCCTGGCAATACCGGTGCGCGGGGTGACGGAGGCTGCCCTGCAGGACAGCTGGAACGACGCGCGTGGGGGCGGCACGCGCGGGCATCACGGCACCGACATCATGGCCGCGGGCGGAACGCCGGTCACCGCGGCGGCGCCGGGACGCGTCGAGAAGCTGTTCGAGAGCAGCCTGGGCGGTACCACGCTCTATGTGCGTTCGCCCGACCGGCGCTGGATCTATTATTACGCGCATCTTGCCGGCTATGCCCCCGGCGTTCACGAGGGGCAGACGGTGCGAACGGGCGATCCGCTGGGCTTCGTCGGCGATTCGGGCGACGCCGGACCGGGCCATTACCACCTGCATTTCGGGGTGCAGCGGATGCAGCCCGGCGAGCGCTGGTGGGAGGGGCAGGACGTCAATCCCTACCCACTTCTTGCCGGAAAGCCCGCCAGCCGCTAGGAGCGCCGCACGGCGCGTGCCGGTCGCGCGCCACGGCTCTTTCCAACAGGTTCATCCCATGAAGATCAGCGGCGTGGACATCCGTCCCGGCAACATCATCGAGTACGAAGGCGGCATCTGGCGCGCGGTCAAGATCCAGCATACCCAGCCCGGCAAGGGCGGGGCCTATATGCAGGTCGAGCTGAAGAACCTGCGCGACGGCCGCAAGAACAACGTCCGCTTCCGCTCGGCCGAGACGGTCGAGCGCGTCCGCCTCGACACCAAGGATTTCCAGTTCCTGTTCGCCGAGGGCGACAACCTGGTCTTCATGGACAAGGAAACCTACGACCAGACGACGCTGCCGCGTGACCTGCTCGGCGATGCCGCCGCCTTCCTGCAGGACGGCATGGACGTCGTCATGGAGCTGTATGACGAGGAAGCGATCTCGGTGCAGCTGCCCGACACGATCGAGGCCACGATCGTCGAGGCCGACGCGGTGGTGAAGGGGCAGACCGCCTCGTCCAGCTACAAGCCCGCGGTGCTCGACAACGGCGTGCGGGTGATGGTGCCGCCGCATATCGCCAGCGGTACGCGGATCGTCGTCGACGTGTACGAGGGTACGTACGTCCGCCGCGCGGATTGATCTGACCTACTCCCCTCCCTGCAAGGGAGGGGCTGGGGGTGGGTGCGAGCGGAGCGAGCCGCGGCGTCCGCCACCAGCGTTGTCGCCGGTGCTCAAGCACCGGCACCCACCCCCGACCCCTCCCTTGCAGGGAGGGGAGGAGTCTTCGAATGCCTTCCCATTCCGGCCTCATCACCGTCATGGACCGTGCCGCGCGCAAGGCGGCGCCGCGGCTGCGTCGCGATTTCAACGAGGTCCAGCAGCTCCAGGTCAGCCGCAAGGGCCCGGCCGACTTCGTGTCGATGGCCGACAAGCGCGCCGAGCAGACGATCTTCGAGGAGCTGTCGAAGGCGCGGCCCGACTGGGGCCTGCTGATGGAGGAGCGCGGCGAGGTGGCGGGCGATCCGTCGAAGCCGCGGTTCATCGTCGATCCGCTCGACGGCACGACCAATTTCCTCCACGGCATCCCGCACTTCTCGATCTCGATCGCAGTGGAAGAGCCGATGCCGTCGGGCAAGCGCGAGATCACGACGGCACTGGTCTATCAGCCGCTGACCGACGAGAGCTTCTGGGCCGAGAAGGGCCGCGGCGCCTGGCTTCAGGACGCGCGGCTGCGCGTGTCGTCGCGGCGCGACCTGGCCGACAGCCTGATCGCGACGGGCATTCCGTTCCTTGGGCATGGCGACTTCGCGCAGTGGAGCCGGATCTTCGGTGCGGTGGCGCCGGAAGTGTCGGGTATCCGCCGATTGGGATCGGCGGCGCTCGACCTGGCCTGGGTCGCGGCGGGGCGCTTCGACGGTTTCTGGGAATCAGGGCTGAGCCTGTGGGACGCGGCGGCCGGGCTGCTGCTGGTCAAGGAAGCGGGCGGCTTCGTCACCGACTTCCGCGGTGCCGACCGTGCGATGGAGCGCGGCGAGTATCTCGCGGCGAACGACGGGTTGCATTCGAAGCTGCACAAGCTGGTGGCGAACGCGCTGCGGTGATTCTTTTCGTCCTCCTCCAGCAAGCTGGGGGAGGAGTGTTGCACACGATCGTTGCGAGTCATTCTCACGGGCTGCAACGCTTGCCCCGTGGCACCCTCGCGCTTAAAGCCGCCCCATTCCTTTCGCTCATGCGAGAAGCCCTTTGGTCGACCTGTCGCAATATCTGCCGATCCTCCTGTTCCTGGGGGTGGCGCTCGCCCTGTCGAGCGCGTTCGTGTTCCTGCCGATGCTGGTCGGGCGCCTGACCGGCGCGCACAAGCCCAACGAGCAGAAGCTGTCGGAATATGAGTGCGGCTTCCCCGCGTTCGAGGATCCGCGCAGCCAGTTTGACGTGCGCTTTTATCTCGTCGCCATCCTGTTCATCATCTTCGATCTCGAGGCGGCGTTCCTATATCCTTGGGCAGTCAGCGTGTTCTCGCTCGGCTGGACCGCGTGGATCTCCATGATGATCTTCATCGGCGAGCTCGCCCTCGGGCTCGTCTACGCCTGGAAGAAGGGCGCTCTGGATTGGGAATGATGATGAACGAAGGCCATTCCGGCCCCGTCGAGCTGCAGCGTAGCGCCGGTGCCGGCGCAGTGGTGCCGCCGGATCAGGGCTTTTTCGACAGCCTGAACGGCGAGCTTACCGACAAGGGCTTCCTGGTCACCTCGGCGGAAGACCTGTTCCAGTGGGCACGCACGGGCTCGCTGTGGTGGATGACGTTCGGCCTCGCCTGCTGCGCGGTCGAGATGATCCACGTGAACATGCCGCGCTACGACCTGGAGCGCTTCGGCGCCGCGCCGCGCGCGAGCCCACGCCAGTCGGACGTGATGATCGTCGCCGGCACGCTGTGCAACAAGATGGCGCCGGCGCTGCGCAAGGTCTACGACCAGATGTCGGAGCCCAAATACGTCATCTCAATGGGTAGCTGCGCCAACGGCGGCGGCTATTACCATTACAGCTATTCGGTGGTGCGGGGCTGCGACCGGATCGTGCCGGTTGACATCTACGTCCCCGGCTGTCCGCCGACCGCCGAGGCCCTGCTGTACGGGATCATGCAGCTGCAGCGGAAGATCCGTCGTTCGGGGAGCATCGAGCGATGAGAGCGCCGGCGCCTGCCTATGCGACGAACCTGAACGACGCGACCGTCGACGCGATCAACGCCGCGCTGGGCGGAGCGGTGATGGAGGCGCGGGTGCGCGTCGGCGAGGTCCAGCTCTTCGCCGAGCGCGACAGCATCGTCGAGACGCTGACGACGCTGCGCGATACGCCGGGTCTGGAATATCAGCAGCTGATGGAGATGGCCGGCGTCGACTATCCCGAGCGCCCCGAGCGCTTCGAGGTGGTCTATTGCCTGCTGTCGCTGACGCGCAACCATCGCATCCAGGTGCATGTCTCGACAGACGAGGTGAAGCCGGTGCCGTCGGTGACGGGCGTATGGCCGGTCGCCGGCTGGCTGGAGCGCGAGATCTACGACATGTACGGCGTGCTGTTCGCAGGTAACGCCGACCTGCGCCGGATCCTGACCGATTACGGTTTCCGCGGCCATCCGCAGCGCAAGGACTTCCCGCTGACGGGCTTCGTCGAGCTGCGCTATTCGGAAGAGGAGAAGCGCGTCGTCTATCAGCCGGTCAGCCTGGCGCAGGACTTCCGCACCTTCGACTTCACCAGTCCGTGGGAGGGCGCCGAATATGTCCTGCCGGGCGACGAGAAGGGCATGCTGCCGCAGGCCAAGGGCGCGCAGACGCCGCTGACCGCTGACCAGATCGCCAAGGCCGGCGCGGCGCAGAGCGTCGCGACGCCGCCGGCCGCCTCGAGCGAGGCCTATGGCAAGAAGGACGCGCAGAGCACCGCCGAGACCGGTGCGGGCAAGCCCGGCCCCGATGGCGGCGAGCCCAAGCCGGCCAACCCCGATGTCGTCCCCACCAAGGGCGGAGGGCAGAACCAGTGAGCGATACCGTCGTGACCGACACCGCCACGATCGACCCGTATGTCGACCAGCTGCTCGGCAAGACCGATGCGGCCGACCCGACGATCGGCGACGTCACCATCCAGAACTACACGATCAACTTCGGTCCGCAGCATCCCGCGGCGCACGGCGTGCTTCGGCTCGTCATGGAGCTGGACGGCGAGATCATCGAGCGGATCGATCCGCACGTCGGCCTGCTCCATCGCGGCACCGAGAAGCTGATCGAATACAAGACCTATGCGCAGGCGATCCCCTATTTCGATCGCCTCGACTATTGCTCGCCGGCGTGCATGGAGCACAGCTTCGTGTTGGCGATCGAGAAGCTGCTCGATCTCGAGGTGCCGATCCGCGCGCAATATCTGCGCGTATTCTTCGCCGAGCTGACGCGCATCTCGAATCACATGCTGAACCTCGGCAGCCACGTTATGGACGTTGGCGCGATGACGCCGAACCTGTGGATGTTCGAAATCCGCGAGGATTGCTACGGCTTCCTCGAGCGCGCGACCGGCGCGCGGATGCATCATAATTACTTCCGTCCCGGCGGCGTGCATCAGGACGTGCCGCTGAAGCTGCTGACCGATATCGCCGACTGGCTCGACACGCGGCTGCCGCGCCTGTTCGAGGACGCAATCAGCCTGGTCGCCGACAACCGCATCTTCAAGCAGCGCAACGTCGATATCGCGACGGTGAGCCGCGACGACGCGATCGCCTGGGGCTTCTCGGGCCCGATGATTCGCGCGGCGGGCATCCCCTGGGACATCCGCAAGTCGCAGCCCTACGACGTGTACGACCGCATGGACTTCGAGATCCCGGTCGGCACGCGCGGCGATTGCTACGATCGCTTCATGGTGCGCGTCGAGGAGGTCCGCCAGTCGGCGCGGATCATGAAGCAGTGCCTGGCCGAAATGCCCGAGGGGCCGATCGCCAGCCTCGACCGCAAGGTGGTGCCGCCCAAGCGCGCCGAGATGAAGCAGTCGATGGAAGCGCTGATCCATCACTTCAAGCTGTACACCGAGGGGTATCACGTGCCCGCCGGCGAGGTTTACGTCGCGACCGAAAGCCCCAAGGGCGAGTTCGGCGTGTTCCTGGTCGCCGACGGCACCAACAAGCCCTATCGCTGCAAGATCCGCCCGACCGCGTTCAGCCATCTCCAGGCGATGGACTTCATGAGCCGCGGCCACATGCTGGCGGACACGACAGCGATCCTGGGCGCGATGGATATCGTGTTCGGGGAGTGTGACCGGTGAGTGACGTCACCCCGGATCTGATCTACTCGGTGCTGCAGAAGCTGCAGTCCGACGTGTCGGAAATGAAGTTCGATATGCGCGACCTGAAGGTCCGCATGACGATGGTCGAAGAACATCTTGGCAGTTCGATCATCGCGATTTCCGGCGTGAACAGCCGGCTCGACCGCTTGAACGACCGCGTCGAGCGTATCGAAAACCGCCTAGACCTTACGGATCACGCCTAATGGCTGACACCCCCCAGATCCCCGACGAAACCGAGGTGCGCGCGCGCTGGGGTGCGTTCGCGTGGACGGACGAGAACAAGGCGAAGCGCGATGCCGTGCTGGCGCGCTACCCCAAGGGGCGCGAGCAGTCGGCGTCGATCCCGCTGCTCGATTTGGCGCAACGCCAGGTCGGGGCCGAGACCGACACGCAGGGCTGGCTGCCGGTGCCGGTGATCGAGTTCGTCGCGCGCGAGATCGGCGTGCCGTACATGCGCGTGTACGAGGTCGCGACCTTCTACACGATGTTCAACCTGGCGCCGGTCGGCCGCTACCACGTCCAGGTCTGCGGCACGACGCCGTGCATGCTGCGCGGGTCGGACGATGTGCTGGCGGCGTGCAAGAACAAGGGCCTTATCAAGGGCAAGACCACGCCCGACGGCCTGTTCACGCTGACCGAGGTCGAGTGCATGGGCAATTGCGCCTCGGCGCCGATGGTCCAGATCAACGACGATAACTTCGAGGATCTTTCCTACGACCGCACCGTCGCGCTGCTCGAGGCGCTGGAGCGGGGTGAGCATCCCAAGGCAGGGTCGCAGGAGCCGGGCCGTCATACCGTCGAGCCCTATGGCGGGCCGACGACGCTGACCGCGATGGTGAACGAGAACCACGATTACAGGCCCGAATGGGGCCAGACCGCGAACGCGGGAGCGGAGGCATGAGCGCCATCACGTCCCTGACCGACAAGGATCGGATTTTCACCAACCTCTACGGCTATCAGTCGTGGCGGCTCGATGCGGCGCGCGCGCGCGGCGATTGGGACAATACCAAGGCGCTGCTCGAGATCGGGCAGGACAAGATCATCGACACGATCAAGGCGTCGGGGCTGCGCGGGCGCGGCGGGGCGGGCTTCCCGACCGGCACCAAGTGGAGCTTCATGCCCAAGGAGCCGAAGCCCGATCGGCCGAACTTCCTGGTCATCAACGCCGACGAGTCCGAGCCGGGCTCGTGTAAGGATCGCGAGATCATCCGCCACGATCCGCACAAGCTGATCGAAGGCGCGCTCGTCGCCGGCTTCGCGATGCGGGCGCGGGCGGCGTATATCTACATCCGCGGCGAATATATCCGCGAGGCCGAGGTGCTGTTCGCGGCGGTGCAGGAGGCGTATGACGCTGGCCTGGTCGGCAAGAACGCCTGCGGTTCGGGCTACGACTTCGACGTGTTCGTCCACCGCGGCGCCGGCGCGTACATCTGCGGTGAAGAAACCGCGATGCTCGAGAGCCTGGAGGGCAAGAAGGGCCAGCCGCGGCTGAAGCCGCCGTTCCCGGCAGGGGCGGGGCTCTATGGCTGCCCGACGACGGTCAACAACGTCGAGAGCATCGCCGTCGCGCCGACGATCCTGCGCCGCGGTGCCGAGTGGTTCTCGAGCTTCGGCGCCGAGAACAACAAGGGCACCAAGCTGTTCCAGATCAGCGGCCATGTCGACAAGCCGACGGTGGTCGAGGAGGCGATGTCGATCAGCTTCCGCGAGTTGATCGAGAAGCATTGCGGCGGCATCCGTGGCGGCTGGGACAATCTGCTCGCGGTGATCCCGGGCGGGTCGTCGGTGCCGCTGGTGCCGGCGAAGGAGATCATCGACTGCCCGATGGACTTCGACGGGCTGAAGGGCGTCGGTTCCGGCCTAGGCACCGCGGCGGTCATCGTCATGGACAAGTCGACCGATATCGTCCGTGCGATCAGCCGCTTGAGCTACTTCTACAAGCACGAGAGCTGCGGCCAGTGCACGCCGTGCCGCGAAGGCACCGGCTGGATGTGGCGCGTGATGGAGCGGATGCGCACCGGCGAGGCCGAGATCGCCGAGATCGACATGCTCCAGCAGGTGACCAAGCAGGTCGAGGGTCACTCGATCTGCGCGCTCGGCGACGCTGCGGCGTGGCCGATCCAGGGTCTCATCAAGCATTTCCGGCCCGAGATGGAGCGTCGCATCCGCGAACGCGCCGGAACGATGGGCGGTGATCTCGCACCGATGCAGGAAGCGGCTGAGTAATGCCTAAGTTGAAAGTAGACGGGATCGAAGTCGAGGTGCCGCAGGGCGCCACGGTGCTTCAGGCGTGCGAGGCGGCGGGCAAGGAAATTCCGCGCTTCTGCTATCACGAGCGGCTGTCGATCGCCGGCAACTGCCGCATGTGCCTGGTCGAGGTGAAGCCCGGGCCGCCCAAGCCGCAGGCGTCGTGCGCGCTGCCGGCCGCGGACAATCAGGAAGTCTTCACCACCACGCCGATGGTGAAGCATGCCCGCGAGGGCATCATGGAATTCCTGCTGATCAACCACCCGCTCGACTGCCCGATCTGCGACCAGGGCGGCGAGTGCGACCTGCAGGACCAGTCGATCGCCTATGGCCGCGGCCATTCGCGCTTCGACGAGAATAAGCGCGCGGTCACCGACAAATATATGGGTCCGATCGTCAAGACGGTCATGACCCGGTGCATCCAGTGTACCCGCTGCATCCGGTTCGCCGAGGAAGTGTCGGGCGTGGAAGAGATCGGCGCGATCTATCGCGGCGAGAACATGCAGATCACCAGCTATCTCGAAAAGGCGGTGACGAGCGAGCTGTCGGGCAATGTCGTCGATCTGTGTCCGGTCGGTGCGCTGACCAGCAAGCCCTATTCGTTCGAGGCGCGGCCCTGGGAGCTGAAGAAGACGCTGACCATCGACGTGATGGACGCCGTCGGCACCAACATCCGCCTCGACAGCCGCGGCCGCCAGGTGCTGCGCTGCGTGCCGCGGATCAACGACGACGTGAACGAGGAGTGGGCGACCGACAAGACGCGCCACGCGATCGACGGACTGGTGCGCCGGCGTCTCGATCGCCCGTTCATCCGCAAGGACGGCAAGCTGGTCGCAGCGTCGTGGGACGAAGCGTTCCGCGCGATCGCTGCGGTCGATCACGGCGGCAGCGTCGCGGTGGTCGCGGGCGACCTGGTCGATTGCGAGACGATGTACGCCGCCAAGGCGCTGGCGCGTTCGCTGGGCTCGTCGCTGCTCGAAGGGCGGCAGACGGGGATGGACTATGACACGTCCAGCCTGGCGGCGGTGAATTTCAACACCACGATCGCGGGCGTCGAGCGCGCCGACGCGATCCTGCTGGTCGGCACAAACCTGCGCTGGGAAGCGCCGCTGGTGAACACCCGCATCCGCAAGGCGATCAAGAAGGGCGCTAAAGTCTTCGCGATCGGTCCCGAGGTCGACCTGACCTATCCGGTCGAATGGCTGGGCGACGACCTGTCGGTGCTCGGTAGCCTGCCCGACCAGGTGGGCGAGCTTTTCGGCAAGGCCGAGCGGCCGATGGTGATCGTCGGCGGTGCGGCGCTGAAGGGCGCGCACGGCGCGGCGCTGGAGCTGGTCGATAGTCTGAACCTCGTCCGCGATGGCTGGAACGGTTTCAACGTCGTCCATATGGCGGCGGCACGGATGGGCGGGCTGATGCTCGGGTACGCGCAGAAGGGCGGCATCGCCGACGTGCTGGGCGCGAAGCTGGGCTTCTTCCTGGGCGCCGACGAGGTCGACTACAGCCGCTTCGCCGGGTTCAAGGTGTTTATCGGCCACCACGGCGACAAGGGCGCGCATCACGCCGACGTGATCCTGCCGGGCGCCAGCTATGCCGAGAAGTCGGGTACCTGGGTCAACCTGGAAGGGCGCGTCCAGCGTGGCGAGCGTGCGGTATTCCCGCCGGGCGACGCGCGCGAGGACTGGGCGATCCTGCGCGCGCTGTCCGAGGTGATGGGCGCCAAGCTGCCGTTCGACAACCTGAACGGGTTGCGTGAGGCCATGTATGCCGAGGTGCCGGCGCTGCGCGAGCAGGGGCTGGTGTCGTTCGACTGGCAGGTGCCGGCGATCGGCGGCGGCGCGAACGGGCGCATCGAGCGCTATCCGATCGCCGACTTCTATCTGACCAACGCGATCTGCCGGGCGAGCCCGACGATGCAGCGCTGCTCGGCCGAGCTGATCCACGGCGAGGAATTCGCGGAGGCCGCGGAGTGACGAGTTTCTTCAACACCACGGTCGGGCTGCCCTATGGCTGGGCCTGGTTCCTGGCGACGATTGTCGGCATCCTCATCATCGCGCTGCCGCTGATGCTGGCGGTGGCGATGATCATCTACGCCGATCGCAAGATCTGGGCGGCGATGGCGCTGCGCCGTGGCCCCAACGTCGTCGGGCCGTTCGGCCTGCTCCAGTCGTTCGCCGATGGCCTGAAGGTGTTCCTGCAGGAGACGATCGTCCCCGCGGCGGCCAACCGCGGGCTGTTCCTGCTGGCGCCGATCATCACCTTCACCGTCGCACTGATCGTGTGGGCGGTGGTGCCGTTCCAGTCGGGCGTCGTGCTTGCCGACATCAACGTCGGACTGCTCTACGTGCTCGCGGCGTCGTCGCTCGGCGTCTACGGCATCATCCTGTCGGGCTGGGCGTCGAACTCCAAATATCCCTTCTACTCGGCGCTGCGTGCCGCCGCGCAGATGGTCAGCTACGAGGTCGCGATCGGCTTCGTGCTGATCTCGGTGGTGCTGTGGTCGGGGACGTTCAACCTGTCGGGCATCGTCATGGCGCAGAAGGGCCATGGCCTGGGCATCGTCAACGGCTTCTGGATCAACCCGCTGCTGTTCCCGATGGCGATCGTGTTCTTCATTTCGGCACTCGCCGAGACGCAGCGCGCGCCGTTCGACCTGACCGAGGCGGAGTCGGAGCTCGTTGCGGGCTACCAGACCGAGTACAGCTCGATGAGTTTCGCGCTCTTCTGGCTGGGCGAGTATGCCAACGTCATCCTGATGTGCGCGCTCAACGCGACGCTGTTCTGGGGTGGCTGGCTGCCGCCTATCGACTGGGCGCCGCTTTACGTCGTGCCGGGGATCATCTGGCTGTTCGCCAAGATGATGTTCTTCTTCTTCGTGTTCAGCTGGGTGAAGGCGACGGTCCCGCGCTATCGCTACGACCAGCTGATGCGGCTGGGGTGGAAGGTGTTCCTGCCGCTGTCGCTGTTCTGGGTGTTCCTGGTGTCGGGGTACCTGATGTATCAGCGGGTGCCGATGTGAACGAGACTCGTCGCTCGGCGCTCTGGCGCCGCGCGCTCGCGGGTGTGGTTGTCGGATTGACGGTCGTCGCCATCGACCGGGTTATGGGGTTTGGATCGTGACGGTAGGTCAACTCGTCAAGTCGTTCACCTTATGGGAATTCGTGAAGGCGCATGCCCTCACGCTGAAGTATTTCTTCAAGCCCAAGGCGACGATCAACTATCCCTTCGAGCGCAACCCGGTGAGCCCGCGGTTCCGCGGCGAGCATGCGCTGCGCCGCTATCCGAACGGCGAGGAGCGCTGCATCGCGTGCAAGCTGTGCGAGGCGGTGTGCCCGGCGCAGGCGATCACGATCGAGGCTGAGCCGCGCGACGACGGCAGCCGCCGCACGACGCGCTATGACATCGATATGACGAAGTGCATCTACTGCGGCCTGTGCCAGGAGGCGTGCCCCGTCGATGCGGTCGTCGAGGGGCCGAACTACGAGTTTTCTACCGAGACGCGCGAAGAGCTGATCTACGACAAGGCGAAGCTGCTCGACAACGGTGACCGCTGGGAGCGCACGATCGCGGCCAACCTTGCCGCCGATGCGCCATACCGTTAATGCCGCGCCACTCGATTCAGGGCTGAGGGGGCCGACACTACCGTGATCCAGGCCTTGGCCTTTTATCTGTTCGCGATCGTCGTGATCGTATCGGGCGCGATGACGATCTCGTCGCGCAACCCGGTGCACTCGGTGATGTGGCTCATCCTGGCGTTTTTCAACGCGGCGGGGCTGATGGTGATCGTCGGTGCCGAGTTCATCGCTATGCTGCTCGTCATCGTCTACGTCGGCGCGGTCGCCGTGCTGTTCCTCTTCGTCGTGATGATGCTTGACATTGAGGTCGCCAGCATTCGGGCGGGCGTCGCGCGCTATGCGGCGATCGGCCTGGCGCTGGCGGTGGCGCTGGCGGCGGAGATGATGATCGCGCTGGGCGCGTGGAGCGCCGGCAAGATCGACCTGACCCGCCGTATCGCGCCGGTCGATGCGACGGTGCCCAACATCCAGGCGATGGGGAACCTGCTCTACACGCGTTACCTGTTCGTGTTCGAGGGCGCCGGGCTGGTGCTGCTGGTCGCGATGATCGGCGCCATCGTCCTGACCCATCGCGATCGCAGCGGCGCGCGCTATCAGAATATCGCCCGCCAGAACGCGCGCCGTCCGCAGGACGCGACGCGCAACGTCAAGCCCGAGATCGGGCAGGGGGTTCAGCTGTGACCATCGGTCTCGTCCATTACCTGGTCGTCGCGGCAATCCTGTTCACCATGGGGGTGCTGGGCATCTTCGTGAACCGCAAGAACCTGATCGTCATCCTGATGGCGATCGAGCTGATCCTGCTGGCGGTGAACATCAACCTCGTCGCCTTCTCCGCCTATCTCCACGATCTGGTCGGGCAGGTGTTCGCGATGTTCGTGCTGACCGTCGCCGCGGGCGAGGCGGCGATCGGGCTCGCGATCCTCGTGATCTATTTCCGTGGCCGCGGCACCATCGCGGTCGACGACGCGAACCGGATGAAGGGGTAACCGGTGCATTCGATCCTCATCATCTGTTTCCTGCCGCTGCTGGCGGCGGCGATCGCGGGGCTTGGCAACAAGTCGATCGGCTTCGTGCCGGCCAAGGCGATCACCACAGGCGCACTGTTCGTCGCCTGCGCGTTGTCGTGGCCGATCTTCATCGGCTTCATGTCGGGCAGCCTGTCGGCGACGGTCGTCCCGGTCTTCACCTGGATCCAGTCAGGCGACATGAATGCCGCCTGGGCGCTGCGCGTCGATGCGCTGACCGCGGTCATGCTGGTCGTCGTGACCAGCGTCTCGGCGCTCGTCCATCTCTATAGCTGGGGCTATATGAGCGAGGACCCCGATCAGCCGCGGTTCTTCGCCTATCTGTCGCTGTTTACCTTCGCGATGCTGATGCTGGTAACGGCGAACAACCTGATCCAGATGTTCTTCGGTTGGGAAGGCGTGGGTCTCGCGTCGTACCTGCTGATCGGTTTCTGGTTCCGCAAGCCGAGCGCCAATGCCGCCGCGATCAAGGCGTTCGTCGTCAATCGCGTCGGCGACCTCGGCTTCATGCTCGGCATCTTCGCGACCTTCCTGGTGTTCGGCACGATTTCGATCCCCGAGATCCTGGCCTCGGCGCCGGGCATGGCGGGATCGACGATTGGCTTCCTTGGCCATCGCTACGATACGTTGACCGTGATCTGCCTGCTGCTGTTCGTCGGCGCGATGGGCAAGTCGGCACAGCTCGGGCTTCACACCTGGCTCCCTGACGCGATGGAGGGCCCGACCCCGGTGTCGGCGCTAATCCATGCGGCGACGATGGTGACCGCGGGCGTGTTCATGGTGTGTCGCCTGTCGCCGCTGTTCGACACCTCGCCGGTCGCGCTTCATGTCGTCGCCTCGATCGGCGCCGCGACCTGTCTGTTCGCCGCGACGTGCGGGCTGGTGCAGACCGACATCAAGCGCGTGATCGCCTATTCGACCTGCTCGCAGCTCGGTTACATGTTCTTCGCGGCGGGCGTCGGCGCCTATGGCGCGGCGATGTTCCACCTGTTCACCCACGCCTTCTTCAAGGCGCTGCTGTTCCTCGGTGCCGGCTCGGTCATCCATGCGATGCACCACGAGCAGGACATGCGCTATTATGGCGGCCTTCGGAAGGAGATCCCGGTCACCTTCTGGGCGATGATGATGGGCACGCTGGCGATCACCGGTGTGGGCATCCCGGGCGTCTACGGTCTACCGATGATCGGCTTCGCCGGCTTCTATTCGAAGGACGCGATCATCGAGGCGAGCTGGGCGGCGGGCGAGCCGGGCGTGTGGTTCGTCGGCGTCCTGGTCGCGGCGATCACCAGCTTCTATTCGTGGCGCTTGATGTTCCTGACCTTCTGGGGTCAGCCGCGCTGGGCCGCATCGGAGCATATTCAGCATGCGGTTCACGATGCGCACGGCCATGGGCACGACCACGCTCATGACCATGATCACGCGCATGCGCATGCCATGGCGCACGACGCGCATCACGCCAACGAGGCGCATGGCAACCCGGCGCATGCCGAGGATGGCGGCCATTCGCCGTCGGCGCATGGCGCGTCGCCGGACGAAGTGAAGGATGGCACCGGCGGCTATCATCCGCACGAAAGCCCGCTGCCGATCCTGATCCCGCTGATCGTCCTGTCGATCGGTGCGATCGCGGCGGGCTGGGCCTTCCACGCCTTCTTCATCGAGCCGTCGGCCGGCGAGGAATATTGGAAGGGTGCGCTCGCGTTCCACGAGCATCTGATGCACGCGATGCACGAGGTGCCGGTGCCGATCAAATTGTCGGCCTTCGTCGCGATGCTGCTCGGGCTCGGCACCGCCTGGTATGCCTATATCGTCAACACCCGCTTTCCGGCGGCGGTCGCGGACCAATTCAGCGTCCTTTACCGCTTCCTGCTCCACAAATGGTATTTCGACGAGCTCTATGACCTCCTCTTCGTCCGTCCTGCCTTCGCCATCGGCCGTCTGCTCTGGCACAAGGGCGACGAAGGCACGATCGATCGCTTCGGCCCCAACGGGTCGGCGTGGCTGGTCGCGGCGGGCAGCCGGCTCGCCGGCAAGCTGCAATCGGGTTATGTCTATACCTATGCATTCGTCATGCTGATCGGGCTCACCGCCGCGGTCACCTGGGCGATCGCGGGCTAAGGGGCGGGTCGATGGAGAATTTCCCGATCCTTTCGATCATGCTCGTCGTGCCGGCGCTGGCCGCCGCGGCGTGCCTGTTCCTGAGCGACGAGAATGCGCGCCGGCTGGCGCTGGCGGCCACGCTGGTTGACTTCGTTCTCGGCTGCGTGCTGTGGGCGGGTTATCAGATCGGCGGGCCGCAGTGGCAGTTCGTCGAATATGCGCCGGTGTTCGGTCGCTTTGCCTGGGCGCTGGGCATCGACGGCTTCGCGCTGCTGTTGATCATGCTCAGCGTGTTCCTGATGCCGATCTGCATCGGGGCGAGCTGGCGCTCGATCACGACGCGCGTGCCCGAATATATGGCGGCGTTCCTGTTCACCGAGGTGCTGATGATCGGCACCTTCGCGGCGCAGGACCTGTTCCTGTTCTATGTGTTCTTCGAAGCCGGCCTGATCCCGATGTACCTGATCATCGGCATCTGGGGTGGCGCGAACCGGATATACGCGTCGTATAAGTTCTTCCTCTACACGTTGCTCGGCTCGGTGCTGATGCTGATCGCCATGCTGTACATGGCGAACAAGGCGGGCACGACGTCGATCCCGGCGCTGATGGCGTACGACTTCCCGCCGCAGGCGCAGACGTGGCTGTGGCTGGCGTTCTTCGCTTCGTTCGCGGTCAAGATGCCGATGTGGCCGGTCCACACTTGGCTGCCCGACGCGCACGTCCAGGCGCCGACCGCGGGCTCGGTGATCCTGGCGGGCGTGCTGCTGAAGCTCGGCGGCTACGGCTTCCTGCGCTTCAGCTTGCCGATGCTGCCCGAGGCGTCGGGCCAGCTGACCTGGCTGGTGTTCGCGCTGTCGGCGGTGGCGGTGATCTACACAAGCCTCGTCGCGCTGGTGCAGAGCGACATGAAGAAGCTGATCGCCTATTCGTCGGTCGCGCACATGGCGATCGTGACGATCGGCCTGTTCGCGTTCAACCGGCAGGGGATCGAGGGCGCGATGATGGTGATGCTGGGCCATGGCCTGGTATCGGGCGCGCTGTTCCTGTGCGTGGGCGTGATCTATGATCGGCTGCACACGCGAGAGATTTCGCGTTACGGCGGGCTGGCGATCACGATGCCGCGCTACGCGCTGTTCTTCCTGCTATTCACGATGGCATCGGTCGGCCTGCCGGGGACGAGCAACTTCGTCGGCGAGCTGCTGGCGCTGATGGGGACGTACGAGCGCTCGACGCTGATCGCGCTGCTCTGCACCACCGGGATCATCCTGGGCGCCGCTTACATGCTCTACCTCTACCGCCGGATCGCGTTCGGCGAGGTGAAGTCCGAGGAAGTCGCCGCGATGCCCGACCTGTCGAGCCGCGAGCTGTGGCTGCTCGCCCCGATCGCCGTGGTCGTCCTGTGGATGGGCGTGTATCCCGAGAGCTTCCTGGCGCCGATGCGCAAGGACGTCGCGGTGCTGCTCGCCCGGATCGACCGTGCCGCCCCGCCGAGCGACAGCCAGCCGACGCCGGGTAAGCCGATTGCCGCCGCTGCCGCCACTCTCCACCACGCCGCTGCTACCGAGGGCGCGCACTGATGAGCTACGCCGCCAACCTTGCTATGACGCTGCCCGAGCTGGTACTCGGCCTCGGCGCGATCGCGCTGATGCTGGTCGCCGCCTGGGGCGGGCAGCAATCGACCCGCGCGGTGTCGATCGCCTCGGTCTTCGTTCTTGCCGGTGCCTGCGTGGCGCTGGCGGGGCCGGCATCGAGCGGCGGGGCCGCTTTCGACGGCCTCTATCGCGCCGATGCATTCGCGGCGTTCGCCAAGGTGCTGATCTACGTCGCCTCGGCGGTTGCGATCATCATGGCGCCCGACTTTTTCCGCCGGACGGCGGGTGACGACCTCAAGCCCGAATATCCGGTGCTGATCCTGCTGTCCGCCTGCGGCATGGGGATCATGGTGTCGGCGGCCGATCTGCTGACACTGTACGTCGGCCTCGAGCTGCAGAGCCTTGCGGCCTACGTCCTCGCCAGCTTCATGCGCCGCGATACACGCTCGGCGGAGGCGGGGCTGAAGTATTTTGTGCTCGGCGCACTGGCGAGCGGTATCCTGCTCTACGGCATCAGCCTGGTCTATGGCTTCACCGGCACGACGCTGTTCGACGGTATCGCCGGGGCCTATGCCGCGACGCCGATGAGCGGCGAGGCGAAGTCGCTCGGCCTGCTCTTCGGGCTGGTGTTCATCTTCGCCGGCCTCGCGTTCAAGCTGGCGGCGGTGCCGTTCCACATGTGGACGCCCGACGTGTACCAGGGCGCACCGACCCCGGTCACCGCCTTCTTCGCCTCTGCGCCGAAGGTGGCCGCGATCGGCCTCGCCACCCGCGTGGCGATCGAGGCGATGGGATCGGCCACCGACCAGTGGCGCCAGATCGTGATCTTCGCGGCGCTCGCTTCGATCGTCCTCGGCGCGGTGGCGGCGATCGGGCAGAGCAACGTCAAGCGGCTGCTCGCCTATTCGTCGATCAACAACGTCGGCTTCGCGCTCGTTGGCCTTGCCTGCGGAACGCCCGAGGGCGTGTCGGGCGTGCTGACCTATATGGTCATTTACATCGTGATGACGCTGGGATCGTTCCTGGTCGTGCTGCAGATGCGCGACGAGACGGGCGAGCCGGTCGAGAGCATCGCCAGCCTGTCGGGCCTGTCGCGGACGCGCCCGGGCCTGGCGGCGGCACTGGCGATCTTCATGTTCAGCCTGGCGGGCATCCCGCCGCTGTTCGGCTTCTGGGCCAAGTTTGCGGTGTTCGATGCGGCGGTGAAGGCGGGGCTGTTCCCGCTCGCCGCGGTCGGTATCGCCGCCTCGGTGATCGGTGCCTATTATTACCTGCGCATCGTCAAGACGATGTACTTCGACGATCCGGCACCCGCGTTCCCGCGCAGCGAGAATAAGGTCGAGGGCGGGCTGATCGCGCTGTCGGCGGTGTTTGTGTCACCGCTCGGCTATCTGCTGATTCCGGCGCTTGGCGTCTGGACGACGGCGGCGGCGAAGGCGCTGTTCTGACGCGGATTGTTTCGGTCGAGGAAACGGGATCGACCAACGCCGACCTGTTGGCGTTGGCGCGAACCGGTGCCGAGGAGGCACTGTGGCTGAGCGCAGCCCGGCAGACGCAGGGGCGCGGTCGCCAGGGCCGGGCCTGGAGTTCGCCCGCGGGCAACGTCTCCGCAAGCACGCTGGTGCGTTTGCGGCCGAGCGATCCGCCCGCGCCGACGCTGGCGCTGGTGGCCGCGGTAAGCGTCGGCGATGTCGTCGGGACCTTCCTCCGTTCTGCTCCCGGCGGTAGCGATGGGTTGGCGATCAAATGGCCCAACGACCTGCTGCTCCACGGCGCAAAGCTTGCCGGCATCCTGCTGGAGCGAGCCGATGATGCGATCGTGATCGGGATCGGCGTCAACCTGGCGCAGCATCCCGCGCTGTCCGATCGGCCGACGACCAGCCTTGCCGCTCACGATGTCGGCGTCGATCCAGCCGTGTTCGTCGAGACGCTGGCCGAGGCTTTCGCGCGGTGGCTCCAGCGCTGGCGCTGGGAGGGGCTTGCGCCGATACGCGACCGCTGGCTCGCGATGGCGCATCCGATCGGCACCGCGCTGACGGCGCGATTGCCCGATGGCCAGGCGATCGACGCCCTGTTCGACGGGCTCGACCACGATGGCGCGCTGATCCTTCGCTTGGCGGGCGGCGAGCGGCGTGTCATTCACGCCGGCGACGTGTTCCTGATCTGACAAGGACGGCAGATGCTGCTCGCGATCGATGCCGGTAACACCAATGTGGTCTTCGCGCTCGTCGACGACAGCCGCGCCATCCGCGGCCGCTGGCGCATCGCGACCGATCCGCGGCGCACGGCGGACGAATATGCCGTGTGGCTCGTCCAGCTGCTGGCGCTGGAGGGGTTCGAGCGATCGGACGTGACCGGCGTCATCGTCGCGACGGTCGTGCCGCGGGCACTGCACAACCTCCAGGTACTGGCGCAGAAATATTTCGGCACCGACGCGCTGATCGCCGGGCGAGCGCCGGTCGAGTGGCGCATGGCGCTCGACGTCGACGAGCCGCAGAGCCTGGGCGCCGATCGCGCCGTCAACACGATCGCGGCGCATGCGCTGCATCCCGGCGACCTGATCGTCATCGATTTCGGCACCGCGACGACCTTCGACGTCAGCGACTTCCAGGGGGCCTACAAGGGCGGGATCATCGCGCCGGGGATCAACCTGTCGCTCGACGCACTGGTCACGGCGGCGGCCAAGCTGCCACGCATCGCGATCGAGGCGCCGGCGACGCCCAGCGTCGTCGGGCGCAACACCGTCGATCAGATGCACATCGGCATCTATTGGGGCTATATCGCGATGATCGAGGGGCTCGTCGCGCGCTTGAAACGCGAGGTCGGGCGGCCAGTGACGGTGATCGCGACGGGGGGCCTGGCGACGCTGTTCGAACAGCACACCGATGCCTTCGATATCATCGAGCCCGATCTGACGATCCAGGGACTGGCGATCATGCACGATCGAGCCCATATGATGCCGTGACTTTTTCGCGGACGCCGGGGCCATTGCGAGCGCCTCGCCCGCTTCCCACACGATCCCGATCGAACGGGACCAAAGGAATTCCATGACGACACCCAAGAACGACGAACTTCTCTTCTGCGCCCTCGGTGGCTCGGGAGAGATCGGCATGAACGTCAACC
The DNA here is from genome assembly GCF_014197105.1 of Sphingomonas jinjuensis. GTDB lineage: Bacteria > Pseudomonadota > Alphaproteobacteria > Sphingomonadales > Sphingomonadaceae > Sphingomonas > Sphingomonas jinjuensis. The sequence goes on along the minus strand of NZ_JACIEV010000010.1, from coordinate 48,611 downwards.
TGTACGGCCATGCCGGCCGCTGGCTGATGGTCGATTGCGGCATCACCTTCGCCGATCCCGCCTATCCGGGCATCGACGTGATCCTGCCCGACCTCGCCTTCATCGAGGATCGGCGCGACGCGCTGGCCGGCATCGTCATCACCCATGGTCACGAGGACCATATCGGCGCGCTGCCCTATCTGGCCGAGGACCTGGGCGTTCCCATCTATGCCTCGCCGTTCGCAGCCGGGCTGATCCGCGGCAAGCTGGAGGAAGAGGGTAACGCCAGCCGCGTCACGCTGCGCGTGGTGCAGCCGGGCGAGCGCTTCGAGGTCGGGCCGTTCGCGGTGACGATGGTCGAGCTCGCCCACTCGATCCCGCAGCCCAACGCGCTGCTGGTCGAGACCAAGTCGGGCCGCGTGTTCCACACCGGCGACTGGAAGCTCGATCCCGATCCAGTGATCGGCAAGCCGTCGAGCGCCGAGGCACTGACCGCGATCGGTGACAAGGGCGTCGACGTACTGGTGTGCGATTCGACCAACGTCTTCAATCTCGAAGCATCGGGTAGCGAGTCGAGCGTCCGCCGCGGGCTGGCCGAGACGATCGCGAAGGCCCGGGGGCGCGTTGTCGTGACCACCTTCGCCTCGAACGCCGCGCGGCTGCAGACACTGGCCGATGTCGCCGCGGAGACGGGGCGCAAGCTGTGCGTCACCGGCCGGTCGCTCGATCGGATCATCCGCGTTGCTAAGGCGTGCGGCTATTTCAAGAATTTCCCGGAGCCGCTCGATCCCGAGGCGGCGATGCGGCTGCCGCGCAACAAGTTGCTGGTCGTCGCGACCGGCGGCCAGGGCGAGCCGCGCGCGGCACTGGCGCGGATCGCAGAGGGTACGCACCCCATCGCGCTGGAATCGGGCGATACGGTGATCTTCTCGTCGAAGCAGATCCCCGGCAACGAGGTCGCGATCGGCCGCATCCAGAATATCCTGGCAAGCCGCGGCGTCGAGATGGTCACCGAGCGTCAGGCGCATGTCCACGTGTCGGGTCACCCGGGCCGACCGGAACTGGCGCAGATGTACAAATGGATCCGACCGACGACGCTGCTGCCTGTCCATGGCGAGATGCGCCATCTGATGGAGCAGGCACGGTTCAGCCTGGCGGAAGGCATCGAGCGGACGCTGGTGCAGACCGACGGCACGCTCGTTCGCCTCGCCCCGGGGCCGGCGGAAAAGATCGGCCATGTCGAGGTCGGGCGGCTGGTGCTCGACGGCGATGTGATCCTGCCGGCCGACGGCACGACGATCAACGAACGGCGCAAGCTGGCGTTGAACGGCCAGATCTCGGTCGCGATCGCGCGACGCGGCGGCAAGCTGGTCGGATCGCCGCAGGTGCGGGTCAACGGCGTGCCGGTCGAGGAAGACCGTGCGACGTTCATCGAGGAAGCCGCCGAGGCTGCTGCCGAGGTGATGCGTCAGCCGCCGCGCGATACCGACAAGCTGCGCGAGGCATTGCGGCTGGCAGTACGGCGGACGGCGACACGCTGGACCGGCAAGAAGCCGGTCGTCGACGTGCTGCTGATCGACGCGTGAGCTGAGCGATGAAATGGACGTCGCTGCTGGCGATCTATGTCCTGTTCTGGGCGTTCTCGGTCTTCCTCGTCCTGCCCTGGGGCGTGCGGACGACGCATGAGGCGGGGGGCGATTACGTCACCGGCCAGGCCGAGAGCGCGCCGCACGACTTCCGGCTAGGGCGCGTGGCGATCCGCGTGACGATCGTCGCCAGCGTTCTGTTCGCGATTTTTCTGCTTAACTACCATTTCGAGTGGCTGACGCCCGAGACGATCAATGTGTTCGGGCGGCGGCAGATCGGGGCGGAGTAGCGCGCTCCGTTGCACTGGAATGTCGAGCCTCGCCCGACGTGGCGGCGTGGTCCGATTTGGCCTGCTCCAGAAATGAGAAGAGGTTGCCGGGCAGCGTTTCCACGCGCCCGACAACCCCTAAACATGGTCAGCGGCCGGAGAGCTCCAGCCCGGGAGACCATGAGGCCTCTGAACCTCTATAACCGTCTGCGTTGATTGGGGGAAAATACCCCCCGCAGCTGATCGGCGAGGTTAGAAGCCAGTCCCCCGAACGAACTGAACCGACCCCATTGCTGAACCATGAGACATCGGATCACCTCCTTTCGCTTGTTGATAGCCAGTGCCCGTTTCCAGGCACCACCAATGTGTGACACCGGGGGACTGCTTACAAGTCTTGTAATGCGCAATGTTTTAGCCGAGCATTGATGCTTCGCGTCACGCGGATCAGCGGCAATCCTCGATCACGCGGCCCACCTCGGCATAGGCGGGCAGGACCCAGCGCCGCGCTGCTTGCTCGAGCACGAACCGTCCGCGGCTGAACGCGATCGCGTCGAGCAGCGGATCGGTAGCAGCGAGCCGGGCCTGGATCTCGCCAGCGGGCGATGCTGCCAGCGCGATCGCCCGCGTCGTGCTCGACGTCCGTACCGTCAGCGCGCCGGGCAGGGCGCCGAGCAGCGTCAGCACGACCTGTCCCGCCTTGCATCCGATCCGGGCGGCAATCGGCTGGCCGGCGACGCCGAAGGTCGCGGCGCGGGTGGAGGGCGCATAGGTCCAGCTGCCCGGCAACGCCGGCCAGTCGCGCCAATCGTTCGACGGCGGGGGCAGGGCGACGCTGGTCGGAGCAGGCGGTACGGCGACGGGCCGGGGTGCTGGCGGTGCCTTGGGCGGCGCCACGCACCCGGAGACGAGCAGCAGGGCGATGAGGGGAAGGGTTGCGCGCATGGCGCAAGGCTATGGCCCAGCATGCCAGACCGCTCAACCATCGTGCGGGCGCGCGGCGCCGTGTCACGCCGAATGGAACCGGGGGCCGCGCCCGCCTGTTGCCCCCGCCAGTAGTTAATGGAGAGCAAGCTATGGCGACCGAGGCCGCGCCCACCCAGATTTTGATCCAGGCAACCATCAGCGGCGCAATGAAGGTCGAGAGCCGCGATGGCGACAGTGTCGGTCACGTCCATGCCTTCATGGTTCACAAGGGCTCCGGCCGCGTGACGCATGCGGTACTCAGCCTCGGCGGCTTCCTGGGCATGGGCAAAAGCTTCTATCCGCTGCCCTTCTCGCTGTTGAGCTTCGATCCGGTACGCGACCTGTATGTCGTCACCATCGATCGGCGCATGCTGGAGGGCGGGCCGAGTTGGGCGAACAACGCGCCGGTATTCGACCAAGCCTATGCCGATCGCGTCGGGAGCTATTATCAGGTCCGCAGCGAAGACCTGTCGTTGGGCTGATAGCGTACCGACAGGCACCGGCGGGGCAGCGGCGCGTTGACTGTAGGCATATTCACGAAGGACCGCTCATGACGCTCGCCAACCCCGTTCGCTACACCCCCGACGTCGAGGAGATCGCGGCCGACGAGCAGCGCACTGTGCAGCAGCTCAACGAAAGCTTCGACACGATCCTGGAGACGACGGCGGAGGATTATGGCCATGCCGTCCGATCGGTCCATGCCAAGGCGCATGGGTTGCTGCGCGGCCGGCTGACGATCGACGAGGGTCTGGCGCCCGAATTGGCCCAGGGATTGTTCGCGACGCCGGGCGAGCATCCCGTGCTGATGCGCATGTCGACCAACGCCGGCGACATCCTTGATGACGCCATATCGCTGCCGCGCGGGCTTGCGATCAAGGTGCTCGACGTCGATGGCGAGCGGCTGCCCGGCGCGGAGGGGCGGACGCAGGACTTCATCATGGTCAACGGCAAGGTTTTCCAAGCCAAGACCGCAGAGGCGTTCGCCAAGAACCTGAAGCTGCTGGCGGCAACGACCGACAAGGCGGAAGGCGCGAAGAAGGTTCTGTCCACGGTCCTGCGCGGCGTCTCGTCGGCGCTGGGCGCGGTCGGTATCGAAAGCGCGACGATCAACACGCTGGGCGGCGCGCCGCACAGCGAGCCCTTGGGCGAGACCTATTACAGCGCTACGCCCTTCCGCTACGGCGACTTTATCGCGAAGTTCAGCCTGGTGCCCTATGCCGGCGAGCAGCTTCGGCTCGAGGGCAAGACGATCGATCCTGCCGGCCGTCCGAACGCGATCCGCGAGACGGTGCAGCAGGAGATGATGTCGATCGACGCGGCGTGGGAGCTGCGCGTCCAGCTGTGCCGCGATCTGGAAGCGATGCCGATCGAGGATGCGACCGTGGAATGGGATGAGGAATTCAGTCCCTTTCAGCGCGTCGGCATGATCCATGCCGATCATCAGGACAGCTGGTCCGACAAAAATGTCACATTGATCGACGAGAAGACGCGGTTCAGCGTGTGGACCGGGCTGGCGGCGCATCGGCCGCTGGGTAGCATCAACCGGGCGCGTAAGGACACGTACAGGCATTCCGCCGACTTCCGCCAGGCGCGGAACCGCTGTCCGATCCACGAGCCGACGGGTGACGCGACCGGCGGCTGAGCCGGTGGATTTGCGTGCCCGGACCGGCTAGCCCCCGCCCAACGATAGCGAGAGGATAGGGCGATGCCGGGCGTGTGGTTCGACGAATTGTCGGTGGGGCAGCTGTTCCAGCATCCGATCCGGCGGACGGTGACCGAGATGGACAACGTCCTGTTCTCGTCGCTGACGCACAATCCCGCGCAGCTCCACCTCGATGAGGAATATTGCCGCGAGCACACCGAGTTTGGGCAGCGGATCGTCAACAGTTGCTTCACGCTGGGGTTGATGGTCGGCATCTCGGTCGGCGACACGACGCTCGGCACGGCGGTGGCGAACCTAGGGTGGGACGAGGTGCGCTTTCCCAAGCCGCTGTTTCACGGCGACACCGTGCGGGTCGAAACCGAGGTGATCGAACTGCGCGAATCGCGGTCGCGCCCGGATCAGGGGATCGTGACGTTCCGCCACCGGGCCTATAACCAGCACGGCGACCTGGTGGCGGAATGCAAGCGATCGGGCTTGCAGCGCAAGCGGCCGGCCGGCTGATGGATCAGCCCGTTAGCAGCACCGTGGCTTCGTAGGTCAGCGCCGACACCAGCCCGGCGGCAGGCAGCGTCACGAACCAGGCGAATACGATCCGGCTGGCGATGTTCCAGCGCACCGCCGACAGCCGTCGCGCCGAGCCGACGCCGACGATCGCGCCGGTGATGGTGTGCGTCGACGACACGGGAATGCCGCCCATCGTCGCCATGAACAGCGTGATCGCGCCGCCCGTCTCCGCGCAGAACCCCTGCGCCGGGGTCAGCCGGGTGATCTTCGAGCCCATGGTGTGGACGATTTTCCAACCGCCCGACATGGTGCCGAGCGCCATCGCCGCCTGGCACGAAATGACGACCCAGAAGGGCACGTGGAACTCGCCGCCGAGCATGCCCTGGGAGTAGAGCAGCACCGCGATGATCCCCATCGTCTTCTGCGCGTCGTTACCGCCATGGCCGAGGCTGTAGAGCGCGGCCGAGACGAGCTGGAGCTTTCGGAAGCGCTTGTCGACGCCCATCGGCGTCAGTTTGAGGCTGGTCCACGCCACCGCCAGCACGAGCAGCAACGCGAGCATCAACCCGATCGCAGGCGACAGGAAGATCGCCGCCACCGTCTTGGTAACCCCGACCCACACCACCGCGTCGAACCCGGCCTTGGAAATACCGGCACCCAACAGCCCGCCGATCAGCGCATGGCTGGACGAGGAAGGAATGCCGAACTGCCAGGTGATGATGTTCCAGGTGATCGCGCCGATCAAGGCGCCGAAGATCACCTGCGCATCGATGATGTTGGCATCGACGATGCCCTTGCCCACCGTCTGGGCGACATGGAGTCCGAAGACGGCGAAGGCGATGAAGTTGAAGAAGGCGGCCCAGAGCACCGCATGGTGCGGCTTCAGCACGCGCGTCGACACCACCGTGGCGATCGAGTTCGCCGCGTCGTGCAGGCCGTTGAGGAAGTCGAACAGCAATGCCACGCCGATCAGCGCGACAAGGGCGGTCAGCGAGAGTGTCATCTCAGGCGTGATCGATCACGAGACCCTGGATCTCGTTAGCGATGTCCTCGAAGCGGTCGACGATGCGCTCCAGATGGCTGTAGAGCTCGCGCCCGACCATGAAATCCATCGGCTTGTCGCGGTTGGCGACGAACAGCGCGCGAAGACCCGCGGCGTGATAATCGTCGGCCTTGCCCTCCAGTTCGACGAGCCGAGCGGTCAGCGCATGAAGGCGCACGTCGTTGTTGCCGAGCGAACGGAGTAGCGGGATCGCCTCTTCGGTCACCTTGGCGCACTCGACGGTGATCTCGACCATCGCGCGCATCTCGGGCTCGAACGTCGTGACGCCGTAGAGCTCGATCGTCTTGGCGGTCTGGTTCATCTGGTCGATCGAATCGTCCATGACCCCGATTAGATCGGTGATTGCCGACCGGTCGAACGGCGTGACGAATACGCGGCGCACGTCCTGAAGGACGTCGCGGGTGATGTCGTCGGCCTCATGCTCGCGGTCGACGATCTCGGCGATCAGCGCCGGAATGTCGCTGTTGCCGGCAAACAGCCGTTGCAGCGCGTTGGCCCCCGCCACCAGCGTGGCGGCGTGAGCCTCGAACTGCTCGAAAAAGCGCCCCTGTTTGGGCATCAGCGCCTGGAACCAGGCCACCATCGAATTTACCCCTCGTTGATCGCGCGGCTCCATCGGTCCGAGGCGGGCGTCGCGCAAGGCCGAAATGGGCCGTGCGGGCGTCCAGCCCTGAAATGCCCGAAACCGGCGATGTCGCTCAACCTTCCCAAGCCGAACGATGTTACAGGCGCGTGACATCGCTCGTTGGTATATCGATACTAGATCAACGGCGCCCTCGACAGAAGCGAATGTCGCAGGCAACGGGGACGCCCATGAGCCTCGTCCAGCGGCTGCGTGCCGATACCGCCGCCGACCATGATCGGGTCGATGCCCGCTATGCCGGGTTCGAGCTGAGCGATCGGCGCGATTACGCCCGCTTCCTGATCGCGCACGCCCGCGCGCTGCCTGCCGTGGAGGGGGCGCTGGCGACGCGGGCCGGACTGCCGCCGTTTCGCGAGCGCACCAGCCTGCTGGCGGCGGATCTCGCCGATCTGGGCGAGCCGATGCCGGAACCGTTCGACATCGGCCTGGCCACCGACGCCGAAGCATGGGGCGCGCTCTACGTCATCGAAGGGTCGCGGCTGGGCGGGGCGATGCTGGCGCGGCGGGTGCCGGCGGCGTTGCCGTCGCGCTATCTGGCGGCGAAGCACCTGGCGGGCGAGTGGCGGGCGTTGATCCAGGCGATCGACATGGCGCCGATCGATCCGGTGGAGGCGGTGGACGCCGCGCGGCGCGTGTTCGACCTCTATCGGCGCGGTGCCGACGTCACCCCGTAACGCCGGTCAGCCAAGCTCCTCGATCGGCGCGGTGAGCACGACGCGGAGGCCCGGTACATTGTCCTCGAAGGCGATCTCGCCCGACAATCGCTCAACCATCGCGTTCATCATCCGGCTGCCGAAGCCCTCGCCGCTGCCCTTGCCGCGTCCCTCGTCGGCGACGACCAGGCGAAGTCGGCTACGAAACTGGTCGAGCGTGATCTGCAGCGGCCCCGCGGCGCCGTCATAGGCGTATTTGGAAGCGTTGATGACCAGCTCGGTGAGGATCAACCCTAGGTCGATCGCGCGATCGGTGGGCACCAGCAGCGGCGCCGCATCGACGCGGATGCGCGCCGCCCAGTCGGCGCCGAGCGATTCCTTCATGTCGGCGACCAGCTCATCGACATAGCGGCCGACGTCGATGCTCTCGACCTGGTCGTCGCGATAGAGGCGGCGGTGGACGAGGGCGACGGCGGAAAGCCGCGCCTGCGCCTCGGTGAGCTGATCGGCGACGGGGCCCGCGCCCGCCGCTCGCGCCTGAAGCCGCAGGAACGCGCCGACCAGCTGGAGGCTGTTCTGCACGCGGTGGTTCACCTCGCGCATCAGCACGTCCTTCTGGCCGAGCAGCGCATCCTTGTCAGCGAGCGTCCGTTGCAGCGCTTCGTTGAGGCGGCGGACGTGAAGGCGCTGGGTCGCGTCGTGGAAATGGCGGCGCAGGCGATGCGCGGCCTCGACCTCTTCCAGCGTCCAGCGGCGCGATTGGCCGCGAACCAGCTCGGTCCAAGATTCGAACGAGGCCCGCGGGGTCAGCGTCTCGCCCTGCTTCAGCGCGGCCGCCTTGTGCGGATTGCCCGCCCACTCGACCTCCTGAAGCTGCTCGGCGCGGAACCACAGCACCACCGCGCCGTCGTCGACCATCGGTACGGCAAGGAGCCCGCTGGCATGCGCCCGCTCGGCGAGCGCATTGGGCCACAGCGCCTCCAGCCGGTGAGTCACGACGGGCTCGCCGCCACGCCCGCGCACCCATGCCGCCAGCTCGGCGATGAAGGCGGCGGCAGGGCAGGTGCCGTCGGCGAGGACGCGATCGCCCACCACCATCGCCAGCCCGTCGGCGCGCAGCATCTGGCGCAGCTCGGCCTTCACCGCCGGAAAGGTGCGCACCAGATCGTCGCGCTCGAGCTGCGGGATCACGACGTCCTCGACGCCGCGCAGGCGCAGCCGCTCGCGGTAGGACTCCGCCTCCTCCTTGGCGCGGATCTGGCGTGCCAGCCCGCTCGCCAGCGTCGCCGCGGTGGCGCGGACGTCGGGCGGCAGCAGTCGTTCGGTGCGGTGGTGGCAGGCGATCAGCCCCCACAGCATGCCGTCCTTGACGATCGAGATCGACGCCGACGCGCTGATCCCCATATTCGCCATATATTGAAGATGGATCGGCGACACGCTGCGCACGGCGACATCGCTGAGGTCGAGGCCCGCGAAGCTGTCCGGCCGAAGCGGGGCGGGGGTGTAGTGGATCGTCGGGATCGCGCGGGCACGGTTGCGCACGTAGAGGGCGCGGGCCTGGCGCGGGATGTCGCTGGCGGGGAAATGATGGTGCAGGAAGCTGCCGAGCGCGGGATCGCGATCCTCGGCCACGACGCGCCCGGCATCGTCGTCGAGGAAGCGATAGATCATCACCCGATCGAACCCGGTCAGCTGGCGAAAGGCGATCGCGGCACGATCGAACAGCGATTGCAGGTCGCCTGCACGCTCAAACCGGTGGACCGTCGCGTCGAGCCAGGCGATCGTCGCGGCGGGGGTGATCCCCTCCGCCGGGGTCGGCTCCAGCTCGACCAGGACATGCTCACCGCTGTGGTGGACGGTCGCGGAGAAGCGTTCGGACGTGCCCGCCACGGTGACCGGCAGCGGCGCGGACGCATCGTCGCCGACCAGCTCCACCGTGGTGCCGAGCAGCGTCGCCAGCGGCTGTCCCATCCACGGGTCGGCCAGCCGACCCTCGAGGTCGCCGGCCCCCGCCACGACGGTCCCGTCGCGCGACGCGACCAGCAACAGGCCATGCGGCTGGATCGCGCCGGGAATGTGGATCGGTTCACGATCGCACGCAGTCACGTCGGCAGTGGGAAGGGGAGCGTGCATCAGGACATCCGGCAGTCAGCATTCGACCATGCGCGAGCCCGCCTGAACTGGCAATTGATCGTCGTCATAGCCTATGTTCCCGTTCGTCCCATGTATAGGCGTTAGCGGCACCCTTTGATGAGGCGGTGCGTTCGGGGTCGCGATGATCAAGCTGTTCCATGTCAGTGACGTGCATTTCGGGGCGGAGGATCCCGACGCGATCGCCTGGTTCTCGTCTTGCGTGGCGGCGGAGAAGCCCGATGCGGTCATCATGACCGGCGACCTGACGATGCGGGCGACGCGGGCCGAGTTCAAGCAGGGCGGCGACTGGCTGCGCAGCCTGGGCGTGCCAGTGACGCTGGAGGTCGGCAACCATGACATCCCCTATTACTGGGACCCGCTGCGCCGGCTGTTCGCGCCGTATCAGCGCTATGCCGCCGTCGAGAAGATGATCGAGCAGCCGCTCGACGTGCATGGCGTGACGGTGGTGCCGCTGAAGACGACGGCGCGGGCGCAATGGCGGTGGAACTGGTCGAAGGGGCGGGTGAGCAAAAGCTCGCTGCGCCGCGCGCTGGCGCTGATCGAGGAGACGCCGAAGGACCATCTGATCCTGGTCGCGGCGCACCACCCGCTGATCGAGGGGCCGACCAAGGGCACCGCCAAGACCCGGCGCGGCGACGAAGCGCTGGACGCGCTGGCGGCGGCGGGCGCGCATGCGGTGCTGTCGGGCCATGTCCACGACCCCTTCGACGTCCCGATCGACCGCGACGGGCGGATCATCCGCATGGTCGGGGCGGGGACCCTGTCGCGACGGACGCGGCATACGCCCGCCGGGTTCAACGAGATCCGGGTCGAGGGACTCGGGTTCGAGACGATCGCACGGACGCAGGACGACAAGCCGGCGGTGGTGATTACCGAGCGTTGAGGCGCGCGAATGTTGAGACTCTTCACACTCGAAAGCGCTTCTCTCGGCGTCTTCGGGTATCCGTATACCCGAAGTTCCTGAAAGTCGCACCGACCCGCGTGCGCGCGCGGGGAAGGGGGCGAATCACATTCTTGCCAAGTCCGGCCGAGGCCGATCGCGACATGACAGTTCAAAGAGCGGGGGGACGATCTCAAATTTTGATCGTGTAGGAAAGTCTGCGGTCGATCAGGTGGCGACTGCGGATCTTTGTCGCATCGGGACGGAGCAATTGGGAACGGGCCTGCGCCGCGCGATGCTGGCCGACACGGCTGAAACGCAGTCGACCTGTTACGGATGCTCTATGGGCAGGCCGTCAAGATTTTGGAAGGATTGCAATGCTGCCAAGCCCCGGTTGCGTCGATTGGTACGCCGGCTTCCTTTCGCTCCGAATAGCGATCGACCAGTCGCGCGGTATGCGGACGCAACAGCACCGTGAAGCGCACCAGTTCCTCCATCACATCCACGATGCGGTCGTAATAGCTTGATGGCCTCATGCGGCCGGCATTGTCGAACTCGTCGAACGCCTTGGCAACCGACGACTGGTTGGGGATCGTCACCATCCGCATCCAGCGGCCCAGCACGCGTAAGCTGTTGACGCTATTGAACGACTGCGATCCGGCCGACACCTGCATGACCGCGAGCGTGCGGCCCTGCGTCGGGCGCATTCCGCCCATGCTGAGCGGCAGATGATCGATTTGCAGCTTCATGATGCCGGTGATCTGGCCGTGACGTTCGGGGCTGCACCACACCTGCCCCTCCGACCACATCGACAGCTCGCGCAGTTCATGGACGGCAGGATGATCGTCACCGGGATATTGGTCCGGCAGCGGCAGCGTCGCCGGATCGAAGATGCGCGTTTCGCAGCCGAAGAAGCGGAGCAGCCGGGCCGCTTCCTCGATGCACAGGCGCGAATAGGATCGCTCGCGTAGCGACCCGTAGAGCAGCAGGATGCGGGGCGGCGGATCGCCAGCGCCCAGTCCGAGAGCGGGTCGATCAAGCGCATAGCGCCGATCGAGTGCTGGCAAATGGTCGGGGTCGGCAAGGTCGCGGAGAGGCATCAGGCAATCCCAATTCGCAGCGCGAGCGCCGCCAGCGTGATGAGCAGGACGGGCACGGTCAGCGTGACCCCCACCCGGAAATAATAGCCCCATCCAATGCGCACGCCCTTCTGCCCCAGGACATGCAGCCACAGCAGCGTCGCGAGCGAGCCGATCGGGGTGAGCTTGGGACCGAGATCGCAGCCGATCACGTTGGCGTAGATCATCGCTTGCCTGACCGCCCCGGTCGCGTGCGTCGCGTCGATCGACAGCGCCCCCACCAGCACGGTCGGCATGTTGTTCATCACCGACGACAGGACCGCCGCGATGACGCCCGTACCCAGCGCGGCACCCCACACGCCACCTTGCGCGGTGCGATCGAGCAGCGCCGCCAGATGATCGGTCAGGCCGGCGTTCCGCAGGCCGTAAACGACGAGATACATGCCGAGCGAGAAGATCACCACCTGCCAGGGCGCGCCGCGAAGCACCTTGCCGGTCTGGATCACATGGCCCCGCCCCGCGATCACCAGCAGCAGGATCGCGCCGGCAGCGGCCACGGCGCTGACCGGCATGCCGAGCGGTTCGAGCAGGAAAAAGCCGGCGAGCAGCAGTGCAAGAACGATCCATCCGGCGCGGAAGGTCGCGGCATCGCGGATCGCGTCACGCGGCGCGCGCAGTGCCCCCACGTCATAGTCCGCCGGTATGTCGCGCCGGAAGAACAGCACCAGCGCGCCCAGCGTGGCCGCGATCGACACGAGGTCGACCGGCACCATCACGGCCGCATATTCGCCGAACCCGATCTTGAAGAAGTCGGCCGACACGATGTTGACGAGGTTCGACACGACCAGCGGCAGGCTGGCGGTGTCGGCGATGAACCCCGCCGCCATGACGAACGCCAGCGTCGCCTTGTCCTTGAACCCCAGCGCCCGCAGCATGGCGATGACGATCGGCGTCAGGATCAGCGCCGCGCCGTCATTGGCGAATAGCGCCGACACTGCCGCCCCGAGCAGCACGATCAGGACGAACAGCCGACGACCATGCCCCCCGCCCCAGCGGGCGACGTGCAATGCCGCCCACTCGAAGAACCCGGCTTCATCGAGCAACAAGCTGATGACGATGATCGCGACGAACGCGGCGGTCGCGTTCCAGACGATGCCCCACACCACCGGTACGTCGGACAGCGTGACGACGCCCGCGAGCAGCGCCACGACGGCCCCGCCCAACGCGCTCCATCCGATCCCGAGACTCTTGGGTTGCCAGATGACAAGCGCGATCGTCGCGACGAAGATCAGGACGGCAAGGAGCATCAGGCGACGCGCTGGCCCGAGGCATCGACTAATTGCTCGCCGTCTTCCTTCGCGAACGCGCCGAGCTGGTCGCTCGGCAGCAGGTCGAGGACGGCTTCGGATGGCCGGCACAGCTTCACGCCGAGCGGCGAGACGACCAGCGGCCGGTTGATGAGGATCGGATACGCGATCATCGCGTCCACCAGCGCCTCGTCGGACAGCGACGTGTCGCCCAGGCCCAGCTCCGCATAGGGCGTCCCCTTCTCGCGCAGTAGCTCGCGCGGCGTCATGCCGGCGCGGTCGATCAGCTCGACCAACAGCGCGCGCGAGGGCGGGGTCTTCAGATACTCGACCACATGCGGCTCGATGCCGGCATTGCGGATCAGTCCAAGGGCGTTGCGGGACGTGCCGCATTCGGGGTTGTGATAGATGACGATATCGACGGCCACGGAGCGTCCTTTCAGCAGCAGGGGGTAAGTTCGGCGACGAGGGGCGCGCACAGTTCCGCGTTGCCCGCGCAGCAGTCCTTGACGAGGAAGAGTGTCAGCGCGCGCAGGCCATCCAGATCGGCCCGGTAGACGATTGAGCGGCTATGCCGTTCGAAGCGGACCAAGCCGGCGCGCGCGAGGATGCCGAGATGCGCCGACATGGTGTTCTGTGGCACGCCGAGCTGGCGGGCGATGTCGCCAGCCGCCATCCCGGTCGGTTCGCGGCGAACCAGCAGGCGAAACACGTCGAGGCGAGTCCCTTGCGCTAACGCACCGAGCGCAGCGATAGCCGAGTCTTTCTCCATATATCTAGCATAACAGATATATGCCGCGGTGCCACCCTAATTGGCTCATGCCGGATCAGGTGGTTTTCCGTCCGACCAGAATGACCGCCTGAGGCGTGGAAGCGTTTCAAACTTACAAAAAAGCCGCCGCCCGGCATCCCGGACGGCGGCTCTTTCGTGTCGGGCTACCCCCGAACCTCAGGCGATCACTCGCCCGTGTTCAGATACTCGCCGGCGGCCTCGTCGCTGCCGTCGCCCGAGGGGACGACGCTGGCGAGGGGATCGTCACCCGTGCCCGCGTCGTCGCGGCGCGAGCGCTGCTCCTCGGCGGCGCGCAGCTCGGCCGCGCTCTCCGGGGCGACGATCGCCGCCTGGAGCGCGCGCTGCTGGGCGCGGAGCGCGACGTCGCGGCTGGTGGCCGCGACACGGAGGCGGTTCATGCCCGCACCCGTACCCGCCGGGATCAGCCGGCCGACGATGACGTTCTCCTTCAGGCCCATCAGCGTGTCCTGCTTGCCCTGGACCGCCGCCTCGGTGAGGACGCGGGTAGTCTCCTGGAACGACGCGGCCGAGATGAACGACCGGGTCTGCAGCGACGCCTTGGTGATGCCGAGCAGCACCGGCTTGCCCTGCGCGGGCTGCTGGCCCTTCTCGAGCTTCTCGTTGGTGGCGTCCATTTCCTCGCGATCGACCTGCTCGCCCTTCAGCAGCGTGGTGTCGCCGCCGTCGGTGATCTCGACCTTCTGCAGCATCTGACGAACGATCGTCTCGATGTGCTTGTCGTTGATCTTCACGCCCTGGAGACGATAGACCTCCTGGATTTCCGCGACGAGATACTCGGCGAGGGGCTCGACGCCCATCGTCTCGAGGATGTCGTGCGGGTTGGGCGAACCGCCGATCAGGTTGTCGCCACGCTTGACGTAGTCGCCTTCCTGAACGTCGATGACCTTCGACTTGGGCACCAGATACTCGACGACGTCGCCGCCATCCTCGGGCTGGATGCCGATCTTGCGCTTCGCCTTGTAATCCTTGCCGAACACGACGCGGCCCGAGACCTTGGCGATGATCGCCGCCTCCTTCGGGATACGCGCCTCGAACAGCTCGGCGACGCGCGGCAGACCGCCGGTGATGTCGCGGGTCTTGGCGGATTCGCGAGCGACGCGGGCAAGAACGTCACCCGCCTGGACGGTGGCGTTGTCCTCGACCGACAGCACCGCACCCGGTGCCAGCATGTAGCGCGCAGCCTCGCTCTCGTCCGAACCCGTCAGGGTCAGGCGAGGACGAAGATCCTCCTTCGACTTGGTCGAGGTGCGATACTCGATGACGACGCGCTGGGCGATGCCCGTGGCCTCGTCGGTCACCTCGGTCAGGGTCTTGCCCTCGAGCAGATCCTGATACTTCACGACACCCGCGGTTTCCGTGATCACCGGCATGGTGAACGGATCCCACTCGGCCATGCGATCGCCCTTGGTCAGCACGTGACCGTCGTCGAACATCACATACGCGCCGTAGGGGATACGGTGCGTCGACAGCTCGCGGCCGTCCATGTCCTCGATCACGATCTCGCCCGAGCGGCTGAGCACCACGCGGCGACCACGCTGGTCGAGGATGACGCGCAAGTCGCGGAACACGGCGGTGCCGTCGACCGGCGCCTCCAGGTTCGACTGCTCGTTCAGCTGCGCCGCGCCGCCGATGTGGAAGGTACGCATCGTCAGCTGCGTACCCGGCTCACCGATCGACTGCGCCGCGATGACGCCGACCGCTTCGCCGATGTTCACCGGCGTACCGCGGGCGAGGTCACGCCCGTAGCACTTGCCGCAGACGCCGATCTTGCTTTCGCAGACCAGCGGCGAGCGGATCTTCATGCCCAGGATGCCCAGCGCCTCGATCTGCGCGATCATCGGCTCGTCGAGCAGCGTGCCCGTCGGGATGACGACCTTGCCGGTCTTGGGATCGACCACGTCCTCCATCGTCGTGCGGCCGAGGATGCGCTCGCCCAGCGATGCGATGGTCGAACCGCCCTGGACGATCGCCTTCATCTCCAGCGCGCGCTCGGTGCCGCAATCCTCCTCGACGATGACGCAATCCTGCGACACGTCGACGAGACGGCGGGTCAGGTAACCCGAGTTCGCCGTCTTCAGCGCCGTATCCGCCAGGCCCTTGCGGGCGCCGTGGGTCGAGTTGAAGTATTCAAGGACGGTCAGGCCCTCCTTGAAGTTCGAGATGATCGGCGTCTCGATGATCTCGCCCGACGGCTTGGCCATCAGGCCGCGCATGCCGGCCAGCTGCTTGATCTGCGCTTGGCTGCCGCGAGCACCGGAGTGGGCCATCATGTAGATCGAGTTGATGGGCTTCTCACGGCCCTTCATCGGCCCGTCCTCGTAATGGCGGACGGCCTTGATCTCGTTCATCATCGAGTTGGCGACCTGGTCGCCGCAACGGCTCCAGGCGTCGATCACCTTGTTGTACTTCTCCTGCTGCGTGATCAGGCCGTCCTGATACTGCTGCTCGAAGTCCTTCACCTGGTCGCGCGTCTCGTCCACCAGCGCATCCTTGTCGGGCGCGATGATCATGTCGTCCTTGCCGAACGAGATGCCCGCCTTGAACGCGTGGCGGAAACCGAGCGACATGATCGCATCGGCGAACAGCACGGTCTCCTTCTGGCCGGTGTGACGATAGACCTCGTCGATCACGTCGCCCACGTCCTTCTTGGTGAGGAGGCGGTTGACGATCTCGAACGGGACCTTGTGGCTCTTGGGCAGGGTCTCGCCGAGCAGCATGCGGCCCGGGGTCGTCTCGTAGCGCTTGAGGTAGGTCTGGCCCTTCTCGTCGGTCTGCGGCACGCGGCTGATCACCTTGGTATGCAGCGTGACGGCGCCGGCGTTGAGCGCCTGATGCACCTCGGCCATGTCGGCCAGCAGCATGCCTTCGCCCGGCTCATTCTCCTTCATCATCGACAGATAATAAAGGCCAAGCACCATGTCCTGCGACGGCACGATGATCGGCTTGCCGTTGGCGGGCGACAGGATGTTGTTGGTCGACATCATCAGGACGCGCGCTTCCAACTGCGCCTCGAGGCTCAGCGGAACGTGGACGGCCATCTGGTCGCCGTCGAAGTCGGCGTTGAATGCGGAGCAGACCAGCGGGTGGAGCTGGATCGCCTTGCCCTCGATCAGCACCGGCTCGAACGCCTGGATGCCCAGGCGGTGGAGCGTCGGCGCGCGGTTCAGCATGACCGGATGCTCGCGGATCACCTCGTCCAGGATGTCCCAGACTTCCTTGCGCTCCTTCTCGACCCACTTCTTGGCCTGCTTCAGGGTCATCGACAGACCCTTGGCGTCGAGGCGCGCGTAGATGAACGGCTTGAATAGCTCGAGCGCCATCTTCTTGGGCAGACCGCACTGGTGCAGCTTCAGCTCAGGCCCGGTCACGATGACCGAACGGCCCGAATAGTCGACGCGCTTGCCGAGCAGGTTCTGGCGGAAGCGGCCCTGCTTGCCCTTCAGCATGTCGCTGAGCGACTTCAGCGGACGCTTGTTGGCGCCGGTGATCGTGCGACCGCGGCGGCCGTTGTCGAACAGCGCGTCGACCGCTTCCTGCAGCATGCGCTTCTCGTTGCGGACGATGATGTCCGGCGCGCGCAGCTCCATCAGCCGCTTCAGGCGGTTGTTGCGGTTGATGACGCGGCGATACAGGTCGTTGAGATCCGACGTCGCGAAGCGGCCGCCGTCGAGCGGCACCAGCGGGCGAAGCTCGGGCGGAATGACCGGGATGACCTCGAGGATCATCCACTCCGGCCGGTTGCCCGATTCCAGGAAGCTCTCGACGACCTTCAGGCGCTTGATGATCTTCTTGGGCTTCAGCTCCGACTTGGTCGTCGCCAGCTCTTCCAGAAGGTCGCGCTTCTCGCCCTCGAGGTCGAGGTTCTCGAGCATGATGCGGACGGCCTCGGCGCCGATGCCGGCCGAGAAGGCGTCTTCGCCATACTGGTCCTGCGCGTCGAGCAGCTCGTCCTCGGTGAGGAGCTGATACTTTTCGAGCGGGGTCAGGCCCGGCTCGATCACGATATACGCCTCGAAGTAGAGGACGCGCTCGAGCTGCTTTAGCTGCATGTCGAGCAGCAGGCCGATGCGGCTCGGCAGCGACTTCAGGAACCAGATGTGCGCGACCGGGGCGGCGAGCTCGATATGGCCCATCCGCTCGCGGCGAACCTTCGAGACGGTGACCTCGACGCCGCACTTCTCGCAGACGATGCCCTTGTACTTCATGCGCTTGTACTTGCCGCACAGGCACTCGTAATCCTTGATCGGACCGAAGATGCGCGCGCAGAACAGGCCGTCACGCTCGGGCTTGAACGTGCGATAGTTGATCGTCTCGGGCTTCTTGATCTCGCCGAACGACCACGAGCGGATCTTGTCCGGCGATGCGATGCCGATCTGGATCTGGTCGAAGGTCTCGGGCTTCGCGACCGGGTTCGCGAAAGGGGTCATCTCGTTCATAACTTGTCCTCGTGTGCGAGGGAAAACCAAAACTGCCGTTCGTGCTGAGGAGGCATTGAGCGAAGTCGAAATGCCGTCTCGAAGCACATGGGTCGTGAGACCCACCGTGTCCTTCGAGACGCGCCTTCGACTGCGCTCAGTCGCTCCTCAGGACGAACGGAAAGGGCAAGATCATTCAGCCGCCTCGGCCAGCCCGTCGTCTTCCTCCATGGTGCGGAGGTCGACGTTGAGGCCGAGCGAGCGCATTTCCTTGACGAGCACGTTGAAGCTCTCGGGGATGCCGGCCTCGAAGGTGTCGTCGCCCTTGACGATCGCTTCGTAGACCTTGGTGCGGCCGACGACGTCGTCCGACTTCACCGTCAGCATCTCCTGCAGCGTGTAAGCGGCGCCGTACGCCTGGAGCGCCCACACCTCCATCTCGCCGAAGCGCTGGCCGCCGAACTGCGCCTTGCCGCCCAGCGGCTGCTGAGTGACTAGGCTGTACGGCCCGATCGAGCGTGCGTGGATCTTGTCGTCGACGAGGTGGTGGAGCTTCAGCATGTAGATGATGCCCACCGTGACCTTGCGGTCGAACTTGTCGCCCGTCCGGCCGTCGAACAGGTCCGACTGGCCCGACGTGTCGAGACCCGCCAGCTCCAGCATGTCCGACACGTCCTTCTCGACTGCACCGTCGAACACCGGAGTGCCCATCGGGATGCCGTTCTTCAGGTTCTGCGCCAGCTCGATGATCTCCTGGCCGTCGCGGGCCCGGATATCCTCGAGATAGTGATCACCGTAGACCTCCTCGAGCCGGTTCTTGACCGCGTCGGGCATCGCGCCCGCCTTGGCATCCGGGTTGGCCTCGCGCCACTCTTCGAGCTGCGCCGCAACCTGCATGCCGAGGTTGCGGGCCGCCCAGCCGAGATGCGTCTCGAAGATCTGACCGACGTTCATGCGGCTCGGCACGCCCAGCGGGTTGAGCACCAGGTCGACCGGCGTCCCGTCGGCGAGGAACGGCATGTCCTCCTGCGGCAGGATGCGGCTGATGACGCCCTTGTTGCCGTGACGGCCGGCCATCTTGTCGCCCGGCTGCAGCTTGCGCTTCACCGCGACGAAGACCTTGACCATCTTCAGCACGCCCGGCGGCAGCTCGTCGCCCCGCTCCAGCTTCTCGCGACGATCCTCGAACTTCTCGCGGATCAGCTTGGCGGCGTCGTCATACTGCGCCTTCACCGCTTCCAGGTTGGCCTGGACGGCGTCGTCCTGCACCGCGAACTTCCACCACTCGTGGCGGTCGACGCTGTCCAGCACGTCCTGGGTGATCTCCGAGCCCTTCTTGACGCCCTTGGGGGCGCCGGTCGCGACCTGGCCGATCAGCATCTCGCGCAGCCGCGACCAGGTGGCGCGGTTGAGGATGGTGCGCTCGTCGTCGGAGTCCTTGCGCAGACGCTCGATCTCCTCGCGTTCGATCGCCAGCGCGCGCTCATCCTTGTCGATACCGTGGCGATTGAAGACGCGGACGTCGACGATCGTACCCGACACGCCCGGCGGCAGGCGAAGCGACGTGTCGCGCACGTCCGATGCCTTCTCGCCGAAGATGGCGCGGAGGAGCTTCTCTTCCGGCGTCATCGGGCTTTCGCCCTTCGGCGTGATCTTGCCGACCAGGATATCGCCCGGCTCGACCTCGGCACCGACATAGACGATGCCCGCCTCGTCGAGGTTGCGCAGTGCTTCTTCGCCGACGTTCGGGATGTCGCGGGTGATGTCCTCCGGCCCGAGCTTCGTGTCGCGGGCCATCACCTCGAACTCGTCGATGTGGATCGACGTGAACACGTCGTCCTTCACGATCCGTTCGGAGATGAGGATCGAGTCCTCGTAGTTGTACCCGTTCCACGGCATGAACGCGACGAGCGCGTTGCGGCCGAGCGCGAGCTCGCCGAACTCGGTTGAGGGACCGTCGGCGATGACGTCGCCGGCGTCGACCACGTCGCCCACCTTCACCAGCGGACGCTGGTTGATGCAGGTCGACTGGTTCGAACGCTGGAACTTCATCAGGCTGTAGATGTCGACGCCCGACTTGCCGGCGTCGATCTCACCCGTCGCGCGCACCACGATACGCGACGCGTCGACCTGATCGACGATGCCCGCACGCTTGGCCGAGATCGCGGCGCCCGAATCGCGCGCCACCGTCTCTTCCATGCCGGTGCCGACGAACGGCGCCTCGGCCTTGACCAGCGGCACCGCCTGGCGCTGCATGTTCGAGCCCATCAGCGCGCGGTTGGCGTCGTCATTCTCCAGGAACGGGATCAGCGACGCGGCGACCGACACCAGCTGCTTCGGGCTGACGTCCATCAGCGTGATCGTTTCGGGCAGCGCCATCAGGAACTCGCCCGCCTGACGCGCGGAGACCAGCTCCTCGACGAAGCGGCCATCCTCGTCGGTGGCGGCCGACGCCTGCGCGACGGTGTGCTTCTGCTCCTCCATCGCCGACAGGTACACGACCTCGTCGGTCACCTTGCCGTCGATCACCTTGCGATACGGCGTCTCGATGAAGCCGTACTTGTTGACGCGGGCGAAGGTCGACAGCGAGTTGATGAGGCCGATGTTCGGGCCTTCCGGCGTCTCGATCGGACAGATGCGGCCATAGTGGGTCGGGTGGACGTCGCGAACCTCGAAGCCCGCACGCTCACGCGTGAGGCCGCCCGGCCCGAGCGCCGAGACGCGACGCTTGTGCGTCACTTCGGAGAGCGGGTTGGTCTGGTCCATGAACTGTGACAGCTGCGACGAGCCAAAGAACTCGCGCACCGCGGCGACCGCGGGCTTGGCGTTGATCAGGTCGTTCGGCATGACCGTCGACACGTCGACCGACGACATGCGCTCCTTCACCGCGCGCTCCATGCGCAGCAGGCCGACGCGATACTGGTTCTCCAGCAGCTCGCCCACCGAACGCACGCGGCGGTTGCCGAGGTTGTCGATGTCATCGATCTCGCCCTTGCCGTCCTTCAGGTCGACAAGGGTCTTGATGACCGACAGGATGTCCTCGGTACGCAGCGTCGTCACCGTGTCCTCGACGTCGAGGTCGAGACGCATGTTCAGCTTGACGCGGCCGACGGCCGACAGGTCGTAGCGATCGGGATCGAAGAACAGGCCGGCGAACAGCGCCTCGGCTGTCTCCAGCGTCGGCGGCTCGCCGGGGCGCATCACGCGGTAGATGTCCGACAGCGCCTGCTCGCGCTCCTCGGCCTTGTCCGCCTTCAGCGTGTTGCGGATCCAGGGGCCGGTCGCGACATGGTCGATGTCGAGCAGCTCGATCGAATCGATGCCCGCCTTGTCCAGGCTTTCCAGATTGTCTGGGCCGATCTCGTCACCCGCCTCGACGTAGATCTCGCCGGTCGAGGTGTTGATCAGGTCGAACGCCGAATAGCGGCCGTAGATCTCCTCGGTCGGGATCAGCAGCTCGGTCAGGCCGTCCTTGGCCGCCTTGTTCGCGGCGCGCGGGCTGATCTTCTGGCCGGCGGCGAACACCACCTCGCCCGAGCTGCCGTCGACGATGTCGTAGGTCGGCTTCACGCCGCGCCAGTTCTCCGGCTGGAACGGGATCTTCCAGCCGCCGTCGCCGCGCACGAACGTCAGGCGGTTGTAGAAATAGTTGAGGATCTCCTCGCCGTTCATGCCCAGGGCATAGAGCAGCGTCGTCACCGGCAGCTTGCGCTTGCGGTCGATGCGGACGTTGACGATGTCCTTGGCGTCGAACTCGAAATCGAGCCACGAACCGCGGTAGGGGATCACGCGCGCCGCGAAGAGATACTTGCCGCTGGCATGCGTCTTGCCGCGGTCATGGTCGAACAGCACGCCCGGGCTGCGGTGCATCTGGCTGACGATGACGCGCTCGGTGCCGTTGATGAAGAAGGTGCCGTTCTCGGTCATGAGCGGCATGTCGCCCATGTAGACGTCCTGCTCCTTGATATCGATGACCGACTTGGCCTCGGTATCGGGATCGACCTCGAACGCGGTCAGGCGCAGGGTGACGCGCATCGGCGCGGCATAGGTGATGCCGCGCTGGCGGCATTCCTCGACGTCGAACTTCGGCGGCTCGAGGACATAGTCGTCGAAATCGAGATAGGCGGTGCCCGCGAAATCCTGGATCGGGAAGACGCTGCGCAGCGTCTTCTCGAGGCCCGAGACGTGGCCGGTGCTCTTGTCCGAACGCAGGAACTGCTCGTAGCTCTCGCGCTGGACCTCGATCAGGTTCGGCATCTGCACCACTTCGTGGATGTTGCCGAAAACCTTACGGATGCGCCGCTTGCGCGTGCCGCGCTTCTCCGTGCGGGCGGTGCCGCCGTCGATCGCCTTGGTCGCCATGGGTAATGTGCCTCGTCAGCCAGAATGTCTCGAGCGCAGGACAAGCGACGCAAAAAAGCCGATCGCAAATCCTGCGTCGGCTTGATAGCGTCGTGACCGCGGCATCCTATTCGTACGGGGCACTGCGCGACGGCGCCCCATGTCCCGGATGCTGTGGTGAGGACCGGCATATAAGGGTGGGGCAGGGGAGCGTCAACCGCCGGGAACGCTTTGCCGTGGAACCGAATTAACCATGTCGTGTTCTCGGTCACGGTGTCCAAGCCAACCACGTAACGGTGGAGTGGGGCTCGCGCTTCGGCTGAGAAGGGCGGGCCCCGTGCCGTTAAGGGCCGCCTCGTTTCAAATCGTCGCCCCCACGCCCCCGTTCATCGCAGCGATTGTGTCTCTCGGCGCGGCTGCTCTATCGGCGGTCGGCGATGGTTCCGACGCTTCTCGTCCTCGCGCTGGTCGCGCAGGAAGCCCCCTCCGTATCGCCGACCCCAGCGCCTGCCGCCACCGCGGTTCCGATCCCGGCAGCGCCGGTGATCGTCCTGCCGGCGCCGACGCCGACCGCAACGCCGACGCCGCGGTCGACACCCACTCCCCGCGCCGAGCCCACGCCGCGCGTCACGCCGACGCCCGAGCCGGCGTCCACGCCATCCCCCAGTGAGGGCGAGACGTCGGAGGCGCCCCCGCGCGCCCCAGCGCCGACGCCGTCAGCCGATGCCCGGCCGACACCGCAACCCGTCGCGACGCCGGCCCCCGCCGTCACCGCTCCGCTGGAGCCGCAGGCAGTCGAGGCGAGCGGTTGGGCGTGGTGGTGGCTGGTGATCGCCGCGATCGCGGGCGCCGCGGTATCCGCCGTCGTCCTGCGGCGACGCCCGGGCGTGGTCGGCAGCGAGGAAGCGTTCGTCGAGCCGGCCGCCGTACCGCCGCCACCGCCCCCCGCACCCGAGCCGGTCCCGCCGGTCCCGATCGCCGCGCCGCCCACCGCGCGCCTCGGCTTCGTGCTGCGCCCGACGCGCGCCGGGCTCAACCTGCTGTCGGCGGTGGTCGAGGCCGAGTTGACCGTGACCAACGTCGGGCCGGAAGCGGCGCAGGACATCCGCGTCGCGGCGACGCTGACCAGCGTCCACGACGGGCACGAGGCGGTGCTCGCCGCGGTCATCGCTGGCGAGGATGGACGGCCGGCGGTGCCGCCCTTTGCGCTCGCGCCGGGCGAGACGCGGACGCTGCGGGTCGTCGCCGCGCAGCCGCGCGATGCGATCCGGCCGGTGTCGGCGAACGGCCGGCCGATGCTGGTGCCGCTGGTGGCGATCAACTGCCGCTACCTCGCCGCCGGCGAGCGGCGCCAGGCGGCGCAGTCGTTCGCGGTGGGGATCGAGCGGGCCGATTCGCCCAAGCTCGCGCCGTTCTGGCTCGACCAGCCGCCCCGCACCGTGAGCGAGGTGGCGGCGCGGCCGCATACCGAGCGGATCGAACGCTGAGGCGCGTCAGTCGAGCGGGATCGGAATCCTGTTCGACTTGTCGGGCTTCCTGGCAAAGGCGCTCTTGGCGGCGTTAACCAGGCCCTTGACCATCGGGACGATCGGCGGTCCGAAACCGACGAGGCAGCCGCCCTGCCGTGCAGCGCAGGGCGTGCCGTCCGCCCCCAGCGCGCCGATCCCGGTCAGGTTCGGGTTCGACGGCACCGGCCCGCTCGGCACGCGCTCGTCGGGCAGGGGGATGCGCTGGGCATTGGGACTGTCGGCACAGACCACCACGTCGCCCTTGGCGTTGGTTTCCCGGGGACAATCCTGGAGCAGGATCGAGAAGCGCTCGGGCGGCGGGGCCGGTTTGGGCGAAGTCGCCGGCGGGGTCGCCGCCGCCTGCAGCATCAGTAGGGTCGCGGCGATCACGGCGCGATCTTCCGGGTGTCGAGCCCGCCGGTGCGACCGGTGCCGACGGTGACGCCGGCCATGCCGCCGTTGACGAGGAAGGGGCTCATCTCGTCGATCGGGGTGGTGCGGGCGAGCAGCTTGTTGCGTTCGGCCGCGACCGATTGGTGGCGGGGATCGCCCGGCTCGGGGCCGACGAAGGGAACGCGGTAGCGATCGGCGCTGCGCAGGCCGCAGACGGTGACGTCGGTGGTCGTGACGACGCGCGGACATTGCTGCGCGACGCTCGTCATCGCGGCGGCCCGGGCAGCGAAATCGGCGGGACCGTCGGCCAAGGCCAGCAGCAATGCGATCATCGACTCGCCCTCCCATGTAGAGAGCCGCAGCCCTCCGCGATCAGCGAGGTGAATTCAAGCGCTGATGCGCGGTACGTTCAACCGGGGAATGTCGATCGCGGGACAGCGGTCCATCACGACCTTCAGTCCCGCCGCCTCGGCGCGCGCCGCCGCCTCGTCGTTGACGACGCCCAGCTGCATCCACACCGCCTTGGCGCCGACCGCGATCGCCTGATCCACCGCCTCGCCGGCCGCCGCGGGACGGCGGAAGATGTCGACGATATCGATCGGCTCGCCGATGTCGGCGAGGTCGGCGAAGACATATTCGCCGTGGATATGCTCGCCGCCGATCTGCGGGTTGACGGGAATGACGCGATAGCCGTGGCGCTGGAGCATCGCCATCACGCCGTAGGAGGGCCGATCTGGACGGTCCGAGGCACCGACCATCGCGATCACCCGCGCCTCGCCGAGGAGCGAGCGCAGGTCGTCGTCGGCGGTCAGGGGCATGGCGGCGCTCCGCTGGGGAAACTGGTCCGCTCGTGCCGCGTGCTGTACGCGACGGGCACGACCGGTAACAAGATAACGTCGAAGTGCCCGTCCGGTTTCAACGCCGGGCGAGCCACTCGACGAGCCGAGCCGCGATCGGGGCGAAAATCCGGTCGTCCGGGTCCGCTGCGGGCGGGGTGCCGGCATCGGACGCCGCACGGATGTCGATCGTCAGCGGGACGCGTCCCAGGAACGGGATGGCGAGCCGCGCCGCCGCCGCCTCGGCGCCGCCGTTGCCGAAGGGATCGGACGTCTCGCCGCAATGCGGGCAGGTGTAGCCGGCCATGTTTTCGACCAGGCCGATGATCGGCACGCCGGCAGTGTTGAACAGGTCGATCGCGCGGGTCGCGTCGATCAGCGCCAGGTCCTGCGGCGTCGAGACGATCACCGCGCCGGCGGGGCGATATTTCTGCACCATCGTCAGCTGCACGTCGCCGGTGCCGGGTGGCAGATCGAGGACCAGCGTATCGGCCGCGCCCCACGCCGCCTCGACCAGCTGGCCGAGCGCGCCGGCCGCCATCGGCCCGCGCCATGCCAGCGCCTTGCCCGGCGCGACGAGCTGACCCATCGACAACAGCGGAACGCCATAGGGCGTCGGCACCGGATCGAGCGTCTTGTCGTGCGCGGTCGGGCGCGTTCCCTCGACCGCCATCAGTCGCGGTTGCGACGGGCCGTAGATGTCGGCGTCGACCAGGCCGACGCGCCGCCCGGCGCGCGACAGCGCGATGGCGAGGTTGGCGGCGAGCGTCGACTTGCCGACGCCGCCCTTGCCGCTGGCGACGGCGATCAGCGCACGAGCCACCCGTTCGGCGGTGGAGACGACGCGGACTTCGCCGACGCCAGGTGCGCTCGCCGCGGCACGGACGCGGGCTTCCAGCGCCTCGCGCGCGGCGGCGTCGAGGCCGCTGGCATCGATGACGACCCCGACGCGCTCGCCCTCGATGCGGACGGTGGCGCGGTCGCCGGCGACGGCGGCGATCGCGTGGCGGATGGCTTCCTGATCGATCATGCGCGGGCCATAGGACCACCTCGGCTGCTTGCCACTGTTTTTCCGCCACGCGCCTCTTATAAGGGATGTCATGATCCAGCTGCCGGGCCGTCGTTCGCGCCCTCCCGTACTCGCCGTCGAACCGCCCAAGGGCCCGTGGAGCCAAGGTGACGACCCTTCGGGCACCGGCCCGCGCAATCCCTGGGCGGTGCCGCCCGGTGGCCGTCGCGGCGGCGCCAAGCCGAGCGCGCTCGACGAATTTTTGAAGAAGGCGCGCGGCGGCGGCGGCGATGGCGGCGGCGGTGGTGGCTTCGGCAACCTGCCGGGCGGCGCCAATGCGCGTACCTTGTGGGCGATCGGCGCCGGGCTGGTGCTCGTCGCCTGGGTCGGGGTCACGTCGATCCATCCGATCGGGCCGCAGGAGCGCGGCGTCGTGACCTATTTCGGACGCTATGTCGGCACGCTCGATCCCGGCATCCAGGTGACGCTGCCCGCACCGATCGCCAACGTCGACAAGGTCGACGTCCAGGCGATCCGCACCGAGGATTTTCCGGACGGCGGCGGCGAGAATCTGATGCTGACGCGCGACCAGAACATCATCGATCTGGCTTATTCGGTGCGCTGGAGCATTGCCGACCCGGTCGACTTCGCGTTCCAGATCGCCGAGCCGCGCGGCACCGTCCGCGCGACCGCCGAGAGCGCGATGCGCGAGGTGGTGGCGAACGTCACCCTCGACGAGGCTCTGACGACCGGCCGCCAGCAGATCGAGGCCGAGGTGCAGCAGCGCATGCAGCAGATCCTCGACGAATATAACGCGGGCATCCGCATCCAGGGCGTCGGCATCAAGCAGGCCGATCCGCCCGAGCGGGTCAACGACGCGTTCAAGGACGTGACTGCCGCGCAGCAGGAATCGATCGCCTTCCGCAACCAGGCACAATCCTATGCGCAGCAGGTGATCGCCCGTGCCGAGGGCGAGGCGGCGCAGTTCGACAAGGTGTAC
This sequence comes from Sphingomonas jinjuensis, assembly GCF_014197105.1. Classification (GTDB taxonomy): domain Bacteria; phylum Pseudomonadota; class Alphaproteobacteria; order Sphingomonadales; family Sphingomonadaceae; genus Sphingomonas; species Sphingomonas jinjuensis. Next base: position 21,552 of record NZ_JACIEV010000010.1, on the reverse strand, counting down.
GAGCAGTATCGCCTGGCGCCCGAGGTGACCCGCCGCCGCATGTATTACGAGACCATGGAAGCGGTGCTGGCGCGCAGCGACAAGACGATCGTCGAGCCGAGCAACGTCGTGCCCTATCTCAGCGGGCAGCCGACGCGGCGCCTCGCCGAGCCGCAGGTGACGCAGCCGCAACCGCAGCAACCGGTCCAGCCCCAGCCGCAATCGGGAGGCGGCCAGTGAACGCCTCGCTATTCCGCAATCCGCTCGCGCTCGGCATCATCGCGTTGTTCGTCGTCGTCGTGATGGCGATGACCTTCGCGATCGTGCCCGAGACCAAGCAGGTCGTCGTGCTGCGCTTCGAGCGGCCGGTACGTACCGTCAATGCCTGGAAGCCCAACGAGATATTCGGGCGCAGTGGCGCCGGGCTGATCGTCCGCATCCCGCTGATCGACCGGCTGGTGTGGGTGAACAAGCGCGTCCTCGACGTCGATTACGACAACCAGCAGGTGCTGTCGTCCGATCAGCTCCGGCTGGAGGTGGACGCGTTCGCGCGGTTCCGCATCACCGATCCGCTGCGCATGGTGGTGACCGCGGGCAGCGAGCAGCGGGTGACCGATGCGCTGCAGCCGCTGCTCGGTTCTGCGGTGCGCAGCGAGCTCGGCAAGCGGCCGTTCGCGACGCTGCTCAGTTCCGAGCGCGACGAGGTGATGAACGCGATCCAGGCGCGGCTCCAGCGAACCGCCAGCCAGTACGGCGTCCAGGTCGTCGACGTGCGGATCAAGCATGCCGACCTGCCGCAGGGCAGCCCGCTCGACAGCGCGCTGCAGCGGATGCGCACCGCGCGTCAGCAGCAGGCGGCGACGATCCGCGCGCAGGGGCAGAAGACGGCGCAGATCATCCGCGCCCAGGCCGACGCCGATGCGGCGAAGGTTTATGCGCAGAGCTTCACCAAGGACGCCGATTTCTACGACTTCTATCGCGCGATGCAGTCCTACCGGCACACCTTCGGTGCGGACGGAGGAACGGAACCGCAGGGGTCGACGTCGATCATCTTGTCGCCCAACAACAGTTATTTGCGTGAATTCGAGGGCCGTGAACGTTGAAACCCAGGCTCTTCGTATCAAGCTAGGCGTTGTGTATTCGTGAGCGACATTCAACCGGCGTTCAGCCGTCGTCGCTCACGAATGTAAACGACAGGCTCAATCGAGAGGACTATCCCCACGTGCGTTACGCCTACGCTATCACCGGTGCCCTTCTCCTCGGCGGCGCGACCGCGACGCTGGCGCTCCAGCCGACGACGGCGCAAGTCGCGCAGAACGAACCCGGCGCGATCCAGGCGATGACCCCGCGCGCCGGCGCGCCGATGAGCTTCGCCGACATGGTCGCGCGGCTCCAGCCGGCGGTCGTCAATATCTCGACCAAACAGACCATCGTCCAGCAGCAGCAGGCGAATCCGTTCCAAGGCACGCCGTTCGGCGAACTGTTCGGTGGCATGGGCGGTGGCGGTGCGCCGGTGAAGCGGCAGGGCGCCTCGCTGGGATCGGGCTTCCTGATCTCGCCCGACGGTTATGTCGTGACCAACTATCACGTGATCTCGCCAGGCGCGAAGGGTGCGACGGTCGACTCGATCACGGTCACGCTCAGCGATTTCAAGGAATATCCGGCCAAGGTCATCGGCAAGGACCAGGACTCTGACTTGGCGCTGCTGAAGATCGACGCCCGCAACCTGCCGTTCGTGAAATTCGGCGATTCGTCGAAGGCGCGCGTCGGCGACTGGGTGGTGGCGATCGGCGAGCCCTATGGCCTCGGCGGCACAGTGACCGCGGGCATCATCTCGGCGACCAATCGCGTGACCGGGCAGGGCGGCGCCTACGATCGGTTCATCCAGACCGATGCTTCGATCAACCAAGGCAACTCGGGCGGACCGATGTTCGACCTGAACGGCAACGTGATCGGCGTGAACTCGCAGATCTTCAGCCAGACCGGCGGCAACATCGGCATCGGCTTCGCGATCCCCGCGGCCATCGTCAAGCCGATCATCGACACCTTCATGAAGGGCGGCACGATCAGCCGCGGCTATATCGGCGTGACGCTGGGCGGGCCAGTCGACAGCGATGCGGCGGCGGCCCTGGGCATTCCGCCGAACCAGGGCGAGCTGATCTCGGGCGTCACCCCCGATGGCCCGGCGGGCAAGGCGGGAGTTCGTGCCGGCGACGTGGTGATCCGCGTCAACGGCCAGGCGGTGACTCCCGACCAGACGCTGTCGCGCCTGATCGCGACGGTGCCGCCGGGATCGACCGCGCGGCTTGACATCCTGCGCAACGGCAAGCCGGTAACGGCGAACATCAACGTCGTCACCCGGCCGTCGAACGACCAGCTGGCGGCGATGAACGGCGGCGACGCGCAGGGCTTTGGCGCGGATGATGACGATGGCGACGGCACGACGCAGGGTGTCCCGGCGCGTGGTGGATCGCTTGGCCTCGCAGTGCAGCCGCTGACGCCCGCGATCGCCCGAGCCGTGGGTGTCGATGGCTCGGTCCAAGGTGTTGTGATCGGCTCGGTCAGCGATTCCAGCGATGCGGCCGGAAAGCTGCGCCGTGGCGACGTCATCTCGGCGGTCAATGGAACGCCGGTGCGCTCTGCCGCCGACCTTAATCAGGCGGTAGCTTCGGCCAAGGCACTCAATCGCACGTCGGTGTTGCTGCTAGTCCAACGTGGGCGCGGTGCGCCGCAGTTCGTCGCAGTGAAGATCAGCGGGTAAGGTCCGCGGCCTAACGGTGAGAAAGGGCCGTCGCTTCGTCGAAGCGGCGGCCCTTTTCATTTCTCCTTGCCGACGCTGCGCGCTAGTCTTCGTCGCGATCACGGCAAGGAGGCGAGATGACCGACGGCATCTTCATCGGTAGCACGGCAGGGGATGCCGCCAAGCCGCAGGTGCTCAACCTGAAGCGGGCGAACCGTCACGGGCTGATCGCCGGGGCGACGGGCACTGGCAAGACGGTGACGCTGCAGGGGATCGTCGAGGGCTTTTCCGCGGCCGGCGTGCCGAGCTTCGTCGCCGACGTGAAGGGTGACCTGTCGGGGTTGGCGATGGCCGGGTCGGCGCAGTCGAAGCTGCACGACACCTTCGCCAAGCGTGCCGCCGAGGTCGGCGAGACCGACTGGCAGTATCGCGACAATCCCGTTCAGTTCTGGGACCTGTTCGGCGAGCAGGGCCATCCGATCCGCACCACCGTCAGCGAGATGGGGCCGCTGCTGCTCGCGCGGCTGATGGACCTCAACGAGGTGCAGGAGGGCGTGCTGACGATCGCCTTCCACGTCGCCGATCAGGACGGGCTGCTGCTGCTCGACCTCGACGACCTTCAGGCGATGCTGAGCGAATGCGCCAACCGCGCCGACGAATTGACGACGACCTTCGGCAATGTGTCGAAGCAGTCGATCGGTGCGATCCAGCGCTCGCTGCTCCAGCTGCGCAGCCAGGGGGGCGAGCATTTCTTCGGCGAGCCGGCGCTCGACATGAAGGATTTCATCGGTTTCGACGACAAGGGGCGCGGGATCGTCAACATCCTCGCCGCCGACAAGCTGATGGCCAGCCCGAAGCTCTATGCCACCTTCCTGCTGTGGCTGCTGAGCGAGCTGTTCGAGAACATGCCCGAGGTGGGCGATCCCGATAAGCCGAAGCTCGTCTTCTTCTTCGACGAGGCGCACCTGCTGTTCGACAACGCGCCGCCGGCGCTGCTCGAAAAGATCGAGCAGGTGGTGCGGCTGATCCGGTCGAAGGGGGTGGGCGTTTATTTCATCACCCAGAACCCGATCGACATTCCCGATACCGTCGCAGCGCAGCTGAACAATCGGGTCCAGCACAAGCTCAACGCCTTCACGCCCCGCGACCAGCAGGCGGTGCGGGCGGCGGCGGATACGTTCCGCGCCAACTCGGGGGTCGACGTCGCGACCGCGATCACCGAGCTGGCGATCGGCGAGGCACTGGTGTCGTTGCTCCAGCCCGACGGCTCGCCCTCGCCGGTCGAGCGGACGCTGATCAAGCCGCCCGAGAGCCGCGTCGGCCCGGTGACGCCCGCCGAGCGCAGCGTACTGATCCAGACCGACGCGATCGGCAATAAGTACGACACGCTGGTCGATCGCGAGTCGGCGGAAGAGATGCTCGGCGCCAAGGCGCAGCAGGCCGCCGCCGCCGCCGCCCAGGCGAAGGCGCAGACCGATGCGGAAAAGGCCGCAGCGGCGCAGGCCAAGGCCGATGCGCTCGCCGCGCGCGAAGCGGCCAAGGCCGAGGCGGCCCGGCAACGGGAAGAGGATCGCCAGGCACGGCTCGACCGGCAGGCGCAGCGCGATGCCGAGCGCGAGGCGGCGAACAGCCCCTGGGCGAAGATCGCCGGATCGGCGACGCGCGCTGCCTCGTCGTCGATCGGACGTCAGGTCGCGAACGAGATCGGCAAGCAGGTGTTCGGGAGCGGAACGCGTCGCCGTTCGTCGTCGGGCGGGCTGGTCGGCGGGTTGCTGCGCGGCGTGCTCGGCGGATTGCTGAAATAGACGGGAGCAGGACGATGAGCTGGGATCATGTAGAGGCGACCGACTGGCTGGCGGTCGGCGAGGCGCAACTGCCCGAGACGATCGCGCTGCGCCGGGCGATCCACGCCGAGCCGGAGATCGGGTTGCATTGCCCGCTGACGACCGAGAAGGCGAAGGCGGCGCTCGCCGGTCTGCCGCTGGAGATCCGCGACAGTCGGTCGACCACGGGGTTCGTGGCGGTCCTGCGCGGCGGTGCGGCCGGGGGCGGGCAGGGCAGCAACGGGCGCACCGTACTGCTGCGCGGCGACATGGACGCGCTGCCGATGAACGAGGAGACGGGGCTCGACTTCGCCTCAACCATTCCCGGCCGCATGCATGCGTGCGGCCACGACTCGCATACGGCGATGCTGGTCGGCGCGGCCAAGGCGCTATGTGCGCGCCGCGACGGACTGCCCGGCACGATCGTCTTCATGTTCCAGCCCGGCGAAGAGGGGCATCACGGCGCCCGCTTCATGATGGAGGACGGGCTGCTCGCCGACCCGGCGCCCGAGGCGGCGTTCGCGCTGCACATCTCGCCCAACATGCCGTCGGGCGTGCTGGTGAGCCGGGCGGGTCCGCTGCTCGCGTCGGCGAACACCGTTCACGCGCGGATCACCGGCCGCGGCGGGCACGCGGCGATGCCGCACGAGAATATCGACCCGGTGCCGATCGCGGCAGAGATCGTGACCGCGCTCCAGACCTTCATCGCGCGGCGCATCCCCGTGCAGGATCCTGCGGTGCTCTCGATCACCTCGCTTCATGCGGGCGGCACGGCACACAATATCATCCCCGACACGTGCGAGATGCTGGGCACGCTCCGGACGTTGTCGGAGGCGACCCGCACGACGATGTTCGAGGCGTTCGAGCGGATCGTCACGGGCATCGCCGCGGCGCATGGCGCGACCGCCGAGGCGTGGATCGACGATGGCTATCCCGTGACGATGAACGACCCGCGCGCGCTCGCGGTGATGAAGGGCTGCGCGGTCGCGATCGGCGGCGAGGACGCATACCATACCATGCCGGCGCCGATGATGGGGGGCGAGGATTTCAGTTATGTGCTGCGCGAGGTGCCGGGCGCGATGGGCTTCATCGGCGTGGCGCCCGACGGCACCGACTGGCGCACCAACCCGCCGCTTCACAACACGAAGATGACGATCGACGAAGCGGTGATGGCGCGCGGCATCGCGATGCACTGCGCGATGGCGACGCGGTATCTGGAGCGTGGGTTCGATTGAGCCCAGCCGATCCCCTAAGTGGCACACTGCGTTTAGTGGCCGCGACGATGACGGGTGCGATGAAGCCGTGGTGGGTCATCGGCAGCGCAGCCGTGGCGCTACATGGTGCCCCTACCGACGTTGGCGACGTGGATATCCTCATCGATATCGAGGACGTGCCACGCGTGTTCGATGCGCTCGATATACCCGTCGAGGCAGGACGGCCCGATGCCCGGTTCCGTTCCGACGTCTTCAGCCGCTGGGATGCGGCGCCGTTGCCGGTCGAGTTGATGGCAGGTCTGTGCCTCCGCGATCGGAGCGAGTGGGTGCCTGTCTCGATCGGATCGCGGATCGGGCTCGGCGGCGTTTATGTGCCTACCCGAGCCGAGTTGATCGACCTGCTCCACCGTTTTGGCCGTGCCAAAGACCTCGACCGAGCCGAAGCGCTGGGCGCTACTTCTTGATCAGGCCAATCTCCACTAGCCGTTCGTGCAAATAGTCATGCGCGGTGATCGGCTGCGGGTAACGGTTCGGATTGTCCGGCGTCACGCAGCCCGGCAGCGTCTCGATCAGAAAATCTGGCGCAGGGTGGAGGAAAAAGGGCATCGAGTAGCGCGAATGGCCGCGGCGCTCGGGCGGCGGGTTGACGACGCGGTGGGTGGTCGAGGGCAGGACGTTGTTGGTCAGTCGCTGGAGCATGTCGCCGACGTTGACGACCATCGCGCCCTCGGGCGGCTTGATCGCAAGCCAGCGGCCGGTGTTGCGATCGAGCAGCTCGAGCCCGGCCTCTTCGGCGCCAAGAAGCAGGGTGATGAGGTTGATGTCCTCATGCGCGCCGGCGCGGACGCCCTCGGCATCGACCGGGATCGGCGGATAGTGGAGCAGGCGCAGCACCGAGTTGCCGTCCTTGACCGCCGGGTCGAACCAGTCGGGCGCGAGCTTCAGGTGGCGGGCGATCGCCGACAGCAATCGGTCACCGGCGCGATCGAAGGCAGCGAACAGCTCGATGAAGGTATCCTTGAACCCCTCCGGCCGCGCCGGCCAGATGTTCGGCGCCATGTTGCCCGCAAAGCGATGGCCCTCGGGCAGTTCGCGGCCGACGTGCCAGAATTCCTTGAGGTCGACGTGCTTGGCGTCCTTGGCGATCTCGGTCTTGAACGGCGTGTAGCCGCGCGCACCGCCGCCGCCGGCCACGAAATAGCCGCGCTTTTCCTCCTCGGGCAGCGCGAACAGCGCCTCGGTTTCCGCCCAGGCGCGGTCGATCAGCGGCTGGGGAACGCCATGGTCGGCGACGATCGCGAAGCCGAACCGCTCGAACGAACCGCCGAATGCCGCCGCGAACGCATCGGGATCGCGTTCCTGATCGGACAGGCTGAGGACGGGGACTTCGGCGGAAGGGGTGTCGAGCATGATTGCGTGTCCGAACAACGGGAAAGGATCAGTATAGGCGCACGCGGCCTGCGCCTCAATGCACCCGGCGTCATACGTATGTCGCGCACGGCCGGGGTTACGCTGCGCCGCAACAGCCGCTAGCGAAGACGCATGACCCAGCAGCCAGAAACCCAGGCGCCGGCCGTGGCCGGTGCGCCGATCGGCTTCGTCGAGTTCGTTGCGCTGGTGGCGGCGCTGATGTCGCTGACGGCACTGGGGATCGATTCGATGCTGCCGGCGCTGCCCGCGATCGGGGAGGCGCTGAACGTCGACTCGGACAATCATCGCCAGTTCGTCGTCACCGCCTTCGTCGTCGGCTTCGGCGCGGCGCATCTCATCCATGGACCGCTCGCCGACCGGTTCGGCCGACGAAGGGTGCTGCTGTGCTCGATGGCGGGCTATGCGGTGGCGAACGCCGCGGCGGCAATGGCGGGCAGCTTTACGCTGCTGCTGATCGCCCGAGTCGTCGGCGGGGCGCTGATCGCCGCGACGCGGGTGGCGACGGTGGCGCTGGTCCGCGATTGTTTCCACGGGCGGGCGATGGCGAAGGTCATGTCGATCGCGTTCATGGTCTTCATGCTGGTGCCGATCCTGGCGCCGAGTTTCGGCCAGGGGGTGCTGCTCTTCGCCAACTGGCGCGGGATCTTCTGGGCGATTTCGGTGGCCAGCCTCGTGGTGTTCACCTGGTTCTACCTGCGCATGCCCGAAACGCTGAAGCCCGAGGACGCGCTACCGCTGTCGGTGGGGCGGATCGTCGGCGGGTGGGAGGTGACCGTCCGCGATCGCTGGTCGCTCGGTTACACGCTCGCCTCGGGCATGCTGCTCGGCGCCTTGTACGGCTATCTCAATTCGGTGCAGCAGATCGTGTCGGAGACGTTCGGCCATGGTAGCTGGCTGGGCGGAATGTTCGCGGCGACGTCGTTCCTGATGGCGATCGCGAACCTGACCAACGCGCGGCTGGTGATGCGGCTGGGCACGCGGCTGATCAGCCACAGTGCACTGACGCTGCTGATCCTGCTGTCGGCGGTCCATCTGACGCTGGCGCTGGCAGGGATCGAGAACCTGTGGACGTTCCTGGCGCTGCAGGCGGTGACGATGGCGTGCTTCGGCCTCGCCACCTCCAACTTCTCGGCGATGGCGATGGAGAATATGGGCCACATCGCCGGCACCGCGTCGAGCGTGCAGGGCTTCGTGAGCGTGCTGCTGGGATCGGGCATCGGCGTGGTCATCGGCCAGGCGTTCGACGGCACGACCCGGCCACTGGAGGCGGGGTTCCTGATCTGCGGGATCATCTCGTTCGTCATCGTCGCCATTACCGAGCGCGGTAGGCTGTATCGGCCGGTCTAAGGAACCCGGGCACCCCCGCCGCCGTTCGCTTCCTAGACAATCGCAGGAGGTAATGATGGGCGGACACCAGGTTCCCGGGATCGGCAGTGGCGACGACGGCTGGGACGAGGAAGGCTATGACGAAAGCCAGCGTGCCGAGATCCTGGAGGCGACCCGCGACGGACCGACCGACGGCGTCGTCCTGACCGATCTCGACCCCGACCTCGGCGACGACGATGTCGAGGACGAGAATATCGACGAACTCGACCTCGATTCCGAAGAAACGGGCGAAGAGGACAGCGAGGCGACGATGCGCGACACCGCCATCGCGGAAGACGACGTCCAGGACGAGTTCGACGACGGCAGCGTCGACGAGGACGAGCTGGGCGACACCGACGATGCGGCGCTTCGCCCGTAATCTCCACTGCCGCTGATCTCGATCAATATCATGGCGCATTCGATCGTGCATCGGCTGGGCATCGATGCCGAGGGAGACGACCATGCGCCATTGGTCCCTGGCGTCGCTCGCGCTGTTGGTCGGTTGTACCGACGGCGAAGCGACGACGGATAGCGCCGACCTGAACGCCGCCGCCAAGCGTGCGGAGCGCGACATCGCCGGCTATGCGGCGGCGAGGCCCGGCGCGTCGAAGCTGGCCGCCTTCGACATGCCGCCCACCGTCTCGGCTCGCTATCGCTGCGGGGCTGCGACGATGACGGTCGAGTTCGACAACGTCGCGCAGAACGCCCGCGTGTGGCTGGACAGGGGCAAGGCGATGACGCTGCGCCAGCAGCCCGCCGCCTCGGGCATCCATTACGCCGCCGGCGGCTATTCGCTGCGCGGCAGCGGGCGCGAGGCGGTGTTCGACGGGCCGGGCCGCCGCGGCGTCGACTGCCACGTCATTCCCTAGCCCCGCCCGAAACGCCGAGCCGCCTATTTCTTGGCGGCCGCCTTGCCGCCCTTCTTGCCGAGCTCGGCCTGCGCCGCCGAGCTCTTGCGGGGGTTCTTCTCGCCGTCCTTCGCGGCCTTGGCGTTGGCGCGCTGGGCGGTGTCGCTGCCCTTGCCCTTCTTCTCGGTCATGCCATCTCTCCTGTCGGGATCGGTCAACGCATGGGAAGCGCGAAGGGTGACGGGCAGGGTGCGGCGTAGGCAAGGCTTGGCCGCGGCAGCGGCGCTGGCGGCGCGCGCGGTCGCCGAGGCGCCGGGCCCCTGCGCGCTGTGCGGCCGGCCGCTGGGTGCCCAGACCGAGTGGCACCATGTCGTCCCCAAGAGCGAGGGCGGGCGCGAGACCGAGCCGGTCCACCCGATCTGCCACCGCACGATCCACGCGACGCTGGCCAACGCCGAGCTGGCGCGGCTCGGCACGCTCGATGCGCTGCGCGGCGAGCCGGCGATCGCCCGCTTCCTGCGCTGGATCGCCGACAAGCCCGCCGACTTCCACGCGCCGACCCGCCGCAGCCGGTAGCCCGATACCCGAAGTTCCCAAAAGTCGCACTCTCTCGCGTGCGCGCGCGAGGGTGCGTCCGTCGCCGTCACGTGCAGTCCGCGGGATCGTGGGGCGGATCGCCGTAGAAATCCTCCGCCCGATAGGGGACGATCTCCGTATCGCTGTCGGTCAGCGCGGCGAGGCTGGCGGGGAAATCGGCGAGCCGCGCCGTGCCCAATTCCTGCAACCCCGGCCAGCGATCGCCGGGACGACCCGCGGGCAGCAGGTGGCCGAGCAGGAACATCAACAGCTTGTCCGACGGCGTGCGGCGCTGGCCGGTGAGGTTGCCGAACTGGTCGAACGTCTCGGTCAGCGTGCCGCGGACCGCGCGCTCATAGGCGAGCGTCGTCAGTCGCGTCGTCGCGATGCGCAGCGCATCGTCCCAGGCGCGCGCGAAGGCGGCGGCGTCGGGCCGCTGGCGCAGGCGATAGGCGGAGCGCGACGTCATCTTCACCTGATTGCAGGCCATGCTGATCGAGCCGGTTTCCGCCAGCGCGATCAGGAATTCGCGCTGCCGCTCTGCCGACCAGCCGCGCCAACGGGTGCGGACGGGGACGGGCTCGAGATCGTCGACGAAGCTGGGGTCGGTTGCCGGCCGGGGCTGGGCGGCCGGCTCGGCACGTTCGCCGATGGCGTGCTTGCTGGGCTTCATGGTCGTGGCTCCTGTCGTGGTCGAAGGAGCCGGACCAGCTATACGGGCTTTGGCGTGTAGGACAGCGTTTGTTTTCGCCTTCGTGCTTGTTGGATGGGGTGCCTGGCGGGCGACGGCTGCGCTTCCGGGGGTGATGATGGTTCGCGCGGAGGCGCGGAGGGTTTCGGGCGCGTGGTGGGGGGTGGGTGATGATGGTTCGCGCGAAGGCGCGAAGGCGCGAAGAGGGGGCGCGTGGTCGCATTCCTCCGTCATTTCCGCGCAGGCGAGGATCCATAATCCTGGCACGGGAGTGAGACCCACAGTGGACAGCGACGATGGATCCCCACCTGCGCGGGGATGACGAGGGTGGCGGGCGCAGGAGACGGCGACGAGGGCGGCGGGCGCCCGGGCATCGGCCCAGCCACCGACCCTCTTCGCGCCTTCGCGTCTTCGCGCGAACCTAACGCCGCGCCTCCGCGTGAACCTCCTTGACGACCAACCGGCTATGTGATGGTATCACAAAACATCACGAAGGAGACACGCCATGCGCCGTTTCGCTCCCACCCGCGCTCTGACCGCCGACGCGGATGCGCCGATCGCGGACCTCAACATCACGCCGCTGATCGACGTGATGCTGGTGCTGCTGGTCGTGTTCCTAATGTCGCTGCCCGCGCTGACGCACGAAGTGCCGCTCGACCTGCCGCAGCCCAACCCCGATCCCGCCAAGCCGCTGGCGATGCACCGCCTGGAACTGACCAGCGCCGGGGCTCTGCGCCTCGACGGGGTCGCGGTCGACGAGGCGGGATTGACCGCCCGGCTGAGCCCGATCGCCACCGACCCGCAAGCCTCGCTGGTGATGCGCACCGACCCCGAGGCGCGCTACGAACGCTTCGACCAGACGCTGGCTGCGGTGAAGCGCGCGGGGATCACGCGGTTGGGGTTTGAGGGGGAGCGGTAGCAACAGCGATGAAATGCTATCTAGGCAGCTTTTGTGCTGCCCGAAATATCGAAGACCTTTGATAGCGCGAAGGCTAAGGTCGCTTCCTCAGTATATCGACGACTGAACTTCATATAGCCGATTAGAGATATCAAGTATGACGAATATACGATCGCAAGTCTGATCGATAGATATCCGCTACCCCGTGGGTCGAAGAAACCTAAGCCACCCCTGTCGAAAAAATAAAACCATTCACACCAAACACAACAAAGAAGCAAAAAGCTAGTAGAGCGAAATAGTCCATAAATGACTAGATAGTTATACATTCGCGATAGCGCAACTGGATGATCATTAGCGCAAGAATACTCTACGATCTTGAACCATCTTGTATCGCTGAAAATCTGGCTTGGGTAGTCGAAGCACCTCTCAAGGCGGCTTTGCACTCGCAATATAATATACGAACTTATTTTACTCTCGTAAAAGTCATAGAAACCAATCCAGTACATCATGAGGTAAATGGGGATCGCGGGAATATGGAATGCGAGGCGAGCCAAATCAATGAACTTGGGATGGTTTCGATAGGACTTTTTCAGTGACTGTTTGATCATCCGCCTCATATGTCCGGGCTCGGAATGTGCTTTTGCTACATCGGCAATGAAGCGAGATGGCTGCCCGACGGTTTGAAATACAAACTGTTCAATAAACGACCCGGCAAGTATCGCAATGCCATGGCCAAGAATATATGTAGCAAATATCAATGCTACTATTGATATTGTAGTGTTGATGATTGGATCATCAAAAGCAGTGAAGAGGGAGGGAAACTTACTCTTTCCGCCGTCCAAAACGTATCTATTGACGAATGGCAAGGAGGCAATGCCGACACCAAAATAGACAACAATATCATAGTTCGCAAACGGAACCTTTACTTTGTCTATCGCTTGAAATCCACCATCGGGCATTGCTTCACTCTTAATTTGCAGGTATGGGCTGCCTCATTAGCGGACTAGATATTACTCCGCTGCGACCCCAGCGCGCGAGAACATGTCCCCCGACTCTTCCGTCCCGTCGTTCGCCACCGCGCCAGTCGCCACGCCCTTGGCCTTCTTGCGCTTGTCGAAGCTGTCCCACACGTCGTTCCACTGGCCGCGGGTCGCTGCCTTCGAATACTCCGTAGCGCGGGTTTCGAAGAAGTTGGCGTGCTCGACGCCGTTGAGCAGCGGGGTGAGCCAGGGGATCGGGTGCTCGTCGATCATGTAGATCGGCTTCAGTCCGAGCTGGCCCATCCGCCAGTCGGCGATGTAGCGGATGTACTTCTTGATGTCCTTGGCGGTCATGCCGTTGACCGGGCCCATCTCGAACGCGAGGTCGATGAAATTGTCCTCGAGCCGGATCGTCGTCTGGCAGACGTCGGCGATGTCGTCCTTCACCGCCTTGGTCAGGCAGTTGCGCTCCTTGGTGAAGGCGTGGAACAGCTTGATGATGCCTTCGCAATGAAGGCTCTCGTCGCGCACCGACCAGCTGACGATTTGGCCCATGCCCTTCATCTTGTTGAAGCGCGGGAAGTTCATCAGCATCGCGAAGCTGGCGAACAGCTGGACGCCTTCGGTGAAGCCGCCAAACATCGCCAGCGTGCGCGCGATATCCTCGTCGGTGTCGACGCCGAAGTTCTGCAGATAGTCGTGCTTGTCCTTCAGCTCGGCATATTCGAGGAAGGCGCCATATTCGCTCTCGGGCATGCCGATGGTGTCGAGCAGGTGGCTGTAGGCGGCGATGTGGACCGTCTCCATGTTGCTGAACGCGGTCAGCATCATCTTGACCTCGGTCGGCTTGAACACGCGGCCGTATTTCTCATGATAGCAGTCCTGCACCTCGACATCGGCCTGGGTGAAGAAGCGGAAGATCTGCGTGAGCAGGTTACGCTCATGCTCGGTCAGCTTCTGCGCCCAGTCGCGGCAGTCCTCGCCCAGCGGCACCTCTTCGGGGAGCCAGTGGAGCTGCTGCTGACGCTTCCAATATTCGAACGCCCAGGGGTATTCGAACGGCTTGTACTGCTTGGAGGCATGGAGGAGGGACATGAGGATTACTCCGGGACGAAGAGGGTGAAGGGGAGGGCCGCGGCGATCATGGCTGGAGGCTCCAGTTCCACATCGCGGTGGCCGAAAAGGCGAGGACGACACCGCCGGCGAGCGCCATGATGCCGACCATGCGGAAGACATAGACCGCGGCGGGGCCGCGCGGTCGCGCGAGTGCGAGCAACAGCCCGGCGCCGACCAGCGCCAGGACCGCGGCGACCGCGTACATGATCGCGACCTGCAGGCTCATGCGTTCATCCTCGCGATGCATCCAATCGTGGGCGTGGCCGTTTCACCGCCGAACCCATCACGAGGAGACGGACGATGCACGACCACAGCAACATCAAGGAGCATATGAAGGTCATCGGCGCCGACGGCGTCCATGTCGGCACGGTCGACCATGTCGAGGGCGAGCGGATCAAGCTGACCAAGAACGACAGCCCGTCGACCGAGGATGGGCAGGGCGCCAAGCATCACTACCTGCCGGCCGGGCTGGTCGCGGAGATCGAGGGCGACACGGTGCGCCTGTCGGCGACCGCGCAGAACGCGGTGGACATGTTCGAAGAGGCCGAGTGAGGCACGGGCGGGCGCGGGTTGCGCGAGCAATCCGCGGACTCGCCGCGACGGCCAGCGGTGCGGGCGGAGCCCGTTCCGACTGACGACGCGGCGCTGCTTTCCCTCTCCCATCGGGAGAGGGAGGGAGCCGCGCAGCGGCGGAAGGGTGAGGGCAGGGCCGGTCATGCGGCGCTGCCCTTTTTCGTGATTTGGCTGTCCTCACCCTTCCCACTCGCCTTCGGCGAGCGGGCCCAGTGCCGGGTGAACAGCGCCCCGCGCTGTTCAGCCCGTGCCGGGGGCACGGACGACCCGTCACTCCTCTCCCGCAGGGAGAGGGAGATTGTATCCACTACGCCTTCGAGATTTTCCATCACGTCGGCGTTGGTGAAGCGGAGGGTGCGGAAGCCTTCGTTGCGCATGAAGGCTTCGCGCTGCGTATCGGTGTCGACAGATGCCGCGTGCGTGTCGCCGTCGACCTCGACGACGAGGCGTTCCGAGAAGCACAGGATGTCGGCATAGAACGGCCCGATTGGCGCTCGGTGGCGCCACTTCAGATCGGGAAACGCTTCGCGTAGCCCCTGTAGCAGGCGGCGTTCAGGCTCCGGCGCGTCGCGGCGCAGGCGGCGGGCACGCGGGACCGCGCCGATCGGCTGGTTCGCATAGAGGCGCATTGTCCTCACCCTTCCGCCGCTTCGCGGCTCCCTCCCTCTCCCACAGGGAGAGGGACCTGGCGCTCCATCACCCCTCTCCCTCCGGGAGAGGGAGGGGCCCGCCCGGCGCAGCCGGGTGGGAGGGTGAGGGCAGGCCATCTCACATGTCCGCCACGCCGTCAGACATCGCCGGCTACGCCGCCGCTGCTGGCCGCCGTGGCGAGTCTTGGGATTGCTTACGCAATCCCAAGCCGCCCGCGCCTCACTGGCAGGCCAGGCACTCGTCATAATCGGTGCTCTCGCCGAATTCATACTTCGGCTTTTCCAGCGTGTTGTCGGTCTCCACCCCGCCCGCGAACCCGGCGCGCTGGACCGACTTCGAGCGCAGGTAATAGAGCGACTTGATGCCCAGTTCCCACGCGCGGAAGTGGAGCATCAGCAGGTCCCACTTCTCGACGTCGGCCGGGATGAACAGGTTGAGCGACTGCGCCTGGTCGATGAACGGCGTGCGGTCACCGGCCAGTTCGAGCAGCCAGCGCTGGTCGATCTCGAAGCTGGTCTTGAAGCAGTCCTTCTCTTCGGTGTCGAGGAAGTCGAGGTGCTGGACCGAGCCGCCATGCTCGAGGATCGAGTTCCAGATCGCGTCGGTGTTCTTCGCCTTCTCGTTCAGCAGCTTCTCGAGATAGGGGTTCTTGACCGCGAAGCTGCCCGACAGCGTCTTGTGGGTGTAGATGTTCGCCGGGATCGGCTCGATGCACGCGCTGGTGCCGCCGCAGATGATGCTGATCGACGCGGTCGGCGCGATCGCCATCTTGCAGCTGAAGCGCTCCATCACGCCGACGTCCGCGGCATCGGGGCACGGCCCACGCTCGGCGGCGAGGGTCATCGACGCCTGGTTCGCGGCGGCGTTGATGTGCTTGAAGATGCGCAGATTCCATGACTTGGCCATCGCGCCCTCGAACGGCAGCCCGCGCGCCTGGAGGAAGCTGTGGAAGCCCATGACGCCGAGGCCCACCGAGCGCTCGCGCGCGGCGGAATAGGCGGCGCGCTCCATGCCGGGCTCGTGACGGTCGATGTAATCCTGGAGGACGTTGTCGAGGAAGCGCATCACGTCCTCGATGAAGACCTTGTCGCCCTTCCACTGGTCCCAGGTTTCCAGGTTGAGCGACGACAGGCAGCAGACCGCGGTACGGTCGTTGCCGAGATGGTCGCGGCCCGTCGGCAGCGTGATCTCGCTGCACAGGTTCGACGTAGACACCTTCAGCCCCAGCTCGCGGTGGTGGCGGGGCATGTTCTGGTTCACATGGTCGGCGAAGACGATGTACGGCTCACCGGTCGCCAGCCGCGTCTCGACCAGCTTCTGGAACAGCGAGCGCGCGTCGACCTTGCCGCGCAAGGACCCGTCCTTGGGGCTCTTCAGCTCCCACTCGGCGCCGTCGCGCACCGCTTCCATGAAGGCGTCGGGGATCAGCACGCCGTGGTGGAGGTTCAGCGCCTTGCGGTTGAAGTCGCCGCTCGGCTTGCGGATCTCCAGGAACTCCTCGATCTCGGGATGCGAGACGTCGAGGTAGCAGGCGGCCGAGCCACGGCGTAGCGAGCCCTGGCTAATCGCGAGCGTTAGCGAATCCATCACGCGCACGAAGGGGATGATGCCGCTGGTCTTGCCGTTGAGGCCGACCGGCTCGCCGATCCCGCGCACGTTGCCCCAATAGGTACCGATGCCGCCGCCACGGCTGGCGAGCCAGACATTCTCGTTCCAGGTATCGACGATGCCGTTGAGGCTGTCGGGCACCGAATTGAGATAGCAGCTGATCGGCAAGCCGCGCCCGGTGCCGCCGTTCGACAGCACCGGCGTCGCCGGCATGAACCACAGGCGGCTGATATAGTCGTAGATCCGCTGCGCATGCGCGGCATCGTCGGCATAGGTAGACGCAACGCGGACGAAGAGGTCCTGATAGCTCTCGCCCGGCAGCAGATAGCGGTCCTTCAGCGTCTCCTTGCCGAATTCGGTCAGCAGCGCATCGCGGCTGTGATCGACCTCGACCGGGAAGGGCCGGGGGCGGATCGTCTTGCTGTCGCTTGCCGGCGCCTCGGCGACGGCCTCTAGGGTGTCGGTGCTCATCTCACGCTCCTGCGCGTCCCTGAAGTCCATCCAAACCGCTCCCGTTTGCTCAAATCGTTCGAATCGGGGCGCAAACCCCTTCTATCATCCGGCGAACCGTCTGGTGAGAACAAAATGCGTACGCCACATCGGCGTTCCGCCTTCATGCGGTCACCACCCGATATGGGGTCGCAGCCGCGTCTCTACCAGAACTTGGGTTCGCCCCTGGACCGTACCGCTACTGATTGTGGCAAAGGTGGTTACCACGCAAGGGGGTGAATCGACGGTTCGATCGCGTGGCGCGGCGATTGCGACGAGCCGAGCTACGCGACGCGTGGTCGATCCACGCTTTCGCCGATCGCAAGCGAAAAGTCGCGGGGGCGAAAAATTTAGCTGTGGATGGGGTGGGGGCGGCAGGCCGCGTTCCGACCGGGGCGGCGCGATAGGAAGGGCTCTTGCGATCGCAACGATATTGGCGAAAAGGGCGAATGCTAACACAGGATATGGTTGTCCGGCGGCGGCGTTTGGCGTGGTCGACGAGTGGGATCGCCATGGCGGTGCTGGCGCTTGCCGGTTGCGGCGATGACGGCGGATCGGGCGGGCAGGTCGTTCAGATCGCGTCGACGCCATCACCATCGCCGACGCCGACGCCGACGCCGACGCCAAGCCCGACGCCCACCCCCGCGCCGGCGGTCGATCCCTATGTCCTGGGGACGCTACGCTATTCGCTGGCGAGCGACATTCCGGCCGACAAGCTTGCCGGAATCCGCGACGCGATGGAGTTCGCGGTCGCGCACACCAACGTGCTCGGCGCGTTCGCTGGCACGGTGTCGGTCGTCTACGGATCGGGGACGCCGACCGCCGACGCCAGCTATCAGGGGCAGATCCGCTTCGGCGGCGCGATCGGCCGCCGGGTCGCGCTGCACGAACTGGCGCACTGGTTCGGCTCGGGCTCGGTCGGCGAATGGCCCGGGCTGGTGACCAACGGCCGCTTCACCGGGCCGGTGGCGAACGCCCGGATCCGTGCGTTCGACGGGGCGCAGGCGGTGCTCAACGCCGACCGGATGCATTTCTGGCCCTATGGCCTCAACTATGATTCGGAGTTTGCCGAAACCCAGCGCAACACTCAGCTGGTGAGTGCGCAGCGAGCCGACATGCGACTTGGTGTCGATGAGACCGCGGCGATCGCGGGCGTTCGCCGCTTCCACAATCGTTCGGGCCAGCTCGTGCTGCAGGGCGCGACGACCGGCGCCACGCCGACCGAGGAGGCCAACGCGCCGGCATCGGCGAAGCAGCAGTGGCGCGTGACCTTCGCGGACGGCTTCGTCACGCTCACCAATGCCGAGAGCGGACTGGCGATCGAGGGAACCGCGTCGGGCGACAATGTCGCGGCGGTGATGGCGCCCGCCAGCGGCGCGACCCGCCAGCAATGGGAGATGATGCCGGTCGGCGAGGGCGGATGGTTCCTGCTGCGCAACCGGGCGACCGGTAATTGCCTGGACAATATCGGCAATCTTGCCGTCGGTGGCGCGGTGCGACTGTGGGGATGCGGTTTTCATCCCAATCAGCAGTGGCAGCTGGTCCGCTGAAAGCCGGATCCTCGCAACCCGTCGCGCGTCGTCAGGCCGATTTCGATCCGGCCTGACGAAGCAGACAGGTCAGCCCCGCGCCGCCACCGCATAGAGCGCGATCGCGGCGGCGTTCGACACGTTGAGGCTTTCGACCTTGGGCGAGATCGGCAGCTTCGCCAGCTGGTCGCAATGCTGTTCGGTGTTGTGGCGCATGCCTTCGCCCTCGGCGCCGAGGACGATCGCGACGCGCGCGTCGCCGAGCGCCTCGCCCAGCGTCTGGGTGGCGTGGCCGGTCAGGCCGATGCGCCAGAAATTCGCCTCCGCCACCTCGTCGAGCGCGCGCGACAGGTTAACGACGCGCACCCACGGCACCGTTTCGAGCGCCCCCGACGCGGCGCGCGCCACCGTCCCCGATTCGGGCGGGGCGTGACGGTCCTGGGTGATGATGCCGAGCGCGTCGAAGGCGGCGGCCGAGCGCAGGATCGCGCCGACGTTGTGCGGGTCGGTCACCTGGTCGAGCACGACCAGCGGCCGGCGATCGTCGGCACCCTGATCGAGCAGGTCGCCGAGCCACACGTCCTCGAGCGGCTCGACTTCGGCGACGAGGCCCTGGTGCGGCGCATCGGCGGGCACCATCCGGCCGAGGTCGGCGACATCGGCGTAGACGACCGGCAGCACCGGCGGCAGCGCGAGATGCGCCAGCGCCTCGCGCGTGCCCCAGATCTTGAGCACGCGCCGTTCGGGATTGGCGAGCGCGGCGGTGACGGCGTGACGGCCCCAGAAGCGGGGCTTGCCGGCGACGCCGGTCGAGGGGCGATGCCCGCGGCGTGCCATCAATCGTCGTCCTGGCTGTAGGCGAAGGGGTCGGTGACGACCGGCTTGGTCGGCAGCGGCATCCGTGGCAGCGGATCCTTGGCGTTGGCGGCGCTGACCAGCACGCCGGCGAGCACCGTCGACGCCTGGCGCATGTCCTCGGCCTTCAGATGGTCGAAGGTGTCGATCGAGGAATGGTGGGTGCGGCTGCCGTAATCGAGCGGATCCTGGATGAACTGGAACCCCGGCACGCCGACCGACTGCATGAAGACGTGGTCGGTGCCGCCGGTCGGGCGGATGACGACGTTGCCCGCACCCATCGAGGCATAGGGCGCCAGCCATTCGCGGAAGATCGGCACCACCGCGGGATTGCCCTCGGCATACAGACCGCGCAGCTTGCCCGAGCCGTTGTCGATGTTGAAATAGGCGGCAAGGTCGCCGTAGCCGGCCTTGGGCGTGATCGGCCAGCGATCGGTGTAGCCGTAATAGCGCTGCATGCCGTTGCCGCCCTTGGCGTCCTCGCTGCCGGCGGGGCCGCGATGCGCGAGATGCTGTTCGACATAGGCCATCGAGCCGAGGATGCCCTGCTCCTCGCCCGACCACAGCGCGAAGCGGATCGTGCGCTTCGGCCGGATGCCGCTGGCGGCGATGATCCGCGCGGCTTCCATGATCATCGCGCTGCCGGCGCCATTGTCGGTCGCGCCGTCGCCCGCCACCCAGGAATCGAGGTGGGCGCCGGCCATGACGTAACCGGCCTTGGGATCGGTGCCGGGGATTTCGGCGATGATGTTATAGGCGTTAGCGTCGCTGTCGTCGAAGCGCACGTCGCTGACGATCTCCAGCGTCGGTGCCGGGCCGATCTTGGCCAGGCGGGCGAGCCGCAGATAATCCTCCTGCGCGATCTGCACCTGCGGCAGCGACGGCGTCTCGCCGACGCCGAACAGATAGCCTTCGCCATGGATCAGCTTGCCGTCGCGATACGACATGCTGGCGACCGCGACCGCGCCCTCGCTCTTCAGGAAGGCATCGAGCTTCTTGGCGTAGTCGAGCCGCTTCATCCGCCGGTCGGCGCTGGCGGGATCGTAGGTCGGCTGGCGATACTGGTCGAGCTTGCCGATGTCGTCGCCGGTCAGGCGCTTGAAGTCGGGCTCGGTGCCATCGCGCGCCGGCTCCGGCTGGGTAATCATCACGATCTTGCCCGACAGCTGGCCGCGATACTTGGCGAAGTCCCGCTCGCGCTCGATTGGCGCGACGACGACCGGCGCGGTGATCGCGCCGTTGGTCGCCGGCGTCCAGGCGACGGGGATGGCGGTCAGCTGGACGACGCGCGGCGTCACCATCCGCACGCTCGACCGTTCGATCGACCAGCCGCGACCGAACGGGAAGCCCTCCTTGTGGACGTTCTTCAGCCCCCATTCGCTGAACTTCGCCTGCGTCCAGCCCTCCGCCTTTCGCATTGCGGGCGAATTGGTCATGCGCGGGCCGATGACGTCGGTCAGGTGCTGCGCGGTGACCATCACCTGGCTGCGGTTGAGGCCTTCGTCGATGATACGGTTCGTGGCCGCACGATCCTGCGCCTGGGCGGGCAAGGCGATCGCGGCGATGGCGGTGGCGGTGAGCAGCAGGTGGCGCATGGTTCCTCCCGAGTGGATGCGTCGTTCTATGTGCGCGAGTGCTATGCGGCGGCGACGATAAGGGCAAGGCGGGCAGACGCGCGTTGACAGCGCGCATTCGCTTCGCCATGGACGCGCCTCGCTTCCGACAAGCGGCCCAGCTGGACAGGTGGCCGAGTGGTTAAAGGCAGCAGACTGTAAATCTGCCCGGGTCTCCCGTACGCTGGTTCGAATCCAGCCCTGTCCACCATCCTTACATCGATGTGTTCCCCGCCCCGGGGGTCCTGCGTGCCGCGGTCGTGCGGCGGCGATCGTTTCGTGTGGGCGTCTGTCGATCCCTGCCGGTCGATTCGCATGATGCGAATCTGGTTAACGTCAGCCGCGATTGGTGCGCCACCGGGGGCCGTTCCCGCTTCGGTACAATCGGCCGCGTTTACCATGATCGCTAACTTCCGACGATCTCATGCGAAAAACCACGGATGTCGGCCTGCCATGATGGTTAACAGTATCGGCGCCATCGACGCCGCTCGGGCCAAATCCCGTCTATTTATCGTTAACTATATTTCGCCGTTGCCGCTCCCATCCATGAACAATATCTGAATGATCACACCG
>NZ_JACIEV010000009.1 GCF_014197105.1 Sphingomonas jinjuensis | reverse complement strand
CCGCCGCCGTCCCCGAGCCCGCCACCTGGGCGATGATGCTCGTCGGCTTCGCCATGGTCGGTGCCGCTTCGCGCTACCGCAGCCGCAAGACCGCGCTCGCCGCCGCGTAAGCGATCGATCACGAGACAGGAGCGGGACCGCCATCGCTCCTCGGGAGGCCGCCCCTTCGCAAGAAGGGGCGGTCTTTCCACGTGTTGGCGTTAGCGCTGCGGCAACGATTGTGGGGCTATCCCACCGGGTGGTCCAATATCGCGAAGTGAGCCGCCGATGCCGCCGTTGTTGATCGACACGCTACGCCTGACGGTGTGGCTCGTCCTGCTGACGCTCGCCTTTGCGCCGCTCGAGCGATTGTTCACGCTGAAGGCGCGGACGAAGCCGCGGGCGATGCTCGCGGATCTGGGCTATTTCTATCTCAACGGCATCTGTCCCGCGATGCTGCTGGCGATGCCGCTGGCCGCGGTGTCGGCACTGGTGCGGTTCGTCACGCCCGCGGCCTATACCCAGGCGGTCGCGGCGCTGCCGCTGTGGCTGGGGATCGTTCTCGGCCTCGTCGTCGCCGAGTTCGGCTCCTATTGGGCGCACCGCTGGTGCCATCGGTCGCGCTGGCTGTGGCAGTTCCACGCCATCCACCACACGCCCGACCACCTCGATTGGCTGGTCAACACGCGCGCGCATCCGGTGGATATATTGGTAACCCGGCTCGGCGGGCTGGTGCCGCTCTATCTCGTCGGGCTCGACAAGGCGGGGGGCGGGGGCGGTCTTGCCCCGGTGCTGATCACGATCATCGGCACCTTCTGGTCGTTCTTCGTCCATGCCAATGTTCGCTGGCGCTTCGGCTGGCTCGAACAGCTGATCGCGACGCCCGCGTTCCACCACTGGCATCACACCAACGACGAGCATCGCGACCGCAACTTCGCCGCGACGCTGCCGGTGATCGACCGACTCCTCGGGACGCTCCACCTCCCCGACCATTATCCGCCGGTCTACGGTATCGACGAACCGGTCGCGCCGACCTTTCAGGACGAGGTGCTGAGGCCGTTCCTGCCACCGAAGCGGGAGGACGAGGGGGCGGTGCTGCCGGCGGAGTGATCTGGTACCCGGGCGACGGGTGGCTTGCGGCGCCGCCGCTCCCGCCATTGCCTTCGTCGTGCCCGCGCAGGCGGGAATCCATCGGGCCGCACGCGCCTCCGCTAGTCAGTCGCTCGCGGCGCCATGGATCCCCGCCTTCGCGGGGATGACGGTATTTGCGGCGGGTCTTGGGCTCGAACCGATTTGCCGACCCCAAAGCAAAACCGCCGCAGCTTGGGGGCCGCGGCGGTCGTTGGGTCAGTTGCCGAAGGTGCGCTGCCACCAGCCGCGGCGCGGGGTAGCGCCGCTGTCGGCGGTCGCCTCGCCGGGGGCGTCGTCGGCCTCCGGTTCAGCGGCGGAGGCCAGCGTCGAACCGCCGCCCAGCCCGCCGTCGGCGGCGTCGGCCATCGTCTCGGTGCCCTCGGCGCCGGTCGTGGCGGCCGGACGCTTGCGCGGCGCGCGGGTGCGCTTAGGCTTCTCGGCCGGCGCCTCCTCGGCGACCGGGGCGGCTTCCGCCTCGGCGGCGGGCGCATCGGCCTTCTTGCGCGAGCGGCGCTTGGGCTTTTCGGCCGGCGCTTCTTCGGCAACCGGCGCGGCCTGGGCGGGGGCCTCCTCGACCGCGTCGATCACCGCAGCGGCAGCGCGAGCGCGGGGACGACGGCGAGTCTTCGGCGCAGCGGCCTCCGCCTCGGCGATCTCCGGGGTCACGACCTCGGGCTCGGCAGCGGCAGCCTCGGCCTCGATCGCCTGGACTTCCTCGACCATCGCCGCAGCGACGGTCGCCTCGTCCTCGCGCGGCTCGCCGTTGCGGCGACCGCCGCGACGGCCGCGACGACCACGGCGCCGACGACCATCGCCCTCACCGGCGACCTCGGCGAGCGACGGCTCCTCGGGATCCTCGGTAGCCTCGATCTCCTCCGCGGCGAGCGGCTCGAGCTCGACCGGCGCCTCGTCGCCCTCGGCCTCGCCGTGCGACTCCTCGGAGGTGCCATCCTCGCGGCGGCCACGGCCACGACCGCGACGGCGGCGGCGGCGCTTGCGCCCGCCCTCGCCGCGATCCTCGTCCTCGTCGCCACCACGACGCGCGGTCTCGGCGACCTCCTCGGCCTCGTCCTCTTCGACCTCGACCTCGTCGTAGATCTCGTCCTCGTCCTCCTCGACGACGAGCGCCTCGATCTTGGGCGCATGGCTCGGCGGCGGACCGCTGGCCTCGACGGTCATGCGTGCGCCTTCCTCGTCGCGATCGGGCAGGATCTCGACGCTGACGCCGTAGCGATCCTCGATCTCGGCGATGTCGGCGCGCTTCTTGTTGAGCACGTAGACGGCGGCTTCCTGGCTGGCGCGCAGCGTCAGGATCGAGCCACGACCGCGGGCGGCCTCGTCCTCGATCAGGCGCAACGCCGACAGGCCAGCCGACGACGCGGTGCGGACCAGCCCGGTGCCCTCGCAGTGGGGGCAGGCGCGGGTCGATGCCTCGAGCACGCCGGTGCGCAGCCGCTGACGGCTCATTTCCATCAGACCGAACGACGAGATGCGGCCGACCTGGATGCGCGCGCGATCGTCCTTCAGCGCTTCCTTCATCGCCTTCTCGACCTTGCGGACGTTGGAGCCGTTGTCCATGTCGATGAAGTCGATGACGACGAGGCCGGCCATGTCGCGCAGGCGCAGCTGGCGGGCGATCTCCTGCGCCGCTTCCAGATTGGTCGCGGTCGCGGTCTGCTCGATGTTGTGCTCACGGGTGGAGCGGCCCGAGTTGATGTCGATCGACACCAGCGCCTCGGTGGGGTTGATAACCAGATAGCCGCCCGACTTCAGCTGGACGACGGGATTGTACATCGCCGCCAGCTGGTCCTCGACGTGCGCGCGCTGGAACAGCGGCACCGCGTCGGCATATTGCTTCACCCGACGCGCATGGCTGGGCATTAGCAGCTTCATGAAGTCCTTGGCGTGGCGATAGCCGTCCTCGCCCTCGACGATCACTTCGTCGACGGTCGCATTGTAGATGTCGCGGATCGCGCGCTTGATCAGGTCGCTGTCGCCATAGATCAGCGCCGGCGCCGACGAGCCCAATGTGCGGTCGCGAATCTCGTCCCACAGCCGGGCGAGATAGTCGAAGTCGCGCTTGATCTCGGTCTTGGTGCGCTGGAGCCCGGCGGTGCGGACGATGCAGCCCATCGACGGCGGCAGCGCCAGGTCAGCCATGATCGACTTCAGCCGCTTGCGATCCGACGCGTTCGAGATCTTCCGGCTGATGCCGCCGCCGTGCGACGTGTTGGGCATCAGCACACAGTAACGGCCGGCGAGCGACAGGTACGTGGTCAGCGCCGCGCCCTTGTTGCCGCGCTCTTCCTTGACGACCTGGACCAGCAGCACCTGGCGCCGATGGATCACGTCCTGGATCTTGTAGCGGCGGCGCAGGTTCATGCGGCGCTGGCGAAGCGCCTCGACCTGGTCGTCGTTGCCGTTGCGCGGACGCTTCGACGTGCCCTCGCGCGGGGCGTCCTCGTCGTGATGCTCGTCGCCCTCGTCGCCATGGCCGTCGTCGACGTCGTCGTAATCGGCGTCGTCGTCATCGGCATCCTGCTCGGCGCGCAGTGCGGCCTCTTCGGCGGCATGCTCGGCCTCTTCGCGCAGCAGCGCGTCGCGGTCTTCCTTGGGGATCTGGTAATAGTCGGGATGGATTTCGCTGAAGGCGAGGAAGCCGTGGCGATTGCCGCCGTAATCGACGAACGCCGCCTGCAGCGACGGCTCGACGCGCGTCACCTTAGCGAGGTAGATATTTCCCTTGAGCTGCTTGCGCTCGGCGCTTTCGAAATCGAACTCTTCGATCCGGTTACCCTTGACGACGGCGACCCGGGTCTCCTCCCGGTGGCGTGCGTCGATCAGCATACGCGTGGTCATGTAATAGTCTCCACGCGCGTCCAGCCGGCCGGTAAACGGAAGGGGCGGACGCGCGACGATGTGCGGCGCGGGGCGAACCCGCGCGACGTGGTGGCGGTAATGCGTCTGCTCGCGATGCATGCCGGGGATCAAAGGCCCCGAAGCGCCGCACACCGGCACCGTCGGCGAAAGCCGTACGGTCTGCGGTGAGGGGCAAATGCATCATGCGAACGTCAACCTGGTTGCATCCGGCGCCAGGAAGGGCCGGAAAAACCCTGGCGTCGCCGGTACGATTACGCGCGACGCACTGGGTGCCATGCACAGCTAGCACCGCCGATCGACCATCGCAACTCTGCACGCCAGCAAGCGCCAGTAGACGTCAAGCGCGCGTTAACTATGATCCGGCCAGATAAAGGTTGATAGCGGTGCGTGGGTGTCGACGCGTCGGGAGTAAGAGGGAAAGGGCGGCAATGGCTCTTCGCAAGAGCAGGCGCGCCGGGGCGGCGCTCGCGCTGGTCGCGATGCTCGGCACGGGCGCGGCATGGGCGGATACGATCCGCCGGGTCAGCGTCGACGGCGACACGGTGACGGTGCGCTTCGCCGTGCCGGTCGATGCCGCCAGGCTGCAACTGCTCGGGCCGCCGCGGCAGATCGCGCTCGACGTCGCCGGGACGGAGCCGGGTACGGTGATGGCGCCCGGCGGGATGGTGAGCGCGATCCGCCAGTATCGGCGCGGCACCGGCACCCGCGTGCTGCTCGATCTGTCGCAGCCGGCGACGGTCGGCCCGCGCAGCTTCACCGACGGCGGTCGCGCGCTATCGGTGCAATTGGCCCCCGCCACCACCGCCGGCTTCGCCAAGGCCAAGACCGCCGGCCCGATCACCGTCGAGGCATTCAGCCTCGCCAGCTTCGCGAAGGCGCCGCGGTACAAGGTGGTGCAGGACGTGCCGCCGCGCCGCGCGCGCGCGCTGCCCAAGGTGCAGGGCGAGGCGGGGCGGCCGCTCGTCGTGATCGATGCGGGCCACGGCGGCGTCGACCCGGGGGCGATCAACCCCGCGACCGGGCTGCGCGAGAAGGACGTGACGTTGAAGATCGCCAAGGCGATCCGGGACTCACTGCTCGACGGTGGGCGGGTGCGGGTGGCGCTGACGCGCGGCGACGATCGCTTCCTGGTCTTGCGTGAGCGTTACGGCATCGCACGGGCGCTCCATGCCGACCTGTTCATTTCGGTCCATTGCGACAGCGTCGGCACCCCCGATGCGACGGGGGCATCGGTCTATACCCTGTCCGAAGTCGCGTCGGACAAGGAGGCGGCGCGATTGGCGGCGCGCGAGAACAAGGCCGATGTGATCGCGGGCGTCGACCTGGGCGATGCCGCCGCCGACGTTTCGTCGATCCTGATCGACCTGGCACAGCGCGAGACGATGAACGCCTCGGCGGGCTTCGCGCGGCTGCTGGGGCGCGAGGCGAAGCCGCTGATCCCGGTCAAGCCGAACTTCCACCGCATGGCTTCGCTGATGGTGCTGAAGGCGCCCGACATGCCCTCGATCCTGTTCGAGACGGGCTATATCTCCAATCCGGTCGATGCCGCCTTCCTCGACAGCGGCGACGGGCGCGAGAAGATCGCGGAAAGCGTGCGGCGCGCGGTGGAGATCCACTTCGCGCGGCGGCTGGCCGGGGGGTAGGCGCCAATCCTCGTCATGCTGAACTTGTTTCAGCATCCCCTCGACCCAGCGGTGCGCGCGTGGCGAGAGATGCTGAAACAAGTTCAGCATGACGGTGTGTGCGGCGGAAGCACTGCCCACCTGTCCGACCCCGCTGGCAACCCCTTGCAAACCTGCTAGACGAGCGCCCCAGCTATGGCGTCCACTCCGACCGATATTCCGCCGCGCCCCGTTGGCATCCGGGTGCATGCCGCCCGGCTGTGGTCGCGCTGGTGGGTGAAGGCGTTGGCGGGGCTGGCGATGATCGCGGCGGCCGGCTTCGCGGTGCTGTGGCTGCTCATCATCCGCGACCTGCCGTCGGTCGACAGCTTGCGCGCCTATGAGCCGCCGTTGCCGACCAACGTCCGCGGCATCGATGGCGTGCCGATCCAGTCCTATGCGCGCGAGCGGCGGGTCGAGCTGTCCTATGCCGAATATCCGCCGCTGCTGGTGAAGGCGTTCCTTGCCGCCGAGGACAAGACCTTCTTCGAGCATCACGGCGTCGACTATCCTGGCCTCGCCGGTGCGGTGATCGATTACGCCGCGAAGTTCGGCAGCGGCCGCCGTGCCAAGGGCGGATCGACGATCACTCAGCAGGTCGCGAAGAACCTGCTGATCGGCAACGAATATTCGCCGACGCGCAAGCTGAAGGAGGCGATCCTCGCGTACCGCATCGAGGACACGCTGACCAAGCCGCAGATCCTGGAGCTGTATCTCAATCAGATCGCGCTCGGCCGTAACGCCTTCGGCGTCGAGGCGGCGAGCCATGCCTATTTCGACAAGGAGCTCGACCAGCTCGACCTGGCGCAGCTCGCCTATCTGGCGATCCTGCCGAAGGGGCCGTCGAATTACGATCCGGTCCGCCATCCCGACCGGGCGTTGACCCGGCGCAACTATGTGCTCGGCGAGATGCTGCGCAACGGCTTCATCACCCAGGGCCAGCGCGACGCGGCGGTCGCCGAGCCGCTCGGCACCGTGCTGCGGCGCACGCCCAAGTTCGAGACCGTCGGCGGCTATTTCGTCGAGGAAGTCCGCCGCCAGCTGATCGCCAAGTTCGGCGAGACGTCGCGCGATGGCGCCAACAGCGTCTATGCGGGCGGGCTGTGGGTGCGCACCTCGCTCGACACGCGGTTGCAGGAACTGGCCAAGGAGGCGCTGCGCGACGGTCTGCTCCGCTATGCGGCGGGGCGCGGCTGGACCGGGCCGATCCGTCACGTCGACCTCGACGGGGACAATTGGCAGCAGCCGCTGCTCAACACCAACATCGGCCTCGATTACAAGAACTGGCGCGCCGCCATCGTGATCGCGCGCGAGGGAGATGCCTGGTCGATCGGTTTCGCCGACGGCAGCACGGCGACGCTGCCGCGCGAGAATGCGCAGATGCCGGTGCTGGGCAAGGGCGTGCCCTCGTTCGGCGTGCTGGAGCCCGGCGACATCATCGCGGTGGCGCCGGCGGGCAGCCGCACCTGGGCGATCCGCTCGATCCCGCGCATTTCGGGCGGGTTCGTCGTCGAGGAGCCCGCGACGGGCCGGATCCTGGCGATGCAGGGCGGATTCGACAGCCGGCTGCAGGCGTTCAATCGCGCGACGCAGGCACAGCGCCAGCCGGGCTCGACGATCAAGCCGCTGGTCTATTCCGCCGCGCTGGAGAACGGGATGACGCCGGCGTCGATCATCGTCGACGCGCCGTTCTGCGTCTATCAGGGCGCGCGGCTCGGCCAGAAATGCTTCCGCAACTTCGCTAACATGCGCGCCGCGGGCCCGCAGACGATGCGCTGGGGCATCGAGCAGAGCCGCAACCTGATGACCGTGCGCATGGCCGCGACGACGGGCATGCCCAAGCTGGTCGATACGTTAAAGCGGCTCGATGTCGGCGATTATCCGCCGTACCTGTCGATCGCGCTCGGCGCCGGCGAGACGACCGTGGTGCGGATGGTCAACGCCTATGCGACGCTCGCCAATCACGGCCGGCTCAACAACCCGACGCTGGTCGACTTCGTCCAGGATCGCCACGGCAAGGTGATCTGGCCGGAGAGCTGGCGCGCATGCGACGGCTGCAATGCACCCGACTGGAACGGCCGCTCGATGCCGCGGCCGCCGACGCGCGGTCGCCAGGCGATCGACGCGATGACGGCGTACCAGATGGTCCACATCACCGAGGGCGTGATCCAGCGCGGCACCGCGGTCGTGCTGCGCGACCTGAACCGCCCGATGTTCGGCAAGACCGGCACCACCACCGGCCCGACCGACGTGTGGTTCATCGGCGGCACGCCGCAATTCGTCGGCGGCCTGTACATCGGCTACGACAGCCCACGCAGCCTGGGCGGGGTCGAGGGCGGGACGTTCGCCGCGCCGATCTTCAAGCAGTTCGCGATCAAGGCGTATGAGGGGCTGGAGAAGCTGCCGTTCCGCGCCGCGCCCGGCATCCGCATGGTGCGCATCGATCGCCGCTCGGGCAAGCCGGTGTACGGCACCTTCCCGACCGATGCCGATCCCAAGGCGCCGGTGATCTGGGAAGCGTTCAAGCCCGAAAGCGAGCCGCGCCGCGCCGCGCGCCAGAGCGGCCCGGCCCCCGCCGCCGCGCCGACCGCCGCAGCGAGCAAGGCGCCGCAGGACAGCGACTTCTTGCAAAGGGAAGGCGGCATTTACTAGGGTCGTCCCAATATACCCGTCACCCCGGCCCTGAGCCGGGGTCCCGCTGCCTCCCGCCGCTCGAAGAAGCGGGACCCCGGCTCAAGGCCGGGGTGACGAACGAACAGAAGGTCAAACCCTATGCGCGCCGAAGCGCAGGCTTACGTCGACACCGTCAAAGACTCGCTCGCGCTGCTGCGCCGCTTCCTCGACTGGGATCGCGCGCTCCGCCGGCTCGACGAGCTGAACGCGCGCGTCGAGGACCAGGCGCTGTGGAACGATCCCAAGGCGGCGCAGGAGGTGATGCGCGAGCGTCGCCGGCTGGACGAGGCGATCACCGCCACCCGCGCGATCGAGAGCGAACTCAGCGACAACGTCGAGCTGGTCGAGATGGCCGAGGCCGAGGGTGATGCCGAGATGGAGGGGCAGGCGGTCGAGGCGCTGGCCGAACTCGCCAAGCGCGCCGAGCAGGACAAGGTGAAGGCGCTGCTGTCGGGCGAGGCCGATGCCAACGACAGCTATATCGAGATCAACGCCGGCGCCGGCGGCACCGAGAGCCAGGACTGGGCGGAAATGCTCCAGCGCATGTACACGCGCTGGGCCGAGCGCCACGGGATGAAGGTGGAACTGGTCGACTATCACGCCGGCGAGCAGGCGGGGATCAAGTCGGCGACGCTGCTGGTGAAGGGCGAGGGCGCCTATGGCTATGCCAAGGTCGAAAGCGGCGTCCACCGCCTTGTCCGCATCAGCCCCTACGACAGCTCGGCACGGCGCCACACCAGCTTCTCGTCGGTATGGGTCTATCCGGTGATCGACGACTCGATCGACATCGAGATCAACGACAGCGAGCTGCGCATCGACACCTATCGTGCATCGGGTGCGGGTGGCCAGCACATCAACACCACCGATTCCGCGGTGCGCATCACTCACTTGCCCACCGGGATCGTCGTCGCCTGCCAGAACCAGCGCAGCCAGCACAAGAACAAGGCGGAGGCGTATAACCAGCTGCGCGCGCGTCTGTACGAGCATGAGCTGCGCAAGCGCGAGGAAGAGGCGAACACGATCAACGCCACCAAGACCGATATCGGCTGGGGCCACCAGATCCGCTCCTACGTCCTCCAGCCGTATCAGCTGGTGAAGGACCTGCGCACCGGCGTGACGTCGACCAGCCCGGGCGATGTCCTCGACGGCGATCTCGACGCGTTCATGGCCGCCGCCCTGTCGCAACGCGTGACCGGCGAGGCGGTCGAGGTGGAGGACGTGGATTGAGCGAGGCCACCCCCCACGATCATTCGCCCCTCCCCTTCAGGGGAGGGGTTTGGGTGGGGGACGCAGGCGGTTCGCTCTGCGAGGCTCGCCCCACCCCAACCCCTCCCCTGAAGGGAGGGGCTTGCGATGAATAGGCCATTGTTGCTGATATCTCTGGCGGTCTTCGCTGTATCCGCCTGCGACGGTTCGAAGCCGCTCATCAAGCCAAAGGTCGAGGAACCCGGCCCGTTCCCCGCCGCCGACCGGCCGGTCGCGCACATCGTGTCGTCGCGCTGGTCGAGCGAGGAGGCGCGCGACCGCGTCAACGAATCGACGCTGGTCATGGACAAGGCCGGCATCAAGCCCGGCATGACCGTCGCCGACATCGGCGCGGGCGAGGGATATTACACGATCCGCCTCGCCAGCCGCGTCGGCAAGGACGGGCGGGTGCTGGCGGAGGACATCGTCGCCTCGGTCCGCGATACGCTGGCCGAGCGCGTCGCGCGCGAGCGGCTGGAGAACGTCAGCGTCCGGCTGGGCACGATCGCCGATCCCAAGCTGCCCGACGACAGCTTCGATCGCGTGCTGATGGTCCATATGTACCACGAGATCGAGCAGCCGTACGAATTCCTCTGGCGGATGCGGCCGGCGCTGAAGCCCGATGGGCTGGTGGTGGTGGTCGACGCCGATCGCCCGACGCAGAACCACGGCACCCCGCCGAACCTGCTGCGCTGCGAGTTCGCGGCGGTCGGCTATCGCCAGGTATCGGTGGTGCGGATGCCGTCCGCGGGCGGCTATCTGGCGACATTCCAGCCGGCGGGCCCGCGCCCCGATCCCGCCGCGATCAGGCCGTGTCGGATGAAAGCCGCCGAGGGCGACGCGTCACAGCGCGCCCCGCATTCGTAACGACGTGACGACGCCGGCGCCGATCACGAGGTGATCGACCAGCGTTACGTCGATCGCCCGTAGCAGCTGAGCGAGCTGGCGCGTGCCTGCGCGGTCGCCGTCGCTTGGCTCGGCATCGCCGCTGGGATGGTTGTGCGCGACGACGACCCTCGCCGCTTCCCACGCCAGCACGTCGCGCAGGATCGAGCGGATCGGCAGCGCCAGATGGTCGCGCTCGCCGCCGACGTGGCGCAGCGCGAGAAGCCGCCATTCCGGATCAAGATAAGCGACCGCCATCACCTCGCGCCGCCATCGCGACAGCCCGGTGAACAGTGCCTCGGCATCCGCCTGACCGGCGATGCGGGGTGGGGGGAGGGAGCCGGACACGATTTTGCGTGGCGTGGAGGCGAAGGCCGCGCACGTGGAGGTGAGACCGATACGGTGGTTTGGCCGATCATCTCGGCCCCGTCATGCTGAACTCGTTTCAGGCGCCTGGGGCACGAGATGCTGAAGCAAGTTCAGCATGACCGCGGGGGCGGGGCACGGATGCGCTTCCCGACTCGGCTCCGGCCCGATACGCACGCTCGCATGCGCCAGTATCTCGACCTCATGGACCGCGTTCTTCAGACCGGCACGCGTCAGGCGGACCGTACGGGCACCGGCACGCTCTCCGTCTTCGGGGCGCAGATGCGCTTCGACCTGCGCCAGGGCTTTCCGGTGCTGACCACGAAGAAGCTGCACCTGCGCTCGATCATCGTCGAGCTGCTGTGGTTCCTGCGCGGCGACACCAACGTCCGCTGGTTGCAGGAGCAGAAGGTCAGCATCTGGGACGAATGGGCCGACGAGAGCGGCGACCTGGGCCCGGTCTATGGCAAGCAGTGGCGCGACTGGGTGGCGGCCGATGGGCGCCATATCGACCAGATCAAGGAACTGCTCGACCAGATCCGCACCCAGCCGCACTCGCGGCGCCAGATCGTGTCGGCCTGGAACCCCGGCGAGCTGCACGCGATGGCGCTGGCACCGTGCCATTGCCTGTTCCAGACGCATGTCGCCGATGGCCGCCTGTCGCTCCAGCTGTACCAACGGTCGGCGGATATCTTTCTGGGTGTGCCGTTCAACATCGCGAGCTATGCCTTGCTGACGCATCTCCTCGCCGACCAGGCGGGGCTGGAGGTGGGTGACTTCATCTGGACCGGGGGCGATTGCCACCTCTACCTCAACCACCTCGACCAGGCGCGGCTGCAGCTGACGCGCCAACCCGGCTCGCTGCCGCGGCTCGAGATCCTTCGCCGGGCACCGTCGATCGACGCCTATGCTTACGAGGATATCGCGCTCCACGACTATGCCGCACAGCCGCACATCAAGGCGCCCGTCGCGGTCTGACCGACGCGATCCATTCGCAACAGGAACCACCCCCGGCCCGCTCGGTTCACTCTCGCGAACGAAAAATCAGGAACCGACCGATGGACATCACTCAACTCATTCTCGACGAGCATGCGCAGCAGCGTAAGATGTTCGCGCAGATCGAAGAGATTGACCCCGCCGATACCGAGGCGCTGGGCGCGATCTGGACGCGGCTGCGCAACCTGCTCGATGCGCATGCCGAGGCGGAGGAGCGCTTCTTCTATCCGCGGCTGATGGAAATCGGCACCGGCGGCAACGACGCCGATTCGGCCGCCGACGAAACCGAGGATGCGATCGAGGACCACAACGACATCCGCGACACCGCCGCCGACGTCGACAAGCATCCCGTTGGTAGCGACGCGTGGTTCGAGGCGGTGGGCAAGGCCAATGTCGCCAACAGCAAGCATCTGGCCGAGGAAGAGCGACAGGGCCTCACCGATTTCCGCCGCCATTCGTCGGTCGAGGAACGCCACGAGCTGGGCGTACGCTTCGCGGCGTTCGAGGCCGCGCACATCGACGGCGTCGAGCCGGTCGAGAAGGACCCCAAGGAATATGTGAAGGAACATGAGCCGAGCTGACGCGGCCTGCGGGCGGGCGGGGGTGACGCCATCGCCGCCTTCGTCCATCAGCCCGGTATGATTACCTTTCACCTCGCCCGTGCCGACAACGGCGTCATCGGCCGCGATGGAACGCTGCCCTGGCATCTTCCCGCCGACCTCAAGCGCTTCAAGCGCGAGACGATGGGGCGGGCGATGATCATGGGGCGCAAGACCTTCGACAGCTTCCCCGCGCCGCTGCCGGGCCGGCGGCATATCGTTTTGACTCGCGACACCGAGTGGCGCGCCGACGGCGCCGAAGTTTCGTATTCGCCGGAGGAGGCACTGGCGCTCGCCGACGGCGATGCGGCGGTGATCGGGGGGGCGGAGATATTCGCGCTCTTCACGCCCGATCGGATCGAGCTGACCGAGGTGCATGCGAGGCCGGAAGGCGACGCGATCGTGCCGGCATTCACCGGCTGGCGCGAAATCGCGCGCGAGGACTTTCCCGCCGAGGGCGATCGGCCAGCCTATAGCTTCGTGACACTCGTCCGCTGAACCTTACCATCGGCGGGGAAGTATCGGGCGCCGATTGATCTTCGTTGCTGGCGGTGGTGCGTCGCATTGGCCATCATGCTCGTCGCGAAGCGACGGAGAGGTGGGATGAAGCGCTGGTTGCTGATCGGCATGGCGGTCGTCGTGGTGGCGCTCGCCGCGTTCTTCCTGTTCGCCCCCGGCATCGTCGAACGCTCGATGAACCGCGTCACCCCGACGCCGCTGCGCATCACGCCCGAGGCGCGCGCGCTGTCGAGCGAAGTCGCCGACATGCATGCCGATCCGCTGCTCTGGGATCGCGACCTGACGAAGCGGTCGGCGAGCGGTCAGGTCGACGTGCCCCGGCTAATCGAGGGCGGCTATGCGCTTCAGGTCTTCTCGTCGGTAACGAAGACGCCCAAGCACCAGAATTACGACGCCAACGGTGCCGACAGCGACAACATCACGATGCTCGCGATCGCGCAATTGCAGCCGCCGCGGACCTGGGGATCGTTGCTCCAGCGCTCGCTCTATCATGCCGAGAAGCTCGACCGCTTCGCCGCAAAGTCAGACGGTCGGTTGCGCGTGATTCGCTCGCCGATGGATGTCGATCGCCTGCTTGCCGATCGCGCGCGCGGCGCCAAGGTCGTCGGTGGGATGCTGTCGATCGAGGGGCTACAGGATCTGGAGGGTGATCCCGCCAATCTCGACCGCCTCTATGCCGCTGGCTTCCGCATGGCAGGCTTCGCGCATTTCTTCGACACCGATGTCGCCGGATCGATGCATGGTCTGGGCAAGGGCGGGCTAACCCCGCTCGGTCGCATGGTGCTGAGACGGATGGAGGCGAAGGGGATGATCGTCGACGTCGCCCATGCGAGCCACGCCGCGGTCGCCGACATGCTGGCGATGGCACGGCGGCCGGTCGTCTCCAGCCACGGCGGCGTCCAGGCGACCTGCCGCGTGAACCGCAACCTGACCGACGACGAGATCCGCGGCATCGCGCGGACCGGCGGTGTCGTCGGCATCGGCTATTGGGATGCGGCGGTCTGCTCGACCGCGCCCACCGCCGTCGCCGCGGCGATCGCGCATGTCCGCGACCTCGTCGGTGTCGCGCATGTCGGGCTGGGCAGCGACTTCGACGGGGCGGTGACGACCGGGTTCGACGCTGCCCATGTCGCTGCCGTGGCGCAGGCGCTGCTCGACCGTGGCTTCACGCCCGCCGAGGTGAGGGCGGTGATGGGTGGCAACGTGCTGCGCGTGATCCGGGCCGGGCTGGTGCCTCAACGGGGTTAGGAGTGGCGCGCCCGCCAAGCGCCCGATATAGCGCGCGCATGCAGCGGCTAGACGGCGCCGCGACGGTGCCCGATGCGCTTGCAGGCGGGGTCGTCGCGCTCGGCAATTTCGATGGCTTCCACCTCGGTCACCAGGCCGTCGTCGCGCGCGCGGTCGAGCGGGCGGCGGGGCGGCCGGTGCTGGTCGCCACATTCGATCCGCATCCGGTGCGCCACTTCCTGCCCGATGCGCCGGCGTTCCGGCTGACGACGCTTGACCAGCGCGAGGCCTTGTTCGCGGAGGCCGGCGCCGATGCGATGGTGGTGTTCCGCTTCGACGGCGATCTCGCTGGGCTGACTGCGGAGGAGTTCGTGGCGCAGCGGCTGGTGAAAAATCTGCGCGCCGCGGGGGTCGTCACGGGCAGCGACTTCACCTTCGGCCGGCGCAAGGGCGGCAACGTCGCGGTGCTCCAGGCGCTCGGCGCGGACTATGGCTTCAGCGTCGATACCGTCGCTCCCGTGCTGCTCGAAGGCGAGCCGGTATCGTCGAGTCGCATCCGCGGCGCGCTGCGCCTGGGCGAGATGCGCGAGGCGGCCCGATTGCTGACGCGGCCGTTTTCGATCCAGGGCGTGGTGCAGCATGGCGACAAGCTGGGGCGGCAGATCGGCTATCCGACCGCCAATATCGACCTCGGCAACTATCTGCGCCCTGCCTATGGCATCTACGCCGTCACCGGTCGCCTGGCCGATGGCCGGGTGTTGAAGGGCGCGGCGAACCTCGGCATCCGCCCGAGCTTCGATCCGCCCAAGGAATTGCTGGAGCCGCATTTCTTCGACTTCGCCGGCGATCTCTACGGCCAGACGATCGAGGTCGCGCTGATCGAATATATCCGGCCGGAAGCCAAGTTCGACGACATGGACGCGCTGATCCGCCAGATGGACGCCGACTGCGATCGGGCGCGGGCGCTCCTGGGCTGACCCGAATCCGT
Organism: Sphingomonas jinjuensis; assembly: GCF_014197105.1. Taxonomy (GTDB): domain Bacteria; phylum Pseudomonadota; class Alphaproteobacteria; order Sphingomonadales; family Sphingomonadaceae; genus Sphingomonas; species Sphingomonas jinjuensis. The sequence continues at coordinate 202,481 of NZ_JACIEV010000009.1, read as the reverse complement.
CATCGCGCGTGCCGCAAATTGCATTGTGGATAACGTAAACACTCCCCGCTACACCACGCGCCACTCATGACCGACGCATCCGATACAGCCAAAGACTGGCGCGACACCGTCTTCCTGCCGAAGACCGATTTCCCCATGAAGGCCGGGCTCGCCCAGAAGGAGCCGGCGATCCTGGAGCGCTGGGCGCGGATCGGGCTGTACCAGAAGCTGCGCGAGGCGCGAGCCGGCCGCGAACGCTTCATCCTCCACGATGGCCCGCCCTACGCCAACGGCGATATCCACATGGGCCACGCGATGAACAAGATCCTGAAGGATATCATCGTGCGCAGCCAGACGCTGATGGGCAAGGACGCGCCCTATGTGCCCGGCTGGGATTGCCACGGCCTGCCGATCGAGTGGAAGGTCGAGGAGGCCTATCGCGCCAAGAAGCTCAACAAGGACGAGGTGCCGGTCGCGCAGTTCCGCGCCGAATGCCGCGCCTATGCCGAAAAATGGGTCGCGGTGCAGCGCGGGGAGTTCGAGCGGCTGGGCGTCATGGGCGATTGGGACGATCCCTACCTCACCATGACCTATGCCGCCGAGGCAACGATCGTCAGCGAGCTGCTGAAGTTCGCGGAAAGCGGCCAGCTGTATCGCGGCGCCAAGCCGGTGATGTGGTCGCCGGTCGAGAAGACCGCGCTGGCCGAGGCCGAGGTCGAGTATGAGGACATCGTCTCGACCCAGATCGACGTCGGGTTCGAGATCATCGACTGTCCCGAAGCGCCGCAGATGGCGGGCGCCATCGCGGTGATCTGGACGACGACGCCGTGGACGATCCCGGTCAACCAGGCGATCGCCTATGGCTCGGCGATCGACTATCTGGTCTTCGGCCATGGCGGCAAGCGCTACATGGTCGCCGAACCGCTGCTGCCCGCGTTCATGAAGCGCACCGGCATCGGCATGGAATCGTTCGAGCTTCTGGCCAAGGGGCCGGTGCTGGAGGGCGCTACGGCGCGCCACCCGATGCACCATCTCGGCGGCTTTTTCGCCAAGCCGCGGCCGTTCCTCCAGGGCGACTTCGTGACGATCGATGCCGGCACCGGCCTGGTCCACATGGCACCCGATCACGGCGAGGACGATTTCGAGCTGTGCAAGGCGAACGGCATCGAGCCGGTGTTCGCGGTCGATGCCGCCGGCATGTACCGGCCCGATTGGGCGTGGCTGGGCGGGCAGGGCTCGGTCATCAACAAGAAGTTCGTCAGCCCCGACGGCCCGATCTGCACCGACCTGCGCGAGGCGGGAGCGCTGATCGCGGCGAGTGAGGATTATGCGCACAGCTATCCGCATTCATGGCGCTCGAAGGCGAAGGTGATCTTCCGCGCGACGCCGCAGTGGTTCATCCCGATGGATTTGGGTGCGGGCGAGGGTGAGGCCGCTGGCGACTCTGCGGAGCGTCCGATCGTGGACGGCAACGCCGCCACGCTGCGCCAGGTCGCGCTCGACGCGATCGAGCGGACGCGCTGGGTGCCCGCCCGCGCGGAGAACCGTATCCGCTCGATGGTAGAGGGGCGGCCCGACTGGGTCATCAGCCGCCAGCGTGCTTGGGGCGTGCCGATCGCGCTGTACGTCCATCGCGAGACCGGGCGCTATCTGAACGATCCCGCCGTCAATGCGCGGATCGTCGAGGCGTTTCGCGAAGGCGGCGCCGATGCGTGGTTCACCGCGGATCATCAGGCGCTGCTCGGCGATGCCCACCGCCTGGCCGATTACGAGCCGCAGCAGGACATTCTTGACGTGTGGTTCGATTCGGGCTGCACCCATGTCTTCACCGTCGAGGCGCGCTTCGGCGAGGGGACGCGCGCGAACCTGTACGTCGAGGGTTCGGATCAGCATCGCGGCTGGTTCCAGTCGTCGCTGCTCGAAAGCTGCGGCACCCGCGGTCGCGCGCCCTATGACGCGGTGCTGACCCACGGCTTCGCGCTCGACGACAAGGGGCGCAAGATGTCCAAGTCGCTCGGCAACGTCGTCGATCCGCTGAAGATCATCGGCGAGAGCGGGGCCGACATCCTGCGCCTGTGGGCGGCGTCGACCGATTATTTCGACGATGTGCGCATCGGCAAGGAAGTGCTGTCGACCGCGTCGGACGCGTACCGCAAGCTGCGCAACACGTTCCGCTACCTGCTCGGCGCGCTCGATGGGTTCGACGAGGCGGAGCGGGTCGAGCCCGCCGACATGCCCGAGCTGGAGCGCTACATCCTCCATCGGCTCGGCATGCTCGATACCGAGCTGCGTGCAGCGGCAGGCGACTTCGAATTCAACCGCTACCAGCGGCTGCTGACCGACTTCGCGCAGGACGAGCTGTCGGCGTTCTTCTTCGATATCCGCAAGGATTCGCTCTACTGCGACGCCGCGACCGATCCGAAGCGGCGGGCCTATCGCACAGTGCTCGATACGTTGTTCCACGCGCTGGTCCGCTACGCCGCGCCGATCCTGTGCTTCACGGCGGAGGAAGTGTGGCAGGCACGCTTCCCCGACGAGGATGGGTCGGTCCACCTGCTCGAATGGCCCGAACTGCCGGCACTGCCCGGCGACCGGCCGGTCGGCACCAACTGGGACGAGGTACGCGCGCTCCGCGTGGCGGTGACCGAGGCGATCGAGCCGCTGCGCCGCGAGAAGGTGATCCGGTCGAGCAACGAGGCGGTGGTGACCGTACCCACGCTGCCGCTGCCCGCAAAGGAGCTGGCGGAAACGTTCATCGTCGCCGCCGTTCATGAGGGCGACGCGGTGGCGGTAACCCGGTCGGACTATCACAAGTGCGGGCGCTGCTGGCGGCTGCTGCCCGAGGTGACGGCCGACGGCGAGCTGTGCGATCGCTGCGCGAGCGTGGTGCAGTGAGCGTTATGCCACGTGCGGGGCTCGGCATGGCGGCGGCGACCTTCGTCGTCGACCAGCTGACCAAGATCGCCGTAACCGACGGACTGAAGCTGAACGAGCTGACCGCGGCGCGCGAGATCACGTCCTTCTTCAACCTGCGCTTCGTCGCGAATCACGGCGTGTCGCTGGGACTGCTGCGCGCTGACAGCGACATGCAGCGATGGGTGCTGGTCGCCTTCACCGCCGCCATCGCGGTGGCGGTTGCGGTGTGGATGACGCGCGAGAAGGCGCGGGCGGACCAGATCGCGCTCGGCGCGGTGCTGGGCGGTGCGCTGGGCAATATCCTCGACCGGATGCGCCTGGGCTATGTCGTCGATTTCGCCGATCTGCACTTTGGTGATTGGCGCCCGTTCCTGATCTTCAACGTTGCCGACGCCGCGATCACGCTCGGCGTCGTCGTCCTGCTTGTCCGCGCGCTCCTGATGCGCGACAAGCGCGGCGATCTTCCGGAGAATCCGAATGCGTAAGTCAGTTTCGCTCGTCGCCGCGGTGGCGGTCGCCGCGCTCGCCCTCTCGGGCTGCGCCCGTGGCGGCATCAACCGCGTCCGCCCCGACGAGTTCGCCGTGGCCCGCCAGGCGCCGCTGGTGATCCCGCCCGATTTCGCGCTGGTCCCGCCGCAGCCTGGCGCCGCCGCGACCAACCCGCAGACCGCCAATGCGCAGGCCGAGACGTTGCAGGCGCTGTTCGGCGGCCCGGCGCGCCGCAGCGCCAGCGAAAGCGCGACGATCGACGAGGCCGGCGCCACGTCGGACGAGGCGGGCATCCGCTCGTCGGTCGGCGACCCGTCGACCACGGTGGTCGACAAGGGCTCGACCACCCGCGACATCGTCGCCGCGCCGCAGGGCGACGGCCAGGACGCGCGGGCGAAGGCGGGCAACTGATCCTTTCGCAACGCTGCCACCCCGGCGAAGGCCGGGGTCCAGCTGCTAGTGGTATGCCGCGACCGGCATGCGCTGCCACGACCTTCGCCGAACCTGGGCCCCGGCCTTCGCCGGGGTTGTAGTTCAGGAAGGGTTTGGCCCGCCCTCCTTCGGCCAGCCGCGGATATAGATGTCCTGCTGGCTGAACGGCACCGAGACGCCGTGCTCCTTGAACAGCCACCACAGGCGGTTGAGCACGTCGGAGCGGACGTTGCCGATCCCGTTCTCGGCGTCGCTGATCCAACACAATATCTCGTGCTCGATGCCGTCGTTGCCGAACTCGAGCAGCCAGACGTTCGGCTTGGGGCTCTTCAGCACGCGCGGACTCTCGGCCGCGGCCCGGAGCATCAACTGCTGCGCCATCCTCAGGTCGCAGCTGTAGGCGACGCTGACGGGCACGCGCACGCGGACGTTGCGGTCGGAGAAAGACCAGTTCTCCACCTCCTGCGTCATGAGATTCTCGTTGGGAATCAAATGCTCCTTGCCGTCGCGCGTCAGGACGCTGACGGCGCGGACGCCGATCTTGTTGACCCACCCGACCTCTCCCTTCTGGCCGACGACGATGACGTCGCCCGGCTTGATCGATCGGTCCATCAGCAGGATGATGCCGGCGATCAGATTACCGATCGTCTTCTGCAAGCCGAAGCCGACCGCCAGGCCGAATGCGCCCGAAAAGACGGCGAACGCGGTCAGGTCGATGCCGAGCAGGTCGATGCCGACGAAGAAGGCGGAGACGACGATGACGATCCCGGCGATCTTTTGCGTCAGCAGCTTCTGCGTCGGGTCGAGCGAGCGCGAGCGGCTGATCGAATGGCCGATCACGCGGTTGGCGAGGCGGACCAGTGCGAGCAGGCCGATGACGATCACCATCGCCACCGTCACGCCAAGCAGCGACAGGCGTCGCTTGCCGACGTCGAAGCCGACCGCATCGAGCGTGTCGGTCAGCGCGGTCAGGCCGCCGACCGAGCGGCTGAACAGCGCGACGAACAGGATCAGTGCCACCGTCCACGCCGCCCAGGCCGCGATGCCGAGGCCGCGGAGGACCTGGTGCGCGGTCAGCATCGCTGCCGCGCCGAGCGCCAGACCGATCTCGAGCGCCGCCAGCCCGCTCCACGGGTGAGCCACGGCGACGATGCTCAGCGCCAGTGCGGCGACGCCGTGGCGGGTGATCAGCGCGAGGCGCGGGGCAAGGCCCTCGACATGATTGGCGACGTGCGCCTGCCACCAGCCGGCAATCCGCGGCCCGACGTTGCGCCCTGCGAGCACGCCGAGCATAAGGCACAGGAGGATGAGCCCGCCCGCAATGGCCATCTCGATCGCATCGACGCGCGAGGGGATGGGAATGCCGCGCGCGGTGAGGAACGCGACGACGTCGTTCACGCGCCCAAAGCCGCGCGATAGGCGGCGAGGCCCGCGTCGAGGTCGGCGATCAGGTCGGCGGGATCTTCGAGGCCGATCTGGAGGCGGACGAGCGGGCCGGCAAACACGGGCTTGGTCGCGGTGCGATAGCGCGCCGGATCGACCGGGATCGCCAGGCTTTCGTACCCGCCCCAGCTGTAGCCGATGCCGAAGAGGCGAAGGGTATCGATCAGCGCCGCCCGCTCGCGCTCGCCACCGTCGGCGAGAACGAAGCCGAACAGCCCTGCACCGCCGGCGAAGTCGCGCATGAAAATGTCGTGGCCGGGGCAGGAGGGGAGGGCGGGGTGGAGCACCTGCGCCACCTCGGGCCGCTCGGCCAACCAGCGCGCGATCTGGAGTGCCGAGGCCTCGTGTCGGTCGAGCCGAACCGCCATCGTGCGCAGGCCGCGGCTGCCGAGCCAGCTGTCGTCGGGGCTGGCGACCTGGCCCAGCTGGAAGCTGGTGTCGCGCAGGCTGGCGTAATGCCCCTCGGCCGCGGTCACCGATCCCAGCATCACGTCGCTGTGGCCGACGACATATTTGGTGCAGGCCAGGATGGTTAGGTCGACGCCATGCTCGATCGCGCGGAAGCGCAGCGGCGTCGCCCAGGTGTTGTCGAGCAGGGTCGTCACCCCGCGCGCCTTCGCGGCGGTACAGATGGCGGGGACGTCCTGAACCTCGAAGGTCAGGCTGCCGGGGCTTTCCATCAGGATCGCGCGGGTCTTGTCGCCGATCAGGTCGGCGATGCCGGCACCGATCAGCGGGTCGTAGTAGCGCGTGGTGACGCCGAAGCGCTTCAGGAAGCCGCTGGCGAACGAGCGCGTCGGATCATAGGCGCTGTCGGTACATAGCAGCTCGTCGCCCGGCGATAATACCGACAGCAATGCCGCCGATACCGCCGCGACGCCCGAGGGATAGAGGAACGTCGCTTCCGCGCCCGGTTCCAGCTCGGTCAGCGCATCGGCGAGCGTCCATTGCGTCGGCGTGCCGCGGCGGCCGTAGAACAGCCGATGGTGCGTGTCCGGCCCGCCGCGCGCGCGCAGGTCGGCGACATTGTCGTAGAGGATGGTGGAGGCACGCCAGACCGGCGTGTTGACGATCCCCTGCGTCCATTCGGGCCGCCTGCCGGCACCGACGACGCGGGTCGAATCGCCCATCGGCCGGTTGCGATCGCCGCTCATGCGCCGGTGACCTTGGGCGTGTGGGCCTGCGCGCCCCATTCGGTCCAGCTGCCGTCGTAGACCGCGACGTCGTGGCCGAGCAGGTGCGCCGCGAAGGCGATGGTCGAAGCGGTGACGCCCGAGCCGCAGGTCGCGACGAGCGGACGCTGCCAGTCGATGCCGACCTCGGCAAACACCGCCGCCAGCTCCTCGCCACGCTTATACGTGCCGTCGGCGGCGAACAGCCGGGTGTAGGGCAGGTTGGCCGCGCCGGGCATATGGCCGGGCGCGACGCCGGGACGGGGATCGGCCTCGGCCCCGGTGAAGCGCGCCGCCGAGCGGGCGTCGACGACCTGGGCCGTGCCGCGCTCGACGATATCGCGCATCGCGGCAAGGTCGCGCACGCCGACGTTGCGGTCGCGCGGGGTCAGGTGCGGATGGCGGACGGTGGGTGGCTCGTCGTCGAGCGGGCGGCCCTCGGCGCGCCACTTGGCGAGGCCGCCGTCGAGGATCGCGACATCGGGCATGCCGAAGCTGCGGAACATCATCCAGGCGCGCGCCGCGGTGCGCCACGGGCTGTCGTCGTAGAGCACGACCCGCATGCCATCGCCGACGCCCAGCGCGGCGAGCCGGCTGGCGAACTTCGCGGGCGAGGGCAGCATGGTCGGCAGCGGGCTGTCGGTATCGGCGACCTCGGTCAGGTCGAGGAACACCGCGCCGGGAATATGGCCTGCGTCATATTCAGCGCGAGCGTTTCGTCCCGTCGCCTTGTCGACATAGGTGCAATCGAGGATCGCGAGTTCGCGGGCGCCGCGCTCTTGATCGAGCCAGCCGGTGGAGACGAGCGGTTCCATGGCCCCAGTCAGTATCCGCCGGGTCCGCTCGCGTCGAGAGAATCGAGGAAGCTCTTGGCCTGGCGGCGGGTCGCGCGGCGATCGGCCTCGCCCTGCTTGGCCCAGTTGCGATAAGGCATCGACAGGCGCCGGTTGCGGCCCAGCTTGTCTTCGTGCCGCGCCAGGAAATCCCAGTAGAGCGCGTTGAACGGGCAGGCGTCCTCGCCGATGCGCTTGCCGACGTCGTAGCGGCAGCGACCGCAATAATCGGACATGCGGTTGATATAGGCGCCCGACGAAATGTACGGCTTGGACCCGACGAGCCCGCCATCGCCGAACTGGCTCATCCCCAGCGTGTTGGGAAGCTCGACCCATTCATAGGCGTCGGCATAGACCTCCAGATACCATTCGTGGACCTGTTTCGGGTCGGCGCCGATCAGCAGCGCGAAATTGCCGGTGATCATCAGCCGCTGGATGTGATGGGCATAGGCGTTCTGCAGCGTGCCGCGAATCGCGCTCTGCAGGCACTGCATGTCGGTGTCGCCGGTCCAGTACCAGCCGGGCAGATTGCGTTCGTGCCCGAGGAAGTTGCGGTCGACATAGTCCGGACCTTCGCGCCAGTAGATGCCGCGCATGAATTCGCGCCAGCCGATGATCTGGCGGATATAGCCCTCGACGGAATTGAGCGGCGCCTTGCCCGCCGTGTAGCGCTCGGCAACCGCCCGGCACAGTTCCAGCGGATCGAGCAGTCCCGAGTTGACGTAGGGCGACAGGACCGAGTGCCAGAGATACGGCTCGTCGGTCAGCATCGCGTCCTCGTACGCGCCGAAATCCGGCAATGCATGATCGAGGAAGTGCCGCCGCTGCCGCAGTGCATCGGCCCTCGTGACCGCGAAGTCGAAACCGTCGAGCGTTCCCGGATGATTGTCGAAGCGGGCGGCGACCAGTTCGAGCACGTCCCGGGTGATCGCATCGGGCGCGAACGACAGGGGGCGCGGCATCGTCAGGTCGCGCTGCGCTGGCTTGCGGTTCTCCTTGTCAAAGTTCCACTTGCCGCCGACGGGCTTGCCCTTGTCGTCGACCAGCAGCCCGGTCTTCACCCGCATCTCGCGATAGAACCACTCCATCGTCAGCTCGCGGCGACCCTCCGCCCAGGCGGCGAATTCGGCGTGGGTGGCGATGAAGCGATCGTCGGCGCGGATCTCGACGGGCAGGCCGAACAGCGTCTCCCAACTGTCGAGCATCGCCTGGACGCGCCATTCGCCCGCCTCCGTGACGATGAGGCGGGCCGGTGCGTGTCGCTCGACCGCCCGCGCCACTTCGCTCGTGAAGCTGCCACTGTTGTCGGGATCGTCGAGCGTCACATAGTCGACCTGCCACCCCGCCTCGCGCAGCGCCGCCGCGTGGTGACGCATCGCCGACAGGATATAGGCGATCTTCTTTTTGTGATGGCGGACGTAGCCGGTCTCGTCGGTCACCTCCATCATCAGCAGGACAGCATCGGCCTTGCCGACGCGCTTCAGCGAGGAGAGGTCGAGAGACAGCTGGTCGCCGAGAATAGGGATGAGAGTGGTCACGTAGGCGCGAACGCACCAGCGCGCGATGCGTTCGCATGGGCGAACTGGCATGATCCGTCCGATCCCTCTATCTGGCGCGGCATGAACCCCATGCACCTCGGCCAGAACAGCGCGCTGCCTGCTTCCCCGGAAGAGGCGGTGCTCGATTACGTCCCCAACCCGCGGCCCGGCCGGACCTATCTGGTCCGCTTCGCCGCGCCCGAATTCACCTCGCTGTGCCCGGTCACGGGGCAGCCCGATTTCGCCCATCTCGTCCTCGATTATGTGCCGGGCGAGACGATCGTCGAATCCAAGTCGCTGAAGCTTTTCCTCGGCAGCTTTCGCAACCATGCCGCTTTTCACGAAGACTGCACCGTCGGCATTGGCGAGCGCCTGGTCGCGGAAATGAAGCCGGTGTGGCTGCGGATCGGCGGCTATTGGTATCCGCGCGGCGGCATCCCGATCGACGTGTTCTGGCAGAGCGCCGCGCCGCCGCAGGACCTGTGGCTGCCCGACCAGGGGGTTGCGCCGTATCGCGGCCGCGGCTGAGCGTTCGTGCCGGGTTGTTGATCGCAATCAGCGCGATCTATTTTGTTGCATCGCACCATTCATGCAACCATCTTGCCAATCAAAGGTTCGTTCAGGGACGGGACAGCTTCGCTTGGCGGGCATTCCGTATCGACGAAAGGAAGATGTGGGGTGGACGGATCGATGCAGGCTATCGAACGCGTGGCGCTGATCGGTAATTTCTTGCCGCGCCAGTGTGGGCTCGCAACCTTTACGACCGATGTCTACGACGCGTTGCGGACGCGCTTTCCGGACTTGGCGGTCGACGTCTATGCGATGGATGATCGCGACGAATCCTATGACTATCCCGAAGCGGTGGTCGGTACGATCGTCCAGCAGGACCGTGGCGCCTATATCGAGGCCGCGCGTCGGATCGACGCAAGCGGCGCGCAGGCGATCCTGGTCCAGCACGAATACGGCATCTACGGCGGCCCCGCGGGCGAATATCTGCTCGCCCTGCTCGATCGCACGACGCTGCCGGTCATCGTGACGCTCCACACCATCCTCGAGAAGCCGAGCGCCGACGAGCGGCGGGTGATGGAAGGCCTGTTGCGCCGCGCATCGCGCGTCATCGTGATGGCCGAGCGCGGCCGCGATATCCTGACCCGCGTCTACGCTGCCAATCCGCGGCAGATCGCGATGATCCCGCACGGCGTGCCCGATCGCGAGCTGATCGATCCCGCGATGCGCAAGGAGCGCTTCGGCTGGGCGGAGCGCGAGGTGGTTTTGACGTTCGGCCTGCTCGCGCCGAACAAGGGGCTGGAGACGATCATCGAGGCGCTGCCCGCGCTGGTCGAGCGGCATCCGACGTTGCTCTACGCGGTGCTCGGCGCCACCCATCCCAACCTCGTCGCGCACGAGGGCGAAGCCTATCGCGATCGGCTGAAGGCGCTCGCCGAGGAATTGGGGGTGGCCGACAACGTCCAGTTCGTCGGCAAGTTCGTCGAGACCGAGGAGCTGCTGGATTATCTCCAGGCCGCCGACATCTACGCAACGCCCTATCTCAACCCTGCGCAGATCACGAGCGGCACGCTGTCCTATGCGGTCGGCGTCGGCAAGGCGGTGGTTTCCACCCCCTATGTCCATGCCACTGAAATCCTTGCCGATGGTCACGGCGTGTTGGTCGATTTCCGCGACGTCGCCGCGTTCGCGCGCGAGATCGACCGCCTGCTGTCCAACCGCCGCGATCGCGAGCGGCTGTCGCAGCGCGCCTATGCGCGTGGACGTACGATGATCTGGCCGCGCTTGGCCGAAGCGACGGTGGAGCAATTCCGAATGGCACTTGATTCACAGCCGCGTCGTTTATCGAGGGCATCCGTAATGCGACCGCTGGCCCCCGACTTTGCGGCGGTCGAGCGCATGAGCGACGCCACCGGCATGCTTCAGCACTCGATCTATTCGGTGCCCGATCGCCGCCACGGCTATTGCATCGACGATAATGCCCGCGCGCTGATGCTGATGAGCGCGATGCAGGACATCGATCCGATCCAGCGCGACAAGTGGACGACGATCTACGCCTCGTTCGTGCAGTTCGCGTGGAACCCGGAAACTCAGCGCTTCCGCAACTTCATGCGCTTCGATCGCAGCTGGTGCGAGGATGTCGGGTCGGAGGATTCGAACGGTCGCACCCTGTGGGCGCTCGGCGTGACCGCGCGCGATGCGCAGGATGCCAAGCACCGCGATTGGGCGACGGTGATGTTCGACGCCACCGCCAGCCTGGCGTTCGATCTGGGCAGCCTGCGCGCCCAGTCGTTCGCGATGCTCGGCGCGGCGGCGATGCTCGAAGCGCGTCCGGGCCATGAGCTCGCCCGATCGATCCTGCAGCGCTTCCCCGACGCCCACCTCGCCCTGCTGGAAGAGGCGCGTCGGCCGGAGTGGAGCTGGTTCGAGATCGTCCTGGCGTATGACAACGCCCGGTTGCCGCAGGCGCTGATCGTGGCCGGTGCCTCGCTCGGTCGCCAGGATCTCATCGATTGCGGGATCGAGACGCTGAACTGGATCGTGTCGAAGCAGACGTCGCCCGAGGGGCGCTTCCGCGCGGTCGGCACCGAGAGCTTCCACCGGCCCTATGCCGAACCGCTGCAGTTCGATCAGCAGCCGCTGGAAGCGCAGGCAACGGTCGAGGCGTGCATCGCCGCGTACAAGGCTACCGGCGACAAGCGCTGGGCCGACGAGGCGGAGAAGGCCTATGGCTGGTTCCTCGGCCTCAACGACCTGGATCTGCCGCTCGTGTCGCCGGCCGATGGCGGCTGTTTCGATGGCCTGATGCCGACCGGGCTCAATCGTAACCAGGGTGCCGAGTCGATTCTCGCGCTACAACTTGCGAGCTGCGCGATTTCGGGGCTTTCAATCGCGACCCAAGGCGTGGCAGGGGCGGATCGCGCCGTCGCCTAGCGCCCTTGCTGGCGACGCCGTGAAGTGACGACGACAGCGGGACGCGGAGCAGCGATGGACCTCTTCACCCACCGGCTGCGGTTGCATGCCGATCCTTCGCGCGTGGTGGTGCGGCCCTTTCATATCGGCTGGAGCAAGAGCGCGGGCGGGGTCAGCCGCACCGAGCGACTAATCCGCGAAGTACTCGAGATGTCGCCGCGTCAGGTGACCGCCGAGCTCGAGCTGGTGCTGAAGGACTTCGAGGCGCGCCACTGGCAGACGCGGCGCGTGTTCATGACCCGCTACGACGAGATCGAGACGCTGCTGGAATTGGACGGCGCCGAGATCGGCGACGAGCGCCGCCAGCTGATCGGTGCCTATTTCTGCCAAGAATATAGCTACGCCGCCGCCGCGCTAATGAATCCGAGCGCGGTGCCGCATCACGACCAGTCGGGGATGCCCAAGGGGTCGATGCGGATCCTGATGAGCCTGCGCGCGGTGGGCGAGGGGCATATCTCGTCGGTCGCCTTCCGCGAAGGCATCATCACCGATAGCCGTCAGCTGAAGCTGGCGCCCGAGCCGCCCTTCGCAACCTCGACCGACGTAATCGGGCGCGACGAAAATCATTTCCCCGAAGGTCCCGTGACCGTCCATCGCAACCGCGATTCGACGCTGTCGGGCACCGTCATCTTCCCGATGACGGAGGCGCAGTCCAAGGGCCTGGAAGACCTGCGTCTCGTTCATTTCACGCACGACGACGGGTCGGTCGAATGGCTCGGCACCTACACCGCCTATAACGGGTCGCAGATCCAGTCGGAGCTGCTGCGCACGACCGATTTCCGCGCGTTCGACCTGGTGCCGATGACGGGCCCGGCGGCGCGGAACAAGGGCATGGCGCTGTTCCCGCGCAAGGTCGACGGCCAGTATATGACGATCGGCCGGTCGGATGGCGAGAACCTGTTCCTGCTGAAGTCGGATTCGCTGACCCATTGGGAAGACGGCGTGAAGATCCTGACGCCGCAATTCCCCTGGGAGCTGGTGCAGATCGGCAATTGCGGGCCGCCCATCGAGCTCGACGAGGGGTGGCTGCTGCTGACCCATGGCGTCGGTGCGATGCGTAAATATTCGATCGGCGCGGCGCTGCTCGACAAAAACGATCCGTCGAAGGTGCTCGGCCAGACGCGCGAGCCGATCCTCGCCGCGAAGGATCAGGATCGCGAGGGCTATGTGCCCAACGTCGTCTACTCGTGCGGCGCGATCAAGCACGGCGACACGCTGTTCCTGCCGTACGGCATTGCCGACAGTTCGGTCGGTTTCGCCTTCGTACCGATCAGCGACCTGCTCGCGGCGATGTGACGGCGGGGGCGAGGGTAACCCGCCCCTGCGTCATGTCGAAGCCAATCGATACGCTCGCCCGCGGACGACGCGTTTCAGACCCCGGTCTGCAGGAACCAACGATCCTCGCCCTCGACACCGATCGCCGTCAGGATGCCGCTCTCATAGGCGCCGGTGTCGATGCCGATGCGGTTGGGACGGATGTCGGGCTCGGCGGTGATGGTGTGGCCGTGTACGACGAGCGCGCCATAGCTGCCCTTGTGGCTGAGGAACGGCTCGCGGATCCAGCGCAGGTCGGTGCCGGTCTGTTCGTGCAGCGGCACGCCGGGGCGGACACCGGCATGGACGAAGATATAGTCGCCGCTGCGCGCATGCTCGGCCAGCCCCGCCAGGAAGCTCAGATCCTCGGCGGGCACCGCCCGCTGGATCAGGTCGGGCACCTCCGCCAGTGCGCAGTCGTCATAGTCGTCGGGATCGACGCCATAGCTGACCAGCGTCTCGCGGCCGCCGAAGCGGTTGAATATCGACAGCGCCTCGCGCTCTCCGCGGCTGGCGAGCAGCAGGAGTTCCTCGTGGTTGCCGGCCAGCACCGTCGTCGAGCCGCGATCGACCAGCTGGCGGGCGCGCGCGACCACCCCGGCGCTGTCGGGCCCGCGATCGACCAGGTCGCCGAGCAGAACGATCCGCACATGCGCCGCGCCGCGCGCGTTACTGTCGGCATCGATCATCCCCAACAATCGATCGAGCTCGTATCGACAGCCGTGGACGTCGCCGATCGCATAGACGCGCTCACCCGGCGCCGCGGTCAACGACACGGCGGGCGCGCGGCCGAAAATCTTACTCAACACCATCCAGCACGCATCTTCGTCGGAAACCTCGGCTCATAAGCGGCACGCGGGCCGCGCTCAACCACGCAAAACCGCACGGCGTCCCAATCCGGCGCGCGTTGCCTCGGGTCGCAGCCTCGGCTAAAGGCCCGGCGCTGCGGGGTTAAGCAGGCGGCATGGTTGATCTTGAACGGTTGGAGCACGCGTGCGAGCCGCATCCTATGGTCTTAGCGACGCGCCGCAACGGGCGAGCGGCGCGATGAACGGCACGGGCCAGGCCTGGGGCGCTCGGCTGCGCTACCAGTTGATCGGCTGCGCCCTGTTCGGCGCGTTACTGCCGTATCTGCTCTTGATCCTGGAGATCGGCAATCACCGGCTGCTGCCGCCGGTCCACCAGGGCTTCATCGGCAGCTTCGCGGCGATCGTGATGGGCATCTGGCTGTTCCGCAACGTCAGTACCTATCCTGGGATCGAGCGCAGTGCCTATGTGCTGCCGGCGTTCACCCTGTCGTACAGCGCGCTGCTGTTCGTGCTGGTGGTGGGGCGGGTCGATTATAACCGCACGCTGCTGCTGGTCGGCTATGTCGTCAGTGTCGCGTGGATGACGTTGCTTCAGGCGCGCTACCAGCGGCGGACGGGGCTTCGCATCGGGGTGGTGCCGCTCGGCGACACCGACTCGCTGCGCACGGTGCCGGGTGTCGATTGGGTCACGCTGCATAGCGCTGACGCACGGCTGAACCACCTTGACGCGGTGACGACCGATCTTCGGATCGACCTGCCCAACGACTGGGACCGCCGCCTCGCCGATCTCGCGCTCGAAGGCGTGCCGGTCTATCACACCAAGCATCTGGCGGAATCGCTGACCGGCCGCGTCGAGCTGGAACATCTGTCGGAGAACAGCTTCGGCTCGCTGGCGCCGGTGTCGGCGTTCATGTCATTCAAACATCTGGTCGACTGGATCACCGCGGTGGCGGCGGCGATCGTGCTGCTGCCCTTCCTGTGCGTGGTGGCGATTGGCGTGAAGCTGTCGTCGCCGGGGCCGATCCTGTTTCGCCAGCCGCGGATGGGCTACAAGGGCCAACCGTTCACGGTCTACAAGTTCCGTACCATGACCGTCGCCGAGCCCGCTCCGGAGGCCGCGCGCGAGCATGCGATGACCCAGGTCGGGGATCAGCGTGTGACGCGGATCGGCCGCTACCTGCGCCAGATGCGTATCGACGAGCTGCCGCAGATCATCAACATCCTGCGCGGCGAGATGAGCTGGATCGGCCCCCGTCCCGAGGCGGTGGTGCTTAGCCACTGGTACGAGAACGAGATTCCCTTCTACCGCTATCGCCACATTGTGCGGCCGGGCGTGACCGGCTGGGCGCAGGTGTGCCAGGGCCATGTCGTCGACGTCGACGACGTGCGCAGCAAGCTTCACTACGACTTCTATTACATCAAGCATTACTCGGCCTGGCTCGACCTGCTGATCATCGCGCGGACGATCCGCACCGTCTTCACCGGCTTCGGATCGCGGTGACGGCGACGGACCCTCACAGCCGCGCCATCGCTGATTTCGACCGCAACTGGACGTATCGGCCGTCGCCTTTCGATGCGCAGCTGGCGGGGTCTCGCCTGCTGCGGCGGATGCTGCTGCGCGGGCGGGCGCCACGGGCGCAGACGATCGTCGCGGCCGATGCCGCGGCACGCTGGACCTGCTACTTCGCCTATCTGCCCGACGGCGTCGCGGCGCCCCTCCACCTTTACACGCTCGACCGCCTTGCCGCCGAGCCGGGGCGGCTGCTGGTGGTGTGCGCGACCGACTCGCCAGACGCGATTCCCGCGGCGATCCGCGAGCGGGCGGATGCGCTGATCTGGAAGAGCCTGGGTGGGTTCGACTTCAGCGGATACCGGCTGATGCTGCGCCATCTGGCGGAGCGATCGCCCGGTGCCGATGTGTTCGTCATGAACGATTCGGTGTTCGGTCCCTTCGCCTCGCCCGCCGCGGTGCTGGCCGATCGGGCCTGGGACCTGACGGCATTCACCGCCTCGACCCGGATCGAGAACCATATCCAGTCCTATGCCTTTCAGCTGCGGGCGCTGACCCCGGAACGGTTCGCCGCGCTGGCGTCGGTGTTCGGTCCGACGTTCAACCGATATACCGACGTGGTGCTGTGCCAGGAGACGCGCTTCGCCCGCGTCGCGGCGAAGACGATGTCGGTGGGCGCCTGCTGGTTCGCCGACTCCGCGCGCGTGTTCAACCCGACGCTCGACCGCGGCGTCGCGCTGGCCCACGCCGGCCTGCCGTTCGTCAAGCGATCGCTGCTGGGACGGCATGGTCATCGCGAGGATAGCGAGGCGGTACGGGCCTTGCTGGAGGATGCGGGGCATCCGATCGAGGTGCAGCCGGCATGAGCCTGGGCCGCAACGCCACCTATAACGTCGTCGGGCAGGTGCTGCCGCTGATCGTCTCGCTGACGGCGGTGCCGCTGTACCTGCATCTCGTCGGGGTCGAGCGTTACGGCGTTCTTGCGATCGCCTGGATGCTGCTCGGCTATTTCGGCATGTTCGATCTGGGGCTGACGCGCGCGCTGCTCCAGCGGATCGCGTCGCTGCGCGATTCCACCCCCGAAGCGCGGGCCCAAGCCTTCTGGACCGCGGTGATCGCGTCCGGGATCATGGCGGTGGTCGGTGCGGTGCTCATGTATGGGGTCGGGCACTGGTACATCACCGGGCCCTTCCAGATCGGCCAGGAGCTGCGGCAGGAGGCTGTCGATGCGCTGCCGCTACTGGCGCTGGTGCTGCCGCTCGGCATCATCTGGGGGGTGCTCAACGGCGCGCTGCTGGGGCGCGAGCGGTTCCTGGAATTCAATGCGATCTCGGTGGTGACGACCGTCGCGGCGCAGCTCGCGCCGATCGCGGTCGCGTTGCTGCATGGGCCGCGACTGTCGGGGCTGCTCGGCGCTTCGCTGGTGGTGCAACTGGTGGCGCTTGTCGTGTCGTTCCTGTTCTGCCTACGCTACGTCACCGAGGGACACCGGGCGGCGCCGTCGCGCGGTGAGGCGGTGGCATTGTTTCGCTATGGCGGCTGGATCACGGTGTCCGCCTCGGTCGCGCCGCTGATGTCGCTGCTCGATCGCTTCCTGATCGGCAGCCTCGCCAACGCGGCGGCGGTCGCGACCTATGCGGTGCCGGCGCAATTGGCGCAGCGGTTGAACATCATCCCCAATTCGCTGTCGAACGCGCTGTTCCCCAAGCTGTCGGCCGAACAGAACCGAGCCCATGCCACTGCCGTGTCGCACACGTCGACGCGTGCGGCGGGTGCGATCATGGCGCCGCTGGTGATCGGTGGCATCTGCCTGATGGGCCCGTTCCTGGCGCTGTGGCTGCGCGGCGCGCTGGGCCGCGATGCGGTGACGGTGGGGCAGATCCTGCTGATCGGCTGGTGGCTCAACGGCCTGGCCGCCAGTCCTTTCACGTTGCTCCAGGCCGATGGCCGGCCGCGGGCGACCGGGCTGCTGCATCTGGCGGAGCTGCCGGCCTATTGCGCGTTGCTGTGGTGCCTGACGCTGATGTGGGGCGCGGTGGGGGCGGCGCTCGCCTTTTCGATCCGCTGTGCGATCGATTCGCTGGCGATGCATCTGCTGGCATTCGGGCGCAGGCTGGACCTCGTCGTCTTCGCCCTGCCGACTGCGCTGATGATCGTCGCGGTGCCGCTGGTGGGCGCACTGCCGATAAGCCCGCTGCCGCTGGCGACGGCGGCGGCCGCGATCGCGATATCGAGCGGATGGGCATGGCGCGTCGTGCCGCCCTCCGTCCGGCAGAGCCTGATCGGCCGCGCGAGTTTCCTGCTGCGTCGACGCCACGCGTAATCGGACGATCGCCATGACCACCACCGTCGACATCGTCATCGTCAACTGGAACGCCGGCGCGTTGCTGCGCCGAAGCATCGAATCGATCGCGGCGCATGGCGGCAGCCGGGTGGCGAAGGTGGTCGTCGTCGACAATGGCTCGACCGATGGATCGGACGATGTCGACGTCGAGGGCGTTCCGCTGGAGATCGTTCGGACCGGTCGCAACCTCGGCTTTGGCAAGGCGTGCAACATCGGTGTCGCGCGGGGCACTGCGCCGTTCGTGCTGTTCTTCAATCCCGATGCCGAGCTGGCGGCGGGGACGATCGACGCCGCGCTCGACTATATGACCAGCCCGGCGGGGCAGGGGGTCGGCGTCTGCGGTATCCGGCTGGTCGACGAGGACGGCCATGCCCATCGCCACTGCGCGCGCTTTCCGACGGCGCGGACCTTCCTTGGCAACAGCCTGGGACTGACGCGGGCGCTGAAGCGCTGGTTCCCGCCGGTGCTCATGGTCGACTTCGATCATCTCGCCGACCGCTCGGTCGACCACGTGATGGGCGCGTTCTACCTGATGCCGCGCCGCGTGTTCGACGAGGTTGGCGGCTTCGACGAGGATTTCTTCGTCTATCTCGAGGATCTCGACCTGTCGGCGCGGGTGAAGGCCGCGGGCTATCGCATCGAATATCTCTCGGGCCTGGTCGCCTATCACAAGCAGGGCGGCACGTCGGAGAAGGTGAAGGCGCACCGGTTGTTCTACTCGCTGAAGAGCAACGCCGTGTACGTCGCCAAACACTTGCCGCCGGCGGCGGCCGCGACGGTGATCGGCGTGACCTATCTGGTCGAGCCGCTTTCGCGGACCGTCCGCGGCGTGCTGCGCGCCTCGCCCGAGGAGGTGTGGTTCACCTGGCGAGGCTTCGGCATGCTGTACCGCGATTTGCCCGCGACCTTGAGCACGCTGCGTTCGATCGCTAAGCGGCGGCGGAGCGAGCGCATTCCGCTCGGCGAGCGCCCATGAGCTATTACGACACCAGCTACGCCCACGATCCCCGCCAGGCCGACCGCGCCGCCGCGCGCAACGTCGTCAAGGTGGCGCTGTGGCTCGCGCTGGCAATCTCGGTCGTCATCCCGCACTCGTTCCAGCTGGTGTCGGCGCTGCTGATCTTCGGCGCGACGGTGCTGACGCTGCCGGCGATCGAGCGCGACGAGTGGCTGGATCGCATTCTGCTGACCTATTTCCTGGGCGTCGTGCTGACGTCGGTATTTATCTGGATCGGCACCACCAACGGCGCGCCGCGCAACGCCAGCACGCAGACGATCCTGATCTATATCCTGTCGCCGTTCGCGTGGATCGTGCTTGGCACCGGGCTGGCGCAGTTTTTCGGTATCGAGCGGCTGGTGCAGTGGCTGATCCGCTTCACCTGGTGGGCGTTGATCTCGGTCGCGTTGTTCTTCTGGGCGTTCCTGACGATCGGGCGCCAGGCGGTGACGTTCCTGTTCGCCGACGCCAACGTCAACGTCAGCAACGGCTTCGCCGGCGCCAATATCCTGGTGTACGGCTCGCTGATCTTCCTGGCGGGCGGCGCCTTCGCGCAACCGACGCTGGTGAAGAGCAAGTGGGGACGCTTGCTGCTGCCTGCCGGCCTGGTGCTATGCGCGATCACCTCGGGACGATCGGCGTTCGCGCTGGCGGTGCCGATCGGGTTCATTACCGGGCTGGTCCTTCGCGGGCGAGTCGCGCACCAGGGGCCGACGATATCGTTCGGCCGCGCGGTCGTGGTGCCGGCGGTGCTGCTGACCGGCGCCGCGCTGGCGGTCACCGTGGCGATCGGCGTGCTGCTGCACACCATCGACCTCACCGTCATCTTCCAGGGCTATGTCAACAAGATCGCCAGCGGCGGCGGCGAGGTGCGGACCGAGCAGGCCGGGGCGCTGTGGGACGGCATCAGGGAAACGGTCGGCCTGGGCGCCGGCCATGGCGTCGGTGTGTCTTACATCCGCAATGCCGACTATCCGTGGCGGTATGAAAATGTGCCGCTGGCGACGATGTACCGCGTCGGGCTGCTCGGCACCCTGATCTATTGCGGCCCGTTCTTCGTCTATGGCTTCGCGTTCCTCGGCCGCGCGTCGCGGCGGGCACTGAGCCCCGAGGACGTCTATATGATGGGCGGCTTCCTGTCGGCGGCGGTGGCCGCGTGGACGAACCCGTACATCGAATCGTTCATCTTCCAGTGGATGTTCTTCGTCCCGGTGATGAGCTTCGCGGTCCACAAGGTCAGCGACAAGCGCTTCGCGACGCCGATCGCCGCGGTCTGACGCCTTCCGCTACGGCCGTGCCAGCGCCAGGACTGCCTGGAAACCAGGCCCTTTGAGCGTCGAGACGTTGCCGCTGAGCGCGATCTGCCGCCGGCTGACGGTCGCGTCCCGGAACAGCTGGAGGGACTGGTTCATCCGCCCCTGCGGGCTGGAGAAGCGATTGCCCTTCAGCGTAAGGTCGCGCGGGGTGCCGGCGACGATCGCGATCGCGGCGCCGTCGCGGCGGCCGGGACCGCCGCAATCGACGAACTCGTTCTCGGTCAAGGTCAGGCCGTCGAGCGTCCGCAGCCACAGGCCATAGGGGAAGGCGTCCGAGCCGATCCGTTCGAACCGGTTGCGGCTCGCCGTCACCGCGGCGACGGGGGCGGTGTTGTTGAACTCGGCGCGGTCGGTGCAATCGACGAAGCGGTTGCGGGTCATCGTCAGCCCACGCACGCCGCTGATCCGGAATGGCGTCTTGCAGCGGGTGACGCTGTTGCCGCTGATCGTCACATCATAGGGCGCGCTGCCGGGCTGCATCACGACATCGTTGACGTAGCCGGTCATGTCGATGCCGCCGACGCGATCCTCGACGATGTTGTCGATCACGCGAATACCGCGCTGCGGCGTGGCGACGAAGTCGTTGGGCAGCGGGTGAAGCGCGACCGCAAAGCCGCCGCCGCCCTTGAACCGGTTGGCGCGGATGGTGACGTCGCGGACGATCGCGAACCGGTCGGCATTGGGTTCGATATCGATCGGGCCGGGCATGGCGAGGCCCGTCGCAGGCTTGAACGGGTCACCGGCGTTGGCGGTGCCGTCGCCGACGCGAGTGCAGTCGAGGAAGGTCGAGCGCTCGATCGTCATCCGTTCGACGTCGATGATCGAGATCGCGTTGCGGTTGTTGGCGTTGATGCCGTCGAACAGGCAGTCGGCGACGGTCACGTCGCGATTGTGCCGTTCGGTCTTCGAGACGACCGACGATCCCATGTGCAGGCCGTCACCGCGGAAGCCGACGAAGCCGACGCGGTCGAAGCGGACGTCGGTCACGCCGTTGAGCATGACGAGATACTCGAATTCGGAAAAGCCGCGCGCCTCGACCTCGCTCTCGAAGTCCAGGTCGTGGAAGCGAAGCCCGGTGATATTGCGCCTGGGGTCGGCGCTGCCGCTGTCGGCATGGAGGACGAAGGGCGCGCCGTGGGCGATGCGCACCACCGTCTTGCCACGGCCATCGCCGAAGAGCGTCAGCCCCGACGGCAGATTGTCCTGGGCGTCGCTGCCGACGATATAGCGCCCGCCGGGGCCGCTGCCCTTGCCCGCGGGGGCGTGGATCGGCTTGCCCGATGCGGCGGCGCGGCGGAAGGCGGCGCTGTCGTCCTTGTCGCCCGGCCGGCGCAGCGACGGCAGCGACACCGCGCCGTCCTTCGCCAGCGTCGCGGCGAGGACGGCGCCGGCACCCATGATCCCGCTACCGATGAGGACGGTGCGTCGCGAGATCGCTGCCAAGCGCCGGGCCTCCATATGCCTTACTTCTCCCGGAAGGCGTCTTCCTGGATCCGCGTGATCGGGGTGAGCAGGTACGACATGATCGACCGCTTGTCGCCGATCAGGTTGACGTCGGCCAACATGCCGGACGTGACCGGCAGCAGCTGGCCGGCCGGGCTACGCAGGCTCGGCTCGGTGGTGCGGACGCGGACCATGTAATGCGAATCGCCGGTCTTCTCGTTGACGATCGCGTCGGGCGAGATGCCCGTGACCTTGCCCTCGAGCCCGCCATAGACCGCATAGTCGTAGGCGCTGATCTTCACGAGCGCGCGCTGGCCCATGCGGACGAACGCGATGTCGGCGGGGCTGACCGCGACCTCGACCGTCAGGCCGCTGGCGGCGGGGACGATCTCGACGAGCGGCTCACCGGCGCGGACCGAGCCGCCGACGGTGTTGACGAGGACGCGGTTGACGCGGCCGTCGAGCGGCGCGCGCAGGGTAGTGCGATCGACGCGGTCGTTGAGCGCGGGCAACGAGCGACGGCGGGAGGCGAGCTCACCCTGCGCGGTCGCCAGTTCCTCGGCCGACTTCGCGCGCCATTCCTGGCGCTGCTGGTTCAGGGCGGCGCGTGCCTCGGCAACGCCGGCGCGGGCACGGGCGAGCGCGGCCTGCGACGACGTCAGCTGGCTATTGTTTACGGAAAGCTGACGCTCGGCCTGGACCAGGCTGAGGCGCGGCTCGATACCGTTCGCGACCAGGGGGCGGAGCATTTCGGCCTGAGACTGTGCGGCGTCGCGCGCGGCGCGGGCCGCCTCGACGTTCGCGCTCGCCTCGGCCACCGCGCGTTCGGCCTGGGTGGCGCGGGCGGTGGCGGCGGCGGTGATGCTGGCGAGGTCGGCCTGGCGCGAGGCGTAGAGCGAGCGTTCGAAGCCGATCTGCTCGTTGACGACCGGGTCGGGCGTGACCGGGAACATCGGCGTCGTGCCGTTGATCTCGGCCTGCAGACGCGACACCTTCGCGCTAAGCGCGGCGACCGTGGTTTCGACGGTGCTGAGTTCGGCGCCGGTGGTGACCGGATCGAGGCGAAGCAGCGGGGCGCCCTTCTTCACGTCCTCGCCCGGCTTGACCAGGATCTGCTTCACCACGCCGCCTTCCAGGTTCGAGACGACCTGGAGCTGGGCGGTGGGCACGATGCGACCGGCGCCGTGGACGGTGCGGTCGAGCTTGGTGAAGAACGCCCACAGCAGGGCGATCACGAAGAAGCTCGCGATGACCCACAGCAGCAGATTGGAGGCACTCCGCGGGCGGATTTCGCCCGCCATGTCCTCGATGTGTCGGGTGGCCATGATCGGTTACGCAGCTCGCTGGGGTTGGGTGAGGCGGCGAAGCACATCGTCGCGCGGTCCGTCGACCGCGATGCGGCCGTCCTGGATCACGAGCACGCGGTTGACGAGCTTCAGCAGCGAGGGACGATGGGTGACGACGATGACGGTCCGGTCGGCAAGTTCTTCCGCCAGCCGGGCGATCAGAATTTCCTCCGACTGCATGTCCATGCCGCTGGTCGGTTCGTCGAAGACGATGACGCTGGGCCTGCCGACGAGCGCCCGCGACAGCGCGATGCTCTGGCGCTGGCCGCCCGACAGGCCCTCGCCGCGGTCGGCGAGCTTCAGGTCATAGCCGTTGGCGATCTGGCCGACGAAGTCGTGGACGCCGGTCAGCCGGGCGACGCGGAGCATTTCCTCGTCGTCGATGCCGTCGCGGCCGAGGATGATGTTCTCGCGGATCGAGCCGGTCAGCAGCACGCTTTCCTGGAGCGCGGCACCGACGTGGCGGCGAACCGACACCAGGTCCATCTGGCGAAGGTCGGTGCCGTCGATCATCACCAGCCCGTCGGTCGGCTGGTAGAGGCCAAGCGCCATGCGTGCGAGCGTCGACTTGCCCGAGCCGATCCGGCCGAGGATGCCGACGCGCTCGCCAGGCTTGATGACGAGGTTGATGTCCTTCAACGCGTCCTGCTTGGCGCCCGGATAGCGGAAGGTCACGTTGCGGAATTCGATGAGGCCCTGCAGCTTGTTTGGCTTCAGCTGATCGCTTTCGGAAATCTCGCTGGGCTGCGACATGAAGGCGTTGACCTGCTGATAGGCGGTGCGCGCGCCGGTCAGGCGCGACAGCAGCTGCGCGATCGAGCCGAGCGGCTGGACCGCGCGGCCGCCGAGCAGCGAGCAGGCAATGAGGCCGCCCGTCGTCAGGTGGCGATCGGCGATCAGGAAGACACCGACGACGATGATGCCGGCGTAGGACAGGCTCTGCGCGGTGGCGGCGACGTTGACGCCGAGCGTCGCGACCAGTCGCTGGCGCAGCGAGCTGTCGGCGTGGGAATCGGTCGCCTCCAGCCAGCGCTTCTGCAGCAGCGGCGCGGCATTGATGACCTTCACCGTCTCCAGCCCGCCGATCGCCTCGACCAGCACCGACGACTTGTTGAGGCCGTGGTTCATCACCGAGCCGGCGAGCCGGTCGAGCGCCGGATAGGTGAGGAGGCCGGCGCCGACGACGATCGGGATCATGACGATCGGCACCATCACCAGCCAGCCGCCGATCGCGCCGATGACGAGCAGGGTAATGAAGATAAAGGGGACGTCGATGATCGCGGTCATCGTCGCCGAGGCGAGGAAGTCGCGCAGCGACTCCAGCTCGCGCATCAGCCCGGTCAGCTGGCCGGTCGAGCCGCGGCGCGCGTCGAGTCGGATCGACAGCAGCCGCTGGAAGGTGCGCTGGCCGACCTCGCGGTCGACGTTGGCGCCGGCGATGTCGATGAAATAGGCGCGCAGCGTGCGCAGGATGAAGTCGAACACCAGAACGATCAGCAGGCCGATCGTCAGGGCGACCAGCGACGTCGTCGCATTGTTGGGCACGACGCGATCGTAGACCGTCATCGAATAGAGCGACGTGACGAGACCGAACAGGTTGATCAGCAGCGCCGCCAGTCCGACCTTCATATAGGTCGACTTGTTGGCGAGCATGGGCTCGACCAGCCAGGCCGCGAAACGCGGCTTGCGCTCGGGAACGAGAGACTCGGTGCTCATCGGATTCGATAGACCTCGTTGGCAGGCTTGATGCCGAGCGCGTCGAGCAGGCGCCCGGTGCGGGCGAGCAGCACGTAATGCGCGGCATCGCGGTCGGCGAGCGTTTCGACATAGCTCGCCGCGGCGGCGAAATAGGTGTCGTTGGAATCGAGCACGTCGATCAACGTGCCGCGCGTCAGCCGGAAGCGCTCGACGATGGTGTCGCGCGACTGGCGGCTGGCGAGATAGCTCTTCTGCAGTGCCGCGATCTGATCGTTGAGCGCGGCCAGATCGCCCCAGGCGATCGCGGCGTCGCGGCGTGCTTCCTCGATCACGGTCGCGGTACGGGCGGCCTGGGCATTGCCGCGCGCCTTCGCCTCGTCGGCGCGCGCCTGGATGCCGCCGCCGATCCGGGCGCGCACGGTCGCGAGCGCGCGGACGTCGTAATCGCCAGGCGTCTCGAAAAAGCCGTAGCGGCCAGCGACCACCGACACGCCGAGCGTCGGGTAGGTATCGGCCTGCACCGCCTTGGCATCGTAGCGCGCGGCGCGTGCCTGGTCCTGCGCGGCCTTTACCGACGGCACCTGCAACGCGGCGACGCGGGCGGCCTCGGCGCTCGCCGGCTCGACGCCCAGCGACGGCGCGCGATCGAGTTCGGCCGGGGCGGGCGCCCCGGTCAGCTCGGCATAGCGCGCCTCGGCATTGGCTAATTGACGGCGATAGTTGGCGATCCGCGTGTCGACGCCGGCAACCGCACTGTCGACCCGGGCGAGATCGGTCACCGCCGCCACGCCCTGGTTGATGCGATCGAGCATGTCCGACCGCCGGCTCTGCTGATCCTTGCGATATTGCTCGGCGAGCGTCAGCAGCTGGCGGAAGGTGAAGACGTCGTACCAGGCGCCGATCGTGCTGAGCGCGACGCGATTGGCGGCGTCGTCGACCCCTGCCACCGCGGCGCTGATCCGCGCGCTCGCCGCCGAAATGCGCTTGAACGCGGCGCCGCCGTCGAAGGCGAGCTGGTTGACGGAGAGCAGGCCGTCAGTCTGGCGGGTGGGTCTCGTCTTTTCGACGATGTTCCGGACCGAAAGCGAGGGGTTGAGTGTCCCGAACTGGCGATCGAGCGTGCGATAGGTGCTCAGCGATACGTCGGCGCTGGGCAGGAGCGCCGCGCGCGCCTGGCCCTTCTGCGCCTTCGCCTGGTCGATCTGCGCCTCGGCCTCGGTCAGTGCCGGGTGGCGATCGACCGCCGCCGCAACGGTGCGCGTGAAGAATTCCGCGTTGCCGGTGATCCGCGACAGTCCCAGGATCGGATCGTTCGCCGCATCGATCTTGAGCGGCGCGCCGGTCGGCGCGGGCAGGGCGGTCTGGGCAAAGCTCGCGCCTGGCACCGCCAGCGCCGCAGCGCCGGTCAGCAAGGTCAGGGTCGCAACGCGCCGGGCTGACGCCATCGCGGGTAAGCATGACTGCATGTATTGGGCCACAGCTAGCGACCGCGCAGCGGCCTTCTCATCCGGCCGCGCTTAGCCGGAACTCTACGCAACGTCCAGCGTTCGACTGCCCCCTCCGCAATGACAAGTTGTTCACATCGGCTTCATCTGGCGGCGGGTCGTGCAGCTTGACCGCGCGTTGCCAGGGCCTATGCGCGCTCTCATGCCAGACCATTCGGCGATCGATCCGTTTCTCCTCTCGCGCTTTCGCTGCCCGCTGTGCGCCGCGACGCCGCTGTCGCAGGCAGGCGACGAGCTGACCTGCCATGGCTGCGGGACGCGCTATCCGGTGTCGCACGGCCGACCCGTGCTGTTCAGGCCCGACAACGACATGTTCGCGGCTGACGACTATCGCCGGCCCCCGGCCTTGCCCGGCGATGGCGGCGGCAAGCGCGGGCTGGCGCGTTATGTCCCGGAACCATCGGTCAACCTGGCGGCGCACCGCGTCGTGCCGCATCTGTCGACGCTGTTGCCCGGCCATGCGGCGATCCTGGTCGTGGGGGCGGGCGGCCAGCGTGCCTGGGTCGATCCGATGCTGGGCGCCGCCGGCCGGCGCATCGTCTATTGCGACGTCGACGTCCGCGCCAGCGTCGACCTGTTCTGCGACGGTCACGACTTGCCGTTCGTCGACGGCAGCTTCGACGCCGTCGTCACGACCGCCGTCCTGGAGCATGTGATCAACCCGGAACGCGTTGCGGCGGAGATCGGCCGCGTCGTCAAGCTTGGCGGTTATCTTTATTCCGAACTGCCCTTCATGCAGCAAGTCCACGAAGGCGCCTATGATTTCACGCGCTATACCTTGTCGGGCCACCGCCGCTTGTTTCGCAACTTCGAGGAAGTCGAGGCGGGCATGGTCGCCGGACCGGGCACGACGCTGGCGTGGAGCATCGAGAACTTCCTGCTCGCCTTCGCCAGGGCGCCGCGGGCGCGATTGGCCACCAAGGCGCTGGCAAGGATAGGCTTTTCCTGGCTCAAGCGGTTCGACCGGATGCTGGTCGACCGGCCCGAGGCGATGGACGGGGCCAGTTGCACCTATCTGCTCGGCAGACGATCGGCCGTGCCGTTAACGAATCGTTCGATAGTCGACCGCTACGTCGGCGCCAAGCATTTGAGCCACACCTGATCGCTGTGGCCCGATAGCGACACTACATCGGGTAAATAGCGGTAGTGCATAAAAACCACGGCTGGCTGCGCCTTTCGCGACGGTTGCCTATTGTCAACGAACGCGGCCTCGCTTAATCCGGCGAGCGCAAATGCTAAGGGGGATAACCAGCTAATACTTTTGGCCTTGCCGTATCGTCCGCGTTTCGGTCCTCGTTGGAGGGGGCGAGCCGGAGTGGCGGTGCGTACCAGTCGGACGGGAGTCGGCTGGGTTCCGTGTCCTTAACATTGAACTGATTTGGTATTTTGGGAGACCAGAAATGGCGGTAATTAACGGCACTGCGGCTGCCGACAATCTGACTGGTACGGCGGACGGCGACGTCATCAGCGGTCTGGCTGGCGACGACACGATCAACGGCCTGGGCGGTAATGACGTCATCCAGGGCGGCGACGGCAATGACTATCTCGACGGTGGCACGGGTGCCGACACGCTGATCGGCGGTTCGGGCAACGACACGTTCATCGTCGACGACTCGGGTGACCAGGTCATCGAGGGTGACGACACGGGCACCGGCGCGGCCGGCACGCTCGATAAGGTGCTGGCGTCGGTGTCGTTCACGCTGGCGGCGAATTCGCAGGTCGAGCTGCTCGAGGCGACCGGTAGCAACGCGGTCAACCTTACGGGTAACGAGCGCGTTCAGACGCTGACGGGCAATAACGCGAACAACGTCCTCGATGGTGGCGTCAACACCGCGGGTTCGGCGGGTGACACGCTTCTCGGTCGTCTGGGCGACGACACCTACCTTGTGCGCAACGCCAATGACGTCATCGGCGAGGCTGCTGGTCAGGGTAATGACACCGTCTTCGTGGCGACTAGCGTTGTCGTGGCGAACGTCAGCACCGGTTACACGCTGACCGCCGGCCAGGAGGTTGAGATTCTCTCGGCCGCCGATCAGAGCGGCACGACCGCACTGAACCTGACGGGCAACGAGTTCTCGCAGACGATTATCGGCAACCAGGGGGCTAACGTGCTCGCGGGTGGCACGACCAGCGTTGATACGCTGATCGGCCTCGGCGGCGACGATACCTACACGGTGTCGGTTGCTGGCACCCAGGTCATCGAGGCTGCGAACGGCGGCAACGACACCGTCAACACGGCTGTCAGTTTCTCGTCGGGTACTCAGAGCATCGAGAACATCGTTGCCACGGTCGGAACTGGTGTCACCCTCACGGGTGGTGTAGGGGACCAGGTGATCACCGGCGGTGCTGGTAACGACATCCTGATTGGCGGTGGCGGCAACGACACGCTGACGGGCGGCCTGGGTAACGACATCTACGTGGTCGATGGTGGTGACACGATCGTTGAAGCGAACGGCTCGGGCGGCTCGACCAACGACGCGCTCGATGCGGTCATTACTAGCGCGGCCATCACGCTTGGTGCGAACCTCGGTATCGAGCAGCTGTTTGCGACCGGATCGGTGCGCTTCACGCAGGCAGGTGCCCGCAACCCGAACTTTGCGATCACCAGCTACGGCTTCGACACCGTTGACGGCTCGCGCAACCTGAACAGCGAGAATACGTCGACCGTTTCGGTGCCGTTCCTCAATGGTAACGTTGCGAGCCAGTTGATCGTCGGCAATGCCAGCGACAACATCCTCGATGGTAATCGCGGTGTCGACTCGAACGGCGCGTTCAATCTCGGTGCCCAGTTCGCCGACACCCTGATGGGTCTGGCCGGCAACGACATCTATCGCGTTTACGACCAGAACGACGTGGTGCTGGAGGATCGTAACGGTGGCCGTGATACGGTGTTCACCAGCGGTAGCTATAGCCTGATCGACAACGATACGGCCGCTGCGACCTTCCTGAATTCTCAGTTCGGTAACGGTACTGCCGCGTCGTTCTACAGCACGTCCGAAATCGAGGTTCTGTCGACTGCGGTTAATTCGGGCACTGACGCGATCAACCTGACCGGTAACGCATACGGCAACATCATCGTCGGGAACTACGGTGCCAACGTCATCACCGGTGGCGGCACTTCGGCACCGAACAGCGGTACCGATGTTCTGATCGGCCTGAACGGTAATGACACCTATGTGGTCGACTCGACCAATCTGGTCATTTTTGAGCAGCAGAGCGAAGGCGATCTGGACACGGCGAACGTGACGGTCAGCGGGTTCACGCTGAACACCGGCTCGTACGTCGAGGTGCTCAACGCGACGTACACCACGACCACGGGCCAGACCGGTGCGGGCTTCTCGCTCGTTGGCAACGAACTGGCACAGCGCATCAACGGCGGTGGTCTGGACGACACGCTTTCTGGTGGTGGCGGCAATGACACGCTGTCGGGTCTCGGTGGCAATGACGTCTACCGTGTGGCCGATAACAACGTCACGATCATCGAGGCGGCCGGTAACGGCACTTTCGACCAGGTTCTGACCGTTGGCATCAGCTATCGTCTGGGTGGCGGTGCGCTGACGACGGGCACTGGCAGCTCGGCTGTTACGGCCGACGGCGTCGGTATCGAGTATTTGTCGACCGTCGCTCAGGGGAGCACGGAGAACATCAACTTCACCGGTAACTCCTATGCGCAGGTTATCGCTGGCAATTACGGTAACAACGTTCTTGACTCGGGTCAGGGTGCCGTGACCGGCCAGGGCATCTACAATCAGGACGGTAACACGAACGTTGGCGACACTCTGATCGGTCTTTTTGGCAACGACACCTATCGCGTTTATTCGCAGGCGGACGTCGTGGTTGAGGCCGGCAATCAGGGATCTGATACGGTCCTCACCAGTGCGAGCTACTCGCTGGCCACGAACGACGCTTCGACCTACAATGGTGGTTCGGCACAGTCGATCGAAGTGCTGTCGGCGTCGAGCCAGACTGCCACGACGCAGATGACGCTGACGGGCAACAGCTTGGCGAACACGATCATCGGTAACGACGGTCAGAACACCATCAACGGCGGTCTGGGTGCCGATACGCTGACGGGTCGCGGTGGTTCGGATCAGTTCCTGTTCAACACGGCGATCGCAACGAACGGCGTGTCGAACGGTAACGTCGACACGATCACCGACTTCTCGGCTGGTGACCTGATCGGCGTCTCGCGCTCGATCTTCACGGCCCTGGGTTCGAGCGGTAACGTGACGGCGGACAACTTCGTCTCGGGCACGGCTACCACGACCAGCCAGTTCTTTATCTACAACCAGACCACCGGTCAGTTGTTCTACGATGCGGACGGCAGTGGGTCGGCGTCGTCGGCGATCTTGTTCGCGCAGCTCACGGCTGGTACGGCGCTGGGCTTTAACGACCTGATTGCGGTCTAAGTCGATATTTTTCCATCGATCGATGGGGTGAACAATTAGTCCCGCCGGGAAACCGGCGGGGCTTTTTGTTTGTGCATGCCATGCTAGGCTCGCGCCGTCGTTTCCTC
The DNA here is from genome assembly GCF_014197105.1 of Sphingomonas jinjuensis. Classification (GTDB taxonomy): domain Bacteria; phylum Pseudomonadota; class Alphaproteobacteria; order Sphingomonadales; family Sphingomonadaceae; genus Sphingomonas; species Sphingomonas jinjuensis. Next base: position 171,902 of record NZ_JACIEV010000009.1, on the reverse strand, counting down.
TCAAGGCCTGCCGTGCGTGCGCATATTGTTCCTCCACCAAAACTTTCCGGCGCAGTTCCGGCACTTGGCTCCACAGCTCGCGGCGCGTGGGCATGAATTGGTTGCGCTGACCTTCAACCAACCGCCGCCAACGCCTGGGACGCGCGTCGTCCGCTCGTCGACGACGCACGCGACCGGTGCGGGCCATCCCTGGGCGCGCGATTTCGACACGAAAATCATCAGAGCAGAGGCAGCGCTCCAATCCGCCAAGCGTCTTCGCGATGAGGGCTTCCATCCCGACCTCATCATCGCTCATCCTGGTTGGGGCGATGCACTGTTCGTCAAAGATGTCTGGCCGAAGGCGCGGTTCGCACTGTATTGCGAATTCTTCTACGCGGCGACGGGAACCGACTGGGACTTCGATCCCGAATTCCGGCCGGTCGAGGATCCCGCCGATAGCGGTGCGCGCAGCCGGCTGCGCAATCTGCCCCAGCGCATGCTGTTCGATATCGCCGATGCCGGTATCTCGCCGACGCAATTCCAGGCGAGCACCTACCCGCCCGAGATGCGCGAGCGGATCATGGTCTGCCATGACGGCATCGACACCGCCCAGGTCGCGCCGGGGCCGGCGCAGTCACTCACATTCTCCAACGGCACGGTGATCGAGCAGGGTGAGGAGCTGATCACCTTCGTCAACCGCAACATCGAGCCCTATCGCGGTTTCCACAGTTTCGTCCGCGCGCTACCGTCGATCCTGGAGCGACGTCCGAATGCCCGCGTGCTGGTCGTCGGCCGCGACGGCACCGGCTATGGGGCCGCGGCGCCGCAAGGGACGACGTGGCGCCAGCATTTCATGAACGAGATCGCCGGCCGTTGCGACACCAGCCGTATCCTATTCGTCGGTGCGCTCGGATATTCGATGTTCCTCAACGTGCTGCGCATGTCGACACTGCATGTGTATCTGACCTATCCCTTCGTCCTGTCGTGGAGCCTGATGGAGGCGATGGCGACGGGGTGCGCGATCCTGGGCAGCGATACGGCGCCGGTGCGCGAGTTCATCAGCGATGGGAAAACCGGGCGGCTGGTCGACTTCTTCGACCATGCCGGGCTCGCCGATCGCGCGGTCGAACTGCTCGGCGACCCCGCGCAGCGGGCGCGGCTCGGGGCGGCGGCGCGGGCGCGGGTGATCGAGCGGGCCGACCTGCACAGCGTCGTGCTGCCCCGCCAACTCGCCTGGGTCGACGCACTGCTCGCAGCATCGCCGCGGGTCGACGACCCGCCGGTATGATTGCCATTCTGCGGCGTCACCGGTAAGCGCGCGGCCATGCCGTCGATCAAGCAAGTCGCACTCCGAACGATCACCGGGGTCGGCGCACCGCTTGTCGCTGTCGCCCATACCGGTCGCCGCCGCCGCGAAGGTCTCGCCGCCCCGACGACGCGGGCGGCGTTCCTGCGCCAGGTGCCGCTGGCATCGGCGCTCGAGATCGGGCCGTTCAACAATCCGACGATCGCCGGGCCGGGGGTCTCCTATTTCGATGTGCTCGACGCGGCGGCGTTGAGGACGCGTGCGGTGGCGATCGGCTATGATGCTGAGCGCATTCCCGCGCGGATCGACTACGTGTCGCCCGTCGGCGACCTCGATGTCGTCGACCGCCGCTTCGACGCGGTGCTGAGCAGCCATGCGGTCGAGCATCAACCCGATCTGATCGGACACCTCAAAAAGGTCGCGCGGCTGATCGAGCCGGGCGGCAGCTATTTCCTCATCATACCGGACCGTCGCTATACCTTCGATCAGTCGCGGCCCGAGACTCAGCTGTCCGACGTCGAGGCGGCGCACCGCGAGCGGCGGCGCGTTCATACTGGCGAATCGATCCGGGCGACGCGACTGCAGACGACACACAATAATCCGCTGCGCCACTGGCTCGGCCGTCACGGAGCGCCGGCACCCGATGCCGCGCTGGTCGCGGCGGCGAACGACGAGGCGCGGCGGGCCGCCGGTGGCGAGTATATCGACGTCCACGCCTGGACCTTCTCGCCAGAGAGCTTTCGCCGAATCATCGCGGCGACATCGGCGGCGACCGGGCTGTCGCCGGCGGTGGTTCGCGATACCGCGTTCGGCGACCTCGAATTCTTCGCCGTCCTGCGGAAGACCGCTTGAGCCACGCGATGAGCGCCGGGCAACCGCTCGCGGGAAAGCGGTTGCTGCTGCTGACGCGCTATACCGAAAGCGGCGCGAGCAGCCGGTTGCGCCTGCTCCAGTTCGTGCCGGCACTGGAGCGCGCGGGGGCGGCGGTGACGGTCGATCCGTTCTTCGACGAGGCGTATCTCGCGGCCTATTATGCCGGCGGTCGCAAGCCCTTAGGCCGCGCCTTGGCGGGCTATCGGCGCCGGTTGACCGCCATATGGGGGCGGAAGGCCGATCTGGTCTGGGTGGAGAAGGAGCTGTTTCCTTTCCTGCCGGGGGCAACCGAGCGGATGCTTGGGGCGACCCCCTATGTCGTTGATTACGATGACGCGGTATTCCACGGCTATGACCGGCATCGGCTGGCGCCGGTGCGCTGGGTGCTGGGTCGGAAGCTTCATCCGTTGATCACCGGCGCGGCGGCGGTGACCGCGGGCAACGCCTATCTGGCGGACTATGCGCGCCGGGCCGGAGCGCGGCGGGTCGAGCTGATCCCGACGGTGGTTGATCCGGCGCGCTATCCGGTGACGCCGCCACCCGGGGGCACGCCGCTGCGCGTCGGCTGGATCGGGACGCCGGCGAACGCGCGCTACCTGGCGCCGGTCATCGAGGCGCTCGGCCGTCTTCATCGGCGGCATCCGGTAGTGCTGGTAACGATCGGCGCGCCGGCGCTGCCCGACCTGCCGATCCCGCAGGAAGCCCATGCGTGGCGCGAAGCGACCGAAGGGCCGCTGCTGGCCGGCATCGACATCGGCGTGATGCCGCTGCCCGATAGTCCCTTCGAGCGCGGCAAGTGCGGATACAAGCTGATCCAATATATGGCCGCGGGCCGGCCGGTGATCGCGTCGCCGGTCGGGGTCAACAGTGTGATCGTCGACGACGCGGTCGGTTATCTCGCCGACGATGCGGACGCGTGGGAGGCGGCGCTGACGATGTTGGCGCAGGATCCGGCGCAGCGCGGACGGATGGGGGCGGCCGGACGCGCGAAGGTCGAGCGCGAATATTCGACCGACGTCATCGGGCCGCGGCTGGTGCGGATGTTCGCCGAGCTGATGGCATGAGCCATCGCCGAGCTGATGGCATTGGGCGGAAAATCGCGCTGCTGTCCAGCATCGCCTATTCGCTGCCCAATTTCCGCGCGACGCTGATCGAGGCGCTGGTGGCGCGCGGGCACCATGTGCTGGCGATGGCGCCCGATTACGACGAGCGCGTGCGGGCGCGGGTGCGGGCGCTCGGCGCGGAGCCGGTCGACGTGTCGTTGTCCCGCGCCGGAATCTCGCCGGCGCGCGATGCGGCGGACACGGCCGGGCTGTTGCGCCAGTTCCGCGCGGACCGACCCGATGCGCTGCTCGCCTATTTCGCCAAGCCGGTGATCTATGGGACGATCGCGGCGGCGCTGGCGGGGGTGCCGCGGCGGATCACGATGCTGGAAGGCCTTGGCTACGTCTTCGCCGACGACGGCGCGGCGTCGGCGAAGCGGCGAGCCCTCCGGCTGGTCAGCGAGACGCTGTACCGGCCGGCGCTGGCCTTGTCGGCGAAGACGATCTTCCTCAACGAAGAGGACCGATCGCTGTTCGTCAGCCGCGGGCTGGTGAAGCCCGACAAGGCGCTGAACATCGGCGGGGTCGGCGTGCGGTTGAGCGATTATCGCGTCGTGCCGGGGTCGACCGATCCGGTGACCTTCGTCCTCGCCTGCCGGCTAGTGCGCGAAAAGGGCGTCGTCGAGTTCGTCGAGGCGGCGCGGCTGGTCAAGGCGCGGGCGCCGGACACGCGGTTCGTCCTGCTCGGCGGCGAGGATCTCAACCCCAACGGCCTGACAGGGGCCGAGGTGCAGGCCTGGGTCGACGAGGGCTTGATCGAATGGCCCGGTCATGTCGACGACGTGCGTCGCTGGATCGAGGAGGCGAGCGTCTTCGTGCTGCCAAGTTTCTATCGCGAAGGCGTGCCGCGCAGCATCCAGGAGGCGATGGCGATGGGCAAGCCGATCGTTACCACCGATCAGGTCGGCTGCCGCGATACGGTCGACGAGGGCGTCAACGGCTATCTCGTGCCGCAGCGCCAGGTGGCGCCGCTCGCCGAGGCGCTGATGCGCTTCGTCGAGCGACCGCAGCTGATCGCGACGATGGGGGCGGCGAGCCGCCGGATGGCGGAGGAGCGCTATGACGTTCGCCGCACGGACGATTTGCTGATCGACCTGCTGCTGGGGTAAGGCGGCGGCATGACGGTGCTGCTGCTCGAGCTCAACGAGATCAACTTCGACCAGGTGCGCGGCTATGTCGCGCAGGGCAAGCTGCCGGCGCTTGGGCGGCTGATTGCCGACCATGGCCTGAGCGAGACGACCAGCGAAACGAAGTATGAAGAGCTAGAGCCGTGGATCCAGTGGGTCACCGCGCATACCGGGCTGACGCTGGCCGAGCATGGTGTGTTTCGGCTTGGCGATATCCTGGCCACCGACATCGATCAGATCTGGGAAGTGCTCGAGCGGCAGGGCGTCAGCGTCGGTGCGATCAGCCCGATGAACGCCAAGAACCGCTGCCGCAACGCCGCATTCTTCGTGCCGGATCCGTGGACGCGGACCAGGGTGAGCGGGTCTCCGATGCTCGAGCGATTGTACCAGCCGATCGCGCAGGCGGTGAACGACAATGCGGAAGGAAAGATCACGGCGGCGTCGGCGGTGAACCTGGTGGCGGGCATGGCGCGATATGCCCGACCTGGCAGCTACGCCGGCTTCGTTCGCGATACGCTGGCGGCGGTGCGGGGACGGCCGTGGCGCAAGGCGATGGTGCTCGACCGGCTGCTCGCCGACGTCTTCATCCGCGAGACGCGGGCGAAGAAGCCGGGCTTTGCCTCGCTGTTCCTCAACGCCGGGGCGCATATCCAACACCATTATCTCTTCAGCTCGACCACCTATGGCGGGCCGTTCACCAACCCGACCTGGTACGTGCCCGAGGGCGTCGATCCGGTGCTCGAGGTGTACGAGCTGTATGACGCGATCGTCGGCGACGTCGTCGCGGCCTTTCCGCAGGCGCGAGTGATGCTGGCGACGGGGTTGCATCAGGACCCGCACGGTGCGGTGACCTGGTATTGGCGTTTGCGCGATCACGCGCAGCTGCTGAAACAGGCCGGCGTTCCGTTTGCCCGCGTCGAGCCGCGCATGTCGCAGGATTTCGTCGTCTTCTGTCACGATGCTGCCGAGGCGGCGCGCGCCGAAGCGCGATTGACGGCGATGGTGTCGGACGACGGGGAGGCGTTGTTCAGCGTCGACAATCGAGGCGACAGCCTGTTCGTGTCGCTCGTCTGGCCGCACGATATCCCGTCCGACTTCGTCTATCAGGTCGATGGGACGCGCCACGGTGGCTTGCGCGACATGGTGGCGTTCGTCGCGCTTAAGAACGGCAAGCACAATGCGATCGGCTATTTCCTCGATAGCGGCGCGCCGGGCGGGGAAAGATTTGCGCTGGCCGACGTGCCGCGCCGGATCGCCGAGGCATGCGGCAAGCGGTGGGCGCCCGAGCCGCCGGTGCTGCACGCGGCGGCGGAATAGCCGGCGTCATCCTTCTGGGTCGATCGGGGAAGCGGCGATGACGGCAGGGCCGGTGTCCAGCCCATGTGCCGCCGCCAGGATCGCGGCGATCCGGGCACTGGCAAGGCCATCGCCGAATGGATTGTGTGCCCGCGCCATCGCCGCATAGGCGAGCGGGTCGTCGAGCAGGCGGCAGGCCTCGGCGACGATGACGTCCTCCTCGGTCCCGACCAGCCGGGCGGTGCCGGCGGCGATTCCCTCTGGCCGTTCGGTGGTTTCGCGCATGACGAGGACGGGCTTGCCGAGTGCGGGTGCTTCCTCCTGAAGGCCGCCCGAATCGGTCAGCACGATCGTGCTTCGGGCCAAGACATGGACGAGTTCGGGATAGGCGAGCGGGGGTAGCCGCAGGATGGTGTCGCTCGACGGCAGCAGCCGTTCCATCGCATCGACCACCGCGGGATTGGGATGGACCGGCAGGACGATCGCCACGTCGCGGCGGATGGCGAGGCGGCGGAGAGTGCGGGCGATCGCGCCCATCGCCTCGCCGATATTCTCGCGGCGGTGCGCCGTGACGAGGATGAGGCGCCGTCCCGCGAGAGGCGCCAATCGGGCGTCGATCGTCGCGGTGAGCGCAGGCACCGCCCCGATACGCCGTTGCGTCCAGTATAGCGCGTCGATCACGCTGTTGCCGGTGACATGGACGCCGGCCGTGACGTTTTCCGCCGCCAGGGCCAATGCCGCCAGCGCGGTCGGCGCGAAGTGGAGGTCGGCCATCGTACTGATGACACGCCGATTCGCTTCCTCCGGCCATGGCTGTTGGATGTCGCCCGATCGCAGCCCCGCCTCGACATGCGCGACGGGAATGCGGCGGTGATAGGCGGCGAGCGCGCCGGCCATGGCGGTCGCGGTATCGCCTTGAACGATGACCCGATCGGGCTGCTCGGAACCAAGCACGTCGCCGATAGAGATGAGGAGACGGGCGACGAGTTGGTCGAGCGACTGGCCCGGTTGCATGACGGCCAGCTGGATGTCGGGGGCCAGGCCGGCGACTTCGAGGACGGCGTCGACCATCTCGCGATGCTGGCCCGTCGCGCACAGCCGCACCGTCATCCCCGGCAGGGCCCGCAGCGCGGCGACGACCGGGAATAGCTTGATCGCTTCGGGTCGGGTGCCGATGATGACGAGGAGGCGCGGCATAGACCCAGGTTAATCATATGGTCTAAAAACGCCACTAATTGGTGCGGTCGGTTGCGATGGCGCTAGGGGGCGCTAGAGCGGCGCGCGAGACCAGACGAGGAATCTTCATGACGATCAAGCCGGTGCGCAAAGCGGTATTTCCCGTGGCGGGGCTGGGAACGCGGTTCCTGCCAGCGACCAAGGCGATGCCGAAGGAAATGCTGACCGTCGTCGACAAGCCGCTGATCCAATATGCAGTCGAAGAGGCGCTGGAGGCGGGCGTCGACCAGATCATCTTCGTCACCGGGCGCAACAAGACCGCGCTCGAGGACCATTTCGACATTTCCTACGAGCTCGAGGACACGATGCGCGTGCGCGGCAAGTCGCTCGCGATCCTCGACGGCATCCGCCAGAAGCCGGGCAGCCCGGTCTATGTTCGCCAGCAAGAGCCGCTGGGTCTAGGCCATGCGGTGTGGTGTGCGCGCGAGATCGTCGGCGACGAGCCGTTCGCGGTGCTGCTGCCCGACGAGCTGATGGCGGGCAAGCCCGGCTTCCTGAAGCAGATGGTCGAGGCCTATAACGCGGTCGGCGGCAACGTCATCGGCGCGCTCGAGGTGCCCGACAGCGAGACCGACAAGTACGGCATCATCTCGCCCGGCAAGATCGACGGCCGCCTGACCGAAGTGACCGCGCTCGTCGAAAAGCCCAAGCAGGGCACCGCGCCGTCGAACCTGATGATTCCCGGCCGCTATATCCTCCAGCCCGAGGTGATGCGCATCCTCGAGAGCCAGGAGAAGGGCGCAGGCGGCGAGATCCAGCTGACCGACGCGATGGCGCAGCTGATCGGCCAGCAGCCGTTCCACGGCTTCACCTTCGACGGCCAGCGTTACGACTGCGGCGACAAGGCCGGGTATATACAGGCCAACCTGGCGCTGGCGCTGGCCCGCGACGACATCGGGCCGTCGGTCCGCGCCTTCGCCGAGACGCTGATCGGGTGAGCGGCGGCGTCCTCGTCACCGGCGTTGCGGGGTTCATCGGCTTTCACGTCGCCCGCGCGCTGCTGGCGCGGGGCGAGCGGGTGATCGGGGTCGACGACCTCAACGACTATTACGACCCCGCGCTGAAGCGGGCAAGGCTGGCGGCGCTGGGGCCGGACATCCGCTTCGTCGAGGCGGATATTGCCGATCATCAGGCGCTGGCGTCGCGGCTGGGGGGCGAGGGGATCGACCGGATCGTCCACCTCGCCGCGCAGGCGGGGGTGCGCCATTCGATCGACAATCCTTTCGCCTATGCGCGCGCCAATCTGGTCGGGCATCTGTCGATCCTGGAATTGGCACGGGCGCTGGCGACGCGGTCGCTGGTCTATGCCTCGTCGTCGTCGGTCTATGGCGGCAACGACCGGCTGCCGTTCAGCGTCGACGATCGCGTCGATCATCCCGTCTCGCTCTATGCCGCGACGAAGAAGGCGGACGAGTTGATGAGCGAGAGCTACGCGCATCTCTATCGCCTGCCGATGACGGGGCTGCGCTTCTTCACCGTCTATGGGCCGTGGGGGCGGCCCGACATGGCGGTGTGGCTGTTCACCGACGCGATCCTGGCAGGCCGGCCGATCCGGGTGTTCAACCAGGGGCGGATGCGGCGGGACTTCACCTATATCGACGACATCGTCGCCGGCGTGCTGGCGTCACTCGACCGGCCGCCGGTGGACGATGGCGCGATCAAGCCGGGGGGAAGCCGTGCGCCGCATGCGGTGTACAATCTCGGTAATTCACGATCGGAGGAACTGGGGCGGTTGATCGATGTCGTCGAGGCGGCGTGCGGGCGACCCGCGGTGCGGGATCATCAGCCGATGCAGGCGGGCGACGTCGTCGAGACCTATGCCGACATCGCGGCGACGACGCGCGACCTCGGCTATGCGCCGGTCAAGGGAATCGAGGAGGGCGTGCCCAGGTTCGTCGCGTGGTTCCGGGAGCAATACGCCTAGCCAACACAGGCTAGATGCGAGGGATCAAGCCACACGCCGGGCACCCCGGGTCCTTCGGCAGGCGCAGGGTGCGAAAGCGCAAGGCGAGCAGATCGGCGAGCAGCAGCTTGCCCGCGGCATCGTCGCCGAACGGCGCGATGCAGCGGATCGCCTCCAGCGCGGCGAGGCTGCCGAGGATGCCGGTGACGGGGCCGAGCACGCCGTCCTCGGCGCAGCTGACGCCGGCACGATCGGGGTCGGCGCCGACGAAGCAGCGATAGCAGGGCTTGTCGGCTTCCCAGCCGCGGAAGACGCCGAGCTGCCCCTCGAACTGGCCGATCGCGGCGGAGACGAGCGGGATATGCGCGGCAAGCGCGGCATCGGCGACAACGAGGCGGGTCGCGAAATTGTCGCAGCCGTCGACGACGACATGAGCGCCGTCGATCAAGGCAGCGACCTGGTCGGCGCTGACGCGCGCGACGATCGGGGTCACCGCGACATGCGGGTTGATGCGGCGCGCGGCGGTGGCGGCGGTCTGCGCCTTGGGCAGGCCGACGTCCTGCGTCGTGTAGATCGTCTGGCGTTGCAGGTTGGAGGTGTCGATGCGGTCGTCGTCGACGATCGTCAGCCGCCCGATTCCCGACGCCGCCAGATACTGGACGACGGGCGAGCCGATGCCGCCGGCGCCGATCACCACCGCATGGCCGCCCTTCAGCCGCTTCTGCCCGTCGCCGCCGAATTCGCGCAGCACGATGTGGCGCGCGTAGCGTGACAGCTCGTCGTCGGAGAGGGTCACGCCGGCCAGGAGAAGCGGACGCTGGTCTTGTACCAGCCGTCGGTCGCGGCGCCGCCGGTGTCGACGTTGCGGCGCGCCAGGCGCGAGACGAGGCCGGCGGCATATTGTTCAACGGACGGGCAGTCGATCGCGCGCGGGATGATCCGGCGCGGCGAGCCGTCGCGCGCGGCGAGGACGATCACGTCGACCACCAGCGTCCAGCGCCCGCCGACTGCGACGGCGCGATGGCAGCGGCCGGCACGGACCTCGTCGCGGACATAGGCGGAATAGTCGAAATTCTCGGGCGGCGGGTTCCGGTAGCGCAGCGGCGGCACCGCGCTCCAGTCGAGCGGCGGGGTCGGCAGCGGTGGCGCCGCCGTCGCCTGTCCCGCGAGCAGGAGCAGCGCCGCGATCACCGACCGGTCGAGCCGAAGCCGCCGGCCCCCCGATCGGTGTCGTCGAGGGCGTCGACCTCGTCGAGCCGGGCCCGCTGAACCGGGGCGGGGACGAGCTGGGCGATGCGCATCCCGCGCTCGATCGCGAAGCCCTCGACCGACAGGTTGGCGAGGATCACCTTCACTTCGCCGCGATAGTCCGAATCGATCGTGCCGGGGGTGTTGAGGCAGGTGATGCCGTTCTTGAGCGCCAGCCCCGAGCGTGGACGAACCTGGACCTCGTAACCCTCGGGAATCGCGATGGCGAAGCCGGTGGCGACGGCGTGGCGAGCGCCGGGTTCGAGCGTCAGCGCCTCGGCGGCGACGATATCCATCCCCGCGGCGCCGGCGGTGGCATAGGCGGGGAGAGGCAAGCCCTCACCATTCGGCAAGCGCTTGATCGCGATCGTTATCTCTGCGGTCATCGCGCCGCTTGTAGCGCATCGGCGATGCGCTGCGCCAGTCGGCGTGCGACCTCGTCCTTCGGAAGCCGCGGCCAGCTCTCGGCGCCTTGCGCGGTGACGAGATGGACGGCGTTGCCGTCGCTGCCGAAGACGTCCTGGCTGACGTCGTTGGCGACGATCCAGTCGGCGCCCTTGCGCAGGCGCTTGGCGGCGGCGTGATCGACGACGCGTTCGGTTTCAGCCGCGAAGCCGACGACGAGGGGCGGGCGGTTCGGGGCGCGTGCGAGGGTGGCGAGGATGTCGGGGTTTTCGACGAGGTGGAGCGCCGGCGGGGCGTCGCCCTTCTTCACCTTCTGCGGCGCGGCCTCGACCCGCCAGTCGGCGACGGCGGCGACCATCACCGCGGCATCGGCCGGTAGCGCGGCGTCGACCGCGGCGGCCATGTCGAGCGCGCTCTCGACGTCGATGCGGGTGACGCCCGCCGGGGTGGGAAGCGCGACAGGACCGGCGATCAGGCTGACGCGCGCGCCGAGATCGGCGAGCGCGGCGGCGATCGCGAAGCCCTGCCGCCCCGACGAGCGATTGGCGATGTAGCGGACGGGGTCGATCGGCTCATGCGTCGGACCGGCGGTGACGAGGATGTGGCGGCCGGAGAGCGTCCGGGCGGCAGGGGCCAGCGCCGCCTCTATCGCCGCCACGATCGCCTCGGGTTCGGGCAGGCGGCCGGGGCCATATTCGCCGCAGGCCATCGCGCCCTCGTCCGGGGCCATGACCGTGACGCCATCGGCGCGCAGCCGCGCCACGTTGCGCTGGGTGGCGGGGTGGAGCCACATGCGCATGTTCATCGCCGGCGCGGCGAGGACGGGCTTGTCGGTGGCGAGCAGCAGCGTCGTCGCGAGATCGTCGGCATGGCCGTTCGCCATGCGGGCGAGCAGGTCGGCAGTGGCGGGGGCGACGACGACGAGGTCCGCCCCTCGACTGAGCTGGATGTGGCCCATCTCGGCCTCGTCCTTCAGGTCCCACAGCGTCGTGTGGACCTGATTCTCGCTGAGCGCCGCCAGCGTCATCGCGGTGACGAAGTGGCTGCCGCCCTCGGTCAGCACGCAGCGGACGGTGTGGCCGCGCTTGCGCAGCAGGCGGATCAGCTCGCACGCCTTGTACGCGGCGATGCCGCCGCCGACGATCAGTAGGATGCGCTTCATCGCACCACCCTTGTCACCGTGATCCGTCGCCTGTCCATCGCCGCCGTGACGAGATCGCGAAGACCGTCGGGCGCAAACGCCAGCCCGACCAGCAGCGTCGGGGCGACGAGCAGCCCCCAGTAGAAGGTGTCGGTGCGGCCGAAGACCGCCAGCACCGCGGCATAGGCACTGAGCGTGACGAGGACGCGCAGCGCCAGCTCGCTACGCCACGCCGCCCAGCCGAAGAGCGTCAGCCCCACCAGCGGCGCGGCGAGCCACAGCGGGGCGATCCCGAGCGCGGTCGAGATCGTCATCGTCCGCACGAAGAAACCGAAGCCGAGCAGTCCCGACCAGCCGGGTGACGACGGATCGAGCGGGCGGACGACCTGTCCTACCGCATGGGCATGAAGCGCGAGCGCAGCGGCGAGGACGGCGACGGCGACGCCCCAGCCGATCGCCTCGCGCCGGTCGCCGGACAGCCAGGCAAGCGCGAACATCAGTGCCAGATAGAGCCCCGCGGTCTCGCGGATCAGCGCGGCGGCCAGGCCGAAGGCGACGGCGCTCACCCAACTGCCCGGGCGATGGACCGCGAGCGACAGGGCAATGAGCAGCCCCGCCCAAATCTCGTGGAAGGGCGCAAGGTCGCTCTGGACGAACGCCATCATGCCGCCGGCGAGCAGGGCCATCGCAACGAGCCGCGGCGGCCCGCGGGTGAAGGCGGGGGAGAGCCGCTGCCACCACGCCAGCGCGACCGCGGCGACGAGCAGATACAGCATCAGCGCCACCGCGCGCGGCGGGATCGCCGCCTGGACCATCGCCAGCGTCGGCAGGCGGAAGGTGACGAAGGGCCGAAGCGGATAATTTCCCGCCCGCAGCGCATCGGCGGTGACGAGATAATAGGCGCCGCCATGGCGGAGGTTGTCGACGATCGTCTCGTAGAGGACGACATCCGCCTGATCGTTGCCGCGGTTGGCGGGATCGTGGCTGACCGGCGGCGGGCCGGGGGTGGCATAGGCCATCAGCGTCGCGGCGAGCAGCATGCCGAGGAGCGCCAGCGCGATGCGCGCATGGTTGCGCGTCAGGCCCGCGAAGCGCGACGGGGTGGCGAGCCACCAGGGGGCCAGGGGGCGGCGGATCATGCTGACGATCGTGCCGCCGCCCTCACCCTTCCCACTGCCTGCGGCAGCGGGCCCCTTCCCTCTCCCAGCGGGAGAGGGAAGGAGGCGCGAAGCGCCGGAAGGGTGAGGGTGATCGGCAAGTTCACCGCAGAATGAACCACATCGCCCCGCTACCCACCACCGCCGCCGTCAGCGCGGTCGCGGCGTAGCGCCAGCCGCCGCCCAATTGCACCACCTCGATCTCGCGAAGCGGCGGGGCGGGGGGCTCGCCGCCGGGGGCCGGGTAGCGCGCCTCGATCCGGCGGATCAGGTCGGGCAGGTTGGCGAAGGTGCGCAGGTCGGTGATCAGGCGATCGGCGACATAGGCCTCCGGCCCCAGCTCGGTGCGGATCCACTCGCGCACGAAGGGGGCGGCGGTGTCCCACAGATTGATTTCGGGATCGAGGCTGGTCGCGACGCCCTCGACCATCACCATCGTCTTTTGCAGCAGCAGCAGGTGCGGCTGGGTGACCATGTCGAAATCACGGGTGATCGAGAACAGCCCGTCGAGCATCATGCCGATCGACATGTCCTTTACCGGCAACCCGCGCATCGGCTCGCCCACCGCCCGCAGCGCAGTCGCGAATTCGGCGACGTTATGGTGGGCGGGGACATAGCCCGCCTCGAAATGGATCTCGGCGACGCGGCGATAATTGCCGGTGATGAGGCCATAGAGGATTTCCGCCAGCCACACGCGCGCGCGCCGGTCGATCCGACCCATGATGCCGAAGTCGATCGCGGCGATCCGCCCCCGGCCGTTGGCGCCGGGCAGGGCGAACAGATTGCCCTGGTGCATGTCGGCATGGAAGAAGCCGTCGGCGATCGCCTGGCGCAGGAAAGCGTGGACGAGCGTGCGCGCGAGGTGGGGAAGGTCGTATCCTGCGGTGACCAGCGCCTGGCGGTTCGACAGCTTGATCCCGTCGATCCACTCGATCGTCAGCACCTTCGACGTCGACCGCTGCCAATCGATCGCGGGGACGGCGAAGTCGGGCTCGGCGGTCATCGCCTCGGCCAGTTCGGACGCGGAGGCGGCCTCGCGCTGGAAGTTCAGCTCGCGCTGGGTCCAGCGCTTGAAGGTCTCGATCGTGAGGCGCGGGCGCAGGCGGCGCGCCTCGACGCTCATCGCCTCGAGTTGTGCGGCGGCCCATTGATAGGTGTCGATCGCGCGGGTGAAGTCCTCCTCGACGCCGGGGCGCAGGACCTTGATCGCGACCTGGCGGCCATCGGTCGTCACGGCGCGATGGACCTGCGCGATCGAGGCGGCGCCGACCGGATCTTCCTCGATGCTGGCAAAGAACTGAGTGACGGGCCGGCCATAGCTCGCCTCGATCGCGGCGCAGATCGTCGCGAACGGCACGGCGGGCAGGCGATCCTGCAGCCGCAGCAGGTCGTGCGCGGCAGCGTCGCCGACCAGGTCGGGACGGGTCGCCAACGTCTGGCCGAGCTTGATCGCGGCGGGCCCGATCGCCTGGAACGCATCGGCGAAGCGCGGCGTCGTCGGCGCGCCGGTGCCGATCCGCAGCAGCCGGGCAAAGCGACGGATGCGCTTGGGCGCATTGGGGTCGTTCTCGATCGGCCGCAGCGCCCCATGCCGGGCGAGCGTGCGACCCCATTTGAACAGGCGCCAGCTATGGACGAGGGGTGAGGTCAATGGCTCCGCTTCCGGAAGCGGGAGGGGAGCGGTTGCGCTTCGCTCAAATCTTCCACCCCGAATGGATCGCCACCAGGCCGCCGAGCATCGGTTCGACGCGGGTCTGCACGAAGCCGGCGTCGCGGATCATGGCTTCGAAGGTCGGCATGTCGGGAAAGCGGCGGATCGATTCGATCAGGTAGCGATAGCTGTCGGCGTCCTGCGCGAGCAGTTGCCCCAGCTTGGGCACCAGCCGGTGCGAATAGGCGTCGTAGACTTCCTTGAACCCCGGCCATAGCGTCGTCGAGAATTCGAGGCAGAAGAACCGCCCGCCGCGGCGCAGGACGCGATGCGCCTCGCGCAACGCCTGGGGGATGTCGGTAACGTTCCGAATGCCGAAGGCGATCGTGTAGGCATCGAAATAGCGATCGGGGAAGGTAAGCACCTCCGCATTCGCCTCGGTCCAGACGAGCCCGTCGATGCCGCGCTTGGCCGCGCGTTCCAGCCCGACCTCGAGCATCGCCGGATTGATGTCGGCAACCGTCACCGCGGCGCCATGCGCGGCAAGACGAAAGGCGATGTCGCCGGTGCCGCCCGCCATGTCGAGGATCTGTTCGCCCTCGCGCGGCTTCACCCGGCGCACGAAGCGATCCTTCCACAGCCGGTGCATGCCGCCCGACATCGCATCGTTCATGAGATCGTAGGAGCGCGCGACGCTGGTGAACACGCCGCCGACGCGCTCGGTCTTTTCCGCGGGGGCGACGTCTTCGTAGCCGAAGGAGACGGTATCGGTCACATCACATCCGTTCGTCCCGAGCGAAGTCGAGGGACCTGTTCGAGCACCCCGTTACCGTCCGGCGGTACCGGCCAGTGTGTCTCGACTTCGCTCGACACGAACGGGGGTTGGTTGCCGATCCTCTAGCCGCGCCTTGTGGCAGGGGCAAACGCAACCTAGCTGCAAATCATGCCTGAATTACCCGAGGTGGAAACCACCGTCCGCGGCCTGGCGCCGGTGCTTGACGGCGAGCGGCTGGTGACGGTCGAGCCGCGCCGCGCCGATCTGCGCAAGGCGATCCCGATCGACCTGCGCCAGCGGATGACGGGCGCGCGCGTGTCGGGGCTGGGGCGGCGGGCCAAATACGGGCTGGTCGACACCGATCGCGGCGACACGATGATCTTTCACCTCGGCATGTCGGGCCGGTGGCGGGTCGATCCCAGCGAGCCGCTGGCGCACGATCATCTGCTGATCGAGACGGCGGGCGGGCGCAGCGTCGTGCTTAACGACCCTCGGCGGTTCGGCTTTCTCGATCTGGTACCGACCGCCGACCTCGACGCCTATCCCCCGTTCGCGGCGATGGGGCCCGAGCCGCTGGGACCGAATTTTACCGGCGCCTATCTGGCGGGCGCGCTGGAGGGGCGGTCAGCGCCCATCAAGGCGATGCTGCTCGACCAGCGAATCGTCGCGGGTCTCGGCAACATCTATGTGTGCGAGGCGCTTCACCTGGCGCGGATCGCGCCGTCGCGTGCCGCCGGGCAGATCGCGAGGGCGCGGCTCGACCGGCTGGCCGATGCGGTGCGCGAGGTGCTGCTGGCGGCGATCGAGGCGGGGGGATCGAGCTTGCGCGACTATGCGCGACCCGACGGCGAGCTCGGCTACTTCTCAAAGCAGTTCCTGGTCTATGGCCGCGAGGGTGAGCCCTGCCATTGCGGGGGCGTCGTGAAGCGGCGGGTGGAGAATGGCCGCTCCACCTTCTGGTGCCCGCGTTGCCAGCGCGGTTGACGCCATTTCGGTTGACCAAAGGGCGGGAGGTCGCTAAGCGCGCCCCTTCGAGAGAGCGTCGGGGCTTCCCGGCGCCTCTTTTTCATTATTCATCGGATTTGAGGACCAGCAATGGCGAACACGCCGCAAGCCAAGAAGCGTATCCGTCGCAATCTGCGTCGCGCCGAAATCAACGGTGCGCGCGTCGGCCGTATCCGTACTTTCGTGAAGAAGGTCGAGGCGGCACTGGCGGCGGGCGACAAGGAAGCGGCGAGTGCGGCTCTGCTCCAGGCGCAGCCGGAGCTGGATCGTGGCGTTGCCAAAGGCGTGATGCATAAGAACACCGCCAGCCGGAAGTTCTCGCGTCTCACCAAGCGCGTGTCGTCGCTGGCCTGACGCTTCGTCGCTCCTGACGGGCGGCTGATCGATAGCCCGCCGGACCATTGGTTCGGCGGGCTTTTTCACGTCTGCATGCAGGGCGGGTGGAACGAAAAGTGAAGCCTAGGATTCGTCGCGATTCGCCGTTGCCGATCCACCGGAACGGGTCGAACCAGCTTGGAAAAATGATGTAATATCAATGGCTTATCATTTTTTCCGACGCGTTTCCGCGGCTAGAACCGAGTCAATCCCGTTTATTTCAGGGATGTGACCGGAGGCGGACTTGATCGACTCGGGTCAGGGTTCATAATCCCCTTCTACCGCGGCGGTGTTCATCCGTCCGGTCACTGACATCGGGGCGGATGTACCGACCGGCGATCGCCGGATGGGGGGACTATTCTGTCTGGCAATGGGCACCCGGCAGCGACGCCATGTCGCTTCCGGGAACGGGAGAGATTTGCGTGGCGGGATGGCAGGCAGTGACGGCAGGTGGCAGCGAGCAGGAACGGGCGTGGGCCCGGGTGCGCGCCAATCTGCGCGAATCGGCCGGCACCCGCTTGTTCGACCAATGGCTGAAGCCGATGGAGCTGGTGGCGGGTGACGAGGCCGATACGGTGCGCCTGGCGCTGCCGTCGGCCTTCATGACCAACTGGGTCCGCAACCATTATGCCGACCGGCTGGTGCTCGAATTCCGGGCGATCCTGCCGCAGGTGCGCAGCGTCACGATCGAGACGCGTGCGCCCGGCCCGCAGCCGACCGTCCTGGCGGCCGAGGCGCCGGTAGCCGCCGTGGCGGTGCCGGTGGCGACGGCTCCTGTGGCGGCGGCCGCCGAGCGGCCCGCGCTCGACCCGCGCTTCACCTTCGAGCGATTCGTCGTCGACGCGTCGAACCGGGTCGCGTTCAACGCCGCCAAGGCGCTCGCCGAGCCGGGAAGCCCGCGCTTCTCGCCGCTATTCCTCCATTCGGGCACAGGCCAGGGCAAGACCCATCTGATGCACGCGATCGGCCATGCGTGGCTGGCGCAGTTTCCCGAGTCGCGCGTGCTGTGCATGTCGGCCGAGCGCTTCATGTTCGAATTCGTCGCGGCGATGCGCGCCCGCGACACCTTCGCATTCAAGCAGCGGTTGCGCGGCGCCGACCTGCTGCTGATTGACGACCTTCAGTTCATCGCCGGCAAGGACGCGACGCAGGAAGAATTCTTCCACACCGTCAACGAGATCATGAGCGCGGGTAAGCGGCTGGTGATCTCCGCCGATCGATGCCCGCAGGCGCTCGACGGGGTCGAGGCGCGGATCGTCGGGCGGATGGCGATCGGCCTCGTCGCCGACATCAAGGCGCCCGACCTGACGCTGCGCCGCGCGATCCTGGAGAAGAAGCTGGCCGAGATGGACGGCGTGTCGGTGCCGGGCGAGGTGCTCGACCTGCTGGCGGCGCGGATCCACACCAACATCCGCGAGCTGGAGGGCGCGCTGAACCGCGTGGTCGCCTATGCGCAGCTGACCGGCGACGCGATCGATCTCGATTTCGCGACCGCAACGCTCGGTGACGTGCTGCGCGGCGGCCAGCGCCGGGTGACGATCGACGAAATCCAGAAGCTGGTGAGCAATCACTTTGACCTGAAGCCGCTCGACCTGATCTCGGCGCGCCGTGCGCGCGCGGTGGCGCGGCCGCGGCAGATCGCGATGTATCTCGCCAAGCGGCTGACGACCCGCTCGCTGCCCGAGATCGGCCGCAAGTTCGGCGGGCGCGATCATTCGACGGTGATCCATGCGGTGCGCAAGATCGAGGAGCTGCGCGACCAGGATCGCGACATCGACACCGCGGTGCGGACGTTGATGCGGGAGCTGGAGGCCTAGGGGCTTTCGACCCGAGCCGATCCTTCTCCCCTCCCTGCAAGGGAGGGGGCGGGGGTGGGTTGGTCCGGGCGTTACGTTGCCTGCGCCGATTGGGGCCGCCGTACCGTCTCGACGCCACCCACCCCCAATCCCTCGCTTGAAGGGAGGGGTGTGGAGCCGCGTTAGACCTGCAACCCCGTCGCGCGCTGGGCGGCCAACAGTGTCGGCGCCGCCAGCGCCCGGGCCTTGTCCGCGCCCTTTTCGAGCGCGCCCGACACGGCGTCGCGATCCTCCATCAGCACGGTCAGCCGCTCGCGGATCGGCGACAGCTTGGCGATGGCGAGGTCGGCGAGCGCCGGCTTGAACGCGCCGAAGCCCTGGCCGGCGAACTGGGCCAGCACCTGCGGCACGCTGGTGTCGTCGAGCGCGGCGAAGATGGTGACGAGGTTCTTCGCTTCGGGCCGCGCGTCGAGCAGCGCGGGGTCGTCGGGCAGCGGCTCGGGATCGGTCTTCGCCTTGCGGAATTTCTGCGCGATCGTCTCGTCCGAGTCGGCAAGATTGATGCGGCTCATCTCGGACGGATCGGACTTCGACATCTTCGCGGTGCCGTCGCGCAAGGACATGATCCGCGGCGCAGCGGGCGAGATGTAAGGCTCGGGCAGGGTGAACAGGTCGACGTCGAAGTCGAGGTTGAACTTGGTCGCGATGTCGCGCGCCAATTCCAGATGCTGCTTCTGGTCGTCGCCGACGGGGACGTGCGTGCCCTGATAGGCAAGGATGTCGGCGGCCTGGAGCACGGGATAGGTGAACAGCCCGACGCTCGCGCCCTCGCGGTTCTTGCCCGCCTTGTCCTTCCACTGGGTCATGCGATTGAGCCAGCCCATTCGGGCGGTGCCCTGGAGGATCCAGCTCAGTTCGGCATGCGCGGGCACGCGCGCCTGGTTGAACAGGATCGAGCGATCGGGATCGATGCCGGAGGCGATCAGGACGGCGGCCATCTCGATCGTCGTCGCGGCGCGCTCGGCCGCAGGGATCGCCACCGTCAGCGAGTGGAGGTCGGCGAGGAAGAACAGCGCCTCGTCGCCGTCGGCCAGGCCGTCCTGCATCGCCACCCAGTTCTTGATCGCACCCAGATAGTTGCCGAGGTGAAGATTGCCGGTGGTCTGGATGCCGGAGACGATGCGCATGGGATCAGGCTTTCGAGGGACGACGGACGAGGCGGCGGATGTCGGCGGGGGT
Organism: Sphingomonas jinjuensis; assembly: GCF_014197105.1. GTDB lineage: Bacteria > Pseudomonadota > Alphaproteobacteria > Sphingomonadales > Sphingomonadaceae > Sphingomonas > Sphingomonas jinjuensis. The sequence continues at coordinate 152,287 of NZ_JACIEV010000009.1, read as the reverse complement.
CAGCGCCCCGGTCGCGAACACCGCGGCGGCGTAGACGAGGCCGCCGGTGGCGACCAGCACGAACATCGCGCCCCAGCGTTCGAGGCTGGAGCCGGTGGTGTAGGGCGCGAAGAGGTCGAGCAGCAGCCACATGACCCCGCCCATCGCCAGTGCGGCGACGAGCATCCGCGGCGCGCGGCGAGCGAGCTGGCGATCGGGGACGAACTGATCGCGCTTCCTGAGCGTACGGTACAGCAGCGCGACGTTGACGGTCGAGGCGAGCGCGGTGGCGAGTGGCGGCCCCATATGGCCGAGGGGCACGATCAGCGCGAGGTTCAGGCCCAGGTTCACCGCCATCGAGATGGTGGCGTAGCGGACCGGTGTCTTCGTGTCGGAGCGGGCGTAATAGCCGGGCGTCAGCACCTTCACGAGCACGTAGCTCGGCAGGCCGAGCGAGAAGGCGGCGAGCGCCTGCGCGGTGAAGGCGCTGTCGGTCGCGTCGAAGCGGCCGTGCTGGAACAGCGCGGCGATGATCGGCACGCCGCAGACGATCAGCGCGACCGTCGCAGGCAGCGTGAGCGCGAGCGCCAGCTCCATGCCGCGGTTCTGCGTCTCCATCGCCTCCTTCTCCTCGCCGCGGCCGAGCTGGCGCGAGATGGTGGGGAGGAGGACGGTGCCAAGCCCGATGCCGATCAGGCCGAGCGGCAGCTGGTTCAGCCGGTCGGCGAAATAGATGTAGCTGACCGACCCGTTCGGCAGCAGCGTCGCAGCGAGCGCGGTAGAGACGACGAGGTTGATCTGCACCGCGCCGGCGCCTGCGGCGGCGGGCCAGATCAGCGCCAGCAGCTTCTTCACGTCGGGGGTCAGCCGTGGCCGCTTCAGCCGCAGCGTCACGCCGGCTTTACGGCAGGCATACCACAGCCACAGCAGTTGAAGCGCGCCCGACACGGTGACCGCGATCGCCTGGTTGCGCGCGGTGAACAGCGGCTGGTGATCGTGGAAGACGACCAGCGCGACGATCAGCGTCAGGTTGAGGAGGATCGGCGCCGCCGCCGCGACCCAGAAGCGGTGCAGCGAATTGAGGATGCCGCCGAGCAGCGAGACGAGGCTGATGAACAGCAGATAGGGGAAGGTCAGCCGGCACAGCTCGACCATGAAGGCGAACTCGCTGGCGGACGCGCCCTTGTAGCCGAGCGTCAGCAGCCAGGTCACCGGCCAGGCCGCGACCTCGACCACCGCGATCATCGCGATCAGGATGGGGAGGAGGACCGACAGCGAGTCCTCGGCAAAGGCGATGCCGTCGGGCAGGCCGCCGCCGTCCTTCGCCGCGACCTTGCGGTTGAACATCGGGATGAACGCGGCGGAGAAGGCGCCTTCCGCGAACAGCGCGCGGAACATGTTGGGCAGCCGGAACGCGATCAGGAACGCGTCCGAGGCGAAACCCGCCCCGACGAACCGCGCGAACAGCGCGTCGCGGACCAGGCCGAGAACACGGCTGGCGAGGGTGAGTCCGCCGATCGAGCCGAGAGCACGGCCTAGCTGCATGGCGCGGGTCGCCTACCGCGTCCGCTCCGCCAGCTGCTCAGCATCGGCGGGGCGGACGTGGCAGCGTGGCGATCAGGCCTGGCCGACGTCGCCGAAGCCCTGCTCGCCCTGAGCGCCGGCCTGCTGCAGGTAGAGCTGGCCGAAGTCGATCGGCTCGAGCAGCAGCGGCGGGAAGCCGCCGTCGCGGACGCAGTCGGCGAGCACGCGGCGCGCGAACGGGAAGAGCAGGCGCGGCGCCTCGCCCAGCAGGAACGGCTGCAGATGCTCGGCCGGCACGTTGCGCAGGCCGAACAGGCCGGCATAGGTCAGGTCGACGATGAAGGCGGTGGTACCCGCGCTGTCGGCCTTGACGTCGATCTTCAGCGTGACCTCATGAACCTCGTCGGCGACCTGCTGGACGCCGATGTTGAACTGGACGTCGATCTGCGGCGCATTCGGGTTCTGATAGATTGCCGGCGCGTTGGGATTCTCGAACGAGAGATCCTTGACGTACTGCGAGATCAGGCCGACCGACGGACCGGTGTCGGCACCGTTCGCGAGCGGCTGATTGTCGATCGGCATGCCATTGTCCTGGTCGGCCATGGAAGAGATGTCCTTACGCTTGCGGGAGGGACCGAAAGCGGCACATGGCGCGTTCGGTCGATGATGGCGTCGCGCCTAGCAGCGGCACGACCGCTATTCAACGGCCGTGCGGTTTCAATCGTGGGGCAGTTCGCCTATATCGGGGTGAAGATCGGAGGCGACGTGTTCGTAGTAGTACTTCTCGCGATGGTGGCGGCCTTCCTGGCGCTCAGGCTCTATAGCGTGCTGGGCAAGCGGACCGGGCAGGAACAGCAGCCGTTGCCGCGCCGCGCCGACGAGTTGCCCGCGTCGATTCCGTCGCCGCGCACGGTCGATGTCGTTTCTGACATCCGCGTGCCGGAGAGCCGCAATATCGAGAGCGGCGCCGAGGCCGGCCTTCGCCAGATCGTGGCGGGTGAGCCGGGCTTCGACGTGCCGCGCTTTCTGGAAGGCGCGAAGGCGGCCTATCGGATGACGCTCGAGGCCTTCTGGCGCGGCGACGACGAGATGCTGAAGACGCTTGCGCTGCCCGACGTCCATGCCGCCTTCGCCGAGGCGATCGCGGCGCGGCGCGAGGCCGGAGAAACGCTCGACAACCGACTGGTGTCGATCGAGCGTGCGGTGATTTCCGACGCCCGGCTCGACGGCCGCGAGGCGCGGATCACGGTGCGCTTCGATGCCGATATCGCGGCGGTGACCCGCGATGCCGAGGGCAACGTCATCGCCGGTTCGCTGACCGACGCGGTCGAGACCCACGACGTCTGGACCTTCGCGCGGACGCTCAAGTCGGGCGATCCGAACTGGAAGCTCGCCGACACCGACGAGGCGTGATGCGTTTCAGGGGGGGGATGGCGCTCGCGGCGTCGGTCGCGCTGTCGGCGTGCGTCGGATCGGTCGAGCCGCCGGCGCGGCCCGGTCAGCCGGCCACCAGCTATCGACCGACGCGTTCGACGACGCCGCTGCCGCCGCCGACCGCGGCGCAGCAGGTCGTACCGAGCGGACGGGCATTCGACGGTCGAATCGTCGGTGCAACTCCGCTGGCGGCAGCGCCCGTCTTCGCCGCGCCGATCACCCCGACCAATGCTGCGCAGGCCGGGCTGCTGCCCGGACCGGGCCTGGACACGCTGCCGATCAGCGAGGCGGAGGCCGAAGCGGCGCGCGCCGCCTTCCTGAAGAGCTGCCCCGGGTTGCAGCGCCGCGTCGATGCGACCGGGCTGACGACCGGTGCCGACTGGCAGCCGGCCTGTGTCGCGGCGGCCAGCGTGCCGCGCGGCGGGGCGCGGGCGTTCCTCGCCAGCTATTTCGAGGCGGTCCAGGTCGGCGACGGCAAGGCGTTCGCGACCGGTTATTACGAGCCCGAGATCCTCGCCTCGCGCGAGCGGCGCTCCGGGTACGAAGTGCCGATCTACGCGCGGCCGAACGACCTGATCGACGTCGATCTGGGCCAATTCACCGCCGATCTGAGGGGCAAGAAGATCCGCGGCCGCGTCGATGGCAGCAACCTGATCCCCTATTACGACCGCGCGCAGATCGTCGCCGGCACGATCGCCGATCGAACCCCGGTGCTCGCCTGGGGCGCCGACGAGGCGGCGGTGTTCTTCCTGCAGATTCAGGGGTCGGGGCGACTGCGGCTGCCCGACGGGTCGATCATGCGCGTCGGCTATGACACGCAGAACGGGCGCGACTATACCGGTATCGGCAAGCTGATGAAGGATCGCGGGCTGCTTCAGCCCGGGCAGACGTCGATGCAGGGCATCGTCGCCTGGCTGCATGCGAACCCCGAGGCGGGGCGCGCGATCATGAACGAGAACAAGAGCTTCGTGTTCTTCCGCGAGCTTAATACGCCGCCCGTGGGCGCGATGGGCTATGTCGTGTCGGGCGGCGTCAGCGTCGCCGCCGATCCGAAGTTCGTGCCGCTGGGCGCCCCCATCTTCCTGTCGATGGACCGCCAGGATGCGAGTGGGCTGTGGGTGGCGCAGGATACCGGCGGCGCGATCCGCGGCGCCAACCGCGTCGACACCTTCTGGGGTGCGGGTCGCGTCGCTGAGACGACGGCGGGCGGCATGGCGGCGCGCGGCACGGCGTGGCTGCTGCTGCCTACGGGAACGCTGGCGAAGCTTCAGGCGCGTGCGGCAACTCAGCCCTGACGAGGCGAGCCTGTGGGCGCGGGTGATGGCCACGGTGAAGCCGCTCCGCGCGGCGCCGCACGCCACCCCCGCCAAACCCGTCGCCGGCCAGCCGCCGCGGTTCCAGCGCAAGGTGCCGACCCCGCCCGCCACGCCCGCCGCTGCGCCGGCCAAGGCGCCGGTGCGGCACGGGCCGGGGACGACGCTCGACGGCGGATGGGACAAACGGCTGTCGCGGGGCATGGTGATCCCCGACTGGTCGATCGACCTTCATGGCCACACCCTGGCATCGGCGCATGCGCTGCTTGACCACGGCTTGGCCCAGGCGATCGCACGCGGCGACCGGGTCGTGCTGCTGGTGACGGGCAAGCCGCCACGTCCCGAAAGCGAGCGACCGCATGCGCGCGGGGCGATCCGGGCGGCGATTGCGGACTGGCTGGGGTCGTCGCGCCACGCCGATGCGATCGCGGCGGTGAGGGGCGCGCATCCGCGGCATGGCGGGGCAGGGGCGCTGTATATCGTGCTTCGGCGGGGGCGGTAGCGTTACCTCAAGCCGTCATGCTGAACTTGGTTCAGCATCTCTCGCCGTCAGCGCCTGTGGCCCGAGATCCTGAAACGAGTTCAGGATGACGCTGGGTAGAGGTCAGGCGCTCCGCGCGATCACGTCCGCGTAGATATCGGTCAGCGCCTGTAGGTCCGCCACCGCCACCGCCTCGTCGACCTTGTGCATCGTCGCGTTGATCAGCCCGAACTCGATCGTCGGGCACAGCCGCGATAGGAAGCGCGCGTCGCTGGTGCCGCCGGTGGTCGACAGTTCGGGTGCGATGCCGGTGCGCGCAAGGATCGCGGCGGATAGCAGCGACGACAGCTCGCACGGTTCGGTGAGGAACGCCTCGCCCGAGATGCGTCCCGTCACCCTCGCGTCGGGCGCATGCTGATGGACCAGCGCCGTGATGCGTTCGATCAATGCCTGGCCGCGTTGCTCGTCGTTGAAGCGGATGCTGAGGCGAGCGGCGGCGCGGGCCGGGATGACGTTGGTGGCGGGATTGCCGACGTCGAGGTCGGTGATCTCGATGTTCGACGGCTGGAACCAGTCGTTGCCCCTGTCGAGCACCACCGCATCGATCGCGCCGAGTGCGGCAATCAGCTTTGGGATCGGATTATCGGCGAGGTGGGGGTAGGCGACATGGCCCTGCCGGCCCGGCACCTCGATCCAGATGTTGACCGAGCCGCGACGCCCGATCTTGATCGTGTCGCCCAGCGTCCGGGCCGATGTCGGCTCGCCGACCAGGCACCAGTCGGGCACGATCCCGCGCGCCGCCATCCGCTCGATCAGCGCGAGCGTGCCATAGGTTGCCGGCCCTTCCTCGTCGCCGGTGATGATGAGGGTGAGGGGCCCGCTCGTCCCCCGCGCCGTGGCGGCGACGAAGGCGGCGATGGCGCCCTTCATGTCGACCGCGCCGCGCCCATAGAGCAGGCCGTCGCGCACCTCGGCGCCCCACGGCGATCCCTGCCAGCCGTCGCCGGGTGGCACGACGTCGACATGGCCGGCGAAGGCGAGGTGGCGGCCGCTGCCGGGGCGCGTCGCCAGCAGGTTCTCGACCGGGCCGTCGGGCGCCTCGCCGACGACGAAGCGATCGACCGCGAAGCCGAGGGGGACCAGCGCCGCCTCGAGCACGTCGAACACGGCCCCGCGCGCCGGGGTGACGCTTTCCGCCGCGATCAGCGCTTGGGCGAGCGCGAGCGGGTCGGTCACCGCGCGGGCTGCTCGAACTGCTCGAGCACCCATTCCTCTTCCTGCGCGGCGGCGATCCAGTCCTGCATGAACGGGTGGTGGAGGACGGCGTCCATATAGCCGACCGCGAACCGCGCGACGGGCAGCTGGTACGTCACCATGCGGGTGATGACCGGCGCATACATGATGTCGGCCGCGCCGAACGCGCCGAACAGGAAGTCGCCGTCGCCGCCGAAGCGCGCACGCGCCTGCGCCCACAGCTCCATGATCCGGGTCAGCTCGGCGACGACGGGATCGCTGGGCCGCTTTGCCGCGAATACCTGACGGATGTTCATCGGATGCTCGCGGCGCAGGTTCTGGAAGCTGGAGTGCATCTCCGCCGCCATCGATCGCGCCATCGCCCGCGGTGCGTCGTCGGCGGGCCAGAAGCGGTCGCGGCCGACCTTGTCGGCGAGATAGTCGACGATCGCCAGGCTGTCCCACACCACGGTGTCGTCGCCGTCCCACAGGATCGGCACCTTGCCCGACGAGGGCGCGAATTCGTCGCCCTCGCGCCGCGCGTCCCAGTCGCCGTCGTAGAGCGGCACGACGACTTCCTCGAACGGCAGCCCCGACTGCTTGCACGCGAGCCAGCCGCGTAAGGACCAGGAGGAATAGGCCTTGTTGCCGATGATGAGCTTCATGCAGGTGGCCTATCGCCGCCGCATCTTCCGGGCAACCACGCCGTAGAGGAGGAGAAGCACGACAGCGGGAGCGGCGCACCCGACAATAACACAGCCGCCCGCTCAAATTTTTCTGTCTTGGCATCGCCAGCGCAGGCGCGGCACGGTCGCGCGATGCTGAAGACCCTTTTCGTCACGACGGTGCTATTGGCGTCTTCGACGCCTTCGGCGGCGCAGCTGCTGAATCTGAGCGGCACCGAACGCGTGCGCGCCGAGGCCGTCGCCGGCCAGGCACGCACCGGCTTCAACGGATCGGATCAGCTGCTGAACCTGCGGACCACGGTGCTCGCGGTGCTGAACCCGGGGCCGATCAAGTTTTCGGCCGAGCTGTGGGACAGCCGGGTCTACAACGCCAACCGGCGAACGCCGCTGACCACCGGCGAGGTCAACACCTTCGAACTCGTCCAGGCCTATGCGACGGTGGCCCTGGCAAAGGGAAGCAAGGGCGCCGCCTCGCTTCAGCTTGGCCGCTTCCTGATCAACCTCGGTTCCCGGCGGCTCGTCGCCGCCGACGATTATCGCAACACCACCAACGGTTACACGGGAGCGCGCCTCGATGTGAAGCGCGGGCCGTGGAATGCGACGGCGATCTACACGCTGCCGCAACAGCGTCGCCCGGACGATCTCGATTCGCTGCTCGCCAAGCGCGTCGCGCCCGATCTCGAGGGCTTCGACCTGGTGCTGTGGGGCGCGATCGCGTCGCGCGCCGCGACGCTGGGGCCCGTCGCGGTCGAAGGCTCGTTCTTCCACCTCGGCGAACGCGATCGGCCGGGCCGCCCCACGCGCGACCGCTCGCTCGATGCGGCGAGCGTCCGCCTGATCCGGGATCCTACGCCCGCGCGCTTCGATGGCGAGATCGAGGCCATTGCCGAGCGCGGAACGGTCTCAGCCAGCCTGGCGGCCACGGCGCCGCGCCAGTCGGTTCGCGCCTGGTTCCTCCACGCCGATGCGGGCTACACGTTCGCATCCCGCTGGCAACCGCGGCTGTCGGCGGAGTACGATCATGCGAGCGGCGATGCGCCGGGTGGTCGCTACGGCCGGTTCGACACGCTGTTCGGGATGCGCCGCGCGGACCTCGCACCCGCCGGGCTGTACAACGCGATTGCGCGGACGAATATCGTCAGCCCTGGCCTGCGGCTCGAGGCGGTCCCGGATCAGAAAACCGACCTGTTCGTCGCCTACAAGCCGATTTGGCTGGCGTCCCGCTTCGACGCCTTCGCGGCGACGGGCGTGCGCGATGCGACCGGCCGCTCCGGTTCGTTCGCCGGTCACCAGGTCGACGGGCGCATCCGTTACAAGCTGCGCAAGAGCCTGATGCTCGAGGCGGATGCCGTGCTCCTCGCCAAGGGGCGGTTCCTGCGCGAGGCGCCGAATGCGCCGCCCGGCCGATGGACCCGCTATCTGTCGTTCAACGCGCTGGCGAGCTTCTGATCCAAGTGCCTGGCAGGGGACAGTAACAGTAAGGAAGTTCGCTGGCCGAACGGCAAGCGCTTGATCGAGGAAGCTAGAGCGCCGCCGCCTCGACCACGGCCGCGCGCAGCTCGGTAGGGACCGGGCTGACCTAAGGCACCGTCTATCGTCACTGTAAGCGCCTCGCTGCCGCCGGGGCGGCCGCCCTATGCCGCGTCGCCGATCTGAAAGGCGACGTGCCGACGCCGAAGCGTCGGCACGGGCGGGATCAGGCGGCCCTCGCGAATGCGATACCGACCACCGCCGGGCGCCGCCGCGTCATGAGGCCGATGGCGGCGAAGCCCAGGATCATCATCGTCCAGGTCGCGGGCTCGGGCACGGCGGCGATGCCGAGCTGGCTCTCGATGCCGGTGGCGATTGCGCTATGCAGCTGGGTCGTCGGATGGATGGTGTCGAAATAGACCAGCCCGGTGCAGGCAGGGACGGCGCCCGGCACGCGGATACAGGCGGATTGCTTGTCCAGCGTCGCGGGCAGGCCGAAGGCGGTGGGGTTGGCGTAGATCTGCCGCTGCGCCGCGAACAGGTCGAAGAAGGTCGCGTTGGCGCCGGTATCCTTTGTGAACGTCGCGACGATGTCGTCGATGCCGATCAGGTCGTCCTTGCCGGTGCGGGCATTGAAGCCGGTGTTGAGCTGGCGCGACAGGGCCGTGCCCACGGCGGACAGCTGTGGCGATTTGAAGTCGGTCACCGCCGGGATCTGACCGACGTCGGGCAGGCCGGTGACGACGAAGTTGCGCGCGCCGTCCTTGTACAGGGCGTTCAGGCCGGCGCGAAAGGCGTCGAGCGTGGCGGTAAAGTCGGGCTGATAGCTGGCGTTCGCGCCGACCTTGGCGAGTTCGGACCGGACGTCGTTGCCGCCGAAGGTGACGAGTACCAGCGAGTTGGCGTCGATCGTTTTGCCTGATTGATCGAACGTCGTGAGCTGGTCGGCGAAGCTAGGGCTGGCATCGCCTGCGACCTCGCGCGCCTGGGCGCCACCGACCGAGAAGTTGGTGCCCTGATAGGCAGAGGCGATCGCTGGCCGCCCGTCGATCGCGAACGCGATATAGTCGGCGAAGTTGTAGCCGTTCGAGAAGCGTCCCTGGTAATATCCCGCTGCGGCGGGCGCGGGGTCGGCGCCGCCGCCGGCCGCGCGCAAGGCCTGGGCGTTGCCTGAATCGACCAGGCTGTCGCCGAAGACGAACAGGTTGAGATAGCTCGCCGCCGAGGCGGGGGTCGCTGCCAGCAGGGCAGGCGCGGTGACGAGGGCGACCGTCGCCAGGGTACGCGTGAACGCTTTCATGTCTCTCTCCTGAGCGGACGTCCTTTGGTGGACGCCTCGATTGGGGGGAGATGAGGCTAGCCGCCGTTAACCATTGCGGCAAGCTGTTGATGAAGCGTTGAAAACCGGGGGTGCCAGGGGTCTAGAGCGCCGCCGCCTCGACCACCGCGGCACGCAGCTCGGCGATGCCCATGCCGCCTTCGCTGGAGGTCGCGATGATGTCGGGATGCGCGGCGGGGCGCTTGCGGGTTTCGTCGGCGGTGCGCTGGGCGACGTCGTCGAGCTCGGTCGCCTTGACCTTGTCGGCCTTGGTCAGGACCAGGCGATAGCTGACCGCCGCCTTGTCGAGCATCGTCATGATGTCGCGGTCGACATCCTTGATGCCGTGGCGCGAATCGATCAGCACGAGCGTGCGCTTCAGCACATCGCGGCCGCGCAGGAAGTCGTTGACGAGATAGCGCCATTTGCGGACCACCTCGGGCGGCGCCTTGGCGAAGCCGTAGCCGGGCATGTCGACGAGGCGGAAGCGCAGCGGCTCGCCGACGTCGAAGAAGTTCAGTTCCTGCGTCCGCCCCGGCGTGTTCGAGGTGCGGGCGAGCGCGTTGCGGCCGGTCAGTGCATTGAGCAGCGAGGACTTGCCGACGTTGGAGCGACCAGCGAACGCGACCTCGGCGACAACGGGCTCGGGCAGGAATTCGAGCGTCGGCGCCGACTTCAGGAACGCCACCGGCCCGGCGAAGAGCCGGCGCGCTTCCTCGATCGCCGCGTCGTTGTCGGCCGCGTCGGTCACTTGGGCACCGCCTGCTTCAGCTGCGGATGCCGCGAGTAGAGCAGCTGCTGCTGCAGAATCGCGAGCACGTTCGAGACCGTCCAATAGATCAGCAGGCCGACCGCGAACGACGACATGACGTAGGTCAGGATCCACGGCATCAGCGCGAACACCTGCTTCTGCGTGTCGTCCATCGGCGCGGGGTTCAGCTTGAACTGGAAGTACATCGAGATGCCGTAGATGATCGGCACGACGCCGATCGCCAGCCAGTGCGGCGGCAGGAAGGGCAGCAGGCCGAACAGGTTGACCGGGGTCAGCGGATCGGGCGCCGACAGATCCTTGATCCACAGCACGAACGGCTGGTGACGCATCTCGATCGTCAGCAGCAGCACCTTGTACAGCGCGTAGAAGATCGGGATCTGCAGCAGCATCGGCGCGCAGCCGGCAAGCGGGTTCGCCTTCTCGGTCTTGTAGAGCTGCATCACCTCCTGCTGCATCCGGACCTTGTCGTCCTTGTAGCGTTCCTGCAGCGCCTTCATCTTGGGCTGGATCGCGCGCATCGCCGCCATCGAGGCGAACTGGCGCTGCGCGATCGGGAACATCAGCAGGCGGATGGTGATCGTCAGCAGGATGATCGCGACGCCGAAGTTGCCGACGTCGCGATAGAGCCAATCGAGATAATAGAAGATCGGCTTCTCGACGAGGCGGAACCAGCCCCAGTCGATCGCATAGTCAAGCTTCGCGACGTTCTGGTGATCGGTGTACTCGTCGAGCAGGCGGACTTCCTTGGCGCCTGCAAAGAAGCGCGATGTCTGCGTGACGGAACGTCCCGGGGCGAGCGTGACCGGCTGGGCCGAGTAATCGGCCTGATAGCTCTGGTTGGCGCCGGCGCGGAACTGGCCGTCGAAGGTCGCGCCCTGATCGGGGATCAGTGCGGTCAGCCAATATTTGTCGGTGAAGCCGAGCCAGCCGCCCTTGGTCGTGAAACGCTGCGGCCCCTTGTCCACATCCTTGAAATTCGGATTGTAATGCGCCGCGCCGTCGTTGACCGACATCGGGCCGGTGTGGATCGTCCAGCTGTCGGGGTCCTTCGACACGCCCGATCGGTTGACGAGGCCATAGGTCGCGACCGGCACTGCGGCGCTGCCGGCGTTGAGCACGGTCTGGCGGACGGTGAACATATAGTCGTTGTCGACCGCCAGCTCGATGCGGAAGCGCTGGCCGCTCGCGTTGGCGGCGTCGAGAACGACGGGCTTGCCCGGCGCCAGGACGTTGCCGGTCGCCTGCCACACGGTGTCGGCGGCGGGCGGCTTCAGGCCGTCGTCGCGCCAGCCAAAGCCCGCGAAATAGGCCTCCTTGGCCCCCGCCGGCGACAGCAGGCGGATCGGCGCCGAATCCTTGGCGACGGTTTCCTTGTAATCGGTCAGCGTCAGATCGTCGATCCGCGCGCCCTTCAGGTTGATCGACCCCTGCATCCGCGGCGTCATGATCCGCACCCGCGGGCTTTCGGCCAGCACGACCGCGCGATCGCGAGTGGCGGCGACGCCATCGGCGGTGGGATCGGCGGACTTGGTCGCGACCGGCTTCTGCTTGCCGCCCTCGATCTTGGTCGCGGGCGGGTTCGCGGTCGGGAAGAAGCGGTTCGACACGAACTGCCAGCCGAACAGGATCGCGCCCGCCAGCACGATGAACAGCACGAAATTGCGACGATCTTCGGTCACCCGGTGCCCCTGCTAGTCTCGACCGACATGGTCTTCACGGAACGGGATCGGGCCCCGACCCGCCCCAAGGATGGCAGCGCGCGATACGCTTCGCGGCCAGCCAGCTGCCCTTCAGCGCGCCATAGCGGCGAAGGGCGGTGATTGCATAGGCCGAACAGCTCGGCTGGAACCGGCAGCTGGGCGGCAGGATGAGCGAGGGGCCAAGCTGCCACCCGCGGGTCAAAAGGATGAGCAGGCGGGCGATCATCTGACGATACACCCTCCGTCATGCTGAACTCGTTTCAGCATCTCGTGCCGCAAGCGACTGACGAGGAGATGCTGAAACAAGTTCAACATGCCGGCTTGGCGCTTGAGGACGGCCTGGATGACGTGGCTGGCTGGCTCATCACCTTGCGCAACGCCTTCGTCATTTCCGTCCGAAGCAGCCCATAGTCGCGCTCGATCCCGCCCTGGCGCCCGATCAGCACATGATCGGCACCGGCATGGCCCAGCGTCGGCAGCAGCTCGCGGGCAAGCGCGCGCAGGCGCCGTTTCATCCGGTTACGGACGACGGCGTTGCCGATCTTCTTGGTGACGGTAAAGCCGACGCGGATGGCCGGATCGGCATCGCGGCGATCGTGGACCAGCAGGACGAAGCCCGGCATCGGCGCACGCCGCCCGGCGTTGGCAGCCAGGAAATCGCGACGCTTCGTCAGCGTCGCGACCGCCGAAGCGGCGCCGGCAACGCTCGTGCCGACGCCGATATCCCCGGTTACGCCGACAGCTTCTTGCGGCCGCGATTGCGGCGGGCGCGGATCACGGCGCGACCGCCGACCGTGGCCATCCGCGCGCGGAAGCCGTGACGACGGGCTCGCACCAGGTTGCTCGGCTGAAAGGTCCGCTTCATTACTCATTCCCGAATCTGAAATAGGAAAGGCCGCCACGGGGACGGCCTGATGGTCGACGCGCTTAGGCGAGCGTCCCGCCAAAGTCAACGGATCGCCCGGCGCGCCTTGTCGCGGGCATGGCGGCGCAGCGCGCTGCGGCGGCGCATGGTGCGATCGACCAGATGGCCGACGCGCGGCCAGCGCCGCTTCAGCCGCGCCCAGCGTATCTGCGCCCACCGCGAATTGCGGAGAATCAGGATCATGCCGCCCGCGAACAGGAAAATGCCGCCCGGTCCCGGCAGCGGCCCGACGATGGCGGCCCCTATAATCAGCAGGATACCGAGCGAGAGTTGCGCGATGCGGAGGGCTGGGTGACGATCGCGCATGGGCCTCATCTGGGGGCGGCGGGGGAAACGGGCAAGCGGCCGCTTGCGTGACGCAGCCGCTATGAACCGCGAGTGACGGGGGAATGACGCGATGACGGCGATCGTGCGGACGGTGGCGTATCTGGGGCTGGAGGCGCGCAGCGTCGAGGTGCAGGTTCAGCTGATCGCCGGGCTGCCCGCCTTCCACGTCGTCGGGCTCGGCGACAAGGCGGTGGGCGAAAGCCGCGAGCGGGTGCGGGGCGCGATGGCGGCGCTCGGCCTCGCGCTGCCGCCGAAGCGGATCGTCGTAAACCTGTCGCCGGCCGACCTGCCCAAGGAAGGCTCGCACTTCGACCTGCCGATCGCGCTGGCGCTGATGGGGGCGATGGGCGTCGTCGATGTCGAGGCGCTGTCGGACTTTCTCGTCGTCGGCGAGCTGGGCCTCGATGCGCGCGTGGCGCCGTCGCCGGGCGTGCTGCTGGCGGCGCTGCATGCCTCGCAGGAGGAAAAGGGGCTGATCTGCCCGGCGGCGCAGGGGTCGGAGGCGGCGTGGGCCGGGTCGATCGAGGTGCTGGCGGCGCCCGACCTGCTGGCGATCGTCAACCACTTCAAGGGTCACGGCCTGATGAGCCCGCCGCCGCCGGGTGAGATCGAGCCGGCAACGCCGGGCCCCGATCTCAAGCAGGTGCGCGGCCAAGAAACCGCCAAGCGCGCGCTGGAGATCGCCGCGGCAGGTGGTCACAACCTGCTAAGGTCGTGTCAAGCTACACTCGGACGGCGCGAAGAGGTGCATTTGACGTTCGTCGCCTTTAATGCGCGAACCGTGCCGATAGGAGTCAGTGCCGTTCTTGCCGGCGACAGGTTAGTCGATCTGCGCGTGACTCAGATGACGGCCGCCCCGTTGCCACCGATCGACGCAGGACCTCTGCTGCTCGATGGTTACGCGATCGTGGCCGCCTCGTGATTTAGGCGCTCCCAACTCGCGAAGAAGGCGGGGTTGGCCAACGTGGTCCGGCCAACGCCCAGTGCATTACGCCTGGCGTGACGTAGGGAGGATCTGGAACGCTCCTGGCATTCGGCTGCCGCCGAAAAGGGGATGTGCTTCACTCAGAAGGAAGGCAATACTTCTCTCGATGCATCCTAAGTTCCTGGCCTTGGCCGAAAGCCTTCATTCCTCGTTCCTCAGGCTAACGAGCTGCCCGCCACAGACCGGCCGCGTCCGGCTGCCGCGCGATGTCCCGCGTTGCGGCGTCTACCTGTTCAGCGAGGGCGACGAACATCTCTACGTTGGCCGGACCGATCGGCTGCGCGACCGTCACCGGGAGCATTGGTCGGGCAGGGCGAACGACGCCCCCTTCGCGTTCAAGCTCGCTCGTCACGCCACTAAGAACCTCGCGAAGGGCGGACCGACCCGCAAGGCGCTCGAAGCGGACCCGGCCTTCGCGGCCGCTTTCGCGGCTGCCCGCGAGCGGGTCGCCGCCATGCAGTTCCGCTGGGTCGAGGAGGCCGACCCCAACCGGCAATGCCTGCTCGAGATCTACGCGACCGTCGTTTTAAGCGCGCGATACAACGACTTCATCAACCACTAGGGTCGCCCGCAGACCTCAACACGGACAGATCATGGCACTTTCGCCCGAGCGCGACATACAGTCGATCGAGACTCTCGTCGGCGACACCCGCTACAGGTCGCGGACGGAGGCGCGCTGGGCGACGTTCTTCGAGGCTCTCGAGGTCGACTTCGCCTACGAGCCGGAGCGGATCAGGCTGTCCACCGGCGAGAGTTATCTCCCGGACTTTTACCTGCCGCAGTTCAGCGCATATCTCGAGGTCAAGGCCGACAATGAGCCCACCAGCCTCCAGCAGGGTGTCCGCCACCTCGGTGGCGGCACGATCGAGATCAAAGCCGAGAGGGGCCGTGATCACCTGCGAGAAGATCCGGTCGCGGGTCGCCTCGAGACAGGTCCGGCCGTAGCCGCGGAAGATCGCGGCGACCTGCCGAAGCTGGGCATCGGTCTTCGCGTTTTCCAACGCCGTAGCGAGGTCCACCTTGAGGACGTTCGATTGTCGTTGGATCGATTCCCCCTTCAACCGGTCGATCATTGTAGTCTCGGTCGACCAAGCCGACGTTTCTGCCTTAAGGGCGGCCTCGACCTTGTCAGGCAGGACGGGATCGACCTTCATCCCGAGCTTCTCACACATCGGCGCCGTGACCACGAACCGTGAGACCTGGTCGAGCCGGTCCTGCTGCGCCGGCAACTATGTACTTTACTTAGCAGCGTGACTGTGCGATATGATCGGCATGGCACAGAGCATTACCGATCCGATCTTCCACGACGAAGCCAAGGCCCTCGCTCATATCGAGGCGTCGCGCTGGGCTGGCGAGCCGAGTTGCCCGCATTGTGGTTCGCTCAACGTCCGTAAGATGGGCGGCAAGACGCAGGCTGGCATGTTCCTCTGCAACGATTGCCGCGACAAGTTCACCGTCCGCACTGGCACCGTGATGGAGCGTTCGCACGTTCCGTTGCACAAGTGGCTGCTCGCTACGCACCTTATGGCTGCTTCCAAGAAGGGCATGAGTGCCAAGCAGATGGAGCGTATGCTCGGCGTCACGTACAAAACCGCGTGGTTCCTCTGCCACCGCATCCGCGAAGCCATGGACGGTGCGGCCCCGCAAGGCCCGCTGGGCGGCCCCGGCGAGATTGTCGAAGCCGACGAAACCTACGTGGGCGGCAAGGCTAAGAACCGCGCCTATCGCGCTCCCGCCCCCAAGAAGCCCGTCGTTGCCCTTGTCCACCACACCGGCAACGTTCGCAGCTTCCACGTTGCCAACGTGACGGCGAAGAACGTCCGTCCGCTGCTGGTAACGCACGTCGATCGCGCCTCGCACCTGATCACCGACGAAAGCCCGATCTACACTCGCGTTGGTCGCGAGTTCGTCGCTCACTCCACCGTCAACCACAGCACCGGTCAGTACGTCACGGGCGGCGGCTTGAAGCACACCAACACCGTTGAGGGCTTCTTTTCGATCTTCAAGCGTGGCGTGATCGGCACCTACCATCACATGAGCGAGGCTCACTTGGGCCGCTACTGCGCGGAGTTCGATCTTCGCTATAACACCCGCGCGATGACGGACGGGGAGCGCGCCGCACTAATCCTCAAGGGTGGCGAAGGTCGTCGCCTCACCTATCGGCGGACTGACAAAATCGCCGCCTAAGGCGTACACCCCGCCTCGCCAGATCGGGGAACCGCGGAAGCGCCGCTAGGCCTTCGCCGGTTCGGCCCGCTTGCCCTTGCCGATAGGCTGGTGCGGCTTGTGTGGTGTCGCGAGCATCCGCTTCAACGCCGCTTCCCGGCGCGCCTCAGTTTCCGCCGCAGAGTAAGCGTCATCGGTCAATGCCGGGTCTCCTGACCAGAGCCGATCGCTTCGCGTTCTATGCGTCCGATGGCGGTCGGCTCATCACCCCTGTAAATCGGGAGCGCCGCTAATCGGTTAGCGGCCCGCCGACGTAGATCATGTCCAATCACATTTTCGCGCTCAAGCAAGGCGATCACTTGGACGTCCTCATGCACCTCGTACAAAGCCTGCATTTGAAGGAAAATCGCGTCATTCACACGCTGCGGTGACGAGCCAAAGAAAACAGCGACCGGCACCCTGTTAGGCGCGCGGATCACCATATCGGGCACCGTATCAGAGAGGCGAGGGCTAACCGGAACGTCCTGCAAAACGATAGCCTTCCCGTCCATCGCTTCGATGATGCGAGCGGCGGCATCCTCTTTGAACGTGCTCGCTACCCTGTCCTTAGTCAGAAGCAGGAAGTCATTGATGCGCAGCATGAGGGACAGAAAGCGCATAGCGGCACGAGGAAGATCAGCCTCGCGCATGACGCCGGTGTGGAGCAGCATCTCGTCCTCGTCGAACTCTACGCCGTGGCTGTCCAGAAGCGTCGAGAAGGCATCTGAGCGGGTCTCCGTTCCGAAATCGACGCCGGCCGCCTCCAGGAAAGGAATCGTCGTCCCGTCGTCCTCAATCCTGTAGCTGCCAGGGCGCGTCTTATCGCGCACGATGTAGAAGGCGATTGAATCACCATCGTCGCGACGGAACGTGGTCGTGACGGCGTACCCGACCGGAACGTCGGTCAGTTTCAGGTCACCACAGAAGGCCTCACAAAGAGCCTCTTTCACGTGAACATGTCCTTTGCACTCAGCCTGAAGAATCGCACGGTTTCCGACCAAAGCCAAGGCTTCAGCCCCCCGTGGCCCTCTCTCTTGAATGCCGTACGATTATGGCGCGAGCGAGCCGATGGGAGACGCTTAATCCAAGGACCGTGAACAAGCGTTCCGGTCGGGGCTGTGTCGATCGAGTTTTTCTCACCGCACAACGTATGCAGGTGCCAACCGGTCTCATGATCGACGTGGTATTCGTAACTGCATAGCACGGTCGTATCGCGCGACGTCCTCAACCCGAGATGGATGTGCGCCTTGCTCTTGTCCTCGCAGACCAGCAGCCGAACCACGAATTGACGGCCCGCAAACTCAAATTCAGCAAAGCGCCAGTCCCATGCCGGCCCAAACGACCACGCCTTCTTGCCTGCCTTAGATAGCGGAAATTTCGCCTTGGGCATCTTGCCGTTCCCCCAATCAGAGAACGTTAGGGCCTGCTTTTCACCGCGGATGACGTCCTGAACGCGCATCCCCTATGAGTGCGCGACTCCACCTAGGTCGTCAACCTGCTAACTCAAGTACACAATCGCCGGTCGGCAAGCTCCGCCCAAGAAATGTTGTTTCAAGATGGCTAAAGCTCGCCTCGGCTTCTGCGACGATGCGCGCAATGAGTTCGGAGACAGATGGCAGGTCGTGTACCAGTCCAACCGACATTCCACTAGCCGCCATGCCCTTGCCCACTTCGCCCGTGGTCAGGGCAATCGTGTTACCCTTAAGCATCCGTGCCATCCGCATCATATCGATCGTTGCCTTAGGACCATCGGACACAACATCGCGGACCAGCTTCAGGTATGGAATGTTGAGTTCTCGAGCAATTCCAAATGATTGAAAGAAGGAGGCGAGGGGGATCCCGATCTTTTTGGCCATCTGGTCCACGGCTGGTGAGCGCATCATCCGATTTGCGATGCCGTCGAAGCGATTTGAGTAGACTGTGCCCTCAATGTCCGATGCCAGCGCCAAGTCCTTGAAGTTCTGGTGCATAGGACCTTCCTGTGTGGTCCAGAAGCGGGTGCCCATTGATGCCGCGCTTGCACCCAGAGCTAGCACAGCGAGAAGACCAGAGCCGTTGGCAATGCCGCCTGCCGCGATGACCGGGATCTTGAGCAACTCCACCAGGCGAGCCACCAGTACCATCGTTGTGACGTCGCCGGAGTGACCGGCAGCTTCATGCCCGGCCGCAATCACCGCATCGGCGCCGTGCGCTTCCGCGCGTTGCGCAAGATGAACGGTGGTAACTGAGGCGATCGTCTTGCCTCCGTAGGCATGTGCCCGCTCGGTGATCCAGTCGCCACGGCCCATTGAGTAATTAATGACTGGCACCTGCTCATCGAGCAGTACCTTAGCGTTCTCCTTACCGTTCGGCAGCGCGAGCGGGGTATTCGCACCGAACGGCCGATCAGTCAGCGCGCGAATCTCGCGGACGAGCTGGCGCGTCAGTTCTGGCGGATTCGAGCCTGCGCCAAGCATCCCAAGCCCGCCTGCGTTCGACACGGCCGCCACCATCTTGGGCAGCGCAATCCGCCCCATGCCGGCATTCAGGATCGGATATTGGACGCCAAACAAGTCCGTGAAGGCAGTTTTCATGTTGGTATCGACCCCTTCATCACCGTGCATTCACGAATACCGTGGCTCTTCCCACCACGGAAAATAGTCGGGCATGTCGGTGGTGACATTCTGTGGAAAGTGCGGTGCGCGCTTTTCGACGAAGGAGGCGACGCCTTCCTTGGCGTCTGCGCTGCGTCCTCGGGTCAGGATGCCGCGGCTCTCAACCCGGTGCGCTTCCATAGGATGGGACATTTCCAGCCCGCGCCACAACATTTGCCGCATCAGCGCAATCGATACCGGCGCAGTGTGCCCGGCGATCTCAGCAGCGATCGCGCGCGCAGCTGGAAGCAACTCGTCAGGCGACAAGACGTCGCGCACCAACCCCCCGTCCTTCAGTTCCAAGGCAGGCATTACCCGCCCGCTCATGCTCCATTCCAACGCGCGGCTGATGCCGACCACGCGAGGGAGGAAGAAGGACGAGCAGCATTCATGGACGATGCCGCGGCGAGCATAGACGAAGCCGAGCTTCGCATTCTCGCTTGCCAGTCGAACATCCATCGGCAACGTCATCGAAGCGCCGATGCCGACAGCCGCACCGTTGATGGCGGCGATGATTGGCTTTCGACTATTGTAGATGCGGAGCGCCAGCGATCCCCCGCCGTCGCGCGCCGCTTCGGCCGAGTAGTCGAAACTGCCATCGGGCCGCCTCGCGCTGTTCGACAGCGCCGACTTCTCGAACTCGTCCGTCCCCTTGGACAGGTCCGCGCCTGCACAAAAGGCGCGGCCGGCCCCGGTCACGATCACGGCACGGACTGCGTCATCGGCGTCGCTCTGATCAAAGGCGCGGATCAACTCGGCAATCATCGGTCGATGCATCGCGTTCATGACGTCAGGTCGGTCGAGTGTGACAGTCGCGATCTGATCGCTGACCTCGAACCGGATAAATTGGTAAGTCAAACTACCCTCGATGTTTTGAGACTGCCGGCGTCATTCTTACAAAGCCACGCTGATCGCTGTTTCATCCGCCAATCGACAGCGGCGGCATCAAGTCTGCGCAGAGCGGCCCTTCCGACCACATCAACAATAGCGGCGATGTCGTTCGCCATACGCCTTAAACTCAGGCGCGGGGTCACAGCGCCTGGGCCTTGAACGCTGCGGCTGGCGATCGACACTGCAATCCCCCGTACCGGTGAGCCGACAAAAAGCGACGTTGCTTTTCTTCTCGAACGATATGCGTAATACTGAACGACTAAATTGCTGTCAACGCGGCTGGCAGCCCTGCTGCGGTTGGTTGCAGTGATGGCGGGGCAGAGGAGATCAGGTTTGAAATTCGAACACTCGACCAAGGTGGCGGCGCTGCTGAGTGGCCTGCGCGCGTTCATGAACGACCATGTCTATCCCAACGAGGCTGAATGGGAGCGGCAGCATGAGGCGGCCGACGACCGCTGGGACCGACTGCCCCTGATGGAAGATCTGAAGGCGAAGGCGCGGGCAGCCGGATTGTGGAATCTGGCGCTGGCGCATTCCGAGCATGGCGGCGGCCTCACCAACCTCGAATACGCCCCGCTGGCCGAAGAGATGGGTCGGGTTCACTGGTCGTCGGAGATCTTCAACTGCTCCGCTCCCGACACCGGCAACATGGAGGTCCTCGACCGCTACGGCACCGAGGAACAGAAGACGTCCTGGCTTCGCCCCCTGCTGAACGGGGAAATCCGCTCGGCCTTTTGCATGACCGAACCGGACGTTGCTTCGTCCGATGCGACGAACATCCGCACCGAAATCCGGCGCGATGGCGACGATTATGTCATCAACGGTCGGAAATGGTGGTCAACCGGCGCGCCCGGCCACGCCTGCAAGATTCTAATCGTCATGGGGCAGTCCGATCCGGACAATCCGGATCGGCACCAGCGCCAGTCGCAAATCCTGGTTCCGAAGAATACGCCCGGGGTCACGGTCGTTCGCCCGCTCAAACTGTTCGGGTATGACGATGCGCCGTCCGGACACGGCGAGATCGTTTTCGACAACGTGCGTGTGCCGGCGGCGAACATGATCCTGGGACCCGGCCGGGGGTTCGAGATCGCGCAGGGGCGGCTCGGCCCGGGCCGGATTCATCATTGTATGCGTATCGTCGGCCAGGCCGAACGCGTCCTGGAGAAAATGTGCCGCCGTGCGTTGGGGCGAACGGCGTTCGGGAAGTCGCTCGCAAGTCGAACCGTGACTCAGGAGCGGATCGCCGAAGCGCGGATCAGGATCGATCAGACGCGCCTGCTCGTACTCGCAGCGGCCGACCGGATGGACCGCTATGGCAACAAGGTAGCGCGCGGTGACATCGCGGCGATCAAGGTCGCTGCCCCGGCAATGCTGGTCCAGGTGGTCGACTGGGCGATCCAGCTGTTCGGCGCCGCCGGAGTCACCGACGATGTCGGTCTCGGCTATGCCTTTGCTCGGGCCCGGGTCATGCGGTTCGTCGACGGTCCGGACGAGGTCCACCGCAACACGATAGCCAAGCTGGAGCTCAACAAATATCGCACCCGGTCAACTGAGGTTCGGGCGTGAGCGGTATGCCACAGCTGGTCGACGTCCTGCCCAACAGCCGAATCGACGAGCAGGCGCTCGCGGCTTTCATGACCGAGCACCTGGGCGGCGCCCGCACTCTGGACATCCACCAGTTCCAGGGTGGCCAGTCGAACCCGACCTACCATGTCCGGCGGGGTGACGCGGAATATGTCCTGCGCAAGCGCCCCCGCGGAACGCTCCTGCCCGGAGCCCATGCGATCAACCGCGAATTCGCGGTGCAGCAAGCGCTTAAGGACAGCGATGTTCCGGTCGCCGAGATGATCCTGTTTTGCGAGGACGAGAGCATCCTCGGCGAGGCGTTCTACCTCATGGAGCACGTGCCCGGGAGGGTGTTCACCGATCGTCTTCTCGGCGGATGTTCGGTAGCTGAACGGGCAGCCATCTATGATTCCATGAACCAGGTCCTGGCGGCATTGCACAACATCGACTTCCGGTCGGTCGGCCTGGAGGGCTTCGGGCGCGCCGACACCTATGTCGCGCGTCAGGTGTCTCGCTGGAGCCGCAACTATCGGGCATCGCAGGTGCGCGACCTGCCCGTCATGCAGGAGGTGATCACCTGGCTGGAGGCGCATGTGCCTGCCGACGACCAGACCACGATCGTCCACGGTGACTACCGGATCGGCAATCTGGTGTTCCATCCCGCCGAACCGCGCGTGGTGGCCGTCCTTGACTGGGAACTGTCGACGATCGGTCACCCGCTCGCCGATCTCGCCTACAATTGCCTGCCATGGCGGTTGCCGACCTCGACGCAGCGCGGCTTTGCTGATGAAGACTTTCGCGCGCTCGGCATTCCATCGGAGGCGGACTATGTCGAGGCGTACCGTCGCCGTCGCGGCGGATCGCTCGGCGGTGATTGGCGGTATTTTCTGACCTTCGCGATGTTCCGCAGCGCCGCCATTCTGGCGGGCGTGTACCGCCGCGCGCTCGACGGCAATGCCTCCGACGCACGCGGGCTCATGGTTGGTCAGCTGTTCGAGACGATCGCGCATCACGCATGGGAGACGGCGTCGGACGGGGAATGAAGCGGCGGCGCTTGCGGGTCGCCAAATTGATCGGGCTTTTGCGGTCGCGGCATGGCGACTGCAAAAGCCCGGCCGGCTAATGAAAGATGCGCCCGCCATCGATGGATAGGCTGGTGCCCACGGCGTAGGACGAATCCGCACTGGTCAAGAACTTGATCGCGCGGGCGATCTCCAGCGGCTCCGCGATGCGTCCGAGCGCATAAGCGGCGAGCTTTGCCTCGCGTTCGGTCGGCGTCATCGTTGCCATCAGGCTTTGCGTAATTGGGGTGCTGGCATTGCCCGGCAGGACGCAGTTGACGCGCACGGCCGGCGCCGCTTCGCGGGCCAGCGCCTTGGTCAACGAGACGACGCCACCCTTGCTCGCAGCGTAGGCGGTATATCCAGATCCCGGCGGTAGCAGCGCGCCTCCGGACGCGACGGTCACGATCGACGCCGGCGCGCCCGCGGTGCCCGCCACCGAGAGGTGCGGCAGGGCGGCGCGGCAGGTGTAGAAGGTTCCGGAAAGGTTTGTGGCGATCACGTCGGCCCAGAGCGCGTCGCTTACGCTCTCGATCGGCAGCCGCGCGTTGATGCCAGCGGCGCACACCAGCCCGTCCAGCCCGCCGAGACTGTCGACGGCCGCGGCCACGGCGGCGGTCACCGCGGCGGGGTCACGGACGTCGGCGACCAGTCCAACGCCGCCAACCGCTGTTGCCGCCTGGTCCAGTCGGGTAGCATCGCGGGCGATCAGTGCCACCTGTGCGCCGGATTGAGCAAAGAGCCGGGCAGTGGCGAGGCCGATCCCGGAACTCGCCCCCGTTACCAGGATGCGGCGTCCGGTCAGCCCCGCGCGATCATCCGTCACGAAAACGCCTGCAACCCCGTCTGAGCCCTGCCGAGGATCAACGCATGCACGTCATGCGTGCCTTCATAGGTGTTGACCGTCTCCAGATTGATCATGTGGCGGATGATGCCGTATTCTTCGTGTATCCCGTTGCCGCCCAGCATGTCCCGGGCGCGGCGGGCGATGTCCAGCGCTTTGCCGCAGGAGTTGCGCTTGATGAGCGAGATCATCTCTGGCGCCGCCTTGTTCTGCTCCTTGAGCCGTCCGACCTGAAGGCAGGCAGCCAGGCCAAGCGCAATCTCGGTCTGCATATCGGCGAGCCGTAACTGCACCAGCTGCGTGGCGGCCAACGGACGTCCGAACTGGTGGCGATCGAGCGTATATTGCCGGGCCCGGTACCAGCAGTCCTCGGCTGCGCCGAGGGCCCCCCAGCCGATCCCGAAGCGCGCGTTGTTGAGGCATCCGAACGGGCCCTTGAGCCCTTGCACGTTCGGGAGCAGCTGCTCCTCCGTAACGAACACCTCGTCCATCACAATCTGCCCCGTGACCGAAGCACGCAACGACAGCTTGCCCTCGATCTTGGGCGCGCTCAGCCCGCTCATCCCCTTGTCGAGGATGAAGCCGCGGATCACGCCGTCATCGGTCTTTGCCCATATCACGAACACATCGGCGATGGGCGCGTTGGAGATCCAGGTCTTCGTGCCATTGATCCGGTAACCGCCCGCGACCGATCTGGCGCAAGTCCGCATGCTGCCCGGGTCGGACCCCGCGTCCGGTTCGGTCAGGCCGAAGCAACCGATCCACTCGCCGGTGGCGAGCTTTGGCAGATATCTTTCGCGCTGCGCCTCGGTGCCATAAGCATGGATCGGGTGCATCACCAGGCTGGATTGTACGCTCATCATCGAACGAAACCCGGAGTCGACGCGTTCGACCTCACGGGCGATCAGGCCATAAGCGACATAGCCGACGCCGGCGCAGCCGTAGCCCTCAATCGTCGGGCCGAGCAGCCCGAGTTCTCCCAGCTCGCGGAAGATGTTGACGTCGGTCTCTTCCTCGCGGAACGCCTGCATCACCCGCGGCGCCAGACGCTCCTGAGCATAGCTGTGCGCCGTGTCCCGAACTAGGATCTCCTCCTCGGTCAGCGAGTCCTCCAGCCTTAACGGGTCGCTCCATTGGAACGATGCCGACTTGCTGGAAGATGCGGTCGAAACGCTTCTAGCGGGATTGCTGGCCAAACGTGGCTCCTTCGCTGACGGGATGATATGCACCGTAGACCGCGCGGATCGTTTTCTTGTCGATCTTGCCGTTGGCCATCTTGGGCAGCACATCGATGAAGACGACGTCGCGCGGCTTCTTGTAGCTGGCGATCCGCGCGCGAACGTGCCCGATCAGGTCTTCGGCGGTGACGGTGTTGCCTTCGCGCAGGACCACGACCGCACGCACCGCCTCGCCCCACTTCGGATCGGGTACACCGATGACCGCGGCTTCCTTGACCGCGGGATGCTCGGTCAACGCGTTCTCGACCTCGCGACTGTAGATGTTCTCGCCACCGGACACCACCATGTCCTTTTTGCGATCCACCAGATACAGGAAGCCGTCGCTGTCGCGGTAGCCGAGATCGCCCGTGCGCAGCCATCCATCGCGGAGCGTGTCGATCGTCGCCGCGCTCTGGTTCCAATATCCACGCATCGCCGTCGGTGTGCGCAGCAGCATCTCGCCGGGTTCGCCGTCCGGCAGCGGCGCGCCTTGGTCATCGGCGATGCGAACTGTTACACTCGCCGACGGCACGCCGATCGATTTCAGGCGCTTCGTCTGCCTCTCGTCGCCACCGACGACGTGATGCTCCGGCGACAGGATCGTGCCGATGCCTTCGGTCAGCCCATAGATTTGGTAGAAAATTGGCCCGAATCGCTGGATCGCTGCGGCCAGGACCGTAGGTGGCATGGCGGACGCCGAGTAGACGATCGCACGAAGGCTCGACAGGTCGTGGGCATGCCCGCCATCCTCCTCCAGCAGCATCTGCACCATCGTCGGCGCCAAATGCAGGATCGTGACACGCTCGCGCTCGACCGCGGACAGGACCTCGGCAGCGGAAAAGTCGCGATGCACGATCACCGTGCCGCCGGCCCAGTGCTGCGCGTTTAGCATGGCCCTCGCGCCGATGTGGAACAGCGGCATGGTCAACAGGATCCTGTCCGCACTGGACATGCGGACATCGCCGGCGGTGATCCGCGCTTTTTCCACTTCCCCCCGCTGCCCGATCAGACATCCCTTCGGGACGCCGGTGGTGCCGCTCGTGTAGATGATATAGACCAGATCGTCGGTGTAGAAGATCGGCGCCGGCTCGGGGCTCGCCAGATCGTCGAGCGATACCGCGTCGTCGATCGCTGGACCGATGACCACGTATCGCACGTCGCTGGCGAGCTGTGTCCGAAGATCACGAATCAGATCGGCATATTCGCGGTCGAAGATCACCAGTCGCGCATCGCTGTCGCGCAGCACGTGAAGCACTTCTTGCGCGGTACCGCGGAAGTTGACGGTGGCGATGATGAAGCCGCCACGTTCGCAAGCGGCATAGACCTCGCAATAGCCCAGCGAATTGCGGCCGAGAACGGCGACGCGGTCTTGATGGCGTAGCCCGAGCGCGGCGAACGCCGCCGCCAGCGAACGAGCGCGGGCCGCCAGCGCCGCGAACGTCATGGTCTCTCCCGCCGCGACGAGGGCGGTTGCCTCCGGCCGCGCCAAGGCGTTCGCCTCAATCATTCCGCCAAGCGTCAGCTCCGGCACGTCTGGTAAGTTCGACATTCGGCAGCGAGCCTGGACGGTGCGCCGGGAACATCCACGGCCACCCTCCAGATACGAGCGCGGACAAACTCGGTCAATATGCCAACGCCGTTCGTAATACCGAATTTTAGTTGACGTGTCGGGAGCTGCTTTGTACCGATTATGTGCCGCCCGGCTGTCGTGGCGGCAAAGATGCGGTGCAAAGTGCCCGTGAGAGGCTATTGGAGCGCGTTCCGCTAAATGGATCGATCTTGCAGATCATCGAAATGGCGGCGACTGTCGGTCGTGCAGACGGTCGATGTCGCCAGCTGTAGTTGCTTCAATCAACTGTCCGGCGATTCCACGTTGGCGCGCGGGGAAACGGTCGCATGAGCGACGCAGATCTGGATCTTCTGTCCGAAAGCTTTGCCGATCTGCTAAGGGCGGAATGGCCGATCGAACGGGCGGTGGCGTTCGCTTCCGGCGATCCTGCCGCCATTTCGACGAACGAGGGATTGCAGCGCTCGGTCATCGAGCTCGGCTGGCCTGCCTTGACGATCGCGGAGGAGCATGGCGGCCTTGGTCTTAGCCGGGCGGCCATGGCGCGGCTCTATCTGGCGCTCGGTGCAGCGGTTGCCCCTGTGCCGATGCTTGACACCACGCTGGCCGCAGCGTTGATCGGAGATGCCGGTACGCCGGCGCAGCGCGAGCGCTGGCTGCCACTGATCGCAAGCGGCTCGGTTCGTGCGTCCATCTCCCAGCCTGCAATGCCGGCCCTGCGTTGTGACGGAGCGAGGATGAGCGGCCATGCGCGAGGCCTTCTTGACGGGGGCGCCGCGAACCTTTTCCTGCTTGCGGCGGAGCGGCGCGGCCGACGAGGCTGGGTGGCGATCGAGGCAAGCGCTGCCGGCGTGCTCGTGGTGCCGCGCCGCCTTGTCGATCCCAGCCGATCTGCTGCCGAGGTCGTGCTGGACGAGGTCGCGGTCGAGGATGACGCCTGGATCCTGCCGCCCGATCCCGGCAGGGTGGCGGATCACCTGCTTCGCCATGCGGCGATCGCGCTGGCGGCGGATGCCCTCGGCGCGGCGGAGTCGGCGTTGGCAAGTGTGATCGACTATCTCAAGACCCGGCAGCAGTTCGGCAAGGTGATCGGGTCGTTCCAGGCGCTAAAGCATCGGTTGGCCGACCACAGCACCGCGCTGGTCGGGGCGCGCGAACTCCTGGCCTACGTCGCGGCGATGGATGATGAAGATCATCACGGTCTCCTGAATGCGATCTCCGCCAAGGCGCAGATCGCCAGGGTCGCGGCTGATGTCACGCGCGATTGCATACAGTTGTTCGGCGGGATCGGCTTCACCGCTGAGCATCCGGCACATCTGTACCTGAAACGCGCAAAGCTCGATGAGGCGCTGTTCGAGACCGGGGCGGGCCTCCTTGACCGCGTTGCCGACCTCCTTGAGGCCGCGTAGTGGCTAACCCTGGTTCGAGGCTGCTCACTGGGCTCACCGACGACGACGCCTTTCGGCGTGGCGTCCAGGCGTGGTTGGCCAACGCCTTGCCGACCGACTGGCGGACCCGCTTGCAAGGCGCCACCGAAGAGGACGTGAACCGCTTTCAGCTGTGGTGGCTTGAGGAGCGTCGGAAGGTCGGGCTCGCTACGCCGCACTGGCCACGTGAGTGGGGTGGCCCCGGCCTGCCGTTCTCGCGGCAGATCATCGCCTATGAGGAGATGGCACGAGCGGACGCGCCGGAGCTGGAGTTGATGCTCATATCGCTGTTCCATCTGCCCGCGACGCTGTTCGACGCGGGCACCCAGGAACAGCGCGATCTGTACCTGAGCGGCGTGCGCGACGGAAACGACGTCTGGTGTCAGGGTTTTTCGGAGCCCGGCGCCGGATCGGATCTGGCTTCGATCAGGACGACGGCGGCGCGCGACGCGGACCATTATGTGGTCAACGGGCAGAAGACCTGGTCGTCCTACGCGATGTATGCCGACTATTGCCTGCTGCTGGTCCGGACCGACCCGCACGCCGCACGCAAACACGACGGCCTGTCACTGTTCATCCTCGACATGCGATCACCGGGCGTCACTGTGCGTCCGATCCGACAGATCACCGGAGAGGGCGAGTTCGCAGAGATCTTCCTCGACGACGTCATCATTCCGGCGTCGAACCGTATAGGCGCCGAAAATCGCGGCTGGGCGATCGCCCAGTCCACGCTGTCGTCCGAACGCGGCCTGCTGCTGCTCAGCTATGCGGAGCGGGTGTGGCAGGGGTACCGCAAGCTGAGCCAGGTCACGCGGCCTTCATGGCTCAGCGACGTCGGCTTGCGTCGGGAATTCGCCTCGTTCCACGCGGAACTGCTGACCGTGCGCCTGATGATCGGTCGTTTGCTGAGCATGACGGAGGAGAGCGAGGAAGGCAGGCTGGCGACGTTGCCGGTCTATATCAAGCTTTACTGGGCCCCCTTGCTCCAGCGTTATACGGAGTTTCTGGTCCGCGCCGGCGGTCTGGTCGATCAGGAGTGGCAACCGCCGGTTGCCTGCACAGGCCACAGCAGCGGCGTTCCCGCGCTGGACTTCCTCAAGAGCTTTTCCTGGACGATCTCCGGGGGATCCAACGAGATCATGCGCAACATCGTGGCCGAGCGCTTCCTTGGCCTGCCCCGCGCCTGAGCGGCCAGCGGCAGGCGACGCACGGGAGCGTGACCCTGGCCGCTTTGCCGACCAACCCAGTGCGACTGCAACCTGCCCTCCGGCTCGCCGCCATATCAATTCTAGGAGCGAACATGACGCAATACCGAGGAAAATGGCTGTCGCAGCCGGAACGTATTCTCTTTGAGGTCGCCGACCAGATCGCGACCATCACGCTGAACCAGCCCGAGAAGCGCAACGTGCTCGGCGACGAGATGATGGCCGAGCTTCGGGGCGCGTTGCTCGAGGCGGACGACCGCACTGACGTTCACTGCATCGTGCTGCAGGGGGCCGGAAAGGACTTTTGCGCGGGATATGATCTCGTCGGCGTCTACAACGGCATGGCGGAGGATCAGTCCGGCCGCGCGATCCAGTATCGGACGGTCAACCAGACGCTGGACGACGACAGTTGGCGGCTCGAGCGCAGCCTCGATGCCACGATGACGCTGTCGCAGCTACATAAGCCGGTAATCGCCAAGATCCATGGCAACTGCCTTGCGGGCGGAACCGATCTTGCCCTTGCGTGTGATCTCCTAATCGCGGCGGAGGATGCCAAGATCGGCTTTCCGGCGACGCGTGCCAACGGCTCTCCACCGGCGCACATGTGGATCTATCACTGCGGACCGCAGTGGGCGAAGCGGCTGTTGCTGACCGGCGACAAGGTGTCCGGCATCGATGCGGCGCGATTGGGTCTTGTGCTCGACGCGGTTCCCGCCGACGAACTCGATGCCGAAGTGCAGGATCTGGCACGCCGGGTGGCGGCGGTCGACCCCGAACTGCTCTGGACGCACAAGCGGATCGTCAACCTCGCGCTCGAGCAGATGGGCGCGCTGACGATCCAGCGACTTGCTGCCGAAAATGATGCGCGTTCCCACCTGTCGAAGGGGCCAAGGCGGAGCCGCTTCAAGCAGGACATGGCCGAGCACGGCCTGAAGGAGGCGCTGAAGAACCGCGATGCGCCGTTCGGTGATGGCTTCGTGCGGATCCGTCATCGCTGACGACGGAGGCAGACCGATCCAGGCGGCTCCGCAGAGGTTGGAAATCGTATTTTCGCCGGGCGAGCACGTCTCCGAGTGTCTCGCCCGCTTAGTGATCAGTCTAGCTGGCGAAGTTCGTCCTTGCTCACCTTGCCGAGAGCGTTGAGCGGCAATGCGTCGAGAAAGCGGATGACGCGGGGTACCTTGTAACCCGCCATGTTCTCCCGCGCCCAGGCGATCACTTCCTGCTCGTTCAGCCGAAGGCCTGGCTCAGCGACGATGAACGCCCGGCCGACCTGGCCGAGCCGGGCGTCGTCCATGCCCACCACCGCCGCCTGCCAAACACCCGGCATCTTGCGAA
Organism: Sphingomonas jinjuensis; assembly: GCF_014197105.1. GTDB lineage: Bacteria > Pseudomonadota > Alphaproteobacteria > Sphingomonadales > Sphingomonadaceae > Sphingomonas > Sphingomonas jinjuensis. Next base: position 122,186 of record NZ_JACIEV010000009.1, on the reverse strand, counting down.
AGACCTCTTCAACCTCCGCTGGATAGCAGTTGAAACCCCCGCAGATGTACATGTCCTTCAGGCGATCGGTTATTCTCAGATTGCCGTCCGCACCTAGCAAGCCAATGTCACCGGTCAGAAGGAAACCGTCCTGGGTCATGCTCCGCGCGGTCGCCGGGGCATCGTTCAGGTAGCCGTGGGTCACCTGAAAGCCGCGCACCGCGATCTGACCTACCATATCGCGCGCGAGTGGACGCATGTTGTCGTCGACGATCCGCACTTCGAGGTTTTCGAGCGGCCGGCCAACGGTGCGCGCAATCACTTCGTCGCTGTCGCCGGCCCGGGTGTAGGAGATGTTGCCCGCAGTCTCGGTCATTCCGTACGCATTCACAATGTGTGGAATGCCCAACTGCTCACGAATCTGGAAGATCAGCTGCATCGGGACCATGGTTCCGCCGGTCATCGCCACCCGCAGGCTGCTCAGGTCCATGTCGCGACGTGCCGGATGCTCGATCAGAGATTGGTAAACGGTGGGTACCGCCGGTAGCAACGTCGTCCGATTGGCCTGAACGAACTGGAGCAGATCGTCTGGGTTGACGACGTCGATTGGGTCGATCCGCATGCCGAGAAGCAGCGAAGTCTGCCAGGCGGACCGGTATCCGGCGTTGTGCGCAAACGGAAACAGCGCGCCAAGCACGTCGTCGGACCGCGCTCCCAGCGCACGCGCTTGGTGGTCGCAGGCAACGATGCTTTGGGCATGCGTCATCATGACGCCTTTCGGCTGGCCGGTCGTGCCGGACGTGAAAAGCACGTCGGACAGATCGTCGGGGCGGATCGCCCCGGCGCGTCGATCCACCTCCTGCGCGGCAACACCGGCACCCGCCCGCACCAGCGACGACCAGCCCCGGACTTGCCCGGCAGCTTCCGCGTCGCTGCGAAGGACCACGATGTGCTCGAGCTTGGGCAGGCTCTCGCTGTGGATCGCGTCGACGAAGTCGTAGCCGCCGAATCCGTGATCCGTGAAGATCAGTCGAACGTCAGCGCTGCGCAGGATCGCACCGGCCTCGCGCCCACGCAGGCGCGTGCCGACGGGAACGAGCACGGCGCCGACCGTTAGCAGGGCGAGCCCGGCAACGATCCAATCCAAGCTGTTCACGCCCCAGATCGCCACGCGCTCACCAGGCCGGATGCCGAGAGCAATCAGTCCGCGAGCGCCGTCGCGGCGCAGCTGATCCACTTCCGCGAAGCTGATCTCGCGCATCCCCTGCCGAACGGCGGGCCGGCTCGCGTTCCTCGCCGCTGACGCGGCGAACGCGGCTGTTATCGTCGTAGTCCCGTAATCAGGCATCGCACCTCTCCCGGCCGCAACTCGATCGGCGAGATGCGGTCTGGCGGACTGGTGTGAGCCGTTCATCGGTCAGGGCGCTCCAAGCTGGAATTGAGAACAGTGAAGGCCGCCGATAGCGCGGCGCATTCGGAAATACGACTGTCGTGCGAAAATTGCAAAGACGTTGAAATGCTTTGTGTTGGTTGGAGAACATAGTTGGCACGGCAGGCAGAAGCGGCCATGCTTGCGCCATGAAAGAAGCATCATCGAAACGTACTGGGAAGTCGGCCGAGCTTCGGCCTGGTTCGCGTGCTTCATTGGAGGATGCAGGTGCCGGCGGCGGCAGCGCGTCTTCGCCGCCGCGATCGGTCGCCCGCATCATCGGGATGCTGGAGATCTTGGCCCGAAACAGCGACGGACGGTCACTGGCCGAGCTCAGCGGCGAATTGGGGGTTCCCAAAAGCAGCCTGCTCGGACTGATCCGCCCCTTTGTCACCGCAGGCTACCTGATGCGCGTGAGCGGCGACTATCTACTTGGGCCACCGATGTACCGGCTGGCAGCGCAGATTCTCTCAACCCGAGGGCTGCTGCGGCAGCTACGACCTTTCTTGAAGGAACTTGCCGAACGCTCTCAGGAGACGGTCTACCTGGCGGTTCTCGACCGCGAGGCCAAGGTCACCACCTTTATCGACACGGTAGCCAGCGCGAAGGCCGTGCGTTTCGCAATGCCAATCGGCTTCGTACGTCCGCTGCATGCAACCGCGGCCGGGCGCTTGCTGTTAGCCTACCAAGACAGCGACTGGCAGGAGAGCTACTTCAGCGAGGCACAATTAACGTCGATCACGCCGCGCACCACCACGGACCCGGCTGCGATCCGTACGGGTTTGCTTGCGATCCGGAGCATCGGGGTTTCCATCTCGCTCGATGAGGCGGTGGAGGGCGGCGGCGCAATCGCGGCGCCCATCTTCGATCCGCAGGGCAACGTCGAAGCCGCGTTGCTGATCGCAGCACCGACCGAGCGATTGAAGCAGAACCTGCCGGTATTCCAGCATCTCGTCACCGAGGTCGCGCGGCGAGCATCCGGCTATATCAGCACGGAACATGCCCAGAGGCTCGACCAAACCTAAGACCACCGCAAGTGTAAGCTATTGCTAAATACGAACGGCGTTCGTAATACGCGTTCTCGGCTACGGGGATGTGTCGGTCGTCATGCGCGCAACAGACTGCAAGCTTCCAGATAACGTTACGGCATCATGAGGGCGGCGTGCGCACGAACAGCCAGGCAGCCTGACCTTCTGCACTTGGCTCGCTACGTGATGGGCCGGATGAAGGTTCGCTCTACTGGTGCTCGGAAGCGCGCGCGATCTGGCTTTGCCGCATCGGGCGTGCCGCTGCTTCGTCGACGCAATTCCGTACGCGTTCGTGGAGAGCCGGCATGACGGACTTCGACGCTTACCGAAACAAGTTCGAGATGATCCGCCTTTCTCGGGACGAGGATGGCATTCTCCTCATGCAGCTGCACACCGACGGTGGCCCGCTCCGCTGGAGCCTCGCGCCCCACAAGGAGCTCGAGCAGGCTTTCCTCGACATCTCGCGCGACCGCGAGAACCAGGTGGTGATCGTCACCGGCACGGGAGAGGAGTTCTCCGGGCCGGCCGTCTACGGCGCCGCCGACCGTTCCGTCGCGATGCAGGTCCCTGCCGACGACTGGTACTGGATGGGGGTCGAGGGCAAGCGCTACGTCATGAACATGCTGAACATCGAGGTGCCGATGATTAGTGCGGTCAACGGGCCGGCTTTGCGGCACGCGATCATCCCGGTGATGTGCGATCTGGTCCTTGCCGCCCATACGGCCGCTTTCCAGGACTCGGCGCATTTCGCCGGCGGCCTGGTGCCCGGGGACGGGCATGGCGTGATCTTCCCGTTCCTGATGGGCACCAATCGCGGCCGGTACTTCCTAATGACGGGACAGCGCCTGTCCGCTGCCGAAGCGAGGGAGGCGGGGCTGGTGAACGAGGTCCTGGCGGGTGATCGCCTCATGCCCCGTGCGTATGAGCTCGCGCATCAGCTGCTGCGAACGCCTCCCTTGGTCCGGCGATACACTCGCGTGCTGCTGACCCAGCGTTTGCGCGCAGCACTTCACGATTCACTTGGCTACGGCTTCGCGATGGAAGGCCATGCGATCGCTTGAACCGCGAAAAGGAACTACCATGACGTTTGATTATTCGCGCTACGAGACGCTGCTCTGTACCCAGAATGGGCGCATTCTCACCATCTCGATGAACAAGCCGGAGCAGCTGAACGCCGCCAGTCAGCTGATGCATTACGAACTCAGCCGCATCTTTATCGACGTCGCGGACGATCCCGAGGTGGATGTTGCAATTCTGACCGGGGAGGGGAGGGCGTTCAGCGCGGGCGGCGATATCGAGCACATGCGTCGATCGACCGAGCAGCCGTCCTATTATTACACGTCGGTGGTTGAGGGTAAGCGGACGCTGATGAGCATGCTCGATTGTCCCAAGCCGATCATTTGCCGGATGAACGGAGATGCGATCGGTCTTGGAGCGACGCTGGCGCTGTTCTGCGATATAGTGGTGGCGGTCGACACCGCGAAGATCGCGGACCCGCACACGCGCGTCGGCTATGTGGCGGGCGATGGCGGTGCGGCGATCTGGCCGCAACTGATCGGCTACATGCGTGCGAAACAATATCTTCTTGCCGGCGGCGTCATCATGGCGCCGGAGGCGGCGCAGATCGGCCTCATCACCTTCTCGGTGCCCGCGGACGAACTTGACGCCAAGGTTGCCGAATGGGCGGATCGCTTCGCCAACGGTGCGCGGCGTTCGATCCAGTGGACGAAGATGACGATCAATACCGGATTGAAGCAGATCGCGGCGAGCATGCTGGATGTCGGCTTCGCGTACGAAGGCATGTCCAATCATACCGAGGATCACCGCGAAGCCGTCGACGCATTCCTGAACAAGCGAAAGCCCAAGTTCAGCGGAAACTGATCCGCCTCCGCTTCCATCTTCAAGGTCAGATAATGAGCCTCATCGAACCCGATCATATCTCCAGCCTGCGCGAGAACATACGGCGGTTCCTGGAAAAGGAAGCAACGCGAGAAATGGTCGAGGCGTGGGACCGCGACGACCTTATCCCACCGCGACCGTTCATGGCGAAGCTCGCAGAATTGGGCGTGTTTCACGTCTCGGTGGCCGAGGAATATGGCGGCGCGGGAGTCGATCTGACCGCAATGGTCGTCACGATCGAGGAACTGTCCCGTCGCAGCATGCAGCTGGCGGCCTATTACATCGAGGCGACCTTCTACGGCGCGCTCAACATCGCCGAGTGCGGAACGGAGGCGCAGAAGCAGCGCTTCCTGCCCGACCTTGCGGAGGGCAAGCTGTTGTTTGCCTACGGCCTGTCCGAACCCGACACCGGCGCCAGCCTGGCCGATGTGAAGACGCGCGCCGAGCGTCGTGGCGACACGGTGGTGATCAACGGCTTTAAGCGCTGGTGCACCGGTGCCAGTACCGCCGACTACATCTACATGCTGGTCCGCAGTGGACCCGCGGAGGCGAAGCGTAAAAACCTGTCGTTCGTGATCGTGCCGGTGAACTCGCCGGGGATCACGATCACGTCGATCGAGACGATGGGCGCCAAAGGCGTTCCGACTAACGACGTGGCGCTCGACGACGTCGAAATCCCCTTCGACCTCGTCGTCGGCGGAGAGTCGGGTTGGGATAATGGCTGGTCCATGCTGGTCGGCCCCGCGCTCGAGGCCGAGAAGCTCGAAGTGCCCGCTCTGGCGCTGGGGGTCGCGGAAGCCGTTGTCGAGGAAGCGTGGCAATATTCGCAGGAGCGCAGGCAGGGCGGCAAGGCGATCTGCAGCTACCAGGCGATCCGCCACCAACTCGCGGACGCGCAGACCAAATTGGAGGCATGTCGGCTCATGCTCTACAACGCCGTCCGGCTGCTAGAGGAGAAGCGTCCGTCAGCCGCCGAGACGTCGATGGCGAAGCTGTTCATCACCGAAACGGCGGTCGAGATCGCACTGACGTGCCAGAAAATCCTCGGCGCCTATGGCTATGCCCGCGGGTTCCAGATGGAGCGGCATGTCCGCGACATCCTCGTCACGCCGATCTGGGGCGGATCGACCAACATCCAGCTCAACAACATCGCCAATCTTATGGGGCTGCCGCGCTGAGCGCCGGCGCCATCCGACCGGATGCAACCGTTTCCAGGTACATGAGGACAGGGTCTTGAGCGACAATTTCCAGATCGACGAACCTGAACAGGGGGTGCGGCGGATCACCATCAGCCGGCCAGACGCGATGAATGCGTTCACCTTCCCCATGTACAAGGAACTGCTCGGCCTGTTGCACGAGATCCGCTACGATCCGCGGGTCCGGGTGGTGATCCTGACAGCCACGGGGCGTGGTTTCTGTGCCGGTCACGACATTAAGGCCGGCGGTGCGGCGGACTGGGTTCCGGACGATGTCGGGAAGGCGTATCAGGCGCGCTACACGCTCGACGTGATCTCTGCGATCCCCGTTGCCATCCGCAACCTGCCGCAGCCGGTGATATGCGGCATCAACGGCACTGTTGCGGGCATGGCGCTCGCCTTCACGCTCGCTGCCGATCTCACCATCGCCGCGCAATCGGCCAAGTTCGTCAACTCGATCCATAATGCCGGATCTGGGGCCGAACTCGGCATCAGCTATATGTTGCCGCGGGCCGTGGGCGTTCAGCACGCCGCCGAGATACTGCTGACAGCGCGTCCGGTGCCGGCCGACGAGGCGGAACGGATCGGCCTGGTGTTGAAGACCGTACCCGACGACCAGTTGCAGGATGCCTGCATCGAATTGGCGAAACGGATTGTGGTGAATGTTCCCATGGGCATCTGGGTCACGAAGCAATCATTGTGGCACAATCAGAACGCGGGCAGCCTCGAACAGGCGATCGAGTTCGAAAGCCGCGGGGTCCACATCGCGCAGTCGACCCAGGACAAGGTGGAGAAGCGCATGGCGTTCCTGGAAAAGCGGCCCCCCACCTTCGACTTCACCTGATCGCGGGCTCGCCGCGGCGTCGTCGCAGGGGGAACTTCAGTTCTGGGTCGAAGGCAATCGCTCGGTAAGAGCCTCGACGATATCGAGCCGGGCTCGCAGGGCGGCGCATCCACGATCGAGCGCAGCACGCGCACCTGGCGACACCCGCAGCATCGATGCATAGCCGTGCAGCAGGCCCGCAGCATCGTCGACGATCACTGCGACGTCATCGCTCTCCAGCCGCTTGGCATAAGCGAGGCCCTCATCCCGCAAGGGATCGTGGCTCGCAACCGCGATATAGGCCGGTGCGACGCCGCGCAGCGTTTCCGCCTTCAGAGGGCAGGCGCGCCAGTCCGCTTCGTCGGCTCCGTAGTGCCCCCAGAACCATTGCATGGCCTCTCGCGGCAGCGGCCATTGCTCCGCATGATCGTGGTAGGACGGGCGGTCGAAGTCGCAATCGGTGGTGGGATAGAAGAGCAGCTGAAAGCATAGGTTGATCCCAGTGTCGCGCGCGTGGATCGCCGCCCCGGTTGCCAGATTGGCGCCTGCGCTATCGCCCCCCACCATCAGCGGTGCGCCGTCGAACGCCAGTCCCGCGCGGTGCTGATGTATCCAATCCAGCACGGCCCAGGCATCATCGACGGCCGCAGGAAAAGGATTTTCCGGCGCCAAGCGATAACCGACCGATACCAGTACGAGGTCGGTGCGGGCAACGATGGCGCGGGCGGCAGCGTCGCTGGCATCGATCGAACCAACGACGAACCCGCCGCCGTGCAGATACATCATGATGCCCCGGGCCGGCCGATGGGGGCGATAGATGCGGATGGGCACCTCGGCCGCCACCGTGTCGCTTACGTCGGCGATGGCCTCATCATCGGCTGGGGCGGATGGCGGCGCCACCAGCAGCGATCGAAACTCCGCCGGTGTCATGTCAGCGAACGGTGGCCGCCCTTGAGCGGTGATGAGATCCACCAGCTCTTTCGTCTCGGGCTCGAGTTCCATCCTGTCTTCGCCTTCCATTTTTAACGATCGGTGCGGCGGGTTCGTACCGACGCGAGCGTGCTGATCTTAAGCTATCGCGCTGTTCGAGTCGGCACACCGCCGCATCGCCACGTGCGCGAGCCAGAAGTGGATCAAGGCCCAAGCGCTGCTGATCGAGACGCTGACGATCAGTGCAATGCGCAGACCTTCCGGCCCCATGCGGGCGCCGAAATAGTCGCTGAGCGCGCCGACGACCATGGGGCCGAAGCCCAGCGCCACGCCGGTGAAGGTCGAAAGAAGGACCGCCACTGCCCGCGCCCGAGCGCGGGGAGGAACGACGCGGTACAACACCATCAACGAGGGAGTCAGATAAACAGGGTAGAGCAGCGCGGGGACGACGAACAGTCCGAGCGCCCAAGCCCCGGTCGGCGCGAGGAACGCCGCGACATAGAATGGTACGGCCAGGAGCAGTGCGAACCCGATGAGCAACGGGTAGCGCGCCAGCACGTTGCCGCACAGCCGATCGGCGACCACTCCACTGACCGCCGACCCGATCGCACCGCCGCAGCCGATGATGATACCGAGCCAAAGGCCAACATGCGCCACGTCCATCGCGTGGAGACGGAGGAGGAATGGGGGCATGAAGCTGACCGCGCCGTTGCCGGCCATTGAGAAGAGCGAGCTGCCGATCAGCAGGTGAATGATCCCGGGCGCAGCGCCCAAAGTTCGGACCACCTCCCTGAACGGAAGCTCCGCAGCGCCTGACTGGTCGGTGCTGCGCCGCGTTGGTTCCGCGACGCTCAGCCGGACCAGAACGCCGACCGCCAAGCCAAACACGCCGAGTACCACGAGCGTTCGCCGCCAGCCCAAGATGGCACCCAACCATCCGCCTCCAGCCAACCCAGTCAGGATCCCGAGATAGACGCCCGACGAAAAAATCGAGGTCGGCAGGCCGCGCTTGCCGTCGGGGTACATATCCGCGATCATCGAATAGGCCGCTGGCCCCGACCCGGCCTCGCCGACACCCACGCCGGCCCGCGCCAGGACCAACTGGATGTAACTCTGGGCAAGTCCGGCGGCAGCCGTCGCCGCGCTCCAGACGATGACCGATGCTGCAACCAGTGTTCTGCGATTATGTCGATCCGCCAGTGGCGCGATCAAGAGGCCGGCAGCAAGGTAGAGAACGACGAAGGCCGGCCCTGTCATCAGCCCGAGCTGCTTGTCGTTGAGGGAAAACTCGAGCTTCAACTGATCTTGCAGGATGATCACGATCTGGCGATCGATGATGCTGACCGCATACACCAGCGTCAGGACACCGACGACATACAGGCGTCGGCCTCCAAGCAAGCCCCCTTCTACGTCCATCTTAAAAATCCTCTAGCACATCATGTCTTTTGCAGGAGTTCGACCGGGGCACATGGAACGGTCCTGGCTGTTGGCAGGGCACCATACCGCCTGGCATTCTGCCCAACACCGCCGGTGAGCTACTATTGCTCGTGTCCAAAAAAGCGAACGCCACTCCCATTCGTGAATAGCTATGCACGATCCGGACCCCTGCGCCACGAAAATTCTTGTCGGCGCCCTCGCGGAGTTATAAACGGAGTTCAGATAACGAAACGATGGAGGGGAATAATGGACACGATCAGGATGCTGAGCGTGGGAGCGGCAATGTTGTGGCCGGTGACCGGTGTCGCCGCGGCACAGCAAGTAGCCCCCGCCGCCGAACCCTCAGCGGCGGCCGCCAAGCAGCAGACCGAAGGCCTGGCCGACATCGTGGTAACGGCCCAGCGTCGGGAGCAGTCCTTGCAGGATGTCCCCATATCCGTGTCGGTCATCTCAGGCGATGACTTGGCTCGGTCCGGGATCGTCTCCGCGCGGGAGTTGACCCTGACCGTCCCCGGCCTGAACTTCACCCAGAACGGCGTTGCTATCCAGCCGACCATTCGCGGTATTGGAACCGTGAATTCAGGCGTCGGCGACGAGGCAAACGTCGCGATCTACGTCGATGGGGTGTATCAGCCCTCGCTGGTCGGCAATGCATTCGATCTGAACAGCATCGAGCGTATCGAGGTGCTGAAAGGCCCGCAAGGAACCCTGTTTGGCCGCAATGCAACGGGCGGCGCGGTCAGCGTGATCACGCGCAGTCCAAGCTTCACCCCCACATTCGATGGGGAAATCAGCTACAGTCGGTTCAACAATGTGCTTGTGAAAGGCTATGGTTCGGGACCGCTCAGCGACAAGGCGGCGGTAAACATCGCGGCGGTCTATTCCAGAAGCGACGGCTATGTCGACGACCTCATCCGTGGCGGGCACCTTGCCAAACAGGACAATATCAGTGTCCGCTCCAAGCTCCTCCTCAATGCGAGTGACAAGCTGACGGTAGTGGTCGGCGGAAACTATGCTCGCCTCGACGACAACACCGCGCTTTCAACCCAGGGTCTGAACGGCAACGTTGCCGCAAAAGGGCTCGGCGTTCCGATCGTGGTCGCGAACCGCCCGCGTCAGTCGGCCTTGAGCTTCATTCCAAAAAACCTCAATACCATCTATGGCGGAGATCTGACCGCAACACTCGACTTGGGTGCCGCCCAGGTCAAATCAATTTCTGCGTATCAAGCAGCAGACTTCAGTGCATTGGCCGACTCAGATGTCTCGACCTTGACAATCTTGCACATCGGCCCCTGGATCCGACCTTCCCGGACATTCAGTCAGGAAGTGCAGCTGGCCTCAACCGGGTCACGACGCCTGAACTATGTCGTTGGCGGATACTATTTCCACAATCTGACCAAGGATGATCCGCTACACGTAGTATCCGGAACCGCGACCGCCACCAGCTTTACGTTGATCGATCAATTTCAGCGCCTGCAGTCAGATGCGTTCGCCCTGTTCGGCGAAGTGACCGCAAATCTGGGATCAGGGTTCGAGCTGACCGGCGGCGCCCGCTACAGCAACGAGCGCAAAATCTACAATGGAACCCGCCTGACGACGACCGCGGCCGGTGTCGTTGTTCCGCCTTTCAACGTTAGCGGACGGAAGACCTTCAAGGATGTAACGCCGCGGGTCTCGCTTCGATATGCGCCCAACAGCGACGTGTCGCTGTATGCCTCGTTCAGCCAGGGCTTTAAGAGCGGCCAGTTCAACGTTGCCAGCTTCTCAAACGTGGCGGTGGATCCCGAGAAGGTCGACGCCTACGAAACCGGGGTCAAGACGTCGATCTCGCGGAACCTTCGCATGGAGGCGGCGGCCTTCTACTATGATTACAAGGACATCCAGTTTGCGGCGTTCATCGGCCTTGGCCAGGTGCTCGCGAATGCGGCACGCGCGCGTATCTATGGTTTCGAGGCGTCGACCACGTGGGCTCCGATTGACGGCCTAACGCTGCGCGGCGGGCTAAACTACAACCACGCGAATTACGTCGAGTTTCCGAACGCAACCGTGTTCATTCCGCGTCCAACCGGAGGTAACACGCAATCTGCTGCCGACGTGTCGGGCAACTGGATGATCCGGACCCCGCGATATACCTTCAACCTAGCGGCAGACTATACGACGCCGCTCGCCGGCGGAACACTGGCGGCGAACCTGACGATGTTCTTCAGCGGGAAGTACTTCTGGGATCCACTTAACCGGGTGCGACAGCCCGCATATGAGATCGTGAACGGACGTCTTGCTTGGACCGATCCGAGCGACCGCTACACCGTCGGCGTGTTCGTCAAGAACCTGACCAACCAGCTCTACACGGCCAGCGTGGTGCCTTCGACCAACGGCGACACGACGGTGTTTCAGCCGCCGCGCAGCGCAGGCGTTTCGCTCGGCGTGCATTTCTGATGGTGCCCGGTCCTGCGATGGCCCTGACCGGTAATCGCGGGACCGGTCGGGACCTCGAGGTCAGTCCGTCATGCGCCTGAGACCGTCAAGCAGGCGACCGACACCGGCGACCTGAGGCTATCCCGCCGTCTCGTGGGGCAGGTCAGCCCACGAGCGCGCCTCTTCCGCCGCGCGCGCGGCGTCGTAGCCGCCGTCGATGTAGATGTGCTGCCCGACCATGAAACTGTTTTCGGGTGAGGCGAGCCAGATCAGTGCCCGGGCCACCTCGGTCGCTTCGCCGTTCCGCCGCAACGGGTTTGGGTAGCGCGCGAAAATGTCTTGGCGCTGCTCGTCGGTCTTGATGAACGGAGCGAGCATCGGCGTCTCGATTGTGCCGGGCGCGACGGCATTGAGGAGAATGCCCGCACCGGCCCAGGCGGCCGTCGACGCGTTCGCCCGCAGCCAGTCGCGCAGCGCCGCCTTCGATGTGGCATAGCCGGCATGCACCTCCGCAAGTCGCAATGCGACAGGCTCGTTCCCCTCCAGACACGCGTCCATCAGTTCGTCGTGAACTGGCGACAAGGCAGCAATGGATCCGACGAGCACCGCTCGCGGATCGCGTCCCTTGGCCAGTAAGGGCTGCAGCTGGAGCAGTGTGTCTCGTGCGCCGAAAAAGTTGACGGCCACCGATCCGACCGAATTGCCACCGGAGACGCCCGCGGAGGCGGCAACGGCGTCGATGCTCTCACCCGCTACCGCTGCAATGCGATCCTTCAGGGTTTTGCGATCATGCGGATCGCTCAGGTCGACAGCGATCTCGGCGTTTGCGATGTCGACACCGATGGCGCGCCAGCCCCGCGCGGCGGCGACCTGCATCGCTGCCGCACCGATGCCGGAGCCGGCCCCCGTCACCACGATCGTGCGCTGAGTCTGCATCTGGGTCTCACTGACTGGGGGTTGGCGGTTCGCCACTGGCTTGGCGCTCGTGGAGCCCGCTTGGCATCCTCTCATCAGCAAGGACAAGCGCTCCTCCCGCGATATTTGCTGGTGTAATGCCGAACGTCAATCGTATAATGGAACAGAGTTGATGCGAGGTGGAGATCGATGGCGGACGAATACGACGTTGTGATTGTCGGCGCGGGCTTCGCGGGGCTGTACATGCTCTACCGGGTACGACAGCTCGGTCTGAAGGCGCACGTGGTGGAGCGGGCCGGGGATGTCGGCGGCACTTGGTATTGGAATCGCTATGTCGGCGCGCGCTGCGATGTTGAAAGCGTGGATTACTCGTACTCCTTCTCCGACGAATTGCAGCAGGAGTGGCAATGGACCGAACGCTTTCCCGCGCAACCGGAGATCCTTCGCTACATCCAGCATGTGGCGGATCGGTTTGATCTGCGGCGGGACATCTCGTTCAACACCGAAGTCCGAAGTGCGCACTTCGATGACTCGCGCAGTCGGTGGGTACTGACAACCGAAGACTCGCGAACGTTAATCGGACGCTATTGTGTGATGGCGACGGGAGGCTTGTCGACGCCGGCGCGTCCTGATTTCGCGGGGCTCGATACGTTCGGCGGCGACTGGTACCAAACGTCGCTGTGGCCGCATGAAGGCGTGGATTTCTCGGGAAAGCGTGTCGGAGTGATCGGCACTGGATCCTCCGGCATCCAGTGCATCCCCGAAATTGCCAAGCAGGCAGCGCACCTCACCGTCTTCCAGAGGACGCCCAATTTCACCCTCCCAGCGCGCAACGCTCCGCTCGAGCCGGATGCCTTGGCGGAATTCAAGCGCGGCTATGCGGAGCATCGCGCGGCGGCCCGCAAGACGAAGGGCGGGATCAAGACCCGTTCAGCCGGCGGTTCGGCCCTCGCAGTGAGCGCGGAACAGCGAAAGGCGGCGTTTGACGAGCATTGGGCGCGCGGCGGGAACGGCATCACCTCATTGTTCGACGACCTGATGGTCGACGAAGGTGCCAATCAACTGGTAGCCGACTATGTCCGCGACCAGATCAAGTCGATCGTCAAGGATCCGGATGTCGCCGCCTTGCTATCGCCGACCGACCATCCGCTCGGGGCGAAGCGCATCTGTCTCGATACCGGCTATTACGATACCTACAACCGCGACAACGTCGAGTTGGTGAACCTTCGGGCGAGGCCGATCGCCTCGATCGACGAGAACGGCATCGTCCTTTCCGAGGGTAGGGTGGATCTGGACGTCATCGTTTTCGCGACCGGGTTCGATGCGTTGACGGGTGCGCTCCTTGCCATGGACATCCGCGGCTCGCGTGGGACGCCGCTGGCCGAAGCGTGGTCGAGCGGCCCGCGCACCTATCTTGGCCTGACGGTGGCGGGGTTCCCCAACATGTTCACCCTGGCAGGGGCCGGTACCCCGGCGCCTCTGACCAATGTCGTTGCCTCGATCGAGCAGCAGGTCGACTGGGTGTCCGATTGCCTCGCCTGGATGAAGGAGCACGGCATCGCCAGAGTGGAGGCGGACGGAGCGGCTCAGGACGCCTGGGTGGAACACGTGTTCGCGGCTGCCGAAAAGACGCTGATGATGCGTGCCTCGTCCTGGTATCTCGGTGCTAACATCCCGGGCAAACCCCGCGTCTTCATGCCCTATGTCGGCGGCCTGGACGGATTCGACGCAATTCTCCAGGATGTCGCGCACGACGGGTATCGCGGGTTGGCGATGACCCTCCTCGCCGTAGCCGACGGCGCCGTCGCTTCGTGATGGACCGGCCGAACGCGATGAAGGTAGTCTCTCATGAGCTATGAAGTGTCGCGCATCGTTGTCGTAACGGGCGCGGCGGGCGGTATCGGGCGAGAGATCTGCGATACGCTCTCGCGCCGGGGAGACCGGGTCTGGCGGCTTGATTTTCGCGAAGTGGAGGGCGAACGTGCCATCGCGCTCGATGTGACCAGTCCCGAAGCGGTCGACGCCGCCGTGGCGCGGATCGTCGCCGATGCCGGTCGGATCGACCTGCTGGTCAACGCGGTCGGCGTGTTCGTCCGCGATGGCCTTGCGGCCATCGACAAGGACGAGTTCCGGCGCGTGTTCGACGTGAATGTGCTTGGCCCATTGCTCATGATGAAGGCCGCTGCGCCGCACATGGGCGATGGATCGAGCATCATCAACATCGCCTCGGTGTCCGGGCGGCGCGGCGGCCCGACCGCAATCCTGTATTCCGCCAGCAAGGCAGCGCTGATCAGTGCGACGCAGTCAGCGGCGCTGGCCCTGGCTCCGCGGACGAGGGTCAATGCCATCGCGCCAGGCCCGGTCGACACGGCAATGTGGAGCCAGGTCCTGCGTGAAACGTCAGCAAGCGGACGTGGCTCAGAGAGCGAGGTCCACAAACAATTGATCGAAGCGGTGCCGATGAAACGTATTGCGACTACCACTGACATCACCGCGACGGTTATCTTCCTCGCTAACGAGAGCAGCTACGTGACCGGGCAGACAGTAAACGTGGACGGAGGATTGATACTTTCCTGAATGGGTTCTGTCAGACCAAATGCGCCGGCTGGTCCGAGGGGCAGGGTAGGTGTAGCAGTTCGCAATGATGATCGTCCGGAACTCCAATAAGGGGCAGTTTGCGGCTCATGTTGCGTGGTACGGATCGGGCGACAAGCGCACGATCGTTGAGACGCAAACTACAATCGATGCAACGGACGCACAATGCTGATCCGTCCGCCCACGAACGGTGAACATGGGCTGGCCGTCGTCCCGACCGGAGTCGATTTCTGGGAGACTACGCCGGAAGGGCGGGCGGCTGATGCAGGGTCTTATAACCATTGATGTGCCAATTTTCCATAATCAGCGTGTCAGCGACCCGCGTGATACCGATCGCTACATAGTCTATCGCTTGCCCGGTTTGACGTGACCCCCGTTTCTTCATCCACCTGGAACTAGAGACCGGCCCTGGAAGGGACGGACGGAATGAAGCGGAAGCAGTTTTCGGAAGAACAGATCATCGGCATCCTGAAGGAGGCCGAGGCGGGGTCGGTGGTGACGGAGTTGTGCCGCAAGCACGGTATGTCGAGCGCGACCTACTACGCATGGAAGGCGAAGTTCGGCGGCCTGGAGGTGTCCGATGCAAAGCGCCTGCGGTCACTCGAGGAGGAGAACGCACGGCTCAAGCGGCTGCTCGCGGACAAGATGCTCGACAACGCAGGTCTGAAGGATCTGCTGTCAAAAAAATGGTGACGCCCGCCGCGAAGCGGCAAGCGGTCGCGCATCTCCAGGCGACGTTGGGGATGAGCGAGCGGCGGGCGTGCATGGTCGTCGGGGCGAACCGCACGAGCATGCGGTATCGCTCGTGTCGGGGAGATGATGGCGACCTGCGGTCGCGGCTGTGCGAGTTGGCGCAGCAGCGCCGGCGGTTCGGCTATCGGCGTCTGCACATCCTGCTGCGCCGGGACGGCATCACGATCAACCGCAAGAAGACCCAGCGGCTCTACCGTGAGGAAGGGCTGACGGTCAGGCGCCGGAAGGGACGAAGGCGCGCGGTTGGGGCGCGGGCGCCCGCGCCGGTGCTGGCGCTCCCCAACCAGCGCTGGAGCCTGGACTTCGTACACGACCAACTCGTCACCGGCCGACGGTTCCGCGTGCTCAACATCGTCGATGACGTAACGCGCGAGTGCCTGCGGGCGGTGGTAGACACGTCGATCTCGGGCCGGCGGGTCGTGCGCGAACTGGCCGATCTGATCGCCGAGCGTGGCAGGCCGAAGATGATCGTCAGCGACAACGGGACCGAACTCACCTCGAACGCGGTGCTCGCTTGGTCCGGCGACGTGGGCGTCGAATGGCATTACATCGCGCCCGGCAAGCCCATGCAGAACGGGTTCGTCGAGAGCTTCAACGGTCGCATGCGCGACGAGCTGCTCAACGAGACGCTGTTCTTCACCATCGGGCAGGCCCGCTCGATCCTGGCGCGCTGGGTCGACGACTACAACACCGAGCGGCCGCACTCCTCGCTCGGCTACGCTACCCCGGCTGCGTTCGCTGCCGGGCTCGAACAGCAACGGGCGGGGTTAACCCCGCCCGTTGCTTCACCTGCGCTCATGCGCGACAACACCCGTCGGTCTCTGGTCGCCGCTGGATGAAAGACCGGGGTCACGTCAGGGCTTGCTTGGCTCACCGACGGGTCGATACGAGAGGATCGCTCGTCAGGATATTCCTGTCGGCGTCAGGTGTCATGTGTCCTTTCTACACGGCAAAAGCGATGTGTTCGTCGATCAGCCATTTTTACGTCCGGCATTGGGTCTCCGGCGGCCGAGAGGGGCATGACCGCGGCAACGAAGGTAAAAGATCGCCTCGGCCAATTGTCAGATTGGTTAAATTAATCGCTCGCGCGTGAGTCTGCCGCGTTCGCCAGCGATTGTACTGAGGGCGTGACAACCTCATCGGTAAGTAATCGTAAGGCCGGCCCAAATTTGTTCGGCCCGGAAATGGGCGGGCATGTCTAGGGCCCGAGCCTAGAAACGCTTGCGCCTGTCTTACCACAGGTTGTCACCTCCCGGCCCTCGGGACGGCACCGCTTCGTTCATCTACATGAGGCAGTGCCGCCGGCTGGAGCCGATCGGCGTCGACGCGAGCGGGGGTTCGCTTATTAGATGTCGAGGTCGGGAACATCGCGCTGCGCGCTCGTCTTGCATTGACGAAACCTGCGCTTGCGGACCCAGTCCGCCGTTCAGCGATTCAACCGCTTTTCCCCGGTCGCCTCGTAACCAATCGACGGTCTGTCGATACCGAAGGCGACAAGCAGCGATCGTTCTATCCACCGAATGATTTGGGTACGTGATCCGCGTTGCGGCTGCTATCCCAAGGGGTGAAACCTGAAACGAGCGACGCCTTGGACACGGTCATCTACATTCGCTGGTCAAGCGCGGAGCAGGGGAAGGGGAGCAGCCTCGAGCGCCAGCGCGAGGACTGCCGGACGCATGCGGCAGCGAAGGGCTGGAACGTTGTCGCGGAACTCGTCGACGAGGGCGTATCGGCGTTCAAGGGGAGGCATGCCGCCGTCGGCCAGCTCGGCAGGTTCGTCGCGGACGTTGAAGCCGGCGCATATATCAACGGCGTTATCCTGCTTACCGAGAAGCTGGACCGCCTGTCGCGTGAGCACGCCAAAACCATGTTCGTATGGATGCATGGCCTGACGGAGCTCGGCGTGACGGTCGCGACGGTAGAGGGCGATCGCCGATACCATCGCGACAATCTCGACATGGCGGCGATCATCGAGGTCGTCGTGAAGGCTCAGCTCGCGAACGAGGAGTCGGAAAAGAAGGCCTCGCGGCTGAGCGCCGCCTGGGCCGCCAAGCGCGGGCGTCTCGCGCGGGGCGAGCATGTCGTGCTCACCAGCCGCGCGCCTGGCTGGCTGGCGGTGGAGCGCAATCCGGCACGCTTCGTTGTCATCGAGGAGCGGGCCGAGGTCGTACGCCGCATCTTCCGAGATACGGTCGCGGGTCTCGGCAAGCATCACATCGCCCGCAACCTCAACCTTGAGGGCGTCCAGCCCTTCGGCCGCGCGCAGGGATGGCACGGGTCCTACATTCAGAAGATTCTCACCGGCTCAGCCGTGCTCGGCGAATTTCAGCCCGGTCGAAAGCCTCGCGGCGAACGACGGAGGACTGCCGGCGACGCGGTCGGCAACTACTATCCGAGGATCGTCGATCCCGACCTGTACGCCGCGGCCGCGCGCGCCATGGGCGGACGGCAGCGCCGCGTCGCCGGGAAGGGCAGGCGCCTCACCAACCTCTTCGCCGGGCTGACGACCTGCGGATCGTGCGGGTCGCGGATGACGCTGCGCGCCAAGGGGCGCGCGCGGCGAGCCGACGGGACGGAGGTGCACGAGGACTACCTTGTCTGCGACAGCTACCAGCGCGGACGTGGCTGCCGGAGCGGGCACCACTTCAACTACGCGCAATGGAGCGGCGGCGTGCTCACTGCCATTCTGCACGCCGCCATGAACGATCGTCACTTCTCCTCGCCGGACGCCGTTCGTCCGATCGAGATCGACATCGCCGAGCGGACGCGCGCGCGGGCCGCTGCCGCGGCGCGTGCCGAGATCGCCCTCACTCTGCACGTCGAGACCGGCCGGTCGGAGCCGAAGGAGAGGTGGCTGGACGCCACGCGCGAGATGGACGAGCTCGACGAGGTCATCCGGAACCTGCAGGTCAGGCTGGTCGAGGCACGTGGCGCCGTCTCGCCAGAGGAGCACCTCCAGCGCATCCAGGCGCTTCAGGACAAGCTAGACGACAAGGATGAGGAGGTCCGGTTCGTCGCCCGCTCCCGCGTGATGGAGGCCGTCCACGAGCTCGTCGCGACGATGATCTTCCAGACCGACCCGCCGCGGGTCACTCTCGGTACCAAGGACGGTGTGTGCGTGCATGTCGGTTGGGAGGACTGGGGCGAGGGGCCGCTCTTGGTTTCCACGGCCACCACGACCAACCCGTCCGGAAGATGGCCGGACCGATACGATCCGCCGGACTACGTGCAGCCGGACTAGCGAAGGCGGCATTGCCTAGGACGTTCATCGCCGACGACTGCGCGAGGCCGTCTTCTCGTCACCCGCGCCGCGCTCAGGCGGCGAAACGGTCCCCGTCCAGGAAGACGTGCTGCCGGCTACCGTCGTGATGCACCACGACGTGCGCGATCGCCCAGCTGCTAGGTCCGCGGGCGTAGCCGAGATCGAGCTGGCAGACGCCCGAGACGTGGAGACCGCCGCGCGCTAGCGGGCGGTGGAAATGGCCGAGCACCATGTCGATGCCGAGGCGCTCGAACGCGCCGACCGAACCACGCGTGCCGTCCGGACCGGCGTGACCGTGCACTCCGCACTCGACACCCCCGATCGGAAACGTGTCGCCGTCCGAAAGGAACCGCACTCCGTCGAGCCCGTCCTTGGACAATGACCTGAGCGTCTCCGCGAAGAAGGTGTCGGTGTCGGCGCCGCTGCGGATCCGCGCCAGCAGTGCGCGTTCGCGGTCGAGTTGGAACTCGGCATTGAGAAGGTCGGACCGATGATCCGCTTCGCGCAACCAGCGCAGAAGGTGCTCGTCGTGGTTGGAATGGACGACGGCCGTCACCCCGTCCGCCAACCTGATGCGCTCGAGGAATGCGGCGGTCGAGGCGAGCTCCGCCCTGACGTCGCCGGTGCCACGCACGTGGTGTGCGAAACGCGCGTGCGCGTCGCGGCGCTCGTGATGGCTGCGCGCGCGCATGTCGCAGACGTCGTGGAGCACCTGGGCGTGCGGGCGCAGCCGTGCGACGAGGCCATCGTCGCCGTCGTTCGATCCCCAGGTCGCCGTCACCACGGTCGGGTCGCAGCGAGGATGGTGCAGGTCGCCGGCGACTAGCCCGGCGACCCTCAGGCCGGTCGCGACGCGGCCCTTCGACACGCGTTCGTCGAGATCGTGGAACGATCCGTCGCCGGAAGCCGAGGTCGAGATCGTGCGCGCCAGGACACGCCCGTCGGGCAGCATCTCGACGACTAGCGCGCCGAGACGGGCTGGCGTTCTTCGGGCTGGGTCGCCATGGGCAGTCGCCGCACCGGTGGTCAGATGGACCCGTGGCGGCAGCCGGCCGATCCTGGGCAGGCTCTCGAGCTGTTGCGAGGCGTGGGGGAAGGCGGCCCAGCGCCCAGGCGAGAGGTGCTGCAACCCCTCCAGCGGCATGCGCGACACCATCGGCGGCATGATGTCGGCGCGCAGGTCGAGGCGGCCGGCGAAGTCGATCGGCTCTCGGACGAGTCCGCGCTCGGCGCCTGATCTCGGCCCCAGCGCCGCCACGACGAGCTCAGCGCCGTGGTGGCCTGCATAAGCCTCGAGGTTACGCATGAAGCCGCCGTGCACCGTGGCGTCCGCGCGAGCGGAGGTGACGACGAAGCGGCGCACTCCGCTGCTGGGCGGCTCGACGTGACGCCAGCCGTCGGCCGCCTCGCCGGTCGCGGGGACCGCCGGCACCGGCATCGCCAC
The DNA here is from genome assembly GCF_014197105.1 of Sphingomonas jinjuensis. Lineage (GTDB taxonomy): Bacteria > Pseudomonadota > Alphaproteobacteria > Sphingomonadales > Sphingomonadaceae > Sphingomonas > Sphingomonas jinjuensis. Next base: position 102,081 of record NZ_JACIEV010000009.1, on the reverse strand, counting down.
GGCCCGGGCGTGCGAGGCGGGGCGACCATTGCGCAGGTCTCGCGAGATCTGGAAGCGCGTCGAGATGTCCCCCTTGAGCATCTCCTTTAGCGACGGCGGGGATAACCCGGCGTCGCGCAGGAGGTTGCGCTCGTACTGGACAAGCAACTCCCGCGTCCGGATTTGCGACAGGCCAAGCTGCCGCGCCGTCTCGGATTCCGAGTGCGTCTGCATGTACGATCGGAACGCCGCCGCCTGCATCGCCGTGACGTAGGTGCCGCTGGCCGGGCGCGGCTTCGGCGGCGCGACCGCCGTCCACCGCGCCACTGTCGGGTTGTTCGCCACGGTCTTCGTGTTCCTCGGTCCTCGCATTCCAAGCCCCTTGACGCATAGCCACAGGTGTATATATACACCAACAAGCACCATGCAACGGGATGGGAGGAAACATGACTGGCTTCGTGGATCACGGTCTGTTGCTGCGGGAGCATTCGCACCGCGTGGCGAACGACATGATGGTCGCCGTCGCGGCGCTGCGCCACGCGGAGCGGCGGGCGGGTGGCGACGTGCTGATCTCCATGGCCATCGGGCGGCTCGAGGCCACCGCGCGGGTCCAGCGGCTGCTTTGCGAGCGGCCCTCGGGTGCGGTCGTCGATCTCGGCGCCGTACTCGGCCAGCTCTGCCAGGCGATGCGCGCCGCGCAGGCGGGACCGTCCGCCATCGAGGTTTCGGTGGCGCCGCTGCTGGTGGACGGCGAGTTCGCGTGGACCGTCGCGCTCATCGTGCACGAGCTCGTTGGGAACGCGCTGCGCCACGGTGCTCGGGGAGGAGGTCGGATCCGTGTCGAGATGGACGGCTATGACGAAGGGGCGGCCGTCCTCGCCGTGAGCGACAGCGGGGGCGCGCGCGAGTGGTCGCGCTCGGGGGGGCAGGGCGCGGGGATCGTCGACGGGCTCGCTGCCCGGCTGAGCGGCGCCGTGTCGCGCTCGTGGTCGTCCTCCGGCGGTTGCGTGCAGGTCGTCCTCCAGCGTGTCGCGGCGGACGCACGGCCGCTGCCCGAGATCGCGTGATGCACGCGGGCGTCGTCGAGCGGGATGCGGGCCGCGTGCAGGTGCTTCCGCTCTTGGAAGAGGAGCGGGTTCTGCGGCGCCTCAGGGTTGTCGAGGGGCCGACCGGTCTGGGCGATCCGGATGCGGGAGAAGTGATCGCGGTAGTGGACGTCGAGACGACCGGTTTCGACCCGGACGAGGACGCGGTCATCGAGTTGGCGGTGCGCCGGATCAGGCACGATGCCGATGGCGTGGTTACGCGGATCGGCCGCCTTTGGTCGTGGCGCGAGGACCCGGGCCGGCCGATTCCTCAGGAGGTCAGTAGGCTCACCAGCCTGTCGGACGACGATGTCCGGGGCAGGTCGATCGACACCGTCCTGGCGACCAGCCTGCTCGCCGACGCGCGGTGGATCCTGGCCCACAACGCCAACTTCGACTTGCGCTTCGTCGAGCGCAGGCTGCCGGAGCTCGGAGCGCCCGGCTGGGCCTGCTCCATGTCGGAGGTGGACTGGCCGGCCCACGGCTTCGACGGTCGCAAGCTCGGCCACTTGCTGTCGCAGTGCGGCTGGTTCCACGACGCGCATTCGGCAGGGTCCGACGTCGACGCTGTCATCGCCCTGATGCGTCACGGCATGCCGGACGGCCGCCCGGCGCTGGCGCACCTCCTCGAGAACGCGAACGACGACGTATGGCGCGTCCGCGCGGTGGGCGCCCGCATTTCGCTCAAGGGGTTGCTGAAGCGCCGTGGCTACCGCTGGGATCCGGACGGGCGTGTGTGGCACCGTACCATCGCCGAACGTGATCGCGAACGCGAGCGGGAGTGGCTCGCCGAGCGCATCTACCATCCAGGCGTGAATCCGTTCGCCGCCGAGCCCGAGTGGGATCGGATGGCCTGGGGTAGGCGCCATGCGTGAAGACGCGACAGCTCCCGCTGTCGGAAGCAGCCGCGACGCCTGTCGGCTCTTCACGGCGACCCTCGCCATCCGCGATGCCGAGGGCGTCGTGGAGGTCTTTCATGCGTGCCGCGTGCGGACGTCCGGCGAGGTGGTGGAGCGGCTGGCGTCGCGCCTTGGACCGGCCCTCGCCTCGGCGGCGACCGTCCGCGAAGGTCTGGACCCTCTCAACCCCGTCGTCGTCGCGCTAGTGGGTGCCGGCACCGCGCGTGCGCTCGCGGCCGAGGGAGACCTGCCCGGTGGCGCGCTCCGCAGCGATGGCGACCTCCACGTCGTGCAGCGGAGGGGCTGAGATGGGGACCCCCGGCGAATGCCCCGACGGAGGAAGTGCTTGGTCGGATCGGGCCGCCCTCCTGTCACACGACGAGGCCTCGGTCGCCTCGCGCCATGGCGTCCGCGCCTGGCACGACCCGGTGGCCACGCGGGTGTGTGACGAAGCAAGGTTGCTGCAGATGTTCGACGATCTTAAGCGGGAGGTCTCCGAGCGCCTCGCCGCGATGTTCCGCGAATGCTCGGGCGAGATGATCCGCCTCGTCTCACTGCTGGTCGTCGACGCCTGCGCCGCCGAGGGCGTCGATCTCGACGCGCTCGCCGATACGATGCGGCCCGACGATGTGTGGCGGCGCTGGCTCGGCGGACCGCCGCCACCGCTGACGTCTCCCAGCATAGATCGTCTTGGGCGTGAGGCCAGGCGCTACGAGGCCGGTACACTTCCGCGCCTGCTGCGCTGCGGCGTCGTCGTACGGGAGCATGACGACCCGCGCGGTGCTTTGGGAGTCCGTGCCGGGGCGCACTGTCTGGAACTCGGGATGACGATGCCTGCTGCGGCGCTCAGGACGCGTAACGGCGAGGCCTTCCTGTGCCTGCGCTGCCGGCTGCCCGACACGGTGATCAGCGCGGCTTACGACCGTCCGCTGGATGAAATCGTTGACCACCCCGTCCTGCGTGGAAGCGGCTATCGCGTGACGCGGGCGAAGGCGACCCACTGGGGAAGGACGCACCTCGCCTTCCGGGCGGAGCCCGTCGCCTGGCTGATGCCGTGGGTGCGGGACCACGCGCCGATCAGCCCGGAGCCGGGCACCAGCCCCGCCCGGCGTGGGGGCTGACCGACCGTGGGCAACCTGCGTGAGGACCTCGAGGAGTTCGAGAAGGTGGTCGGCGAGCGCATCGAGGCGCTCGCTATCGGCAGGCGGCGCGCGCCGGACGACTTCGATCACGACCCGGCCGTGTCGCCGATCGCTCGGGACGAGGCGCTCGCGATCCTCGACTACGCGTTCGACGGCGGCCCGGGCGCGAGGGGCGGGGTGCATCCGATCTACGCGTGGACGGCGAATTGGATCGTATTCCTGTCCGGGGAGGAGGGCGTCACTCTCGCTTGGATCCCGCGGACGCCACGCCGCTGTGTGCCCGAAAGTGGTGGCAGCTGGTGGCTGTGTGGCCCGCACGATTGGCGCAGCCTGGCCGGGTGACGCTGGCCGTCCAGGCTGTCCGGCGTGACGATGACTTCGGGTCCTCCGCTAGTTGTGAAACGGCTTGTGAAAACTCTCATTATGATGTATATATACACCTAAAAGGACTGAGTTATGGCGACTTCAGCTGTCCGGCGGTCGACGGACTTCAATTACCGGCGGTTGCGCTCGAACTTGACCCGCAACACCGTGGCGATGGGGCGGCTTTTCGACATGGGATTGGGGCCTGACCAGGTGGAGGTGCTCGGGCTGGGGCTCAAGGAACCATACCTGCGCGCCGACGGGACTTCGGTCGAGCGGGTGCTCGCTTATCCGCTGGACGTCCCGGGCGGTCGACGGCGCTACGGCTACGTCAATTTGGAGGGCGTGACGGTCGGTGCCGAGCATCCTGTAGCTTGGGGGCCGGGTGCGCCCGCCACGGTTCGCTCGGGAACGGGCGGTACGGCCGTGGTCGTGGGATCGCCGGTCGCTGCGTGGCAACTGGGCGCGGCGGCCGTTCGGCTCGGCCTCCCGGTGGTCGTTCTGGCATCTTCGCAGCCTCACAAGGCTCCTGATGAATGGGACGTGTCGTCGTTCTGGGCGCCTTGGGACCGGGTCGTCCTGGCCGAGGGACTGGCCGACGCGGTCGCGTCGCGCATTCTTTGCGCAGCCCGGCGTCCGGTGGAGGCGGCGCCCGGCGTCGAAGTGTTGGCGGCGGACGGCGATCTGACGGTCTCGCGTCGCCACGACTGTTGGCTTGAGGAAATTCTCGCCTCCGCGATCCCGGCCGGCGCGAGGATCGTAGCAGCGGAGGAAGGCCTCGGAGGAGCGGGCGATTTCGCGGCGGCACCCATTCCGGTCCACGGCGGGTTCGCGCGCGGCTACTCCTTTTACCCCTACCTCGTCGAACGCCGCCGCGCCGCCTCCGGCGATGGCGGGCTGCTTCACAGCTACCAGGTCTTGGTTCTTCGCAGCGATGGTGCGGTGCTGGAGCCCCAGGTGCTGCGCGCGCCGCCGGGTACGCCGGCTTGGCGACGCGTCCACGCGCTGAGCGACGGCACGCGCATCGCCGCGCCGCCTCAGGCGAGCCGGCAGGCATCTTGGTCGCTGGATGCGATCCAGCGCTACGCGGCGGCTCGCGCAGCAGGCGTGGATCCCTGCGACCGTCCGGTCGAGGATGTCGCAGCCGACGTTCGCGCCTTCGTCGCCTCGCGCGTCGTGCTGCCCGTTGCGGACGACCTGTCGGTGGTCTCGGCGTTTGTCCTCGTCACCCACCTCTTTCGTGTATTCGACGCGCTACCGCTTTTGTTGGCAGTCGGGCCGCGTGGTTCTGGCAAGTCCGAGCTCGCAGCGGCCGTCGTGGCGCTCGGCTTCAACGCCGTGCTGATGGGACAGGGTTCGGCGGCCGCGCTCGTGCGGCTCACGCGTGAGTGCGGCGGTCTCGTCGCGCTCGATGACGCCGAGGGCCTGTCGACCCAGGCTTCCGGCTTCGGCGATCTCGGCCAGTGCCTGAAGTTGAGTTACAAGGCTTCGACGGCGCGCAAGCCCGTGACGTTGGGGAACGGGAGAGTGGAGAACATTGATTTCTTCGGTCCCCGCCTCATCACGACGACCCGCGGGGTTGATTCCGTACTCGGCTCGCGCTGTATCGCGGTCCCCACGGCGCCCGCGGCTCATGCTGACCTGTCCTCCGCAGCGCCTGACCCGGTCACGCTGCGCGACGAGCTCCATGCCTTGGCGATGTCGCGAGCAGCCAAGGTCGCAGATGTCTACGCGGCGCTGTGCTCGGAGCCAGGTGGTCGCGATGCTGAGATCTGGGCGCCTCTTCGCGCGGTCGCCCGTAGCTTGGGCGGACAGGAAATGATGTCCGCGGTCGAGCGGCGTTTCGATGCGGCGGCCAACGTGGCGGTTACGGTCGCGGCTTGAAGGCGCGCAGGACTTGCCTACGAACGATCAATGGGCGTCCCGAAGCTAGGCGGAAGGAACGCGCCCATCCCTTCTGCCTGTTCGACCGCGGGCTCGGTCAGTCGGCACAACTATTTCCACAGGGGACTCGCGAGCGCCATCGCCGAGATGGTACAATTCCGCCGGAGGTTCGGCATGGAATACGGAAGGAATCGCTGGGGCGGGAAGCGGTGGACGTGGCAGCTACGCCTCGATGCGGCGAAGAGGCAGCCGTGGAAGTGCTTCGAATGCGGCGTGCCGCTCGATGTTGTACAGATGCCAGGACTACAGCTCACCAGCCTGGAATGGCGTGCACGGCCCGGCAGATCGGAGTTCTATTATCGGACGCGTCGGCGTCACGAGCACAATCCGGGCTGTCCGTTCGAACAGCGCTTTGTGAAGGCCGTCATCGAGAGGCGCGTGATTGAGACCAGAGCTGGTCGCCCCGGCGCGCTCCCCGCCACCATATCCTTCGACCGTGAGCTGGTCAGACAAGCGGTCGGCCATGTGGTCGGAGAGGGGGATGGATGTGGTCCGTTGCCGGTGCGCGGGCGGTATGTGGCTGGGGAAGATGAGGTGCCTCAGCGAGGCGACCGCGCGACCGTCACCTCGACGATCGAGCGTGCCTGCCAGGCCCACGCTGCCCTGGACGTGCGACCCTGGTTGCCTCTGAGTGTTCAGGGTTTGCCCAGCGACGTGCGCACATACGGATCCGTCTTTCAGCGCGCTGAAGACACGGCGCGGGGCGAAACCAGGATATGGTTCGCGAACCTTCAATTCACATCCGAGCCGATCGTGGATGGTGACCTGCTGCGTTTGCAGGCGTTCGGTCGAGAGGTGATAGTCGATCGGAGGAACTGGAGGCCCGCTGCGGTGAGGGCGTTCGACGCGGAGATATCGATCTGCTTAGACTGGGTGCGCGACAACTGGCGCCCAGGCGACGGAGTGAGTCCCCGGATCTACGTTCTTTGCACCTGCGATTCCCCTGGCGGCCCACTAAGGGTGTCGGACCCCCGCAAGTTGTGCGTCCTGGTCCAGCGCAAGCTCACGGGGTAAGGCGGACTGGCATATAGATCTCCTTGAGCAGCAAGGAGGCCATCGCGCTTGCGAACGCGAGGTCTGGTAGATCGCACGTTGTGTTGCCCAGATAGGCGACACCCGAGGAGAAGAACTGCACCTCGCGAACGTCGCCGTCGTCGCGCTCGCACCAAAGCATGATCACCGGTGCACTCGACCCTTCCTCGACGACCAGCCGGCATATGATGTCGCTCCCATCCGCAAAGCGTCTGATGCCGGCCGCCTGCGCCCTCACCCAAGCGAGCATCTCCTTCTTCGTCACATGGTCAGGGGCATCTGCCGCCAGTGGGATCCTGCGCTTGGCTTCCAGGTTGCTCACGGAAATGATTACTTGCCGGGCGCAGTCCAGCCAGGTCGGCGTGCCGAGATCGGTGAGAAGCAGTCCGGCTAGCCTGAAAGCATGGACGACAGTTCGAACTTCCGGCTGCACGGACCCTAAGCCCGAGCAGCCGGTCGCGGCTATCTCGACACTGTACCGGTCCGCGCTGCAATTCTGAAAGGCGCAGCCGACCGATACGACGCCATCCTCGTGCGACGTTGCTAGCTCGCATCGGATGGTGTCTGGTCTTCCAAGTCGCCTGACGGCTTCGCCGTGTTCGAGTAAGAACGCGCGCACTTCTTCGATCCCGATCCTGGTCGCGCTGCAGAAGGCGCTTAGGCACATTTCGAGTTCGTCATTGCTCATGATGGTCTGAGCTCCGGACCGCAAGGCGAATATGCTCGGAGCCGGCTCGATCGGGTCGTCTGGGCGCAGCGAATTGTCGCCGACCGTTTGCGGCGCTCTCTGCGGCGCGGGCAGAACCTGACGTGCAGCTCCGGCTGAAGTGCCGGACGAATTATCTTGGCATCGCGCCGCGCGACGTCGGCTCGATCAGACTTCCACCATCCTGAAAACGTGGTTTTCGTCGGTGTGAAATGCCTCGGGGACGGATTTCCACCTAAGACATTTTGGCGGTTCTTAACAACCCACTCTAAAACAATGGTATTTGTCATTAGAGTGCTTTTTCCCGACCGATGGTTGTCGACCTTCAATCACAGGTTTGAAGGAAAAGAGATTCGTGTAAAATCAATACGTTAGGCGAAAAATTGATACGCGGTCAGGGATCTGTGCGATAAAGTTGCGAAGAGTTGCCTTGGGTTGCCGAGATGCAAATCGTTTGCACCCCTACATCGAGCCAGTCACCCGGCCGTCAAGGTCGAGGAAATTCACCTCCTCGAACAGCCGGGGGAATCGTGCCGAAGTAGAGGAACCACCTCCGTGACTTGCGGCCCGCATTCCCGGCTGCGGCTTCGAGATGTTCAGCGTAGCTAGGTTGATCACGTCGACGTCGCTTGGTCGAACGATATCCATCATGAGTCCTCCCTGCCGGCTACGAGCATCGACTAAGATGTCACCACCCCCTCATCAAATCTCTGAACCATAAGAGTTTATGAATTCGGTTCGAGTGCGCCTAATGCAGCGGCGGGTGTCTTCTACCCTCTGTTCAGCGATACGGGCAGTCTGTTGAGCCGCGAGCGACGCCTTCGTGCTCGACCAGCCCTTGGGCGACGTCGCTACCGTCTCGCGATAGCTCGACGACGCAGAGCGCCTCCCGCCGGCTCAGACTGACAAGGCCGGCTCTCGCGAGTTCCTCGAGCCGCTCCTGCAGATCGCGACGGGAACATGCGAGCCCGACCGCGCTCAGATATACTGCGAGGACCTCGTCGTTCGAGGATGGCCCGAAGCCGCCGTCCAGCACCGACAGGAGCGCCAGCATCTAATGCTCCTTGCGGATGATCGCCATCGGGTGCGGAACGTTGTTCACCAGCCGACCTTCCATGAGAGGAAGTCCATGTTGCGGACCACGCCCGCCCAATGCCCGGCGGACCCCCGGGAGAAGCCGGCGCCGAGGAGTTGGTTCTGGACTTCCGGCCGCGCCGGGCGTTCGAGGATGCGGACGCGCGTATCGGATTTCCACATGGTCTGACCGAACGGCATCCAGGTGAAGTCCTGCAGGTTGACGAGGCGTTCCTCGTCCTGATCGGTCAAAGCGGCGATCCCGCCGAGAAGCTCGAGCGTGTGGTAGTTCTCCAGCGCGGCGTCGCCGAGGAGGGCGTAATCGCGCGACCAGGGCACTGCGACGTCGACCAGATGGTCGGCCCAGGGCGTCCGACGATTCTCCAGGCCTGGCCAATACTTCCACCAGTCCGGCTCGGTGTCGTGCCAGAAGGACATGAAGAGCGAGTTCGCGGCAACGGTCGGCTGTCGCTGCGACCAAGGGATCGGCATGGTGAGCCAGCGAAAGAGTTCTTCGAAGCGCTCCGCCTTTGTCAGTCCGAGCGCGTAGGTGAGGAAGGTGAGGTAAGCGGGGTAGGACACGAGCCCGATCAGTGCGGTGTTTCCGTTGCCCGGCCGGTTGTCGGTCAATGCCCGCACCACGTGCTCCAAATGGGCGAACTCAGATCCGTCGCCCCAGCGGCCCGCCAGTCCGGCCATGCGTGCGAGGGGCTCCGACATGCCCTCGATCGCTCGCCAGCGCTCGACGAGAACGTCCTTTGTGACTTGCACGGCGACGGGGAACTCGTCGCTGCGGAGGCGTCGGACGATCTTCTCGCTCTGCCCTGCTATGGCGTCCGCCAGGTCGATGCGGCGTTCGGCAGAGGCGAGATTCCGCTTCGTGGAGGTGAGCAGCAGCTCGATCGTGTCGGGTGCCGGTCTAAGGGACTTGGCAAGGACGTCGACCGAGTCAGCCAACTTGTCGAAGAAGGAGTCGGCGTCCGCCACGGTCACGAGCGTCGCGGCGCGGGCGGTCAGCAGTTCACCGGCGGCGACGCTCGGTTCGCCACGCGCAGCCCACCAGGTTGGATACCGCCTGTTCGGAGCGCGCGAGATCGCGGCTCGGAGTGCGGGATCCCAATCGCCGGACCAACCCGCGACAAGCAGGCCGTACTCATCGAGGATGCGGTCGAGCAGGTCATCGTATTCCGGCGGATAGGAGGCGAGCTCCTGATCCGTGTTGAGGATGCGATTATCCAGGTAGTCACCGTGCAGCTTCAGGATGAAGCAGCGGCAGTGCGGAAGCGGGCTCGCGCCGGCCAGATCGTCGGTGGACTTGATCACCACCGGCTCCACGCCGACCGACTTCAGAGCCGTCTCGAGCAGTCGGTCGAAGTTGGTGGTCACGATCACCCGGACGAAGCCGTCGCGCACCAGCCGCGCGATCGCGTGGTGAGCCTTGGTCGGGACGCGGCGACCGGCCTCCAGGTCATCGGCGGTCGGCTCGATGTACTGGTGCAACACGGCCCGGCGTTCCGCAGGCGTCACCGACAGCGCGTCGAGCAGGGAGGAATAGCCGGGGGAGTTGCCGAAGCGTACCTTATGCCACGCCGCCCAATCCTGCTCTTCCGTGACACCTTCGGCCGCCGCTATGCGCCGGACGAGATCGACCGTGATGTCCCACCCTGTCGGGATCTCCGCTGCACGCGAGATGCCGGACCCGAGCAGCAGGGCGTAGACGCCCGGGTTCTCGACCATGGAGAACGCTAGGCGGGTTTCGGGCTCAAGCAAAAGAAAGCTCCGTGTTTATGGCCTGTCTTCGCCTCTTCGATCTGGCTTGCGCCGCGCGGCGTCGCGCGATTTGGAGCGGATGATGCAGTCCGCCGATGGTGCGAAATCGGTGATCAGCGGGATCAGCGTGTCCCGAGAACATGACCTCGTGCTTCGCGGTTGATCTCGGAGAGCAGCGCGTGGGCGTCCTGCGTCGAGGTCACCGCGTCCGCCCTCTCGTTGAACGAATGATCGAGTTCGCCCTCGTTCACCAGGTAGGCGACGGCGAACTGGAGCGCCCGAAGCGGGCCGCGGGCGAGCTCACCTGGAGCGTCGAAGTTGTTGTCCTTCATTGCGGTCCGTCCGGCTGCGTAGCTTGCCTGACCGATGTGGGCGTGGACCATATTGAAGAGTCCCTCGAATGATACGGGGTCGACTGGCATGCAAACTCCTAGTGGCCGCGACTGAAGGGGCTTTGGCGGGTCGCGGTCGTCCCATCCTTGGCGGCCTAACCGTCCACCGGTGGGTCGCATTCAGAATATGGGTGCTTTGCAGGCGGGTTCCAAATGCCCACGATCGGAATTTCCGTCGGGGTGGCGTGTCGGCCGGATGCCCTTCCGGCACCGCCGCACTATCTGCACGTGATGGTTGATTATCCCAAAATCGAGACCCCGTTCCGGCGCGCAGCGCGCCGACTGGTCACGCCCGCCGCGCGGCGGTTCGAGCCGGATTCCTGGTCCGATGCGCTCGCCTCCTGCGCAGACGCAGGCGACGATGATCACGCGCTTCTCGCCGCGGCACTCTGGACTGCGCGGGAGATGCGCGCGCTGGAGGCGTCGCTCCCCGAACCATTCCCGGGAATGTCGTCCACTCAGGCGGTCATGCTGGGCGTGGCCGCGTCCAACTTGGAGCAGCTGAAGGCGCAGCAAGCGGTACGGGACCGCCAGCGCTCGCTTGAAACCGACGATATGGTCAGCTTCGACTACTTCTCGCATCTCCCGTACGCCAACGTGGATGGACAGGAGCTGAGCCAGAGCGACTTCGGCGAGGCCGGGATCGAGGCGCTCGTGTCGTGGCTCTTCGACGCCCGCTCCCTCGAAGCGCCCGACGCGCGCGACGTTCCCGGCGACCAGGTCATCGGCGTCGTCGGATCGGCGCTCCGCTACTACTCCCTGAGGGCAGTCCTCAAGAACCAGTTCGACAAGGCGCTTCATCTAGGCGCTCGCCTTGAAACCGGGGAGGTCGACGCCTGGCAGCCGCGCGATCCTGCTCTCGCCCGGCTTCAGCATGCATGGCAGGCACGTGCGGAGACCGACGTCATCACGGCCGCGCTCGAAGTCCGCGATGAATGGCCCAGGCTTACGCCCATGGAGCGGCGCGCTCGTCTGCCACGACGCTCGGTGATCGCCGCGCGGGCGACGCCGAGGGGTTCCAGGCTGGTAGTCGGTCGACGGGAATGCCTGTCCAACAGACCGCCCTTTGCGGCCATTGCGCGTCGGACGCTGGAGCGGAGCTATCTTGCCTGCTTTCTCGATCAGGACATGCCGCTCGCACCGGGCTTGACGGCTTCGCTGCTAGCCGATGCCTGGTGGGTTATCGGCGATGCGGGACGCCAGCTCTTGAAGTTGCCGAAGAAGATGCCGGGTTTCCGTACATCCAGCGGCTGGGCGGCCGCGGTTCGCCGCCACGAACTGGTCGGAACGTTGGCCAGGGTGTTGGGCGTGCGGGAGGAGACGGCGGACGCGATCATCGCCTTCCTGACGTTCCATGTCGCGAGCGGAGACGCGTTCGGCCCGGTCGATCCGGGCGCGCGTCCGGGGCGGTCGCCCCGCAAAGGGGACCGTGGGCTCTGGGCCTTCCCTCTGGTGGCGGTGCCGCAGGAGGAGGTGCTGTTCATTCCCATCACGGTCTTCGAAATCGGAGCGATGCTGTATCGCGTGGAGGCTTGGCTCGAGCGCGGCGGGATCGACGACGACGCGCTCGAACACCGCGGGGATGTCTTCGAGGCCGATCTGCGCCGTCGCTGCGCCGAAGTAGTCCGGGGCAATCCGGCTTTTCGCACGGCTCGGGTGGCGGAGCGCGAGGTAGAGCGCTCGACGGTCTTCCCGCACCAGGTTGATCTGCTGTTCAGACTCGGCGATCGCGTCTTCGTAGGTGAGGTGAAGTGCTTTCTGACACCGGCCGACCCGCATCAGTGGGACCGCTTCTACCGGCAGAAGCTGCCCGACGCGGCTAGGCAGGCCCGCATGCGGGCGGAAGAGCTCGGGTGGCGTCCGGACGTCGTCGCGGAAGCCCTGGGCATCGACGAGGCCGAGGCGGCGTCGATGGGCGTGCATCCGCTGGTCGTCCTCAACATTGGGGCGGGTTTCTCGCTCCGAGTCGACGGTTGCCGCGTCGTGCATTCCGATTTCCTCCTGTCCTATCTTCGCGGACCGGTCATGGAGGCGGGTGCTGCGGTCAAAGCCGGCAAGCGGGTCGTGACGCGCGTTGAGCGGCTCTATGAGAACGAGCGCGAAGCGTCGGACCGCTTCGATGCGGCCATGGCGGATCCCTGGCCGTTGAGGCGCTTCCTCGACCGGCTTGGATGGGAGGAGACCCAATACCCGAAGCCGTCAGGCGGTCGGTTCACGATCGGCAGCCCGGCGCGGGGCAACCTCACGCGCGAGGAGGCGGGTGGCTATCAAGCCATTCTGGCGGAACTCGGTGTAGGCGGGTCGGCTGATTGAGCGCGTTGTATCGGCCGCCTACCGTGCCGATGTGGAGGCATCCGGGATCCCGCCGACGTGATCTCCGTTCATGCGAAGGTCTGGACAGGTTCGGTGCGTGATCGACCGGGTGTTCCTGCTCGGCGATTGCCCCGCGCGGCAGCCCGCGGCAGGCATTCAGCATCGTTCCGCGCGGGACCTACCGCATGGCTCACGCGGCGTGCGCTAGCGCCGGTGCCGCGCGAGACCTGCGCAGGTGCTCGATCGCGAGCGCCACCTTGTTCTTCGGCAGGAAGTCGACGTAATGCTGCTCCACGGTGCGGGCGGTGTCCTGGATCGCCCATGCCGCGACGTAGATGTCGCCGGTGGTGCGCAACAGCGACGTGGCGATGATGTGCCTGACCGCGTGCAACCCGTGCGGCAACACCTTCTCCGTGCCGGAGTCCGCATCGGAATTGCGCACGAAGTGCATGCCGGTCAGGGTCCGATAGACGTTGCTGAGCCCGGCGGCGGTCAGGTCCTTTCCGCCGACCCCGATGAACAGCGCGTCGGACGCGCGGCCCTTGAGCAGATACGGCCGCCCCCGCGCCATGTATTCGTCCAGCCGCCCGTAGAGGTCGCACTCGTCGTCCAGGACGAAGTCGTAGGGCTGATCATCTGCGAAGAACGGGCTGCTGAAGTTCTTGAAGCGGCTGGCCGGGATGAGGATCCGCCAACGCACGGTGCCGTTCTTGAGCTTCTCGCGCCTGAGCGTCGGCTCCTCACCTGAGACGGTCAGGAGCAGCGTGGCGGCCCTGAGGCCGGTCTGGACGACGATGAGCGTCAGTATGGCGTTACGGCCGTGCAGGTGTCGGTCGACCATTCCGAGCGGCCTCGCCTCGAGCATGCGGCGCACGTCCGCCATGTAGGGGACCATCGGATCGTGCTCGTCGAGGTATCCCCTGATCGGAACGAACGGTTGCCGCAGCTTCTTGCGCTTCGGATCGCCGGGCTTCATCTCCTCGATGTCCTCGAGCAGATAGGCGTGCGCGGCGGTGACGGCTGCCTGCCAGTCCTCCTCGAAGGCGTCGATGTCCAGGAAGACCTCGCCTTGGTCGAGCTTGGCTCCGCCCGCGTCCAGCCACTCCTTGATCGTCCTGAGTTCCTTCTTGTACTCGTTCTTCCAGACGATGCCGCTCCCGGGTTTCAGGAAATCGGCGGCGTGCTGCAGGGTCTGCGCGACGGTCGGGGCGAACCTTCCGCCCGACCGCCGCTTCTTCCAATGCGCGAAGCCGGTCAGGAGATCGAGGACCACGAAGATGACGGGGTGGATCAGGTCGAGGGGCATGTCGAGTCCCAGCTCCACGCTGAACCCGTTGGGATCGGCGGCAGACCCTTTCGAGGAATCGGCTTCCTCCACCCGCGGCCTGACCAGGAACCCGAAGAAGTAGCCGCACATGCGTTCCCCCATCCTCTCGGTGAGCGGCCGCCAGGAGCGATCCTCGTCCTTCGATGCATTCGAGCGCTCCGCCTTGGTGGGGCGGGCGCCGGGCAACCGCAGGTCCGCTTCGCGGTAGGGCCGCACCACGTTCAGTTCGGGCGTCTGATCCTTCCAGGCGTCCTGCATCGCCTTGGGCCATTCGTTGAACGGAAGGCGGTAGCGGTCGCGGATCTGACTCGAGAGCCGCTTTGCGTATTCCGTCTCCTGGCGGACGTGCCGCTCCCATTTCGCCTTGGCGATGGCGAGCTGCTCCTCGGGCGATTTGGTCGTGATGTCGGCGGGCAGCGCGCGCGACACGCCGGACAGACCATGCTCGCCGAGGTTCACTGCCAGGCGGCTCGACCTCCACTCGCTCTTCAGCAGACGCGACAGCGTGTCGGGCTTCACGCGCAGCAACGCCTCAAGCGCTCGGACGTGAACGTCCGACTCGACGGTCGGATACGACAGGCCGTGCAGCCACGCGTTGGCGCGTGCACCCGCGGCCTTGATGATCTGATACGCGCTGACGTTCGCCTCTGCCGCCAGGACCTTGATCGCGGTCGCGAATGTCGTCGGCAGCGGACGATCCGAGCGCATGGCGTCGAAGTAGCCAATCCAGCGCTTGATCTGCGTTTCCCATCCCGAGCCGAACCCGTCGGGGCGCGAGGCGATGGCGCGGCGCACGCGGTCCGGAAAGTCCAGGGGCACCGTGTCGCCGACCTTGCCGCCCAGTCTCGCCAGCGTCAGGAACCGCGTGAGCGCCATGACCGTCGCGCTCCCCGCCTGCAGTGGATCGGCGTAGCCGGCCTCCTTGGCCTCTGCCTGCCGCGCCGTGCGACCCCACTCCTTCATATCGCGGTAGGTGAACCGCCGCGCCGCCAGAAAGGGGTTGGGAACGAGCGGTTTCCCGTCGCGGGCCTCCTCCATCGCCTCGCGGTGCTGGGCCGCGAGCGGGCCTCCCGTGATGTCCCGGGCGGTCACACCCGCACCCTCCGCGATCTCGACGGCGTCGAGCATCGTGGGGTGGAGCGGATCGGCCGGCATCTCCCCCCGCCGACGCTTGAACTCGGCGGCCAGAAGGGCGGGGACCGCTGGGTTCCGCGCGGTCTTGTCCCAGTGCGATTTAGGGAGGTCGACCGAGATGCCGGGGACGCCGATTTCCTTGTCCACCGCGCGGAGGTACGCCTTGCGCTTCTCGTTCAGGTCCTTTGGTTTGCAACCGATGTCCTTTGCCGCGCTGCGCCAGCTGTAGCGCCCGCTCGGGCCGTTCCGTGGAAGGCCGTACTCGCGTTCCCTCATCTCGGCGACGTGGATGCCGATGAGGAGGTCCACCGGATCGGCGTCGCTTCCCCGGAAGGCCTCGCCCGCGTCGGGTAGCAGATCCTCGAGGCCACGGATGGCCGTGCGGATCGCATCGGTCCTCGTCGCCTTGGGATGGCCGATGTACCGGAGGACGTGGTTCGCTGCGACGCTGTTGTTGGTGACCGGCGGCCGAAGCCCGTGTTCGAGAATCCAGGCCCGATAGGCGTCCAGCTTGCGAAGGACGCGGGGTTCGAGGTTCGTATCGTCACCACCTATGAAGCCGGCGTCGATCTCGGCGCAGGCCGCCTCCAGCGCGGGCTTGGCGGCACGCATCAGCCAGCCGAGCTTGCCGCGCTGCGGCGTGTCGAGCGCCTCGCCTGACGCCGGGGCTCCGTTCATGGCCGTGATCTTGTTCATCGCATTTCTCCTTCTGCGGTGTCGGGAAGCGCGGCGGCCGGCTGGCGCCACGATTGTGGATCCTCTGCTGACGACGTCGCTCCGCGCGTCGTCAGCCTCGGTCCTTGCGGTTGAGCGGGCAGTCGGCGCAGCGCGGGTGGGTGCGGCCGGTGACGCGCGCGGCGAGCCACTCGTCCAGATCGGCCACGCGGTAGCGGATCGCCCCCCTGAGCAGGGTTACCCAAGGAGGGCCGCCCTCCGCTTCCGGGTGCCTGAGTTTCTCGAGAGTGCTGACCGCCAGCCCGACGTGGTGGGACGCCTGTGCGGTGGTCAGAACGGCGGACGGCGGCCATCTCTTCCGTGGCATCGCGAAAGCTCCTGAAGTGGGAGCTGGCCGTGTCGGGGCGATGCGCAATCGGCGGTAGGGGAGAGGATTTCCCGGCGGCGCTGGGGAGGCGCTTGCGTTCGGCAGCGTCGTTCCGGCAGTGCAATCGCGAAGAGGTCCCGGGATTTCGGCGCGGCGGCGGCGTGCGACTCGGAGGTTTGGGAGACCCGCTAGGTCAGCAGCCTCGTCTTCATCCCCAGTTCCCGCAGCAGGAGCGCGACGAGCCTGAAGCCCGCTCCGGTGTCCAGCAGGTGCGGGGTGTTGCCGCGGACGTCGTAGCGGCCCTCGCATCGGATGTTGATCGGATAGGACAGGTCGTTCGCCGACCGGAACTCGCACGCGACGTACCAGCCCGGTGGTTGGACATCGACGATGCACGCGGTCGTCGCGGGATCGCCCATGGACCTCACGATGGCCGCCTGCTCCTCGACCCATGCGTCGAGCACAGCTGCAGCCATCTCCCGATCCTGCGTCTGGGAAGGCAGGATGCGGGCGATGTCGTCGAAGCTGAGATGAACAGGCACTTTTCCACTCCTCGTTCCTTGAACGAGCCCATTTCCTTTCGGACGGATCATGGCCGCCCGGAGGCGGAGCCCCGCCTCGAGGCTCAGGCCGGAACCCTGGTGCAGACTGAAGGCTCGGGAGATCTCGGCCCGACCGTGCGGGGCGCCCTCCAACTCGAAGCCGGACCGAGGGGAGAGAGGCCGTTGAGCCAGGTGGAGCTGTGCGCGTGAAACCCGCGCGTCAACGTGTCAGGTCGGACACCGACAGCTGGCCGACGACTGGGACGCAGAGGCCGCTCGTGCCTCGTTCCGCCGCAGTTGGCTGCGCCAGCGACGGTTCAGGAAGCATCGCGGGCTCGGCTGCGGCGTCGTCCGGCCTCGCGCCGGCGCGAGTGTGGCGGCGTCTCGGTTGCCAACCGCCAGATCTCCCCGGCCATCGTCGGCGTGACGAATTCTCCGAACTCGGTGAGGATGAGCCGCTCGTAGTCCTCCCGGCCGATGGCGCGGTTCGGATCTTTCCCGAAGTGCTCCTGCAGCCAGAGCGCGATGGCGGCCTTTAGGCTGTCGCGGTCCTTTGCGTCGAGGACGGGGCGGGTGCTGGGCAGCAGCACCGACACGATCCTTCGGGCCGCCGCGTCGCCAACGGGCGGCATCTGGTTGCGCACGATCGCGGTCAGGTTGGCGAGCACGATTCCGGTAGCCCGGTCCTGCAACTCGTGTACCCCCACGGAATAAGCAGATGGGCCGTAGAATTGCATCACCAGGTCCATCTCGGCCGCCCCGATCAGGACCCACTGCGGGAGAATGGGCCCCTCGGCGGTGCGCCGCTCGATGAGGCCGGTGCTGACCGCCGCCCTCGCGCGCTCCTTCGTCCACTCGTCGCGTGCGATCTCGACGCAGTCGCCACCACCGAGGCGTTGCGCGCGAGCGATGAGGCTCCCGGAAGCGACGAGGTCGGCGACGAACCGTGCTGCCGAGGCGGCCTCTCCGGCCACACCGGATTCTACCGAATCCAGGTCGATCTCGCCGGCGGTCGCGAAGTCGACGGCCTCTAGATAGAACAGCGCTTGCGCCACAGTGACGGCTGCCTCTGGCAGGAAAACGAGCCCGGGGACTTCCGGCCAGCGGCCGGGCAGGCCGTAGATGCGCCACGGGTCCAGCTTGGAGGTTTCAGGGTCTGCTGGCACGTGTCTTCCCGCTTGCAAGATGGCGACCTCTTATCTCTCCCCGCTTTCCTACCGGTAAAGCATCGGCGAACATTTCAGGATGGTGACGTCTGGCGCGCCAATCGCTCGCGGTTCATGGTCGTCGCATGCAGGTGGAGGCGATTCGGAAGGTCGGTGAGGCGATCCGCACGAGGCGGTTGGCGGCCGGGCACAGCCAGGTCGCGTTCTCCGAGCGAGCGGACGTGGACCGGCAGTATCTGTCGAGGCTCGAGCGCGGACAGCAGAATCCGTCGCTGCTGCTGCTCATGCGGATAGCGCTGGAGCTGGACGTGACGCTCGTTGAGTTGCTGCGGGACGTGCGGTTGGACGCCGCCGAGCTTCGCGCGGTCAAGCGGCTATCGCGCGGTCCGCGTCCGGCGGGGCACGTCGGCGATGGCGGCGACGCAGAGTAGCGCCACCATCGCCGGTGTACGTCAGCCGCCGATCGCCGTCTCGATCGGCGACGTGCCGATTTCCAGCGTCAGGTAGAGCCAGTCGCCCGATTCCTCGACGCCGGTGATGAGGGCGTTGCCGGGGATGAAGCGGAAGTCGATGGCCTCTCCGAGGTGCCGGCCCAGCAGGCCCGCCTTGATCGTATCCGGAAGACCGTTGCTCTCTAGGAGGAGCACCATCGCCTCGAGCCGGAAGGTGCTTCCACGCTCGCGGTTTTCGACGTAGCCCCGCACGACGCCGTCGTTCCAGTAGACGCCGGCAGTCATATCGTATCCGGTCTCCCCGCCGAACGAGAAGTTGACCTGGCGATCGGATCGCAGCAGCTCAAGCGCCGCCGCGCGGCCGAAGCCCGAGATGTCCAGCACGCGCAGCGCGGAGTCGTCGATGAAGCCGGTCGAACCCAACACCTTCGCGCGCGCCAGTACGTTTCGGCGCTCGACGTGCTTGGCGGCAAGCCCCTTCAGCCGCTCCTCCATCCGGTCGAGGCCGTGGGCGTCGGCGAATTCCGAGACGCGCTCGATGCCCGGCATGAGGTCGTCGCCGAGCATCTCGACGTCGACCGTCATCTTGAGCTCCTCGGCGGTCTTTCCGGGCGTCGCGCCGATTGCGACGACGCGCATCTCGGCGATGCCGCCCCTGCCCGCCTCGATGGCCGCTTCCGCGAGGTCGCGGTATCCCGCACCGATCTTCTTCAGCCCGCGCTCCGCCCTTGCCATGTGGGTGGCGCCTCCGACGAGCGCAGCGGCCACCAGGACAAGGTCGCGGTCTCCGGTCTTCCGCGCGGGGACGGGGAAGCGGTACTCGACGCCCGATGCGCCGATGGGTTCGGAACGGATCTGGCCGAAGTACGAGTGGTCGTCATCGTCTCGCGCTGCCGCGAACGACAGCCCACCCAGCTTGCGAATCTGCGTCTTGGTCAGCGCCGCGGTCGCGATCTCGATGATACGCTCCAATTCGGCCTTGCGCTTCGCCGGATCGATTTGCGGCGGATCGATGTGGAACAGAGGGGCCGCGGCGGCGGCGATGTCGTTCTGCATGTACATGTCTTTTTCCCTTCGACTGGCGTTGCCAGCCACTCTCTCGATGCTCGGTGATGCCGCGAGGCAGCCAATCCGATCTTCCGGACTGGTGCGGGCTTGCCGCTATGCGGCAAGCGGCAGTTGCCGTCCTTCGATCTCGCCCGCCGTCACGGGACGAGACGAGGACCTGAACTTCAAGCGTGTAGGCCCACCTTCCTCGCCCTGCGAGGATACCAATCTTGAGTCGCAGCGCAGGACCGGATGATCGGCGATCGCGTCCAGTCGCCGGCTACGTAGCGACGTCTGCAAGGTTTCCGGCAGGACCTGATCGAGCCGCAGTTCGTCTATGTCGATGTAGCCGACGCCGGGCAGCATCGCGCTGCAAACGATGACGCCATCGAGGAGCCGGACGCTGACGTGATCGGTCCATTGGATCCCCGACAGCTGGGTCCAGCGGCCGCACCGCGCGGCGTCGAGCAGGTCGGCGGCAACCGAGCCGACGCTCCGCCCTGTGGTCGCGATTGCGGCTTCCGCCACCGCATCGACGTGGATGACCTCGCCAGTGGAGAGGCTCGCAAGCCGCCTCGATCTCAGCCGCTGCTTCCGCTCATATGGAGCGATTGCGCCCCGCAGCATCCGGGGTCCCGTGCCCAGCAGCTTCACGACCGATGGGCGCAGCGCGTCGTCGAGCACCTCCAGCTCGACCTCTAGCCAATGATCGCGGGCGGACATGCGGGCGTCGGTCTGGTTGCGGGCGATCCGGACGGCGAGGACGCGGGCGCCGATGCGGGTCGCGGTCTCCTCCGCCGCCTGGTGCGCGGCGGCGAGCCGCCGGGCGATGACGGGTCTCCCGCGCGACGCGTCCGCGACGCGCGCAGCGACTGCGTCGGCCAGTCGCGCCAGATCCGGTTCGCCGTCGGTGTGGGTTTCGAACGCGGAGGCGCACAGCGGGAGGCCGAAGCCACCCATGTCCACGTCCACCGTGAGCGTCTGCCACTCGTTCTCGTAGTAATGGACGCCGACCCTATAGTCATCTCCGACGGGGGGCGTGACGGCGGGGTCTCCGATACGCGCAATGGCGTCGGCGACCAATTTGGAAACGCGCGCGACGTGCGCGGAACTGAGTGTGGTATCTTCTCTCATGTCTTCTCCCTCGGCGCGGAGGCGAGGGTTCTATTTTCCCCCGAATCTCAGTGCTCCCACCCAAAGATTAAGATCATCGTCCACGTCTATTGATCTGCTGGTGGCGAAACGCCTTGCGGCGGCGCGCATGGTCCCCGATCTCCAATTCGAGAACCGCGATGGACGCAAGGTTTCGCCCGGCTGCGCCGCGACCGCGTCGCGAAAACCGATGACCATCGGCCCGCGTCGTCTCGAGCGGATGATCGCCGCCAGGATGGTAAATGGTGAAGTCGATCTGACGACCGCGTCACTACGGCCTGGTCTCGCTAAACGCGGATGCGCGCCGTCGACCCGAGGAATTTCGTGAAAGACTGGACTGGAGCTTCCCGGCTGCTCCGTCCGCTCGCGTCATCACCCTGGCGGCTCTTAGCCCCGCCGGTCCACCCTCCGAGGCTACTCGCGTGTCCTCCGGTCACTTGGACACCGCGCACCGAATGCGATCTCCGGGCGCGAAGTCCCAGGGTCAGTCATTCCGAGCTGTCGTGCCAGGTGCGCGACTGCGGCATGGGCCCCCGAGTCGACTGTCGACATGCTACGTCGGCGTCGACGGACGGCAAGCGCGAACAGCTTGAACGAACCGGATTGGGCCCTTTTTCCTCGCGGCCTAGAGCGTGATGTCGTCCAGGCTGTCGATCAGCGTGGCGCCGCCCAGTCGTGCCTCGGTTTCGGCGAGCGCTGCCATCGGATCGAATTCCTCCAGGCCGTGGAAATCTGTCGAGGTCGCCGCTGCAATCCTGGCTATCGGCACTTGGAACAGGTTGAAGTCCCCGTACTGGAACGTCTCGGTGGTTGACTGGATGAATTCGGCCTGTCCGAGAACGTAGCCGGTCGCATGGAGCCGCTCTCCGTCTGCGGCGACCATTACGACAACCTTCCAGAATGCCCTTGGCACAAGAAGGTCTGGCCGGTCCGCGAGCGCGCTGTCCGCGTCAGAGAGGATCGGGCCGGTGAACACCGAAGCTCGGAGACCGTGCGTCTGCGCGGATCGAAGGATGTACTTCTCGAGACCCAGCCAGCGCTGGCGGCTACGATTGAGCAGCGCGTGCTGGAGCGAGGCGTTCGTGTAGTGGAACGTGTCGGCGTCCGCCTGCGCGGCTACTTCAGGCGTGCCCCAGTTGGGATCCTCGCGGCGCACGAGATGTCCCCGGTCGAAATCGCCGGGGAAGTCGCTTGACCCCAGTTGCAGCTCGGGATCGATCCTCAGGTCCTTGTTCCACTTGTCGTTGCCGCGCTTGATCTTGACGGGAGATTCGCCGTCGATGTTGACCGCCGTGAGTCTGGGCGATCGGCGCTCGGCGTCGTAGAGCACGCTGAAGTGAGTGTAGCGCAGCTCGTGGTCGTCGGGATCCGACAGCAGCGGCGCAAGCGTGTCTTTTGGCGGCTGCGGCATTGGTGCATGCAGCTTGGGGTCGCCGTGCCTGTCGGTCGATAGGCCCTCGGCGAGGAAGCCGGGTCGATAGCCCTCGCGACCGTCGAAGTGGGACGATTGGCTAACCCCGTCCTTACGCCCCTCCGGACTTTCACCGGGAGAGGCCACCGCCACTGCTGTCCGACCTTCGAGGGCGTCGCGGATGGATTCGACCGAAACCGCGACGTTCTCCGTCAGATATCGGCCGCTGAAGTGGAGGCCGACGACCTTGCCGCTCTCCAGGTTCATGAGCGGTGAGCCGGACGCTCCGCCCAGCGTCGACGCGTCGTGTAGCAGGCGGAGCCCTTTACCTGTGGACTGGCGGACACGCCCCGGCGCGAACCTCTTCAAATCATAGGTGTCACGGAAGATGTCCGCCTGCGCGTCCGCTGCATTGCGGCTGTCGTAGGCTGGATAACCGACCGTGCAGATCAAGTCGCCGACCGAGGCCTCGTCGGCGGCCAGTTCCAGCGCTTGTGCGAGATGCGCGCCGTCCAGTTCGAGGATGGCCACGTCGGGGTCGTTCGGACGCGCGAGGTATCGGACCGCCTTCACCTCCGCCGTCTGCACCGCTGCTGTCATGTGTTCGTGCCGGAAGTCCACC
This sequence comes from Sphingomonas jinjuensis, assembly GCF_014197105.1. Classification (GTDB taxonomy): domain Bacteria; phylum Pseudomonadota; class Alphaproteobacteria; order Sphingomonadales; family Sphingomonadaceae; genus Sphingomonas; species Sphingomonas jinjuensis. Next base: position 79,487 of record NZ_JACIEV010000009.1, on the reverse strand, counting down.
TTGGCACCCAGGCGGACCAGGCTGTTGGGATCGGTGCGGAAGGCTACGCGGCCACCGGGGCGGTTCAGTGCGAAGATTTCCGCGACGTGGCGATTGGTGACGGCGATCGTCCCATCGCCGTGATTGACGAGCCAGCAGGTACCGAGCCAGTCCATGCTTGGATGGTTCACCGTGTCGACACGCCCTACGGCGAGGAAGGAGCCGCTGAGCGCGTCGGCCCGCGATCTGAGCGTCTCGATCCTGACGCCATCCTCGAAGTCGTCGCCAGTCGACCAGTCGACCTTGCCGCCGACGATGAGGAAGCTCGGCCGGCCAACTCTCAGGATGATCGCCTCGATGAACTTGCTTCGGCCGGCCACGCTCTCCTGGAAGGACTGGGTTTCGCGTCCCTCCAAGACCGCCAGGAACTCGTCGGGCGTCGCCCCCCTCGCTTCCAGCGCCTTCCCGACCGTACTGGCGGGATCATGGGCCATCTCCTTCAGCCTGTTTCGCAATTCGGGCTTTAGGATTTGCGAGACACGCCTGAAAGTTTCCTCATACGCCATGCGTCACCTCCGGAATGGAGGCTACGCCCGCGCACCGGAACTTGCACGGCAATAAACACCCTGATCGGTTGCGATTGACGTCGCCTATCTCAACTGCCGTTATAGTGTGTGTGAAGGCTTTGTGACTTGGAGGTTCTCTGCGAGACGCTTTGGAAAGGTTGGAGCGCGTCTTCGCTGCGCCGGACCAGGGCCGGTACAGCGCCGAGGCGGTGGGCATGTCCCGGGAGCCGGGTGATGATCGGCTGGAGCGCGGCGCCCCCGACCCCGCACGCCTGGAGGTCGCGGTTGGCCAGCTCAGCCTTCTCGTTGCCCAGACGCGCCACAGGCTCACCGGTGAGGGGACGATCGCGCGCGTGGAAGATGACCTTGCGGTTGCCGCCGAGCTGGGGGCGGCCATCGCCGCGGGTCGCGGGGTTCGTCGCACCGAGCGGACGAACTTCGCGGCTGAACTCATGATTCGCGCCGACGGCACACGGCCCGCCTCGCTGGTTCGCGGCGGGCGGCTGCTGGCCCCCGGTCAGCTCGGCCCCTTCGGACAGATGTTCGAGCGCTTTCTCCCCGACGCCGCCGCTTCGGTTCGCGCCACGGGTCGGATCGAGCGCGAAGGTCGCCACCTGGGAAGCGGCGTTCTCGTGACCCATCCGGATGGCGGCGAGCCTGTTGTCCTGACCGCCGCGCACGTGGTGGAGGGGTTCGGCTGTGAAGCTGGGCGCCGGCTCGAGTTGTCGCTGCAGATCGATTTCCTCGGCGAGGTGGGATCCGTGGGCGCCGACCGGCACCGCCTGGGTCGACTGCTCGCGATCGGTGACGGCGCCGCCTGGCCGACCGACTACGCGATCCTGGAGCTTGGCGATTCGATCGATGGCTTGTCACCACCGCCTCCCGTGAAAGTCGATTACGACCGACACGCCGTCGAGCCGCCCGCTCAGTTGGCAGTAGTGAGCTACCCGGGGCGGCCGAGCGGCGGCGCCCTCGCCTTGTGGCCCGAGCTGGCCTGGCGTCAGATTTTCGAGGGGATCTGGCATCTCAAGCGCGTGTCGCCCGCGCGGTCCGTCGACGGGTCGGAGCGACCGCTGGTGCATCACGACGCGACCACCACGGAAGGCTCCTCAGGCGGCGCCATGCTGTCGATTGGTTCGGGACGGCTTGGCGGCCTGCATCTTGGCGGGGGGGCGGGAGTCAACGTCGCGCTCCATGCCAGTGTACCTCTGGGGGTAGCCCTTGCATGCCGTTGACGGATGACGTCATTGATCAGCTCGCGCAATTGGTCGCGACGACGTCCGAGCAGTTTGGCCGGACGTTCAACCATGCGCAGGCCGGACGGGACGATCGCGTGGATCTCGCCGTCGTCGCGAATGCCGATCCCTCGGTGGAACCGGTTGTCGCCTGCCTCCGTTTCGCGAGGGTCAACGGCTTCGCGAAGCATCTACTGCGCTGTTGCATCGACGATCAGGTGGCCGGTCCCTTGACCTTGGCGGAAGGTCGGACCTTCGCGGATCTGTGCCGCCTGCACGCCGGCATCGAGACGCCCGTCGACCCTGGCTCGATGGCCCAGGCGGTGGCCGCTCTCGAACACGACACCGCCGCCCGTGAACGTCGTCGCGCGCTGGATCAGGGCTACCGCCCGGAGGCAATCAACGAGACCGGTTTCGACTGCAATGCCAAGCAGCACGGCGAACAGGTGCAGAGCACGATGGCGATGGTCTGCCGCATCGACGACTCGCGCGGGAACGTCCTCGGCTCGGGCATTCTGATCGCGCCTCATCTCGTGGCCACGGCCGCACATGTGGTCGAGAGGCACGTCGATGCCTCCGGAATTGCAAAGCCCGAGGGCGCCAAGCGGATCAAGGTGAAGCTGAACGCCCTGTCGATGGCGGCGAACGGGGAGGCGCCGGTGGATCTCGACGCCGATTGGCTCGCTGGCTTCGCTCCGAGCGATCACCGGCCGGGAGACGACGGCAGGATGAGCCTTCCGCCGGCCCATGATCTCATCGACAGTCATGATGTAGCGATCCTGCGCTTGAAAGGTGCACCTGGTTGGCTTCGCGGCTGGATCGACGTCGAAGGAGCGCGCGCCGAAGTCGATCCTGCCCGGACCGGCCTGTGCTTCCATCACCATCCCGGCGGAGCCGCCCAGTCGATCAGCATTGGCAGCCATCTCGGTGGGCATGGTTGCCGGTTCCTGCATTCCTGCTCCAGCATCCCGGGCAGTTCCGGCGGACCTCTGCTCGATCACGACGCGAGGTTGGTCGGGTTGCATCATGGGTGTCTGGAGGATGAACCGGACACGCCGAACCTCGGTGGCGGGGGTGGTTGGCTCGCCGACTGGTGGGCCGCACATCCCGACCTGCGCGTGGCGCCACCCGAGGTCAGCCCGTTCTGGGAGATACGTTCGAGCGGGCCGGTCGGGTCAGGCGAGCCGGTTATCGGCTTCGACGCGATGCAGCAGCGGGTGTGGGACGCTCAGCGGCATGAAGATCCGGTGTGCGCCGTAACTACGATACCGGCGTACGCCGGACGGATCCTTGGCTCGCTGATCAGCAAGATGCTGCCTTCGGACCGGGCGCAGGTGGTGACGCTCTCTCGGGCAGACCTCAACGGATACGTGACGGCGGCGGTGAACGAGGCCAATCCGGTTACGGCGATGCTCGCTGCGATGGCCGGCCGCCTTGGCGCGCCAGCGATCGTGACCGATCCAGCCCGTTCGTCTGAAAAGGTGGCGACCGATCCGGTCAATGCCGCACAATACGCCAACGAGCTTGCGGACCGCCTTCTCCGCATGCAGACTTTCAGGACGCTGTGGCTCGTCGTGAACGTTGGCGATGGCAACCTGCCATCGGCGATGTCCGAGGCGTTGGGATACCTGTATCGAACGGTAGTCAGCCTTCCGCGGGGACGCGGGAAGTTGGTCATCGTCGGCAGCGACCCTTTGATCCGCGCCGCGGTCGCTGGGCTGATGGAGGACGTCGTGCAGGTCGTCGAATGGCCGTTTCATAGACCGGACGACGCGGCGCTCGAACGGTTCATCCTGCGTTGGTGCCGGGAGACCAGACAGACGCAGAGGGTTCAGGCCGGAGCAATCGAGTTCATGGACATGTTCAGGAGCATGGCGGACGCGGCGGTCGAAACGGAGTTCGGCGGCGATTGGTATGCGGCGCTCTGCGCCTCGCTTCGCAGGAACCTCATCGAAAGGAACGCGCGGTGACCACTGGCGGCATGACGGCCGAGGCGCGGTGGGCGAGGATCGCGAAGGGCATTCGTCCGGTTACCGGGGCGCTTGGCGATACGCTGCAGGGCGCGCTCAGCATCGCCGAGCGGCTGGCTGCCGTCACCATGTGGTTCAATCCCGGCGAGCTCTGGCGGGCCAGTTCCGAGCAGATCGGTTCCGGGCCGGACATCCGGTGGCTTGAGCAACTGCGGACCCGATGTGCTGTCGACGCTCGGGACGCGGGCAGGTGGCTGCTGCTCGACCGGGAGCGACTGCCGCTCCTCCACATGTTGAAATCCGAGGGACAGCTGGTCGAAACGTGCGAGAGGGCAGCCTATACCGGGGACGCGGACGTGCCGCGGATGCTCCTGGACATACTTCAGGGGGAGTTCCAGCCGGCCGCCGCGCGCTCCGAATCGCTCGCCACCGCGACCGAAGTGATACGCTGGTTGAACGCGATCCACGCCGACGTGGCTGCGCCGAGCGCCCACGATCTGACGGGGATGCTGGAACTACGGTCCCGCGATGCCGAGCTGGATTTCCTCGCTCATGGGACGGTTGGCCGGGAGGCCGAGCTTCGCAAGCTGACCTCGTTCGTCCGCCGGGTCTGGCGCGCCGGTCCATCGGAACCCAGGCTCTCGCTGTTCATGCTGGCCGGCATCGGCGGGATCGGGAAGTCGACCCTGGCGGCGGACTTCGCGCGCAATCACCTTCCCCGCGAGTATGCGGACCCCGTCCTGCTGTGGATCGACTACGACCGGCTGCGCGTGCGTCCCGAGGACGTCGGAACCGTGCTGATGGAAGTCTCGCGGCAGCTGGGATGGGCCATGCCTTGGGCTGCGGACGCGCTTAGGCAGGCTAGGGCGGCCCTGCGTTCCGAGCAGTCCGGGCGGGATGGCCGCACCGACTACCGTGCCGCTATCGACTCGATCGCCCATGCCGTCGTCGGATCTGGTCGCGAGCGGCTCGCCCGGCCGGTGCTGCTGGTCCTCGACACCTTCGAGCAGGTCGACCGGGTGCCGGGCCAGACCGTGCACATCCTCGGCGCGCTCGACAGCCTCCGGTCCCGCATGTTCGACAGCTTCGCGGTACTGGCCTGCGGCCGTTCGCTCTTCACCGCCGGCTTCGGCGAAGTGGCGGTGAACGACCAGACGGAGGACTTAGAAGGCCTGGGTCGCGAGGCCAGTGTGGCGCTTCTGACGGGAAGGGGTGGCCTGAGAAACGCCGCGGCCCTCAGGTTCGTCGCGGCGTTCGCGGACCTGGGCGACAGGTTCCGCACGAGGGTGGGCATACCGATGCTCCTCATGCTCGTCGCGAGGCTCGCCCGCGATGGGCATTTCCTGCTGGATGGAAACGATGTCGAGCAGATTCGGGAGGCGACCGACGCCGCAGCTGCGACGGCTTACATCTACGGTAGGATCCTGGAGCGTCTGCCGACCGAACTCCGGGCGTTGGCGCACCCCGGTCTGGCGGTGCCGGAGGTCTCGGCGGACGTCATCGAACACGTCGTTTGGCCTGCCGTCCATCCGGATCGCTTCCCGCCGGGCTCGGAGCGCGCCCAGGACCTGTACCGGCAGCTGAGCCACGAGACGTGGCTCGTGGATCCGGTACCCGGCAGCATGCCGCCGCGCGTGCGTCATCGGCCGGATCTGCGTCGAGCGATGCTGCAGGCGATGAGGAAGGATGCCAAGGCTTGCGGAACGATGTTGAGTCTGCACCAGCGGGCGTTCTCGTGGCACCGGGATGAGCTGCGTTCGACGCCCGACCGGCAGTCCAACTACCATCGTCTTGGACAGGTCTACCACGGCCTGCAGGTAGCGGCGTTGAGCGGTCGATCGCCGGGCGTCGGCATGACGGCCATACGGAGCGTCCGCGACCAGCTCGTGTTCCTCGTCGAGGACTTCGACGACGACTACCAGCCCGCGGTGAGGGCTCTTATCGGCGAAGATGTCGATCCAGGGTTGCTGGCGCCTCTGGACAGGCGGCTGCGGGCTTCGGTCTTGACCGAGCGGGTCCGTGCATACGCCACGGGCGGCGATCCGGTGGCGGGCCTGCGCTACGCTGCATCGCTCGACGTGACAGACCGTTCGGCGTCGCCCTCCGTCGCGCGCTGGATACTTCGCTCCTACTTCTCTTCCGGCCGATGGTTGACGGGGGCGCCCGTGGTGAACGACCTGGTCGACCGACCGGATGCAGTCGCCTATGACTTCGGCAGGGGGCGACCCTCGCTTTTGACGTTCCTGGCGGCGTCGCAGGTGGCTGGTCCACACGCGATACGGGAGGCGCTCCGTATGTCGCAGCGGCGCGGCGGAACGCAGGCGATCGCCGACCTCTATCAGGCGATAGATCTCGTGCTTGTTTTGGTCGAACGCCCGGGAGCGAAGCGGCGAGAGGAGCTGCGAGGGCTGCTGGAGCGGCTCGTGATGTCGCAGCCGCCGAAACGGAGGAAGGGCGACGGCCTGACCTTCGCGCAGATGTTTGGTGCCCTTCAGCGTCTCAGCGATCCGGCAAGGCACGACGTTTCGAGCTTCGTGGCGGCCGCCAAGCGAGGAGCGCACGCGGTTGGCATCGCGACGATGCATGATCTGAATAGACGTTCGTCAGGGAGGTCGAGCGCCCAGCTCGTGGCGTCGTGCCGCTCGCTGGAAGCCAAGATCGACAAGGGCGACGTGCCTCTCCATGCCCAGTTCGTGTCGGTCTTCGACGATCTCCACGCTCCGCTTGGCGAGTCCCTTGCGGCCGGTGTGACGGGGGGTGACGAGCTCTTCAGGCTCGCCGAGTTCGCTTGGAACTCACTGGAAGTTCGACCGTCCGATCTTCGACCGTCGCGTTTCGTGGAGGATTGTGCGGATCCTCGCCAGCGGCGTGAACGGATGCGGACGCTGGTAGCGTTTCTCGACCGCTCTGCAAAGCTGGACGGCTTCCTCCGCCACCTTGGCGCGGCGCGGATCGCCGACTCGGATGCGCTTCGGGTGGCCGATTTCGCGCTGAGATTCCGGTCGGCCTTCGGAGCGGAGCGCGACTAGGCCGCGGTAGGCGCGCGCCTGAAGGTCACCTCCGTCCGACTATCTCGAGCTCGACCGTCTCCGAGCGCTGCTCCCACAGCTTGAGCTCCTTGATCTGGCGCTTGGCTTCTTTGTCGAACGTGAAATGCACGAGCTGGTGCCCGGCGTCGTTCCTGCGTGTCTTGTTGCGGTCGGGGGCGGCTGCGATCATCTCTTCAACGGCCAAACCGGCCTCCTTGCTGTCGCTCGCCCCCATGTCTTCGTCCCCCTGAACGGTCAAGACCGCTTTGCGGTTCGACGGTACGAGAAATAGTTTAGCGTACCTTGAAGCTGATACTAGAGGGGAAACGGCCTAGTCGCCGCGGAGACGGGACGGTTCGTCGGGGGGAATACGGTTTGTGGAAGCGTAGGTTGTCACAGGGCGAGTGGCGGGCGTGCAAGGCGCCTTACTCGTTCTACCACGAATTCATGGAGGAGTACTGGGAGGGTGGCCCGAGCGAGGGACTGGGCGCGTGCCTTCACCGCCTGTGTACGCTCGGTCGAAAGATGGGTGTCGCCTCATTCGTGGTGGAGGAGGGACTTGGGCGGCCCGACATCGAGGACGAGATCGAGCACCTTGAGGCCCTGGGCCCTCGCGTCGCCGGTTCGGTCCGGGCGAGCGTGGTGACGTTCCTCGACGTTGGCCCGCGGCGCGATCAAGACAGGCTCAAGATCAAGCCGGCGTCGATCATCGGGCAATTCTGCATCATCAGCTTTCCGGTCGCCGAAGGCGAGACGCGTAGCTACATATACGAGGCCTATCACCGAATCCCCGCCAGGGACAAGAAGCCGCTGCTCAACAACCACATATCGATGTGGGGACGCCTTGCCGTTACGGTTGGTGGTAAGGAGCACCGCTTGCCGGCCGCCTATTTCTGCCAGCAGAACGGTGTGACGAGCATCTGCGCGCACAGTGCGACACGGATGATCGTCCGTACGAAGACCGACGTTCCGGTGAGCGTGCGCGACCTGAACACTTTCTGGGACTATCAGCCGGGCGGACGGGTCACCGTCACGAAGCTACTCGCGGCGCTGAGGCACTACAGCATGAACGTCGTCGCGCACGCGATGGACGAGAAGATGCCGACTGGTCGGGACGAACATCGCCCGGAAAGGGTTTGGCGGCAGCTCGCGCTGCTGGCGGATTCCGGGACGAGCAGTCTACTGATCTTCTCCGCCGGCACGACGGTCGACCACGTCGTACCGGTCGTCGGTCACACTGTGAACACGGACGAATGGCATCCCATCGGCGCCACCCTCCATGTGAATGGAAAGGAGCACGTATCGTCCAACAGCCTGTGGATCGACCACCTCGTCGTCCACGACGACATGCTTGGTCCCTACTACTGCCTGTCCCGTGCCGCCCTGTTGCCGGCGGAAGAGGACGAGCCTATCGAAGTCCGCCTGGTTGTCACCGTACTGGACGATGCGGTGGAGCTTTCGCCGACGCAGGCGGACGGCGTAGGCCGGCAGGCGATCAGCGGACTGATAACGCAGCTCAGGAACCGCAAGATGGGCGATGGCGACTGGTGGGAATACCTTTGCAAGTCGCTCGAGCGCAGACTGTTCCGCACGACGTTGATCAGGCGTCAGGACTACACCGACACGCTGCGGGTAGGGCGCCTCGACCGGGATCAGAGCGCCATGGTGCGGAGGCTGGAGGACGAGCTGCCCGAACTAATGTGGATGTGCGAACTCTCCGTGCCGAACCTTTTCCTCGCCAACCGAGCGAGGCTCGGGGAGGTCCTGATCGACGCGCGGGCCTCCGTAAGGGACAACGGTGTTGGAGCCATAAGGATGTTTCGGCTCCCTTCGCTGCTGGGCGTGGTCGCACCGGGCCGACCTAGCGCGTTCCAGGTCGCCTCCTGGCCTGTCAAGGGTCCGGTGCCGATGCACAAGGCGCTTCAGGGGGAGACTTGGTAGGACGACGCCGACGTTGCGGAGCGCCAATCCGCTAGTGGCCGATGGCCCGCCCGCCTGAATCTGTCCCCAGCCGACTCGGGCTGCCGATCGCACTTGAGTAAAGCGAAACCAGTTCCGTCTTAGCGAGGCTTGGCTTCGCGGCGACGTCGCAGATGATTTCGTCGAAGTCGAGCGCCTCTATGACGGTCCTGACGCCTGGGATCTTGGCGCGGATCAGGTAGTGGGCTTGGCTACTCAGCCATAGGTCGTCATGCACCCGCCCGGCCCTCGCGCCGACCCGCTGAACCGCGAAATCCGCCTGGTGCGGATCTCTGACGAAGTCGAAGTGCTCGTGCTTCAGGGGCGATAAGCGAAGCTCGCGCTCGATGGGACGACGGACCCAGATCTGGAAGATGGAAGGCACATGGGTTGGCCTCGAGCAGAACGTGAAGGCATCGTTCTCCACCGTCTCCTCGTGGAGCAGGTGGAAACGCCGGTTCAGCCTGTTCTGGATGGACGCCTTTCGAAACGACCGGGGGAGGATGAACGCGATCACCTCGGCCTGCGCCGCAGCGTGGTTGAAGAATCTGATCGCCATCCCGTTGGAGAATGGCGGGTTGCCGATGAAGGCGAGGGGTCTGGTCGTCGAGATCGACGTTTTCAGGAAATCCCTCGACTCGATCCCGTCGGCCTTCGGGTCGATGTCGAGGGCGCGACTGCCGGGTGGCAGCAGCGACGAGAAGGATCCGCTTCCCGCGCTCGGCTCCACCATCAGAAAGCGTGTTGGGTCGACGAATGAACAGAAGACGGCATGGAGGCGTCTCGCAACTGAACGTCGCGTGTAGTATTGGCTTAGGCGACCGGCGGTCTTCTGACTGGCGGCCTGCGATGACGCGAACCGGTGGCCTTCAGTCCGATGGGGTGTCGTGGCAGGTGGGGTCATCCACGCTGACCCGGATGCTTGAGCATGGTTGATCGGCCCGCGTCCGGTACGGTGCGAGAACTCGGCATGGACGACGCCGACGGTCCCGGACGAGCGCGATGCGATCGCCAGGTGTAGCGTTATCCAACCTGTTGATGTGCGGCCCTCCAGGGGCCGGCAAGTCGCTAATGGCGTCGTGCCTGCCAGGCATCCTGCCGCCGCTCGATGCGGCCGAGGCGCTGGAGGTGTCGATGGTGCAGTCGGTGGCGGGGACGCTGACCGGCGGCCGGCTGACGCGGACGCGGCCGTTCCGCGCGCCGCACCATTCGGCGAGCATGGCGGCGCTGACCGGCGGCGGGCTGAAGGTGAAGCCGGGTGAGGTGAGCCTGGCGCATCTCGGCGTGCTGTTCCTCGACGAGCTGCCCGAATTCGGCCGTGCGGTGCTCGATTCGCTGCGCCAGCCGCTCGAGACGGGGACGGTCAGCGTCGCGCGCGCCAATGCCCATGTGACCTTTCCGGCGCGGGTGCAGCTGATCGCGGCGATGAACCCGTGTCGCTGCGGGCATCTGGGCGACGCCAGCCTCGCCTGCGCGCGGGCGCCGCGCTGTGCCGCCGATTACCAGGCGAAGGTGTCGGGGCCGCTGCTCGATAGGATCGACCTCCATGTCGACGTCGCGGCGGTCAGCGCGGCCGACCTGGTATTGCCGCCACCGGCGGAAGGCTCGGCCGAGGTCGCAGGCCGCGTGGCGGCAGCGCGAGCGATCCAGTCGGCGCGCTATGCGGGGCAGGGCGTACGCACCAACGCCGAGGCCGACGGGCCGCTGCTGGAAGCGGTGGCGACCCCCGACGAGGCGGGCCGGACGCTGCTGGCACAGGCGGCGGCTCAGATGCGGCTGACGGCGCGGGGATACACCCGGGTGCTGCGGACGGCGCGGACGATCGCGGACCTGGCGGGGGTGGAGCAGGTCGGCCGTGTCCATGTCGCCGAGGCGCTGAGCTATCGGCGGCGGGCGGCGGTGAATTGAGGAGTGCGTCGCTTACCTCCCCCTCCGTCAGGCTACGCCTGCCACCTCCCCCTGGCGGGGGAGGATTAGAGAGGAATTGATCCTCCCCCGCCAGGGGGAGGTGGCGCGGCGAAGCCGTGACGGAGGGGGAGGGGGGCGATGCGGCTCGAGGGTACAGCGTTCGGCAAGCGCAACGCGAAGCGGCTCCGGCGAGAGATGACGCCGCCAGAAGTCGCCCTGTGGCTGGCATTGCGGCGTCATGGAGGAGGTTTGCGATTTCGCAGGCAGTACGCCGCTGGCGACTATATCCTAGACTTCTACTGTGCGCCTACGCGTCTAGCCATCGAGGTCGATGGGGAAGCCCATTCACGAGGGGATCGCCCAACGCAAGACGCGATCCGCGACACCTGGCTTCGTGACCGAGGCATCCTCGTCCTTCGCTATCCTGCCGTCGACGTGTTGAACAACCTTGACGGCGTGATTGCCCAGATCATGGCTATCGTCATCGAAAGGTAGATGATGCCCTCCCCTCCGTCACCCCTGCGGCGTGCCACCTCCCCCGGGCGGGGGAGGATTGCCCCGCTCATGCAGTTGGCTCCACAGTCCTTCCGTCCCCGCCTCTTGCGCCTTGTTGAGATACTGGCTCGCGACCAGCCAGCCCTTGATCGGTCGCAGGGGATAGAGGCTGCCGGCGATGATGACGGGGATCGACGTGAACAGGTGGATCCACCACGGCGGCTCGAAGTGAACCTGAATATAGACCACGACGAAGACCAGCGGCAGCAGGACGATGCACAGGACGAAGAAGGCGGGTCCGTCATCCGGCGCCGCGAAACGATAGTCGAGGCCGCAAACGTCGCAGCGGTCGACGATCTTCAGCCAGCTCTTGAACATATGCCCCTTGCCGCAGCGCGGGCACAGACCCTTCCAGCCGGACTCCATGATCCATTGGAACTTGGTGCGGCCCGGCGGCAGCAGCGAGCCTTCACCTGGGTTGGTTTCTGGCATGGTCATGCCATTGCCGTAACGACCTGCGCGTTGCTGGCAATGAGACAAATTGACCCGCTGGCATTCGGCGCAACGATGCGATAGGCGCGTGCCCGTCGCTGGCCGTGCGGGCGTGGCGAAATGGTAGACGCAGCGGACTCAAAATCCGCCGGAGCAATCCATGTCGGTTCGAGTCCGACCGCCCGCACCACCGTCTGCTCCGCCGCTATTGGCGCGTTCCCGATCGCTGTCATCGTCATGCCCTATCAAACCCGATGACGAACGGGTTGTTCAAATATTTCGGTCGCTACGCTCAGATTATTCGATCTCGTCAGTAGACGAAGGGCGTGGATTGGCCCATCGGTCAGAACGTGAAATCTTTCTGTTAGATATCGATCAGTCGCGACTGGCCCGACAGGAACCAAGGGCGGTGGCGACGCGCTTCATTGGCAATAGTCAGAACATTGCCGTGAGGAGTAGGATCGATGAAGACGATACTTGCCATGATGGCGACCGCGACCCTTGCGTCGGCCGCGATGGCGCAGACGATGACCCCAACCGGCTATGTCGCCGCGGCTGGCGCCGGCGACATGTACGAGAAGCAGTCGAGCCAGCTCGTGCTTGGCACCACCAAGGACGCCAAGGTGCGTCAGTTCGCGCAGATGATGATTCGCGACCACGACAAGTCGACCGCCGACGTTAAGGTTGCCGCCGCCAAGTCGGGCGTGCGCCCGGCGTCGCCCCGGCTCAATGCCGATCAGGCAAGCATGATCGCCCAGCTGAAGGCAGCGAAGGGCGACGCGCGCGATAGCACGTACCTGACGCAGCAGAAGATGGCGCACGAGCAGGCGCTGGCGCTCCACCAGGGCTATGCGACCAGCGGCACCGCGCCGGCACTGAAGACCGTCGCCGCCAACATCGCGCCGGTGGTTCAGCATCATATCGAGATGTTGCAGGCGATGTGAACGGCGCGCCGTCGTCCGGCGGCGAGGCGCGACCATCGGTACGGTATCGGCGCGCAACCTAAACCATTTGGTGCGCGTTCTTTTCTTGGCTCGGATCGTCAGCGGTCCGGGCCGCTTCGCATTGCGGACAACGACAGGTGCCGGCCGCACGGCACGCCACAGGGAATCGCGACCGATATCGATCGGCGCGGGCGAGCAGGGGGTTTCATCGATGGGGTTCACACGACGCACGCCGCGGGGCTGGATGGCCGGCGCGGCAATAATCGCGCTGTCTTCGGTCGCGCAGGCGCAGACGGCGCCGCCGTCACCGCCTGTCGGCACCGACCAGGCCGCGGCGACCGCCGACAGCACGCCCGCGCCGGGCGAGGACATCGTCGTCACCGGATCGCGCATCGCCCGTCCCGATTACCAGGCACCCAATCCGATCGTGTCGCTGAACGAGGCGGATCTGCGCCGGTCGGGCAACACCAACATCACCACCTTCCTGCAACGCGTGCCGGCGCTGACCAATTCGGTCGACAACACGCGGGCGGCGGGCAATGCGCAAGCGGATGGCGCCTTTGGCCAGGTCGGGCTCAACCTGCTCGACCTGCGCGGGCTGGGGCCGAACCGCACGCTCGTGCTGGTCGACGGCCGCCGCCACGTCGCGGGGCAGCCCAATACCGCCGCGGTCGACATCAACTCGATCCCGACCGACCTCGTCCAGCGCGTCGACGTGCTGACCGGCGCGGCGAGCGCGGTCTATGGCGCCGATGGCGTCTCAGGCGTCGTCAACTTCGTGATGCGCCGCGATTTCGAAGGCGTCGCGGCGCGTGCGCAGATGGGCGTGTCGGAGCGTGGCGACGCCGCCAACCGCTTCGCCTCGATCATCGCCGGGCATAATTTCGCGGGCGGCCGCGCCAACCTGACGCTGGCCTACGAGTATAACGAGGACCAGCCGCTCGCCAACGACGACCGCGATTACCTGCGGCTCGACCAGCGGCAGTATTTCGTCAACCTCGACAATTACGATCCTACGCGCGCCGGCAGCTATCAGGTCGGGCCGGTCGGCAACCTGCGCTATCCCTATGGCTCGAACCAGGGCTATATCACGATCGGCGACCAGACGTTCCGCGGCGACGGCGCGATCTACACGCCGGGCCGTTTCCTGCAGAACGACGGCTATTCGATTGGCGGCGACGACACGCCGGTCGCCGGATATATCGGCGACATCCTGCCCGCGACGCGCCGCCACGCGGTGAACGCGCTCGCCAAGTTCGACGCGTCGGATGCGTTCAAGGTCAGCCTGGAGGGCAAGTTCGTCGAAACGACGGTGCGCACCTTCGGCGGCTTCAGTGGCAATTATCCCGCGACGATCGCGCTCGACAATCCGTTCATCCCCGCGACCATCCTGAATGCGGCGCGGGCGGCAGGGCTGACCTCGATCGACGTCAGCCGCAACAACTTCGACCTGCCGCGGCGCGGCGAGGAGGATCGGCGGCGGACGTGGCGCGGGGTGGTCGATATCAGCGGGCGGCTGACCGAGCACGCGAGCTACGACGTCTACTATACCTATGGCCGCACAGAGGTGCGCGCGACCAAGCTCAACGACCGACTGGCGGATCGCTTCACCAACGCACTCGATGCGGTCAGCCTGAACGGACAGATCGTCTGCCGCTCGGCGACGGCGCGCGCGGCGGGGTGTATCCCGGTCAACACCTTCGGCGGCAATACCGTCAACCCGGCGTCGTTCGGCTATTATCTCAGCAATCCGGTCAGCAACGCGACGGTCGACCAGCATGTCGTCAACGCCTCGCTGACCGGCGACTTCGGCCAGTTCTTCACGCTGCCCGGCGGCGCGATCGAGTTTGCGGTCGGCGGCGAGTATCGGCGTGAATCGAGCCGCTTCACGCCCGCGCAGTCGCTGGTCGACAACCTGTTCTACCAATATGATGAGTATATCATTCCGACGCCCTCGTCGGGGAAGTTCGACGTCAAGGAAGCGTTTGGCGAGCTCAACGCACCCCTGCTGAAGGACGTGCCCTTCGCCAACATCCTGTCGTTCGGCGCGGCGGGCCGGTTCTCCGATTATTCGACGATCGGCAGCACGCGCGCCTATTCGTTCAATGCGATCTGGGCGCCGATCGCGTCGATCAGCTTCCGTGGATCGTACGGCCGCTCGGTCCGCGCGCCCAATATCGGCGAACTGTTCCAGCCGGTGACGGGGACGAGCAACTTCTTCAACGACCCCTGCTATGTCGCCAACCGGTCGCAGGGCACGTCGTTCCGCGACGCCAACTGCCGCGCGCTGATCGCCGCGTCGGGTGGCAACCAGGCGACCTTTACCGCCGTGAACAATCCCAATGCGACGATCTTCATCCCCGGCACGCAAAGCGGCAATGCCGGCTTGCGGCCAGAGGTGGCGCGGACGTGGACCGCGGGCGTGGTGCTGCGCCCGGCGTTCATCCCCGGCCTGTCGATCAGCGCCGATTGGTACGACATCCGCCTGACCGACGCGATCAACACCCCCGACGCCAACACCGTCGCGACGCTATGCGTCGACCAGCCCAGCCTCGACAATGCGTTCTGCCAGTCGATCACGCGGCAGCGGGGCACGGGCTTCATCAACGGCTTCACCGTCCAGCCTCAGAACGTCGCGGCATTCCGCACCGCGGGCCTCGAGGTCAACGCCAACTATCGCTTCTCGATCGGCGCGGCCGGCGACGTCGACCTGCGCTTCGTCGGCGGCTATCTCGACAAGCTGGAGCAGATCGCGACGCCGGGCGCGGCGATCGAGAACAACGTCGACCAGGTGTTCCGCCCGCAGTGGAACTTCAACGTATCGCCGACCTGGACGATCGGCGCGTTGACGCTGAACTACAACCTGCGCTGGCAGGACGGGGTGCGGCGGTTCGGCCGGATCCAGACCGACGGCAACGCGAGCTACGTCGACCCACAGTATTTCCGCTACAAGGAGCTGTGGCAGCACGACGTCCAGGCGCAGATCGCCGCCGGCGAGCGGTTCGATTTCTATCTCGGCGTCAACAATATCGGCGATCAGAAGCCGGACATCGGCTTTTCCACCAACGTGCCGATCTCGCCGGTCGGGCGGTACTACTACACCGGCGTCCGGGTGCGGTTCGGTAAGCGGTGATACTCCGTCATCCCGGCCTTGAGCCGGGATCCATGGGTGCCGAAAGCGCCTGATCTGGTGGTTGAGGTCAGCCGCCCGTGGCAAGCTGGATCCCGGCTCGAGGACGGGATGACGAAGCAGGGCGAAAGGCCCGGAGCTGCTACCGGCTCCGCTTCCCCCCCATCCGCATCTTCTGCTGCTTGCCGTAGCGCGTCTTGCGCGTCCCCGGCTTGCCCTCGTTGCTGCGGCCCATGAGCGGCGCCTTGTGCTGCTCGACGGGGAGGCCGAGCTCTTCCTGCTCGAGGCTGCGGATCTCGTCGCGCAGGCGGCCGGCTTCCTCGAACTCCAGGTCCGATGCGGCCTTGCGCATCTTCTTCTCCAGCTCCTCGATGTACGCGCGCAGGTTGTGGCCGACCATGTGCGGCCGCTCGTCGTCGATCTCGACGGTGACCTGATCCTTCGATGCGACATGGGCGATGATGTCGCCGATCTGACGGCGGATCGTCGTCGGCGTGATGCCGTGTTCGGCATTATACGCCATCTGCTTTTCGCGACGACGCGCGGTCTCGTTCATCGCCCGCTCCATCGAGCCGGTGATGCGGTCGGCATAGAGGATGACGCGGCCGTCGACGTTGCGCGCGGCGCGGCCGATCGTCTGGATCAGCGACGTTTCAGAGCGCAGGAAGCCTTCCTTGTCAGCGTCCATGATGCACACCAGCCCGCATTCGGGAATGTCCAGGCCTTCGCGCAGCAGGTTGATCCCGACCAGCACGTCATAGACCCCCAGGCGAAGATCGCGGATCAGTTCGATGCGTTCCAGCGTCTCGACGTCGGAGTGCATGTAGCGGACCTTGATCCCCGCCTCGTGCATATATTCGGTCAAGTCCTCCGCCATCCGCTTGGTCAGCGTGGTGACGAGCGTGCGATAGCCCGCCTCCGCGGTCTTGCGGCATTCGACGATGCAGTCCTGCACCTGCTCCTCGACCGGCTTGATCTCGACCGGCGGATCGATCAGGCCGGTGGGGCGGATGACCTGCTCGGCGAAGACGCCGCCGCTCTGCTCCATCTCCCAAGATCCGGGGGTCGCCGACACGCTGACGGTCTGCGGGCGCATCGCGTCCCATTCGTTGAAGCGGAGCGGGCGATTGTCGATGCACGACGGCAGGCGGAAACCGTATTCCGCCAGCGTGATCTTGCGGCGGTGATCGCCCTTCGCCATCGCGCCGATCTGCGGCACCGTCTGGTGGCTCTCGTCGACGAACAGCAGCGCGTTTTCCGGCAGATACTCGAACAGCGTGGGCGGCGGCTCGCCCGGCAGGCGGCCGGTCAGGAAGCGGCTGTAATTCTCGATGCCGTTGCAGCTGCCGGTCGCCGCGATCATCTCCAGGTCGAAGTTGGTGCGCTGCTCCAGCCGCTGGCGTTCGAGCAGCTTGCCCTCGATCTCCAGCTCCTTCAGCCGCTCGCTGAGCTCGTGCTTGATCGCCTCGGTCGCCTGCTTCATCGTCGGACCGGGCGTGACATAGTGCGAATTGGCGTAGATGCGCACGCTGTTGAGGCTTGCGACCTTCTGGCCGGTCAGCGGATCGAACTCGACGATCTCCTCGATATCGTCGCCGAAGAACGACACGCGCCAGGCGCTGTCCTCATAGTGTGAGGGAAAGATTTCCAGCGTGTCGCCGCGGACGCGGAAATTGCCGCGCTGGAACGCGGCGTCGTTGCGCTTGTACTGAAGCGCGACGAGCTTGCGGACGATCTCGCGCTGGTCGACGGTCTGGCCCTTCTTCAGGTCGAAGATCATCGCCGAATAGGTTTCGACCGAGCCGATACCGTACAGGCAACTGACCGAGGCGACGATGATGACGTCGTCGCGTTCCAGCAACGACCGCGTCGCCGAATGGCGCATACGGTCGATCGACTCGTTCACCGAGCTTTCCTTCTCGATGTAGGTATCCGACCGCGGGACATAGGCCTCGGGCTGGTAGTAATCGTAATAGCTAACGAAATACTCGACCGCGTTGTTGGGGAAGAACGACTTGAACTCGCCGTACAGCTGCGCCGCCAGGATCTTGTTTGGCGCCAGGATCAGCGCGGGGCGCTGCATCGCCTCGATCACCTTGGCCATGGTGAAGGTCTTGCCCGATCCGGTGACACCCAGCAGCACCTGATCGCGCTCGCCCTCCCTCGCCGCACCGACCAGCTCGGCGATCGCGGTCGGCTGGTCGCCCGAGGGTTCATAGTCGCTGACCAGCTCGAACCGCTTGCCGCCCTCTACCTTGGCGGGTCGCTGCGGCCGATGGGGGACGAAGGTGTCGCCGGTCTCGGGTTCGGCCAGGTTGGTACGGATCTGGATCGCCATGGTGGGAATATGGTGGCGGCGGCGCCACCCGCAACTCGCCTCATGCGATCAGCCGATCAGGTCGAGCGTCCTTTCCAGCCGGTCGAGGTCCACCCGATAGCCCGCGCATTCCTGCTCGGCGATCGTATAGGCCGACCGGATCCCGGCGACATTGGCGAAGAACAGATAGCTGTGCAGGAATCGGTCTGCCGGTTGGATGGTGAGCAGCGTGCTGCCGGGCGGCATCGCCATCAACGCGTGACTCTGATGGCTGCCCTCGATCGACACGACGAGCTTGGCGCGTGACAGCAGTCCCGCGATCTCCGCGACCGAATGCTTCATTGGATCGACGGAGGCGAAATCGTGGCGGGCGAGCGCAGCCTCGAACGCGTCCGCGTTGTTCACGCTGCGGCCGCTGGTGCCGCCAGACCGGACCAGATAGACGCGCTCCGGCGATGACGGCGGGGCGGCCAGCGCCCTGACCCTGTCGCGCAGCCGCGCCCAGCGTTCGTTGCGCGCGCTGTTCAGGCCACGATCGTCGATGACCCACAGTCGGTCCACCGCCGCATAGCGCACCGGCCGGACATCGAGTCCGCTGACGCTCCGATATTCCGCCTTGTGATGGGTTGCGGGCGGGCCAAACGCCAGCGCGTCGAGCCCGCGATCTGCCGCCAACAGCTCGGTGCTCTGCCCATCGAGCAGCCAATGCCCGAAATACATTTCGGACGACGTGTCGCTGGACAATTGCGCCTCGCCGTGACGATCGACATGCCCGGGGATAAAGGGTGCGCGCGAAATCCCGGGGGTGACGACGTTATAGTCATAGCCATAATAGACGCAGCCGTCCGCCAACAGGGCATTGTCGATCCGATAGGCCAGGGTGGCGCCGTGGGAAAACTCACCCTCGTTTTCGAGCTGCCTGATCTCGTCGACCGTGGTGTGGGGCATCGTACCCGTTGCCCGCTCGGATTCGCCGGGCAGCGACAGGATGCCGGGCGAATAGATTCGTTCGGCGGGCGCCAGTTCGATCGCCTCGGCATGGTCCCGGTAGGTGCGTCCCAGGCCGGCCTTGCCCCTTACGCGCGCGATGATGGGAAGAGCGCGCCTCCACGGGCTCAGCGTGACCGTCTCGACCATGGGGAACGTCCATTGCAAAAATGAAGGGTGTCATGAATGCCCCCGCCCGTGTAAAGATAAAGTTTGCCGCTTGCGCGTTGACACCGGGGGTAGCGGCGATAGTGCGACGCGCTTTCATAGGGGCCGTGCGCCCTTCTCTCAGTCCATTTGGCGAAGACCGATGAACATGCTGACGCGTCCGCCGGCGCTCATTCCTGATCACACTGCTTTCCAGACCGCGACCGTCAAATGGGTTCGGCACTGGAACGAGCATCTGTTTTCCTTCGCGGTCGACCGGCCGCCGTCGTTCCGCTTCCGCTCGGGCGAGTTCGTGATGCTCGGCCTGCCGGGCGAGGATGGCGGCAAGCCGATCATGCGCGCCTATTCGATCGCCAGCCCGGCCTATTCGGACGAGCTCGAGTTCCTGTCGATCAAGGTCCAGGATGGCCCGCTGACCGGGCGGCTGCAGATGATCCAGGCGGACGATCAGCTGTATCTCGGCCGCAAGCCGACCGGCACGCTGGTGTGCGACGCGCTGCTCGGCGGGCAGCGGTTGTGGATGCTGTCGACCGGCACCGGGCTGGCGCCGTTCCTCAGCCTGGCGCGCGACCCCGAGGTGTATGACCGCTTCTCGCAGATCATCGTCGTCCATGGCACGCGCCGCGTGTCGGACCTGGCGTATCACGACGAGCTGAGTGCGCAGCTAGCGGACGATCCCCTGGTCGGCGACCAGGCGCAGACGCAGTTCCACTATATCCCGACGGTGACGCGCGAGCCGTTCGCGACCACGGGGCGCATCACCGACCTGATCGCCGACGGCCGCCTGTTCGGCGCGCCGGTCGAGGGGCCGGCACGGTTCGATCCCGAGATCGACCGCGTGATGCTCTGCGGCTCGACCGCGATGATCAAGGAAACGGCGGGGCTGCTCGAGGCGGCGGGGCTGGAGGAAGGCTCCAACGCCAAGCCCGGGCAGTTCGTGATCGAGCGCGCGTTCGTCGATTGAACCGCAATCCTCCCCCTGGCGGGGGAGGATGAAGGGTGGCTAAGGTGCGGGAACCACAAGGGGGATTCCTGACACATGCGTCACCTGCTCGCCGCCGCGCTGCTGCTGTCCACCGCCACGCCGGCGCTGGCTGCCGAGCCCGATTATGCCGCGGCGGTTCGCGCCGATTATCGCCAGAGCCTGGGTGCGATGTGGGACTGGTTCCACCGCAATCCCGAGCTGTCGATGCGCGAATACAAGACGTCGGCGAGGATGGCGGCCGAGCTGCGCAAGGTGCCGGGGATGCAGGTGACCGAGAAGGTCGGCACTACCGGCGTGGTCGGCGTGCTCAAGAATGGCGCCGGACCGGTCGTGCTCGTGCGCGCCGACATGGACGGCCTGCCCGTCGAGGAGAAGTCGGGCCTGGCCAATGCCTCCACGGCGCGTCAGATTGGGCTCGACGGTGTGGAGGCGCCGGTGATGCACGCCTGCGGCCACGACACCCACATCACCGCGCTGGTCGCGACCGCACGGCGGCTCGCGGCGCTGAAGGATCGCTGGCACGGCACCGTCGTCTTCATCGCCCAGCCCGGCGAGGAGCGGGTGATGGGCGCCAGCGCGATGCTGAAGGACGGGCTCTACACGCGCTTCCCCAAGCCCGACTATGCGCTCGCCTTCCACAGCAATTCGGAAGGCGCGAGCGGGACGGTGTCGGCGTCGGAGAGGATCCAATATTCCTCGTCTGATTCGGTCGACATCACCGTCCCCGGCATCGGCGCGCACGGCGCCAGCCCGCATGCCGGCAAGGATCCGGTCTATATGGCGTCGCAGCTGGTGATCGCGTTGCAGGGGCTCATCAGCCGCGAGCGGATGCCGCTCGATCCCGGCGTCATCACCGTCGGCAGCTTTCACGCCGGGCTGAAGCATAACATCATCTCCGACCAGGCGAAGCTGCAGGTGACCGTGCGCGCCAATGACGAGGCGACGCGGGCGCAGCTGCTCGCCGGGATCAAGCGCGTCGCCCGCGGCGTCGGCGTGATGAATGGCATGCCCGAGGACAAGATGCCCATCGTGACCGTGACCGAAGGCACGCCGACGACGACCAACGACGCCGCGCTCGCCCGCCGGCTCAATGCGGTGATGGTGAAGACGCTGGGACGCGAGAACGTCATCCCCTTCGAGCAGAAGGGCATGGGCGCGGAGGACTTCGCCTATCTCGTCCAGCCCGACAGCGGGGTGAAGGGCTATTATTTCGCGGTCGGCGGCACACCCGCCGCAACGATCGCGGCGGCAGCGAAGGGCGGGCCTGCGGTGCCGTCGCATCACTCGCCGCTGTTCAAGGTCGATCCCGAAGCGGTGGTGGTGACGGGGACGGTGGCGATGACCGCGGCGGTGCTGGATCTGCTGGATCAGGCCTAATTCGATCCTCCCCCTTGGCGGGGGAGGATCGCCTTATCGAAGCGCGCGCACCGCTGGCGTGTCCAGGCACGCCAGCCGCTGCTCGCGCGTCATCGCGGGCACCGGGGCCGGCGCGCGATACAGCGGCACGTCCTGCGGCATGCCGATCGGCACGCCGGTGAACCCCGTCTGCCGCGTACATGCCATCGCCGCCGCCAGCAGCCTGGGCGGCGTGTCGTATGCCTCGTACGACAGGCGGAACGTCCCCCAGTGGATCGCCAGCCCGTGCGCCGCGCCCAGGCGGCGATAGACCTCGACCGCATCGAGCGGGCCGATGTGGCTGCCGGCCCCCATCTGGCCGGGCGCGAAGCGGAACGCGCCGATCGGGATCAGGGCGAGGCGGATCGGCCCCAGCGCCGCCGCCTCCGCTGGCCAGTGGCCATCGCCGAAGCCGGTGTCGCCGGCGAAGAACAGGTTGCCGCCGCTCGGCAGGCGGACGACGAAGCTGGACCAGAGCGCGCGATTGCGGTCGGCGAACCAGCGGCTGCCCCAATGGTGGTTGCGCGTCACCGCCACCTCGACGCCCGGCCGCACCGTCAGCCGCTGGCGCCAGTCGAGCGCGGTCGCCTTCGCACCGACCTGGCCGATGACGCTGTCGTTGCCCAGGCTGGTGACGATCGTCGGCCGGTCGCGCTCCCAAAGCCGCTCGAGTGTCGTCAGGTCGAGATGGTCGTAGTGGTTGTGGCTGACGAGGACGAGGTCGATCTTCGGCAGCTTGTCGAACGCGATGCCGGGCGCCGCGACGCGCTTGGGCCCGAACCCTAGCGGACCGGCGCGGTCGGCGTAGATCGGGTCGGTCAGGATATTGAGGCCCTGCGTCTGGACCAGCACCGTGGCGTGGCCGACCCAGGTCGCGACCATCCGCGTGCCCTCGACCCGCGCCGCGGGCGTCGCCTGCGCGACCGTCACCCGATCGGGCCAGACGGGACGCCCGTCGTTGCCGCTGAGATAGCGCCAGAAGAATCCGGCCCGCCCACCACGTCCGCCGGTTGGCGAGCGCAGCGTATCGGCGTCTCCATCGGGGTTGAAGAAGCGCTGGCCGTCGAAATGGTCGCTTGCCGGCCCTTCGTAATAAAGGCGGTCGAGGAAGCGCGGAACGAGCGCGATCGCCAGCGCCAGCAGGATGAGCACCAGGAGCACCGCACGGCCCAAGAACTTCAGGACGGTCGCCATCAGCGGGCGGTGTGGATCGACGGCGAGACGGTGGCAAGCATGGCGAACGAGCGATCGGGAAGGCGCGGGGTTCCGCTTGCGCGCGACGGTGTGCCGGCTAGCATCGCCGCGATATGAAGGGTCTATTGATGAAGCATCTGATTCTCGTGGGTTTATTGGCTGTCGCCGCGCCGATCGGGGCCCGTGAGGTGCCGGTCGAGGAGCGATCGATCGACGATCTGCAGGCGGCGATGACCGCCGGGCGCGCGACGAGCGTCGATCTGGTCCGCGCGTATGAAAAGAGAATCGCGGCGATGGACCGCAAGGGGCCGATGCTGCGCAGCATCATCGCAATAAATCCCGACGCGCTGGCGCAGGCGCGCGCGCTCGATGCCGAGCGTCGGGCCGGACGGGTGCGCGGGCCGCTGCATGGCGTGCCGGTGCTCATCAAGGACAATATCGAAAGCGCCGATCCGATGGCGACGACCGCGGGCAGCCTCGCGCTGAAGGACAATGTCACTCGACGCGACGCACCGCTGGTGGCGCGGCTGCGCGCGGCGGGGGCGGTGATCCTGGGCAAGACCAACCTGTCCGAATGGGCCAACATCCGCTCGACCCGGTCGATGAGCGGCTGGAGCGCGGTCGGCGGATTGGTGCGCAATCCGTATGCGCTCGATCGCACCGCCTGCGGTTCGTCGTCGGGGTCGGGCAGCGCGATCGCGGCCAGCTTCGCCGCGGCGGGGGTGGGGACCGAAACCGACGGGTCGGTGGTATGCCCCTCGTCGATCAACGGGCTGGTCGGGCTGAAGCCGACGATCGGGCTGGTCAGCGGCGAGCGCGTGGTGCCGATCAGCCATTCGCAGGACACGCCGGGGCCGATGGCGCGCAGCGTGCGCGACGCGGCGCTGATGCTGTCGGCGATGGCGACCGGCGGGGCGAATGTCGATTATGCCGCGGGCCTGTCGACCAGCGCCTTGTCGGGCATGCGGATCGCGGTGCTGCGACCGGAGATGACCGCCGATCTCGCCGCCCGCTACGACGCCGCGCTGGCGGTGCTGAAGGCGGCGGGCGCGGAACTGGTCGAGGTCGAGGCGCCCAAGCTGCCGGGGCTGGGCGAGGCGGAGCTGCTGGTGCTCCAGACCGAGCTCAAAGCCGATCTCGACGCCTATCTGGCGACCACGCCGGCGAGCGTGCGTACCCGGACACTCGATCAGGTCATCGCCTTCAACGAGGCCAATGCCGCCACCGAGATGCCGTTCTTCGCACAGGAGACGTTCCTGGCGGCGGCCAGGACCAAGGGCCTCGACGATCCGGCCTACAAGGCGGCGCGCGCCAAGTCGCTGGCGCAGGCCAGCGGGGCGATCGACGCGCTGCTTGCCAAGGCGAGGGCGCGCGTGCTCGTCGAGCCGACCTATGGCCCGGCCTGGCTGAGCGATCCCGTCTATGGCGACCAATATGGCGGCCCCAGCTCGTCGACCTTGCCGGCGGTGGCGGGCTATCCCAACCTGACGGTGCCGATGGGACTGGTCCGCGGCCTGCCCGCCGGGCTGTCGTTCATCGCGACCAGGGGCGGCGACGCGACCGTGCTGGGTGCGGGCTATGCCTATGAGCAGCGTGCCAAGCAGAGGGTCGCGCCGCGCTATCTTTCGACGGCGGATGCGGGGCCGGGGTTGGACCCGGTTCGGTAACCGTGGCCGCTACCGGTCGATCAGGGGCGCCGCTCGAGCAGCTCGGCGCGGACGTGGATTGCGCGCAGCGATACGCGGACCTCGACCAGGAACGAGATCAGCGAGGCGACCAGCAGCACCATCGCCATGATGAACGACAGGGCGACGATGGTGCCGATATGCAGCTTGGCGAGATTGGCGACGAACAGCAGCGCGACGACCAGGCAGGTCATGATCGCGCTCGCCACCGCCAGGAACAGCGAGGCGTTGATGATCGTCACCCGTCGGTCGAGCCGGCGCAGTTCCCAGACGTGGCGTTCGTGCTCGGCCCCGGTCGAGCGCGGATGCAGCGCTTCGAGCGCACGGGCGCGATCGACCACGCGCGACAATCGTCCGGCGAGCACGTTCAGCAGCCCGGCGATGCCGGCCAGCATGAAGACCGGGCTCAACGACAGCTGGATCGTCTGGGCGATGGTGGAAACGGCGTAGACGGTCGGCATAGGTCGGCGCACCTTAACGCATGATCCGGGTGAGGGAAGGGCGATCAAATCCTCCCCCTCCGGGGGAGGACTTATGAGGGAACCGCCCGCCGCGCGGTCAGTATCTTCACCGGTTCCGCCAGCATTTGCCCGTTCATCGCGGGATTGCGGGCAGTGGCGGTCGTCGGCATGCCCAGAATGCTGCGCACGGTGTCGGTGCCGTCGACGACGCGCCCGAACACCGCGAAGCCCGGGTCGCCGGGCTTGGCATCGAGCGACGTGAGGTCGCCGACCGAGATGAAGAAGTCCGCCGTCGCATTGCCCGGCACGTCGCGCGCCATCGAGATCGCGAAGTCCCTGTTGCTCAGCCCGGTCAGCGTCGTCGGTTCGTGCGCGACGGGGGGATAGAGCCGCTTGGGGTCGTTCTGCACCCCGCCCTGGATCAGGCCAGCGCCGTCGCCCAGCTTCATCGCGCGGTAGAAGATGGTGCCGTCGAGCCGCCTGGCATCGACGTAGCGAAGGAAGTTCTTGGCCGTCAGCGGCGCATGGACGGGATCGACCGCGATCGTCATCGGCCCGGCGCTGGTCGTCAGCACCACGCGCACCTCGCCCGGCTGCGGGGTGGCGACGGGGGCCGGGGTGGGGGCCAGGGTCTGCGCGGCGGCGGGGCTGCCCAGCGAGAGCGTGGCGAGGAGGAGGGCGGTGAGGGTCTGGCGCATCGAAGGGCTCCGGCTGATTGTCGCCCAGTCTATCGAGCCACTGCGACCGCGGCTACGTCAGTCGGATAGCCGGACAGGTCCGGCTGCTTGGGCGGCCGCGCGAACAGCTTTGCGGCGGCGTCGCGGAGCGCCGGCGTGCTGGCGATGCCGAGGACGCCGTGGAGCAGCCGGATGCCGAGCCGGCTGTGCGGGTTCATCAGGCGCGGCGCGATCTTGGGAACGCCCTGTCCCTCCTCGACCATCGGCCGCATCGCGCGTTCATAGGCGGCGAATGCGGTCGCCGGATCGTCGTGGCGCAGCAGCTCCGCCGCCAGCACATAGGCGCCCGTCACCGCCAGCGTCGTGCCGATCCCCGCGATCGGCGTCGCGCACCAGGCGGCATCGCCGGTCAGCGCGACGCGGCCGTTCGACCAGCGCGGCATCCGCACCTGGCGCAGGACGTCGAAGTAGAAGTCGTCGGTCGTCGCCAGCCCCTCCAGCACCCGTGCCGCCTGCCAGCCGGCGTCGGCGAACCGCTCCGCCAGCCACTGGCGCTGGCGATCGCGCGACCAGTCCTGCTCCCCCTCGGGCGGCTTCTGGACCGACAGCATCGCACGTGTCGTGCCGTGCCGGTCGGGACGCAGCGAGATGCTTCGGCCACCGGTGGCATTGTACCAGCGCCACATCCGATCGTCGTCCGGCGTGGGCGGGATGGTGAAATAGGCGATGGTCAGGTCCATCCAGCGCGGGTCGTTCTCTTGCGGAAAGGCCAGTTCGCGCGTCGTCGAGCCGACCCCTTCGGCGACCACGACGGCGTCGTACCGCTCGGTGCCGCCGCTAGCGAAGGTGACGGCCGCGCCATCACCGTCCTGCACGATGTGCGTGACATGGTCGCCGAAGCGATAGTCGGCGCGATCGCGTGCCGCCTCGTACAGCAGCCGCGCCAGATCGCCGCGCAGGATCTCCATCTCGGCGGTCGGGCCGTCGCCCGCCATCTCGTCGGTGCGGAATTCGGCGACCGGCCGGCCTTCGCCATCGACCCATGCCGTGCCCTCCTCGCCGGTCCCCTGGGCGAGCGCTGCCTGTTCCAGCCCCATGCGGCGGAGCACCTCGCGTCCGACACCGCGGACGTCGACGTTCTGGCCGCCGTCGCGAAAGGACGGCGCCCGCTCGACCACGGTCACGGCGCAGCCGCCGCGGCCCAGCCAAAAGGCGGCGGTATTGGCGGCGACGCTGGCGCCGGTGATTAGGATGTTCTTTGCCATCGGCGCTCAACCCGGCACCGTCGCTTCCGTTGCGTGTACGGTCGCCGCCATGCGATGGGGCGGCGATGGTCCAGCCGCATATCCTGGTCGATGCCGATGCCTGTCCGGTCAAGGACGAGATCTATCGCGTCGCCTGGCGGCTCGAGGTGCCCGTGACCGTCGTCAGCAATGCCCACTTCCGCGTGCCGCAGCATCCGCTGGTCGAGCGCGTCGTCGTCAGCGACGGCTTCGATGCCGCCGACGACTGGATCGCCGAGCGGATCGATGCCCACTGCGTCGTGGTGACGGCGGACATCCTGCTTGCCGATCGCTGCCTGAAGGCGGGTGCGGCGGCGGTGATCGCGCCCAACGGCAAGCCCTTCACCACCGCGTCGATCGGCAATGCGGTCGCGGTTCGCGCGATCATGAGCGACCTGCGCGCCGGCGGCGACCGCATCGGCGGTCCGCCGCCCTTCAGCCGCGAGGACCGCTCGCGCTTCCTGTCGGCACTCGACGCCGCGCTGGTGAAAGCGCGTCGTTCGACCTTATAATTCGGGCTCGCCTCTATTCCGTTCGTCCTGAGCGACGTCGAAGGACAGGCCACAGGCGAATGCGCTCGGGGCATGTGCTTCGACTGCGCTTAGCATGAACGGCCCAGGCTGACGTCATCGAACGCTAGAACAGCTTGCGGACGCCGATGCGGACCGAACGGCCGAGCGGATCGAGATAGGCGCTCTGGTAGCGCGTTGGCGTCCGGCCATCGGCGGCGCGGACGTCGACGCGATCGTTGAGCAGGTTCTCGACAGTGAACTGGAGCGACATCTTCTGCGTCCACGGCGCCTTCACCAGCTTCGACACATCGACGAAACTGTAGAGGACGATCCAGGTCCGTTCCGAGAAGCGAAGGTCGGAACCGGGCAGCTCGCTGCGGATGCGCGTCGGCCCCTGCAGCCGCGAATAGGTGCCGATGTTCACCGGACCATAGCCGAGCCCGATCGTCCCATCCGCTTCCCACCGCGCGCGACCGCCGGTGCCGTCGAGCGTCGCGCCGTCGAGCAGGTCAAGCGGGGCGAGGCCGGGGCGCAGCGTGATCGCATCGGCCAGGCGATAGGTCGCGCTGGCGTTCATGAACAGGACCGGCGGTCGCTTGACGGGGCGGGGCGGCGGGGCGGCGGCGTCGGGCTTCGCTCCCGGCGTGGGCGCGGGCGGCGGCGGCGGCGACTTGCCGAGCTTGGTGAACAGGTTGGTGCTGAGCCGCAGCTTGCGCTCGCGCTCGCGGGCGATGTTGACCGAGCTGAAATCGACCGACACCAGCGCGCCGCTGGCGTCGCGGACGAAGCGGTCGGGAAACGCCCGCTGGATCGGCAACGTCGCGCCGCTCGGCACTGCGGTGAGGTTGCGGATGTCGGTGTCGATATAGTCGAGGGCGAGGCGGAAACTGGTGTTCTTGATCGGATTCAGCCCGATGCCGGCGGTCGTGATCCGCCGCCGTTCGGGGTCGAGCCCGGGATTGCCGCCCGCGACCGTGGTGACGAGATCGCTCTGGCCGCGCACGAAGTCGAAGAAGGGGACGTTGGGCGTCGTCTGCACGGGCGCGTTGAGCAGCGCGATGTCGGGCGGGGTCTGGGTGCGGTTCACCGACAGGTTGAAGTCGACGATCGGCCGCGGCACCCAGGTGAGCGCATAGGTGGAGCGAAGCAGCTGGCCCGATCCCGACACGTCGGACACGCCGATCTCGCCGGTCGCCGACAACCGCCCCGCAAAGGCGAGAGCGGGGCCATCGGGCGAGATGATCGGCACGGTGGCGTTGACCGCGGCGCTGCGCACCGTGCGCGCGAAGTCGAAGCCGTCGGTCCCGCGAAAGGCGACGCCATTGCTGTTTGACCGGCCATAATCGGCCGAGAGCGTGACCCGCGCCGCGCCCGCGGGCAGCGTCAGCACCGGGCCGCTCGCCACCAGCTTGCCCGCGACGGTGTCGGCGGTCGTGCGGCTGCGGTCGATCGGCGGCACGGTGGCATCGTCGCCGCGCGACAGGGCGGCGCGGTCGAGCCGGTCGTAGCTCGACGTCGCGTTCCACGACCAGCTGCCGACATAGCCCTGCAGCGTGCCGCCGGCGTGGAGCGACAGCCGGGTCGTACGCTGGCGCAGGATGTCGGGCGCGCCGGTCGGCAGCGGATCGGTGGCAAGGCCGATCAGCCCCCGCGTGCGTTCCGCCTCCATGGTGACGTTGAGCGATCCGTCGATCTTGCCCGACACCGGCGCGGCCAGCGTGCCGTCGAGCGACACCTTGTCGGACAGCGGGTTGAGCGTGCGATAGGGCGACAAGTTGATGCCGCGCGCGGCGTCGATCACCGGCGCGATGTCGCGCTGGGTTTCAAAGACGGGGTTCTGGCGCAAATAGCTGGCGGTGACGGTCAGTCGCCGGTTGCCGTCGATCCGGGTGCTGTTCGCTTCGGTGTAATTGGTGCCGCCGCCGCCCTCGGTCGCCGCACCGGCGAGCTGCTGGGTGGCGAGTGCGCGGAATTGCTTCTTGGTGATGAAGTTCGTGACGCGCATCGTCGGCGAGAAGCCGAAGCGCGCGGCATCGCGCTCGCTCAGCACCTCGACCTTCTCGATCGCCTCGGGCGGGATGCCGTACACGTCCTGCTCGCTGGCGACGCGGCGGCCGTTGAGCAGAATGCCGCTGGCCTCGCCGGTGAACGAGCGGGTGGACGAACCGAGGCGTTGGATCAGCTCGCTGATCTTGGTTGCGCCGAGTGCGTCGAGCGCATTGCGATCGAGCTCGAGCACCGGGGGAATGTCGGCGATCGCCGATCCATAGGCGCGCTTGGCAGTGACGACGACCGCCTCGCCTTCGGTGTCGGCCCCGGTATCGCTGGTCTGGGGCGGCGCGTCCTGCGCCCAGGCTGCGGCGGCGAGGAGGGCTGCGATCTTCATGAGCGCCGGCGGCTGATTCGGTGTGTCATGAACGCAACAGTAGAAACGAATTACGGCAAAAAACTGCCGCCTCGTCGCAATTTTGTTAGCCGTTCATATCGCAGGTCAATTGCGTATCAGCCCCTGATCGTCAGCCACTCATGGTCGGGCGCCCGTTCGCTTCGCGTCCGGTTGGCCGGATCGGCGGGATCCTCCAGCCCGATCGCGACGCCGCAGAACAGCAGTCGCTCCGCCGGTGTGCCGAGGAAACCGGCCACCGTCTCGGGATACAGCGCCCATGCCTCCTGCGCGCAGGTGGCGAGGCCTACGTCGACCGCCAGCAGCATCAGCGCTTGCAGGTACATGCCAAGGTCGGCCCATTGCGGCGGCCCCATGCGGCGGTCGACCGTCACGAAATAGGCCGCCGGCGCGCCGAACAGCTGGAAGTTGCGTGCGAACCAATCCCGTCGCGCCGCCTTGTCCTCGCGCGGGATGCCGAGGTGATTGTACAGCAGCTCCCCCATCGCCCGGCGGCGCTCGTCGTAGGGCCCGTCGAGGTCCGGCGGATAGATCGCATAGCCAGGCGTCTCGGCGCCGCCGCTGGCGACGCGATCCGCCATGACCGCCTTTAACTCCGTGAGCGCGTCGCCGGTGACGATATCGACGTGCCACGGTTGCAGATTGCCACCAGTCGCCGCGCGTCCCGCCTCGATCGCGATGCGGCGCAGCGTGTCGAGCGGCACCGGGTCGGGCAGGAACCCGCGCACCGAGCGCCGCGCCGCCACCGCCTCGCGTATCGACAGGGTCATGCGCTCGCCTTCCTCATTCGCCGCTCTCGCGCAACGCGAGTCATCGCGGATGTCGCCGCGCCAGCGCGATGCCCGCCAGGTTCTGCGTGCGCCCGATATGCCGGACGGGCAGCGCGCCCGCCACCGACAGGAAGCGCTCGCGATAGGCGGCCGCCTCGCCGCGGCAGGCCACCCTGCCGTTCGCCTTGGCGATCACATCCGCGGAATCGCCCAGCAGCACGACCTCGCCGCCGATCTCGCGCGCCGTCTCCGCCGCGTAGATCAGCGCCAGCCATTCGGCGTCGGCGCTGCTGCCCTCGCCCAGATCGGTGCGGACAATTGCACGTCCGCCGGCCACCACCGCGACCTCGATCGACCCCGGATTGCCCCGCGATCCGCCATCGAAGAAGATCTTCAGCCGGCGGCGCACAGGCTCGTCGCGACCGCCTCCGCCACCTTGATGCCGTCGACCGCCGCCGACAGGATGCCGCCGGCATAGCCAGCCCCTTCGCCGGCGGGGTAGAGGCCGATGGTGTTGAGGCTCTGGAAATCGGGGCCGCGCGTGAAGCGGACGGGCGACGAGGTGCGCGTCTCGACGCCGGTCATCACCACGTCGGGATGGTCGTAGCCGGCGATCTGGCGCCCGAACACCGGCAGCGCCTCGCGCATCGCCTCCACGGCATAGTCGGGCAGGCAGTCGGCCAGATCGGTCGGTCGCACCCCCGGCCGATACGAGGGCACGATCGACCCCAGGTCGCTCGACGCGCGCTTGGCCAGGAAGTCGCCGACCCGCTGCGCCGGTGCGCGATAATCCGATCCGCCGGCGACGAAGGCGCGCTTTTCCCAATGCCGTTGCAGCGCGATGCCCGCCAGCGCGTCGCCGGGATAGTCGCGCGCCGGATCGATCGCGACGACGAAGCCCGAATTGGCGTTGCGCTCGTTGCGCGAATATTGGCTCATGCCGTTGGTCGCGACCTGGCCTTCCTCCGACGTCGCCGCGACGACGGTGCCGCCCGGGCACATGCAGAAGCTGTAGACCGTGCGCCCGTTCGAGCAGTGGTGCGAGATGTGATATTCCGCCGCGCCCAGGATCGGGTTGCCGGCATTGGCGCCGAACCGCGCGCGATCGATCCAGCTTTGCGGATGCTCGATCCGAACGCCGATCGAAAAGGGCTTGGGCTCGGCGAACACGCCGGCCTGGTGAAGCATCGCGAAGGTATCGCGCGCGCTGTGGCCGACCGCCATCACGACCCGATCCGCCTCGATGTAGCCGCCGTCATGCGTGTGCAGCCCGCGCACCCGGCGCTGGCCGCTGCCGTCGGTCTCGACATCGATCCCGTCGACGCGTGTGCCGAAGCGATACTCGCCCCCCAGCGCCTCGATCGATGCGCGCATGCTCTCGACCATCGTCACCAGGCGGAACGTGCCGATGTGGGGATGCGCCTCGGTCAGGATATCCTCGGGCGCGCCGGCTTTCACGAACTCGATCAGCACCTTGCGGTTGAGATGGCGTGGATCCTTGATCCGGCTGTAGAGCTTGCCGTCGGAAAAGGTGCCGGCGCCGCCCTCGCCGAACTGGACGTTCGATTCGGGATCGAGCACGCCGCGCCGCCACAGGCCCCAGGTGTCCTTGGTCCGCTCGCGCACCACCTTGCCGCGATCGAGGATGATCGGGCGAAATCCCATCTGCGCCAGGATCAACCCGGCAAACAGGCCGCACGGGCCGGCCCCGATCACGACCGGTCGCTTCGTGCCGGCGGGCACCTCGCCGACGACGTGGCGATAGACGGTGTCGGGGGTCGGGCGGACGTTGGTATCGCCGGCGAAGCGCGCCAGCACCGATGCCTCGTCGCGCAGCGTGACGTCGACCGTGTAGACGAGCAGAATCGCACTCTTCTTGCGCGCATCATTGCCGCGGCGGACGATATCGAACCCGATCAGATCGTCGGCGGCGATGGCCAGCCGCGTGCAGATCGCAGGCGCGAGCGCACCGGCTTCATGGTCGAGCGGCAGGGTCAGGTTGGAAAGCCGAAGCATCGCGCGGCTGTAGCGTCGCCGCGGACGAAGCGCGAGGGGCAGTCATCCCGCGCCTCTACGCCCCTTTTCCGCAGACGACCCCCTGCGGAAAAGGAGCGCGAGGCCGGGCATGGGAGCCGCCCGGTACCCGCGTTCCGATACGCCGAACGCGGGTGTAGCGAAGATCAGTCCTTCTTGCCGTCGGTGACGCCGACGACCGGAACCGCGACCTTTTCCTTCTCGGTCGTGACCTTGGGCACCTCGATCGACGTGTCCTTGGCACCGACCACGACCTTCTTGGAATCGAGATCCACCTTGGGCAGCTCGCCGCCCTTGGCGCTGATGTCGACGTCGGGCAGCGCGCCCGTCTTCTCGACCTTCGCCGACCAGAAGCCGGTCGCGAACAGGATCAGCACGATCAGCAGAATGACGCCGACGATCGCGGCCAGGATGCGGCCCGTGTTGCTGCGGCGTTCGACGACCACACGTTCATCGTTAGCATATGCCATGAAAATTCTCCCTCCGATGAAGCGGCAGCCCCCCCGGTTGTTCGGGGTCGTTTCGATACCGCTCCAATCATCTGGAAGACGAAGGCGAATGGGGCAGGGTTCCTGCGTCAGCGGCTAGGTTGGTATCTATCAACCTACGGATCGCTCAACATAAGTTGGGCCCGATGGGCGCGCGTCGCCGCGGGTGGCGTGAAGGCCGGCAAAGAAGGCGGTGAGGGCGCCATCGATCGTCCCCGCATCGGCGTCGATCGCCTTGGCATCGTCGTCGAGCGCCTCAGCCTGGTGGCCGTTGTCGGCGGCGATCACCGCGACGCTGTCGATCCGGGTGGCGATCAGGTCGAGGTCGTTGGCGGCGCTGGAGACGTTGTGGCTGATGATCCGGCCCTGCGTCGCCTGTTCGCTGATCGCGTCTGCCAGGTCCTGCGCATAGCGGGCGACCGCGGCAATCGTCGCGCCCATTTCGTCGAGGCTGTGGCCGGCCTGGACCGAGGCACGCTGCATCGCGCCGATCTGATCCGCGATCTCGCCGGTCGAGCGGGCGGTCTGCGCGGCGAGCGCCTTCACCTCCTGCGCCACCACCGCGAAGCTGTGCCCGGCGGGGCCGGCCCGCGCCGCCTCGATCCCGGCGTTGAGCGCGAGCATGCTCGTCTGCTTGGCGATCCCGCCGATGATGTCGATGACGGTGCCGACGCGCGCCGCGTCGTCCTGGACGCGGCGCATCCGTTCGGCCAGCTCGGCGGTCTGCCCGGCGGCGGCTGCGCTCAGGTCGGCGCAGGATCGGGTGCGGTCGCCCGCGGTGCCGAGCACGGTCATGAACTGGTCGGTGGCGGCGGCGATGTCGGTCGCCCCGGTCGCCGCGCGCGATACCGCGTCGCCCACGTCGACCAGGTTGGTCCGCGCAGCGATCGCCCGCGTCTTCATCGCGGCGGCGGCGTCAAGCAGGTTGCGTGACGACACCCGCAGTCGGTCGACCGCAACGCCTGCGCGTGCCTCGAGCGCGGCGGCGGAATCGCCCAGCTGGCGGCTGCGGGCGGCTTCCGCCTCGTCCT
The DNA here is from genome assembly GCF_014197105.1 of Sphingomonas jinjuensis. Taxonomy (GTDB): domain Bacteria; phylum Pseudomonadota; class Alphaproteobacteria; order Sphingomonadales; family Sphingomonadaceae; genus Sphingomonas; species Sphingomonas jinjuensis. The sequence goes on along the minus strand of NZ_JACIEV010000009.1, from coordinate 45,389 downwards.
GCTGCCGCAGCCGGCGCTCCTCGTCGAGCTGCGCGCGCATCTGCCTGGCGATCATCGCGCTGCGTTCCGTCTCCAGCGCCTGGCGCTCGATCGCGGCGGTGCGAAACACCTCGATCGCGCGCGCCATCGCGCCGATCTCGTCCTCTCGACCGGCATGCGGCGTGATACCGGCGGCATCGCCTGCCGCCAGCCGCGTCATCGCCTCCTCGATATCGAGCAGCGGCGACACCACCGAGCGCCGGATGATCATTTGGGTGGCGGCGATGCTCGACGCCAGCAGCAGCAGCGCGGCGCCGATGCCAACTGCCAGTTCGCGGCGTTCGATCGAGTCGGCCTCCGCCCGCAAGGCGTCTACCGCGCGTTCCTGACCTGCGATGAGGGTATCGGCCGCGGTCGATGCGGCGCGCTCAACGGGGCGGACATCGGCACGGAACATGGCCAGCGCGCGCTGCCGATTACCGCGCTCGCTGGCGGCGACGACCGCGGCGAGGCGTTCGACCACCTTGTGCTGGCCGGCCAGGTAACGGCGGTCGTCGGCACCTCGATCGAAGCCGGGCGAGCGCTCCAGCGCTGCGAGCCGGGCGCGCATGTCGCTCAACCGATGGACGAATTTGTCGCGGATGATCCGGCGCTCCGACGCCTCGGGCTCAATCGCCAGATTGAGTGCATCCCGCTGGAGCGAACGGCTCAGCGATCGAAGTTCCATCAGATCGAGCTGCAGCGTCCGGCTGCGCTCGATCGCGTCATAGGCGGAAACGATCCGCTCGCGGGTCGAGATGCTGACGATCTCCATGAAAACCGCCAGCAGCAGCATGAGGACGACGGGTGTCATCAGCCGCATCGTGATGCTGCGCGATGCCATGGTGAACGGAGCGGAAACCATGGCGGAACGCTAGCCGCCAGAGTTTAACGGCATGTGACACAGGGTCTTACGAACGACGCGCGCAGCGCCGCCGATCTCAGCCCTTCCCCGCCGCGACCGCTGCATCGCTCGCCAATTTGTCGACGCGCTCGTTGTCGGGATGGCCGGCATGGCCCTTGACCCAGATCCATTCGATCTGGTGGCGCTGCGACAGGACGAACAGTTCCTGCCACAGCTCGGCGTTCTTGACCGGCTTCTTGTCGGCGGTGCGCCAGCCGTTCTTGCGCCAGCCGTGGATCCAGCGGGTCAGCCCGTCCATCACATATTTGCTGTCGGTCGACAGCTTGATCGTACACGGCCGCGTCAGCACCTTCAGCGCCTCGATCGCGGCGGTCAGTTCCATGCGGTTGTTGGTGGTGACCGGCTCGCCCCCCGCCAGTTCCTTCTCGTGCTCGCCATAGCGGATCAGCGCGCCCCAGCCGCCCGGCCCCGGGTTGCCCTTGCACGCACCGTCGGTGGCGATTTCGACCAGCATTCCTGTCATGACAGCGTCGGCAGTAGCGACGCGAGGTCGGGATCGTAAACCCTCAACCGCCGCCAGAAGGCGAGGGGGTCCTTGCGCGTCACCATCGCGTCGGCCGGCGTGTTGATCCAGTCCCATGCCCGCGACAGGGTGAAGCGGATGCAGGCGCCCGCCGCGAGGTCGTCGAAATGGCGGCGGTCGGCGTCGGTGAAGGGGAAGCGCGACTGATAGCCCGCGATCAGCGCGTCGCCCACCGCCGCATCATGATCCTCGCTGCTCGCGTCGAACGACCACGCGGCGTGCATGATCGCCAGGTCGTAGAGGCGGAAGTCGGTGCAGGCGAAATAGAAGTCGATCAGTCCGGTGATCGTGTCGCCCAGCATCAGCACGTTGTCGGGAAACAGGTCGGCGTGGATCACGCAGCGGTCGATGTCGCCCGCCCCCGGCCAGCGCGCCACCACCGCATCCAGGGCGCGGCCGAGGTCGGCATGGAAGCCGACGGCGATCCGGTCCAGGCTCTCGCCGCATCGCTCGTACAGAGGTCGCCAGGTGTCGACGCCCATGCTGTTGAGCCGTTGCGGTTCGAAATCGGCGACCGCGGCGTGAAGCGCGGCCAGCGCCTCGCCGGCAGCGCGCGCCTGCGTCGGCGTCGGGTTCGACAGCGACACCCCGGACAGGAAGCGGATCAGGCAGGCAGGCCGCTCCTCCAGCTGCTGGATCGTCGCGCCCTGCCGGTCCTTGATCGCGGGCGGCACCGGCAGGCCGTGCGCGGCGAGATGGTCGAGCAGGTCCATGAAGAAGGGCAGGTCGCCCTCCGCCACGCGCTTTTCGTACAGCGTCAGGATGTAGCGCGCGGTCGTGGTATCGACCAGATAGTTGCTGTTCTCCACCCCCTCGGCGATGCCCTTCGCCGACACCAGCGTGCCGGCGTCGTAGCGCGCGAGAAACGTCGTCAGCGCCTCGGCCGAGACATGGGTATAGACCGCCACGGCGCGTTCCCTGGTTATTGAAGACAGGGCGGCGGTAGCGTGCGCGGCCGGGAAATCGCAAGCCAACTCCGTCATCCCGGTCTCGAGCCGGGATCCATGCTGCCGCGAGCGACCGTCTAGCGATCTTGCTGAGCCGCGTGCCGAACGATGGATCCCGGCTCGCCGGGATGACGGCGTATTCGAATCAGGCCGCCGCCTCGAGCCCGCGGGGCAGCTTGAACGAGATCGATTCGCGCGTCGTCTCCTCCTCGCGCTCGGTGATGTCGAAGCGCGTGGCGAGCAGGTCGACCAGCTCCCGCACCAACAGTTCGGGCGCCGAGGCGCCTGCGGTGAGGCCGAGCGTGCGGACGCCGTCCAGGAATTGCCAGTCGAGGTCGGCGGCGCGCCGGATCAGCATCGCGCGCGTTCCCTCGCGCTCCGCCACCTCGACCAGGCGGACCGAATTCGACGAATTGGGCGCGCCGATCACCAGCACTGCATCGCACTGCCGCGCGATCACCTTCACCGCCGCCTGGCGGTTCGACGTCGCGTAGCAGATGTCCTCGCCGCGCGGCGCCTGGGCCATGGGAAAGCGGCGAAGCAGTGCGTCGATGATCGCGGCGGTGTCGTCGACCGACAGCGTCGTCTGGGTCAGGAAGGCGAGGTTCGCCGGGTCTGCCGGCACGAGCGCGTCGACGTCCTCGACCGTCTCGATCAGCGTCATCGATCCTTCGGGCACCTGGCCGAGCGTGCCGATCACCTCGGGATGGCCGGCGTGGCCGATGAACAGGATATGGCGCCCCGCCGCCACCAGCCGCTCGGCCTGGCGATGGACCTTGCTGACCAGCGGGCAGGTGGCGTCGAGATAGTCGAGCCCGCGCTGCTCGGCGTCGGCGGGCACCGACTTGGGCACGCCGTGCGCGCTGAACACCACCGGGGCGCCGTCGGGCACCTCGTCCAATTCCTCGACGAACACCGCGCCCTGCGCCTTCAGCGAGTCGACGACGAACTTGTTATGGACGATCTCGTGCCGGACATAGACGGGGGCGCCGTGCTTCTCGATCGCCAGCTCGACGATGCGGATGGCGCGGTCGACGCCGGCGCAAAAGCCGCGCGGCGCCGCGATGAGCAGCTCGAGAGCCGGCTTGTCGCTGGGTGTCATGGCGCGCCGTGTACGCGATTGCTTGCACGGGGTGAAGCCGGTTCCTATGACCTGCCCGATCCATTCGCCGGCCCGCCCCATCTGGCGTCGCCGGCCCGAAGGCAAAGGTACGCGTTCCCGTGAAAGCCACGATCCCCGCTCTCGCCGTTCTCTCGCTCGTCCTCGGCGGATGCGCCGGCAAGGGAGAGATCGACGCGACCGGCGGCATCACCGCGGTGCGCAGCGCCTGCCCGACCGTCGCCGTCCCCGCCAACACCGGCGACGTGACGCTGTTCGATCCCGCCACCAGCACCGATGCGAGCGCGATCGACGTCACCGCGGCGATGACCAACGTGCGCTCGACCTGCAACGATGCCGGCGATCAGATCGTGACATCGGTGACGTTCGACGTCCACGGCCTGCGCACCCGCACCGATGGCGCCCGCGACGTCCAGCTGCCCTATTTCATCACCATCGTCCGTGGCGGCGGCGCGGTGGTGGCGAAGCGGATTGCGACCGTGAACCTCCACTTCGACGCCGGCCAGGCACGCGCCACCGCCAGCGGCACCGCCGAGACTCAGGTCGCCCGCAGCGCCGCGACGATCCCCGACGCGGTCCGCCAGCAGCTGACCCGCAAGCGCAAGGCGGGTGAGGAAGACGCCGCGGTCGATCCGCTCAGCCGGCCCGAAATCCGCCAGGCGGTGCTCCGCGCCACGTTCGAGGCGCTGGTCGGCTTTCAGGTGACCGACGCCCAGCTGAAGTACAACGCCACGCGGTGAGGCACGTTCAAGCCTCCCCCGCGAGGGGGGAGGTGGCAGCGAAGCTGACGGAGGGGGAGGTGAGCTGGGGGCTCTCGTTAGCGCCGTGCTTCCGCCCCCTCCGTCAGCGCTGACGCGCTGCCACCTCCCCCTGGCGGGGGAGGATCGGAAGCCAGCACGCCTTCAGGCGTTGACTTGGGACCCACGTGCCGCCACTGCGTGTCCCGTCGATGCGAGGCGACTCTCATGGGCACGCGCGGGAGAGACTTCGAGCCGCTGAGCCCGAAGCGCCGAAGGAGCAACCACCCCGGAATCTCTCAGGCAGCCAGGACCGCGCGGCGCCGACGACACTCTGGAAAGCGGCCCGGCTTTCAGCCGTCGCCCACCGAAGGGGTAACCGCGCGGGCAAGGCCGCGGGGGAAAGCTCTCAGGTTCCGTGACAGAGGGGGTTTGGATCAAGGCGGCGCCTTCGCCGCTGCGACCCCCTGTGGAGACGGCCGATGAGCGAGACGATGACCGAAGCGCGTGATGTCGAACTGTCGGGCGATCCCGATGGCGGCGAGGACGCGCCGATCCAGCTGCTGCCGCTCGATGCCTGGCACCGCGCCCGCGGCGGTCGCATGGTGCCCTTTGCCGGCTATGAAATGCCCGTCCAGTACGACGGCATCATGGCCGAGCATCTGTGGACCCGCGAGCATGCCGGGCTGTTCGACGTCAGCCATATGGGCCAGCTGCTGTTCACCGGCGCCGGGGTCGACCAGTCGCTCGAGGCGGTGTTGCCCGGCGATATCAAGGGTCTCGGCGAAGGCCGCATGCGCTATTCGCTGCTCCTCAACGACGATGGCGGCATCGTCGACGACCTGATGGTCACGCGCCTGCCTGCCACCGGCCCGTTCCATGACGGCGAGGGCGAGGCCCCGGCGATCTACATGGTCGTCAACGGTGCGACCAAATACGACGACATCGGTTACCTCCTCGACGTGCTGCCCGACGCGATCACGATGAGCCTGCTCGACGAGCAGGCGCTGCTCGCGCTGCAGGGGCCAGAGGCGGTGACCGCGCTCGCGCGGCTGGTGCCGGGCGTCGATCGCCTGGTGTTCATGACGGCGGGCGCGTTCGAGTGGAACGGCACGCCGCTGTGGATCAGCCGGTCGGGCTATACCGGTGAGGACGGGTTCGAAATCTCCATCCCCGGCGATGTCGCCGCGGCCTTCGCCGATGCGCTGACCGAGCAGCCCGAGGTCAAGCCGATCGGCCTCGGCGCGCGCGATTCGCTGCGTCTGGAGGCGGGACTGCCGCTCTACGGCCACGATCTCGATCCCGACACGACGCCGGTGATGGCGGACCTTGGCTTCGCGCTGGCCAAGAGGCGGCGCGAGGCGAAGGACTTCGTCGGCGCCGAGCGCATCGTGTCGGAACGTGAGAACGGCCCCGCCACCAAGCGTGTCGGCCTGATGGTCGAGGGTCGCCAGCCGGTGCGCGAGGGCGCCTTGGTGGTCGGCGACGATCGTGTCGAGATCGGCCGCGTCACCTCGGGCGGCTTCGCGCCGACGATCGGTGCGCCGATCGCAATGGCCTATGTCCCCGCCGCGCTCGCCGTTCCCGGCACGGTCGTGACGCTGGCCCAGCGCGGCAAGCTGCACCGCGCCACTGTCGCGGCCATGCCCTTCGTTCCCCACCGATACGTCCGCTGAGGAGTTTTTTCATGCCCCGTTACTTCACCGAGGATCATGAGTGGATCGACGTCGATGGCGACGTCGGCACCGTCGGCATTTCCGATTATGCGCAGCAGCAGCTCGGCGACATCGTGTTCGTCGACGTCCCCGCCGCCGGCCGCCGCTTCGCCAAGGGCGACGAGGCCGCGACGGTCGAATCGGTCAAGGCCGCGTCGGACGTCTATTGCCCGGTCGCGGGCACCGTCGTCGAAGGCAATGCCGCGCTGGAGGACGAGCCCGCGCTGGTGAATTCCGACCCCGAGGGCGAGGGCTGGTTCTTCAAGCTGACGCTCGCCGACACCGGCGACCTCGAAGACCTGATGGACGAGACCGCGTACGAGGCCTTCGTCGCGAAGCTGTGACCTTGCTCCCCTCCCGCTTGCGGGAGGGGCTGGGGGTGGGTGAGTGCTCGCGCGACGACTGCCGTTCCGCACGATGCTGACCATGCCACCAGGACGCCCGACCCACCCCCGACCCCTCCCTTGCAGGGAGGGGAGAAGGACGACAAATGCGCTACCTGCCCCTGACCGGCCATGACCGCACCGACATGCTGGCGACCATCGACGCCCCCCACATCGACGCGCTGTTCGTCGACGTGCCCGAGGAGGCTCGGCTCGACGGCCCGATCCACGGCCTGCCGCTCCACGCCAGCGAGATGGCGGTCGAGCGCCACATGACCCGGCTCGCGCGGCAGAACACCGTCGCGGGGGAGGTACCCTTCTTCCTCGGCGCCGGCGCTTATCGCCACCATGTCCCCGCGTCGGTCGACCATCTGATCCAGCGCGGCGAGTTCCTGACCGCCTACACGCCCTATCAGCCGGAAATCGCGCAGGGCACGCTGCAGATGCTGTTCGAATTCCAGACGCAGGTCGCGCGCATGCTCGGCACCGATGTCGCCAATGCCTCGATGTACGACGGCTCGACCGCCTGTTGGGAAGCGATCGGCATGGCGCGCCGAATCACCAAGCGCGGCAAGGCGATCCTGTCGGGCGGGCTCCACCCGCATTACGTGTCGGTCGCCAAGACGATGGCGAAGTACACCGGCGACCAGCTGGAAACCGCGCTGCCGACGCTGAGCGCCGACACCGATCTCGACGCGCTGATCGCGGCGATCGACGACGATACGTCGTGCGTCGTCGTCCAATATCCCGACATCCTCGGTCGCATCGCCGACCTGCGTCCGCTCGCCGATGCGGCGCATGCGAAGAAGGCGCTGCTGATCGCCGTGGTGACCGAGCCGGTCGCGATGGGCGCGATCGTCTCGCCGGGCGAGATGGACGCCGATATCGTCGTCGGCGAGGGCCAGTCGATCGGCGTCGGGCTTCAGTTCGGCGGGCCTTACGTCGGTCTGTTCGGCTGCAAGGACAAGTATGTCCGCCAGATGCCGGGACGGCTGTGCGGCGAGACCAAGGATGCCGATGGCCGCCGCGGCTTTGTGCTGACGCTGTCGACCCGCGAGCAGCATATCCGCCGCGAGAAGGCGACGAGCAACATCTGCACCAACTCCGGGCTGTGTGCGCTCGCCTTCTCGATCCACATGACGCTGCTTGGCGAGGCGGGGCTGCGTCGGCTGGCGGGGATCAATCACGCCGCCGCGTGCCGTGCCGCCGACCGGCTGGCGAAGGTGCCGGGCGTGACGCTGGTCAACGACAGCTTCTTCAACGAGTTCACGCTCGATCTGGGCCGTGAGGCGCGCCCGATCGTTCGCGCGCTCGCCGATCAGGGCGTGCTGGCGGGCGTTTCGCTCGGCCGCCTCTATCCGGGCGCGGACGCGCTGGCGAACGGCCTGATCGTCGCGGTGACCGAGACATCGAGCGACGACGACGTCGAGGCGCTGGCGACGGCGCTGGAGGCGGCACTGGCGTGAGCAATGTCATCACCACCGACTCGGCGAAGGCCGGGGTCGAGCAACGAACGGCCCGCAACCGGGCCCCGGCCTTCGCCGGGGAGGAGAAGTAACATGGCACTGAACCAGAGCGGCTGGCGTCCGAGCGCACCCCAACAGGGCGAGGGCGTGGCGGCGACCCATACCGGCAACAAGGCACTGATGCTGGAAGAGGCGCTGATCTTCGAGATCGGTGACGAGCACACCACCGGCGTCGATTTCGCCCCCGGCGACGTCGCCGGGTCGCGGCTCGGCAACCTGACGCGGAAAAGCCCGATCGGCCTGCCCGGCCTGTCGGAGCCGGAGACGGTGCGCCACTACACCCGGCTGTCGCGCCAGAACTATGCAATCGACCTGGGCCTGTTCCCGCTCGGCTCGTGCACCATGAAGCACAATCCGCGCCTCAACGAACGGATGGCGCGGCTGCCCGGCTTCGCCGACATCCACCCGCTCCAGCCGGTCGACACGGTGCAGGGCGCGCTCGGCGTCATCAACGAGCTGGCGGTGTGGCTGATCAAGCTGACCGGCATGCATGGCGTCGCGATGAGCCCCAAGGCCGGCGCACATGGCGAGCTGTGCGGCATCCTGTGCATCAAGGCGGCGCTGGAGAAGCGCGGCGAGGGGCATCGCAAGGTCGTGCTGGTGCCCGAAAGCGCCCACGGCACCAATCCGGCGACGGCAGCCTTCGCCGGCTTCACCGTCGAGGACATTCCGGCGACGGCCGAGGGCCGGGTCGACACCGAGGCGCTCGAGGCGCGGCTGGGGCCGGACGTCGCGGCGGTGATGATCACCAACCCGAACACCTGCGGGCTGTTCGAGCGTGACCTGAAGCGCATCAGCGATGCGGTCCATGCCGCGGGCGGCTATGTCTATTGCGACGGCGCGAACTTCAACGCGATCGTCGGCAAGGTGCGTCCCGGCGACCTCGGCGTCGATGCCATGCACATCAACCTCCACAAGACCTTCTCGACCCCGCACGGCGGCGGCGGGCCGGGTTCGGGGCCGGTGGTGCTGTCGGAGGCGCTGTCTCCATTCGGGCCGCTGCCGTTTACCGAGCGCTATGCCGACGGCCACATCACGCTGGTCGAGGAAGAGAGCGTGGACGATCGCCATCCCGACAGCTTCGGCCGGATGACCGCGTTCCACGGCCAGATGGGGATGTTCACCCGTGCGTTGACCTACATCCTCAGCCACGGCGCCGACGGGCTGAAGCAGGTCGCCGAGGATGCGGTGCTCAACGCCAACTACATCCTGCGCAGCCTGGCGGACACGCTCGACGCGCCGTTCGCGGGCAGCGGACCATGCATGCACGAGGCGATCTTCAGCGACGCCGGCCTCGCCGCCGGCTTCTCGACGATCGACATCGCCAAGGCGCTGATCGACGAGGGCTTCCACCCGATGACCATGTACTTCCCGCTGGTCGTCCACGGCGCGATGCTGGTCGAGCCGACCGAGACCGAATCGAAGGCTGGCCTCGACCAGTTCATCGGCGCGCTGCGCTCGGTGGCGGAGCGGGCCAAGGCGGGCGACGCCAGCCTGAAGACGGCGCCGCACTTCGCGCCCCGCAGCCGCCTCGACGAGACGCTCGCAGCGCGCAAGCCGGTGCTGGTGTGGAAGGAGCCCGCGCCGGTGGCCGAAGCGGCGGAATAATAGACCCCGACTGGTCGTGCTGAGTGAAGTCGAAGCACCCTGGCCAAGGGCCTGTGCTTCGACTTCGCTCAGCACGAACGGAGATTGTGGTTAAGACCCCTCCGGATACGGGCTCTTCCCACCCTCGGCGATGAAACGGTCGACCCGCGCCTCCATCACCGGCAGCGGCACCGATCCCAGGCTGAGCACCGTGTCGTGGAAGGCGCGGATGTCGAACTTCGCACCGAGCGCCTTCTCCGCCTTGGCGCGGGCGCGCTGGATCGCCAGTTCGCCGAGATAATAGCTCAGCGCCTGCCCGGGCCAGCCGATGTAGCGATCGACCTCGGTCGTGACCTCCTGGTTCGACAGCGCGGTATTGTCGCGCAGGAACGCCTGCGCCTGCTCGCGCGACCAGCCCTTGGTATGGACGCCGGTGTCGACCACCAGCCGCGCCGCCCGCCACATCTGGTAGCTGAGCATGCCGAACCGCTCGTAGGGCGTCTGATAGAAGCCCATCTCGTCGCCGAGCCGCTCGCAATACAACGCCCAGCCTTCGCCATAGGCAGAGATGTAGCTGTTGCGCCGGAACGGCAGCAGCCCCGTGTTCTCGGCGGCGAGCGGCATCTGGAACGCATGTCCCGGCGCGCTTTCGTGGAGCGTCAGCGCCGGCAGCTGGAACAGCGGGCGTGACGGCAGGTCGTAGGTGTTGACCAGATAGGTCCCCGGCCCGCCGCGCCCCGCGGTGTAGAAGGGCGCGATGTCGGCGGGGACGGGGACGATCGCGAAGCGGCGGCGGGGCAGGCGCCCGAACCACAGCGCGGCCATGCCGTCGAAGCGTTTGGCCTCCCATGCCGCTTCCTTTAGCAGCTGGTCAGCGGTCTTGGGGTAGAATTGCGGATCCGTGCGCAGGAACGTCAGAAAGGCGGGAAGATCGCCGGCGAACTTAACCTCGCGGCGCACTGCCTCCATCTCGCCCTTGATCCGTGCGACTTCCGACAGGCCGAGCTGGTGGATCGCATCGGGCGTCATGTCCGTCGTCGTGTAGAGGCGGATGCGACTGCGATAATAAGCGAGGCCATCGGGATAGCTGGCGGCGTCGAGCTGCTGGCGGAGGCCGGGAAGATAGGTCGTGCGCAGATAGGCGAGCAGCGTCCTGTTGGCCGGGATGACCTGCGCGGCGATGATCCGCTTCGCCTCCGCCTGCAGCGCAGCGCGGGTGGCGGGCGCGATCGTCGGCGGCATCTTCGTGAAGGGCTCGTAGAAGACGGTCTTGGTCGGATCGGTCGCCTCGGCCACCTGCGCCACCGGCTTGTCGCGACCCTGCATGACGATCGCCGGCGGGGTGAAGCCGCGAGCGAGGCCGAGCGACAGGTTCGCCTGCTGCTGGGCGAAATAGCGCGGAATGTCGCCGAGCCAGGTCAGGTAGCGGCGATAGTCGCGCTCGCCGTTCCTGAACTGCTGGCGCGGCGCATATTGGACGTCGGACCAGAAGGCGCTGTCGCCGTTGACCGGCTTTTCCCATTCGCGGAACCGCTCGTCCTCAAGGAAGCCGGTGAGCTGGGCGCGATAGACCTGGAAGTCGACCCGCGTCTCGGGCGACAACCGGCGCTGGTCGATCGCGTCGAGCTTCGCGATCGCGGCCTGCCAACGGGCGGCACGGCGGGCATGGGCGGCGGCGGAGACGTCGGGCAGGTGGTCGCTGACCGCGTCGGCATTTTCGGCGCCGTCGTCGGCGATGTTCTCGGCAACGCGGGCTTGCCATTCGGGCTTCCATACGGCGGCGAAGGCGGCGTCGGCGGAAGTGGGCGTGGCGGCGGCGAGGAGCAGGGCGGCGATCATGACGGGGAGGGTGCCGGATCGATTGTCTTCGGGCAAGCCGCACGCCATCATCGCGGCAAAAGAGGCCCCATATGCAGCATCAGGCGAATCCGCTCATCACCTATGCCATCACCGCGATCGTCATCGCCGTGGTGATGGCGATCCGCTGGAAGCGGATGAGCCGCGTTCGCCCGCTCAAGCTGGAGCGATTGTGGGTGTTTCCCGCGATCTATGCGGTCGTCGTCGTGGTGATGTTCAGCCAGTTTCCGCCGCAGGGCTGGGGCTGGGCATTCTGCACGGTGGCGTTGGGGCTCGGCGCGGCGCTGGGGTGGCAGCGCGGCAAGCTGATGCGGATCACGCTCGATCCCGCGACGCATACGCTCAACCAGACGTCGTCGCCCGCCGCGGTGCTGTTCATCCTGGTCCTCGTCGCGTTCCGCAGCGGCGCCCGTGCGGCGCTGACCGACGAGAACATGCTTCACCTCAACGCGATGGCGGTCACCGATATGCTGATGGCGCTGGCCCTGGGGCTGTTCGCCGCCCAGCGTCTGGAGATGTATCTGCGCGGTCGGCGGATGCTGGCGAGCAGGATCACGGCGTGATTTAGACTTGCCGTTCGAGCTGAGGAGGCGCTGAGCGGAGCGAAGCGCCGTCTCGAAGCACAGGTGGCGTGACCCACCCCCTTCGACTGCCTGCCAAGGCAGGCGCTCAGGACAGGCTTCGAGACGAGGCTTCGACTTCGCTGAGCCTCTCTCCTCAGGGCGAACGGGGCCAGTGGGCCGCTGTCTGGCTGCTACGGAACCGGAGCGCTTACGCCGCGACCTTGCCGACGAAGTCGCCGGCGCTGCCCTTGAGCGACGCCAGCCGCTCCTCCAGCCGGTCGAAGCCGCGACCGACGCCCTCGATCTCGGACGCGACCGTCTCGGTATCCTGACGGATCGCGGCGATGGTCGACGACATCGAATCGGCGGCGAGCGCGGTTTCGTCGACCGCGGCGGTGATCGCGGTCACGGTTTCGGCCTGCGCCTCCATGGCATAGCGGATCCGGTCGGCGCTTTCCTGAACCTCGGCGACCGTTGCCTTGATCGAGGCGTTGGTATGGACGGTGTCGCGGGTCGCCGACTGGATCGCGGCGATCTTGGCGGCGATGTCGTCGGTCGCGCGCGCGGTCTGGTTGGCGAGGCTCTTCACCTCCTGCGCGACCACCGCGAAGCCGCGGCCGGCGTCACCGGCGCGCGCCGCCTCGATCGTGGCGTTGAGCGCCAAGAGGTTGGTCTGGCCGGCGATGTCGCGGATCAGGCCGAGGATCGATTCGATCGACTGGGCGTGATCCGACAGCGCCTCCGACATGCCGACCGCACGGCCCGCCTGCGACGAGGCGCGGGTGGCGATGTCGGCGGCGGCCTCCACCTCGCTGCGCGCGTCCTCGATGGCGCGGATCAGGCCGGCGGCCGTCTGTGCGGCCTCGCGCATCGCGACCGCCGACTGTTCGGCGGCGGCGGCGACCTCGGATGTCTTGCCCAGCATGCCGCGGGTCAGCAGCGAGGTCTTGTCGCCCTGGCGCTTCAGCGTGCCGCTCTCTTCCGATACCGAGGCCAGCGACGTGCCGATGTTGGCGCGGAACTCGCCCGCCAGCCGCTCGCGCTCGAGCCGCGCGGTATGGGCGAGAAAGCCGTTGTAGATCTCGACGGTGATCTCGCATTCCATGCCGAACAGTCGCATCAGCGCGTCGGTGAAGCTGGCGAGGCGCGTGTCGCCGGCGGGAAGCTTGCGGAGCAGCAGTTCCAGCGCCACGCGGTCGCTGGCGCAGGTCATCGACAGCATCGCCATCGTCTTGATTCCGGCGATGTAACCGGCAGCGACGGAGCGTTCCATCGATTCGATCCAGTCGCGCCCACTGACATGGCAGAAGCGCGCGCGCAGATAGGCGATGCCCAGTTCCATGCGCTTCTCGCGCTCGTGCTTGATCCAGTGACGCTCGCCCGGATTTTCGCGCTGCCACTGGTCCCAATAGGCCTCGACGATCTCGTGCGCATCGCTCTCGATCAGCGTCCACAGTTCGCGCGCGGTCGCCTGCAACGTACCGTCGACATCGAACGAGGCGACGCGGACGCCGATGTCGATGCCGGCGGCAATCGATCCGGGGACAGGCAAGTCGTTGACGGTCAAGGCAGAAGCTCCGCTGGCATCATGTGGTACGCTGGCGTGCTGAATAGCGGGAAAAAGGTTAAGAGGCCGTTAGAGCGGGCGTCCGGCGGGCCGCGCCGCCCTGGCGCCAACGTGCGAAGACCGTTGGAAAATTTGATCCGTCACGGCCCTGTTCACGGCGCCCGCGAGCCCCCATCTTGGCCGCACGTGGTTGCTTGCATCGCAGCACAGTCGGCCTAATAGGTCGTCGCATCCGTCTTTCGACGTCTGTCAATCTCGAGGACCCTTGCCTTGGCATCCCGAACGCCTTCCCGTCCGATCAGCCCCCATCTCGGCATCTATCGCTGGGGGCCGCACATGCTGGTGTCGATCCTGCATCGTGCGACCGGCGACGGCATGGCCACGCTGGGCAGCCTCCTGCTGGTGTGGTGGCTGGCGGCGATCGCCGCGGGTGGCGAGGCCTATGCGACGTTCCTCGACGTGTTCACGCTGAGCGACGGACGATTGAACGTCGTCGGCTGGGTGTTCGGCATCGGCCTGACCTGGGCCCTGTTCCAGCACATGTGTTCGGGGATCCGGCACCTGGTGCTGGATACGGGCGCCAACTACGAGCTGAAGGGCAATCGCCTGTCGGCGCGACTGGCGATGGCCGGCGGCGCGCTGCTGACGGCGTTGTTCTGGTTCTACATCATCGGGGTGAAGTAATGGGTTCCGGCACCGAACTCGGTCGCGTCCGCGGCCTGGGCAGCGCCAAGGAAGGCGCGCATCACTGGTGGCTGCAACGCGTCACCGCCGGAGCGAACCTGTTCCTGATGCTGTGGCTGATGGTGTCGGTCGCGCGGCTGCCGGGTTACGACTATGCCGGCGTGCGCAGCTGGCTGTCGTCGGGCTGGGCGGCGGTGCCGATGGCGCTGCTCGTCGTTTCGGTCTTCTATCATTTCCGCCTGGGGCTCCAGGTGCTGATCGAGGACTATCTGCACGGTGAGCAGCGGGTCGCCGCGCTGCTGCTTCTCAACTTCTTCGTGGTGGCGCTCGGCGCTACCGCCCTCTTCGCGATCGTGAAGGTCGCGCTCGGAGCTGCCTGATGCCTGCTGCCTATCAGATCGTCGACCATGTCTATGACGCGGTGGTCGTCGGCGCCGGCGGGTCGGGCCTGCGCGCCGTCATGGAATGCGCCCAGTCGGGGCTGAAGACCGCCTGCATCACCAAGGTGTTTCCGACCCGCAGCCATACCGTCGCGGCGCAGGGCGGCATCGCCGCCAGCCTCGGCAACATGGGGCCGGACCACTGGACTTGGCATATGTACGACACCGTCAAGGGGTCGGACTGGCTCGGCGATCAGGACGCGATCGAGTATATGGTGCGCGAGGCGCCGGCCGCGGTCTACGAGCTGGAACATGCCGGCATGCCGTTCAGCCGGACCGACGAGGGGCGCATCTATCAGCGTCCGTTTGGCGGCATGATGCAGAACATGGGCGAAGGCCCGCCCGCGCAGCGTACCTGCGCCGCAGCGGACCGCACGGGGCACGCGATGCTCCACACGCTGTACCAGCAGTCGCTGCGCTACGACGCAGACTTCTACATCGAATATTTCGCGCTCGACCTGATCATGGTCGACGGCGAGTGCCGCGGCGTGATCGCGCTGTGCATGGAGGATGGCAGCATCCACCGGTTCCGCAGCCACAACACGGTGCTGGCGACGGGCGGCTATGGCCGTTGCTATTATTCGGCGACGTCGGCGCACACCTGCACCGGCGACGGCGGCGGCATGGTGCTGCGTGCCGGCCTGCCGCTCCAGGACATGGAGTTCGTCCAGTTCCACCCGACCGGCATCTATGGTGCCGGCGTGCTCATCACCGAGGGTGCGCGCGGCGAGGGCGGTTACCTGACCAATTCCGAGGGCGAGCGCTTCATGGAGCGCTATGCCCCGTCGGCGAAGGACCTGGCATCGCGCGACGTCGTGTCGCGCTCGATGGCGATGGAAATGCGCGAGGGTCGCGGGGTGGGGCCGCATAAGGACCACATCTTCCTCCACCTCGACCACATCGATCCCAAGGTGCTCCACGAGCGGCTGCCGGGCATTACCGAAACGGGCAAGATCTTCGCGGGCGTCGACCTGACGCGCCAGCCGCTGCCGGTGACGCCGACCGTCCACTATAACATGGGCGGCATTCCGACGAACTTCCACGGCGAGGTCGTGAACCTGGTCGACGGCAACCCCGATGCGGTGGTGCCGGGCCTGTTCGCGGTCGGCGAGGCGGCATGCGTCAGCGTCCATGGCGCCAACCGCCTCGGCTCGAACAGCCTGATCGACCTCGTCGTGTTCGGCCGCGCGACCGGCAAGCGGATCGCAGACATTCAGCGCAAGGATGCCCCACATGCGGCGGCATCGACCGCTGCGGACGAGGCGGCGCTGACCCGGCTCGACCGGTTCCGCCACGCCGACGGCGCCGCGCCGACCGCCGAGATCCGGCTCGACATGCAGCGGACGAT
The DNA here is from genome assembly GCF_014197105.1 of Sphingomonas jinjuensis. GTDB lineage: Bacteria > Pseudomonadota > Alphaproteobacteria > Sphingomonadales > Sphingomonadaceae > Sphingomonas > Sphingomonas jinjuensis. Next base: position 29,449 of record NZ_JACIEV010000009.1, on the reverse strand, counting down.
GCAGAAGCATTGCGCGGTGTTCCGCGACAATGCGCTGCTGACCGAAGGGCAGGAGCGGATCACCGGCATCTACAAGCGGATGGCCGATGTCGGGATCAAGGATCGCTCGATGATCTGGAACACCGACCTCGTCGAGACGCTGGAGCTCGACAACCTCGTCGCGCAGGCGATGGTGACGATGGACTCGGCGGCGAACCGCAAGGAATCGCGCGGCGCCCACGTCAACGAGGATTATCCCGACCGCGACGACGCGAACTGGATGAAACACACCATCGCGACGTTCGAAGGCTGGGGCGGCGAGGGCGGCAAGACCGCGATCGATTACCGCCCGGTCCACGACTACACGCTGACCGACGAGGTCGAGTACATCAAGCCCAAGAAGCGGGTCTACTGACATGGCCGAATTCACTCTGCCCAAGAACAGCAAGATCAGCGGCAAGGGCATGAAGCACGCCGCCCCCGCCGATGCGAAGCGCGTCAAGAAGTTCGAGGTCTATCGCTACGACCCCGACAAGGGTGAGAACCCGCGCTACGACACGTTCGAGGTCGATCTCGACAATTGCGGGCCGATGGTGCTCGACGCGCTGATCAAGATGAAGGGCGAGCAGGACTCGTCGCTCACCTTCCGCCGCTCGTGCCGCGAGGGCATCTGTGGATCGTGCTCGATGAATATCGACGGCAAGAACGGCCTCGCCTGCACCACCGCGATCGAGGATGTGAAGGGCACCGTGCGGATCACGCCGCTGCCGCACATGGAGGTCATCAAGGACCTGGTCCCCGACTTCACCCATTTCTACGCGCAATATTCGTCGATCAAGCCGTGGCTGCAGACGGTCACGCCCCCGCCCTCGGGCAAGGAGCGGCTCCAGTCGCCGGCGGATCGTGAGAAGCTCGACGGGCTGTACGAGTGCATCCTGTGCGCCTGCTGCTCGACCTCGTGCCCCAGCTATTGGTGGAATTCGGACAAGTTCCTGGGCCCGGCGATCCTGCTTCAGGCCTATCGCTGGCTGGCCGACAGCCGCGACGAGATGACCGGCGACCGGCTCGACGAGCTGGAGGATCCGTTTCGCCTGTATCGCTGCCACACGATCATGAACTGCGCGAACGCCTGCCCCAAGGGGCTGTCGCCTGCCAAGGCGATCGCGGAGATCAAGAAGATGGAAGCCGAGCGGATCGTTTGATCCGGTAGAGGTGACCGAAAATTTCCGTTCGTGCTGAGCCTGTCGAAGCACGTGTTCCGGGCGTCTCGCCAGTGGCACGTCCTTCGACAGGCTCAGGACGAACGGGGGTATCAATGGCGGATAGCCTGTTCACCTACGACGATGATCCCGCGCTGCCCGGGTGGAAGCGTTGGCAGTTGCGTGACGACACGCGCTTCAACGCGTTCCTCGGCCCGCTCCACGTCCGTATCGAGGACGGTGCTGCGCGGGTGCGGATGCTGCCCGAGCATCAGCATTCGAACATGCGCGAGAACGTGCATGGCGGCGCGCTGCTCGGCTTCATGGATGTGGCGCTGTTCGCGGCGGCGCGCGGGCTCGGTGTTCTGTCGGCGGGCGGGGCGGTGACGCTCGACCTGTCGGCGCAGTTCATCGGCGGGGGGCGGATCGGCGAGCCGCTGGAGGCGCGGATCGAATTGCTGCGCGAGACAAGCCGGATGCTGTTCCTGCGCGGGCTGATCGTCCAGGACGATACGCCGGTCATTGCGAGCTTCACGGGCACGCTGCGCAAGTCGACCCCGCCGCCGTCGCTTCGGTCATGACCGTCGTCGCCGCCTATGACGCGCTGATCGCCGCGGGCGAGCTTCGCCCCGATGCCGAGCAGGCGGCGGCGGCGGTACGGCTGGGCGTGCTGGCGCGTGAGCTGCAGCAGCCGCGGCGGAGCGGGCTGTTGCGGCGCAAGATCGTCCCGGCGCGCGGCGTCTATCTGTGGGGTGATGTCGGCCGGGGCAAGTCGATGCTGATGGATCTGTTCTTCGCGCAGGTTTCGATCGCGGCGAAGCGGCGGGTGCATTTCGCCGAATTCATGCTCGAAGTGCATGCCCGGCTGGCCGAGGAGCGCCGGCGCGAGGCGGGCGATCCCGTCAGCGCGGTGGCGGCGACGATCGCGAGCGAACTGCGGCTGCTTGCCTTCGACGAGATGATGGTGACGAACAGTCCCGATGCGATGATCCTGTCGCGGCTGTTCACCGCGCTGATGGCGGCGGGCGTGACCATCGTCGCGACGTCGAACCGGCCGCCGCGCGACCTGTACAAGAACGGGCTCAATCGCGAGCATTTCCTGCCCTTCATCGCGCTGATCGAAGAGGAGATGGACGTTCTGGCGCTCAACGGCCCGGTCGATTATCGCCGCGATCGGCTGGGTCAGCAGGACACGTGGCTGGTGCCGAACGGGCCGGAAGCGACCATGGCGTTGTCCGCCGCCTTTTATCGCCTGACCGACCATCCACCCGAAGATCGCGAGCATGTGCCGAGCGAGGATCTGGTCGTGCAGGGACGCACGCTCCACGTGCCGCGCGCCTTCAAGGGCGTCGCGGTGTTCAGCTTCAAGCGATTGTGCGGCGAGGCGCGGGGGAGTGCCGACTATCTGGCGATCGCGCGCCGTTATCACACCGTCATCCTGGTCGGCATTCCCGTGCTCGGCCCGGCGCAGCGCAACGAGGCGGCGCGGTTCGTGTCGCTGATCGATGCGCTGTACGAGTATAAGGTGAAGCTGCTCGCCGCCGCCGATGCGGAGCCGGACATGCTGTATCCGAAGGGGGACGGACGCTTCGAATTTCAGCGGACCGTCAGCCGGTTGGAGGAAATGCGGTCGGACGATTACCTGGCGCAGGGGCATGGCGTCGATGCGTGAAGCCGGGCAATCGTTTACGCCGCGTCAACCATGGTTGCGCCATGGTTGAGTCCATGAACGATATGTCGGGCCGTTTTCTCGCCGATGCGCTGGCCGTGGCGCCGCCGCAGGCGCCAGCGATGCTGCCGGCGGACCTTGCGATCGTCGTGCCGGCGTTCAACGAGGTCGCCAACATCGATATCCTCGTCGCCGCGATCGACCGCGCGCTCGAGGGCGTCCGATGGGAAGTCGTGATCGTCGACGACAATTCGCCCGACGGCACCGCGGCGCACGTTCGTGAGGTCGCCCGCCGCGATCCGCGCGTGCGACTGCTGCACCGTTACGGCCGCCGCGGCCTCTCGTCGGCCTGCGTCGAGGGGATTCAGGCCACGACGGCGCCCGTGGTGGCGGTGATGGACGCCGACATGCAGCATGACGAGCGCATCCTGGCGGCAATGTTCGCGCGGATCGGGCAGGGCGACGTCGATCTCGTCGTCGGCAGTCGCTATGTCGAGGGCGGCGGCATCGGCGACTGGAGCAAGGGGCGCGCGGCGATGAGCCGGCTGGCGACCCGCCTGGCGACGCGGCTGACGCGGACGCCGATCAGCGACCCGATGAGCGGCTTTTTCATGCTGCGTCGCGACGCCTTCCTGGCGGCGCTGCCGGGGCTGTCGAGCGTGGGCTTCAAGATCCTGCTCGACATCGCCGCCAGTTCGCCGAAGCCGCTGCGCGTGGCCGAGGTGCCCTATACCTTCCGCCTGCGCCAGCATGGCGAGAGCAAGCTCGATGCGCTGGTACTGTGGGATTACCTGCAGCTGCTGATCGACAAGATGATCGGGCATCTGGTGCCCGTCCGCTTCGTCAGCTTTGCGATGGTTGGCATGGTCGGCGTCGCGGTTCACTTCGCGGTGCTGACGACGCTCTACAAGGCGTTCGGCACCAGCTTTTCGAAGAGCCAGGTGGTGGCGACGCTGGTGGCGACGTCGAGCAACTTCTTCCTCAACAACGTGCTCACCTATCGCGACCAGCGGCTGAAGGGCTTCGACCTGTTGACCGGATGGATCAGCTTCAACATCGTATGCGTCATCGGCGCGCTGGCCAATGTCGGCGTTGCCCGCTGGCTGTTCGTCCACCAGTCATACTGGGTGCTGTCGGCACTGGCCGGCGTCGCGGTGACGACGGTGTGGAATTACGCGATGTCGGCAGTCTTCACGTGGCGTCGGCGTCGTCGGATAAAGCGTTAACGTCTTATCGCTGATGCGAACCATTATCGTTAAGGCCCGGTTTTCGTGACGATTGGAGGTTGTGCCATCGGTCGAACCCGCCTATGCGGCTGAACCCATCAGACCCTTAGGAGGATTGGATGGCTCGCAAGAAGATCGCGCTGATCGGCGCCGGTAATATCGGTGGCACGCTCGCGCATCTCGCCGCACTCAAGGGGCTGGGCGACGTCGTCCTGTTCGACGTCGCCGAGGGCGTGCCGCAGGGCAAGGCGCTCGATCTGTCCCAGTGCGGCCCGGTCGAAGGCTTCGACGCCACCATCACCGGGTCGAACGACTATAAGGACATCGCCGGCGCCGACGTGATTATCGTCACCGCCGGTGTTGCGCGCAAGCCGGGCATGAGCCGCGACGACTTGCTCGGCATCAACCTGAAGGTGATGAAGGCAGTCGGCGAGGGCATCCGCGACAACGCGCCCGACGCCTTCGTCATCTGCATCACCAACCCGCTCGACGCGATGGTGTGGGCGCTGCGCGAATTCTCCGGCCTGCCGCACAACAAGGTCGTCGGCATGGCGGGCGTGCTCGATTCGGCGCGCTTCAGCCATTTCCTGGCCGACGAGTTCAAGGTGTCGGTGAAGGACGTCAACACCTTCGTCCTCGGCGGACATGGCGACACGATGGTGCCGGTGCTCGAATATTCGACCGTCAGCGGCATCCCGGTCAGCGACCTGATCGAGATGGGCTTTTCCACCAAGGAGAAGGTCGACGAGATTGTGAAGCGCACCCGCGGCGGCGGTGGCGAGATCGTCGCGCTGCTGAAGACCGGCTCGGCCTATTATGCGCCCGCCACCAGCGGCATCGCAATGGCCGAGGCGTATCTGTACGACCAGAAGCGCGTGCTGCCGTGCGCCGCGTATCTGCAGGGCGAATATGGCGTCGATGACCTTTATGTCGGCGTGCCGGTGGTGATCGGTGCGGGCGGCGTCGAGAAGATCGTCGAGGTCAAGCTGTCGGACGAGGCCAAGGCGAACCTTCAGGTGTCGGTGGACGCGGTGAAGGAGCTGCTGGTGGCGTGCAAGGGGATCGACGAAACGTTGAAGTGATGACCACCCCGGCGAAGGCCGGGGTCCAGAAGGAAGCGCGTTCGCGATGATGACGTCCGGCTATGTCTACATCATGGCGAGCGGACGGAATGGGACGATCTATCTGGGCGTGACCAGCAATCTGGCGAAGCGCGTCTGGGAGCATCGGAACGGCGTCGTTGGCGGGTTTACGAAGAAATACGGCTGCAAGTCCCTGGTCTGGTACGAGGCACATGGCAGCATCAAGTCAGCGCGGCAGCGCGAGCTGCAGATGAAGGAGTGGAAGCGGGCCTGGAAGTTGCGGGAGATCGAAGGGCTGAACCCGGATTGGGAAGACCTGTACGATCGTATCGCGCTGCCATGACTGTCTTCCCAACTGGGCCCCGGCCGTCGCCGGGGAACAAGGAGATGAAATGAGCATCCTCGTCGACCGGAATACCAAGGTCATCACCCAGGGCATGACCGGCGAGACCGGCAGCTTCCACACCAAGGCGGCGCTGGAGTACGGCACGCAGATGGTCGGCGGCGTCACGCCCGGCAAGGGCGGCACCACCCACCTCGACCTGCCGGTGTACGACACCGTCGCCGAGGCGGTGAGCAAGACCGGCGCCAATGCCAGCGTGATCTATGTCCCGCCGCCCTTCGCCGCGGATTCGATTCTCGAGGCGATCGACGCTGAGGTGCCGCTGATCGTTGCGATCACCGAGGGCATTCCGGTGCTCGACATGGTTCGCGTCAAGCGCGCGCTGTCGGGCAGCAAGTCGCGGCTGATCGGCCCGAACTGCCCGGGCGTGCTGACGCCGGGCGAGTGCAAGATCGGCATCATGCCGGGCAGCATCTTCAAGAAGGGCTCGGTCGGTGTCGTCTCGCGCTCGGGTACGCTGACCTATGAAGCGGTGTTCCAGACGTCGAATGCCGGGCTTGGCCAGACGACCGCGGTCGGCATCGGCGGCGATCCCGTCAACGGCACCAATTTCATCGACGTGCTCGAGCTGTTCCTGGCCGACGATGCCACCGAGAGCATCATCATGATCGGCGAGATCGGCGGCTCGGCCGAAGAGGAAGCCGCTCAGTTCCTGCGCGACGAGGCGAAGAAGGGTCGCAGGAAGCCGATGGCCGGCTTCATCGCGGGCCGCACGGCGCCTCCTGGCCGCCGTATGGGCCACGCCGGCGCGATCGTGTCGGGCGGCCAGGGCGGCGCCGAGGACAAGATCGCGGCGATGGAAGCCGCCGGCATCAAGGTGGCGGCGAGCCCGTCGGAGCTGGGTTCGACCCTGCTCGAGGTGCTGAAGGGTTGATGGCACATCTTCTCCCCTTGTGGGAGAAGGATACGAAGCCTTGGCAGCTCGCTGCCTAGGCGTAGTTGGATGAGGGGTATGCGAGCCGCAGGCTCGCTCCGTGCCGTGCACGGCCACCCCCTCACCCAGCTCCGACTAAGGCCCTGCGGGCCTAAGTCTACGCAACCCTCTCCCACAAGGGGAGAGGGAGGGAGTCGATATGGGCTACGAAGGCCAGGATTTCAGCGATATCGCGGCGGGCGTCAGCCCGGCGTTCGTCGAAACGCTCTACGAGCGCTACCGTCAATCGCCGTCGAGCGTCGAGCCGGGCTGGCAGTCGTTCTTCGAGGGGCTGGAGGGTTCGATGTCGGGCCCGAGCTGGGCGCGCGCCGCCTGGCCGCTGTCGACCACCGACGACCTGACCGCCGCGCTCGATCCGACGCAGATGGAGCCGGCGCCCAAGCCGCAGAAGGGCAAGCCTGCCGCCGCTCCCGCCGCCGCCGCGCCCTCGGACGCGGAAGTCGCCCGCGCCGCCAGCGATGCCATTCGCGCGCAGCTGCTGATCCGCACCTATCGCGTTCGCGGTCACCTGGCCGCCGACATCGACCCGCTGGGCCGCATGTCGCGCGAGCTGCCAGCTGATCTGAAGACCGAATATTACGGCTTTTCCGATGCCGACATCGACCGCCCGGTGTTCCTGGGCGGCACGATGGGCATGGAATGGGCGACGATCCGCCAGCTCGTCGACACGCTGCGCAAAAACTACTGCGGCAAGGTCGGCCTGGAATATATGCACATCGCCGATGTCGAGGAGCGCCGCTTCCTCCAGGAGCGGATGGAGGGCCAGGACAAGGCGATCGAGTTCACCCCGCTCGGCAAGAAGGCGATCCTGAACAAGGTGATCGAGGCCGAGCAGTGGGAGAAGTTCCTCGGCCGCAAGTACGTCGGCACGAAGCGCTTCGGCCTGGACGGCGGCGAAAGCATGATCCCGGCACTGGAAAGCGTGATCAAGTACGGCGGCCAGATGGGCGTCAACGAGATCGTGTTCGGGATGGCCCACCGCGGCCGCCTGAACGTGCTCGCCAACGTCATGGGCAAGCCGCTGCGCGTGATCTTCCACGAGTTCGCGGGCGGCAGCGCCAATCCCGACGAGATCGGCGGATCGGGCGACGTGAAGTACCACCTCGGCACCTCGTCGGACCGTGAGTTCGATGGGCACAAGGTCCATATGTCGCTGGTCGCCAACCCCAGCCACCTCGAGGCGGTCGATCCCGTCGTGCTCGGCAAGACGCGCGCGATCCAGACGCTGGCGGGCGATCTCGACGACCACAGCCGCTCGCTGCCCGTGCTGATCCATGGCGACGCGGCCTTCGCGGGGCAGGGTATCGTGTGGGAATGCCTCGGCTTTTCGGGTATCCGTGGCTACAACACCGGCGGTTGCGTCCACTTCATCATCAACAACCAGGTCGGCTTCACCACCAGCCCGCAGTTCGCGCGCTCGTCGCCCTATCCGTCGGACGTCGCCAAGGGCGTCCAGGCGCCGGTCTTCCACGTCAACGGCGACGATCCCGAGGCGGTGACCTTCGCGACGAAGATGGCGATGGAATTCCGCCAGACCTTCCACCGCGACATCGTGATCGACATGTGGTGTTATCGCCGCTTTGGTCACAACGAGGGTGACGAGCCGAGCTTCACCCAGCCGCTGATGTACCAGGTCATCAAGGGCCATCCGGCGGTCAGCGACGTCTATGCCAAGCGGCTGAAAGACGAGGGCGTGATCGACCAGCAGTGGCTGGAAGAGAACGTCAAGCAGTACACGACGCTGCTGGAAGGCGAGTTCGAGGCGGGGGCGAGCTACAAGCCGAACCGCGCCGACTGGTTCGCCGGGCGCTGGTCGGGGCTGCATGCGCCAGTCGATGGCGAGGATTCGCGCCGAACCGCGGATACCGGGCTCAGCCCCAAGCTGTTCGATTCGCTCGGCCGGACGCTGACGACGGTTCCCGACGGGCTGGCAATCCACAAGACGCTGGCGCGCGTGCTCGATGCCAAGCGCGAGATGTTCGCGAGCGGCAAGGGCTTCGACTGGGCGACTGGCGAGGCGCTGGCGTTCGGGTCTCTGCTGTCGGAAGGCTATGGCGTGCGACTGTCGGGCCAGGATTCGGGCCGCGGGACGTTCAGCCAGCGGCATGCGGTATGGGTCGATCAAACCGATGAGCATAAATATGTGCCGCTGTCGACGGTCGAGCATGGCGCGTTCGAGGTGCTCGACAGTCCGCTCAGCGAATATGGCGTGCTCGGTTTCGAGTATGGCTATGCGCTGGCCGATCCCAAGACGCTGGTGCTGTGGGAGGCGCAGTTCGGTGACTTCGTCAACGGCGCGCAGATCATGATCGACCAGTTCATCGCGTCGGGCGAGGCCAAGTGGCTGCGCGCCAACGGGCTGGTGATGCTGTTGCCGCATGGATACGAAGGCCAGGGGCCGGAGCATTCGTCGGCACGGCCCGAGCGTTTCCTGCAGCTGTGCGCGGGCGACAATATGCAGGTCGCCAACTGCACGACGCCGGCGAACTATTTTCACCTGCTGCGCCGCCAGATGCATCGCGGCTTCCGCAAGCCGCTGGTGGTGTTCACGCCCAAGTCGTTGCTGCGCCACAAGATGGCGGTGTCGACCGCGGCGGAATTCCACGGCGACAGCCACTTCCGCCGCCTGTTGTCGGATACCAACGGCGCGCCCGACGAGGCGACGAAGCGGCTGGTGCTGTGCACGGGCAAGGTCGCCTACGACCTGATCGAGGCGCGCGATGCGGCGGGTGATACCGAGACGCAGATCGTCCGCGTCGAGCAGCTCTATCCCTTCCCGGTCGAGGCGCTGGCGAAGCGCATGGCGCGCATGCCCAAGCTCGAAGAGGTGATCTGGGCGCAGGAAGAGCCGAAGAACCAGGGCTATTGGACCTTCGTCGAACCCTTCGTCGAGGCCGCGATGATCGATGCCGGCACGTCGCCGAAGCGGCCGCGCTTCGCGGGTCGCGCGGCGTCGGCCAGCCCGGCGACGGGCCTGATGAAGCGGCATACGCTGGAGCAGGCGGCGCTCGTCGCCGATGCGCTCGGCCACTCGGTACGCGGCGAAGTGCGGCGGGTGAAGGGTAAGTAAAAGCGGGTCCCGGCCGGTTGGCCGGGATGGTGGATGGTGTAATTGCACCCCGGACGAAATGCCGGGGCGGAGAAGCGGAAATGGCGACCGAAGTCCTTGTGCCCACGCTGGGCGAATCGATCACTGAGGCGACGCTCGGCGAGTGGCTGAAGCAGCCCGGCGACGCCGTGGCGGCGGACGAGCCGATCGCGAGCCTGGAGACCGACAAGGTATCGGTTGAAGTGCCGAGCCCGGTCGCGGGCGTGATGGGCGCGCATGCGGTGTCGGTCGGCGATACCGTGCAGGTCGGCGCGATGATCGCGACGGTCGATGCCGGTGGTGCCGCGGCGCCGAAGCAGGAAGAGGCGCCGCAGCCGGCGGTGACGCGTGACGCGGCCCCCGCTACTGCGCCGGCAGAGCAGGGGTCGGGTGAGGCGCCCGCCGCGCTCAGCCCGTCGGTGCGCCGCGCGGTGCTGGAGCACGGCGTCGATCCCTCGACGATCAAGGGCACGGGTCGCGACGGTCGCATCACGAAGGAGGACGTCGCCACCGCAGCCTCTGCGAAGCCGGCCGCCGCGCCCGCCGCTGCACCCGCGCCGGCTCCGGCGCCTGCCCAGGGTGGTGGTCGCAAGGAAGAGCGCGTGCGCATGACGCGCCTGCGCCAGACGATCGCCAAGCGCCTGAAGGAGGCGCAGAATACCGCCGCCATGCTGACGACGTTCAACGACGTCGACATGACCGCGGTGATCGAGGCGCGCGCCAAGTACAAGGATCTGTTCGAGAAGAAGCACGGCGTCCGCCTGGGCTTTATGGGCTTCTTCGTGAAGGCCGCGACGATGGCGCTGAAGGACATCCCGTCGGTCAACGCCTCGATCGAGGGCGAAGACATCGTCTATCACGACTACGCCGACATCTCGGTCGCGGTATCGTCGCCGGGCGGCCTGGTCGTGCCGGTGATCCGCGATGCCGACCAGATGAGCGTCGCCCAGGTCGAGAAGACGATCGGCGATTTCGGCAAGCGCGCCAAGGACGGCACGCTGAAGATGGACGAGATGAAGGGCGGCACCTTCACCATCTCCAACGGCGGCGTGTTCGGATCGCTGATGTCGACCCCGATCATCAACCCGCCGCAGTCGGCGGTGCTGGGCCTTCACCGCATCGAGGACCGCCCGGTCGTCGTCAACGGCCAGGTCGTGGTCCGCCCGATGATGTATCTGGCGCTGTCGTACGATCACCGCCTGATCGACGGCCGCGAGGCGGTGACCTTCCTCGTCGCGCTAAAGAACGCGATCGAGGACCCGACGCGGATCCTGATCGACCTTTAACCTTGTGAGGCCTGTTCTCCGGCGGAGGCCGGGGCCCTTTGGGAAGGCCAATGTAAAAAGGCGCGGCGATCACCATATGCCGCTCCGGAACTGGGCCCCGGCCTCCGCCGGGGAACGGAGATGAAGATGGCAGACCAGACCTACGACTATGACGTCCTCGTGATCGGCGCCGGCCCCGGCGGCTATGTCGCCGCGATCCGGGCGGCGCAGCTAGGGCTGAAGACCGCCTGCGCCGAGAGCCGCGAGACGCTGGGCGGGACCTGCCTCAACGTCGGGTGCATTCCGTCGAAGGCGCTGCTCCACGCGTCGGAGATCTACGAGGAAGCGAGCCACGGCGCGCTGGCGAAGTTCGGCATCAAGTTCGACAATGTCGCGCTCGACCTCGACCAGATGCACGCCGAAAAGGCGAAGGCGGTCAAGGAGCTGACCGGCGGCATCGAATTCCTGTTCAAGAAGAACAAGGTGACGTGGTTGAAGGGCCGCGCTGCCTTCAAGGACGCGCACAGCGTCGACGTCGGCGGCGAGACGGTCACCGCCAAGAATATCGTCATCGCGACCGGATCGTCGGTGACGCCGCTGCCGGGTGTTGAGATCGACCAGCAGGTGGTGATCGATTCGACCGGCGCGCTGGCGCTGCCCAAGGTGCCCGAGCATCTGGTGGTGATCGGCGGCGGTGTGATCGGGCTCGAACTCGGCAGCGTGTGGCGCCGCCTGGGGGCGAAGGTGACGGTGGTCGAGTATCTCGACCAGATCCTGCCGGGCTTCGATGGCGAGGTGCGCAAGGAATCCGCCAAGCTGTTCAAGAAGCAGGGCATGGAGATCAAGACCTCGACCAAGGTGACCGGCGTCACCGTCGAGGGCGGCCGGGCTACGGTGTCGGTGGAGCCGTCGGCAGGCGGCGCGGCCGAGACGCTAGACGCCGATGCAGTGCTGGTCGCGATCGGGCGCAAGCCCAACATCGACGGGCTCAACCTTGAAGTGGCAGGCGTCAAGCTCACCGAGCGCGGGCAGGTTGGCATCGATCACGACTTCCGCACCAACGTCGACGGCATCTGGGCGATCGGTGACGTCGCGCCGGGGCTGATGCTGGCGCATAAGGCCGAGGACGAGGGCGTCGCGGTCGCGGAGAATATCGCGGGCCAGACCGGCATCGTGAACCACGACGTGATCCCCTCGGTCGTCTACACCATGCCCGAGATCGCGGGCGTCGGCCTGTCGGAAGAGGCGGCCAAGGAGCGCGGCGCGATCAAGGTCGGCAAGTTCCCGATGATGGCCAATAGCCGGGCCAAGACGAACCGCGACACCGATGGCTTCGTCAAGGTGATCGCCGATGCCGAGACCGATCGCGTGCTGGGCGTGTGGATCGTCGCGAGCCTGGCGGGGACGATGATCGCCGAGGCGGCGGTGGCGATGGAGTTTGGGGCTACCAGCGAAGACATCGCCTACACGTGCCATGCGCATCCGACACATGCCGAGGCGATGAAGGAAGCCGCGATGGCGGTGACGGGGAAGCCGATCCACATCTGATCGCGCGTCGCTGCAGCAATGCTGCAGCGCGCATCGGCGATCAGATCGGCCGGCGCGGCTTAGGCCGCGTCCGACGTCATGGGATTCACTCCCATGACGTCCGTGGAGGGGCACGTGACCTCTGTGGAGTGCCGGATCAGCGACCCAGCGCCATCCGCTCTTCCTCGCGCGAGAAGGCGGAATGCCTCCCTCGCGAGTCCTCCGGCACGGCGGTGACGACATAGGCGACCCCCGTTCCGGCCCGGCGATCGATCCACAGGCCGGACTTCAATCCGTAGGCATCGCCGGCGTGGCCGACATGCTGATGGCCGTCGCCAAACAGATCGTCGCGGCAGCCGCTGCGGGATGTCGGCAGCGTCTGCATCGCGAGACCGTAGCGGCAGAAGAAACCGCCGCCCGGCCCCTCCGCGGTGGCGCCGTTGCTGCCGTCATAGATCCAGACAACCCGCTCAAGCTCGTCGATCGATCCCGCCGACAGGAAGCCATCCCCCTTACGAAGCAGCATCTGCCCGATCCGCGCGAGCCCTCGTGTCGAAATGCGAAGGCCGCCCTGTGGCGAGAAGAGCGCGCCATTGTCGCCGGGCCGGTAGAGCGAAAGATCGCAGCCGCTGGGCGCGATTACGGGGCAGGGCGGTGGGCGGCCGTGAAGGTCGTCGGTCGCGACGGCGCCATTGGCGCGATAGAGCACGACTGCCTCGGCGATCGCCCCGTTGCTGCACGTCGCCCAGCCATAACAGGCGTCGATTCCGAGCGGCGCGATGACCAGACGCTGCATGGCGCGGTCGAAGCGCTCGCCGGTCACGCGCTCGATCACCGAAGCGACGACGGGGAAGTTGAGATTGGTGTAGCGGAAGAAGCTGCCCGGCCGGTGCTCGGCATCCCACGCCCGGGAATCGGCGACGCGGGCGCGCAGCGTGTCGCCGAGCGGAATCAGATAGTCGGCGCCGTCGGTCAGGCTCGATCGATGGCTCAGCAACAGCCGCAGCGTGATCGGGGTGTCGGGAAAGCCGGGATTGCGCAAGCGCCAGCCGAGATAGGCCGAGACGTCGCGGTCGAGATCGAGCCGGCGCGCCTCGACCAGGCGCATCACGCCGAGCGCGACGACCAGCTTGGAGATGCTGGCGACCCGCACATCGCTATCGGCCGTCACGCGGCGGCCGGTGGCGCGGTCGGCGAGGCCATGGGCGCGGATATGGGTGACGGAGTCGGTGCTGAAGGCGATGCGGACCGCGGCCGGGCGGGTCGCGCAACCGGCGAGCGCGAGGGAACAGGCGAGGAGCGCGGCGGCTTTACCCGGCATGGATCGTCACGCCCTCGAGCAGGAATGGCTGCACCTGACCCGCGTCACCATGCCCGGCATGGCGCGGGATCGTGGCTGGCCGATTGTGTCGGATCATTGCTTCCAACGCGTCCTCCTCGACAATGTGGCGGGCCAATGCTGGTACGCGGTGGTGAGTGGCCGCCCCGCCTATGCCCATGCCGATGCGGCGATGCTCGCCCGTGCGGTAGCGCTTGGCAAGGCGGTGATCGCGGGCGGCGGGGATCTGGCGGCGCTTAACCGGCGCTCGCTGGCGTGGCGTGGAAAGGGAACGACATCATGAAGCGATGGCTGGCACTGGCGGGCGCGATGCTGGCGGGGCCTGTCGGTGCGGAAACGCGCGAGGACGAACAGCTGTGGATCAACCTGACCGCCATGGGATCGGTCAAGGGCGACCTGATCTATTTCGCCGAGGTGCAGCCGCGGTTCGGCGACGGTGTCTCGCGGCTCGACATGCTGTTGCTGCGTCCCGCGATCGGGTGGCGGATCAGCCCGCGGGTGTCGATCTATCAGGGCTTCGCCCGGGTAATCTCGCCGGTCGATGGCGGACGCGATCGTGCGGAGAGCCGGCCGTTCCAGCAGCTGACATGGACGCTGCCGCCGTCGCGGCGTGGCGAGGTGCAGCTGCGTAGCCGGCTGGAAGAGCGTTGGCGCAACGATGGTGACGGCGTGGGGGTTCGCATGCGCCAGATGGTTCGCGGAGAATATGCGCTGGCGGCGTCGGGGCAGGGCGTCCGTGCGCTGGCGCATGCCGAGCTGTTCGTCGGCTTCAACGAGACGGATTGGGGCGCACGCAAGGGTTTCGACCAGTTGCGCAGCTTCGTGGGGGCGGAGGTGCCGGTCGGCGGCAAGTCGACGGTCGAGGCGGGGTATCTGAACCAGGTGATCGACCAGGGGGCGGTGACGCGGGTCAATCATGTGGCGTCGTTGAGCCTGTTCGTCCGGCACTGAGGGCGGCGGCCCGCCCCATCCGTCGTTCCGCATCTGTCGACGTCACGCACGGTCGCATGAGATGCTGAAACGAGTTCAGTACGACGGCTGACGTGACGGACGACCGGCAACGAAAAAGCCCCGGGCGGTGTCGCCCGGGGCTTTTCTGTCAGTCCGCTCGGGACACGCGATCAGTGGTGGTGATCGTCGCCGATGACCGGCAGCGTCTCGAACTGGTGGTACGGCGGCGGGCTCGACAGCGTCCACTCGAGCGTGGTCGCACCCTCGCCCCAGGGGTTGTCGGGCGCCTTCTTGCCCGCCAGCAGCGACCAGATCACGTTGACGAAGAAGATCGCCATGCCGGCAGCCATAATCTCATAGCCGTGCGTCGCCAGCGTGTTGAAGTGCTCATAAGCGTCCGGATAGTCCGGATAGCGGCGCGGCATGCCCTGCAGGCCCAGGAAATGCATCGGGAAGAACAATACGTTCACGCCGATGAAGAACACCCAGAAGTGCAACTGGCCAAGCAGCTCACTGTACATGCGGCCCGACATCTTCGGGAACCAGTAGTAGAAGCCGGCGAACAGCGAGAACACCGCGCCGAGCGACAGCACGTAGTGGAAGTGCGCGACGACGTAATAGGTGTCCTGCATATAGTCGTCGATGCCGCCGTTGGCGAGCACGACGCCGGTGACGCCGCCGACGGTGAACATGAAGATGAAGCCGATCGCCCAGACCATCGGGGTCGGGAAGCGAAGCGAACCGCCCCACATCGTCGCGATCCACGAGAAGATCTTAATGCCGGTCGGCACCGCGATGACCATCGTCGCGGCGGTGAAGTACATCTTCACGTTCACGCTGAGGCCGGTGACGAACATGTGGTGGGCCCACACGATAAAGCCGACGACACCGATCGCGACCATGGCATAGGCCATGCCGAGATAGCCGAAGACGGGCTTGCGGCTGAATGTGGCGATGATCTGGCTGACGATGCCGAAGCCGGGGAGGATCATGATGTACACTTCGGGGTGGCCGAAGAACCAGAACAGGTGTTGGTAGAGGATCGGATCGCCGCCGCCGGCCGGATCGAAGAAGGTGGTGCCGAAGTTGCGGTCGGTGAGCAGCATCGTGATCGCCGCGGCGAGGACCGGGAGGGCCAGCAGCAGCAGGAAGGCGGTGACCAGCACCGACCACACGAACAGCGGCATCTTGTGCAGGGTCATGCCCGGCGCACGCATGTTGAAGATGGTGGTGATGAAGTTGATCGCACCGAGGATCGACGACGCGCCCGCGAGGTGGAGCGACAGGATCGCCATGTCGGTCGACGGTCCCGGCTCGCCATAGGTCGAGAGCGGCGCGTAGAGCGTCCAGCCGTTACCCGCGCCGCCGAAGAAGGGCGAGGCGAGGAGCAGCGTGAACGACGGGATGAGCAGCCAGAAGCTGACGTTGTTCATCCGCGGGAACGCCATGTCCGGCGCACCGATCATGATCGGCACGAACCAGTTGCCGAAGCCGCCGATCATCGCCGGCATCACCATGAAGAACACCATGATGAGGCCGTGCGCGGTGATGAGGACGTTCCACAGGTGGAGCGATTCATCGAGGCTGGCGGCGCCGCCGTGGAGCATGCCGGCCCAGCCCTGGAGATACTGGATCCCCGGGTGAGCGAGCTCGGCACGCATCAGGCCGGAGATCGACCCGCCGATGATCCCCGCGACGATCGCGAAGATCAGGTACAGCGTGCCGATGTCCTTGTGATTAGTCGACATGAACCAGCGGGCGAAGAAGCCCGGCTTGTGATCGGCATCGTGATGATGCGCGTGATCGTCGTGCGCCTGGAAAGCGGACGGATTGAGAGCGGTGTCTGTCATCTTACTGTCCAGCAGTCCCGGTGGCGGGGTTGTTGGTGGCGCCCTGCGGCGAGGTGGCGGGGGCGACGGTGACGTTCTGCGTCGGACCGGTCGCGGCATCTGCGGCGTTGCCCTCTGCCTGCTTGGCGGCCGAACCCTCGGCGCCCGGCTGCGGGATCACCTTGTCGCTCGGCTTGCCCGGGGTCGGCATCGTGCCGCCCTTGGCACGGACCCAGGCGGCGAACTGCGCCGGCGGCACGGCCTCGACCGCGATCGGCATGAACGCGTGGCGCGCGCCGCACAGCTCGGAACACTGGCCGAAGTAGAGGCCCGGCTTCTGGATGGTGAAGCTGGTCTCGTTGAGGCGTCCGGGAACGGCGTCGAGCTTGATCCAGAACGCCGGCATCGCCCAGCTGTGGATCACGTCCTGCGAGGTGGTGATGAGGCGGATCGGCACGCCGACCGGCAGAACGACGCGATTGTCGGTGGCGAGCAGACGCGGGCCATCGGCATCGGTGCGGAAACGCTCGCCCGCGCCGACCTGGTCGCGCTCCTTGAGCATGTTGGCCGTGATCTCGAACCCGCCGTTGTCGGGGTATTGGTAGCTCCAATACCACTGGTTGCCGATCGCCTTCAGCGTGATCGCGCCGGCGGGCGCCGGCTTGAACTGCGCCGACAGCAGACCGATCGACGGGATCGCGATCGCGACCAGGATCAGCACCGGGACGAGCGTCCACACCACCTCGATGAAGGTGTTGTGGCTGGTCTTCGACGGGATCGGATTGGCTGCCTGGCGATAGCGGAGCGCGACCCAGATCAGCAGCGCCAAGACGAAGATGCAGATGACGGTGATGAGCGGGAACAGGATGCTGTCATGCATCCAATGCGCGAACTTGCCGTTTTCCGTCACCTGCGGCTGAATGCCGAACCGGCCGTTGACCGGCTGACCGATGCCGGGCTGCGCGGTCATGACGGGCGCGCCATCCATGGCGAGTTCAGGACTGTTGGGGGCAGCCGGCGCCGTGGCGTTCGCCGTGGTCGGCGCCGTGGCGGTCGCACCAGCCGGCGCGGCTGCGGCCTGAGGCGACGGCTGCGTCGCATAGCCGGCCGTCCCCAGGCCAGCTAACGCGAGGCCTGCGGCGATCGCCAATCCCTTGAACCTGTTGCGCATCTCTTATCGTCACCCCGTCCCATCGATGATTGCTCCATGCGGCGGAGCGTGCGGCACACGAGACATGTACCGACTTTGACTCAGGCCTATACGCGCGGGTTTCCCCAGCCTCAAGCCGTGCCCGTGACGATTCCCCCGCCGGTGCTTGGCGACGGCGGGTCGAGCGCCTATGGCGCGGCCGATCGACGACAGCTTGGGGGACGACATGACCGACGAAGAGGTGCTTGCCGAATTCCGCGCCGCCGAGGCGCTGTTGGAAGGGCACTTCATCCTGTCGTCGGGGCTACGCAGTCCCCGCTATCTGCAATGCGCCCGGGTGCTGATGGACCCGCGGCGCGCGGCACGGCTGGCCGAGGCGCTGGCGGCGCGCATCCCCGGCGAACTGCGCGGCCGGATCGCCGCGGTGGTGTCGCCGGCGATGGGCGGGGTGATCGTCGGCCACGAGATGGGCCGCGCGCTGGACATGCCGGCGATGTTCGTCGAGCGGCCGACCGGCACCTTCGAGCTACGCCGCGGCTTCCGCCTCGATCCGGGGGCCGAGGTGCTGATGATGGAGGACGTCGTCACCACCGGCCTGTCGAGCCGCGAGGCGATCCTCGCGATCGAGGCGGCGGGCGGGCGCGTGATCGCGGCGGGCACGCTGGTCGATCGGTCGAACGGGACGGTCGACCTGGGCGTGCCGTTCTTCCCGCTGATCCGCCTAGACGTGCCGACCTACGAACCCGATGCGGTCCCGCCCGAACTGGCGGCGATCCCGGCGATCAAGCCGGGGAGCCGTGCGGCATGACGGACCATCTTCGCCTGGGCGTCAACATCGACCATGTCGCGACCGTCCGGAACGCGCGGGGTGGGGTCTATCCCGATCCGGTGCGCGCGGCGTTGGTGGCGGCGGACGCGGGCGCCGACGGGATCACGGCGCATCTGCGCGAGGATCGGCGGCATATCACCGACGACGATATCGCGCGGCTGTCGGCGGAGCTGACGATCCCGCTCAACCTGGAGATGGCGGCGACCGAGGAGATGCTGGGTGTCGCCATGCGCCATCGTCCCCATGCGGCCTGTATCGTGCCCGAAAAGCGCGAGGAGCGGACGACCGAGGGCGGGCTGGACGCAGCCGGGCAGCACAATCACCTGGCGCCGATGGTGCGCGAGCTGGGTGCAGCCGGCGTGCGGGTGTCGCTGTTCATCGAGCCCGATGCGCGGCAGATCGATGCGGCGGTTCGGCTGGGCGTGCCGGTCGTCGAGCTGCACACCGGGCGCTATGCCGAGCTGGACGGTGAGGCGCGGGCGCAGGAGCTGCGGCGGCTGGCCGATGCGGCGGCGCTGGCGGCGAAGAACGGGATCGAGGTGCATGCCGGGCATGGGCTGACGTACGACAATGTCGGCCCGATCGCGGCGATCCCGCAGGTGCGGGAGCTGAACATCGGGCATTTCCTGATCGGCGAGGCGATCTTCGTCGGGCTGGACGAGAGCGTGCGGGCGATGCGCGAGGCGATGGATGCGGCGCGGGGCTGACATGGAGAATCCTCCCCGAGCTCGGCTCGGGGAGGGGGACCGCCGGCCGCAGGCCGGTGGTGGAGGGGCGATCGTAGGACCGGCCCCTCCACCGCCCGTCTGCGCCGGGTGGTCCCCCTCCCCCAGCAAGCTGGGGGAGGAATGATAAGATGATCATCGGCCTGGGTTCCGACCTGTGCAATATCGAGCGGATCGAGGCGTCGTTGGCGCGGTTCGGCGAGCGGTTCGAGAATCGCGTCTTTACCGACGTCGAGTTGGCGCGGGCGGCGCGGCGGCCGTTCACCAAGGCGGGCACGCTGGCCAAGCGCTTCGCCGCCAAGGAAGCCTTTTCCAAGGCGGTGGGAACGGGGTTCAAGCGCGGGGTGTTCATGCGCGACATCGGTGTCGTCAACCTGCCGTCGGGTGCGCCGACGCTGGCGCTGACGGGCGGTGCCAAGGCGAGGCTTGACGCCATGATCCCCGA
The DNA here is from genome assembly GCF_014197105.1 of Sphingomonas jinjuensis. Lineage (GTDB taxonomy): Bacteria > Pseudomonadota > Alphaproteobacteria > Sphingomonadales > Sphingomonadaceae > Sphingomonas > Sphingomonas jinjuensis. Next base: position 9,809 of record NZ_JACIEV010000009.1, on the reverse strand, counting down.
AGGCCACGTCGCCCACATCCACCTGACCATGACCGACGATCATCCCTGGGCGCAGGCGTTCGTCATCATCGAGGCGCTCAAGCAATGACGAAGGAAGCGGTGTTGGACGGCAGCGACGCCAAGCCGGAGACGACGGCCACCGCCGACGCGACGCCCGCGCGCAAGGGCACCGATTGGTGGGCCGAGGTGAAGGGCATCTTCTGGCTGGTGCTGATCGTGCTCGGCTTTCACAGCTTCATCGCCAAGCCCTTCTACATCCCCAGCGAATCGATGCTGCCGGGACTGCGGATCGGCGACCGGCTGGTGGTGTCGAAGTTCGCCTATGGTTGGTCGTTCGTGTCGCCGACGATCCCCAATCCGGTCGCGGTGTTCAACAGCCTGGTGCTGCAAAAGCCCGAGGAGAGCTGGATCGTCGGATTGCCGTTCATGCACGGACGGCTGTTCGGATCGCTGCCCGAGCGCGGCGACGTCGTGATCGTCACGCCGCCGGGACGCCGCAACGATTACATCAAGCGCGTCATCGGCCTGCCGGGCGATACGCTGGAAGTGCGGCAGGGAACGGTGATCCTTAACGGCCGTGCCGTCACCCGTGGGCCGATCCATTATGTCGACATTCCCGTCGACACCAACAGCCCGTGCCGCGACGACGAATATCTCGGCGCGCGGATCGATATGCCGGGCAAGGGGATGGTCTGCCACCTGCCGATCGTCACCGAGACGCTGCCCAACGGCCGCCGCTACGACACGGTCGAGCTGGGGTGGAGCCCCGGCGACGATTACGGGCCGGTGAAGATCCCGGCCAACCACGTCTTCCTGATGGGCGACAACCGCGACCGCTCGGCCGACAGCCGTTTCGCGCTGTCGCAACTGGGGCTGGGCGGGCCGGTGCCGTATGAGAATCTGGGTGGGCGGGCCGAGTTCGTGACCTTCAGCCTCGACGGCGATGCGACGCTCAACCCGCTGACCTGGTGGGGATCGCTGCGCGCCGGCCGCTCTGGCACGTCGCTCCATCCCGATCGTACGCCGTCGTGAGCAATCCGCCGCTGGTCGACGATCCGGCACCGCTGGAGTTTCGCGACCAGCTCGTCCGGCGCGAGGCGAAGCGGGCGGCGGTGTGGCTGGGGATGATCGGCGCCATCGCCATCACGGTGCTGCTGATCCAGCCGCTGCTGGTCTTGTTCGCGGGCATCGTCTTCGCGGCGCTGCTCGACGGCGGCGTCCGACTGCTGGGCAAGGTACTCCCGATCGGGCGCGGGTGGCGGTTGCTGATCGTCGTGCTGCTGGTCGTGCTGTTCCTGGTCGGCACCTTCTACCTGACCGGCGTGCAGGTGACGCAGCAGTTCACGCAGCTGCGATCGACGCTGGAAATGCAGGCGATGCGGCTGAGCGGCTGGCTCGCCGACAACGGCCTGATGCCCAAGACGTCGGACATGGCGGGGCTGGCGCGGCAGGCGCTGGGATCGGTCGGGCGGCTGACGTCGTGGGTCGGCACCGCGATCGGCAGCGTCACGACGATGTTCATGATCCTGGTGCTGGGGCTGTTCCTGGCGATGGAGCCGGGCACCTATGCGCGTGGCCTCGTATGGCTGTCGCCGAGCCGATATCGCCGCGAGTTCGCGATCACGCTCGACCGGATGGGTCAGGTGCAGCGGCGGCTGCTCGCCGGGCGGCTGATCGGCATGGCGTTCGAAGGCGTGCTGACCTGGGTGGTGCTGGCGATCGGCGGGGTGCCGATGGCGATGCTGCTGGGGATCATCGCGGGCGTGCTGGCCTTCATCCCCAACATCGGCGCCTTCATCACCGGCGTGCTGATGATCGCGGTCGGCTTCAGCGCGGGGACCGACAAGGCGATGTGGGCGGCGGCGACCTATGTCATCGTCCAGACCTTCGACGGCTATGTCGTCATTCCGATGGTGGCGCGGCGGACGGTCGACCTGCCGCCGGCGCTGACGCTGACCGCGCAGATCATGGCGAGCGCGCTGTTCGGCGTGCTGGGGCTGGCGCTGGCGGATCCCATGACCGCGATGGTCAAGACCGCGCTCGAACGCAGTGCCGAGCGCGAGGGCGAGAAGGACGAGGCGTCAGGCGACGAGCGAGTCGAACACGCCTAGATAGCGCACCGCCGCATCGGCACCGGGCGGCGGTACCGGGGCGGGGCGGGGCGCGGTGAGCCAATGGCGGAGCGCATCCGCCAGCGCATCGGTGTCGTCGGCGGCGACGATGGTGCCGAGCGTGGGTGTAGTGACGATCTCGTCGATCGCGACGCTCGACCGGGTGGTGACGACGGGGGTGCCGACCGACAGCGCCTCGCGCAGGACACCGGGCACGCCCTCATAGTCCGACACCAGCGCCAGCACCGCGACGTGCGGCATCGTCGCCAGCGGATCGGCGACATGGCCCGGCAGGTGCAGCCGATCGGCGACGCCGAGGGCGGCGGCCTGCGCTTCCAGGGCCGGGCGCAACGGGCCCTCGCCGAGGATGACGAGCGAGACGTCGGAGGGCAGGCGGGGCAGGGTGGCGACCAGGCGATCCCAGCGCTTCTGCTCACGCAGCCGGCCGACACCCAGGACGATGCGGCCCGGCGGCAGCGGGACCGGCCGGGCGCCGGCGATCGGCAGCGCAGGCGGGTTGGCGATGACGTCGATCCGGCCGGCCATGTCGTACAGCGCCTCGGCCTGCGCCGCCGAGGCTGGGGTCATCGCCACCAGCCGGTCGAGGAAGCGGCGGTGCAGCGACAGCCAGCGACGATGCACGCGGTCGAACAGCCACCCATGGTCACCGCGTTGCGGGCTGTTCGACAGCTTGGCGACGATCGGCGGGCAGCGCCGGCCGAGCCGCGCACGCAGCCACAGCGCGTGGACGGTATAGTAGTTGCCGGGGCAGAAGATCACGTCGGGCCGCACCTCGTCGACGATCGCGGGCAGCGCGAGCAGCGAACGCCAGCGCGGATCGCCGCGGTCGATCAGCGTGATCCCCGGCGGTATCTCGGCGACGAGCGGGCCGGTTGCCGCGCCGGTGACCAGCGTGACCCGCCGCCCCGCCGCCCGCCAGCCGCGCGCGAGCCGCAGCATTGCGCGCTCGACGCCGCCGCCTTCCAGAGTGCGGGCGTAAATCAGGATGTGCTCGGCCGGCATGACAGGGGGCGTCGGTTGCCACATTGTCGCAACCTGTCGCAACCCGGCGATAATCGCGTGCAACAAAGCGACGGCATCGCTATGGAATGCCAGCGCTCACCGTCCGGATTATCCCCATCGACCAGCTCACCTCGCGCCCGGGACTTTCAGTTCCCCCGGCGTCCGACATGACGGGTATCGAGCCGTTGCGCACGATCAAGCGGCGCTGGCCGGCGATCATTGGCGCGGTGCTGAGCCTCGCGATGATCGCGGGGCTGGGCCATGAGCTGCTGGGCGCCGGACTCGCCGGGCTCGATCGCGCCGTGCCGCGCAGCCCCTTGTTCTACCTGGCGTTCATCGTCCTGTACCTGGCGCCGCCGGTGTTCGACTTCCTGATCTTCCGCCGGCTGTGGGCGATTCCGCTCGCCGGGCTGATCGCGCTGGTGAAGAAGCGGATCGCGAACGACGTCGTGCTCGGCTATTCGGGCGAGGCGTATTTCTATGCCTGGGCGCGGCAGCGGGCGCATATCGTTGCGGCACCGTTCGGCGCGGTGAAGGACGTGTCGATCCTGTCGGCGATCGCGGGCAACGCCGTGACGCTGACGATGATCGTCCTGGCGCTGCCGTTCGGTTTCCACCTGATCCCGCCCGACATGACCCGGTACATGTACGGGTCGCTGGCGGTGATTTTCGGCACCTCGATCCCCTTCCTCGTCTTCTCGCGGCGGGTATTCTCGCTGTCGCGAAGCGAGCTGTGGTACGTGTTCGCGATGCAGGTCAGCCGGCTGCTGGTCGGCACGGTGGCGCTGGCGATGGCGTGGCATTTCGGGTTGCCGGGCGTGTCGGTGAGCATGTGGCTGTTCCTGTCGGCGGGCCGGCTGCTGTTCTCGCGCCTGCCGCTGCTGCCCAACAAGGACCTGCTGTTCGCCAATTTCGCGATCCTGGTGATCGGCGAGGACGCGGCGCTGTCGGAATTGATTGCGTTCGTCGCCGCGGCGGTGTTGCTGGTCCACGTCCTGCTGATCGTCGTCTTCGCGATCGGCGATCTCATTCAGCGGCGGAAGCGTGCATGACATATCTGACGATGATGGCGACGGCTCTGGTCGTCGCGGCGCCTGCGGCCGCGCGGGCCGAGGTGCTGGGCAGCGATGCGGCGGCCTGCGCCGCGCGGCAGCCATCGATCGAGGTGGAACTGGAAGGGTTCAAGGATCGTAAGGGTGAGGTGAAGCTGGAGCTTTACCCGGCGACCGCGGAGGACTTTCTGAAAGACGACCGCGATCTCATCAAGGAAGGCAAGCTTTTCCGCCGTGTCCACGTGCCGACGCCCCCATCGGGTCCGGTGTCGATGTGCATTCGCGTGCCCGGCCCAGGGCGCTATGCGCTGCTGGCGACGCACAATCGCGACGGCAAGAACAAGTTCAGCATCTGGCAGGACGGCGCTGGCCTTTCCAGCAACGCCAAGCTCGGTGCGTCGAAGCCCAAGGTGACCGCCGCGATCGTGGAGGTCGGGAACGGCGTGACGCGAGTGCCGATACGGCTGCAGTATCTGCGCGGCCTCGGCGGCTTCGGCCCGATCGGAAACTGACCCGCCATGCGCATCGTCGATGTCAACGAATTCTACTCGCCGACCGGTGGCGGCGTGCGCACCTATTGCGATCGCAAGATGGCGATCCTGGCCGACATGGGGCACGAGCTGATCGTCGTCGCCTGCGGCCGGGAGGATCGGGTCGAGGAGCGGCCGGGCGGCGGGCGGATCCATTATCTCAAGTCGCCGAGGATGCCGTTCGACAAGAACTACGGCCTGTTCTGGGACCGAGGCGCGATCCACGACGTGCTCGACCACTACGATCCCGATGTCGTCGAGAATTGCTCGCCGTGGCGCCCCGCCTGGTTCGTCGCCGAGTGGCAGGGGCGCGCGATCAAGTCGTTCTTCGTTCACAACGACAATGTCGAGGCCTATGCCAAGCGCTGGCTGTCGGGCGTGGCGTCCGGCGAGCGGATCGAGCGCGCCTGCGCTTGGTACGACCGCTATCAGCAGCGGTTCCTCGATCGTCACGACACGGTGGTGACCAACGGCCCGGCGATGACCGAGCGGCTACGGCGACGCGGTGTGCGCGTCGACGCGACGATGACGCTGGGGATCGACCGGCGCCATTTCTCGCCCGAGTTGCGCAACCCCCGGCTGCGAACCGCTCTGCTGGCGCAATGCGGGCTGCCCGCGGACGGGCATCTGTTGCTGGGGATCGGCCGCCACCATCCCGAGAAGCGCTGGCCGGTCGTGATCGACGCGGTGCAGCGGGCGGGCGCCGCGCTGCCGGTGGGGCTGGTGATCCTGGGCCAGGGGCTCGACACCCGTGCGATCGAGCGGCGGATCGGCGACAGCCCGCACATCCGGCTGTTCCGCCCGGTCTACGACCGCGCGCGGCTGGCCGAGATCATGGCCAGCGTCGACGGCTTCATCCACGGATCGGACGCAGAACCGTTCGGCCTGGTCGGGTACGAGGCGCTGGCGAGCGGGGCGCCGATGATCGTCCCCGATACCGGCGGGATGGCAGAGGTCGCCGATCCGCTGTTCGCCGAGACCTATACCGGGCGCGATGCGCACAGCTGCGCGGCCGCGATCAAGCGCTTCTTCGCGCGCGATCCGGCGTTGCTGCGCCGTGCGGCGGGCGTCGCGGCGGCGCGGGTGCGCAGCGACGAGGACCATGCGGCGGAATTGATCGCGCATTATCAGAGCGTGATCGATCGGCGACTGGCCCGAGCGGCCTGAGCACTCGATCCCGGCAATCAGGCGGCGAGCGCGACCTCGTCGATGCCGACCGACAGCGTCCACTGCTCCTCGCCTTCGAGGCCCAGCGCGGTGAGCACGCCGGTGTCGTAGGCGCCGGTATCGATGCCGATGCGATTGTCGCGGAAGTCGATCTGGCCGTCGGTCTTCGAATGACCGTGGACGACGATGCGGCCGTGCGCGCGCGGGCTCGACAGGAACGGCTCGCGGATGCGCAGCAGGTCGGCGGGATGCTGGCGATCGATCGATACGCCGGGGCGAACCCCCGCGTGAACGAACAGATAGTCGCCCAGCGTCAGCGTCAGCGGCAGTTCGCGCATCCAGTTGATCACGCCGAGCGGCACCGCCGCGCGGATCGTCGACCAGATCAGCGCCGGCTCCGCATCGATCGAGGGTGCCGGCCCGCCCAGGAAGCCCGCGAGCGTCGCATCGCCGCCATGGCGAAGCCAGTGGATGGCAGCCTCTTCGTCACCGTCCCACGCCGCGACCATCGCCGCTTCGTGATTGCCCTTCAGCACGGTGAAGCGCGGGTCGGTGAGGCGGGACAGCGCGGTGGCGAGCTCGGCGCCGAACGGTCCGCGATCGATGACGTCGCCGACGAGGACGATCGCGGTGTCGGACGGACCGCGCGCGGCATTGTCGTCCTCGATTCGCGCCAGCAGCCGCGACAGCAGCAGCGCCTCGCCGTGGACATCGCCGATCGCATAGACGCGCGTTCCCGCCGGCAGGGCGGGTGCGCGTCGGCGGCGGCCGACGAACCGGGGCATTAGCGGTCGCATCCGCACCTTATGAAGCGGCGCGCGGAATTTTCCAGCGGGATCGTAGCGCCGGGCGATGCGCATTTGCGCTTTTCCGGGGATAGATCGATAGCGGCGTTAACGGGAGAACGAACGATGGCGACGCGGGTGCGGCTGTTCCAGGGGGATCGCTGGCAAGATGCCGAGATGGCGGGAGACGTCACCGTCGATGTGGTGCCGGCGATCGGCCATCATCTGGCGCTGGCGGGTGATGACCGATGGCGGGTCGGCAAGGTCGTCGACATCGCCCATCGCATCGTCGACGCGGACGAGGCGGCGGATATCGCGCTGCTGGTATCACGGCTGATCGAGGGCGGATCGCTCGACGAGCCGCTGCCGCTGGCGGCGCTGGACGGCGAGGTGGGGGCGATGAGCCCGGCGCCAGCACCCGCACCGCCGCCGGCCCCGTCGCGGGGGCCATGGGGATAGCGCGATCGCCATGGCGACCCGACGTTTGCCGGGGTCGCCATGACGATCGGGCTTTGGCGCTAGATCAGCGGAACTTGCCCGACAGCGAGACGCCGATGATCCGCGGTTCGTTGAACACCGCGGCCATGTAGTTCTCGATCACGCCCTTCAGGTTCTTCTCGTTGGTGATGTTGCGCGCGAAGGCCGACAGTTCCCACGCATCGCCGGGCGCGCGATAGCCGATCGACAGGCCGCCCTCGAAATTGCCGTTCGAGGTGAACTCCTTAGTCCGGTACAGCACGAACTGGGTATAGCCCTGGATATTCCAGTCGGTGGCGATGAACGCATGGCCGCCGTTCGACAGCGGCGCTTCGTAACGGGCCGTCGCGTTCGCCTGATACTGCGGCGCGTTGGGCAGCGGCTCGCCGTCGATCTGCGCGAAGGTGTTGGTGCCGATCCTGATCGTCGGGTTCTCGACGGTGCAGACGACGACGCCGTTGAGCGCGCAGACCTGCGCATAGACGCGCTTGTCCTTGATCTCGCTGTGCAGCAGGCTGAGCCCGGCGGTGAAGGTCAGGCGGGGCAGCGGGCGCCACTCGGCGTCGGCTTCCATGCCGTACGCTTCGGCATGGTCGGCGTTGAAGAGGACGCCGTTGCCGTTCGAGTCGTTGCCGTTGAGTTGGATGTCGTTGACGCGGTAGAAGAATCCGGTCGCGTTGAGGCGTAGCGTGTCGCCGAACAGCTTGCTCTTGAAGCCGCCCTCATACGACATGATCGTCTCGGAATTGGCGGTGGTGAAGTCGGAGTTGAACACCGCCGAGCGGCCCTGGATGGTGGGGCCGCGGAAGCCGCGCGCGACGCGGGCGTAGAGGCTGACGTCGTCGCTGGCGGCATAGAGCGCCGACACGTCGAAGCTGGGCTCGCGATCCGCCAGGCGGACGTAGCGACGCCCGGTGTAGGTCGCGACGTTGGCGACGGTGTTGGCGGTCTTCAGCAGCCGCGTCTTCTTCGTGTCCTGCGTCTCGCGGGCGCCGACGGTGATCGTCAGCCGCGGCGCGATCTCGTAGCTCAGCTGCCCGAACAGCGCATAGCTGATGTTGACGTTGTGCAGCCGCACCCAGTTGTTCGGATTGCGCGCGGCGGTGCGCAGGAAGAAGGCGCGCTGATAGAAATCGGTGGTGTTGTTCTCGTTGAAGTAGAAGCCGCCGACCTGCCACTTGAAGCGGCTGGTGCCGTCGCTGGCGAGGCGGACTTCCTGCGTCACCTGGTCGAGGTCGCGGATGTTGCCCTGGCTCTGGCCGAAGCCGTTGGCGACGCCGTTGACCGGGAACAGTGCGGCCGCGCCGCCGTCGGTGTCGCCGCGGCTCCAGCCTTCGGTCGTCTCGTACGCGCTGATCGAGGTCAGCGTGACGCCGCCGAAGTCATAGGCGCCGCGCACCGACCAGCCATAGGTGTCGTAGGACTGGGGGTTGTCGTTGCCCTCGTCATAGGCGACACGATCGCGCGGTTCGGCGGCGACCGAATTTGAACCCTTCTTCAGCGCGGCGCGATGGAACAGCGTCGAGGTGCCGTCGTACCAGCGGGCGTGGCCCGACACGTCGACCGAGAAGGCGTCGGTCGGCTGGAGCAACACCTGGAGGCGGACGTCGCGCTCGTCGAAGCCGCCCATCGCATTCTTGCGCGGGGTGGCGGTCAGGTCGGCGCTGGTGCCCGAGAAGGTGTTGTCGACCCAGTTCTGGCGATGCTGGATCAGGCCCGACAGGCGGAATGCGACCTTGTCGCTGATCGGGCCGCCGACGCCGAAGTCGCCGCTGACGGTGTTGTAGCTACCGACCGACATCTGGCCGCGGCCCTGCCAGTCGAACGTCGGCTTGTTCGTGTCGAACTTGATGATGCCCGCGGTGGTGTTGCGTCCGAACAGCGAGCCCTGGGGCCCGCGCAGAACCTCGACCTGGGCGACGTCGTAGACGGGGTTGGACTTCAGCACGACATGCTCGAGGACGACGTCGTCCTGGATGATCGACACCGGCTGCGAGGCGCCGAGGTAGAAGTCGATGTTGCCGAGGCCGCGGATGTAGAAGCGCGGGAAGATGCGGCCCGTGGTCGTTTCCGTATAAAGGCCGGGGACGCGGCCGCCGAGCGCCAGTATGTCCTCGCCGCCTTGCTGGAAGGTGCGCAGCTGGTCGCCGGCGACGACGCCGACCGAGACGGGCACGCGCTGGAGGTTTTCCGAGCGGCGCTCGGCGGTGACGATGATGTCGCCGACGCCATCGGCGGGCTGCTCGGTATCCTGGCCGGGCGCGGGCTCGGCAGGGGTTTCCTGCGCGGCGGCGGGCGCGGTGATCGAGAGCGCAGCGAGGCAGGCGCCTGCGAGCAGGTGGCGGATAGTCGTCATCGATAGTGTCCCCCGCGGCCGTGTCGCCGCCCCAAATGGTTGATGCGGGGGCGTTGTCACCCCTCATGTCCGAGGGGCCGGTAGGGGGGTATTATGTCGCTATTGTGACATAAGTTTGCTGGGTGGGGAGGGCGACGCCTCGGGCCGTCATGCTGAGTTTGGTTCAGCATCTCGCCAAGAAGGCGTGCTCTCTATCGCGAGATCCTGAAACAAGGGCGTGTCATCACTTGAGTGTGATGAAGGCCGCGACGAGATGGACGGCGCCGAGGAAGGCGACGGCTCGCTTGTCATATCGGGTGGCGATGGCG
>NZ_JACIEV010000008.1 GCF_014197105.1 Sphingomonas jinjuensis | reverse complement strand
CAACAGGCCGGACACACGGAAGCACCTGAACCTGCGCGATCCAATCTTCCGAACACCCCCTTGTATCCGACGGGGCGTCCACACACGGACATCCGGCTGGGCCAGGTCGCTTCCTGAAAGCGGCCGGTCCGCTATCGGCCCAGCAACGGACATTTCGACGGATTGGGGGTGACCGCGGGTGACGGGCGGGTTAGGTGAGACCGCTAGTGGCGATCGGATTTGATCAGCCTACGGGAGAGAACGCGTGCTTTTTCACACCATGGTTGGATCGAACGACATCGAACGCTCCAAGCGCTTCTACGACACGGTGCTTGGCACCTTGGGTGCAGGAGAAGGGACGCAAAACATCGCCGACAGCGGCCATACACGTTTGATCTATAATAACGGCAGCGGGACCAACTTCATCGTCAGTCAACCGATCAACGACGAACCAGCAAGCGTTGCCAATGGCAGCACCGTTGCCTTTTCCTGCGACTCGCCCGAGCAAGTGAAGCTACTTCATGACACCGCCGTTGCTGCTGGCGGCACGTCGATCGAAGCTCCGCCCGGACCGCGTGAAACCGCTTCGATGGGCACCATCGAGCTGGCCTATTTCCGTGATCCCGATGGCAACAAACTGTGCGGAATTCATTTCCCCGCCTGATCAGCCCGACACGGGTGCGCTTCGGGTGTTAGCGGTCCCCGATCGTGCGATTCTACGAATGACCGCTCTCCACCACGATCGGCAGTCCGGCTGGGCCAGGTCGTTTCTCGAAAGCGGGCGTTCCGCTATCGCCCCAATCAATGCTTTGCAATTTTCCAGCAACACAGCGAAATGAGATGCCGTTCATCGACTGAGCGCGTTGTCCCAGAATGAGATTCATCCAGCCTCACTGCATCCGGGGCTCCTATCGCGCGTAGCTCTTGCGGGGTGAACCACTCACCTCAATTACGGGAGAACAGGGATGATTTCTGGTTTGAGGAAAGTTGCTCTCGCGCTGAGCGTCAGCATGATGGCCGCCGCAGGGACCGCCAACGCCGCCACGATCTTCGCCGTCGATGGTCTCAACAACCTCGTCTCATTCAACAGCGCTGCACCTGGCACCTATTTGTCGTCCGTCAGGATCACCGGTTTTTCAGATAGCGTACAGGCGCTCGACTTTCGGCCGGCCAACGGCGCGCTGTATGCCCTCGCTGGCAATCGCACTATCTACACGATCAATACCGCAACGGGCGTGGCGACCTCGCTGGGCGCCGGTCCGCTGGCCATCGAAGGAACGCTGTTCGGCTTCGACTTCAATCCCGTCGCCGACGCAATCCGGATCGTCAGTAACACCAACCAGAATTATCGCGTCAATCCGAACACCGGCGCCCTCATCGCGCAGGACACGAACGTCTTTTATCCCAACAACACGGGGCAGGACCCGGACGTGATCGCCAATGCCTATGTTAGCGGCGGGACGACGCAATACGCCATCGACTCCGCTGCTTCCACCTTGGTCCGGCAAAACAACAACGCTGGCGACCTCACGACCATCGGTTCGCTCGGCGTAACGGTCGGTGGACGAACGAGCTTCGATATTGCTGGGTCGGACGCATTCGTGCAGAGTGGGCGCAATCTCTATTCAGCCAACCTCCAAACGGGTGCGCTGACCCGGATCGGTCAGACTCAGGACGAGTTGTTCGGGCTCGCCATCTCAGTTCCGGCGGTGCCCGAGCCTGCGACTTGGGCGATGATGATCGTCGGCTTCGCCATGGTCGGCGCAGCGTCGCGGTATCGCCGCCGTGGGACAACGGCGACCTTCGCCTAGCTATAAGCTCGTTGTAGAGCGCAGGAAGCCGTCGGTCGAAAGGCTGGCGGCTTTCTTACGTCCGCATCCAACCAAGATCCGCCATCCGAACGGCCCGCGGGGTCGCCCGAAAGCGGTCGTTCCGCTGTTACCCATGTGCCGATACGGTAGCCGGTCGGTGCATTCCGTTCGATGGTCCATCGCGAAGATGAGGACGGCGAGCGGGGGCGCGCCCCGCCGGCGAAACCGCGGCGCCCAAGTCTAGCACGGATTTTGGCGCGCAACCCCACCGTCAGGCTGAGGCACGGTCGGCGTGACGGTATGGCGAATTCGGCTGTGTCGCGTGGGGCACGCCGTCACGAGAGTGAATCCCGTGACGTCGAAGCTCGGCTGCGCCGAGCCCGGCCGGCGTTCGCGTCGCTCGCTGCATCGCGCACGGCGATTAGCCTTCGCTAATCGCCTCGCTTTCGCTTGAAATCCACCGCCACCACGTTCGACCCTTCCTCGACCGGGGTCGCGACGACGGCGTCGTTTTCCGCCTCGTCATGCGGCTCGGGGCCGCTGCCGGGGTCTTCGGTCGCCTGGAAGCGCAGCTCGAAGTTGACCGCCGGATCGTGGAAGCCGGTCACCGCCGAATAGGGGATCACCAGCTTCGACGGCACCTGGTTGAAGCTCAGGCCCACCGAAAAGCGGCGGTCGTCGACGGTCAGGTCCCAGTAGCGGTTCTGGAGGACGATCGTCATCTCGTCCGGGAACCGCTCGATCAGCCGCTGCGGGATGTCGACGCCGGGCGCCTGCGTCTTGAAGGTGATGTAGAAATGATGCTCGCCGGGCAGACCGCCCGACTCGGCCACCGAGCCGAGCACGCGCCCGACCACGGCACGAAGCGCCTCCTGCACGATCTCGTCGTACGGAATCAGGCTGTCGGGCATCGCGTCGCTCATCGGCCCTTGGGTAGCGGGCTTTGGTGGCGGGTCAAGATTGCGCGGGGCGTCGCGGTCGCTATGGAACGCGCATGCGTACCGCCACCGTCCATCGCGCGACCGCCGAAACGCGGATCGACGTCACCGTCAACCTAGACGGCACCGGCACCTACCGGGTGTCGACCGGGGTCGGTTTCTTCGACCATATGCTCGAGCAATTGTCGCGCCATTCGCTGATCGACCTCGACGTGACGACGGTCGGCGACCTGCATATCGACCAGCACCACACCGTCGAGGATACCGGCCTCGCCATCGGCCAGGCGATTGCCCAGGCGCTGGCCGACAAGCGCGGCATCCGCCGCTATGGCGATGCGCTGAGCCCGATGGACGAGACGCTGACCCGCGTCGCGCTCGACATCTCCGGACGGCCCTGGCTGGTGTGGAAGACGCAGTTCAGCCAGGTGAAGCTGGGCGAGATGGACACCGAGATGTTCCAGCATTTCTTTCACAGCTTCGCGCAGACCGCCGGGCTGACGCTTCACATCAAGACGCTGTACGGCGAGAATAATCACCATATCGCCGAGAGTTGCTTCAAGGGCGTCGCCCGTGCGCTGCGCATCGCGGTCGAAATCGACCCGCGCAAGGCCGATGCGATCCCGTCGACCAAGGGGACGTTGTGATGGCCGCGCGACCCATGGCACCGATGGCGCTGGTGCTGCTGACCTATGTCAAGCCGATCGACGAGGTGAACGCGCATCGCGCCGCGCACGTCGGCTGGATCGAGGCGGCGATCGACGAGGGCGTGATGGTGCTGGCCGGGCGCAAGACGAGCGCCGACGGCGGCGTGCTGCTGTTCCGCGGCCAGGCCGATGCGGTCGAGGCGTTCGCGCAGACCGATCCCTATGTCATGAACGGCGTCGCGACGGCGGAGGTGATCGGCTTCACCGCCAGCCTGGCGCTGGACGCCATCGGCAACCTGTTTTGATCGCGCTGATCGACGTCGAATCGGGCAATCTGCGCTCGGTCGCCAACGCGCTGGCGGCGGCGGGGGCGAGCGACCTGATCGTCACCGCCGATCCCGATGTCGTGCGCGGCGCCGATCGCATCGTCCTGCCCGGTGTCGGTGCGTTCGGCGCGGTGGCGGCGAACCTTCGCAAGGTGGCGGGGCTGGAGGACGCACTGGGCGAGGCGGTGATGCAGCGCGCGCGGCCCTTCCTGGGCATCTGCGTCGGCATGCAGCTGATGGCTGAGATCGGCGAGGAGATGGGCGAGCATCGCGGGCTCGGTTGGATCGAGGGCCGCGTTGCGCGGCTGCCGGCGGCGACGGGCATCAAGGTGCCGCACATGGGCTGGAACGACGTGCATCCCGTGGCCACGCATCCGCTGCTGGTGCCGGGCGAGGCCTATTTCCTCCACAGCTATGCCTTCACCGGCGCCGACGTGCTGGCGACAACGGAGCATGGCGGCGCGGTGACCGCGGCGATCGGGCGCGACAACATGGTGGGCGTCCAGTTCCATCCCGAGAAGAGCCAGCGCTACGGCCTGGCGTTGCTGGAGAGGTTTTTGTCGTGGATGCCGTGACGCTGGCCGCTCCCCTCCCTGCAAGGGAGGGGTTGGGGGTGGGTCCGCGCCGGGCGATACGTCACCCCGACGCGACGCGGCATCCATATCGCCAAGCCCCCACCCACCCCCGACCCCTCCCTTGCAAGGAGGGGAGAAAGCGCCCGTCATGACCCTTATCGTCTTTCCCGCGATCGACCTGAAGGGCGGCCAGGTCGTCCGCCTGGCCGAGGGCGATATGGACCGCGCCACCGTCTATGGCGACGACCCTGCGCATCAGGCGACGTTGTTCGCGCAGGCCGGCGCCGGGCATCTTCACGTCGTCGACCTCGACGGCGCGTTCGCTGGCGAGAGCCGCAACGGCGACGCGGTGGCGGGGATCGTCAAGGCCTTCCCCGGCCATGTCCAGCTCGGCGGCGGCATTCGCAACCGGGCGAGCGTCGAGCGCTGGTTCGACCTCGGCGTCAGCCGCGTGGTGATCGGCACTGCGGCGCTGGAGGATCCCGACTTCGTGCGGGCTGCGGCACGCGACTTTCCCGGCGGCATCGTCGTCGCGGTCGATGCGAGGGACGGGATGGTCGCGACCAAGGGCTGGGCCGATGTGTCCGACGTGACCGTCGTCGATCTCGCCCGCCGGTTCGAGGATGCGGGCGTCGCGGCGCTGCTGTTCACCGACGTCGGGCGCGACGGCTTGCTGAAAGGGTGCAACGTCGAGGCGACGGTCGACCTCGCCCGCGCGGTGTCGATCCCGGTGATCGCCAGCGGCGGCGTGGCGGGGATCGCCGACATCCATGTGCTGGCGCTTCACACCCGCGACGGGGTGGAGGGCGTCATCACCGGCCGTGCCCTCTACGACGGACGGCTCGACCTGGCCGCCGCGCTGAGCGTAGCCGCCGCCGCATGACCGTTCGCGCACGCGTCATCCCCTGCCTCGACGTCGCCGACGGGCGGGTGGTGAAGGGGGTCAACTTCGTCGACCTGATCGATGCCGGCGACCCGGTCGAGCAGGCGCGCGCCTATGACGCGGCGGGGGCGGACGAGCTGTGCTTCCTCGACATCACCGCCAGCCACCAGGATCGGGGCACGATCCTCGATGTCGTCGCGCGGACCGCGGCGGTGTGCTTCATGCCGTTGACGGTCGGCGGCGGGGTGCGGACCGCGGATGACGCGCGCGCGCTGCTGCTGGCGGGGGCGGACAAGGTCGCGGTCAATTCCGCCGCGGTGGCGCGGCCCGAGGTGGTGGCCGACATCGCCTCGCGCTTCGGCAGCCAGTGCTGCGTCGCCAGCATCGACGCGCGGCGGACTCCGCAAGGCTGGGAAGTCTTCACCCATGGCGGCCGGCGCGCGACCGGGATCGATGCGGTGACGCATGCGCTGCGGCTGGCGGAGCTGGGGGCGGGCGAGCTGCTCGTCACCTCGATGGACCGCGACGGCACGCGGTCGGGCTACGACCTGGAACTGATCCGCACGATCGCCGACCGCACCGATGTGCCGGTGGTGGCGTCGGGCGGCGTCGGCGGGCTGGGCGATCTGGTGGCGGGCATCGTCGAGGGTCATGCCAGCGCGGTGCTGGCGGCGTCGATCTTCCATTTCGGCGAGGCGAGCGTGGCGGACGCGCATGCGGCGCTGGCGAAGGCCGGGGTGGCGGTGCGGAGTCACTCGTGATCCTTCCCCGCCAGGGGGAGGTGGCAGCGCGCCAGCGCTGACGGAGGGGGCGGACGCCCTGCGCTCTCGATAGTGCGTCGCCTACCTCCCCCTCCGACGCCTACGGCGCCACCTCCCCCTGGCGGGGGAGGATTGACGGACGACGCGGCTCACGCCACCCCGCTGCCATGACCGACGACGTCCTCGATCGCCTGCAGTCGACGATCATCGCCCGCCGCGGTGACGATCCGGCCAGTTCCTACACCGCCAGCCTGTTCGCCCGCGGCCGTGGCCGGATCGCGCAGAAATTGGGCGAGGAGGCGGTGGAGACGGTCATCGCCGCCTGCAGCCCCGATCCCAAGGCGATCGTGCCCGAGGCGGCGGACGTGCTCTATCACCTGATGGTGCTGCTCGCCGACGCCGGCCTGTCGCTCGCCGACGTCCGTGCCGAGCTGGAACGCCGCGAGGGCACGTCGGGGCATGACGAGAAGAGGAGCCGCTGATGCCGATCGACGCCACCCAAGCCTATGACGACCAAAATATCTTCGCGAAGATCCTGCGCGACGAGATCCCGGCGAAGCGGGTGTACGAGGACCAGTGGGCGATCGCCTTCCACGACATCAACCCGCAGGCGCCGACGCACATCCTGGTGATCCCGCGTGGACCCTATGTGTCGTGGGACGATTTCTCGGCCAACGCGTCGGGCGAGACGATCGCGGGCTTCGTTCGCGCCGTCGGCACGGTGGCGCGCGACATGGGGCTGGTCGCGCCGGGCTATCGCCTGCTCGCCAACACCGGCGGCCATGGCGGGCAGGAAGTGCCGCACCTTCACGTCCACCTGTTCGCCGGCCAGCCGCTGGGGCCGATGCTCGCCCGATAAGGGATTGCCTGATCCCCGCTTTCGACTAGGCTTCACGCTTTCGTAACACGGCGGTCAAAGCCGCCTCCCTTGGGGGGGATGTGAGTACATGATCTTCGGACGCGTCAAACCTCTCGACGCCATTCTCGCGACGGCCGAAAAGAAGTCGCTGCATCGCACGCTCGGCTGGTTCCAGCTGACGCTGTTCGGCATCGGCTGCGTCATCGGCACGGGCATCTTCGTGCTGACCGCGGCGGGCGCGCAAAAGGCCGGCCCCGGTCTGATGCTGGCGTTCGCCATTGCCGGCGCCATCTGCATCGTCGCCGCGCTCTGCTATGCCGAGATCGCGGCGATGGTCCCGGTGGCGGGCTCCGCCTACACCTATACCTATGCGACGATGGGCGAATTGCTCGCCTGGACGGTCGGCTGGGCGCTGATCCTGGAATATGCGGTCGCCGCGAGCGCCGTCGCGGTCGGCTGGTCGGGCTTCTTCTCGGGCACGATCCTGACCGAATTCCTGGGCGTCCAACTGCCGCCTGCGCTATCGGGTGCGCCGCTGGCGCTGGGCGGCGTCGCCGGCGGGTTCATCAACCTGCCCGCGGTGATCATCTCGCTGCTCATCACCTGGCTGCTGATGATCGGCACCACAGAGAGCGCGCGCGTCAACGCGGTGCTGGTGACGATCAAGGTCACGGCGCTGGTCGCGTTCATCGCGATCACGCTGACCTCGGCCTATTTCGATCCCGATCGGTTCAACCCCTTCCTGCCCGCCGGCGTATTCGGCGGCTTCGGCACCGGCGTCGGTGCGGTCGGCGCGGCGGCGACGATCTTCTTCGCTTATGTCGGCTTCGACGCTGTCTCGACCGCGGCGGAGGAGACCAAGGATCCGCAGCGTAACGTGCCGATCGGGCTGATCGGGTCGCTATTGTTCTGCACCGTCTTCTACATCGTCGTCGCCGCCGGCGCGATCGGGACGGTCGGCGGCCAGCCGATCATGGGGCCCAACGGCGTCCCCTTCCCTGCCGGGTCCGAGGAGCTGGCGCGCCAGTGCGCCACCTATGCCGCCGACAAGCTGCCGCTGGTCTGCTCGAACGAGGCGCTGGCGCATGTCCTTCGCCAGATCGGCTGGTCGGGCGTCGGCAATGCGGTCGGCCTGGCGGCAATGCTCGCGCTGCCGTCGGTGATGCTGATCCTGATGTTCGGCCAGACCCGCATCTTCTTCGTCATGAGCCGCGATGGCCTGCTGCCCGACGTGCTGTCGAAGGTGCATCCCAAGTGGAAGACGCCGTACATCGTCACCGCCGCCACTGGCATCGCGGTGGCGATCGCGGCGGCGTTCCTGCCCGTCGGGCGGCTGGCGGACATCGCCAACGCGGGGACGCTCTACGCCTTCATGATGGTCGCGATCGCGGTGATGATCCTGCGTCGGACGGCACCCGACCGCAAGCGCAGCTTCCGTACGCCGGCGCTCGGCCTGCTGGGGCCGGCGACGATCATCGGCTGCATCTTCCTGTTCTTCAACCTGCCGCTCGACGCGATGCTGGTGCTACCGATCTGGGGCGTCGTCGGGCTGGTGATCTACTTCGCCTACAGCCGCGGCGCATCGCACCAGGGTCGCGGCATCGTCGAAGTGCCAGAGAACGATCCGCTGGATCCGCCGGTGCCTGGCGTTCACTGATCGGTTCGAGGGTTCTGCGAAAAGGGGCCGGGAGAACGATCTCCCGGCCCCTTTTGCCGTGTAATCCTCCCCCGCCAGGGGGAGGATTGAGGCGTCAGCCCAGCTTGTCTGCCGCCAGCGCCTTCAGGTCGGCCAGCGGGCGCGGGCCGATGTGGCCGATGCATTCCGCCGCGCAGATCGCGCCGAGGCGGAGCGAGTCGGCAAGGCTCTTGCCGGTCACCTGGCCGTGGAGGAAGCCCGCCGCGAACAGGTCGCCGGCGCCGGTGGTGTCGATCACCTCGGTCACCGCCTCAGCCGCGCAGGTCGTGCGCTCGCCGCCGGCGATCGCCATCGCGCCATCGGGGCCGAGCGTGACGACGAGCAGCGGCACCTTGTCCTGCAGCGATGCGATCGCCGCCTCCCGGTCGCTGTTTTCGGTCAGCGACATGATCTCGGCATCGTTGGCGAACAGCACGTCGATCAGCCCGCCGTCGATCAGCTCGTGGAAGGCGGCGCGGTGGCGGTCGATGACGAATTCGGCCGAGAGGGTGAAGGCGACCTTGCGCCCCGCCGCGCGTGCGACGTCGATCGCGGCGCGCATCGCAGCGCGCGGCTCTTCGGGATCCCAGAGATAGCCTTCGAGGTACAGATAGCTGCTGTCGGCGATCAGGTCGCGATCGAGCGCCTCGGCCGGCAGGAAGTGCGAGGCGCCGAGGAAGGTGTTCATCGTCCGCTGGCCATCGGGCGACACGAAGATCAGGCAGCGGCCGGTGGTCGGCTGGCCGGCGCGCGCCGGCGTGTCGAAGCGGATGCCCGCCGCGCGGATGTCATGCGCGAAGACCGCACCCAGCTGGTCGTCGGCGACCTGGCCGATGAAGCCGCAGGACGAGCCCAGCGCCGCCATGCCGGCGATGGTGTTCGCCGCCGAGCCGCCCGATACTTCCGTCCCCGGCCCCATCTTCGCATAGAGCGCGTCGGCCTCTTCGGGCGAAAAGACGAGCTGCATCGCACCCTTGGTCATGCCGTTGGCGGCGATGAAGGCGTCGTCGGCCTTGGCGAGAATGTCGACGATCGCATTGCCGATGGCGACGACGTCGTAGCGGGGCTGGGACAAGATGGCGGGCTCCGATGATGAAAGCGCGGCCTGTAGAGGGGATTGGGGGCGATGGGAATGGTGGCGCCTTCGTCACCCCGGGTGACGGAGGGTTTGACGGGGCGTCCGCCACCTCCCACTTCAAGCGTCTATGTTCCGCGCCTTCTTCCTCGCCCTTCGCGACTTGACCGACCCGGCGGTGATCCGCGTGTTCGTCAAGTCGATGATCGTGACGCTGATCGTCTTCGCGGCGGTCGGGGTCGGGGTGTTCGCCTCGCTCGACCGCTGGGCGGGGCATTCGCTGTCGGCGGTCGCGGCGACGGTCGCGATGGTGCTGGGCGGGTGGCTGTTGTTCCGCGTCGTCGCCATCGCGGTGCTCCAGCTGTTCGGCGACGAGGTGGTCGCGGCGGTCGAGCAGCGGACCTATCCGGCGGCGCATGGCGCGGCGCGCGGTGTCGGCCTGGGGCGGAGCCTGCGCATGGGACTGGGCTCGGCGGCGCGGGCGCTGGCGGCGAACCTGGTCATGCTGCCGGTCTATCTGGCGCTGCTGTTCACCGCGATCGGGCCGGCGATCGCGTTCTTCCTGGTCAACGGCTGGCTGCTCGGTCGCGATCTCGGCGACACCGTCGGCAGCCGCCACCTCGACGATGCGGCGATGCGGGGCTGGCGCGCGGCGACGAAGGGCGAGCGCTTCGTCCTCGGGCTTGCGGTGACGGGGCTGTTCATGGTTCCCCTCGCCAACCTGTTCGCGCCGATCCTGGGCGCGGCGATGGCAACGCATCTGTTTCACGGGAGCCGGCGATGATCCGCAGCCTGACCGCCCTGGCGCTCGCCGCCACGCTAGCCGCCTGCGCCTCGACCGGCGCGCCGCCGCCGAGCGTTACCGCGCGCCCCGCGCCGAGCTATACCAATCTGGGGCTGGAACGCGTGATCGGCCAGGATGCCGCGGGGCTGTCGACGCTGTTCGGGCAGCCGGACGCCGACGTGCGCGAAGGGACCGCGCGCAAGCTGCAATTCGTCGGCCCGATCTGCGTGCTGGACGCGTATCTCTATCCGCAGGGCAGCGGCGGCGGCGAGGCGACGGTGACCTATCTCGATGCGCGCGAGCCCGACGGCAGCGCGATCGACCGGGCAAGCTGCGTCGCGGCGCTGGCGCGGCGAAATGGGGGGAAGTAACCCGTCAGGGCTGAAGTTCGCCAAGCGCCCATTCGGCCGCCTCGGCGACCACCGGATTGGAATCGTTCACCAGCGGCCGCAACACCCGCACCAAGTCACCGTCACCACTGTTTCCGGCGGCGATCGCGGCATTGCGGACCATGCGGTCGCGGCCGATGCGCTTGATCGGCGAACCCGCGAACACCTGGCGGAAGCCTGCGTCGTCGAGCGCCAGCAGGTCGGCGAGATCGGGCGCGACCAGCTCGGCACGGGGATGAAAGGCGATGTTGTCGCGCGCGGCGGCGGCGAACTTGTTCCACGGGCACACCGCCAGGCAATCGTCGCAGCCGTAGATGCGATTGCCGATCGCGCGGCGGAACTCGTGCGGGATCGGGCCCGCCGCCTCGATCGTCAGATACGAGATGCAGCGCCGGGCATCGAGCCGATAGGGCGCAGGGAAGGCATCGGTCGGGCAGGCCGTCTGGCAGGCGTCGCACGACCCACAGCCGCCGCGCCCCCGGCCGTCGGGCACAAGCTCGAGCGTCGTGTAGATCGCGCCCAGAAACAGCCAGCTGCCGTGATCCCGGCTGACGAGATTGGTGTGCTTGCCCTGCCACCCCAGCCCCGCCGCTTCCGCCAGGGGCTTTTCCATCACCGGCGCGGTGTCGACGAAAACCTTGAGGTCACCGCCGCCCTCCGCCGCCAGCCATCGGCCGAGCGCCTTCAGCTGGCGCTTCACGACGTCGTGGTAATCGGCTCCTTGCGCATAGACCGAGATTCGCCCGACTCCGCCTTCGTCCGCCAGCGCGAGCGGATCGGTGGCGGGGGCGTAGCTCATGCCGAGCGAGATGACGCTCTTCACCGCGGGCCACAGCCCGGCGGGCGAGGCACGATGGTGGGCGCGCGTCTCCATCCAGATCATGTCGCCGTGACAGCCGTCGGCCAGCCATTGGCGCAGGCGATCGGCGGCGAGCGGCGCGGCGTCGGCGAGCGCGATGCCGCAGGCCGCGAAGCCGAGCTCTACCGCCTTCGACTTGATCCGATCTTCCAGGCTCTTGTCTTCCGCCACGACGCCCCGCTACCACGGATGGGCAATGGGGCGGCAAGCAAATCCCCGGTCTAGCGAACGGAATTCGGGTGAACGCTGATTACGCCATCACGGCCGAGGGACTGGTGAAGCGCTTCGGCGACCGCCGCGTCGTCGACGGGGTCGACCTGACCGTGCCGACGGGCAGCATCTACGGCGTGCTTGGGCCCAATGGCGCGGGCAAGACGACGACGCTGCGCATGCTGCTGGGGATCATCGAACCCGACGAGGGGCATCGCACGCTGCTCGGCACCGATCATCCGCGCGATGCGAGCGACTGGGTCGGCTATCTGCCCGAAGAGCGCGGGCTGTATCCGTCGATGAAGGCGAAGGAGGCGATCGCATTCATGGGCGCGCTGCGCGGGCTAGACTGGCGCACCGGGCGTGCGCGTGCGGCCGACCTGATGGAGACGATCGGCCTCGGCCATGCCGCCGACGAGAAGATCCGCAAGCTGTCGAAGGGCATGGCGCAGCTGGTCCAGCTGCTGGGCTCCGTCGTCCACCGGCCGCGGCTGCTGGTGCTCGACGAGCCGTTCTCGGGGCTCGATCCGGTCAACCAGGAGAAGCTGGAGGCGCTGATCCTTGCCGAGCGCGACCGCGGCGCGACGGTGCTGTTCTCGACCCACATCATGGCACATGCCGAGCGGGTCTGCGATCGCCTCGCGATCATCGCCGGCGGCAAGCGGCGATTCGAAGGGACGGTCGACGATGCGCGCGCCACCCTGCCCAGCCGCGTCCATTACCGCGCGCGTCGGGATGAAGGCGTCGCCGCCGCGCTGCCCGCCGATGCGGTGCGCCACGGCGACGACTGGCGCTTCCCCCTGCCCGCGGAAGGGATCGAGCCGCTGCTCGCACAGTTGATCGAGCGCGGCCACGGCATTGCCGCGCTGTCGATCGAACGGCCCGGACTGCACGAGGCGTTCGTCAACATCGTCGGGCGTGCCGCCGCCGGGGAGACCGCGGCATGACCCGGTTTCGCCGCTCGCTTCGCCAGACGCTGACGATCGCCCGCCGCGACTTCACCGCGACGGTGTTCACGCCGGTGTTCCTGCTGTTCCTGTTCGCGCCGCTGATCATCGGGTCGTTCAGCGCGATCGGCGGGATGGGCGCGGCTAGCGTCGCGGGGCCGAGCGACAAGGCGCGGATCGTCATCGTCACGCCCGATCGCTACGCCCGCCCGCTGGCAGAGGCGGACACCAGGCTGCGCGCCGGCTATCGCCGCGACGAGACGCCGCCCGAACTGACCACGATCACCGAGCGCACCTATCCGCAAGGCCAGGCACGCGCCGCCTTCCGGTCGCGCGATTACGACGCCGTGGCGGTAATGTACGGCCCGCTCGACAAGCCGACCGTCCTCTACGGCCCGCTCGGCAAGACCGCGGCCAATTATCTTGGCCTGCTCGCCGGCCAGGCGCTCGCGGCAGAGAAGCTCGGCGGCGCGGTGCCGAGCGTCACGCTGACCAAGGTGGCGATGACGCGCGAGCGGGCGTCGACCAGCGGCCGCAACCAGTCGGCGTTCTTCGCCGTCTTCGGCATTTTCTTCCTGACGCTGTTCCTGGCGGGGCAGGTCGTCGGCACGATGGCGGAGGAGCGCAACAACAAGGTGATCGAGGTGCTCGCCGCTGCGGTGCCGCTCGAATCGGTGTTTCTGGGCAAGCTGATCGGCATGTTCGGCGTCGCGCTGCTGTTCGTCGGTTTCTGGGGGACGGTGGTCGGCAAGCTCGGTTCTCTGCTGCCCGCGGGCGCGGCGCCGGCGCTCGCCGAACTGGCACCGGCGATCGGCGGCCCGACCTTCGCGATCCTGTTCGCCGCCTATTTCGCGACCGCCTATCTGCTGCTCGGCTCCGTGTTCCTCGGCATCGGTGCGCAGGCGTCTACCCCGCGCGAGATCCAGATGCTGTCGCTGCCGATCACGCTGGTCCAGGTCGGCTGTTTCGCGCTGGCGAGCGCCGCTGCGTCGCGCCCCGGCAGCGGGATCGCGTTGGCAGCGGAGATCTTCCCGCTGTCGTCGCCCTTCGCGATGGCGGGGCGCGCGGCCAACTCGCCGGTACTGTGGCCGCACCTGCTGGCGATCGCGTGGCAATTGGTGTGGGTCGCGATCTTCATCGCCGTCGGCGCGCGGCTGTTCCGGCGCGGCGTGTTGCAGTCGGGCAGCGTCCGGCCGTTCTGGAAGCGTGGCAAGAGCTAATTGACAAGCGTGTCAGCAACGGCTTTCTTTCCCGCATAGGAGAGAGCCCATGGCGACGATGGTGCAGGACGTGGCGGCGGCGCATCCGGTCGATCCGCTGGATGTGAGCCGCGCCGAACTCTATGCGGAGGACCGCTGGCAGCAACCCTTTGCGACATTGCGCGAAACGGCGCCGGTCTATCGCTGCGAGCATTCGGACTACGGCCCCTATTGGTCGGTTTCGACCTACAAACCGATCGTCGAGATCGAGTCGCTGCCCGACGTCTTCTCGTCGGAAGCCGGGGGCATCACGCTCGCCGACTTCATCGAATCGGACGTGCGGATGCCGATGTTCATCGCCCGCGACCGGCCGGTCCACACCGGCCAACGTCGCACCGTCGCGCCCGCCTTCACCCCCAGCGAGATGACGCGGATGACCGCCGACATTCGCGCGCGCACCGCTGAGGTGCTCGACGAGTTGCCGTGGGGCGAGACGTTCGACTGGGTCGATCGCGTGTCGATCGAGCTGACGACGGGGATGCTTGCGATCCTGTTCGACTTTCCGTGGGCGGAGCGGCGCAAGCTGACCTTCTGGTCCGATTGGGCGGGCGACATCGAGCTGATCAAGACGCCCGAGCTGCGCCGCCAGCGGCTGGAGCACATGTTCGAGTGCGGCGCCTATTTCCAGGGGCTGTGGAACGCCAAGCTGAACCAGCCGCAGACGCCCGACCTGATTTCGATGATGATCCATTCGGACGCGATGAGCCACATGGATCCGCACGAATTCATTGGCAACCTGATCCTGCTGATCGTTGGCGGCAACGACACGACGAGGAACTCGATGTCTGCGGCAGCCTATGGCCTCGACCTGTTCCCCGATGCGCGCGTTCAGCTGGAGGACGACCCGTCGCTGATCGGCAATGCCGTCAGCGAGATCATCCGCTGGCAGACGCCGCTTGCGCACATGCGGCGAACGGCGCTGGTCGATACCGAAGTGATGGGGCAGTTGATCCGCGCCGGCGACAAGCTGGCGCTATGGTATCTGTCGGCGAACCGCGACCGCAGCGTGTTCGGCGAGGACGCCGACGCGATCCGCGTCGACCGCCCCAATGCGCGCCGCCACCTGGCGTTCGGCCACGGCATCCATCGCTGCGTCGGCGCGCGGCTGGCGGAGTTGCAGGTCGGCGTGCTGCTGGAGGAGATGGCCAAGCGGCGGATGCGGGTGAACGTCGTCGCCGAGCCGGAGCGGGTCGCGGCGTGCTTTGTGCATGGCTATCGGTCGTTGCCGGTTGAGATCAGCCGGTATTGATCACGAGGGACGTAGCTTGCCGCCCCCTCCGTCGCGCGGACGCGCGCCACCTCCCCCTAGCGGGGGAGGATCGACCTCGCGTGATCCTGCCCCGCCAGGGGGAGGTGGCAGCCGCAGGCTGACGGAGGGGGCGGTAAGCGACGAATTCGGAACTCAATCCGCCGCCGCATGCGCCGCGCCGCCGCCCGAGGGGCGCCGCGCCAGCCAGACCAGCACGATCAGTCCGGCCGACAGCCACGCGGACAGCCTGAACAGGTCGGTCGAGGCGAGGAGATACGCCTGCCCCACCATTTGCCGAGTCACCGCGGCGGCTGCCTGTGCCTGGTTCAGCCCCATCTTCTGCAGCTGCGCCATCGCCATCTGCAGCGGCGTGCCCGACCCGATCGTCTCGGCGAGGCGGCTCTGGTGGAGCGCCTCGCGCCGGTCCCAGGCGGTGGTGATGATCGACGCGGCAAAGCTGCCCGCGACGATCCGCGCGAAGTTGGAGATGCCGGTCGCCGAGGGCAGACGTTCGGGCGGGATGCCGTCGAGCGAGATCGTCAGCATCGCCAGGAAGAAGGTGCTCATCGCCACGCCCTGCACCATGAGCGGCAGGGTGAAGTCCCAGAAGCTCGCCCCCGTCGTATAGCCCGAGCGCAGGTAATAGGAGGCGGCGAAGGACACGAAGGCGACGGTCGCGAGGATGCGCGCGTCGATCTTGCCCGACAGCCGCGCGACGAAGGGCGTCAGGATCACCGCCACCAGCCCCGATGGCGCCGCCACCAGCCCCGCCCAGGTCGCGGTATAGCCGAGCTGGGTCTGGAGCCAGAGCGGCAGGATCAGCGTGTTGGCGAAGAACACCGCATAGCCGAGCGCGAAGGCGATGTTGCCGATCGAGAAGTTGCGGAACGCGAACAGGCGAAGATCGACGGTGGGATGAGCGTCGGTCATCTCCCAGATCACCCACGACACGAAGCCGATCGCGGCGATCACCGACAGCACGACGATGGTCGGATCGTTGAACCAGTCGGCATTCTTGCCGAGATCGAGCATGATCTGCAGCGAGCCGACCCACAGCACCAGCAGGCACAGCCCCACCGTATCGATCGGCAGCTTGCGCGTCGGCGTCTCGCGGCTTTTCAATCCCGTCCAGCAGGCGATGGCGACGAAAATGCCGAAGGGCACGTTGATGAGGAAGATCCAGCTCCAGTGATAATTATCGCTGATATAGCCGCCCAGGATCGGCCCCATGATCGGCGCGACCAGCGTCGTCATCGACCAGATGCCGAGCGCGGTTGAGCGCTTGTCGGACGGAAAGATCGAGATCAGCAGCGCTTGGCTGCCCGGCATCATCGGCCCCGACACCGCGCCTTGCAGCACGCGAAAGGCGATCAGCGACGGCAGGCTCCACGCGATGCCGCACAGGAACGAGGCGATGGTGAACAGGACCACCGACACGCAGAAGGTCCGCACCACCCCGAACCGCCCCATCAGGAAGCCGGTCAGCGGCACGCCGATGCCGTTGGCGACCGCGAAGGCGGTGACGACCCAGGTCGAATTGTCGCTCGACACGCCGAGGTTGCCCGCGATCGTCGGCAGCGAGACGTTGGCGATGGTGGTGTCGAGCACCATCATGAAGGTGCCGAGCGCCAGCGCGAACGCCACCAGCGCGAGCTTTCCGCCTTTTAGGGGGGCGGGTTGGGAGGGTTGCGATGCCATCACGAACGTCCCTTCCTGCCCTCACCCTTCCGGCGCTGCGCGCCTCCCTCCATCATTGGGTCGGTCATGCCCCCGGCATGACCTGAACAGCACGGGGTGCTGTTCACCCGATGATCTTGCTGGGAGAGGGAAGAGCCGCCGAAGGCGGCGAAGGGTGAGGGCAGCCTTTCCATTCAGCGATTGGCCGCAATGATCTGGCGAATCTTCGCCTCGACCTCAGGATCGGCCGCGTCGGTTTCGCGCCCGGCATAGGCCTGCGTCGCCGGCTGGCCGAGCATGCCGCCCGACTGGTCCGCGGTATCGACCACCGTCTTCACCGACAGGCCGACGCGCAACGGGTGGCTGGTCAACTCCTTCGGGTCGAGCGCGATGCGGACGGGCACCCGCTGGACGATCTTGATCCAGTTGCCGCTGGCGTTCTGCGGCGGCAGCAGCGCGAAGGCGTTGCCCGAGCCTGCGCCGACGCCGACGACGCGGCCGTGGAACACGACGTCGTCGCCGTACATGTCGGCGGTGATCGTCGCCGGTTGGCCGATGCGCAGGTCCTTCAGCTGGGTTTCGCGGAAATTGGCGTCGATCCAGACGCGGTTGAGCGGCACCACCGCCATCAACGGCGCCCCCGCCGCGACCTGCTGGCCAAGCTGCACCGTGCGCTGCGCGACGACGCCGTCGATCGGCGCGATGATATGCATGTGACCGCGCATGATCGCAGCGCGACGATAGGCGGCGATCGCGGCCATCACCGCGGGATTGGTGCCGATGTCGGTGCCCTGCACCGTGCTCCTCGCCTGCGCGCGCTGGCTGAGCGCGAGGTTCAGGTTGGCGCGCGCCACCTTCACCGCGTCGCCGGCATGGCTGACCTCCTCCGTCGACACCGCGCCCTCGGCGGCGGCGCCACGACGGCGGCGGTAGTCGTCGACCGCGCGGTTCAGCTCCGCCCGGGCCTGGACGATCGCGGCACTGCTTTCGTCGACCTTCGAGAAGTCGGCGCGCGTCGCGCGCACCGCGCGCGCCAGATCGGCGGCGGCGGCGGCGAGCTGCACGTCGACGGTCGCGGGATCGAGCTCGATCAGCGGCTGCCCGGCCTTCACCGACTGGGTATTATCGGCATGGATCGACAGCACCGTGCCGGGATCGCGCGCGGTGATCGCGACGACGTCGCCGGCGACATAAGCGTCGTCAGTCTCCTCCTCGGGCTTGGCGAGCAGGAAGTGCGCGATCGCCCAGATCACCAGCCCGACGATCACGACGACGCCCAAGATCGCGAAGGCGCGGCGGCGGTTGCGCGGCTTGGGGTCGTCGTCCGCCGAGGCTGCGGCGGTGTTGCTGTCGGTCATTGGTTCACACCCTGCGAGGAGAATCCGCCACCCAGCGCCAGCACCAGCGCAACGCGGGCGCGGGCCGCATCGGCGGCGATGGTGACGTCGGCGATCTGCGCGTCGAGCAGGCGGACGTCGTTGTCGACGAGGTCGAGCTTGCTATCGAGGCCGCTCGACACGCGCACCGCGTTGAGGCGGTTGGTTTCGGCGAAGCCGCGTACCACCGCCGCATTCTGGCGCCGGCGCTCGACCAGATTGGCCGAGAGCGCGATGCCGTCCGCCGCGTCGCGCACCGCGCCGACCACCTTGTCGTTGTAATCGGCGGTGGCGACGTCGAGCGCGGCGGTGGCGCCGGCCAGGTCGGCCTTGAGCCGGCCGTTGTCGAACAGCGGCAGATGAATCGCCGGCCCGCCGCCGCCGGTCAGGCTGTCGGGCGCCAGCAGGTTGCCGATGCCGATCGCCTGCACGCCCGCCAGCGCCGCCAGGTTGACGTTGGGATAGAAGGCACGCCGCGCGACCTGCCGCCCGGCCGCCGCCGCCGCGATCCGCGCCTGCGCCGCCGCAATGTCGGGCCGCCGCGCGAGCAGGTCGGCAGGAACGGTCGCGGGGACCGGCAGCGCCGCGTCGAAGTTGACCCGCGTCGCGCCGATCGTCGCGGCATAGTCGGTGCCCCGCCCGGCCAGCGCCGCCAGCGCATCGGCGGCGACGGCGCGCGCGCCCTGCGCCTGGACCAGCGCGCCGCGGGCCTGCGCCACCAGCGTCTCGGCGGCGGTGGTCTGGAGGTTGCTGGCAAGGCCGTTGCGCCGCTGCACCCCGACCAGCCGCAGCGATTCCTGTCGCGTCGCGATCGTGCGCCTTGCGAGCGCCGCCTGCGCCTCGGCCCGGGCCAGATCGATATAGGTCTGCGTCACCGCGCCCTCGATCGCCAGCCGGGCGGCGGCGACATCGAGCGCCGCCGCGTCGGCGCTCGCCCGCGCGCCCTCGATCGCGGCACGCTGGCGGCCGAACAGGTCGAGCGTCCAGCTGAGATTGGCGAGCCCCTGCCCGACGAAGCGCACGCTGCCGCCATAAGGCGGCGGAATGATGTAGCGGCCGGGCAGGCGGATCACCTGACCCTGCGCGTCGAGCGTCACCTGCGGCCCGTCCTCGGCACGGCGCGTCGACAGCAGCGCCTGTGCCTGGCGTACCCGCGCCAGCGCGGCGTCGAGCGTCGGATTGCCCGCAGTGGCGTCGGCGACCAGCCGGTCGAGCTGCGGATCGCCGAAGCCGGTCCACCACCGCTCCCCGATCGCGGGCGCAGCAGCCACGCCCAGACCAAGCGCCGCCGGCGCGATCGGCGCGACCGCGGGTGGCGACGCAGGGATGGCGCATCCTGCCAGCAGCGCGACGGCGCCGACGATCGAGCCGCGCCGGATCATGCCGCCACCTCGCCCAGCACCTGTTGCTCGAGGTCGCCGCGTAGGCGATGCAACAGCGTGAGCAGTTGGTCGACATCGGCGCGCGACCAGTCCGCCAGCCACTCGTTCCAGCACGCGACGACGCGCGCGCGACACCGTTGCGCGACGCGCTCGCCGTTCTCGGTCAGCGTCAGCCGCGATACCCGGCGGTCGTCGCTGTCCCGCACGCGCCGGACCCAGCCCTTGGCCTCGAGCGAATCGATCAGCCGCGTCGTCGCGCCCTTGTCGTGGACCAGGTCACGGGCAAGCTCGGCGCAGGTATCGGCCCGGCCGTAATGGAGCGACACCAGCGCCGACCACTGCGTCAGCGTTGTGCCCTCTTCGGCGAACATCGGCTCCAGCCCGGCAGCCGACAGCTGGAAGACCCGCTTGGCGAGATAGCCGACCGACGTGTCGGGCTCGAAGGACGAGGCGGTGTAATAAGCCATTTGGTTGCCCTGGCAACTGTTGCCCAGGCAGTCAAATGCATTTCACGCAGGCGGGGCGCACAATTCCTCATCCTCCCCCGCCAGGGGGAGGTGTCAGCGCCGCTGACGGAGGGGGAGGAATCACAGTCCAACGTGGGTCGCTTACCGCCCCCTCCGTCACGCCTTCGGCGCGCCACCTCCCCCTGGCGGGGGAGGATTACGCGAGGTCGTCAGACCTTGGCGGAATAGATCATCCGGCCGGATCCGAGCGCCGCGAACACCGTGTCAAGGTCGCCCTCGCCAACAGCGAAGCAGCCCTGGCTGCGGCCGAGCATGCCGTGCGTCTTGATCATGTCCTTGTTCGCATACCAGGCGGCGTGGACGACGATCGCGCGGCTCAATGCATTGTCGTTGGTCGGGTCGAGGCCGATCAGCCGCTGCGAACGGCCATGCTTGCCGACATAATAGTCGGCGGCGGCGAACGCGCCCTCGCACGAGGCGTTCGAGCCGGGATCGTTGCTGAACCGCTTCAGCCAGCCGGTGTGCGACGGGTCAGAGCCGCTGCCGTGGGTGACCAGGAACGACGTGCTGCGCCCGTTCTCGAGGTCGACGAGGTGAAAGCGCGGCTGCGCAGAGGGCGCAGCCATGTCGGCGATCGCGATCCTGTCGCGGCGCGGGATGCTGCTGCCATGCCGGTCGAGCGCGGCCATCGCCTTGCGAAACAGGTCGGGGCGGACGATCCGCGGCGAGGTGATTGGGGCGGCAGCCACACGGCGTGGCGCGAGCGGCAACGGCGGCTCCACCACCGGCTTCAGATCGGCCTGGGTCAGCTTGCGCTGCGTGGCGCCGACGACGCCGGGCACCGCGGCCATCGCCGCCAGCAACAATCCGTTCTTCACGATGACGCGCCGATCGCGCACCGCCTCAGTCTCGTCGATCATGTGCTTTGGTAAGCCCCAACTTCCGCTGAGCCCCTATATAGCAGCGGACGTGGTCAATTTCCCGTAACGTTCCCGCCATTCGGCGCTTGCAGCCCTCCAGCCGCCCCGCAATTTGTGCACTTCGTCGTGTTACGCAGGCGGCACGTTTTCGTACGCAGCGCGTTGAAGCGGCTCAGGGAAGAAAAGAAGAAGGGGACAGGAGGAAAGGGAAACCTGCCATGTTCCGGCTTGTCGCCATGATCGTCACTGCCCTGGCCGTGATGTCGGCCAGTCCCGCTGCTGCCGGCGCCACCGAAATCGCCACGGCCGCCCAGTCGTTGACGCCCAACAAGTTCGTGTGGGCCGACGACGCCTCGATGCAGCCCGTCAGCGTCGTGATCTCGATTCCCGACCAGCGCGCCTATGTCTATCGCGGCGACCAGCTGATTGCGGCGTCGAGCGTCTCGACCGGCAAGGATGGCAAGGAGACTCCGGTCGGCGTGTTCACCATCCTGCAGAAGAAAGAGGACCATAAGTCCAACCTGTACGACGCCGCGCCGATGCCGTTCATGCAGCGGCTGACGTGGGACGGCGTCGCTATCCACGCCGGGCGCAATCCCGGCTTCCCCGCCTCGCACGGCTGCATCCGCGTGCCCGCCGCCTTCGCCAAGAAGCTGTTCGCGATCACGAACGTCGGCACCCCCGTGCTAGTGACCGAGGCGACCGCGGACGAAGGCTGGACGCTGCCCGATCCGGCCGACGCGACGGAGACGGCGACCGCAAATCAGCAGATCGCGGCCTATCCGTGAGGCACGGGCTACGCCGGTGAGGACAGCATCTTATTCGCCAGGGTTCACCGCGTGATCCCGCCGGCGGCCAGCACCGCCAGCGTCACCAGTTCGCTAGCAGTCGAGGTCATCGGCGCGATCTGCACCGGCTTTTCCATGCCGACCAGGATCGGCCCGATCATGTCGTCGCCGCCCAGCTCGCGCAGCAGCTTGGCCGAGATGTTCGCCGACTGGAGCCCCGGCATGATCAGCACGTTCGCCGGCCCCGACAGGCGAGCGAAGGGATAGTTCTTCAGCTGCTTGGGGTTGAGCGCCACGTCGGGCGCCATCTCGCCTTCATATTCGAAGTTAACCCCGCGCTCGTCGAGGACGTGAACCGCGTTGCGGACGTTCTCGAGGAAGCGCCCCTCGGGGTTGCCGAACGTCGAATAGCTGAGGAATGCGACGCGCGGGTCGTGACCCATCCGCCGCGCGACTTCGGCCGAGTGGATCGCTATGTCGGCCAGCTCCTCGGGCGAGGGACGCTCGTTGACGGTGGTGTCGGCGATGAAGACGGTGTGGCTCTGCCCGACCAGGATGTGCATGCCGAACGGCGTGCGACCCGGCGCCGGATCGACGACGCGCTTCACCTCGCGCATCGAATGCGCCCAGGTGCGGGTGATGCCGGTGATCATCGCATCGCCGACGCCGAGCTGGAGCAGCACCGCGCCGAAGGTGTTGCGGTCCTGGTTGATCAGCCGCTCCATGTCGCGGCGCAGGAAGCCGCGGCGCTGAAGCCGTTCGTAGAGGAAATCGACCATCCGCGGCACCAGCGGCGAGTGGCGGCTGTTGTGGACCTCATATTCCTCGGGATTGTCGACGCCGAGCGCGCGCAGCCGGTCGTACACGTCGTCGCGGCCGATCAGGACCGGCGTGCCGTAGCCGCCCTCCTTGAACTGGATCGCGGCGCGCAGCACCACTTCCTCCTCGCCCTCCGCGAAGATCACGCGCTTGGGATGCGCGCGGGCGCCTTCGTAGGCCAGCGTCAGCACCGCGGTGGTCGGGTTGAGCCGCGCGCGCAGCGTCGCGCGATACGCGTCCATGTCGACGATCGGCTTGGTGGCGACGCCTGAATCCATCGCCGCCTTGGCGACCGCGGTCGACACCACCTCCATCAGGCGCGGATCGAACGGCGCCGGGATGATATATTCCGGGCCGAAGTGGTGCCGCACGCCATAGGCGACCGCGACTTCCTCCGGCACGCGCTCGCGCGCCAACTCGGCGATGGCATTGGCGGCGGCGATCTTCATCTCGTCGTTGATCGCGCGCGCGCGCACGTCGAGCGCGCCGCGGAAAATGAAGGGGAAGCCGAGGACGTTGTTGACCTGGTTGGGATAATCCGACCGACCGGTCGCGACGATCGCGTCCGGGCGCACCGTCTTGGCTTCCTCGGGCAGGATTTCCGGCGTCGGATTGGCCATCGCGAAGATGATCGGCGCCGGCGCCATGTCGATCACCATGTCGCCCTTCAGCGCGCCCGCCGCCGACAGACCCAGGAACACGTCGGCGCCGACCAGCGCCTCCTTCAGCGAGCGAACGCCGGACGCGGTCGCATGCGCCGACTGCCACTGGTTGATGTCCTCGCGTCCCTGATAGATCACGCCGTCGCGGTCGCACATCACGACATTGTCGTGACGGACGCCCAGCGCCTTGATCAGCTCGGTGCAGGCGATCGCCGCGGCGCCGGCGCCGTTCACCACCACCTTGACCTGATCGATCGTCCGCCCGGTCAGCAGCAGCGCGTTGATCAGCCCGGCGGCGACGATGATCGCGGTGCCGTGCTGGTCGTCGTGGAAGACGGGGATGTTCATCCGCTCGCGCAGCGTCTGTTCGATGATGAAGCATTCGGGCGCCTTGATATCCTCAAGGTTGATACCGCCGAAGCTCGGCTCCATCAGCTCCACCGCGTCGATGAAGCGGTTCACGTCCTCGGTCTTCAGCTCGATGTCGATCGAATCGACGTCGGCGAAGCGCTTGAACAGCACCGCCTTGCCTTCCATCACCGGCTTCGACGCCAGCGCGCCGAGATTGCCGAGGCCGAGGATCGCGGTGCCGTTGGAGATGACGGCGACCAGGTTGCCCTTTGCCGTGTAATCATAAGCCGTTGCCGGATCGCGCGCGATCGCTTCGACCGGCACCGCGACGCCCGGCGAATAGGCCAGCGCCAGATCGCGCTGCGTCGCCATCGGCTTCGAGGCGATGATCTCGATCTTGCCGGGGCGCCCTTCCGAATGGAACAGCAGCGCCTCGCGCTCGGAGAACTGGACGCTGGGCTCGTCGGGGATGCGCTGGTCGGTCATGCGCCTTCCTTAAGCATGCCAGCCGCGAATGAAAACGCCGGGGTTGTTGCCGAACCGTGGCTGGATACGTTCTACAACAGCCGCAGGCTCTCGTGATCGAGCAGCCAGCGCTTCGCCGCGAGGCCGCCGGCAAAGCCGGTCAGCGCGCCGTTCGATCCCACCACGCGGTGGCAGGGCGCGACGATCGACAGCGGATTGCGCCCGTTCGCCGCCCCCACCGCGCGCACCGCACTCGGCCGCCCGATCGCGCGGGCGATATCGGCGTAGCTGCGCGTCTCGCCGAACGGGATGACACACAGCGCGGTCCACACCGCGCGTTGGAAATCCGTGCCGCGCAGATCGAGCGGCAGGTCGAAGCGGGTGCGCGTGCCGGCGAAATAGCCGCGCAACTGCCGCGTCGCCTCACCCAACACGGGGTGCGCGGCGTCGTCGTGCAGGGCGGCCAGCGGCACGCGCGCCGGATCGTCGCCGGGCCACAGCACCGCGACAAGCCCCGCGTCGCTCGCCACCAGCGTCAGCTCGCCGACGGGGGACGGCATCATTATGGTCGCGAGTGTCATGCCAACCTCCTTGCTCGTCGTTCGTAGCGGGCGCTGCCCCTGCTCGCATCCCGCGCCTTGCGATCGATAGCCCGGGTCCGATATAGTCGCATGGTGAAACACGAAGCGAACATGGCCAAGCCAATCTCGGAAATGTCCGATGAGGAGTTCGACGCGTGGATCAGCTCGTTGCCGCCAGCCCCCGGCATCCCGAGCATCGATGACGAAGAGGACTTCAACCGGAGCATCGCGCGAGCGCGCGCCGACGTGGCGGCGGGTCGCGTTTATCCTCACGCGATCGTCGGCGAATGGCTCAGCACATGGGGCGACGACGACTTTCTCCCGTTCGAGGATTGGCTAGCCAGCCGGGATGGCTGAGGTACATTGGCCGATCGCCACCGTCCGCCAGTTGAACGCGATCGCGGCGTACATCAGGCAATTCGATCAGGCGGCGGCACGGCATCTCCCGGCACGATTGTTCGCTCTTGGCGAGAGTCTCGAACACTTTCCGCATCGGGGCAGACCTGCTCATGATGGCCTGCGCCAGCTGACCAACGTTCCGCCCTATGTTCTCACTTACGAAGTCATTGGCGATCGAGTGACAATCCTTGACGTGCGGCATGGCCGGCGACTGCCGTATCGGCGCTCGACATGACCACCACACCCACCCCGATGATGGTGCAGTATCTCGCGCTGAAGGCGGAGGCGGCGGATTGCCTGCTGTTCTATCGCATGGGCGATTTCTTCGAGCTGTTCTTCGACGACGCCAAAATCGCCAGCGCGGTGCTCGACATCGCGCTGACCGCGCGCGGCGAGCATGGCGGCGAGAAGGTTGCGATGTGCGGCGTCCCCGTCCACGCCGCCACCGCCTATCTCCAGCGCCTCATCAAGGCGGGCCATCGCGTCGCCATCGCCGAACAGACCGAAAGCCCCGAGGCGGCGCGCAAGGCGCGGGGCAGCAAGGCGCTGGTCAACCGCGCCATCGTTCGCGTCGTCACCGCCGGTACGCTGACCGAGGAAGCGCTGCTCGATTCGCGCGCCGACAATTGGTGCGTCGCGATCGGCGAGGCGGCAGGGGGCGTCGCGCTCGCCGCCGCCGACGTGTCGACCGGTCGGTTCGAGATCGTCGAGCTGCCGCGCCACGCGCTCGGTGCCGAACTCGCGCGCCTCGCCGCCGCCGAGGTGGTCGCCGCTGAGACGTCGGAGCATGCCGATGCCGCGACGACGCTGCGTCCCCGCGCCGATTTCGACAGCACTGCGGCCGAGGCGCGGCTGAAGCGGCTCTACGGCGTCGCGACGCTCGACGGCTTCGGCGAACTCAGCCGCGCCGCGGTGGCGGCGGCGGGCGGCCTCGTCGCCTATCTCGACCACGCTGCGAAGGGCGATGTGCCGTTCCTGCGCCCGCCGCGCTTGGCCCGCGCCGCCGAGACGATGGCGATCGACGCCGCGACGCGCGAGAGCCTGGAGATCACCTGCACCGCTGCTGGCCAGCGCAAGGGCTCGCTGCTCGACGCTGTCGACCGGACGGTGACCGGCGCTGGTGCGCGGTTGCTGGCGAGCGACCTCGGCGCACCGCTGATGGATGCCGAGGCGATCGGCGCGCGGCTGGCCCTCGTCGGGTTCCTCCACGATGACGCGGGCCTTCGCGACGGGCTCCGCGCCTCGCTGCGCGCGCTGCCCGACATCGGTCGCGCGATCGGACGCCTGGCCGCCGGGCGTGGCAGCCCGCGCGATCTGGGGCAGCTGCGCGCTGGGCTGGATGGTGCGTGGCAGCTCGGCGAGCGTTTGTCCGCGCTTGGCGACGCCCCGCCCCTCCTCGCCGATCTCGCACCGCAGTTGCGCGGGCACGGCGAGCTGATCGACCTGCTCAAGCGGGCACTCGTGCCGATGCCGCCGATCGATGCGGGTGACGGCGGCTATATCGCGCCGGGTTACGACGCCGCGCTCGACGAGCTGCGCGATACCGGCGCCGGCGGCCGCCGTGCCATCGCCCAGCTCGAGGCGGAGATGCGCACCCAGACGGGCATCGCCGCGATCAAGGTGCGTCACAACAACGTGCTCGGCTATCATGTCGAGGTGCCCGCCCGCTCGGCCGATGCGCTGATGCGGCCCGACAGCGGCTTCACCCATCGCCAGACGCTGGCCGGCGTCGTCCGTTTCAACACGCCGGCGCTCCACGACCTGGCGAGCCGTGTGACCCAGGCGGGCGCCCATGCGCTTGCCGCCGAGGCCGCGCATCTCGAGGAGCTGACCGCCGCTGCGCTCGACCGCCGCCTCGCCATCGCTGCCACCGCCGATGCGCTCGCCCGGCTCGATGTCGCCGCCGCCAATGCCGAACGCGCGGCGGAGGGCGGCTGGTGTCGCCCGGCGCTGGTCGACGAGGCCTGTTTCGCGGTCGAGGGCGGGCGCCATCCGGTGGTCGAGGCCGCCGTCGCCAAGTCCGGCGGGCGGTTCGTCGCCAACGACTGTCGCCTGTCGGAAACGTCGCGACTGTGGCTCGTCACCGGTCCGAACATGGGCGGCAAGTCGACCTTCCTGCGCCAGAACGCGCTGATTGCGGTGCTCGCGCAGGCGGGCTGCTACGTGCCTGCGACGAGCGCGACGCTGGGGCTGGTCGACCGCCTGTTCAGCCGGGTCGGCGCGTCGGACAACCTCGCCCGCGGTCGATCGACGTTCATGGTCGAGATGGTCGAAACCGCCGCGATCCTGGCGCAGGCGACACCGCGCAGCTTCGTTATCCTCGACGAGGTCGGGCGCGGCACCTCGACCTACGACGGGCTCGCCATCGCCTGGGCGGTGGTGGAGGCGATTCATGAGGACAATCGCTGCCGCTGCCTGTTCGCGACGCATTATCACGAGCTGACGCGGCTTGCCGAACGCTGCGACGCGCTGTCGCTCCACCACGTCCGAGCGCGCGAGTGGAAGGGCGAGCTGGTGCTGCTGCACGAATTGGCCGACGGGCCCGCCGATCGCAGCTATGGCCTGGCCGTCGCGCGGCTAGCGGGGATGCCGCCGGCAACGGTCGCGCGGGCGAAGGCGGTGCTGGCCAAGCTGGAGGCGGGCCGCGCCAAGACCGGCGGACTGGCGGCCGGGCTCGACGACCTGCCCCTCTTCGCCGCCGCGGCGCAGGCCGAGGAGGAGACGTGCGACGCAATCCGCGCCGAGGTGGAGGCACTCGACGTCGACGCGCTGACCCCGCGCGAGGCGTTGGAGACGCTGTATCGGTTGAAGAGTTTGGCGCGGGAGGCCTGACTGTCCTCACCCTTGCCGCCTGCGGCGGCTGTTCCCTCTCCCGTCGGGATCATCGGGTAAACAGCACCCTGTGCGGTTTACCCTATGATGGAGGGAGGCGCGGAACGCGCCGGAAGGGTGAGGGCAGCGCAGAGGGCTGACGGTTAACCAAAGTGCGCCTATGTCGCCCCCATGGCCGGCCGCTTCGACTCCCTCCCCAACCGCAGCACGATCATCGATCGCCGCGCCCTCGCCGAGGCGATCGCCGCGCTCGACGGACCCGAGGCGGCGGTGCGCGCCGAGGTTACGCGGCTGCTGCGCGATGCATTGGCCGCTGGCCGCGCCGAGATCGAGCGTCGCCTGCTCGAACATCCCTCGCGCGGGCTGCAGGCCGCGGCGGCGCAGGCCTATCTCGTCGACAAGCTGCTCTGCGCGCTGTTCACCTTCATCGTCGAGCGCGTCCATCCCAACCATAACCCGACCGATGCCGAGCGGCTGAGCGTCGTCGCCGTCGGCGGCTATGGCCGCGGCGAGATGGCGCCCTATTCCGACGTCGACCTCGCCTTCGTCTTTCCCTGGAAGCAGACCGGCTGGGGCGAGCGCGTCATCGAGACGATGCTCTATGCGCTGTGGGACCTGGGGCTGAAGATCGGCCACAGCAGCCGCAGCCTCGACGAGATGGTCCGCCAGGCGAAGGGCGACGTCACGATCCGCACCGCGCTGGTCGAGAGCCGCTATCTGTGTGGCGACGAGGCGCTGTACGACGAGGCGCGCCGCCGCTTCCGCGACGAGGTGCAGCACGGCACCGAGCGCCAGTTCATCGCCGACAAGCTGGCCGAGCGCGATGCCCGTCACGCCAAGATGGGCGACACCCGCTACGTCGTCGAACCCAATGTGAAGGAGGGCAAGGGCGGCCTGCGCGATCTCCACGCGCTGTTCTGGATCGGCAAGGACGTGTTCGACGTCGACCGCGCCGCTCAGCTGGTCGACGCCGGGCTGTTCACCAGGCAAGAATATCGCCAGTTCCACCGCGCGGACAATTTCCTGTGGGCGGTGAGATGCCACCTCCATACCGTCACGCGCCGCGCCGAGGATCGCCTGACCTTCGACGTCCAGCGCGAGATCGCGACGCGGATGCGCTTCAGCGACCGCCCCGGCAAGTCGGCGGTCGAGCGCTTCATGCAATATTACTTCCTGCAGGCGCGCACCGTCGGCACGCTGACCGGCGTCTTCCTGGCGCACCTCGACGAGCGGTTCGCGGCGCGCGGGCGGCGTTTCGGCCTGCCGACGCTCAAGCGACGGCCGGGCAAGCTCAACGGTTTCGTCCTCGATCGCGGCCGGCTCGCGCTGCCTGGCGACGACTTCTTCCGCGAGGACCCGGTGCGGCTGGTCGAGATCTTCCAGCTCGCCGACCTCCACATCCTCGAGATCCACCCGCTGGCGATGCGTGCCGCCACCCGCGACGCCAAGCTGATCGACGAATATCGCGCCGATCCGCGCGCCAACGCGCTGTTCCTCGACGTGCTGACGTCGCCACGCGATCCCGAGCTGGTGCTGCGCTGGATGAACGAGGCGGGGGTGTTCGGGCGCTTCGTGCCCGACTTCGGCCGTGTCGTCGCGCAGATGCAGTTCGACATGTACCACCACTATACCGTCGACGAGCACACCATCCGCGCGATCGGCCTGCTCAGCCGGATCGAGCATGGCGCGCTGCGTGACGACCATCCGCTCGGCACGTCACTGGTTCACCAGATCCTGTCGCGCCGGGCGCTCTATGTCGCGGTGCTGCTGCACGACATCGCCAAGGGGCGCGGCGGCGATCACTCGATCCTGGGCGCCGCGGTGGCGGAGCGGCTGTGCCCGCGGCTCGGCCTGACCCCGGCGGAGACGGAAACGGTCGCGTGGCTGGTGCGCTGGCACCTGCTGATGTCGGCCACCGCGTTCAAGCGCGACCTGTCGGACTTCAAGACGATCCTCGATTTCACGCAGGTCGTGCAGAGCCCCGAGCGGCTTCGCCTGCTGCTGCTGCTGACCATCGTCGATATCCGCGCGGTGGGGCCGGGCACCTGGAACGGGTGGAAGCGCCAGCTGCTCACCGACCTGTTCGATGCGGGCGAGGAAGTGCTTCGCCTGGGCCACAAGCAGCGCGGGCGCGGCGAGCGGATCGTCGCCAAGCAGCAGCAAGTGCAGGCCGCGATGGGCTGGGACGACGAACGGTTCGCCGCCTATGTCCGCCGCTTTCCCGAAGCCTATTGGATCGCCGAGCCCGAGGACGTGCTGGCGTACAACGCGCGCTTCATCGGCGACGTCGGCGACGAGGCGCTGGCGATCGACGCGCAGGTCTATCCCGGCCGCGGCGCGACGCTGGTCACGATCTACGCCGCCGACCACCCGGGGCTGTTCTATCGCATCGCCGGCGCGATCCACGTCGCCGGCGGCAACATCATCGATGCGCGGATCCACACGACGCGCGACGGCATGGCGATCGACAATTTTCTGGTCCAGGACCCGCTCGGCCGTCCGTTCGACGATGAAGGCCAGCTCGGCCGGCTGAAGCGCGCGATCGAGGACGCGCTCGCCAACCGCGGCAAGCTGACCGACCGGCTGGTGGCGAAACCCGCCCCCCGATCGCGCGCGGACGCGTTCGACATCCAGCCCAACGTGCTGATCGACAACCGGGCGTCGAACCGCTTCACCGTGATCGAGGTCAACGCCCGCGATCGGCCGGCGCTGCTCAACCAGCTGGCCAATGCGCTGTTCCAATCGAAGCTGACGCTGCATTCCGCGCATGTCGCGACCTATGGCGAGCGTGCGGTCGACGTGTTCTACGTGACCGATCTGACCGGCGACAAGCTGGACAACAGCGGGCGGCTGAAGACGCTGGAGAAGCGCCTGCTCGCGGCGGCGAGCGGCGAGGCGATCGGGCTGGCGGCCTGATTGCCGTCGCCCCGGCTGTGAGCGGGGGCCGCTGTCTTTGGCGCGGGAATATAAGCGGGATGCCGGATCGAGGCCGGGATGACGGGTGTGATTGGGGAAGCCCTAGCCAACCATCCGTCGTCATTCTTGCGCAGGCGGGAATCCAGACTGGCTGACCGGCGTGAGTATCAACGACGCCACTGGAATATGGATTCCCGCCTACGCGGGAATGACGAGGTGCACGGGACAATCGGACTAGTGGCCTGTGTGCCGTCACCCCGGCCTTGAGCCGGGGTCCTGCTGCCTCCGGCGCGGACGAAGAAGCGGAATCCCAGATAGAGGCCGAGATGACGGTGTGACGAGGGCGGCCCTCGCCAACCACCCACCGTCATTCCCGCGAAGGCGGGAATCCAGACTGGCTGACCGGCGTGAGTCCCAACGACGTCACTGGAATTTGGACTCCTGCCTTCGCGGGAATGACAAAGGCGGCGGGACGGACCCCAAAAGAAAAGGGCCCCCGCGGGGGCCCCAATCTAGCGTCGGCGTCTCACTTCGGTGCGAGCACCATCAGCATCTGTCGGCCTTCCATCCTGGGATAGGCCTCGACCTTGGCGACGTCGGCGACCTGTTCGGCGACCCGCTGGAGCACCGCCATGCCGAGCTGGCCGTGGCTGAGCTCGCGACCGCGGAAGCGCATGGTGACCTTCACCTTGTCGCCTTCGCCGATGAATTCCGCCACCTTCTTCATCTTGGTGTCGTAATCATGGTCGTCGATGTTCGGACGCATCTTGATCTCTTTGATCTCCTGCGTCTTTTGCGACTTGCGTGCGAGGTTCGCCTTCTTCTGCGCCTCGTACTTGAACTTGCCGACATCGAGGAACTTGGCGACGGGCGGGTCGGCGTTGGGCGACACCTCGACCAGGTCCAGACCCAGCTCCTTCGCCTGCGCCATCGCCTCGCGCGTGTACATCACCCCAAGGTTCTCGCCCTCGTGATCGATCACGCGAACCTTCTGGCTCTGGATCCACTCGTTGAAACGAGGGCCATTCATGGGCGGCGCCTGCATTGGCCGGCGAATCATCGGGGGTCGTATGGGTAGGTCTCCTGGGTCACTCTAACGGGCTATATAGGGAAATCACGACGCTCTTGAAAGGTCCGGCGGCGTCGCTTCGCGCGTCAGCATCGCGATCGCCTCTTCCAGCGTCACGATTTCCTGCGCCTGGCTGCCCAGGCGACGGATCGCGACCTTGCCCTCCTCGGCTTCGCGCTTGCCGACGACCAGCAGGTACGGGACCTTGGCGAGGCTGTGCTCGCGCACCTTGTAGTTGATCTTTTCGTTCCGGAGGTCGGTTTCGACGCGGATCCCGGCCTTCGCCAGTTCGGCCGCGGCCGTCGTCGCATAATCGTCGGCGTCGCTGACGATCGTCGCCACCACCGCCTGCACCGGCGCCAGCCACAGCGGGAAGCGACCCGCGTGATGCTCGATCAGGATGCCGATGAAGCGCTCGAACGTGCCGAGGATCGCGCGGTGGAGCATCACCGGGCGGTGACGGTTGCCGTCCTCGCCGACATAGCTTGCATCGAGCCGCTCGGGCAGGACGCGATCCGACTGGATGGTGCCGACCTGCCACGTCCGCCCGATCGCGTCGGTCAGGTGGAATTCGAGCTTCGGCGCATAGAAGGCACCTTCGCCCGGCAATTCCTCGAACTTCGCCTTGATCGCGTCGGACAGGTTCGACGCCTGGACCGCCTCGCGCAGCTCCTGCTCCGACTTGTCCCACATCTCGTCGCTGCCGAAGCGCTTGTCGGGGCGAAGCGCCAGCTTCACCGCATAATCCTCGAACCCCAGGTCGCGGTAGACGCTGTCGAGCAGCTCGCAGAACTTGCGCACCTCCTCGACCAGCTGGTCCTCGCGCACGAAGATATGCGCGTCGTCCTGGGTGAACTGGCGCACGCGCATGATGCCGTGGAGCGCGCCATGCGGCTCGTTGCGGTGGCAGCAGCCGAATTCCGCCATGCGGATCGGCAGGTCGCGGTACGATTTGATCCCCTGCTTGAAGATCAGGACGTGGGCCGGGCAATTCATCGGCTTCAGCGCCATCATGTCGGCCTCGCCGGAGATGATCGCGCCCTCGTCCTCGGTATTGGGGATCTCGTCGGGGACGACGAACATATTCTCGCGATACTTACCCCAGTGGCCGGACTGCTCCCACTGGCGGGCGTCCATCAGCTGCGGCGTCTTCACCTCGGCATAGTCGGCGGCGTCGAGGCGGCGGCGCATGTACGCCTCCATCTGCCGCCACAGGATGAAGCCCTTGGGGTGCCAGAATACGCTGCCCTGCGCCTCGGACTGGAGGTGGAACAGGTCCATCTCCGCGCCGATCTTGCGATGGTCGCGCTTCGCCGCCTCCTCCAGGCGGAACAGATACGCATCGAGCTGCTTTTTGTTGAGCCAGCCGGTGCCGTAGATGCGGCTGAGCATCGCGTTGTTCTGGTCGCCGCGCCAATAGGCGCCGCTGACGCGCATCAGCTTGAAGGCGTTGGGATCGAGCCGCCCGGTCGTCGGCATGTGCGGCCCACGGCACATGTCGAGCCACTGGCCCTGGCGATAGATCGTCAGCTCCTCGCCCTCGGGCAGCTCCTTCGCCCATTCGGCCTTGAACGTCTCGCCCTGGCGCTGCCAGGTGTCGATCAGCTGCTCGCGGCTCCATACCTCGCGGGTGAAGGGCTCGTTCTTCGCGATGATGCGGCGCATCTCCGCCTCGATCAGCGGCAGTTCCTCGTCGGTGAACGGCCCGCGATCGGGCGCGGGCGCGAAGTCGTAGTAGAAGCCGTCGTCGGTCGCGGGCCCGAAGGTGATCTGCGTGCCGGGGAACAGGTGCTGCACCGCTTCGGCCATGACGTGCGCCAGGTCGTGGCGCGTCAGCTCCAGCGCGTCGGCCTCGTCCTTCATCGTCACCAGCGCCAACTGCGCGTCGCCGGCGAACGGCCGCGACAGGTCGCGCACCTCGCCATCGACGCGCGCGGCGATCGCCGCCTTGGCGAGGCCGGGACCGATCGCGGCGGCCACGTCCGCGGGGGTAGTCCCCTCGGCTACCTCACGGACGGAACCGTCGGGCAGCGTGATGCGGAACATGGCAGTCATCTCGTCGAAACCTTCGTGGAAAGCTGACTGCACCTATGCCGCACCAGGAAAGAGGGCAACCCGCGAACGACTCGCGAGACCGTTCATGCAGGCGACAGAAACCGTGACCGCAATGCAACAGTCGCCGCTCAAGACACACATTTGTTGTATTGCACCGCAACCAAGCCACGCCCCGGGGTTTGTGTCGGCTCCGGTCCCGCGAACGCCTTGAAGGCGCCGACCGGGTCAGTGAAGAATAACATAAGGTACATCGACATGCGTAAGATCCTCTCCGCTGCGGCGCTTGCCGCCGCCGTCGTTGCTGCGCCTGCGTTCGCGCAGGACATGAGCCAGTCGACGGACACGCCGACCGCCGACGCCGCCCCCGGCGAGGCTGCCGCGCCCGACGGTTCCAAGGCGTTCGGCTTCAAGCCGTATGTCGGCGTGATGGGCGGCTGGGAGAGCTTCGATCGCCGCCCCGGCCACGGCATCCCCAGCGTCGGCCCCAACGGTCGCAAGCTGCAGGGCGCGCTGGTGCAGGGCGTCGTCGGTGCCAACGTACCGCTCGGCCCGGTGTTCGTCGGCGCCGAGGGTAACGTCGCCAAGGGCGTCGATGGTGCGATCGACTGGGAATATGGCGCCGCTGGCCGCTTCGGCTTCCGCGCCGGCGACAGCGGGCTGTTCTACGGCAAGGTCGGCTACCAGTGGGTGAACTTCGCCCGCTTCGGCGACAACAGCCGCGACTATCACGCGATGAGCTACGGCATCGGCTTCGAGGCCGGGCCGAAGGACATCGGCCTGAAGGGCATCA
This sequence comes from Sphingomonas jinjuensis, assembly GCF_014197105.1. Lineage (GTDB taxonomy): Bacteria > Pseudomonadota > Alphaproteobacteria > Sphingomonadales > Sphingomonadaceae > Sphingomonas > Sphingomonas jinjuensis. The sequence goes on along the minus strand of NZ_JACIEV010000008.1, from coordinate 186,659 downwards.
CCGGCAACGCTGGCTTCCGCCTGCGCGGCGAAGTGTCGACCTTCGGCAGCGCGCGCAGCTTCCGCCCGATGCTCGGCGTGATCTCGCACTTCTAAGCGATACGCCTTCCGAACCCCTCCCCTTCAGGGGAGGGGCAAGGGGTGGGGGATGTTTCGCAGAGCACATCGCCTGCGGCTGCCCCACCCCAACCCCTCCCCTGAAGGGGAGGGGCTTTTCAATAGCTCACACCAGCCCGAACGGCACCACGCGGTTCGACTGGGTATGGCCGATCTCGGCCCGCCCCAGATACGGCACCCCCATCTCGCCGCACCAGCGCTGCATCATATATTCCAGCGTCTCGCCCCAGGCGGGCACGTTATCGGGCACGTCCGACACCGCGCCCAGCCGCACCCCGGCGATGCCCTTCAGCTGCGTGGCGTGGCTCATCGTCCACAGCATCCGGTCGACGGCATAGAGCTGTTCCGACACTTCCTCGACGATCAGCACATGATCGGTCAGGTCGGGCAGATAGGGCGTGCCGATCAGCGCGGTCAGGATCGACAGGTTGAACGCCGCCGCCGGCCGCCCGTCGAGCCCCGGCTCCAGCCCCTGACGATCGCCCCGCGCCATCCAGCCGAGCGAACGGGCGATCGTCTGGTCGCCGTTCCTGCGCCGGATCTCGGTCGCCATCGGTCCATGGCACGGCCGCCCGATCCGCCGTGCGTAGAGCGCGCCAAGCAGGAAGCCCATGTCCGAATAGCCGACGTACATCTTGTGGTTCGCCGCCGGCCCCAGTCTGGGCATCACCATCGGCAGGATACGGTTCGATCCATAGCCGCCGCGCAGGAACCAGATCGCATCGAACGCCGCATCGTTGGCGAATTCCAGGAAGGCGTCGGCGCGCACCTGGTCCGATCCCGCGAAATGCCCGTCGGTCATCCAGCATTGCGGATGCACCACCACGTCGACATCGGGATAGGCGATCGCCGCAAAGGCCAGAAACGGCGCCTCGGCATCCTTGTTGCCCAGGCTTGCGGGGGCCACCACGCCGATCTTCATCGCTCAACCCCGCTCGCTTGCCCGTGCTCTGGAAAGCGCCGATAGCGCGCCGCCATGACGGACGGCAACCTTCGCGGCAAACGCTTCTTCCTGGTCGGTATCGGCGGATCGGGCATGATGCCGCTGGCGATGATCCTCAACGCGCGCGGCGCCGTGGTCGAGGGGTCGGATCGCGGGCTCGACCAGGGGCGCGTTCCCGCCAAGTTCGATGCGCTGCGCGCGCTTGGCATTCGCCTCCATTCGCAGGACGGCAGCGGCCTCGTCTCGGCCGAGCAGACGCTGGTCGCCTCGGCCGCGGTCGAGAAGACGGTGCCCGACATGGTCCGCGCCGAGGCGCTGGGCTGCCCCCGCCTGTCGCGCGCCGAGCTGCTGGCGACGCTGTTCAACCAGGCGGCGCTGCCGATCGGCGTCGCTGGCACCAGCGGCAAGTCGACCGTCACCGGCATGATCGGCACCATCCTCCACGCCGTCGGCCGCGACCCGACGGTGATGAACGGCGCGGTGATGAAGAATTTCGTCGCGGACGACGCACCCTTCGCCAGCGCGCTGGTCGGCGGCGGCGAGGCGTTCGTCAGCGAGGTCGACGAAAGCGACCGGTCGATCGCGCTGTACCGCCCGCGCGTCGCGGTGCTCAACAACGTCAGCCTCGATCACCTCGATCTTGCCGAGCTACGCCGCCTGTTTGCGGATTTCGCGGGCCATGCGGACCATGTCGTCGCCAACGCCGGTGACGCCGAGACCGCGGCGCTGCTCGCCGACCTGACCCGCGTCACTCGTTTTGCGATCGATGCGCCCGCGGACCTGACGGCGTCCAACCTGTCGCCCGAGCCCTTCGCCATCGCGTTCGACCTGACGGCGAACGGCGACACCCGCCGCGTCCGCCTGTCGGTGCCGGGTCGCCACAACGTCTCGAATGCGCTCGCCGCGGTCGGTGCGTGCGTCGCCGCCGGCGTCCCGCTGGCCGAGGCGGCGGCGGCGGTGGAGACGTTCGTCGGCCTGAAGCGCCGGTTCGAGCTGGTCGGCGAGGCGGGCGGCGTCGCCGTCATCGACGATTTTGGCCACAACCCCGACAAGATCGCCGCGACGCTCGACACGCTCCACGCCTTTCCCGGTCGGCTGCTGATCTTGTTCCAGCCGCACGGCTATGGCCCGCTGAAGGTCATGCGCCACGAACTGGTCGACAGCCTCGCCGCGCGGCTGGCGACCGGCGACGTCCTGGTCCTGCCCGATCCGGTCTATCTCGGCGGCACCGTCTCGCGCGAGGTGACCAGCGCCGACATCGTCGCCGACCTGCGCGCACGCGGCGCCGACGCCCGCCACATCGCCGACCGCGCCGCTGCTGCCGACGCGCTGCTCGCCGAGGCGCGCGCCGGCGATCGTGTGATCCTGATGGGTGCCCGCGACGACACCCTAAGCGTCTTGGCAGCAGATATGCTGCAAAGGCTGCACGACAAAACGTAAAGGAGGCTTGACGTAAAGCCTGCTTTCCATGTAAAGCCTCCTTCACACTGAGTCGAAGGAGGTCAGGATGTTTACGTCCAAGCGTGGGGAGAAGATGAATGGGGCGCAGCGTCGCTACATGTGGCGGTTTCTGCCTGCCATGGTGGTCTATTCGCTGGTCATCCCCGTATCGAGCAGCCTGATCGACGGTCATCGGGTCGACGGCGTGACGCTGATCGCCCTGTCGATCGCACCGGCACTGCCGCTGCTCGTCGCCATCGCTGCCGTCGGCCTCTATCTGATCGAGGAAACCGACGAGTATGTTCGCATGCGCGCGATCATCGGCGCACTGGGCGGCACCGGGCTGGTGCTGGCCTTTGGCACCGTATGGGGCTTTCTGGAACAGGGCGGCGTCGTTGCGCACATTCCCGCCTGGTTCGTCTTTCCGCTGTGGGCGATCGGCCTCGGCCTTTCTCAAGGATTGTGCGGGCTCATCAATCGGTGGGGTTCGCGGCCATGAACAACCGCCTCCGCGTCCTGCGCGCCGAGCGAAGCTGGTCGCAACAGGATCTCGCCGAGCAGCTGGAGGTCAGCCGCCAGAGCGTCAATGCGATCGAGACCGGCCGCTACGACCCCTCGCTGCCCCTCGCCTTCAAGATCGCCGAGCTGTTCGGCTTGCCGATCGAAGACGTGTTCGTCAGCCCTTCGAAGGAGCAATGACATGATCCGCACCGACAAAGGCTTTGATGCGACGGCCTTCATGCTCGCCCTGTCGCTCCAGCTGGCGCCATCGATGCCGACGACGCTGCCGGCCCCGCCGATCGACGCCGACGTCGCCTGGCGGCACTATGGCCGGCTGGTGCAGGTCGGCATCGCGACCGGTGGCCGCGTGCTCGACGCTGTGCGGGCGATCGGCTAGACCCGATCCATGATCCGCACCCTCGCCGACCTCGACCGCGCCCGCGCCGATGCGCGCCGCATGGTGGCCCGCCGCGCGCTGGCCGGGGCAGCAACGTCGATGGTGCCGATCCCCGGTGTCGACATCGCCGCCGACGTCGGGCTGCTGGCGTCGCTGCTGCCCGCGATCAGCAAGCGCTTCGACCTCGATCACGATTCGATCGCCGCGATGCCGCCTCATGCCTCGCAACGGGCATTGGTATTGGCGGCGGGGCTCGGCAATTCGCTGATCGGCCGCTTCGTCACCCGCCGCCTCGCCGCCGCGATGCTGAAGCGGGTCGGGGTGCGGCTGGCGGCGGGCTCGGCGGCGAAGGTCGTGCCGATCCTGGGCCAGGGTATTGCCGCCGGCATCGGCTTCGCCGCCCTGCGCGCCGCGGGCAACGCCCATATCGACGATTGCTACACGACGGCGAAAGCGCTGATCGAAGATCGCGGAGCCGACGTCGAGGCGTGACACCGCGCCTCGCCCGCTCTACCGCGCAACCGTGACCCGGCTAGGCGCCTTCGCCCGACAGCATCCCTCGCTCGCCGCGATGATTCTCGCCGCGACGCTGTTGCTGCGCGTGCTGGTGCCGGCGGGTTTCATGCCGGTGGTCGAGCAGGGGCGCGTCACGTTGGCGCAATGCTCGGGCTATGGCCCGGTCGTCGCCAAGCCGATGCATCACCGCGGCCACCACATGCCGGCGCCGCAGACGCAAAGCCCCTGCGCCTTCGCCGATCTCGCGCTGCCGGTACTGGGTGGCGTCAATCCGCTGCTGCTTGCCGAGGCGCTGGCCTATATCGCGATTCTCGCGCTGCTGCTGGTCGTCATCGCGGCACCGCGCTCGCCTGCGCGCCTGCGCCCGCCGTTGAGAGCACCGCCCGCGCTCGTCTGATCCTTCGCCCTCAGACGACACGCGACCGGCCGCCGCACGGCGGGCCGGCAAGGACTCATCATGACCAGATATCTTCTGGCGAGCCTGCTCGCCACCGCTGCGGCCATGCCCGCGGCGGCCCAGTCCCATGACGCCGCCGCGCGTCGTGCCGACCTGTTGCGCCAGCGCGCGGCGATCGACGCCGAACTGGCGGCCATCGAGGCGCCGACGTCGCTGGCAACGACTGCAGCCGCCAGCGGCGACGTCGTCGTCACCGCCCGCGCGCTGTCGCTGACGACGAAGCTGACCGGCCAGACCACGACGACGATCACCGACGCCGCCGTGCGCAACACGCCCGCGACCACGGTGGCCGATCTCGTCAAGCTGTCGCCCGGCGTCGTCGTGATCCAGGGCAACGGCCCGCGCGACGTCGGCGTGTCGATCCGCGGCTCGAACGCGCGGCAAAGCTTCGGCGCGCGCAACATCCAGGTGTTCGAGGACGATTTCCCCGTCACCCAGCCCGACGGCCTCGCCCGCTTCGACCTGACCGACCCGCACGCCTATGGCGCCGTCGACGTCGTCCGTGGCCCGTCGTCGGCACGCTACGGCAATTATGCGCTCGGCGGCGCGGTCAACTTCCGCACCCGCGCCGGCCGCGACATCCAGGGGGCCGAGGTCGGCACCGACATCGGCGGATACGGCTATGCCAACGTCTATGCGACGATCGGCCATGCCGGCGCGGGCTATGAGTACAGCCTGTTCGGCAGCCTGGTCGGCGCCGACGGCGCGACCGGGCACACCGGCTACCAGACCGGCACGATCAACGCGCTGGCGACGGTGGCGATCGGCAGCCGCGACCGGCTGACCGCCAAGCTGATCTACAACGAAGGCGAGTTCCGCCTGTCGACGCGGCTGTCCTATGCGCAATATCTGCGCAACCCCTATCAGCAGGGGTGCGAGCGCGCCGCCACCGCTGCGCCCGACTGCGGCACCATCTCGGTCTTCGTCAACGGCGTCAGCGGCGCGCGCATCGCGCAGACCGCGGCGGAGGGCGACCTTGCCCGCAACGACCGCCGGACGATCGCGGGCGCGCGCTGGGAACATGATCTGGCGGATAATCTGACCTGGCGGACGCAGGCGACGTTCGACAGTCGCGTCGTCAACCAGCCGACCGGCAGCACGCCGTTCAAGGGCACGCTGGACAGTTATCAGCTGTCGAGCGACGTGACGTGGCGCGGCACGGTCGCGGGCATGGCGGCGACTGGCTTTGCGGGCGTGTTCTACGGCTATCTCGACAACCAGAGCTACAGCTTCAACAAGACACCTGCCGGCCGCAACGGCATCGGCGCACCGACGCAGACGGTGTTCGGCGACGTCCGCAACCTTGGGCTGCGGGCGCGCGAGGAGTTGGCGCTGACCCGGCGACTGATGCTGGTCGCCGGGATCGGCGCGGAACGATCGCTGATCGACGTCCGCCAGACCGCCTATGCCTATCCCGCCAATGCCGCGGCGACGCTCACTCTGATCCCGGCGAACCGCAGCTTCTGGAACGTCGCGCCCGAGGCGTCGCTGCAATGGCAGGCGATCGACGCTATCCGCCTGCATGCGCGTGTCGGCACCGGCTATGGCATCCCGCAGGCAGGCAGCCTGTTCGTCACCTCCGCCGGCGTGCCCGGCAACAACACCGCGCTGCGCCCGCAGCGCAATACCGGGGTCGACGTGGGGGCGCAGGTAACGATCGGGCGGACGCTGACCGCCGAGCTGACCGGCTATCAGGAGTGGTTCCGCGACGAGCTGGTCACTCAGTCGGCTGGGGTCAACCTGCTCGCCTACACCGCCAACGCGCCGCGATCGCTGCATCGGGGTGTCGAGGCCGGGCTGAACTGGCGACCGCTGTCGGGCACGTCGCTGGCGCTCAGCTATGGCTATAACGACCACCACTACACCGACTTCGCCGAGCGGCTGACCGCGGGTGGCCGGTCTGCCGTGTTCGACCGTGCCGGCAACGCCATCCCCGGCGTCGCGCCGAGCTTCGCCAACGTCCGCCTCGGCTACGACCAGCCGTCGGGTAGCGCGCAGGGGATCGGCGGCTTCGTCGAGCTGACGCATCGCGCCGCCTATGCGATCGACAACGCCAACCTGCTGTCGGTTCCCGCCTACACGCTGGTGAACGTCAACCTCCATTACGATCCGCCACCGGGGCCGGGATGGTGGCGGCGCATGAGCCTGTTCGCGAGCGTCCAGAACCTGACCGACCGGACCTATGTCGGCTCCGCCTCGATCATCGCGAACAGTCTGGGCGGCGATCGCGCCGCGCTGACGAACGTCACCGGCTCGGTCTATGCGGGCCAGCCCCGCACCGTATTCGCCGGCGTGAAGTCGAGGTTCTGACGATGTACGCGAACATCCGCCGCTGGCACTTTTACGCTGGCCTGTTCTGCCTGCCCTTCGTCGTCTGGCTGTCGCTGACCGGTGCCTTCTATCTCTTCCGCCCGCAGGTGGAGGCGATGATCGATGCACCCTATGCGCATGTCGCCGCACCCGACGCGCCGCACGGGGCCCCGTCCGCTCAGGTGGCCACCGCGGTCCGTGCGGTGCCGGGTTCGGTGCTCCACCGCTATCAGCTGCCCGCGACGCGCGAGCAGGCGGTGCAGATCCTGGTGGGCCGCGGCGCGGGCGAGATGCGCGTCTATGTCGATCCGCAGCGGCTGACCGTGGTGAAGACGGTCGCCGAGGACCAGCGGCTGATGCGGATCGTCTTCCGGCTGCATGGCGAGCTGCTGGCGGGGCCGCTGGGGTCGTATCTTGTCGAGCTGGCGGCGTCGTGGACGATCCTCATGATCCTGACCGGGCTGTTCCTGTGGTGGCCGCGCGGGCGGGGGTTGGCGGGCACGCTTTACCCGCGCCTCGGCCAGCCCCGCGTCTTCTGGCGCGATCTGCATGCCGTGACGGGGCTGTGGGTGTCGTTCGCGGCGCTCGCGCTGCTGCTGTCGGGCCTGCCTTGGGCGGTGAGCTGGGGAAGTTACCTGAAGGCGATCCGCGCGGTCGCCGAGGGGCAGGCCCCGCGCCAGGACTGGTCGACCGGCCGCGCCGACGAGCTGCGCACCCGCGCCGCCGCCGATGCGGGGACCCGGGCGATGATGGGCGACCATGCCGAACACGGCGGCATGACGATGGCGCACCAGCAGGGCTCCTACGCCGCGCTCGACCGCATCGTCGCGGCGGTGAGGCCGCTACGCCTCGCGGGCCCGGTCCTGATTGCGCCTCCGACCGCGCCGGGCGGCGCCTGGACCGCCAAGTCGGACGCCGCCGACCGGCCGCTCCGCACCGACCTGACGCTCGACGCCGCCACCGGCCGGGTGCTGACGCGCCGCGATTTCGGCGAGCGCAAACTCGTCGACCGGATCGTCGGCTATGGTGTCGCGGCGCACGAGGGGCAGCTGTTCGGCTGGGTCAACCAGCTGGTGAACCTGCTGACCGCGATCGGTCTTGTCATGCTGTCGGTCAGCAGCATCGTGCTGTGGTGGCGGCGCCGACCGCAGGGCGTCCTCGGCGCGCCGCCCGTCGGCCGACGGCGAGTCGGGCTGCTGTGGGTGGCCATCATCGCCCTCGGCCTGGCACTGCCGCTGTTCGGCGCGAGCCTGATCGCGGTGCTGCTGGTCGAGCGACTGGTGATCAGGCGAATTCCGCCCGCGAGCCGCTGGCTGGGATTGCGCCTGGCCCGCCCGTCACCCCAGAGGTGAGCCGGAAACCTGCCACCACCACACGCCATCCTGCATCGCACGCTGCGCCCGGCCTTCGACTTCCAGCCGGCGCAGATGTGCCAATGCCTCACCCGTTGCCATGCCGCGCATGTCGTCACCGATTGGCCGGCTGAACAACGTGGCGAAGGCGTCGACCGCGCGCCGTGGCGCCATGCGTAGCAGCGCTTCCAGGCCGTCGAGCCGCGCGCGATGCTCCGCCTCCATCGCATCGAGGCGCGCGTGGAGGCCGGTGAACGGCTCGCCGTGCCCCGGCAGCACCAGCAGCCCATCGGGCAGGCCACGCAGCTTGTCGATCGAGGCGAACCATTCGCCCAGCGGATCCGCTTCGGGCTCGGTCACGCCCAGCGAGACGTTGGGGCTGATCCGCGGCAGCACCTGATCGCCCGCGATCAGCACGCCGTTCGCCTCGTCGAGCAGGCAGGCGTGTTCGGGGCTGTGCCCCGACCCGACGACGATCCGCCACGTCGTCCGTCCCACCGTCAGCCGGTCGCCGTCGACGATCCGGCGATAGCTCATCGGCACCGGCGCCACCATGCTGCGGAACCGCGCCCAGCCGCGAGACCGCGGCACCTCGATCTCCGCCTCGCTCCATCCGGCGCCGTGCCATAAGGCGATCATCGCCTCGGGCACCGCCTCGCTCGCATCGGCGACGAGCATGCGGAGCGTCAGCCACTCGCCCCGCGTCATCGTCAGCCCGCAGCCGTGGCGCTCGCACAGCCAGCCGGCAAGGCCGACGTGATCGGGGTGCATGTGGGTGCCGATGACCCCGGTCACCGCGCTGTCATCGGGCAGCGCCAGGCCCCAGGCCGCGCGCGTCGCGTCGGTGTTGAACCCGGTATCCACCACCGCGACGCCGCCCTCGTCGGCGAGCAGCCAGCAGTTCACATGGCGCAGCGGCCCCGGCACCGGCATCCGCACCCACTCGATCCCCTCGGCCACCCGCATCCGCGCGCCGGTGGCAGGAAAGGCGTCACCGAAGGGATAGGCGAGCGGCGACGGGATCGGGGCAGTGGCCATGCTCTTCGCGGTAGCAAGCGGGCGACGGGCTGACCAGCGGCGGCGCCCACCCCCACACTTCATGCTGAGCTTGTCTCAGCATCTCCCGGTTAAACGCGCAGTCCGCGCCCCAGGGAAATGCCGAAACGAGTTCGGCATGACGGATTTGGGGCAGAACGCTATTGCGCCGCCCCGCCCTTCACATAGCGGTCGAACCAGGCCAGGCTCCGCTTGCGCAGGTCTGCCATATGGTCGGGATCGCGGATGCCGTGGCCCTCGTCGGGATAGATCACCAGGCTGACCGGCACGCCCAGGTCCTTCAGCGCGTGCCAATATTCGATCGACTGGGTCGGCGGCACCTCGATGTCGCGCTCGCCGACGTAGATGAAGGTCGGGGTCTTCGCCGACTTGATTCGATAGATCGCCGAGACGTCCTCATACGCCTTGGGATCGTCGTACATCGTCTTGCCGAAGAACGGCAGCATCCACTGGTCGATGCCGTTGGTGCCGTAATAGCTGATCCAATTCGACAGGCCGGCGCCGGCGATGATGCCCTTGAACCGGTTGGTCTGGGTGTTGGTCCACATCGCCATGAACCCGCCATAGCTGCCGCCCATCAGGCCAAGCCGGTCGTTGTCGACCGGCGCCGTCTTCACCACCGCATCGACGCCCGCTAGGATATCGCGCAGGTCGCCGCCGCCGAAGTCGCGCTTGTTGGCGGCGGTGAACGCCTCGCCCTGGCCAAAGCTGCCGCGCGGGTTGGGATAGAAGACGTAATAGCCCGCGTTCAGCAGATCGCCGATGAAGTTTCCGGCGGTCAGGAAGCCGGGGACGGAGGCCGACGACGGGCCACCATGGACGTTGACGATCATGGGCGCCTTGCCACCCGCCGCCCCGCGGGGGGCGAGTAGCCAGCCCTGGACGTCGTAGCCGTCACTCTTCCACGTGATGCTGCGCGCCGCGACGATCGGCGCGACGCGGTCGTTGTCATGCGTGATCGCCCGCAGCTTGCCCAGCTTGCCCGCATAGATGGCCGGGGCATGCTCGAAGTCCTGAACCACCATCGCCGCCGTCTCGCCATCGGCGCTGTAGACCGCGCGACCGTCGCCTGCCGAGGTCGACACCGGGCGGCTGAACGTCACCGCCTGGCGGCCGCCCTGCATCATCCGCGCGATTTCGCTCTTGTCGCCGGCCAGTGCCACGGTGCGCAGGCCGCCGCGCGTCCAGGCGAGCGAGGTGATCGTGCGCTTGTCGCCCGCGGTCAGGTTGCGCGGGCTGCCGCCCGCCAGCGGCACGGTGAAGACGTCGCCGCCGATCGCGCCGAAATCGCTCATCAGCCCGCCGATATAGGCGACCGTCGCGCCATCGGGCGAGACGCGCGGATGGTTGAGCTGGGTCGCGGGCTTCGCGATCTGGCGCACCGCGCCGCTCTCAGCATCGATCGCGTCGAGCGTCGCCACCCACCAATTGTTGTCGCCGTTGCCCAGCGCCGTCGTCGCCACCAGCGTGCGACCATCGGGTGCCCAGTCATATTCGTAGATGTAGCGCCCCTCTGGCGACAGCGGCTTGACCGCATCGGCGGTGACGGTGCCGGCCAGGTCGAAGATCCCCAGCCTCTGCTCGTCGCTCTTCTCGCCGATCTCGCCGATCTGGCGCGCGCCGGCCTGCACCGCGCCCGATTCCTTCGTCGCGCCCAGCGTGACGAGCAGCGCGATGCGCTTGCCGTCGGGCGAGACGCGTGGGGTCTGCGCGATACCGGCGATGCTGGCGACGGTGCGTGTCTGCCCGGCCTTCGCGAACGACAACGTGACGCCCGGCTTGCCCGGCTCGCGCGACAGGAAGGCGAGGCCACCGTCGGGGGCGAAGGTCAAGCCGGAATAGCCGCACGCGGCGCACGGATCGATCGTCTCGATCACCTTGCCATCCGCCACGCGCCGAACGGTAATCACGCCATGCGGCTGGCCGCTCGTCTCGACCGCGGCGACCCGGTCTCCCTTCGGCGCGATCGCCAGCGAGCCATAGCCGTGGATCGCCTGAGCTGCGGCAGGGCTGGCGGTGAGCAGGAACGTGGCGGCGAGCAAGTGGCGCATCGGGGTCTCCGTATCGAAGACCCTGTGTGTAACCACCCGTCGCCGCTACGCAATCCGCGGTTTAGCGGCAGCGCACGCTGCTGTTGCTGCGGTCGATCTCGCGACCGGCCAGCGCGCCACCGGCGGCACCAAGCAGGGTACCGAGCAGGCCCGAACCACCCGGCGCGATGGCATTGCCGAGCAGACCACCGGCCGCGCCGCCGACGATCAGGCCAGTGGTGCCATCGGGGCGGCGACAATAATAACGGCCGTTCTCGCCGCGATAGACACGCTCGTTCGCCGCCAGGCGACGCTCGCGGTAGCGGCGATTGTCGACGTAGTAGCGATCGGCATAATAGCCGTTGTAGGCCGGGTCGACACGATCATAGTCGTAGTTGGCGTAGGTGCGATAACGTGGGTCGCTGTCCGAGCCACTGCCCATGCATCCGGCGAGCATCGTCGAAGCGGCCACTAGGCCGAGAACCATCGTACGCATCGCATCCTCCTGTTGATTACGATCAACCCTGCAATGCGCGAGCAGCCCGTTGAGTTGCGTCAACTTTCCGCAAGCTTGACGAGTGCGTCGCCCGTCAGCCGCTGGACCGTCCATTCCTCCATCCCGACAGCGCCGAGCTTGCGATAGAAGCCGATCGCGGGCGCGTTCCAGTCGAGCACCGACCATTCGAACCGTGCGCAGTCGCGATCGATCGCCAGTCGGGCAAGATAGGCGAGCAGGGCGCGCCCCACGCCGCTGCCCCGTGCGGCCGGCGTGACGTACAGGTCCTCGAGGTAAAGCCCGGGCTTGCCCGTCCAGGTCGAGAAATTGTGAAAGAAGAGCGCGAAGCCCGCCGCCTCGCCGTCGATCTCGGCGATCGCCGCCTCCGCCGCCGGACGATCGCCGAACAATGCGGCCGCCAGCATGTCTTCGGTAGCCTCGACCGCATCTGGCTCGCGCTCATACGCTGCGAGCTCGCGCACGAAGCGCAGGATCGTCGCGACGTCGTCTCGGGTGGCGGGGCGGATCGTCACAGCATGGCCTCCTGCGGGGTGGGCGGGCGGCGTGCCGGACGCAGCGCGATCAGGCAACCGCCGACGATCAGCACCGCGCCCGCCAGCGTCGCCCAGCTCAGCGCTTCACCGAAGAACAGCCAGCCGAGGATCGAAAGCCAGATGAAGCCGGTGTATTCGGTGGGGACCAGTACCTGCGCCTCGGCCCGGGCATAGGCCCAGGACAGAAGCAGCAGCGATACGGTCGCGAACAGCGCCGCCGCAACGATCAGCGGCCAATGCCCGGGCTCCGGCATCCGCGCCGACCAGGGCGCGAACAGCGCGAGGCAGGCGAGCACCGTCAGCGTCTGGAAGAACGCGATCTCCTGCGGCCCGGCGCGCTGCGCCTGATGGCGCTGGAGAACGAGATTGGCCGCATAGAGTATCGCCGAGCCGAGCACCGCGGCGATGCCGATCACCGCGTCGGGGCCATGCGGCTGGCCGAGCTTGCGAACGATGATCACCCCGACCCCGGCGAGGGCGAGCACTGCCCCGGCCACCGCAGGCGCGCCGACGCGTTCGCCGAGAAACAGGCCGGCGAGGAACATCGCGGCGAGCGGCGCAACGAACGAGATCGCGATCGCCTCCGCCAGCGGCACGACGGTGATGGCATAGAACCACAGGCTCGCCATGCCTGCCACCACGACCCCGCGCCCCAGATGCAGGCGCAGCAGCGCCGCCGACGGCCAGTGCGGGCGGGTGAGTGCCCACGCCGCGCCAGTAAAGCCGACGCCCGCGACGCTACGCCACAACAGTGCCGAATAGGCACCGATCGCGAGCCCCAGCCCCTTCATGATCGCGTCCATGCAGCAGAAGATCGCAATCCCCGTGCAGGCGACGAGAAAGGCGCGAAGCGAGCTGACGGGGGCGGAACGGGTCAACGGATCAGGTGAACGTCGATGCCGAGGTCGAAGGCCGCCCAGGCAGCATCGGCCGTCAGCACGCGCAGTTGCAGCCTCTCGCCGAGCGCCAGACACGCACGATCACCGAGCGACAGGCCATGCACGCGCGTTGCCGTCCGAAGCTCGGCCGATAAGGCTGCGTCGTCGCGGGCATAGTCGTGATGCTCGATCGGCAGGCGCTTCATCAGCCGCATCACCTCGCCGACGGCAAGGCCGCGATCGACGCTCTTCGTCAGAACTTCGGCCAGGTTGACGCTGGACAAGCAATAGGGTCCACCATCGGCCTCGATCGCCTCGCCGCCGCGTTCGGCAAGTAGCCACGCAAGCACGACCGATGCGTCGATGACCTGCCTCATTCCCCCCAATCCGCGCGCCGTTCGCGCAGAAACTGGTCGACGCTGTACCCGTCGAACGCGTCGCGTACCCGCTGCAACGCGGCATCGGCATCTTCACGACGAAGGCGGATACCGTCCTTGCCGCCTTCCAGCACGACCGAGTCGCCGTCCTTTATCCCGAATTCGCGGCGCAAGTCGGCGGGGATAACGATCTTGCCGCCGGCGATCACCTTGGCATGATAGGTCATGAGGCCACCTCCACTACCCGGGTCCTACCACGGTACCTGACAGGTGCCAACAGGTCCTACCGATCCTCCCCCGCCAGGGGGAGGTGGCGCCGCAGGCGACGGAGGGGGCGGAAGCCCGTCTGGACCTGGTCGCTTACCGCCCTCTCCGTCAGCTTCGCTGACACCTCCCCCTGTCGGGGGAGGATTGAACACCGCTACTCCGCCGCGACGGCCGGCTGTTCGTTCGCCGCTTCGATCTCGGCGGCCTTGGCCTCGACCAGGCGGATGATGTGGTCGATCATGTCCGCGTCCTGGACGTGGTGGTCGGTCACGCCCGACAGATAGACCATGTGCTTGCCGTTGCCGCCGCCGGTGATGCCGATGTCGGTCTCGCGCGCTTCGCCGGGGCCGTTGACGACGCAGCCGAGCACCGACAGGCTCATCGGCGTGCGGATGTGGGTCAGCCGCTCTTCCAGCGCCTGGACGGTGCGGATCACGTCGAAGCCCTGGCGCGCGCACGACGGGCACGATACGACGCGAACGCCGCGGTTGCGGATGCCGAGCGCCTTCAGGATCTCGAAGCCGACGCGCACTTCCTCCTCGGGCTCGGCCGACAGCGAGACGCGCAGCGTGTCGCCGATGCCGAACCACAGGAGGTTGCCGATGCCGATCGCCGACTTCACGGTGCCGCCGACGAAACCGCCCGCCTCGGTAATGCCGAGATGGAGCGGGCAGTCGACCGCTTCGGCGAGCTGCTGATACGCCGCGACCGCCAGGAAGACGTCGGACGCCTTCACCGCGACCTTGAATTCGTGGAAGTCGCGATCCTGCAGCAGCTTGATGTGATCGAGCGCGCTTTCGACCAGCGCCTCGGGGCAGGGCTCGCCATATTTTTCGAGCAGGTCCTTCTCCAGGCTACCCGCGTTGACGCCGATGCGGATCGCGCATCCGTTCGCCTTGGCGGCGTTGACGACCTCGTTCACGCGTTCGGCCGAGCCGATGTTGCCGGGATTGATGCGCAGGCACGCCGCGCCCGCATCCGCCGCCTCGAGCGCGCGCTTGTAGTGGAAATGGATGTCCGCGACGATCGGCACGCGCGACGCACGGACGATCTGCTTCAGCGCCGCCGTCGATTCGACGTCGGGGCAGGATACGCGGATGATGTCGGCGCCCGCCTCCTCACAGCGGCGGATCTGGTCGATCGTCGCGCGCGGATCGCTGGTCGGCGTGTTCGTCATCGTCTGCACGGTGACGGGGGCATCGCCGCCGACGGGAACGTTGCCGACCATGATCTGGCGGCTCGGACGGCGCACGATATCGCGCCACGGTCTGATGGACATGGCCCCCATATACAGCTTGGCGGTTGCGGTTCAAAGACAGGACCGCCAAGGCTGATCGAGATGCAGCGACATTATGGCATGGATTGGTTGCGGATCGGCGCTTTCGCGATCCTGATCCTCTATCATGTCGCCATGGTGTTCGCCCCCTGGAGCTATCACGCCAAGTCCCAGCACGTCGCCAGCAACACCGCGATGCTGCCGATGCTGGCCGCGAATGCGTGGCGCCTGACGCTGCTGTTCGTCGTGTCGGGCTACGCCACGCGCGCCTTGCTCGGCCGGGCGCACGGGCTGGGCGCGTTCATTGCCGATCGGACGCGGCGGCTGCTGATCCCCCTCGCCTTCGGCATTGCGGTGATCGTGCCGCCGCAGGCGTGGGTCGAGCTGGTGACGCAGCACGGCTATCGCGGCGGCTATGTCGGTTTCTGGCTGCGCGACTGGTTCTCGTTTCGCACGCTTGCCGGAGTTAGCCTGCCTGGCTGGAATCACCTGTGGTTCGTCGGTTACCTGTGGCTGTACACCGCGGTGCTGGCGCTGTCGGTGGTGCTGCTGCGGCCGTTGCGCTGGCAGCACGTCTTCAACCACGCCTTCGCCGGACCGCTGGTGCTGCTCGTCCCCTTCCTGTGGTACGGCGCGATCCACAGCTGGTGGTATCCGATGGCGGCGGAGACGCATTCGCTGGTCGACGATCCGATGGCGCATCTCGAATATCTGCCCGCCTTCCTGTTCGGCTTCGGCCTCGCCCGGTCGGAGGCGATCATGGCGGCGATCGTGCGCTGGCACCGGCTCGCCGCCGTGCTCGCCGGCTTCGGCTACGGCTGGGTGGCGACGGTTCAGCTCGGCTGGGTCCCCTATATCGGCGACTGGACGCCGGCGTACGGCATCGCCCATGCGATGGAGCAGTGGGGTGCGATCATCGCGCTGATCGGCGTCGCCGAGGTCCACTGGAATCGCGACGCGGCGATCCGCCCGATGCTGACCGAGGCGGTGTTCCCCTTCTACCTGATCCACCAGACGATCATCGTCGTCACCGCCTTCGCGCTGATGGGGCTCGGCCTGTCGATCCTGGTGGAGTCGCTGATCCTCGTCGCCGCGACCGTCGCCGGCTGCCTCGCCTTCTACCTCATCGGCCGTCGCATCGGCCCGCTGCGCCCGCTGATCGGGCTGCGCCGACCATCATCAAGGAAGATCGCATGACCTGGACCCTCGTCATTCACGGCGGCGCCGGACGGATCACGCCCAAGGTCGTCGGCGGCAAGGAGCAGGCGATCCGCGAGGCGCTCGCACGCGCGCTCGATGCCGGCACTGCGATCCTGGCGAACGGCGGCGCGGCGATCGACGCGGTCCAGGCGGCGATCGAGGTGCTGGAGGACGATCCGCACTTCAATGCCGGCCGCGGTGCCGCGCTCAGCTATGACGGCGTGGCCGAGCTCGACGCCGCGATCATGGACGGCGCGACGCGCGACGCGGGGGCGGTCGCCGGCACCACCCGTGCGCGCCATCCGATCGCACTGGCGCGCGCGGTGATGGAGCGGAGCCCGCACGTCATGCTCGCCGGCGAGGGCGCCGATGCGTTTGCCGAGGCGAACGGGGTCGAGACGATCGACAACGGCTGGTTCGCCACCCCCGAGCGCATTTCGCAACTTGCCGAACTGCGCGCCGCGGGCGGCGACGCATTCGACGTCGACATGAAATACGGCACCGTCGGCGCCGTTGCGCTCGATACTGCGGGCCATCTCGCTGCCGCCACATCGACCGGCGGCGTCACCGGCAAGCGCTGGGGGCGGATCGGCGATTCGCCGCTGATCGGCGCGGGCACCTGGGCGCAGGACGGCGCCTGCGCGGTGTCTTGCACCGGTGCGGGGGAGTTCTTCGTTCGCGTCGGCGTCGGCCACGCCATCGCCGCGCGCATCCGCCATCTCGGTGAGCCGCTCGAGGGCGCCGTCGCCGCCGTCCTAGGCGAGGTCACCGCCCTCGGCGGCACCGGCGGGATCATCGCGGTCGGCGCCGACGGCACGCCGCAGTGGCGCTTCTCCACCCCCGGCATGCATCGCGCCCGCGCCACCAGCGACGGGCTGTGCGAGGTCGAACTGTTCGCCGAGCCCGCCTAACCCATTGGAAGTCCGCGCCGGCGAGAGTAGGCGCGAGCGCATGAGTCGCTTGCGCCTGTTCCTCGCCGCGCTGATCGCGCTGGCCATCGCCGCCCCCGCCAACGCCTATTGGGAATATGGCCACGAGACGGTCGCCAGCATTGCGATGGCCAACGTCAAGCCGGCGACGCGCACCGCGATCCGCCGGCTGCTGGCGCAACAGGCACTGCTCGACACGCCCGAATGCCCGGCGAAAACGATCGAGGAGGCGAGCGTCTGGCCCGACTGCGTCAAGCCGCTGAAGGACGCCGAGGGCAAGTCGCGCTTCGGCTATGCGTACAGCTGGCACTATCAGAACGTCAGCATCTGCCAGCCCTTCGACCTGACGTCGGCGTGCAAGGACGGCAACTGCGTCTCGGCGCAGATCGACCGCCAGCGCGGCATCCTGGCCGACAGGCGCGCGCCTGCGAAGGAGCGGGTGATGGCGCTCGCCTTCCTCGTCCATTTCGTCGGCGACCTGCACCAGCCGCTCCATGCCGGCGACAAGAGCGATCGCGGCGGTAACGATGCGAAGGCGGATTACGGCATCTATGCGCCCGCGAAGATGAACCTGCACTCGATCTGGGACGGCCTGCTGGCGGAGCGCGCGATCTCGACCCCGCCGCCGCTCGTCCGCCGCTATCCCGCCGCCGAGCGGCGCCGGCTGGCGGCCGGCACCGTGACCGACTGGAGCCGCGAGAGCTGGCAGGCGGCACACCAGGCGTATGCAGCGGCCTATGGCGGCGACCCCTGCGCGACGAAACCGGCGCGGGTGACGATGAGCGATGCCGCGGTCGAGAAGATGGTGCCGGTGCTGCGACGCGAGGTGACCGAGGGCGGGCTGCGGTTGGCGAAGTTGCTGGACTCGGCACTGGGCTAACCCCCTCATACCGTCGGCGAGCTCAGCCTTCCTTCGGCGGTCTGCCCCGCCGCGGCGGGGTCGGCTCCTGCAGCTTTACGCCCCGCCGGGCCAGCGCCTCGCGCAGCAGGCACTCGACCTCGGCATTGATGCTCCTGAGGTCGCCCGCCGCGGCGCGCTCGATCGCCGCGTAGAGCGCAGGATCGAGGCGCAGCGCGAACGCCTTCTTGGTCGGAGCGTCGGCCATGCGCTTACTGGTAGAGCGAGCCGGCGTTGACGACGGGCTGGGTGTCGCGCTCGCCGCAGAGCACGACCATCAGGTTAGACACCATCGCCGCGCGCCGCTCGTCGTCCAGCTCGACGACGTTCTTCGCCGACAGCTGGTCGAGCGCCAGCTCGACCATGCCGACCGCACCCTCGACCAGCGTCGTGCGCGCGGCGACGACCGCCTGCGCCTGCTGGCGGCGCAGCATCGCCCCGGCGATCTCCTGCGCATAAGCGAGGTGAGTGAAGCCGCATTCGTCGACGCTGATCCCGGCGACCACCAGCCGCGCGATCAGCTCGCCGCGCAGTTCGCTGCCGACCTGGTCGTGATTGCCGCGCAGCGTCACCTCCTGATGCTCGTAGTCGTCATAGGGATAGCGCGAGCCGATCGTCCGCACCGCCGCCTCGATTTGGACGTTCACGAACGCCTTGTAATCGTCGACGTCGAACAACGCCTGGGCGGTATCGACGACGCGCCACACCACCTGCGCCGCCATCTCGATCGGGTTGCCGCGCAGGTCGTTGACCTTGATCCGCTCCGAAATGACGTTGTTGGCGCGGACCGACACCTTGGTTCGCATCATCCACGGCACCACCCAGCGCAGGCCCGACGCACGATCGGTGCCGCTGTAGCTGCCGAACAGCGTGATCGCCGCGGCCTGGTTCGGCTGGAGCATGTAGAAACCGGCGGCGCAGAACACGACGCCCACCGCGCAGAGGATGGGGAGGATCGCCAGGATCGGCGGCCACGCCTCGCTGGCCAGGCTGAACACGCAAAATCCGCCGACGAGCAGCAGCGCCAGCCCGATCAACAGTACCGGATAGCCACTGAACGTCGCCGCGCGACGCTCCGCCGAGCGAGTGAGATTACCCTGTTCCATCCCGAGTCCCCCTTTAATGTGATATCACATTTATATCGGGATTCTTGGGACGCCAAGCGAAATCCGCTGGATCGGCCCCGCCGCTTCATGGGAACGGCGGGGCCCGACCGGATCAGTTGAGGACGACGGTCACTGCGCGGCGGTTCTGCGCATAGCTCGACTCATCGCTGCCGAGCGCGACGGGGCGCTCCTTGCCGTAGCTGATCGTCGTCAGCCGCGCCGGGCTGATGCCCTTGGCCACCAGATAGTTCTTGGCCGAATTGGCGCGCTTGTCGCCGAGCGCCAGGTTGTACTCGCGCGTGCCGCGCTCGTCGCAATGCCCCTCGATCGTCGCGCGGACGTTGGGATAGCGGGCTAGCCACGCCGCCTGGCTGTCGAGGATCGCGCGCGCGGTCGGATCGATGTCGAACTGGTCGACGCCGAAGTTGACCGTGTTCGACGTCACCGAGCGGCGGAAGTCGGCGTCGGAGCCGGGCGTCATCTGATCGTTGGCCTGGCCTGTCTGCGTGCCCGCGCCGGTGTCACCGGTCTGCGACGGTGCGGGCGGCAGCTGCGCCGGCGGCTTCTTGGCGCAACCGGCGATCGCAACCAGCGCGGTCGCTGCGAGCAGCGTGGTGAACTTCGTCATCATCGTATCTCCCATCGTAATGCGTGACGTGTCGAAAAGTCCTACGGACGCAACGGCCCCCAAGCGGGGTCGGACCCATCGAGCGGCGTCTTGATCCGGTTTTCCACCTGCCCGGTCAGGTCGACCATCCACAGATCGGCCTTGCCGCTGCCGCCCTGGCCGGAGCGGAAGAAGGTGATGACGCGGCCGTTGGGCGACCAGCTCGGCCCCTCGTCCTGCCAGCCGTTGGTCAGGATCTTCTCCCCCCCGCCGCCGGCGTTCATCACGCCGATGCGGAACTGGCCGCCGAGCTTGGTGAAGGCGATCAGGTCGCCGCGCGGACTCCACACCGGCGTCGCATAGCGCCCGCCGCCGAAGCTGATCCGCTGCTGGTTCGAACCATCGGCGTTCATGACATAGAGCTGCTGCCCGCCCGAGCGGTCGCTTTCGAACACGATCTTCGACCCGTCGGGCGAATAGCTGCCGCCGGTGTCGATCCCGGGTGATGTCGTCAGTCGCTGCGGCGCGCCGCCCTGGCTCGACACGCGATAGATGTCGGTGTTGCCGCCCGTCGCCATCGAGAACAGGATATAGCGGCCATCGGGCGAGAAGCGCGGCGCGAAGGTGGTCGCGACGTTCTGCGCCACCAGCCGCTGCCGGCCCGAGCCGATGTCGTAGACATAGATCGCCGGCACCTTGCCGACATAGCTCATGTACACGATCGACTGCTGGTTGGGGGCGAAGCGCGGGGTCAGCACGATCGATTGGCCGTTGGTCAGGAAGCGGTGGTTGGCGCCGTCCTGGTCCATGATCGCGAGCCGCTTGATCCGCTTCGCCTTCGGCCCCGTCTCGCTGACGTAGACGATACGGCTGTCGAAATACGGCCCCTCGCCGGTCAGCCGGGTATAGACCATGTCGGCGCACTTGTGCCCCGCGCGGCGCCAGTCGGACGGCGGCACGACGAAGCCCTGCCGCGTCAGTTCGATGCGCGACGAGACGTCGAACAGATAGCAGCCGACCGTCAGCGTGCCGTCGCCGTTGGCGCGGACGAAGCCCTGGACCAGCGCCTGCGCGCCGGTGCCGCCCCAAAAGTCGAAGGCGGGCGCCTGCACCTCGGGGAAGGCCACCGCCCGCAACCGGCCGGGCGACAAGGGGGTGAACAGGCCCGATCCCTTGAGGTCGTTGGCGACGATGTCCGACAGCTGGCGGCCGAGCGCATCGGTCGAGCCCGCCGGGGTCTGGACGACCGCCGCCGTCGGCATCGGCGGGATCGCGATCGGCATCGGTTCCGAGACGCCGCCCGTGACCGACACCTCGAGCGGTGCCGGCTGCTGCCCCGGGGCGGGCGCGGGCTGCTGCTGGGCGAGCGCCGGGATCGCGACCAGCGTCGCGGCGGCGGCAAGAAGTCGACCGAAATATCTCACGCTAGCTCTCCGTCTCGCAATCATGGCCGTCGGCGTGGACCTGCACGTCACTTCAGCTTCCACTGGAAATTGATGTTGTTCCACCCACCCGACGGCGTCGAATAATATTCGGCCGGCAGCTTCAGCGGCGAGCAGCCCTTGAACGCCGCCACGCCCAGGTCGACGACGCGCTGCGCGTAGCGGCCGTTGTCGTCGTCGACCCCGGTCTGGCGCACCATCCGCGGCGTCGCGGCCAGCGTGCCGTCCTCGTTGAGCCGCAGGTTCAGCGTGGTCACGATCTGGTTCGCGCCGGGTCCCGGATTGACCTGGCGATCGGCGCACGGCTGGATCTGGCGGGCGATCGCCTGGATGATCGACGCCATCGCCTTGCCGTCGATCTTGGCAGCGCGCGCGACGGTCGAGGTGCTCTTGCTCGGCTCGCTCGACAGGCCCTTCAGGAAATCGTTGCCGAGCCGCGATCCGCGCGGCTTTGCCGTCTTCGCCTCCGCACTCTCGCCGATCCCCTTCATCGCCGCATCGAGCGCACGCGAGCGAGCGGCGGCCGCGGCGGCGGTCTGGCGCGGCTGCGCCTCAGGCTTGGGCGGCGACGGCTTGGCGGCGGCGGGCGGCTTGGGCTGCGGCTTGGGCGGGACCGGCGCCGGCTTGGGGGCGGGCGCAGGCTTCTGCCGGACAGCCGGCTGTGGCGGCGTGGGTTCGGGCGGGGGCGGTGCCGGGCGCGGCTCGGGCTCGACCCGGGGCAGCGGCTCGGCGGCGGGCGGCGCGGCATCCTCCGGCTCGCCTTGCTCCGGCGCGATCGACTGGGCCGGTGGGGTGACCGACTGCGGCGCGGTCGCCTCCAGCCCGACGTCCTTGACCAGGCTGACGTCCATCGGCTGCTGCTTGAGCTTCACGGGATTGGGGGTCGCGAGAAAGCCGACCGACAGCAGGCCGAAGAGCACGACGTGCCCCGCGACCGCCAGTCCAAGCCCGGTCTTCTCTGCCCGGTCCATCACCGGTTGCCACCCTCCACCGTCACCAGCGCGACGCGGTTCAGCCCCGCGCGGTTGAGCTCGCCCATCACGCGCATCACCCGGCCGTAATCCAGACCGCGGTCGGCGCGCAGGAACACCTGCGGCGGCTGGCCGCCCGCCTGCACCGCGGCGATCTGCTCGAGCTTCGCGGCGAGGTTCGCCTCGGCGATCTCGTCATCGTCGAGGAAGATCCGGCCCTCGCCGTCGAGCGAGAGCTGCACCGGCTTCTGCTCCTGGTCGAGCGCCTTCGCGCGGCTGTCGGGCAGGTTCACCGGCACGCCGGCGGTCAGCAGCGGCGCGGTGACCATGAAGATGATCAGCAGCACCAGCATGACGTCGACCAGGGGCGTGACGTTGATGTCCGCCATCGGCGCCTTGCGGCCCCGCCCGCGCTGCGAGGGGAGGTTCATGGCCATGGCCCTTATACCTCCCCGGCACGGGGAGGGGGACCGCCGGCGCAGCCGGTGGTGGAGGGGCAGATACGGGGGACAGCACTGCTTGGCTGCCCCTCCACCAGCCTGCGGCTGGTCCCCCTCCCCGTTCCGGGGAGGTTTGAGACGGTCCAGCTCACCGCGATGAATCCAGCTGGCGGCTGAGTGTGGTATGGAAGCCGTCGGCGAAGCGGTTCAGTGCCGCCTCGATCCGGTTCACGCCGTGGCTGAAGCGGTTGTACGCGATCACCGCGGGGATCGCGGCGAACAGGCCGATCGCGGTCGCGAACAGCGCCTCGGCGATGCCCGGCGCCACGACCGCGAGGCTCGAATTCTGCGCCGCGGCGATGCCGGTGAAGCTGCGCATGATTCCCCAGACGGTACCGAACAGCCCGACGAACGGCGCGACCGAGCCGACCGTCGCCAGGATGTTGAGCTTGTCGGACAGCGTGTCGACTTCTTCCGCACTGGCCGCCGCCATCGTCGTCGCCAGCCGCTCGCGCGTGCCGTCCTTGTCGATCGTGCCGCCGGCGGTCGAGCGGCGCCACTCGCGCACCCCCGCCGCGAACACGCGGGCAGACGGCAGTGCGGCATCGCCCTCGCGCTTGTAGAAGGCGTCGATATCCTCAGCCTTCCAGAAGTCGTTTTCGAAGCGGCGCATCTCGCGCCGCGTCTTCCCCAGCCGCCGCCAGAAGGCGAAGATCAGCGCCCAGGTCCACACGCTGGCGAGCAGCAGGCCGCCCATCACGATCTTCACGACGATGTCGGCCTGGAGGAACAGCGCGACCGGCGACAGCGTCGCCGCATCCATATTGAACACCGGATTCATTCGTCCCCCTGCCAGACGAGGCGTTGGTAGATACCGAGCCAGGCGCGTGGCTGGCGGCGTGGACGGCCGTCGGGCGCGAGCCATGCCGCGACCACATCCGCTTGTGCCAGCACAACCGTGCCGCGCCTGACTGTTTGATGAATGACGACGCTGGCCGCCCTGACCTGAATCAGCCGGGTCGCGACGACCAGCGCATCGTCGAGCCGCGCGGGCGCGCGGTACCTGATCGCAATTTCCGACACCGCATAGGCGCCCTCGCCCGCGTCGTGCGCGGCACGCTGGTCAACACCCGCCAGGCGAAGCATCGCCGAGCGCCCACGCTCCATGAAGCGCAGATAATTGGCGTGGTAGACGATACCCGACAGGTCGGTGTCCTCGAAATACACGCGCACCGGCAACAGGTGCTCGCGTCCCTCGATCCGGCCTGCGGTGGGCTCATCGATGCCGGCGTCGGTCATCACGGGGGGCCGTTAACCCAATCCGCGCCGTTACGGAACCCGTTGACACACGTCACCTATGGGTTACATGTCACCTAAGGGTTACATGGAGGGCATGATGCAGAACACGATAGACCAAGCCGAAGCGTTCAGCCGGAAGTGGGCGATGATGCTGTTCGTGCTGGCGGGAGCGGTGCTGGCGGCGGAACTCGCAGGCGTGGCCTTGCGCACCGACTTCGTCGACGGATTCTGGCTGGGGGTCGCACTGGTGTGCGCCTGCACGCTGGTGCCGTGGCGGCGACTGTTGCGGTTGAAGGGGCCGCTGCACCGGCTGCTCGACGACGAAGTGGTGCGCGACCATCGCCGGACGAGCTGCGTCGCGGGCTTCTGGTGCAGCCTGGTCGTCGCCCTGGCGCTGGCACCGCTGGCACATGACGGCGGCCTGAGCGCCTACGACATCGCCCGGCTGGTCGCGACGGCAGCGCTGTTTTCCGCGATGGTCACCTTCGCCACGCTCGAGCTGCGCGCCGCGCGATGAGCGAGACGTTGACCAACAGGCTGAAGGAGGAACGCGAGCGGCTGGGGCTGACCCAGGCGGCGTTGGCGGAGCGGGTCGGCGTCAGCCGCAAGACGATCAATACCGTCGAGAACGGCGTATTCGTGCCATCGACGCTGCTCGCGCTGAAACTGGCGGCGGCGCTGGAGCGCCCGGTCGAGGCGCTGTTCGCGATCGAAACGAACTGATCCTCCCCCCACGACAGGGGGAGGATCCAGGTGGTTACGCCGAAGCGAGCTTGCCGATGCCGCGACGACGCAGCGCGCCGCCGACCAGGCCGAAGCCAACCAGCATCATCGCCCACGTCGCGGGCTCTGGCACGGCGGCGACGTTGAAGCTGATGCCCGCCAGCTTGAACGCGTCGTTGCGCTCCTGCGGGGTCAGCGCCGCGCCGATCACCCAGGTCTTCGAGAAGGTGTTGGCGAACGACGGAAACACCCCGTCGGCGCCGGCATTCGACGTGTAGGCCTTTTGGTTGGCCAGCGCGTCGGCGAAGCTGCCGGTGTTGCTGAAGCTCACCCAGGCATCCTTGTCGAGTGCGCCGTTATTGCCAGGCAGCGCGAACGCATTGAGCGTCATGCCGGTCAGCGACACCGCCTTGTCGAAGTCGAGGCGGATATAGTCGTAGCCCGAACGATTGTCGGTGGTGTGCTCGGTCGTGCCGGCGGCATCGAACCAACCATTGCTGACGCCGAGGCCCTGATCCCACTTCTGGACCGTCGAATCGTAGACGGTCGAATTAGCCGCCGTCACGGTGGTGGTGCCGGTGCTCAGGATCGTGCGACCCGCAACCGTCACGGTCACGCCGCCTCCGGTCCAGGTCGGCAGGCTGCCGGTGGTGAAGTTGATCGTCGCGGCCGATGCCGGCGCGACGGCGGCGAACATGGCGGCGGCGGCGACTGCCGTCGTGAAGGTCTTCATTAGGTTCCCCCTTTGATTGACGGCGCCTGTGTTTTCGCCGTCTGCTGAGGGAGTTAGTAGCCGATGGGGCATCGCCGGCGTACGGCCGGGTTCGGTGTCGGTGTCCCTTCACGAAACACCGTTGCACCAGCCCGTTAATCCATGTTCAAGGTCGTCCGAAAGCGAGACGATCAGCCTGCCCGGCGCTCCAGTGCCGACGCCGCCTCGTCCATCAGCGACTCGATGATCGTCGCCACCGGCTCCTCGCGCGTGACCATGCCGACCGACTGGCCGGCCATGACGCTGCCATGCTCGACGTCGCCGTCGATCACCGCGCGGCGCAGCGCGCCGGCCCAGTAGTGCTCGATCTCCAACTGCGCCTCGGCCAGCGCCAGCGCGGTGTCGTCGAGCTTCTGCGCCACCTCGCGCTGCTTGGTGGCGAAAGCGTCCTGACCGGCGTTCTTAAGCGCGCGGACGGGGATGACCGGCAGTCGCGGATCGATCTGAACCGAGGCGACGGCGTCGCGCGCCGACGCGCGGATGAACGCCTTCTTGAAGTTGGGATGCGCGATCGATTCGGTCGCACAGACGAAGCGGGTGCCGAGCTGGACGCCGGCCGCGCCCATTTCGAGATAGCCCGCGACCGCCTCGCCGCGGCCGATGCCGCCGGCGACGAACACCGGCACGTCGGCCGCGATCGTCGGCAGCATTTCCTGCGCCAGCACGCTCGTCGACACCGGACCGATGTGGCCGCCCGCCTCCATGCCCTCGATGACGAGCGCGTCGACGCCCGAGCGGATCAGCTTCTTGGCGAGCGCGAGCGTCGGCGCAAAGCAGATGACCTTCGCCCCGCCCGCCTTGATCGCCTCGAGCGAGCCCTTGGGCGGCAGGCCGCCGGCGAGCACGACATGGCCGACGCCGTGGCGGCCGCATACCTCGATCAGCGCGTCGAGCGCGGGGTGCATGGTGATGAGGTTGACGCCGAACGGCTTGTCGGTGAGCGCCTTGGTCGCGGCGATCTCGCTATCGAGCAGCTCGGGGGTCATCGCCCCGCAGGCGATGACGCCGAAGCCGCCCGCATTCGACATGGCGGCGACGAGGTTGCGTTCCGACACCCACGACATCGCGCCGGCCATGATCGCATGGTCGCTGCCCAGGAACGCGGCGCCGCGGGCCATCGCGCGGCGAAGGCGGTCATGGCCGATGTCGGTGGAGGGCGGCGTGGCGGTGGCGATGCTGTCTGTCATCCCCACCGCCTATCGCGAGGAACCAGCGCCGCGCAAGCGCTGGTCCCCGAAGCGTTCATCAGAAGCGGGCCGTCGCCGACACGCGGAAGTAACGACCCAGGATACCCGAGAAGTAGGTCGTCGTGCCGCCGCCGGCGGGGACCGGGTACGGCGGCTTGGCATTGAACACGTTGTCGACGATGAAGCGCAGGTCGAAGTTGTCGGCCGCCTTGATCCCCAGCGTCGTGTTGAACACCCACCAGTCGCCGACGCCCGGAATGTTGCGCGCGTTGGGCGCTTCGTTCAGGTCGTAGCGGCTCTTGCCGATGTAGCGGCCCTGGAACAGCAGGTTGAAGACCTGGCTGTCGTAGGTCAGGTTTGCGGTGCCCGAATGGCGCGGATAGCCGATTTCGCCCGCATCATAGTTGATGTCGCCGGTGCCGACCTGGGTCTGCAGGCGATCGCGGTAGAAATAGTTACCCGACAGGCCGAGCGCGCCGGCATTGTCGCCGAGGCCGATCCGCGACAGCGGCAGGCGATAGGCGGCGGTGACGGTCAGGCCGCGAACCTCATAGCTCGCCGCGTTGAAATAGCCTTCGCGGATGGTCGTGATCTGGCCATCGGCGCCGCGATCGAACGAGCTGCAGAACTGGTTCGGATAACCCGGCGAGTCATAGCAGGCGTTGAGGATCGAGGTGCCGTCGAGCGAGGTGATCGCGTCCTTCAGCTTGATGTTCACCCAGTCCACCGCCAGCGAGAAGCTGCGCGCGAAGCGCGGCTGGATGATCGCACCGACCGTCCAGCTGTCCGCCACCTCGTTACGCAGCGCCGAGTTGCCGGCGATCGTGACGGGGATGGTGAAGTCGCTGAAGTTCGACGTGAAGTCGGCGGTGTTGATGCCGGCGGCACGGCAGTTCGCCGCGCGGGTGGCTGGATTCGGGCCGTTGCCGACATAGCGGGTGTCGCAGGGATCGCTGCCGACGTCGAACGCACGCGAGGTCGGGTTGAACACCTCGGTGATCGCAGGCGAGCGGATCGAGCGGGTGAAGTTGCCGCGGAAGGTGATGTCGGGGATGAAGCCGATGCGACCGCCCGCGGTCCACGTCAGCGCGCCGCCCGACAGCGAGTTGTCGACGTAGCGCGCGGCGCCGTCGAACTCGACCGTGTGCAGCCAGCTGAGGCCGTTCTTGTCCGACACGAACGGGATGACGAGCTCGCCGAACACCTCGTTGGTGTGGAACTTGCCGCGGACCGGATCGATCGGGATCGAGCGGCCATACTGCTGGCGCGTGCCATCCGCCTGCGGCTCGCCAAAGTAATAGGCGCCCGGATCGAAGCGCGTCTTCTCTTCGCGATGCTCATAGCCCGCCGAGACGCTGACGTCGTTGCCGAACAGCGTGAAGACCGGTCCGTTGACGTTGGCGTTGAACACGAGCTGCTCGTTGACCGAGCGCGGGGTCGCGATCGCAAAGATATAATCGCGCGCGGCCTGGCTCGCCTGGTTGCTGCCCAGGATGTTGAGCGGGGCGCAGGTCGGGTTGATCGTCGGGATCGACGCGCTGACGGCGCCCGGCGCGCAGGTGATGTTGCCCGACGCGTCGCGGACCGGGTTGATCGCATTCTGGAAGTTCTGCTGGACCAGCTCGAAGTTGCGGCCATCGGTCTGCGAACGACCGTAGACGGCGGTCGCCTCCCACTTGAACTCACGACCCAGCGCGCCGAACGAGCCGTCGAAACCGCCGACGAAGCGATACGTCTCGACCGTCGCCTCGGCGCGGCCCGTCGTCAGATCGGCGAGCGCACGACCCAGGTAGAACTGGTTCTGCCCGGCCGGCAGCTGCGCCGCGATCGTCGCCCGGTCGGCGGCCGACAGATACGGGTTGTTCAGGCTGACGATGATGTTGCCGTCGGCGGTGCCCGCCGCATCGAACAGCCCGGTGTTGTAGTTGGGCTGGTCGATCAGGTTGACGCCCTTGCTGTGGACGTACCAGCCCTCACCGAACACGCGGATGTTGTCGGTCAGCTGGAAGCTTGCCTGGACGCTCGCGAGATAGCGCTCGGAATTGGTCAGCAAGTTCGACTGCGCCGGCAGATCGAAGCCATTGCCGCCGCTCGAGATATAGCCCTGGCGCAGCACGGTGCCGAGGTCGAGCGGCACGAGCGTGCCGTTCGGGCCGAACTGGAGATACTGGCCAGGCGCGTTCGGGTTCTTGATGCCGGCGCGCTGGACCGAGAAGTCGTCGTCGTTGAACGGCACGCCGCCGATCGTGAACGCGCTGTAGCGCTGCGCCGGGTAGAGCAGGCGCTGGAACTGCGAATTGGCCGCCGCCGGCGGGGTGCCGAAGAAGTTGCCTTGGCGCGTGATCTCGCGGTCGCCGGCGGTCAGGCCGGTGACCTTGTTGTATTCGCCCGAGATGGTGATGTTGCCGCGGCCGCCAGCGAAGTTCTTGCCGGCAAGGATGCTGATCCGATAGTCGGGCGCATCACCCTGCTCCGAAACGCCGGTCTGGCCCTGGATCTGAAGCCCTTCGTAGTTGCGCTTCAGGATGATGTTGACGGTGCCCGCGATCGCATCCGAACCATAGATCGGCGCGCCGCCGATCGCGACGGTTTCGACCCGGTCGATCAGCGTGGTCGGGATGTTGTTGAGGTCGACCTGCGTACCGGCGGCGACGGGGCCGAAGATGCTCGCGGTGTTCGACGACACGAAGCGGCGACCGTTGACCAGCACCAGCGTGCGCTGGCTGCCCAGGCCGAAGAAGTCGACGAACGTCTGCGACGGGCCGAACGACGACTGGCCGCCGACGCCGCTGTTGCCCGGAGGACCGAAGGCGGGGATTTCCTGCA
This sequence comes from Sphingomonas jinjuensis, assembly GCF_014197105.1. Lineage (GTDB taxonomy): Bacteria > Pseudomonadota > Alphaproteobacteria > Sphingomonadales > Sphingomonadaceae > Sphingomonas > Sphingomonas jinjuensis. The sequence goes on along the minus strand of NZ_JACIEV010000008.1, from coordinate 157,293 downwards.
GCGCCTGGCCGACGTTGGTGTAGCCGCGGTTCGCGATCTGGGTCGCGCCGATCACCTGGGTGGGCTGCAGCGTCTCGAATTCGGGACGCGCGATGCGCGAACCGGTGACGACGATGTCGGTGCCGGTCGCCTGGTCGGGGCCCTGCGCCTCGGCCGACGAGGTCTGCGGTTCGCCGCTGGTCTGAACGGTCTGGCCGGGCGGATTGGCAGCCTGTTCGGCGGTCTGCGCGGCGGCGGGGATCGCGACCAACGAAAGGGCAAGGGCGCTGACGCTCGTCAGCGCCCGCGGGCGACGGCTGATGTAGATCATGTTATTGTCCCTGAACCGAAAAGTCCGAAATCAAGAACGCGGCGGTTAGGGATGGGTGGCGTTCATGGTCAACATGGCTGACCGAATAGTGACGCATTTTCCGGTCGTGTTGCAGAAACGACACGGTGAGGAAGTTTGGCAGGCGACTGCAAGTCCTCCCCGGCACGGGGAGAGGGACCGCCCGGCAAAGCCGGGTGGTGGAGGGGGGTTGCGGCAGGCGGTGGGGCGGGAGGAGAGCCCCCTCCACCACCAGCCTACGACTGGCGGTCCCCTCCCCGCGAACGGGGAGGATTGATAGCTTAAGCCGCTTCCGAGGCGTCCAGGCCGTAGGCGGTGTGGAGCACGCGAACCGCCAGTTCGGTCTCGTCCTCGTGAATGAGGACGCTGACCTTGATCTCGCTGGTCGAGATGGCCTGGATATTGATCCCGCGCTGGCCGAGCGTCGTGAACATCGCCGAGGCCACGCCCGCGTGGCTGCGCATGCCGACGCCGACGACGCTGACCTTGGCGACGCGGGTATCGTGGATCAGCTCGCCGAAACCGATCGCGTCACGCGCCTGGTTGAGCGTCTCGATCGACCGCGCCAGATCCGCGGCGGGCACGGTGAAGGTGACGTCGGTCGATCCCGAACCATGCGCGATGTTCTGGATGATCATGTCGACGTTGATGTTCGCGGTCGCCAGCGGCTCGAAGATCGCGGCGACCGAACCCGGCCGGTCCGACACCCCGGTCAGCGTGATCTTCGCTTCGTTCTTGTCGTGCGCGATGCCGGTGATGAGCTGGCGTTCCACGTCGTCGATCTCCTCTTCGCCCACGATCATCGTACCGGGCAGCGTGTCCGCCATCGGCGCGTCCTCGCCCGTGAAGGACGACAGCACCTGGACGCGGACCTTTTCCTTCATCGCCAGCCCGACCGATCGGGTCTGGAGCACCTTGGCGCCGACGCTGGCGAGTTCCAGCATCTCTTCATAGGTCACCTTGGCGAGCTTCCGCGCCCTGGGCACGATGCGCGGGTCGGTGGTGTAGACGCCGTCGACGTCGGTGTAGATGTCGCAGCGATCGGCCTTCATCGCCGCCGCCACCGCCACCGCCGAGGTGTCCGAGCCGCCACGGCCCAGCGTCGTCACCCGGCCGTCGCCCGACAGCCCCTGGAAGCCGGGGATCACCGCCACCTCGCCCGCCGCCAGGCTGCGGTCGAGCGCGACGGTATCGATCGTGCCGATCCGCGCCTTGGCATAGGCGGTGTCGGTGTGGATCGGCAGCTGCCATCCCATCCACGAGCGGGCGTTCACGCCGATCGCCTGGAGCGCGATCGCGAGCAGCCCGCTGGTGATCTGCTCGCCGGCGGAGACGACCACGTCATATTCGCGCGGATCGTACAGCGCCGACGCTTCGCGGCAGAAGCCGACCAGCCGGTCGGTCTCGCCCGCCATCGCCGAGACGACGACCGCCACCTCGTTGCCGGCATCCGCTTCGCGCTTCACGCGAGCGGCGACGGCGCGAATGCGCTCGATCCCGGCCATCGACGTGCCGCCGAACTTCATCACGATGCGCGCCATGCGTTTTTCCGCGTCGACCTCGCTTGGGGGAAAAGGGCGGCCCTGATAGAAAGCGGTCATGGTCCTGACAAGCACCCTGCCCGCCCCCCATTCGCCCGACGCCAGCATCGACGCCAAGGAAGCCAATCATTTCGGTAAGATGGCCGCGGAATGGTGGGATCCGAAAGGATCGTCGGCGATGCTGCACAAGCTCAATCCGCCGCGGCTCGCCTATATCCGCGCGGCGATCGACCGGCATTGGGACGGCGACGACACCAGCTTCACGCCGCTCGCCGGCAAGCGCGCGCTCGATGTCGGCTGCGGCGCCGGGCTGCTGGCGGAACCGCTGGCGCGGCTGGGAGCGAACGTGACCGGCGTCGACGCCGCGGCCGAGAATGTCGCGGTCGCCGCCGCCCATGCCGCGCAGGCGAGCCTGGATATCGACTATCGCGCCGGCAGCGCCGAGGCGGTCGACGGGGAATTCGACCTCGTCACCTGCCTGGAGGTGATCGAGCATGTCGCAGCCCCGACGCGCTTCGTCGCCGGGCTGGCGGCGCGGCTGGCGCCGGGCGGGCTACTGGTGATGTCGACCCCCAACCGCACGCCGCTGTCGCGGCTGGCGATGATCGGCGTCGCGGAAGGCTTCGGCCTGATTCCGCGCGGCACGCACGACTGGCACAGGTTCCTGACCCCCGACGAGCTGACCGCATTGCTGAAGGAGGCGGGGCTGACGGTGACCGACGTGTCGGGGCTGGGCTTTTCGCCGGCGCGTGGGTTCGCGCTGAGCCAGTCGACGGCGCTGGATTATTTCGTGACGGCGGTTCGGGGCCAACCGTCATCCTGAACTTGTTTCAGGATCTCGCGCCGCATGCGCCCTCGGCCCGAGATGCTGAAACGAGTTCAGCATGACGGACGTGGGGCGGGGCGTCGAAGACTACGCCCGATCCGCCCGGTTAAGCTCGCGCTCGTTGAGGCCGACCACGGTCACGACCAGCGCCAGCAGCGTCACCGCCATCGTGTACCACAGCCCCGAATAGGGATCGCCCGTCTTCGCGACGATATACTGGCTGATGAACGGCAGGAAGCCGCCGAAATAGCCGGTACCCAGATGATAGGGGATCGACAGCGACGAATAGCGGATCGCGGGCGGGAACAGCTCGCTCAGCAACGCCGCGACGGGGCCGTAGGTAATGCCCGACAACGCGCCGATGCACAGGATCGCGAACAGAATCAGCAGCACGTTGCCCAAGCTCGGCCGCACCTTGTCGAGGTTGTAGCCAGCCTTCGTCAGGGCGGCGTCGAGCCCGGCCGGCGACACGTCCGTCACCGGATCGCCGGCGATCGATACCGCGACGGCCGGGGTCTTGTGCTTGGTGTAGGCGACGCCCTTCTTCGAGAAATAGTCGAGCAGCTGGCCGCAACGCTCGCCCTGCTTCGCCGCGAACGGGTCGTAGCGACAGTCGGGTCCCGAGACGACGACGGGCGCTGCCCGCGCGGCGCGGCTCAGCTCCGGATTGGCGGCGGCACCCATCAGCCAGAAGATCGGGAACAGGAAGATCAGCGTCAGGATATAGCCGATCACGATCGGCTTCTTGCGGCCGACCCGGTCGGACAGTTTGCCGAAGAACACGAACCAGAAGACACCCATCAGCGCCCCCGCCCCGGTCAGCAGCTGCGCAGCTGTCTCCTCGACACGCATCGTCGTCTGGAGGAACGACAGCACCGTGAACATCGCGGTGTACCAGATCACCGTCAGCCCCGCGGCGATGCCGAACAGCGCGACCAGCATGCGCCGGATGTTGCCGGGATAAGTGAAGCTTTCCACCAGCGGGTTGCGCGCGCGCTCGCCTTCTTCGCGCATGCGAATGAAGACGGGGCTTTCCGACAGCTTCAGCCGCATCCACAGCGACACCGCGAGCAGCGCGACCGAGAACAGGAAGGGGAAGCGCCAGCCGCCGGCGGTCCATGTCTCCGCCGACAGCACGCCCTTCGTCGCGAGCACCACCGCCAGGCTGAGGATGAAGCCGCCGACGACGCCCGCCTGGATGAAGCTGGTGTAGAAGCCCGCCTTCCCCGGCGGCGAATGCTCGGCGACATAGACCGCCGCACCGCCATATTCGCCGCCCAGCGCCAGCCCCTGCGCGATCCGCAGCAGCAGGACGAGCATGGGCGCCAGCCAGCCGATCGTTGCCGCCGACGGGATCAGACCGACGCCGGCGGTCGCGATGCCCATCAGCGTGATGGTGACGAGGAAGGTGTATTTGCGCCCCAGCCGATCGCCGAGATAGCCGAACAGCACCGCACCAAGCGGGCGGAAGCCGAACCCGACCGCGAAACCGGCCCAGGCGAGCAGCGTCTGGACGACCTCGTTGCCCGCGGGGAAGAAGGTGCGGCCGATGATTCCGCTCGCCGCCAGGGTGCCGTAGATAAAGAAATCATACCATTCGAACACGGTGCCAAGCGCCGACGCCCCGATCACGAGGCGGATTTCGCCACGCGTCGGCTGATGCTGCTCGATCGCTGCCGTGCCGTCAGTCATCCATCCCTCCCCGATTTTCGCCGATGTAGGACAAAGCCGATCCAAGGCATAGCGGGCGGACTGAAAGGCTTGTCGCGAATTTTGATGGTTAGCGGTTGCAATTATCGGACAAGTCTATGATTTATTGCGTAGATTATCGACGCTGAATCAGGAGCGGACATGAAGGACGGTCGGGGATGAGCGATCGCATTGGCGATGACGAGACCACGCGACTGAAGGCGCTCGACGAATATCGGGTGCTCGACACGCCGCCGGAGACCGTATTCGATCAATTGGTGCGCGAAGCCGCACTGTTGACCGGCTCCCCAATGTCAACGCTGACCATGGTCGCGGGCGATCGACAATGGTTCAAGGCGCGGATCGGTATCGATCACGACGGCGATCCGATCGAGCGATCGATTTGCGCGGTCGCGATCCGCGACGACGATCCTCTCGTCTTGCCCGATGCGAGCCGCGATGAACGCTTCGCCGACTTCACCAACGTCAAGTGCGAAGGCGGCATCCGTTTCTATGCCGGTGTTCCCTTAACAGTGCGCGACGGCTCACGCCTCGGCACCTTGTGCGTCCTCGACATCGAGGCGCGCGAGCAGATGAGCAGCGAAGAGATCGAGGCGCTCGACGCGCTTGCCCGACGCGCGGTCGCGGCACTCGAAATGCGGCGCGACCTGATGGAGGAGCATGGTGCCGACGCCGCCCCCACGAACCAGCAATGGATCGATCGATCGGCGATGCTGCTCGACCAGGCGGCTGCTGCCCTGACCCAGGTCGGCGCCTCATCCGCGCTCGCGCAGCTCGAAACGGTGGTCGCCCTCGTTGCCGACCTGCGTGATCGGGAGCACGAGAAATGACCCCCCACCTCTTTACCAGCACCTCGTCCTCGCTACCGTCGACCGACCGGCTGGCGGTCGCGCGCGGCCTGCTTGCCGCACAGCAAAGCCTGGCGCGAGCGCTCGGCAATCATTTCATGGCCAACACGTCGCTCGAGCTGCTGCTGGAACTTTTCATCGCCCACGAAACCGGCACCGCGCTGGGCGCCGGCGATGCGATCGCCCGGCTGGGGCCGTCGCCCAACGTCACCTGGCGGTGGATCATGGCGCTGGAGGACGACGGGCTGGTGATGCTCGGCAAGGACGGGCGCAGCGGCACGCTCGATATAACCGACCGCGGTTTGGAGCGTATTCGCAACGCCATCGATACGGTCGCGACGTTCGGCTGAACCCAACCGATTGCACGTCGCGCCGATCCGCCCCACATAGCGCGATAATGCACCGACGGGGAATCGATGGCCGATCCATATCAGACTCTGGGCGTCGCGCGCGGCGCGTCCGAGGCCGACATCAAGAAGGCGTATCGCAAGCTCGCCAAGGAGCTGCATCCCGACCGCAACAAGGACAATCCCAAGGCTGCCGAACGGTTCAGCCAGGTGACGTCCGCCTATGACCTGCTGACCGACAAGGACAAGCGCGCGCGGTTCGACCGCGGCGAGATCGATGGCGACGGCAACCCGGCCTCGCCGTTCGGCTATGGTGGGGGCGGTCCTCGCGGCGGCGGCGCGCCGGGCGGCGGCTTCCGCTCGCAGGGGTTCGAGTTCGGCGGCGAAGGCGCCGACATGTCCGATATCTTCGAAGGCCTGTTCGGCGGCGCGCGCGGCGGCGGCGGCTTTTCCAGCGGTTTTGGCCGGCGTTCGCCGCCGCCGCGCGGCGCCAACGTCAACTATCGGCTCCGCGTGCCCTTCGTCGATGCGGCGACGCTGGCGCCCCAGCGCATCACCCTGCCCGAGGGCAAGGCGGTCGACCTGAAGCTGCCCGCGGGCGTCGAGACGGGAACGCAGATGCGCCTCGCCGGCAAGGGCGAACAGGGCCCCGGCGGCCCCGGCGACGCCACCGTCGAGATCGAGGTCGAGCCGCACCGCTTCTTCACCCGCGACGGCGACGACGTCCGCCTTGACCTGCCGATCACGCTGAACGAGGCGGTGCTGGGCGGCAAGGTGCGCACGCCGACCGTCGAGAACCCCGTCATGCTGACGATTTCGCCCGGCACCAGTTCGGGCAAGACGTTGCGGCTGAAGGGCAAGGGCTTTCACAAGAAGGGCGGCGGTCGCGGCGACCAGCTCGTCACGGTGATGATCGAACTGCCCAAGGACGACGAGGCGCTGCGCCGCTTCGTCGAGGATTGGCAGCAACCGGGGAACCCGCGCGCCGCGCTGGGCGTCTGAAGCCTCAGTGAGCGAGGGAATCATCAGCCTGACCCCCGAGGACCGGGGAAAGCATCATGGTGCCGCGCGTGCGCGTCTCGACCGCCAGATGGCGAAGGTGCGCCCCGGCTCCTATGCCTTCGAGGTGCTGAAGCGGGCAAGTATCGGCGTCTACAACGAAGGCTTCATCTACGCGGGAAACCTCGCTTATCTCGCGCTGATGACGGTGTTCCCCTTCTTCATCGTCGCCGCGGCGGTGCTGTCGATCCTGGGCCAAAGCGACGAAATGCAGCGCACCGTGGAAAGCTTCCTCCACGTCCTGCCGCCGGACGTCGGATCGCTGCTGCGCAAGCCGATCAGCGACGTGCTAGCGGCGCGGACGGGGGCGCTGCTGTGGCTTGGCGCGCTCGTCGGGCTGTGGACCGTCGGCAGCTTCGTAGAGACGATCCGCGAGATCTTCCGCCGCGCCTATGGCACCCGCGCGACGGCACCGATCTGGCGCGCGCGGCTGGGCCTCAGCCTCGCCATCGTCGCGTCGGTCGTGCTCGCGCTGGTGTCGTTCCTGGTCCAGGGCCTGCTCGTGGCCGCCCAGGAATTCGTGTATCGGCTACTGCCGTTCGCGCAGAACGTTGCCGGCTGGATCGGGCTGTCACGGTTGATCCCCGGCGTCGTGATGTTCGGCGCGCTATACGCCCTCTTCTACACCGTCACGCCGCTGAAGTACCGCCGTAGCGCATCGCGGATCTGGCCAGGCGCGCTGTTCACCGCGCTGTGGTGGATCAGCATGACCGCCGGCCTACCCTGGGTGCTTGGCCAGCTCGGCGGCTATGACATGACGTATGGCAGCCTGGCCGGTGTCGTCGTCATGCTGTTGTTCTTCTATCTGATCGGTCTCGGCCTGGTCTTCGGCGCTCATCTCAACGCGGGGCTGGCGGAACCGCCCGAACACGAGCTACACGCAGCCGATACGGCAACCGCGTAAAGGGTAAGGCGGCGTGAACGGGTTGATGGCGGGAAAACGCGGGCTGATCATGGGGCTCGCCAATGACAAGTCGCTTGCCTGGGGGATTGCGAAGCAGCTGAGCGAGGCCGGGGCCGAACTCGCCTTCTCGTACCAGGGTGCGGCGATGGAGAAGCGGGTACGCCCGCTTGCCGAACAGCTTGGCGTGGCGCGGCTGTTCGACTGCGACGTCGGCGACATGGACGCACTCGATGCGACGTTCGCCGCCCTAGCCGAAGAATGGCCGACGATCGACTTCGTCGTCCACGCGATCGGCTTTTCCGACAAGTCGCAGTTGCGCGGTCGCTATTACGACACGACGCTCGACAATTTCCTGATGACGATGAACATCTCGGCCTACAGCCTGGTCGCGGTGACGCAGCGCGCGCGCAGGATGATGCCCGACGGCGGCTCGATCCTGACGCTGACCTATTACGGCGCGGAAAAGGTCATCCCGCATTACAACGTCATGGGCGTCGCCAAGGCGGCGTTGGAGACGAGCGTGAAGTATCTCGCGGTCGACCTGGGTCCCGAGAATATCCGCGTCAACGCGATCTCCGCCGGCCCCATCCAGACGCTGGCGGCGCGCGGGATCGGCGACTTCAACTACATCCTGAAGTGGAACGAGCTGAACAGCCCGCTCCGCCGCACCGTGACGATCGACGAGGTCGGCGGCGCCGGGCTCTACCTGCTCAGCAACCTGGCATCGGGCGTGACCGGCGAGATCCACCATGTCGACGCCGGCTACAACGTCATCGGCATGAAGGGAGAGGACGCCCCCGACATCGCGCTGGCGTGATGGCTCCTCTCCCCTTGGGGGAGGGGAAGGGGCCCGCCGCCGCAGGCGGTGGGAAGGTGAGGGGCGATGACGGAAAAAAGGTTCCGGCAAGACGACGGATCGATCGAGAGAGCCCGGCGATTGCGTCGAGAGTCGACGCCCGCGGAAGCGCATTTCTGGTCCATCGTCCGCAACCGGGGAATAGCCGGCTGTAAGTTCCGACGCCAGCAACGCTTCGGTCCCTATGTCGCCGATTTCGCCTGCCATCATGCCAAACTGATCGTCGAGATAGACGGCGACACGCACAGTCTGCCCGATGGCGAGGCGCATGATGCCAGGCGAACCGCTTACATCATTCAGGAAGGCTACCGAGTCATGCGCTTCACCAACGCCGAGGTTATTGGGAATTTGGATGGCGTTGCGTCAGCATTGGCAGCAGCACTAGCCCCCTCACCTTCCCACTCGACTGCGCCGAGCGGGCCCCTTCCTCTCCCCCGCCGGGGAGAGGAAGCATGAGCTACAATAGTTTCGGGCGCGTGCTGCGCTTTTCCACCTGGGGTGAGAGCCATGGGCCGGCGATCGGCGCGGTCGTCGACGGGTGCCCACCGGGGATCGCTCTGGCCGAGGAGGATATCCAGCCCTGGCTCGACAAGCGCCGGCCCGGCACCTCGCGCTTCACGACGCAGCGGCGCGAACCCGATGCGGTGCGCATCCTGTCCGGCGTGTTCGACGGTCGGACCACGGGCACGCCGATCAGCCTGATGATCGAGAACGTCGACCAGCGGTCGAAGGATTATTCCGAGGTCGCCAAGGCCTATCGCCCCGGCCATGCCGACTATGCCTATGACGCCAAATACGGCTTTCGCGACTATCGCGGCGGCGGGCGTTCATCCGCGCGCGAGACGGCGTCGCGGGTCGCCGCCGGTGCCGTGGCACGGCTCGTGATACCGGGGGTACGCATCCGCGGCTGGGTCGAGGCGATCGGCGGCGATGCGATCGATGCAGCCCGCTTCGACGATGCCGCGATCGACGACAACGCGTTCTTCTGCCCGGACGCTGAGGCCGCCCGGCGATGGGAAGGCGCGGTCGATGCCGCGCGCAAGGCAGGCTCGTCGCTGGGCGCCGTCGTCGCGTGCGAGGCGACGGGCGTGCCGGCCGGCTGGGGTGCGCCGCTCTATGCCAAGCTCGACAGCGATCTGGCCGCGGCGATGATGTCGATCAACGCGGTGAAGGGCATCGAGATCGGCGACGGCTTTGCGGCGGCGGCGTTGAGCGGCGAGGCGAATGCCGATCCGATGCGCCCGGGTGATGGCGGCCCGACCTTCCTCGCCAACCATGCCGGCGGCATCGCCGGTGGCATATCGACCGGCCAGCCGATCCGCCTGCGCGTCGCCTTCAAGCCGACCAGCTCGATCCTGACGCCGGTCGCAACGATCGATCGCGATGGCGCCGCCACCGACATCGCGACGAAGGGGCGTCACGATCCCTGCGTCGGCATCCGCGGTGTCCCCGTCGTCGAAGCGATGATGGCGCTGGTCCTCGCCGACCAGATGATGCTCCACCGCGCGCAATGCGGCTGACCGTACGGGGCTGACGCCAAAAGGAACCTTCCCCACGCGCGAAGCGTCCTGTCGATACTGCGATAGGAGAGAATAGATGCGTGGAATCATGATGATCGCCGCGGGCGCCCTGCTGTTGCCCGCAGCCGCCTTCGCCCAGACGACCGGCGGCACCGCCGGTTCGATGGGAACGATGGGTACCACCGGCACGATGGGCACCGGTTCGTCGACGATGGACTCGACGCTGAGCACCCAGACCCGCTCGTCGACGCTGAGCGGCGCGAGCAGCTCGACGCGCCGGGGCAACGCCTCCACGCGTGAGGCACAGCGTCGCCGCGGCACGGTGACGGGCACAGGCAGCACGAGCACGATGGGCTCGGGCAGCATGGGTACGATGGGCAGCGGCATGAACGGCAGCGCGGGCACGATCGGCGCCGGTACGATGGGTGCCGGTACGATGGGAACCGGCACGATGGGTGCCGGCACCACCAGCACGCTGCCGCCGACGACCAGCACGACGACGACCAGCGGCATGACCGGCAGCACGACGTCGACCGGCTCGATGTCGCCGCGCTGAACGCATAGATCAGCCTGACGAAATGGCCCGGCGCCTCACCAGCGTCGGGCCTTTTCATGACCACGCCCGACCGGCATAGAATTCCGCCATCATGACGGGCGGATCGGCTCATCGACATTTTGGCTCATTTGCCGGTGATACGGTCGAGAGAGCCGATACGACGAAGTTCATCATTGGATCACTTTAGTGGACCCGAGCATTGCCTCCCTGTTCCTTTGGGAGAAATACAATGAAGACGATCATTCTCGCTAGTGCGGCCATCATCGGCCTGTCCGGCGCGGCATCCGCACAGACCGCGCCGCAGTCCACCCAACAGACCACGCCGCCGGGGTCGACCACTCAGCCCGCCTATCCTGATTCGACGACGACCGCACCGACGCCGCCGTCTTCGACGACCGCCGATCCGATGTCGGCACCCCCGGCCGGTACGGCGACCACGCCGATGACGTCACCCGACGCCACGACGGCGACGCCGACCGACACGAGCGCCGATCAGGCGACACCGCCCGAACAGGGCAAGCGCAAGAAGAAGCGCTGAACGAAAAGGGGCGGCCTGCGGCCGCCCCTTTTCGTTGCGGCTCAGTCGGCGAAGGGGTCGCGCACCAGGATCGTGTCCGCGCGCTCGGGGCTGGTCGACACCAGCGCCACCGGACAGTGGATCAGCTCCTCGATCCGGCGGATATATTTGATCGCCTGCGCCGGCAGGTCGGCCCAGCTGCGCGCGCCCGCGGTCGACTGGTCCCAACCCGGCATCGTCTCGTAGATCGGCTCGACCGCCGCCTGGTCCGCCGCATGGGCCGGGAAATAATCGATCTCCTCGCCGCGCAACCGATATCCGGTACAGATCGCAACCTCGTCGAAGCCGTCGAGCACGTCGATCTTGGTTAGCGCGATGCCGGTGATGCCACCCACCGCCGCCGACTGGCGCACCAGTACCGAATCGAACCAGCCGCAGCGCCGCTTGCGCCCGGTCACCGTGCCGAACTCATGCCCCCGCTGGCCCAGCCGCTCGCCGACCTCGTCGTGCAGCTCGGTCGGAAACGGTCCCGACCCGACCCGTGTCGTATAGGCCTTCGCGATACCCAGCACGAAGCCGACGCCGGCCGGCCCGATCCCCGATCCCGCCGCCGCCTGACCAGCGACGGTGTTCGACGAGGTCACGAACGGATAGGTGCCATGATCGATATCGAGCAGCACGCCCTGCGCGCCTTCGAACAGGATGCGCCGTCCGTGTGACCGTGCCTCCGCCAGGTCGCGCCACACCGGCTTGGCGAACGGCAGGACGAAACCCGCGATCTCTTCCAGCTCGGCGACCAGCGCCGCGCGATCCACCGGCGGCTGGCCGAAGCCCGCCCGCAGCGCGTCATGGTGCGCCAGGAGCCGGTCGAGCTGCGGCTCCAGATCGCCGAGGTGCGCCAGGTCGCAGACGCGGATCGCCCGCCGACCGACCTTGTCCTCATAGGCGGGGCCAATGCCGCGCCGCGTCGTTCCGATCTTGCCCGCGCCCGAGGCATCTTCGCGCAGGCCGTCGAGATCGCGGTGGAACGGCAGTATCAGCGGGCAGGTGTCGGCGATCCGCAACGTGTCGGGGGTCGCCACCACGCCTTGCGCCGCCAGCCGTTCGATCTCCGCCTTCAGCGCCCAAGGATCGAGGACGACGCCATTGCCGATCACCGATGGCGTGCCCCGTACGATACCCGACGGCAGCAGCGACAGCTTGTAGGTCTGGTCGCCGACCACCAGCGTATGGCCGGCGTTGTGACCGCCCTGGAACCGCACGACCATATCGGCGCGCTCGGCCAGCCAGTCGACGATCTTGCCCTTGCCCTCGTCGCCCCATTGAGCGCCGATCACTGCGACATTGGCCATTTGGATATGCACCTTCCCCCGCCGAAATCGACCCACGCGCCCTTCGACGGGACTCGGTGCGCAGGCGGTGCCCTAGATGCGGTGGCGCGGGTAGCGGCGGGCGGCGGCTGGGTCAACCGCGTCCTTTGATGCAGGTTGCAACCAGACGCCATTGCGCGCAGTTTACGATGGAAAGGAGACTGGCGATGAAATGGATGGTGCTCGGACTGGCGGCGCTGGCGACAGGCGCATCGGCGCAGACCCAGGTAACGCCTCGCTCGGTCGAAACGGCGTTCGGCCTCGCCGCGCCGTTCAATGGGGGCCAGTATCGCAATGAGCCTGCGATCTCGCCGTTCGCCTTTCCTTTGCTTCGGTCCGACGACACGCCAACGACGATCCGCCAGCGCGCGCAACGCGCCGAGATGGTGCTGAACCGCTATCCGGAATTACGCGCCCAGCTGGCGCAGATGCCCGATGGCGCGGCCGCCGCGACGATCGCCTCGCTCGAGCGCAAGGTTCGGTGGGAACTGATCCGCGAACGCGAAGCGCAGCGCTAACTGCTCCGCAGCTTGAGCGACCGATAGCCGGCGCCGCGTCCAACGGCGGTGCCGGCTATCGTTCAGGCGACCGCCTCCACCGCCTGCCCCGTCCAGCGGTGCGTACACAGCTGCGCTTCGGGCGTATCGTCCGCCTCTAGCGCCGCGACCGTCACCCAGCCCTCGGCGCGTAGCCGTAGCCCGTCTGCGGCCGGCGTTCCGATCGGCAGGAACAGCCGCGTCCGCTCGGGCCGCGGCGCACCCGCGATCAGCGCGTCGGCGAACAGTGAGAAGCCGACCGCCGCCTCTTCGCGACCATCCTCATGAACGACGGTATAGGTGCCGCCCCGCCCGGCTTCGCGCGGCGCGCCCGCGACGAACAGCGAGAAGCCCAGCCACGACTGATATTCGAAGCCATGCCGCTCGGTCGGATCGAGCGTCAGCGTCACGCCGTCCAGCGTCTCGGCGATCGCCGCCAGCCCATCGAGCCGGCCGGTCAGCGCGCCTCGCGTGTCGAACGCCCGCAGCCGCGCCAGCGCCGGCACGAACGGCCCCGCCGCCTCGATCAGCGGCAGATAGGCCGGCGCGATCTCCGCCACCGCGCTCGCATCCTTGGCGTCGAGCCGGTCGCGCAACGTCTCCACCCGCTCCGGCTCGACCGGCAGCACCGTCGACAGCTGGTCGACGACGTCGGGCAGTGTGAAGTCGACCGACACGCCGCTCGCGCCCGCCGCGCCGATTGCCTCGACCGCGACCCCGACCAGCTCACGTGCCGCTGCCACGGTATCGAGCCCGATCAACTCGCAGCCGATCTGCCGCCACTCGCGCGCCGGCGCCAGTTGCGACCCGCGCAGCCGAAGCACCGATCCGGCATACGACAGGCGCACCGGGCGGGGATGGTGCCCCATCCGTGTCGCCGCGATCCGCGCGATCTGCGCGGTCAGGTCGGGCCGGATCGCCAGCGTCGCCTGGCTGATCGGATCGATGAAGCGCACCGCATCGGTCAGCGCGCCGTCTTTCAGCCGCGATCCCAGCGCCGCGGCGAACTCGACCAGCGGCGGGTCCGCCCGTTCATAGCCGTGCCGCCGCGCCGCCTCGAGCACGCGCGCCTCGACGGCGGCGGCGGCATCGGCGAACGGCGGCAGGCGATCGTGAAAGCCTTCGGGCAGCAGAGCGGTCATGGCGGCGTCGTTAGCGCGTGCCGCCCCCGTCGTCACCCGTACAGCACGCTCTCGAACCGTACCGGCTCGCCCGTCGCCGCCTCGCCCAGCTCGCCGTCCCACATCGCCACCGATCCGCGCACGATCGTGCCCACCGGCTGGCCGGTCAGCGTCATGCCCGTGAAGGGCGACCAGTTCGACCGCGACTGCATCCAGCTGTCATCCACCGTCCACCGCGCCTTCAGGTCGACGATGCTGAAATCGGCATCATAGCCGACCGCGATCCGCCCCTTGCCGACGATGCCGAAGATGCGCTGCGCCCCCGCACTCGTCAGGTCGATCAGCCGCGGCATCGTCAGCCGTCCGTTCGCGACATGGTCGAGCAACAGCGGCAGCAGCGTCTGCACGCCCGGCATCCCGCTCGGGCTGTCGGGATAGGGCTTGGCCTTTTCCTCCAGCGTGTGCGGCGCGTGATCCGACCCGATCACGTCAGGCACGCCCTGCCGCAGCCAGTGCCACAGCCCATCGCGATGCGCGCCCGACCGGATCGGCGGGTTCATCTGCGCTAGCGTGCCCAGCCGCGGATAGGCCTCCTCACCCGCCAGCGTCAGATGCTGCGGTGTCACCTCGCACGTCGCGATGTCCTTGTTCTGGCCGAGCAGTTCCAGCTCCGCCGGCGTCGTGACGTGGAGCACATGGATCCGCCGCCGCGCCGCGCGCGCCAGCGCCAGGATGCGCCGCGTCGCCAGGATCGCGCTCTCATCGTCGCGCCACACCGGATGCGACGACGCATCGCCGGGGACTCGCTCGCCCTGGCGCGCCTGCATCCGCGGCTCGTCCTCGGCATGGATGGCGACACGGCGATGCCCCGATGCCAGCACCTGCGCCAGCACCGCGTCGTCGCTCACCAGCAGGTCGCCCGTCGACGCGCCCATGAAGATCTTGACGCCAGCCGTACCCGGCAACTTCTCCAGCTCGGCGAGGCTTGCCGCATTGTGCGTCGTCGCGCCGACGTAGAAGGCGTGGTCGCACCACATCCGGTGACGCGCGCGGGTCAGCTTGTCCTCTATCGCTTCGGCGCTGTCGGTATTGGGCTTGGTGTTCGGCATCTCGAACACCGCGGTGACGCCGCCCATCACCGCCGCGCGGCTGCCGCTCTCCAGGTCCTCCTTGTGGACCATGCCGGGCTCGCGGAAGTGGACCTGGGTGTCGATCACGCCGGGCAGCACGTCGAGACCGGTACAGTCGATCGTCCGCCCCGCATCGCCGACATCGCCGATCGCGACGATCCTGCCGCCGCTGATCCCGACGTCGGTCGCGACCGGACCGCTCGGCAAATGCACCGTCCCGCCGGTGAGCTTGAGGTCGATCGCCATGCATCTGTCCTTTCGCGCTGCGCTGTCGCCTCCTATCTCCCCGGCATGACCGATACCACCCCGGGAACGATGCTCGCCGATCGCGCCGTCCTGCGCCTGACGGGCGACGACGTGCGCGGCTTCCTTCAGGGCCTCGTCACCAGCGACACGGTACGCCTGACGCCCGAGGCGCCGGTCTGGACCGGCCTGCTCACCCCGCAGGGCAAGGCGCTGTTCGATTTCATCCTGTGGGCCGACGACGATGCCGTTCTGATCGATGCCGAGGCGTCACAGGCCGAGGCGCTCGCCCGCCGCCTCGCCATGTACCGCCTACGCCGGGCGATCACGATCGAGCCGGTCGACGTCGCAGTCCATTGGTCGCGCACATCCGATCGCGGCGTTCCCGATCCGCGCCTACCTGGCCTGGGCCATCGCTGGCTTGCCGACGCCGCTGCCCCCGCGACCTGCTGGCTGGCGCATCGCCTGTCGCTCGGGGTGACCGAGGGCATCGGCGAACTCGGCAATGGCGAGACCCTGTGGCTCGAATGCAACGCGCGCGAACTAGGCGGCGTCGACTTCAGCAAGGGCTGCTACGTCGGCCAGGAGAACACCGCCCGCATGCATCACCGCAGCAAGGTCAATCGCCGCCTCGTCGTCGCCCCGCTCGCCGACCCGGGCGATCGAACCCGAGCGACCTATCCCGATCTCGGCCTGATGGTCGAACACCGCCGGGTCGAGGCGCTAGGCGACGCAATCATTCCCGCCTGGCTGGCGGAGGCTCTCTAGCGCGTTACCGCCCCACCGCGGTATAGGAGAAACCCGCTCCCTCGACCCCATCACGCGCATAGACATTGCGCAGGTCGACCATCACCGGCGCTGCCATCACGCCCTTCAGCCGGGCGAAGTCGAGCGCGCGGAACGCGTCCCACTCGGTCACGATCACCACCGCATCCGCCCCCGTCGCCGCCTCATAGGCGTCACGGCAATAGGTCAGCGCCGGCATCAGCGCCTTTGCCGCCGCCATCCCCTCGGGGTCATAGGCACGCACCGCCACGCCGGCATCGTCCAGTGCCTGTGCGATCGCGATCGAGGGCGCATCGCGCATGTCGTCGGTGTTGGGCTTGAACGTCAGCCCCAGCAGCGCCACTGTCTTGCCCTTCGCGTCGTCGCCCAGGGCGTGGAGCACCTTGCGCCCCATCGCGCGCTTGCGGCTGTCGTTCACCTTCACGACCGCCTCGACGATCTGCATCGGCGTCTCAAAATCTTCCGCCGTCTTCAGCAGCGCCAGCGTATCCTTGGGGAAGCAAGATCCACCATAGCCGGGCCCGGCGTGGAGAAACTTCTTGCCGATGCGATTGTCGAGCCCAATTCCTCGGCTGACGTCCTTCACGTCGGCGCCCACCGCCTCGCACAGGTCGGCGATCTCGTTGATGAAGGTGATCTTGGTCGCCAGGAAGGCGTTCGCCGCATATTTGATCAGCTCCGACGTCCGCCGGCCGGTGAAGACGATCGGGCTCTCGCCGAGATACAGGGGTCGGTACACCGCGCGCATCACCCCGCGCGCGCGCTCGTCGTCGGTGCCGATGACGATCCGGTCGGGCCGCTTGAAATCGCCGATCGCCGCGCCCTCGCGCAGGAACTCGGGATTGCTGACCACCGGCATGTCGAGGTCGGGGCGCTTTTCGCGCAGGATCGCCTCGACCCGGTCGCCCGTCCCCACCGGCACCGTCGACTTGGTAACGACCACGGTCGGCCCGGTCGCCGCCGCCGCGATCTCCTCGGTCGCCGCGAAGACATAGCTCAGGTCCGCATGCCCGTCGCCGCGGCGCGACGGGGTGCCGACTGCGATGAACACCGCATCGGTGCCCGCCACCGAGGCGGCGAGGTCGGTCGAGAAGGTCAGTCGCCCGGCCGCGACATTGGCCGCCACCAGCTGCTCGAGCCCCGGCTCGTAAATGGGCATCCGCCCCGCCTCGAGCGCCTCGATCTTGCCGGCATCCTTGTCGACACAGATCACATCGTGGCCGAAGTCGGAGAAACAGGCCCCCGATACGAGCCCGACATAGCCCGAGCCGATCATCGTAATGCGCATGGCTGCCTCAATAGCGGTGGGATCGCTCCCGTGTTGCGAGGGTCATTAGCCGATCAGCGCGACGATGCCAGCCTCGGTTATCGCCGGGTTCGGGCTGCTCGTGCGACGCCCAGGATGGCGCAAAGGAGGGCGGTTCGCGCGAAGACGCGAAGGCGCGAAGAGGGTTGGTTCACGCGGAGGCGCGGAGATTTCGTCGGCTCTGGGGCGACGGTGCGATCCCGAGCGACGCCCCAGAGGTACCGGACGCACCGAACGTACCGAACGGGGAACATGGTGAGCGCGTAAATCGCTCGAGCAAGGGCGCCCTCTCTCCTCCGCGCCTCCGCGCGAACCAACCTTCTTTTCCTTCTTCTTCGCGTCTTCGCGCCTTCGCGTGAACCATACTCTTCCGCGCCTTAGCGCGAACCGCCACCGCCCAGCATCCAAGCGCGAGCCACAAAAAGAAAGGGAGGCCGGCTTTCGCCGACCTCCCGATCTTTCGTCCACCCTAGAGTGAGCTTGGGTCTTACTGACCCGAGCCCGGCCCGTAGGTGATCTCGACGCGACGGTTCTGGACCTCGCGCACGCCGTCCGCAGTCTGGACGCGCAGGCGGGTTTCGCCGAACGCTTCGGTCGAAATCGACCCGTCCGGGATCGCCTTCGACGTCAGGTAAGCCTTGGCGGCGTCGGCGCGACGCTGCGACAGGCCAACGTTGTACTTCGCCGTACCCGAGGTGTCGGTGAAGCCAGCGACCATGACCTGCGCGTTGCCGCAGCTCTGGTACTGAGTGACGGCGTTGTCGAGGATCGACGCGGCCTCCGGGGTGATGTCCGACTTGTCCCACTCGAAGAACACGATGAACGGACCCGGCGAGCAGACCGCAGGCTCGGCAACCGGAGGCGGCGGCGGAGGCGGCGGGGGCGGCGGGGGCGGCGGCGGCGGCGGGGGCGGCGGGGCCGGCTCCGCGAAGTTGTAGGTGATGCCGCCCAGGATGCTGTGCGAACGGAAACGGCCGTCGAAGGTGCGGTTCGTCACGTCGACGAACTTCAGCTTGTCGGCGTTGAAGAAGCGGTACTTGACCGACACGTCGATGCGATCGCTCAACGGCGCACGAACACCGGCAAGGCCCTGCCACGCGAACACAGTGTCCGAGTCGTCGAGGAAGTTGCCGTTGACGTTCAGGCCGATGCGCGTCTTGACGCGTGCAACGCCGACACCGCCGCCGACGAAGCCCTGAATGCCGTCGTCCGGACCGAAGTCCAGCAGGCCGTTCAGCATGAAGCTGAGCGCCGAGCTACGGCCGCCAGCGTTGTTGTACACGCCGGCCGGGGTACCGGTGATCAGCGTGCCAGCCGAGTTGTAGCGCGGCGTGGTGGTGGTCGACGAATAGCCGTCGATCGTGGCCGTGCGATAGCCAACTTCAGTCTCGACGCGGAAACCGCCGAAATCGTAGCCGATAACGCCGTCGACGTCATAGCCATAGTCGTGATCGACACTGCCGGCGTTGGCAATGGCACCGATGTCATAGTCGATATCCTCGACGATCATCGCGCCGCCTTCGACACCGACGTACCACGACTTGTCGCGGGCGAGAGCCGGCGAAGCAAGGGCGGTGGACGCGAGTGCCATCATGATGGCAATCTTCCGCATAGAAATCCCCTTTCTTGGTTGTCACTACGGACAGCGCAAACTCACTATAGTGGGCTTGGTTTCCGTGCAAGCTGACAAAAACCGGTCGGTGTTGCCCATCTGCCACATGCACAGCCAGAGTCAGCTCCGTGCCAGGCCAGCGCCACGCAATATTTCTATGAGCGATTGCAACAGGTTGCGCGCTTCTAGATCGATCATGGCACCACCGCTCGGCGGCGTCACGACCGGCGGAACGCGCCATGCCGCCCCGTCGTAGCGGAGCAGCGCGCCGTCGACGGCCCGCAGCGCCGTCATCCCACCGCGCGGCCCCTGGAAACGCCAGCCGCCCGCCGTCCATCCGGCGATCGCCTTTGCCCGTCCCAGCCAGGCACCGACCGGGGCCGTTCCCACGATCCAGCATTGCCCGATCACCGGCGCGACCGGCGGATCGTCGACGCCCAGCGCCTCGACCACCGGCTGGATCGCCAGGTCGATCAGCGCCAGCGCCTGCCGTGGAGCAGCAGCTGTGCCGCCACCGTCTCGACCAGCGCCTGCCCGCCGCTCCGCGCCGTCACCAGCGCCAGCAGCGCCGGATCCGACGCCGCGATCGGCGCCCCCGCGACGCTCTCCGCGACCAGCTTCACCGCCCGCTGCGCCACCGCATTGCCCAGATACGCCTCGCGCAGCTGCGCCTCGTAACTCGTCGCCCATCCGCCCAGCGCGACCGACCCCGCCACCCGCGCCAAAGCCGGCCGCACGCCCTCGCGCGCAGCCCGTCGAAACAGCTTCATGATAAATCTCCTTATCTCCCTCTCCCCTTGGGAGAGGGAAGGGGCCCGCGATGCGCAGCATCGTGGGAAGGGTGAGGACGGCAACCGCCCCAACCTGCCCTCACCCTTCCGGCGCTACGCGCCTCCCTCCCTCTCTCAAGGGAAGATTGAAGCTCAGCCCAAAACCCGCACCGAAGCCCCCATCGACTTCCCCAGCATCAGCGCGGTCACCGCCCACACCAGCGCGTCCGCCCGATCGGGCGACCGCCCCGGCCCGGCATAGCGCCCGCCCGACACCAGCCCGCACAGCTCGTCCTCCAGCGCGGCGAACGCGCCGACATGCTTCACCCGGCCACGTTCGTAGAGCAGCGCCACCGGCTCCGCCCGCGCCACCTTCCCTCGCGAGGCGTGGACCAATGTCAGCGGCAATTCCGCATCCCCCGCCAGCAGCGCCGACGTCACCAGCGCGCCGCCGTTGTTGCCCTCCGCCACCACCCGGTCCGCGCGATGCCGCGCCGCGCAGCGCGTCACCGCGCCGACCCACGTATCGGGCGACCCGCCGACGCTCGCATCCTCCAGCACATGGCCGACGCCCTCGTCGTCGATCCCCACCGCGACGATCCCGCACAGGTCGCCGCCGCCCCCCTCTCCGCCGCCGCCGACCGCCGGATCGACACCCACCACCACCCGCACCAGCACCGGCGCCTCGGCGACCCGGCACGACTCGATCATGTCGCGCGTCCACAGTGCACCCTCGACATCCTCGATCATCTCGCCCGCCAGTTCCTGCCGGCCGAGCCGCGTGTCGCCGTAGGTCGCCGTCATCGCATCGATGAAGGCCGCAGGCAGATGCCCGTTCTCGTCGGTGCGCCCATGCGTCACGACGAGGCCCGGTTCCTTCAACACGCGTCGCATCAACGCGGTCGGGCGCGGTGTCGTCGTGACCACGACGCGCGGGCGATCGCCGGCGCGGAGCCCCATCAACAGATTGTCCCACGTCGCCGGCCGCCGCCATTTGGCCAGCTCATCGCACCAGGCGGCGTGATGCTCGGGCCCCCGCAACTGTTCGGGCGTTTCCGCGGCGTAGGCGTAGGCCCTGGCTCCCGACGAAAAGCGAACCGTTCGCGTGTTGGCGCAATAGCGGACCTGTTCGCCCACCCGCGCGACGGCGATCAGCCCACTCGGCCCCTCGATCATCACCTGCCGCACATCCGCTTGGGTCGCCCCGACCAGCGCGATCTGCGCGTCGGGGCTCGAACGCGCCAGCTCGCTGACCCATTCGGCCCCGGCTCGGGTCTTGCCGAAACCGCGCCCCGCCATGATCACCCACACCCGCCAGTCGTCGTGGTCGAGCCATTGACCGCGATGCGCCCAGCCACCACGCCAGCGCTCGTTCAACTCACACCGCTGGTCGCGCGACAGGCTTTTGATGACGTCGATACGATCGGCCTCGCTCAGCCGGGCCAGGGCGCCGATCAGGTCCTCTGCGCCGCTGCGCTCGTCGGCGCCGCTCACGAGCCGGTCTCGTCGGCGGCACTCTTGGCCGCCAGCGCCTTGAGCTTCTTCAGGATCGCCGCATCGGTATCGTCGGGCCGCGCGACCTGCGGGCGCGGACCACCTCGGATTACCTTGTCACGTCCGGCGCGATGCGAAGTCAGCAGCCGCAGCGCCGTGTCCTTGTCGATCGGGCCGTAACAGTCCGCGCCATTCTCGATCGTCGTGCCACCGCCGGCCAGGCAATGGCCGATCAACTGCGTTTCCAGCATCTGGTAACCGGCGACCACGGCATCTTCCCATGCCAGGTAGAAGGCCTCGTCGCGGCGGCGCAGCGCGTACACCGAAACCGGGTCGACCCCGATCGCCGCCGCAGCCCCCCTCACGTTGCAGGTGGCCGCCAAGTGATCGAGAAATTCCTTCTTCATCCGTCCCGTCCAACGGACCCAACCCTTCCTCGTTTTGGCAGACCGTCGATCCGCATCGATGATCGTGCCGTTCCTGCTCGTCGTCATCGCGTCTCCCCCACATGACGACGGGCCGGCGCGACCGGAGCCTCAAGGCCCCGAACCGCCCGGCCCGACTCGCAATTCTTCAGCGTTCCTGTTATGTACCGAAACAGCGTGACGATGTCAAGGGCTTTGTACCAATTTGGTTCCTATTAGTCCTCCCCACGTCGTGGGGGGCGCCAGCCGAAGGCTGGTGGAGGGGCTGTCTCCAGGCGACACAGCCGCCTTGAACCCCACCCCCCGACATGCAACCCATGTTGCAAGGGGACCCCGCATGTACCGAAAACTCACCGCCGCCCTGGTCGCCGCCGGCGCGCTGTCGGCACAAACCGCCCCCGCCGGCTGGGAAGCCACGGGCATGAAGCTTGCTGCTGCCGGCCAGTATCTCGCCGCCGCCGACACATTCCGTGCCGCCGCCATCGACTCGGCCGGCAAGATGACCGACGACATCGCCTTCCAATATTGGGCGCAGATCACGCCGTTCATGATCAATGAGCTGCCGCTCGACTTTTACGACCGCAACGACGATTCTGCGCCCGATACGAGCTGGCGGACCGCCATAGCCAGCGCCACGCCGCGACCCGCCCTCGCGGAAATCGTCCGCCGCGCGCGCGCCACGCGCATCGTCATCCTCAACGAGGCGCATGTCAGCCCTCGCGACCGCGCCTTCGCGCTGCAAATCGCCCGCGCCCTCCGCCCGCTCGGCTATACTACCCTCGCCGCCGAAGCGATCACGATGGATCAGGCGGCAGCGCTCGGGCACGACGGCTTCGCGCGGCTCGGCACCGGCTATTACACGCGTGATCCGGTGTTCGCCGGATTTCTGCGTGAAGCGATGGCGATGGGCTATCGCCCCGTCGGCTATGACCCGCCGCTGCCGACCTGGGACCAGCGCGAACGCGCGGCCGCCGACAATCTAATGCGCCAGATCTTCGCCACCGATCCCGGCGCCAAGCTGCTGCTGTATGTCGGCCACGGGCACATCCAGGAATCGGCGAGGCCGGGACGAGGTGACGCCGTGGCGGCGCGGATCAAGCGCCTCACCGGCGTCGACCCGCTGACAATCGAGCAGACCACCGTCACCGATCGCTACCCTCATAATCGCCCAGCCTACGACGCCGCCGCCGCCCGCATTCGCGAACCAACCGTCTTCTTCACCGGCAACCAGCCGCTCGTCCTCGGCTACAAGCCCGGCGACGTCGACCTCCAGGTCATCCATCCCCGCCGCGCCTATCGCTACGGCCGCCCCACCTGGCTCGCCACGCTCGGCGGCAAGCCCACACCCGTTCCTGCCAGGCTGATCCCCACCGCCGGCCGCCGCCTCGTCCAGGCCTTCGCTGCCGACGCGCCCGCCGATGCCGTGCCGCTCGATCAGGTTCTCCTCACCGGAGGCAAGTGGGCCCCGATGCTGATGGTCCCAAAAACCAAAAGCCGCTTCGCGACCCAGGACGCCCCCTGACCGCCATGACGATCGGGCAACCCTGATCTCGCGCCCGCCTGAAAGCTACCGCCCCAGCAACCCCCGAAACCGCTCGAACCAGCCCGGCGACGATCCACGCGCCATTTGCTGCGGCGCGACAGTCGGCTCCACGGCGTCCCCGCGCCGCCCCTCGTCTCGCTCGTACGGCACCCGCGCCAGGTCCAGCATCAATCCGGTGACGTCCATCCCCAGCGTGTTGTGGTTTTCCGCGTCATAGGTCGCCCGCAACGCGCGGCCGAGCGGATACAGCCGGCCGTCCTGCCGTGCCGCCAACTCGTCTTCCTCGCGTCTCGACTGCTCGTCCATCGCGCAACCTTCTGGGATTGCGCACTCAACGGGCGGACCCTCGCTTTGGCTCCCGATCGATCGGCGAACCGACCAGGAGGCAACCTTGGGCCGTTCAGCCCCACGCCGCCTCGTCCGCCACCGCGCCCCAGGCCGCGATCTCGTCGTTGCGCCATGCCTCGATCACCAGGTCGCCCGCGGTGCCGCTGCCCAGGTCGACCGTGACGCTGCCCGTCCATTCATAGGTCGCGTTGCCCGCAATGCTGACCATCGCATCCTCGCCGGCGCGCGCCCGCACCATGCCGCCGCGGTTCAGCACCACCGTTTCGCGATCCCAGCCGATCCGGCCGGTCAGGCACGCCGCATAGGTCGACGCCGCCATCGCGCTGCCGCAGCTGTCGGTCAGCCCGACGCCGCGCTCGAACGTCCGCACGAACAGCGCGTTCCCGCGCACCTCAACGAAGCTCACGTTGGCGCGGTTGGGCAGCCAGTCGGGCGCCGCCTCGCATACCTCGCCGACGCGCACCAGCTCGTCCTCGTCGACCGCCTCGACGAACGCCACCAGATGCGGATTGGGCATCGCCACCGCGGTAAAGCGCCGCTCGCCCGGCAGTCGCGGGATCGCCCGCTCGACCAGCGGCGCCGCCTCGCCCACCATCGGCCAGGCGGCGACGTCCAGGCTCGCCGGCCCCGCCGTCTCCAGCACGCTGTACACGCCCGGCGCCAGCTCGGGCACGCGTTCGACCAGCGCCTCCGACGTCTTCAGCGCCACCCGCGCCTGGTCGATCCCCAGCGCCTCGAACCCCATCCGCGCCACGCAGCGCAGGCCGTTCAGGCACGTCTCGGCCTCCGACCCGTCCGAATTAAACATCGCCATCGAAAAGTCGCACGATCTCAATGACTTACCCAGTAGCAGCAGCCCGTCGCCGCCCACCGCACCCCGACGATCCGCCAGCGCCCGCGCCACCGTCGCCCATTCCACCGCCGACAGCTCGATCTCGCGCGCGTCGATCATCGGAAAATCGTTTCCCGACCCATGGCACTTCACGATTCCGAACCGCATCACCGTCTCCTCGGGCGATCGCCCTATCGCACCCCACCGTCATCCTGAACTCGTTTCAGGATCGCCCGCGTCTCAGGCCAACCGATAATGGTCCCCCAACCGATCGAGCGCCAGCGTCAGCACCAGCCGCCCGCTGCGCGCGGGCCAGCCCATCGCCTTCTCCGCCGACGGCAGCGCCTCGTTCGCGCACACCACCCGCCACAACACGTCGTTCAGCCCGCGGCCTACCGCGCCCACCGCCTCGTCGAACCGGCGCTTCGCCGCGATCTGCGCCGTCGTCGGGTCCAGCCCGTCACCGCCACCGCCGTCGACGCGCATCCGGTCCCAGCGCATCGTCACGCTCGGCCCCAGCGACGCCGTCTCGTAATCGCCGCGCAGCCGCTCGCCCGCCTCGAACTGGCGCGCGTCGACCATGCCGCGCGCGCGCAGCCAGCCCAGCGGCGATTCGCGCAGGTTCACCGTCACCCGCCGCGCCTGGCCGATCGTCCGCTCCACCAACTCCTGCATCGCCGCTCCCATCCCCGATTCGCGAAATCATTTGCCTCAGCGTCATAGTTGTAGGAAAGCGAAAAAACCGATCTGGTTGGTGGAGGGTTGAAATGATTACCGCGATCCGCGAAGTGCGCCGCGCGAAGGGCATGACGCTCGACGACGTCGCCCGCGCCTGCGTCCCGCCGACCACCGCGCAGACGATCGGCCGCCTCGAGATGGGCACCCGCACCGTCTCGGTCGCCTGGCTCAACCGAATCGCCGCCGCGCTCGGCGTCACCGCCAGCGATCTCGTGACGCTGCCCGATCGCGACACCCTGCCCGTCGCGGCGACCCTCGACGCAGCGGGCGCCCACGCCCTGTCGCGCACCGCCACCGTAACGCCGCCGACCCCCAATCCCGATCAGGTCGCGATCACCGTCACCGGCGGCGTCGGCGACTACCGCGCCGGTGACGAAATCTGGTGCGACAGGCTCGCGCCGCCGGACTATGCTCGCGCCATGAACCGCGACGTCCTCGTCCCCCGCCCCGGCGGCCGTTTCCTCTTCGCGCGCCTGATCGGGCGAGAGGACGGCAAGCTCCAGCTGTTGCCGCTCGGTGCCGGCGCCCGCCAGCAGGTCGTCGCCGATCCCGCCTGGATCGCCCGCGCCGCCCGCCTGGTCCGCGCGCTGTGATCGCCCGCCTCCTCCTCGCCGCGCTGCTCCTCGCCGGTCCGGCAACCGCCCAGATCCCGGCCGATCGCGGTCGCGTCCTCGCCCGCCTGCCGCATGATCGCAGCGCCTTCACCGAAGGGCTGCTGATCGACAACGGCACGCTCTACGAAAGCACCGGTCGCGATTCCTCGGTCCGCCGCGTCGACCTCAAGACCGGCCGCGTCCTCGCCAGCGCCCCCATACCGAACAATCTGTTTGGCGAAGGCATCGTCGCCTGGAAGGGCCAGCTGCTCAGCGTCACCTGGCACGGCGGCCAGGGCTTCCGCTGGACGATGCCCGATCTGAAGCGCGTCGGCGGCTGGCGCTACGCCGGCGAAGGCTGGGCGATGACCGAGGACGGTCGCTCGATCATCCTGTCCGACGGCACCCCGACGCTTCGCTTCCTCGATCCGGTAAAGCTGACGGTCACGCATCGCCTCACCGTTACCGCCGACGGCCAGCCGCTGCCGATGCTCAACGAACTCGAATATGTGAACGGCGAGATCCTCGCCAATGTCTGGATGACCCCACGCATCGCGCGCATCGATCCCGCGACGGGCAAGGTGAAGGGCTGGATCGACCTGTCGGCGCTCGTCGCCGAGGTCGGTGCCACCGATCGCGACTCGGTCCCCAACGGCATCGCCTACGACCGCCGGCTCAAGCGGCTCTACGTCACCGGCAAGGACTGGCCGACGCTCTACCAGATCGCTTTGCCTCACTGACCCCGTCATCCCGGCCTCGAGCCGGGATCCACGGCGCCGCAAACGGCTCAGCCGATCGCGGATCGAGCCGCCCGCCGCACGTTGGATCCCGGGTCAAGCCCGGGATGACGGGTGTTGGGCAGCGATCGCCTGACCCTCGTCGTCATGCTGAACTCGTTTCCAGCATCTCTCGCCACGGTGCCCGCCGCCCGCGATGCCAAACCGATGCCCCCCCTCCATTCAGTTTGGCGCAAGCGGCGAATTGCTCTAAGCGGCGCCGTTCCGGTCTAGCTTGGGGTTCCGATGCGTTTTCTTGCCCGTTTTGTCGCGCTTGCCGCGTGCTTCCTCGCGCTGCCGGCGACCGCCCAGGTGATCGAGGCCAATGTCGCCGGCCGCAAGCCGGTGCCGTCGGTTACCGACAAGGAGAATCTCTGGCTGCTCGACCTGTCGACCGGTGGCCGGGTGACGATCTGGCTTCGCCCCGATGTCGCCCCGCTGATGGTGGAGCGCGTCAAGACGCTGACCCGCCAGCATTTCTACGACGGCCTTTCCTTCCACCGCGTGATCGACGGCTTCATGGCGCAGGGCGGCGATCCCAAGGGCGATGGCACCGGCGGCTCGACCTTGCCCAATGTGAAGGCCGAATTCGGCTATCTGCCCCACGTCCGCGGCGCCGTCTCGGCCGCCCGCGCCGATGCCGAGGACAGCGCCAATTCGCAATTTTTCATCGTCTTCCAGCCGCGTCTCCAGCTCGACAAGAAATACACCGTCTTCGGCCGCGTCATCGACGGCATGCAATATGTCGACGCGATCGAGCGCGGCGAGCCGCCGTCGAACCCGACCCGGATCGTCCACGCCTATATCGCGGCCGACAATCCCCCGGCCTACGCCAACCTGCCCGCGCCTGCGCCGGTATCGCTCGGCGCGCCGGTGACGCTGCCCGGCACCGGCAAGCCTGCGGGCAAGGCGGTGCCGAAGCGGGCGAACGCACCCGCGAAGTGAAGGTCGACCTCTTCGACTTCGACCTGCCGACCGACCGTATCGCGCTGCGCCCCGCGGTGCCGCGCGATGCGGCGCGGATGCTCGTCGTCCCCGGTGACGGCGACCTGCGCGACGCGCACGTCCGCGAGCTGCCGGGGGAGCTTCGCCAAGGCGACATCCTCGTCTTCAACGACACCCGCGTCATCCCTGCCCAGCTCGAGGGCCGCCGCGGTGACGCCTCGATCGGGGCGACGCTGCACAAGCGCGAAGGGCCGCGCCGTTGGCGCGCCTTCGTCCGCAACGCCAAGCGCGTGCACGACGGCGACGTCATCGATTTCGGCCCCGGCGTCACCGCCACCGCGTCGACCCGCGGCGACGACGGCAGCTGGGCGCTCGACTTCGCCGGCGACGAGCCCGTCGAGCTGCTCCTCGACCGCGCCGGTCACATGCCGCTGCCCCCCTATATCGCCGGCAAGCGCCCCACCGACGCGCAGGACGCCGAAGATTACCAGACGATGTTCGCCGCCGAGCCCGGCGCCGTCGCCGCGCCCACCGCCGCGCTCCACTTCACCCCGTCGCTGATCGCCGCGCTGGCGCAGGCGGGCATCGCGCACACCACGCTGACGCTCCACGTCGGGGCCGGCACCTTCCTGCCGGTCAAGGCCGACGACACCGACGATCATCGCATGCACGCCGAATGGGGCCGCATCGACGCCGCCACCGCCGACCGTCTCAACGCCGTCCGCGCAGCCGGCGGCCGGATCATCGCCGTCGGCACGACCTCGCTCCGCCTGATCGAAAGCGCCACCGGCGAGGACGGCGTCGTCCGCCCGTTCGACGGCGACACGTCGATCTTCATCACCCCGGGTTACCGCTTTCGCGGCATCGACGGCCTGATGACCAACTTCCACCTGCCCCGCTCGACACTGTTCATGCTGGTCTCGGCGCTGATGGGCACCGAGCGCATGCAGGCCGCCTATGCCCATGCGATAAAGAACGGCTACCGCTTCTACTCCTACGGCGACTCGTCGCTGCTCCTGCCGTAAGCCGGGAGGAGCGACGACGATCAGCGCGACCCCACGGTCGCGGCGACCTTCCGGCCGCGATGACGCAGCGCCGCACCGGTCATGCCAAAGCCGATTAGGAGCATGGCCCAAGCAACGGGCTCGGGTAGGGCGCCGACGGTCAGGCCATTGACCGTCGTAATGTTGCCTTTCGAGTAGATGTCGAAACCACTACGCCCCAACACGGCGCCATTATCATAGACGACGGTCTGATCGCTGTTGATGGCGTCGTACGTTGCCGTATCGACGCGGGACAAGGTGAAGCCGCGCTGGGCATCGAACGGATCGGCCAGCGTGCCCGTCAACTCGAGATAAAGCTGTCTATCTATCACCCGCGTGGTCTCGACAAGAGGTGCGCCTGTAGCTCGCTGAAAATTGCGCGCACTAATGACTATCTCTACGGTCCTTAGATCCGGCTCGATGGCAATCGTGACGACGCCACCTATCGCTGCTCCGCTGGTGATAGGTTGCACCCGGCCGCCGTCAAAGTTGAAGGAGATGAAGCTGGGGCTGTCGCTCGTGTAAAAGTAAAACGGCCGTATGCCGCTAATGACCGTAGGCGTGACGGATGCGAAGTCGATCGTGACCGATCCGGAAACGCGATCGACGGAACGATCTTCCAAGGAGTAGGTGACGGTATCGACACCGCTTCGAACGAGACTGGCAGCACCGCGACTGGAAACGCCGGTAAAATTGATCGTCGTGGCCGCGAATACACTCGTCGGACACAGAAAACCCATCAGGCCGATGATGGCCAGCGCAAGACCCCGCATAATCTGCTTTTCCCCGTCGATCGGCGACCGCCTTTAGGTGTGGCGGCACGTCCGTTAACCGCGGTTAACCCACGTAGTGGGGCATGTCGCGGGGAAACTTGTTGAAAAAGCCACAAACTGTGATCTCTTTCAAGCCGATCGCGGTGCCTCGGTACGCAACGGCCAGATCAGCGACACCGCACTCCCCTGGTCGGCGAAGCGAAGCTGGGCGCCGTGCAGGTCGGCCACCGCCTTCACCAGGCTGAGCCCAAGCCCCACCCCCGCCACGTCCGACCGCGCGCGATAGAAGCGCTGCGTCACCAGCGGCCGTTCGGCGGGCGGCACGCCCTCTCCCTCATCGGCGACGCTGACCCCGATCGCCTCGCCCGCCATGCCCAGCGACACGCGGATCACGCCCCGCGGCGGCCCGTATTTTATCGCATTGTCGATCATGTTGGTCACCGCCTCCATCAGCAGGCTGGCGTCGCCCTCGATCACGGGCACCGGCGCGATCGCGCAGGTCAGCGTCAGCCCGCGATCCTCCGCGATCGGGCGATACAGGTCGCAGGCGTCGTCGATCAGCTGCGCCAGCTCGACCGGCGCGAACCGGCTGCGGCGGGCATGATCGCCCAGTTCGCGCAGCCGCAGCAACGCGCCGACGATGCCGAGCAGGACGTCGACGTCGGCGAGCGCGCTGTCCGACACCGCCGCGAAATCGCCGGGCGTCCGCGCATCGCGCAAGCCGCGGTCGAGCCGCGCCCGCAGCCGGGTCAGCGGCGTGCGGATCTGGTGGGCGATATCGTCGCCGACGCCGCGCACCTCGCCGACCAGTTGCTGCAGCCGGTCGAGCATCGCGTTGATATCGGCGCAGAGCAGCCCGAAACTGTCCGGCCGCGCCGCGACCGGCAGCCGCTCGCCGAGATCGCCGGCGATGATCCGCTCGGTCAGCTGCCGCACCGTATCGACCTGTCGCGCCGCCCGCCGCCCAGCGACCAGCCCGAAGATCAGCGCCATCGCCAGCCCCGGCGCAAGACCGAGCAGCAGCGACCGCCACACCAGCCGCAACGCCTCCTCGGTATCGTCGAGGTCGACACCGGCGAGTAGCCGGGTGCCGTCGGGCATCGCACAAACGGTGATCCGCGCCTGGTCGCTGCGCTTGCCCGGCAGTTCGGTCGGCGCGACATCGGCGACGAACGAGGCGCCTGGCGGCACGCTCGGCGGCAATCGCCCGACGTTGCCCGCGATCAGACGCCCTTGCGCGTCGAACAGCCCCAGGAACCGGTCGCGGTGGATGTCGCGGGTCAGCTTCTCGCGCAGTTCCTCGGGCCGCTCCTCACCAGGCGTCAGCGCGAAGAAGGTGCAGTCGTCGGCCAGCGCATGTTCGATCGAGCGCCGATGGCTGCCGTTGGCGAGCACCCAGAACACCGCCGCCAGCGCGATCGACTGGAGCACGAGCATCGCCGCCAGCGCGCCGCCCCAGCGCAACGTCGCGCGCCGCCGAGGATCAGGCCGGAAGATCGAAGACATAACCCTGGCCGCGCACGTTGCGGATCAGCTGCGCCTCGCCATCGATATCGACCTTGCGCCGCAACCGGCCCATGTGGACATCGACGACGTTGCTGTTGGGCTCGAAGCTATACCCCCACACATCCTGGAGCAGCATCGAACGGGTGACGATCCGCCCCTGCCGCCGCACCAGATATTCCAGCAATTTCAGCTCGCGCGGCAACAGCTCGAGCGGCCGGCCGGCGCGCATCCCCCGCCCCGCCAGCAGGTCGAGGTCGATCGGCCCGGCGATCAGCCGCGTGTCGCGGGTATCGTTGGGTCGCCGCAACAGCGCCTCGACCCGCGCCACCAGCTCGACCAGCGCGAAGGGCTTGGCCAGATAGTCGTCGCCGCCCGCCTTCAGTCCGCGAACCCGATCGTCCAGGCTACCGAGCGCGCTCAGCACCAGCGCCGGCGTCCGTACACCGTCGCGCCGCAGGTCGGCGAGCAGCGCCAGCCCCTCGCCGTCGGGCAGTTGCCGATCGAGGATCATCAGGTCGATATCGCCGCCGCGCGCCAACGGGTCACCGTCGCGCAACGTCGCCGTCCGCGTCGCGGCATGGCCGGCAGTGGCGAGTTCCAGCAGGATCTCGTCCGCCGTCCCGTCGTCGTCCTCGATGAGCAGGATATGCGTCACGGCCACCTGTTCGCCGCCTTGGTACGCCACCGTCAACTGAATAGCGTTTCAGTTTCTGAACCGGGATTTAGTCGACGTCCAACCCGACCCTCGGTTAGCAGGCGGTGGGCGGGCGAGGAGTTTGGGATGCGGTTCGCAGTTGTTGCCGGCCTGATAACGATCGCGGCGGCCCCGGCCACTGCACAGACGGCGGCGATCTCGCTCGACGCGCTGGCGCAGGACGTCGTCACGCACAATCCCGAACGCCAATTCTATCAGCGCCAGATCGAAACCGCGGGCGTCGAGCGCGACGCGGCGGGTCGCTGGGCCGATCCCGAAGCGGTGGTCGAATTCGGCCAGCGCCGCGCGCAGGACCTGACGAGCGGTGCGGTGACCGGCGAGGGGCTGACCTATGCCGTCTCCGTCGTCCAGCCGATCGAGTTCGGCGGCCGCATTGCGCTGCGTCGGGCAATCGCCGAGCGCCAGGTCGCGCTCGCCCGTATCGGGCTGCAGCAGTTCGACGCGACGCTCGCCGCGCGCGCCCGGTCGCTCGGCTATGGCCTGTTCGCTGCCGACGAGAAGGCGGCGGCAGCGCGAGAGGTCGCGGCCCGCATGCGCACGCTCGCCCGCGTCCTCGTCAGCCGCGACCCCGCCGGCCCGGCGCCGCAGCTCGAAGCCGCCTCGCTGGTTGCGGGTGCGATCAGCGCCGAACGCTCCGCTGCCAGCGCCGACGCCGAAGCCAATTCGATCCTCTACGAACTGAACCAGCTACGCGGTGCGCCCCTCGCCGCAAGGGTGCGCATCATCCGCCCGGACATGTCGCTCCCCGCACTGCCCTCCGGCCAGGCGCTCGCCGCCAATGCCGCGCAGAACAACTTCGAGCTGAAGGCCCTGCGCGCGCAATTCGAGCAGCAGGGGCTTCGCGTCGACCTGGCGAAGAAGGCGCGGATACCCACGGTCAGCGTCGGCCCCTATTACGACCGCGCCCGCTCCGACATTCGCGAAACCAACTACGGCGTCCGCCTGTCGACCAGCATTCCGCTCTGGAACCGCCAGGCGGGCGACGTCGCGATCGAGCAGGGCAAGCAGGCGCAGGCCAACGCAACCCTCATCAACGCCGAGCGGCGCATCATCCGCGACGTGTTCGATCAGGCCGCGCAATATGAGGCGAAGCGCGACGCCCTGACCAAATGGGACGGCGAAAGCCCGAAGCGCTTCGCCGAAGCCGCCGCCGACGCCGATCGCAACTATCGCCTCGGCGCGATCCCGCTGACCACTTATACCCAGATGCAGCAGAGCTACATCGACGCGGTCAACGCCGTCCTCGACACCCGCCGCGAAGCGCTTGAGGCGCTGCTCCAGCTGCGCGCGCTCAACGGCGGGACGCCGCTCGCACGATGAACCGCTGGCTCGATTACGTCACTCACCATCGCCTGGCGGTGGCGCTGGTGACCGCGCTGGTCGCCGCGGTCGGCCTGTGGTCGTTCGCCAATCTCCAGATCGACGCCATCCCCGACATCACCGGGGTGCAGGTGCAGATCAATACCCAGGTTCCCGCCCTCGCGCCCGAAGAGATCGAGCGCCTCGTCACCCAGCCGATCGAGCGCGCGATGGGCGGCCAGCCGGGCCTCGACCAGACTCGCTCGCTGACCAAGACCGGACTCAGCCAGGTCACGCTGCTCTACAAGGACGGCACCGACCAGCTGAAGGCGCGCCAGCTCGTCACCGAACGGATCACCGCCGTCCAGAACCAGCTGCCGCCCGGCAGCACGCCGCAACTCGCCCCGATCACGACCGGGCTCGGCGAAATCTATTACTACACGCTCGAATGGCGCCGCCCGCCGCCCGGCATGGATCGCCAGCGCCAGCTCATGGAGCTGTACGAGGCGCAGGAATATACCGTTCGCCCGATGCTGCGCGGCGTGCCCGGCGTCGCCGACGTCAATTCGAACGGCGGGCTGGAGCAACAGTTCGTCGTCGAGCCCGATCCCGTCCGGCTGACGATGCACGGCGTCACCGCCGGAGAGCTCGCCGCCGCGGTCGCGAAGAACGTCGAGAATGCCGGCGGCGGCATCGTCCGTCGCGGCGCTGAGCGCTTCACCGTCCGCACCGACGCGCGGGTGATGAACGCGACGCAGATCGGCGCCATTCCGGTCAAGTTCGCCGGTGGCGTCCTGCCGCTCCAGGTCCGTGATCTCGCCGATGTCGTCATCGGCTCGGCGCCGCGCCAGGGTGCCGCGACCCAGAACGGGCGCGAAACCGTGCTGGGCACCGTGATGATGCTGGTCGGCCAGAACAGCCGCGAGACGGCGCTCGCCGTCGAACAGGCGCTGCCGGGCATTCAGGCCGCGGTTCCCAAGGGCATGGTGATCGATCGCCAGTACAGCCGCGCCGATCTGGTCGACCGCACCATCTCCACCGTCGAGCGGAACCTGGGCGAAGGCGCGCTGCTCGTCGCGCTGGTGCTGCTGCTCGTCATGGGCAATTGGCGCGCGGCGCTCATCGTCGCGCTCGTCATCCCGCTCGCCTTCCTCGTCACCGTCACCGGCATGCATGCGATCGGGGTGTCAGGTAACCTGATGAGCCTCGGCGCGCTCGACTTCGGCCTGATCGTCGACGGCGCCATCGTCGTGGTCGAGAACAGCCTTCGCCTGATGGCCGTCCGCCGCCGCGAGAAGGGCGAGGACCTGACGGCCGAGGAGCGCCGCGACACCGTCGCCCATGCCGCCCGGATGGTGGCGCGGCCGACCTTCTTCGGCATCGCGATCATCGCGCTCGTCTACGTCCCCGTGCTCAGCCTCGGCGGGGTCGAGGGCAAGCTGTTCCAGCCGATGGCGCAGGCGGTGATGCTGGCGATCGTCGCCGGGCTGTTCTGGACCTTCACCATCGTCCCCGCGCTGTCGGCCTGGCTGCTGCACGCACCCGCGACGCACGGCGATGACGAGGGCCGCGCGAAGGGCTTCGTCGGCGTCGCCGAGCGCGTCTACACCCCGGCATTGGAGCGCGCGCTAGCGCATCCCGCGCTGCTCGTGATCGGCGCACTGGCGCTGCTCGCCGCGACCTTCCTCGCGTTCAAGACGCTCGGCTCGCAATTCACGCCGCAACTCGACGAAGGCGCCATCACCGCGATGGTCTATCGCCCGGTCGGCATGTCGCTCGAACAGAGCCTGTCGATCGAGAGGCAGACCGAGATCGCGATCCGCCGCGCCTATCCGCAAATCACCCACACCTTCTCGCGCATCGGCACCAGCGAGGTCGCGACCGATCCGATGCCGCCCGAGCAGAACGACCTCTATATCTTCTATGGCCCGATGAAGGACTGGCCCACCGGCGACGGCATGCCGCGGACCAAGCAGGAACTGATCGCCGGCATCGAGAAGGTGGCGCAGCGCGTCTACAGGAGCCAGAACTTCGAATTCGCCCAGCCGATCGAGATGCGCTTCAACGAGATGCTCGAGGGCGTCCGCGCCGACGTGTCGGTCAAGGTGTTCGGCGACGATTACGACACGCTCGAACGCGCCGCAGCGAAGGCCAAGGCGATCCTGGAAAAGCTGCCCGGCACCGAGGGCGTCGAGTTCGAAACCGCCGGCCGCCCCAAGAGCATCGTCATCCAGCTCGACCATGCCGCGCTGCTCCGGCTCGGCCTCGGCACGCAGGCGGTCAACGACGCGATCCGCGACGCGCTGGCGGGGGCGGAGGTCGGCTTCATCCCCCATGGCCCCGCGCGCCACGCCATCGTTATCCGCATGCCCGAATCGCTGCGCGCCGATCCCTCGGCGATCCTCGCGCTGCCGCTTCGCGTCGGCGACTATGGCATGGTACCGCTGTCGCGCGTCGCCCGGTTACAAGAAACGCGGATCGTCGAGCCGATCCTTCACGACGACACCAACCGCCGCGCCGCGCTGATGGTCAACCTGTCGACCAGCGACCTCGAAGGCTATGTGCAGAAGGCGAAGGCCGCGATCGACGGTCAGGTGAAACTGCCGCCCGGCTATCGCATCGAATTCGGCGGGCAGTATCACCAGCTCGAAGCGGCGCAGAAGCGGCTCTCGATCGTCGTCCCGGCCGCGCTGATCCTGATCTTCGCGCTGGTCTATGCCGCGCTCGGCAGCGTGCGCGAGGCGGCGATCGTCTACACCGGCATTCCCTTCGCGGTCACCGGCGGCGTCTTGGCGCTGTGGCTGCGCGGCATGCCCTTCTCGATCACCGCCGCGATCGGCTTCATCGCGCTGTCGGGCATCGCGATGCTCAACGGCCTCGTCCTGATCGACCACATCAACAGCCTGCGCGACGGGCGGGAGGGCGAACCACTGCCCGTCGACCAGGCAGTGCGGCAGGGCGCCCATGATCGCCTGCGCCCCGTCCTCTCGACCGCGCTCGTCGCCTCGGTCGGCTTCGTGCCGATGGCGATCGCGACCGGCGCGGGGGCGGAGGTGCAGCGGCCGCTCGCTACCGTCGTCATTGGCGGGATCATCACCTCGACCATCCTGACGCTGCTCTTGCTGCCGAGCCTCTACGCGTGGGTCGAACGCCGCTGGTCGAGCGTTCCGCCGCGCGGAGAGACCGCATGAGCGCCGCCAACACCGAACACCACCTCGTTCACCGGACCGGCTGGCTGCGTGCTGCGGTGCTCGGCGCCAACGACGGCATCATCTCGGTGTCCAGCCTCGTCGTCGGCGTTGCCGCGGCACCGGGTGTCGGCACCTCGACCATCCTGCTCACCGGCAGCGCCGCGCTGGTCGGCGGCGCGCTGTCGATGGCGGCGGGCGAATATGTCTCGGTCAGTTCGCAGGCGGATACCGAAGCCGCCGACCTCGCCCGCGAGGCCGCCGAGCTGCACCGAAACCCGGAAAATGAAACCGCCGAGCTCGCCGCAATCTACGTGGATCGCGGCGTCGAGCCGGCGATAGCGCGCGTCGTCGCCGAGCAGATGATGGCCAAGGATGCGCTCAGCGCCCATCGTCGCGACGAATTGGGGCTTGCCGACGATGGCGGTTCGCGCCCGGTCCAGGCCGCGGTCTTCTCCGCCGCTGCCTTTACCGCGGGGGCGATCATCCCCGTCCTTGTCGCCGCCCTGACCGCGCGCGATCTGGCGGTGGTCGCCGTCCCGGTCGCCGCGCTGCTGCTGCTCGCCATCCTCGGCGCGATCGGCGCCAGAGCGGGCGGCGCCCCGATGGCCAAGGCGGTGCTGCGCGTCACCCTGTTGGGGGCCGTGGCGATGGCTGCGACCGCTCTGCTCGGAAGGGTCATGCCACTCGGTCTTTGACCTTGGTTGCATCGAAAAGCGGCGGTTTGGGGGGAGTTGATCTCGCTCAAGCTGAAATAATCCTAGCATGGCTGACCGAAATGCCGGTTTCGCGTGGTTTTGCGCCGGCCGCGCCCGATGATCGCCGGGAGCGATACGACAGCATCGACGTTCCTCCTGGTAACAGAGGGGGAATCGCTTGTTCATCATGCATGTGGCGTTGGGCGGCTGTCTGAAGAGCCCGCCGATCTCGTTCGGCCTTACCGCCGACACCGGCGGCCACATTTCCTACGTTCTCGAAGCCGCGGCGCATCAGGCCGCATTGCCCGACGTCGATCAGGTGACGATCGTCACCCGCCTGTTCCATGCCCCGCATC
Organism: Sphingomonas jinjuensis; assembly: GCF_014197105.1. GTDB lineage: Bacteria > Pseudomonadota > Alphaproteobacteria > Sphingomonadales > Sphingomonadaceae > Sphingomonas > Sphingomonas jinjuensis. Next base: position 120,135 of record NZ_JACIEV010000008.1, on the reverse strand, counting down.
TGGGTGACGCCTATGCCGTCGCCCACGAACCGATCACGGCAAAGCTCGACATCCGCCGGCTCGCGACCGCCCGCCCGGACTATTGCGAAAAGGAAGCGCTCGCCGCCGAGCTGCCGGCCTTCACCGACGCCCTGTGCGACTATCTGGCGAGGCTGCCCCGGCGCCCCGACGTCGTCCACGCCCATTTCGCCGATGCCGCCGCCGTCGCCGCGGCCGTGCAGCGCCGCTTCGGCATTCCCTTCGTCTTCACCCCCCACGCGCTCGGCATCGATAAACGCAGCCAGCAGCTCGCCGGCGATAGCCTCGACGCGCGGATCGTGGCCGAACGCGCGGCGATCGTCGGCGCGGCGGCGGTGCTGGTGTCGACCGATGACGAGGCGCAGCGTCAGGTCGGCGGCTATGCCGTCCCGCTCGGCACCCGCGTCCATGTCGTCTCGCCCGGCGTCCCGCGCCGCGATCTGGTCCCGACCGCGCCGACGCTCGTGGACGAGCTCGCGACCTGGCTCGACCATCCCGAGCGTCCCATCATCCTGGCGGTCGCGCGGCCGGTCGCGAAAAAGAACCTGGCCGCTCTCGTCCGCAGCTACGCCGCGCACGACGGGCTGCGCCGCGCCGCCAACCTCGTCATCCTCGCCGGCCAGCACGCGCATGCCAGCCCCGACGAAGCCGCCATCCTCGCCGAACTGTCCGCCCTCGCCGCCACACCGGCGTTGCAGGGCCGCGTCGCCCTGCCGCCTAGCCACGACGTCGGCGACGTCGCCGCGCTCTATGCGCTGGCGGCGCGAGGCGGCGTCTTCGTCAATCCGGCGCTCCACGAACCCTTCGGCCTGACGCTGATCGAAGCCGCGGCGGCCGGCGTCCCCGTCGTCGCCACACGCCACGGCGGCGCGGCCGACATCGTCGGGACGATCGGCCACGGCACGCTGGTCGATCCGCGCGACGAGCCCGCGATCGGCGCAGCGGTCTTCGCCATCCTGAACGATCCATCCCACCATGATCGCCTCCAGCGGGCGGCGCGTCGCGGTGCCCGCCTGTATTGCTGGGATCGCTACGCCCGATCGTCGGTCGCGCTATACGGCGCGGCGGCCACGCCCCGCTTCCTCGCCAGCGATATCGACAACACGCTCACCGGCTGTCGCGAAGGCGCGGCCGCCTTCGCCGAGTGGCGCCGTCGATCGTCGCAACCCTTCATCGTCGCCACCGGCCGCGGGATCGATGCGGCACGGCTGATTCTCAACCGCTGGCGGCTGCCGATGCCCGATGCCTTCGTCACCGACGTCGGCACCACCCTGAGCCTGCCCGATGGCAAGGGCGGCTGGAGCATCGACGAAGCCTATGCCCGCTCGCTCGACACGGGGTGGGACCGCGATGGCGTCGCCGCCGTGCTCGACACGCTCGACCTTGCCTCCCAACCGCCCGTGACGGAGGGTCCGCACAAGATCAGCTTCTTCGGCGACGCCGCCCATGCCGCCCGCATCCGCAGCGCGCTGACCCATGCCGGGCTTCAGGCCCGCGTCGTCTTCTCGCATGGCCGCCTGATCGACGTCCTCGCGCCCAGCGGCGGCAAGGCATCCGCGATTGCCGCCTTCGCCGCCCGCCACGGCTGGACGCTGGCCGACGCCGTCGCCGCCGGCGACAGCGGCAACGATCATGACATGCTCGCCGCCTGCGGCCACGCAATCCTGGTCGGCAATGCGTCCGACGAACTGGCCTCGCTGCCGTCCCGCGCCGGCCTGTACCGGGCAAGGCGCCACCACGCAGGCGGCGTCGTCGAGGGGCTGGCCGCACTTGGTCTCGACCTTCCAAAGGCGGCCGCCGGGGCGCGAAGCGTGGCAGCCGCCGCATGACACGTCCGTTCGGCTATTTCGTCCATCACCAGGGCCGCGGTCATGCCGAGCGCTGCGCAGCGATCGCCAACGCGCTGCCGCCATCGCGTCCGCTGACCATCTTCTGCGCGCGCGACGATATCTTCCCGGCTCTGCCCCCGCACGTCGAGATCGTCCGCCTGCCCTCGCTGTTCGAGCCGACCGGCGACGAAGCGCCATCGCTCGACTGGGTGCCGACCCCGGTGACGCTCCACTGCGCCCCGCTCGGCTGGCCCGGCATCCGCCGCGCGATGGCGACGCTGACGGCCTGGTTCGACGCCGCGGACCCGGCGCTGCTGATCTGCGACGTCTCGGCGGAAATCGCCCAGCTCGCGCGCATCTGCTCGGTGCCCCACGTCAAGGTCGTCCAGCACGGCGACCGGGGCGATGCGGGCCATCAGGCCGCCTATGACGGCGCCGCGGGGCTGCTCGCGCCCTTTCACGCCGATCTCGCCCAGCCCGAATGGAGCGACGCCTTCCTCGCCAAGACCTGCTTCGCGGGCGGCCTCGGCGTCGACGTCCGCCTTCCCGAGCGCGAGGTCGCGCGCCAGCGGATCGGCGTCGCGGTCGAGGAGGAGCTGATCCTCGTCCTGTCGGGCGGCGGCGGCGAAGGCTTCGCCCAGGCCCCGCTCGGCGTCGGCGCGCGCACCCGCCCGTCGGCGCGCTGGATCACGATCGGCAAGGTCCAGCATGATTGGCACGCGACCGAGCCCGCCAATATCGAGTATCGCGGCTGGGTCGACGATGCCGCCGACTATATCGCCGCCGCCGATCTCGTCATCACCTCGACCGGCAATACCACCTGCCAGCAAATTCTCGCCGCCGGCCGCCCGTGGCTCGCGGTGCCCGAATGGCGCTATTTCGACGAACAGCATCGCAAGGCGGAGGCGCTCGCCGCCGCCGGCGTCGCCTGCGTCCGCCCCCACCTGCCCTCGTCAGCGCAAGGGTGGAGCGCAGCGCTCGACGAAGCCCTCGCCGGCCATCGCCCCGATGCCCAGCGCGCGATGATCGACGACGCCCCCGCCGATCGCGTCGCGCTGTGGCTGGAAACGCTCGCCACCCGCCTCGGCGCCCCTCTCGCCGCGCCCGACCTTCCCGCCTCGCTGGAGCCTCGTCCCCTATGACCGCCGTTTCCGTCGTCACCCTGGCCAAGGGACGCCCCGATCACCTCGTCAACGTCGTCCACGGCCTCACCCGCCAGACCCTCATGCCTACCGAGCTGATCGTCGCGGTGATGCAGGACGAGGATTATGTCCTGCCCGAGGCGTCGTTCCCGATCCGCCAGATCCGTATCACCGACGACGCCCTGCCGCTGGCGGCGGCGCGCAACGCCGCGGCGCGACTGGCGACGGGCGAGGTGCTCGTGTTCCTCGACATGGACTGTATCCCGACCCCAAGCCTCGTCGCCGACTATGCGGGCTTCATCGCCGATTTCGACGGGCTGCTGATGGGCGAGGTCATGTACCTCCCCGGCGGCGCGACCAACGCCTGGGACTATGACCGCTTCGCCAGCGTCGCCGTCCGCCATTCCGACCGCCGCGGCCCGCCGCCGCGCGGCATCGAGATCTGCGCCGACTATCGCTGCTTCTGGTCGCTCAACTTCGCGATGCGTCGCGCGACCTTCCTGGCGGTCGGCGGGTTCGACGAGCGCTACAGCGGCTATGGCGGCGAGGATACCGACTTCGGGAAGACGCTCGACCAGCACGGCATAGCGATCGCCTGGATCAAGGGCGGCCTCGCCTATCACCAATATCATCCCCACCACATGCCGCCGGTCCACCATCTCGACAGCGTGGTGCGCAACGCCGAGCTGTTCGAGGCGAAATGGGGGTATCGCACCATGGGCCATTGGCTGCACGCCTTCCGCCTGATGGGGCTGATCGACGACACCGCCGGCCAGTCGATCCGCATCCTGCGCCGCCCCGATGCCGACGATCTCGCGCTGACCGGGCAGCAGAGCCACCAGCCCTATGCCAACACCGCCAGCGTCATCCGCCAGCTGGAGGCGATGGTGGCGCAGGGTCACCGGGATGTCGTCGCCGCCGCATGAGGATCGCGATCCTCGCCCATGTCCGCCAGCGGATCGCCCAGCCGTTCGCCGGCGGGATGGAGTCGCACTGCTGGCATCTCGCCGACGGGCTGCAGCGGCGCGGCCACGACGTCGTCCTGTTCGCCTCGGGCGACAGCGACCCGCGCTTCGCTATCGATCCCGTCGTCGCCGAACATTATGAGCGGACCTTCCCCTGGGCCGAGCATCGCGGCACCCAGCCGCTGATCGCGCACCTCGACGCGGGCTATGCCGCCGCCTGCGACCGGATCGCGGCGGGCGGCTTCGATGTCGTCCACAACAACAGCCTCCATCGCTTCCCGCTCGAACAGTGCCGGACGGCGGTGACGCCGACGGTCACCTCGCTCCACGTCCCGCCCTATGACGCGCTCCACTGGTTCGTCGCCGCCAGCCCGTCGCCGCGCCACCACCTCACCGTCACCTCGACGCGCCAGCTCGCCGCCTGGTGGCCCAAGGGCGCGCCCGCCGAAGCCTCGGTGCTCCACAACGGCATCGATCCCGCACGCTGGCCGTTCGGCGAACATGGCGACGGCACCGCCGCGTGGTGCGGTCGCATCACCCCCAACAAGGGCCCGCATCTGGCGGCGGCGGCGGCACGGCGCGCCGGCATCCCGCTGACCTTGTTCGGCGCGATCGAGGATCCCGATTACTGGCAGGCAGAGGTCGCGCCGCTGCTCGGCGACGGCGTCGCCTATGGCGGTCATCTCGCTGGCGACGCGCTGGCCGGGGAACTGGGCCGCGCCTCGCTGTTCGTTTTCACGCCGTGCTGGGACGAGCCGTTCGGGCTCGTCGCGGCGGAGGCGATGGCCTGCGGCCTGCCAGTCGCCGCCTTCGACATGGGCGCCGCGCGCGAGGTGATCGGCGAGGCCGGCGTGTTCGCGCCGCCCTGCGACGTCGCCGCGCTCGCCGACGCGATGGTCGAGGCGCTCGCCATCCCCCGCCGTATCGCGCGCAACCGCGTGCTTCGCCTGTTCACCCACGACCGCTGGCTCGATCGCTGCGAGGCGCTGTATCGCAGCGTCGCCGCCGCCACCGCAACGCTCGCGGCATGACCGACGTCGTCGCCGTCCAGCAGGCCGCGCTCGATCGGCTGTACCGGACGCATGTCGGCGCCGGCGACCGTTATGCGCTGCTTGATTTTCCCGACCATGCGAATGTCGGCGACAGCGCGATCTGGCTTGGCGAAATGGCGATGCTGCGGCGGATCACCGGGCGCGATCCCTGCTATATCTCGTGCTGGCACGACTTCGACGAAGCCGCCTTCCGCGCCGCCTGTCCCGACGGCATCGTCTTCCTCCACGGCGGCGGCAACCTCGGCGACATCTGGCCGCATCACCAGCGTTTCCGCGAAGGCGTCGTCCGCGCGCTGCATGACTATCGCCTCGTCCAGCTGCCGCAATCGATCCACTTCGACGATCCCGTCGCGGCCTACCGCTTCGCCGATCTCGCCGACGTTCACCCGGACCTGACGCTCTACGTCCGCGACCGCCCCAGCCTCGCCATCGCCACCACCTGGCTCGGCGACCGCACGCTGCTCGCCCCCGACTCCGCTTTCGCGCTCGGCACGCAGCCTCGCCGAGCGCCGACCGTCGAGACTCTGGCGTTGATGCGCAGCGACAGCGAGCGTCGCGATCATGTGTCGATCGTGCCGGCGGATGCCGAGGTCGTCGATTGGCTTCACGACGACGCTGCGATCGGCGGCACCGATTTCGCCTCGCGCCAGCGTCAGGCGGACGCGAGGCTGCAACGCGGCCTCGCCCTGCTGTCGCGCGGGCGCATGATCGTCACCGACCGGCTCCACGGCCATATCCTGGCGCTGCTGCTCGATATCCCGCACCGGGTGCTCGACAATCGCTACGGCAAGGTCGGCGCCTATATCGACGCCTGGACCAGCGGCTCGCCGCTCTTGCTTCGCGAGCCGTTGCCAGCGTGACCCAATCCGCGATCGACATCAGCCTCCTCGTCTGCACCCGCAACCGCAGTGCGTCGCTTTCGCTGCTGCTGGCATCGATCACCGACGCGTTGAGCGCGGCCCCAAGCCTGACCATCGACATCGTCATCGTCGACAACGGCTCGACCGACGACACCGCGAGCATCGTCGAGCAATGGCGCGCGAAGCAGGCAACGAACGTCACCCTCCTCCACGAGCCTCGCGCCGGCCTCGCCCGTGCGCGCAACCGGGCGCTGGCGGCGGCCGGCGGCGCGATCATCGCGATGACCGACGACGACTGCCGCCTCCATCGCGACTATTTCACCGCGCTCGCCGCCTGTTTCGCAGGCCTTCGTGAGCCCGTCGTCATCGGTGGCCGCATCCTGCCGGGCGACCCCGCCGACCTTCCGATCACGGTAAAGACCGAAGACCATCCGATGGTCGCGCCGGCGCGCGGCTTCCCGGGCGGTTTCGTGATGGGCGCCAACCTCGCCTTTACCGCGGATGTGCTCACGCGGGTCGGCGACTTCGACGAGCGGTTCGGCGCCGGCGCCCCCTTCGTCGCTGCCGAGGATACCGACTTCCTCTTCCGCGCGCTCGGCGCCGGCATTCCCGTCCTCTACGACCCGCGCTTTACCGTCGCGCATCATCACGGCCGCCGCGCCGTGACCGAGGAGACCGCGCTGCTCGCAGGCTATGGCTTCGGCGACGGCGCGCTCTACGCCAAGCACCTGTTCCGCGACCGCCGCGTACTGCCGATCCTGCTGCGCGACCTCGCCAGCCTTGCCAAGGATCGCCGCGCGCCCGTGACGATCCACCGCGGCATCCGCCATTTCTACCGCTTCCGCCTCCGCCACACCTGGCGCGGCATGGTCGCCTATGCCGCGGCACGCCAACGGCGGTGACCCGCTATCAACCGGCGCTGCCCCGCTCCAGGTCGCGCTCGAATTCCAGCGCCGCGCGGTCGCGGTTGCAGGTCAGCAGCGCTTGCTCGCGGCCGTCCTCTTTCAGATGCAGCGCAAAGTCGCGCGCATCGATATCGCCGTCGACGCAGGCATCGTCCGGCGTCTCGACATGGCCAACATAGCGAAGATTGACGTCGTAATGCCCCGACCAGAAGAACGGCACCTTGTCGTAGCCGCCGTCGACCAGGCCCAGCAGGTGCCGCGCCAGCCACTGGCCCATATGCTGCGCGACCGCCCAATGCTCGACGCGGATCGGATGGCCTAGCCGCGGGTCGGGTGCGTTGGCGATGTCGCCGATCGCATGGATGGCGGGATCCGACGTCCGCAGCATCGCATCGACGCTGACGCCACCGCCCTCGTCCTCGTCAGCCAGCGTCAGCCCCGCCGCCTCGGCCAGCGCCACGCGCGGCTTCACGCCCGTTCCGGCGACCAGCAGATCGCCCTCGACCCGGCTGCCGTCATCGAGCGTGGCGGCCGTCCCGTCCCAGGCCGTGACCGACCGCTCGGCCAGGAAGGTGACGCCCTTCTCCTCGTGCAACCGGCGGATCATCGCGCCGACCTCTGCGCCTGCCGTCTTCTCCAGCGGGATCGCAGCGTCGGACACGATCGTCACCGCCATCCCGCGCGCGATCAGCGAGGCGGCGACCTCCAGCCCGATATAGCTCGACCCGATGACGATCGCGCGCCGTCCCTCCTGCGCCGCCGCGATCAGCGCATCGGCGTCGGCCAGCGTGCGGACGACGTGGACGTCGTCGCGATCCGCCCCTTCAAACTCGGGGACGATCGGTTCCGCACCGGTAGCAAGGATCAGCGTGTCGTAGGGAACCGCCTCGCCCACCGCCGGATGCACCAGCCGCGCCTCCCGATCGATCCGCTCGACCGATATGCCGAGGCGGATCTCCGCCCCATCCGGGGCGGGCAGCGGCAAGTCGCCACGCTCGGCCTCGCCCGCCAGATAGGCCTTGGAACAGGCGGTGCGGTCATAGGGCGCCTCCGCCTCGTCGCTCAGCATCGTCACCGCCGACCCTGCGCCGTGCCGTGCGAGCATCTCGGCGCAGGCATGGCCCGCGGCGCCGCCGCCGACGATGACCACGCGCCCGATATCGCGCGCCGGCGCGGCGGTTGCCTCGGCAGCGGCGACGGGCTCGCCGACGCGGACCGTTCCATTCTCTTCTACCACCTCGAACCGTTGCAGCGGCGCGAAGGCGGGCGCGTCGACCGCCTCGCCGGTAGCGACGTCGAAGCGAGCGTGATGCCAGGGACAGCGCAGCGTCCCGTCCGCAACGATGCCGTCCGCCAACGGCGCCTTGGCATGGGTGCAGAGGCCCGCCAGCGCGCACAGCTTGCCACCGCTGCGCAGCAGGACGACGGGCTCGCCGTCGACTTCGCCCGCCACGACGCAGTCTTCGCCGATCTCGCTCGCGTCGATGCCTGCTGCCAAATCACGTTCCGTCATCGGTGCCTGTCCTCGTGGGGATCGACCGTCGCGGGCGCGACAGATCCGGTTCAGTGAGCGAAGCGCACCCGGTGGGGCGCGGTTCCCTGCGACAGTCCAGCCCGTCCGCTCTCGCACATTTCGTCACCGGGTCGGCGAACCAACGGCCACCAGAAACATTGTAAGGCTCTCCAACCACTCAAGGCCGCACCGCATGGCGCTGGATCACAACGACCGACGCCGATGCTGACCGCGCTGGTCGACCGCCTCTTCGGCGACGCAGCAGCCCGTCCCGATGCTCGGATCGACGGCTATCTGCCGCTCGCCCGCTATGGCGCACTCGGCGACGGCCGGTCGGTGGTGCTGTCGGGCACCGACGGTTCGATCGACTGGTGGTGCGTCCCCAATCTCGATTCGCCGCCGCTGTTCGATCGCCTGCTCGACGCGGAGGAAGGCGGCCGGTTCAGCCTGACGCCCGACGCACCCTTCACGATCGAGCGCCGCTATCGCGACGACAGCAATGTGCTCGAGACGGTCTTCACCACCGACACCGGGCGCGCACGGCTGACCGAATCGCTCAACAGCGGCACCGCCGGCCGCCTGCCCTGGGCCGAGCTCGCCCGCCGGATCGAGGGGCTGGAGGGCAGCGTCCGTTTCGCGCTGACGATGCGCCCGGGGCGCCGCGGCGACACCGTCAATCCCTATCATTCGACGATCGGCAAGCACACCGTCTTCCATGTCGAGCGCGTGCTTGGCCTCTTCGTCCATCATCCGGCGATCACCTGTCGCTGGTCGGACGAGGGCATCACCGGCGAGGTGATCGTGAACGCCGGCGAGCGTCGCACCGTCGCGATCGTGGCGGGGCGCGACGAGCCGCTGGTCGCACCGGGAATCGAGGAGATCGACGCGCGCATCGACCTGTCCGACACCGAATGGCGCGACTGGGCCGCCCGCCTCACCTATGACGGTGACGATCGCCCCGCCTTCGTCCGCAGCGCCCTCGCGCTGAAGCTGCTGCTGTACTCGCCGTCGGGCGCGATCGCCGCGGCGGCGACCACCTCGCTGCCCGAAGGGATCGGCGGAGCCAAGAACTTCGACTATCGCTACGCCTGGATCCGCGACGCGGGCTACACGATCAAGGCGTTCCTGACCGCCGGCGCCCAGGCCGAGGCGAAGGCCGCATTCACGTGGCTGCTCAACCAGTTGCGGGAGACCGGCACGCGCGTCTGCTACACGCTTGACGGCGGCGTGGTGCCTGACGTCGCCGAATGGGCGATGCCTGGCTATCGCGGCAGCCGCCCCGTCGTGACCGGCAACCTCGCCACCGACCAGAGCCAGCACGGCGTCTATGGCGATATCTTCGAAACCGCATCCTGCTTCGTCGCCAGCGGCAACATCCTCGACAGCGCCAGCGCCGAACTGCTGTCGCATCTGGCCGATCAATGCGCCGACCGCTGGCGCCTGCCCGACGCCGGCATGTGGGAGCTTCAGGAACAGCAACACTATACCATGTCGAAGGTCAGCTGCTGGCAGGCGCTGGCCCGTGCCGTCGAACTGGCCGACGGGGGCCAGTTGCCGACCACCTGCCGCGAACGCTGGCAGCGCGAGCGCGACCGGATCAAGGCGTGGATCGAACGCGAATGCTGGTCGAACAGCCAGCAGTCGTTCGTCATGTACCCCGGCAGCGACAAGATCGACGCCTCGATGGCGCTGGCCGTTCGCTTCGGCTTCGACGGCGCCGACCGACTGCGGCTGACGCTCGATGCGATCGATCGCGAGCTGGGCGCTGGCCCCTTCCATTACCGCTACACCGGCATGGCGAGCGAGGAGGGTTGCTTCCTCGCCTGCTCGTTCTGGATGGTCGAGGCGCGGGCGCAGCTGGGCCAGCGCGACCAGGCGCGCGCGGCGCTCGACGCGCTGGTGGCGGCGCTACCCGACGGCCATGGCGTCCTGGCCGAGATGGTCGACCCGCATGCCCACGAATTTCTGGGTAACATGCCTCAAGGATTGAGCCATCTTGCCCATTTAATGGCGCTTTCCGTCCTGAACGACGCCGCGGCCTGCGACTGATCGGCACGTCGACGGTTGGTCACCGTCCCCTCAACGGAGAAATTCATGACCAATCGTCTGACGATGCAGGACCCGCGCGAGCAATATCCCAAGCCCCCCTTCCCCCGCCAGCCGCAGCCGGTGCCGGGCACCGCCGCGAAGATGGACCCCGTCCCCGACCATGGCGAGGAGAGCTACCGCGGTTCGGGCAAGCTGACCGAGCGCAAGGCCCTGATTACCGGCGGCGACAGCGGCATCGGTCGCGCCGCCGCGATCGCCTATGCCCGCGAGGGCGCCGACGTCGCCATCGCGTACCTGCCCTCCGAGCGCCAGGACGCCGCCAACGTTATCGCCCTGATCGAGGCGGAGGGGCGCACCGCCGTCGACCTGCCCGGCGACATCACCGACGAGGCCTGGTGCCGATCGCTGGTCGAGCAGGCGGTGGAGAAGCTGGGCGGCCTCGACATTCTCGTTATCAACGCGGGCAGCCAGCAGTATCGCGAGAATATCGCCGAGGTGTCGTCCGCCGATTTCGATCGGACGCTGAAGACCAACCTCTATGCGATGCACTGGATCGCGCAGGCCGCGGTGCCGCACCTGCCCGCCGGCGCTGCGGTGATCACCACCGCGTCGGTCCAGGCCTATGATCCCTCGGCCATCCTGCTCGACTATGCCACGACGAAGGCGGGTATCGTCGCCTACACCAAAGCGCTGGCCGCGCAGCTGCTGGAAAAGGGCATCCGCGCCAACGTCGTCGCGCCGGGCCCGTTCTGGACGCCGCTGCAATCGTCGGGCGGCCAGCCCGAGGGAGCGGTGATGAAGTTCGGCGAGAAGAGCGCCTATGGCCGCCCCGGCCAGCCGGTCGAGATCGCGCCGGTCTATGTCCTGCTCGCCAGCCAGGAGGCGAGCTATATCAACGGCGAGGTCTACGGCGTGACCGGCGGCGCCGGCATCGCCTGAAACGAGACCCCGGCGGCGCTGATCCGCCGGGGCTTCTTTCCGCTCAGCCGGCGATCGTGAAGACGGAGCCTGAATCGACCCGGATACCCGCGCCATTGATGAAACTCGCGCGCTCCGACACCAGGAAGGCGACGGCGGCGGCGACCTCCTCGGGCTTGCCGCGCCGCTTCAGCACCATGCCAGGGCGTTCCTCGTCGAGGAAGCTCTCGATCGCCTCGTCGAAGCTCACGCCCTGTTCCTCGGCGCGCTTCCGCATCATCTTATCGGTCATCGGCGTCGCGATGAACGCCGGCGACACCGTGTTCACCAGCACATTGTCGCAGCCATAGGCCTTGGACAGCCCCTTCGCGAGGCTGAGGATCCCGGCCTTCGACGCGCAATAGGCAAGTTCGTCGACATAGGGCTGCACCGCATCTTCCGATGCGAACAGCACGATCCGCCCCCAGCCGCTGCGCCGCATCGCCGGAATCGCCTCGCGGCACATCCGCACCGCGCCCATCAGGTTGATGTCGAGCGTCTCCAGCCAGCCGGCATCGTCGACCTCCAGGAAATCGCCGGTCGCACCCGTCACGCCGGCCGCATTCACATAGATGTCGGGATCGCCCAGCTTCTCGCGCACCTGGCGCCAGATGGAGGCGACGTCGTCCGGCTTGGTGACGTCGCCGGTCACCGCGATCACCTCACCGAGCGGCGACAGCTCGTTCACCGCCTCGTCGATCGTACCGCCCGGCTTGTCGGTCAGCGCGACGCGGACGCCCGCTTCCAGCAACAGCCGCGCCGTCTCCTTGCCCATACCGGAATCAGACCCGCTGATCAGCGCGATCCGGCCCTTGATGCCCAGGTCCATACAATTTCTCCTTCAGATGCGGTTTGCGAGGAAGCGGTCGGCACAGCGCAGTGACAGCGCCATGATCGTCAGCGCCGGATTGGCGGCGAGGGCGCTCGGGAACACCGAATTGTCGCAGATGAAGAGGTTTTCGACGTCGAAGCTGCGGCCGTCGGCATCGACCACCGCCTCGTCGCCGTTCGTCCCCATCCGGCAGGTGCCGATGGTATGCGCCGACCTATCGACCGCGACGATGTCGCGCGCGCCTGCCGCCTCCCAGATCGCCGTCATCGCCCTACGCGCGTGGGCGTCAATCGCGCGCTCGTTGTCGCCATAGCTGAAGTCGACCCGCGCCTTGCGCAGGCCATAGGTGTCGGTTTCGTCCGACAGCGTCAGCAGATTGTCGTCGGACGGCAGGCACTCGCCGTTGATCCCGATCCCGCCCAGGCGGTTATAGTCCGTCAGCATATCGACCAGCGGCTGGCCCCATAGCCCCGCCCCGCGCGCCAGGTTGGCGGCAAGCGTCACCGGCAACACCCCCAGGCTCTGCATCAGATAGCCACCGGCGAAACCGGCACCGGCGGGACGCATCATGTCCTCGCTGATCAGCGAGGAGGGATAGCCGCGGTTCATCCGCATATCGGCATCGAAGCGCCCCCAAACCTGCGTCGCGACATGCGCCATGAAGTTGCGCCCGACCTGCCCGCTGGCATTGGCGAGCCCCCAGTTGAGCAGCAGCCGCGGCGTCTCGACGCCGCCGGCGCACAGGAACAGCGCCGCGCACTTCTGCCGCAGCCGCTCGCCACGCCGGTCGTAGACGACGGCCGTGATTCGTCCGCGGCCATCGCGCTCGACCTCGACGACGCGGCATTCCGCGCGAACCTCGGCACCATGCGCGATGGCCAGCGGCAGCCAGCTGGTGTCGGTGGTGGCCTTGGCCGCGACGCGGCATCCCTGGTGGCAGAAGCCGCAGTTGATACACGCCTGCCGCTCACCCCAATGCGGCTGCTCTCGATCGCGCGACACCAGCGCGGCCGGGGCGTCGGTCGCCGCGATGCCCAGCGCCGCGCAGCCCCGCGCCATCGCATCGGCCGGCGCGTTGCGCGCGACCGGGGGCAGCTCGTAGCGGCGCGCGTCGTCCCACGGGTAGCGCACCGGCCCCGACACGCCGATGAACCCCTCGACCGCCTCGACGTAGCGAGCGAGTTCGGCGTGCGCGATCGGCCAGTCGGCGCCGACGCCGGCCAGCGTCTGCAATTGCAGATCGCGCGCGTCAGGCCTTGGGCAAAAGGCGCCCCAGTGCAGCGTCGATCCGCCGACGCCCATGCCGCTGTTGTTGGCGCCGAACGCGGTGGCATCGCGCCCGCCGCTCAGCCGCTCCTCCATCCAATAGATATCGGCGGCGAGTTCGTCCGCGACATGGTCGCTCGGCGCGAACGCACGTCCCGCCTCCAGCACCACGACCGAGACGCCCGCCTGCGCCAACCGGGCGGCCAGCGGCGCGCCGCCGGCACCGCTGCCGACGATCACGACATCGACGGCGCCGCCGGTCATGCGACGGCTCCCGGCTGCACCTGCCAGGGCTCGATCATGTCCGCCGCCGTCAGCCGATAGCCCTGCTTGCGCTCGCCATCGCCGCCGACCGCGAAGCCGTCATAGCCGACCAGCGCCATCGTCGCGGGCAGCGCCATCCATTGCCGCGCGATCTCCGCACGCGCCTCGGCGAACCACAGCCGCATCTGCGCTGCAGTCAGCGATCCGGTATCGCCGCCCGAACCCTCGGCGATGCGGCGCAATGCGTCGCCCCTGGCCTCGCCGTCGCAATCGACGAAGCCATCGCTGGCCAGCGTATCCAGCGCCATCGCCCAGCTCGACTCATCCGCCGGCAGATCAACGAGGCGCCAGCCGTCGCCCTGTCCCGATGCCAGCATCGCATCGATCCGGCGGGCAAGATCGGCACCATCGCACACCCCGGGCAGGGTCGTCTCGACCAGCGCCGCGAGCACGTCGCGCTGCCGTTCGGTGAGGACGCTCTTCCCGATCGGTGCCGCATGGCGCGCCGTCATCACCGCCCGCGTCCGCCGGCTGACGCGATCGGAGGCGAGCAGCGCGACGAAGTCGGCGGGCAGTGCCGATGCGAATGCCGGCCGCACATGGTCGCGGATCAGCGCCGCCACGTCGGCAGGCCGCTCGTAAGGTAGCAGATGCGCTGCGCCCGCCACCACCTCGACCCGTGCATCGGCATAATGCGGCACATTGAGCCGCTGCTGCGCCTCGATGCCGAGGTCGCCATCCTCCCCGCCTGCCACGATCAGCGCCGGCACCGCGATGACTCCCGCCGCCTCCGCCCAGTCCTCGCGGCTGCCCCGCTCGAGCCAACCGACCCATGCCTCGCGCCCCGATCGCTGCACGTCCGCGATCGCCTTCGCGCGCAGGGGATCGGGCAGCGGCGTCGCCGTGTTGGCATCGACGAAGGTTGCCGCCTCGTCCGCATCGATCCTGCCGTCGTCGAACCACGCGATCATCTCGGCGCGGCGTTCCTCGTCGATCGGCTCTGGCGATGGCGGCGACGCAGCCAGCAGGACGACGGCGGCCAGCCCGCTGAAGGCCGGATCGCCGTCGCGCGCACGCGCCGCCGCCAGCGTCGCGATCTTGCCGCCCATGCTGTGGCCGACGACCGCCCAACTATCCGGCCGATGGTCGCCGACGCGATCCGCGAACCAGTCGACCAGCCCTGCGACATCCAGGCGGGCGTCGTCGCTACCGCCGAAGCCGGAAAGGTCGAGCGCCACATGCTCGACCTCGGCTCCGATCGTGTCGATGACACCGTCCCACTCGGCGGCACTCGCGCCCAGCGCGTGAAGGTAGAAGATCCGCGCCACCTGGGTCCCATCACATACGTCGTTGATGTGGGATGAAGCTCGCCGCCGGCTCGCAAGTTCCGGCATGGCGCCGGAATTGCTCGTCATCGGCGATAAGTCGCCGACGGCGGCACGAAACCCGATGCCAGCCGTTGCGCTTCGTCAGCAGACAGGAGCCGATATGACCAACGACGCGCCCGCCGATCGGCCCACCAGCTTCCCCGACGAACCGCATCAGCCCCGCCCAGGCCTGACCACGTTGATGCGAACCAAGCCCGATCACGGCGAGGAAAGCTATGTCGGCAAGGGGCTGCTGACGGATAAGGTGGCGCTCATCACCGGCGGCGATTCCGGGATCGGCCGCGCCGTCGCCATCGCCTATGCCCGGGAGGGCGCCGACGTCGCCATCTCCTACCTCGAGGCGGAGCAGGTCGATGCCGAAGAGACGCGGGCCTGGGTGGAAAAGGCAGGCCGCCGCTGCCTGCTTCTCCCCGGCGACATCCGCGACCGCGACCATTGCGCGCAGCTGGTCGAGCGGACCGTCGGCGACCTCGGCGCGCTCGACATCCTCGTCAACAACGCCGCCGCGCAGACCATCAACCAGGGCATCGAGACGATCGACGACGACGATATGCAGGGCGCCTTCGCCGCCAACGTCTTCGCGATGATCCGCCTCGCCAAGGCGGCGCGCCCGCACTTGAAGCCGGGATCGGCGATCGTGAACACGACCAGCGAGCAGGCCAAGGTCGCAACCGAGAGCATGGTGGTCTACGCCGCGACCAAGGGCGCGATCTCTAGCCTGACCGTCGGCCTGTCGAACCTGCTCGCCGCCGACGGCATCCGCGTCAACGCGGTCGCGCCGGGGCCGATCTGGACCCCGATCCAGCCGATCGCGAAATCGCCCGAGGAGCTGGAAACGCTCGGCCACGACACGCCGCTGGGTCGCGCCGGCCAGCCCGCCGAACTCGCCCCCGCCTATGTCCTGCTGGCGTCGGCGGAGGGCAGCTACATGTCGGGCAACGTCGTCGCAGTGACGGGCGGGGTGCCCGTCTCGTAACCGACTGCCGCGCGCAACGTCATGACGAAACGGTAGATTGTGCGGGCGACGTCGATCGCTTATCGTCGTTCCAGCTTTGGACCGACTGGCGACGACATCCCCTGTCATCGAGACCTTCGAGCCGTCGTCCGAGATCCGGGCGGCGATCGATGACTTTGCCCGTGGGCGAAGCGCGCAGGATCCGGTGCAGGTCGGCTTCGACATGACGCCGGTGGCGATGGTGGTCAGCGATCCGACCCTGCCCGACTGTCCGCTGATCTACGTCAACCACGCGTTCGAGGCGCTGACGGGTTTTCGCGCCGAAGAGGTCCTCGGGCGCAACTGCCGGTTCATGCAGGGGCCGCTGACCGATCCCGACGACGTCGAGCGATTGAGGACCGCGATCGCCCGACGCGAGCCGATCGAGCTCGACCTGCTCAACCATCGCCGCGACGGCACGCCGTTCTGGAACCGGCTGATGGTCGCCCCGGTCTTCGCGAAGGACGGGTCGCTTCGCTATTTCGTCGCGTCGCAGATCGACGTGACGGTCGAACGCCACCGGGTGCTGAAGCTGGAGCGCGATCGCGAGGCGCTGGCTGCCGAGGTGGCGCAGCGCGACGCCGATCTGGCCGCGCACAACGCCCGGCTGCGGATGGCGCTGAAGGCCGGTGGGCTCGGCACCTGGACGCTCGACCTGGCGACGATGACGCTGGGTTCGTCAAGCGGCTGCCGACGCATCTTCGGGCGTTCGGACAGCGATTCCTTCACGTACGACGACCTGTCCGCCGCCATCCACCCCGACGACCTACCGGCTCAGCAGGAGGCGGTTCGGCGGACGATCGAGCACGGCGAGCCATACAGGATCGAATATCGCATCCTGACCCCCGCCGGCGAACAACGCTGGGTCGCGATCGAGGGCGAGCTGCAGTACCGAGCCGACGGATCGCCGCTCGCGATGACCGGCTTCAGCACCGATATCTCGCAACGCAAATTCGCCGAGGAGCATCGCGCGATCCTGGCCCGCGAGCTGACCCATCGCGTCAAGAACACGCTCGCGACCGTCAACGCCGTCGTCAGCCAGACGCTGCGCGATGCCGCGTCGCTCGAGGATGCCGCGGTCGCCGTGTCGGGGCGGATCGGCAGCCTCGCCGCGGCGCAGGAGCTTCTGATCCAGGACGAAGTCGAGGGCGCGGCGATCGGCGACATCGTTGCCCGCGCGCTGCTGCCGTTCCGCGATCGCGATGGCGAGCGCATCCGGTTCGACGGCCCGTCGGTGCGCGTCTCTCCAGAGATCACGCTGGCGCTGGCGATGGCGCTGCACGAGTTGGCGACCAACGCGATCAAATACGGCGCGCTGTCGGTGCCGGCAGGTCGCGTCGCGATCGAATGGTCGATCCGGCGCGAGGGTGGCGAGCGTCGGCTGTTCTTCTGCTGGGGGGAACATGACGGCCCCATGGTGACCCCGCCCACGCGCACCGGCTTCGGCACGCGGATGATCGAGCGGATCCTGCGCCGCCACGTCCGTGCCGGCGCCGCGATCTCATACCCGCCGACCGGCGTCCGCTTCGAAATCGAAGCGACGATCTAACGCCCTTCGTTTCGGGTCCGCGCGTGACGCTCGGCATGGTCGAGCAGTGCGGTCAGATCCTCGCGGCTGATGTCGAAACTGTCGTGCATCTCGGCGAGCGCGGCATCGATATCCGCCGCATCAAATCGTGCGCGCGGCGTCGGCTGAGGAACAGAGGCGGGCTTGTGCGGATAGCTGCGCCGCGTGATCCGATGGAATGCGATCGCCAGCAGCACCAGCGCGATCGAATTGATGCCGACCGGCGCAAGGGCGAAGCCATAGCCGGCGGCGTGGATCGCCGGGCCGCCGATCACCACGGTTAGGGCCGCGGCGCCGCCCGGCGGATGCAGGCAGCGCAGCAGCGACATGACCAGGATCGCGCCACCGACCGCAACGGCCGCCGCGAGTGCGGGATCGGGAACGAACCGAGACACCGCGACGCCGACTAGCGCCGAAACGGTGTTGCCACCGATCACCGGCCAGGGCTGGGCCAGCGGGCTGCTGGGTACCGCGAACACCAGCACCGCCGACGCACCGATTGGCGCGACGATCACCGGCAGATCGTAGAGGCTCAACGGCAGCAGCGAGCAGGCAAGGACCGTCAGCGCGATCCCAATGCCCGCGCCTAGGCATGCGACCAGCCGGCCGTTGAGCGTCGCCCCCGCGAGAATGGGTGAAAACAGGTCATCGAGCGTCATGCCGGCGCGATGACCCGCGACCGCGGGCATGGCAAGGCTCGGATCAGTCGAACCAGACGTCGGCGTAGGCGAGGATGCCAAGAAGGAAGATCAGCAGCAGGGTGACGCCCGCCACCCAGCCCGCCAGCCGCAGCGCATCGAGCCGGTCGTCGTCGCGGCGCGGATCGCGTGCCATCACGCCGGCCGCCGCATCGTCGGCCAGCGCCGCCTCGATACGAACGATCGCCGTCTGGATCGATCGTGCCGAGTCGCTGATGTCGCGTTCATGAAGAGATCCGGGCCGGGCCAAGCGTCACCGCGCGCCGTGGCGCAGGAGGGTGGCGGGCGCAGACGGTACGGCCGCCCGGGGGGCGGCATCGCGCGGTACGATGGTCATTGGCGGAGCCTCGAATGCATTGGGCCGAGTTGGACCCATGAGCCATCGCTCAGCGCGTCAATGCTGCGCTAACCACGCCGTTCCGACCACGCCGTCGGGTTGGGTCGAATCAACCTTGTCCGACGGGCTTCGCGGGCAGCCGCCGCCGCGCTCAGGCTGTGACGACGAGCGGCAGCCGGACGCAGGCGCGCATGCCACGCGTCGTTGGCTCGATCGCGAAGGTGCCGCCGTGGCTCTGCGCGACCGACCGGATCAATTTCAGCCCCAGTTGCACCCGTCCCGCCTCTATCGACGGCTGGCCGGCGGCGACCGGCATGCGCGCCTCGTCGCTCACGACGAGCTCCGCCTGGCAACCGACCGGTGCCAGTGTCACGGCGATCGCACTGCCGGGGGACGAATGGCGGATCGCGTTCTCGATCAGGTTGACGATCATCTGGCCGATCAGCGGCTCGCTGGCCTCGACCACCACGCCCGGCGCCACCCGCGCCTCGAGCGACCGGCCCGACGCTTCCGCGACCACCGCGAAGCTTTCCGCCAAGTCGGTGACGCAGGCCGACAGGTCGACTCGATGCGCGCCCGTCGCCCCGTCGCGGTGATGGCCGATCGCCAGAAAGGCGTCGAACAGTTCGAGGATATGGATGATGTCGTCTTCGGCCGCGGCCAGCAGGGCCTGGCATTCGTCGCCCTGCGTGGCCTGCGCATCCGCCAGCCGCTCGGCCAGCCGCGCGAGCGGCGCGCGCAGGTCGTGCGCGACATAGCCCGTCACGCGCCGATTATCGGCGACCAGCGCCTCGATCCGGTCGAGCATCGCGTTGAACGTCGCGGCGAGCGCATCGAATTCGTCGTCGCGATCGCTCAACGGCACGCGCCGGCTGAGGTCGGGGCGCCGCGCGAGTTCCCCCGCCATGTCGTTCACCGCCGCCAGATGCCCCAGCACCACCCGCTCCAGATGGAGCCCGCCGACGAAGGCGCAGATCGCGGTCAGCCCCACCGTCAGCGACAGGATGACGACGATGATCCCGTCGAACGCGTCGACATAGTCGGTGTCGGCCACTACCGACAGCAGTTTACCATCGGGCAGCACCGTCGTCAGCACCCGCGCCCGCTCGGACGAATCGTCGTCGACGTCGGTGACGGGCACATCGTGCCACCCCGGTTCGAGCGAGGGCATGTTCGCGATCCCGGACAGCAGCCGTCCGTCGCGGGCGGTGATGCGGTAGCTGAAGGTGCGGAGGCCGTGTCCTTCGTAATGCCGGATCTCGTCGGTCATCGCGGTCATCCCGCCGCGCTTCGCCGCCTCGACCAGCGCCGCCGACCGCGCCTCGATGCGCTGGTCCAGCCCATGCGCGAACAGGAATTGGGCGGCGAGATAACCCGCGGCCACCGTCAGGATCGCGATGATGCCGAACGCCGTGCCCCACATGAACACGCGGTGGCGCACGGTCCGACCGCGCGGTGCGATCAAGGCGTGGTCAGCCGATAGCCGACGCCGCGCTCGGTGACGACGCTCGGCATCCCCGTGCCCGTGCCCAGCTTGTCGCGCAGCCGGCTGACATGCGTCTCGATCAGCTTGGTCCGCGGATCGAATTTCAAGTTCCACACGCGCTCCAGCAACATTCGCCGCGTCACGATCTCGCCGCGCGCGATCGCCAGCTCTTCGAGCAGGCGGAACTCGCGTGGCTGGAGCGGCAGCTTGCGGTCACCCGCCCACGCCTCGCGCAGCATCCGATCTAACTTTAGAATACCGCAGGTTAGCACTTCGTTGTCGCTGGACGCCTTGGGCCGGCGGACCAGGGCGCGAAGCCGCGCCTCCAGCTCGCGCGGGTCCGCCGGCTTGATGAGATAGTCGTCGGCGCCGGCATCGAGCCCGGCGATCCGGTCGCTCAATCCCGCCATGCTGGTCAGCACCAGCACGGGCTCGGGAAACAGGCGGCCTTCGGACGGCTCGATCTCGGCCAGCGCGTCGCGCCCGCCGATCATGCGGTCGAGGACGATGACGTCGGGGACGGCCTCGGCCCGCGCCTCACGCGCGGCATCGAGCGTCCCGGCCGTGCGGACGTTATGGCCCGACGCGGCCAGGTCGGCGGCAAGTCGCGCCGCCGCCTCGCCATCGTCCTCGACGATAAGCACATGTAGTACCGGCAAGTTGCGATCCCCTGTTGGACCGGTTGTCCGTCGCTCGATGATAAGTTTCAAGCGGCGAAGGTTGAAAAACGCCAACCTTCTCGGAGCCCGGCGGTGATGCGGCGCGTGGGTTATAGGCGCGCCGCAATGGACGCGCGTCGACGCGCCACATGCCGATCGGTGGCCGGCGGCGTGGCGGCGACGCCGCGCGTTGCGATGTTGTCGTCGATTAGCGCATGGACGCGGGCAATAACCTGCCAGGCCGCCGGCATCGCCGGCAAGTCGACATCCCGGCTGGAGCCCGACGCCGCTGCGTCGTGCCCGCCTCTCGCGCGATAGCTGATCGTGCCGTCATCGGACCAATCCTCTCATCCTCATATGCCACCGATAGACGATCGCCGATTAATCATGAATTTACCTTACCGTCAGCGTTCCGTAATCTAGTGGAGCGCTTCGTCGCCCGGGTGCGGCGCTGGTGCCAATGTTTCTTGGCGCCGCGGGACCGGCAATCTAGGAAGGATGCCGGAACGGGTCACGGATCGCCCGCGCCCCATCAGAGTGACAAGGTTCCCAGTGACGCTTTCCACCCACCGCCCGTCAGCGCCCGAGCGAAACGCCGCGCGATGATGCTGCCGCTTCCGCTCCTGCTGGCGATGGCCATGCCCCAGCAGCAGACGCCGCCGCCCGAGCCCGACGTGGTCGTCACCGGTCCCGCCAAGGCGAACCAGCTGACCCCCGCGACGCTCGTCGTCGAGCCGGCGGCGATGTTCATCGTCGCGTGCGACGGCGATGGCGACGGCCGTACCACCCGCGCCGAGCTGACCGCTTGCATCGCGCGAACCTATGCCGCCGCCGACCGCGCCAATGCCGGCAGCATCGGCTATATTGCCTATGCCGACTGGCAGGTGCGCTGGCTGGGCAGCCAGGGCGCGTTGCCGAGCCCGTTCGAGGTCGACCGCGACGGCGACAACCGCATCACCGCCGACGAGCTTCAGCGCCAGTTCTCGAAGCTGTTCTCGCGCTACGATCGCGATGGCGACAGCGCCGTGACGCGGAACGAGGCACTGACGATCCGTGCGGTCGCTGCCGACGACAAGGGCCCGGTGACGCCGCAAAGCTATCCCAAGGGCAAGCGTCCGCCGCCGCCGAAGGGCGAGCGCGTCCCCGGCGGCCAGCCGCCCGAACGGTCGCCGATCCAGCAATGAGCCGCTTCTCGTTCAGCATCGCCGCCACCGACGGCGCCGCGCGCACTGGCACCATCGAGATGGAGCGCGGCCTGATCCGCACCCCCGCCTTCATGCCGGTCGGCACCGCCGCCACGGTCAAGGCGATGAAGCCCGCCGACGTCGAGGAGTCGGGCGCCGACATCATCCTCGGCAATACCTATCACCTGATGCTGCGTCCCGGCGCGGAGCGCGTCCATCGGCTCGGCGGCCTCCACCAGCTGATGGGCTGGACCAAGCCGATCCTGACCGACAGCGGCGGCTATCAGGTGATGAGCCTCGCCGATCTGACCAAGCGCAGCGAAGAGGGCGTGTCGTTCAAGTCGCACCTCGACGGCACCCGCCACCTGCTGTCGCCGGAACGTTCGATCGAGATCCAGCGACTGCTCGGCAGCAACATCACCATGGCCTTCGACGAGCTGGTGCCCACCACCTCGACGCGCGAGGTGCAGGCGGCGGCGATGGAGCGGTCGATGCGCTGGGCGAAGCGCAGCCACGACGCCTTCTTCGCGGCCGAGGAGCACGCCGCGCACAATGCGATCTTCGGTATCCAGCAGGGCGCGCTCGACGAAGGTTTGCGCAAGGCGTCGGCCGATGCGCTGATCGACATCGGCTTCGACGGCTATGCGGTCGGCGGCCTCGCGGTCGGCGAGGGGCAGGAGGCGATGTTCGCCTGCCTCGATTATGCGCCGCGGCAGTTGCCCGAACATCAGCCACGCTATCTGATGGGCGTCGGCAAGCCCGACGACATCGTCGGCGCGGTCGAGCGCGGAATCGACATGTTCGACTGCGTCATGCCGACGCGCTCGGGCCGCACCGGTCAAGCGTTCACGCGCGACGGGCCGATCAACCTGCGCAACGCGAGGTTCGCCGAGGATCCGGGGCCGCTCGATCCCGAATGCCCCTGTCCCGTCTGCGCGACCTGGGGCCGCGCCTATATCCATCATCTCGTCCGCGCGCAGGAGATTCTGGGCGCCATGCTGATGACGGAACACAATATCTGGTTCTACGAAACGCTGATGGCGGACCTGCGCGGCGCAATTTCGGACGGGCACCTGACCCCGTTCGCCAACGCCTTCCGCGCCCGCTACCAAAAGCCCAAAGGAGAGTAGAGATGGCCGACGAACCCAATGAGATCCTCGCCGCGGTCGCCGACGCGAAGAAGCGCAAGGACGCCGCCACCGCCCCCGATCCGGCCGACAAGAGCAATTGGCCGATGCGCATCATCGGCGTCGGCATCGGCTCCGCCGCGGTCGCCGCGGCGGTGCTGTTCGCCAATTCGAACAAGACCGCCAAGTCCAAGAAGAAGGGCTGATCCGCCGATGACGTTCTTCCGCGCCGCGCTGCTGCTGGGTGCCGCCACCCTTGCCCCCTCGATCGCCGGTGCACAGACCGCCCCGGCTGCCGGTGCGGCGGCGGTGAAGCCGATCGACTTTACCGAACGAACGCTAGCCAACGGCCTGCGCGTCTATGCCATCCGCGACACGACGACGCCGAACGTCGCGGTGCAGATGTGGTACGATGTCGGGTCGAAGGACGATCCCAAGGACCGCTCGGGCTTCGCCCACATGTTCGAACATCTGATGTTCAAGGCGACGCGCAACCTCGTCGCCGAGCAGATGGATCGCCTTACCGAGGACGTCGGCGGCTACAACAACGCGTCGACCAACGACGACTATACCAACTATTACGAGGTGGTCCCCGCGAACCATCTCCAGCGGCTGCTGTTCGCCGAGGCCGATCGGCTGTCGAGCCTGGTCGTCGAGCCCAAGAGCTTCGCCTCGGAACGCGACGTCGTGAAGGAGGAATTGCGCCAGTCCACGCTCGCGCGGCCCTATGGCAAGCTGTTCTCGACCTACGCGTCGGCCGCCTCGTACACCCGCCACCCCTATGCCCGCTCGACGATCGGCAGCATCCAGAACCTCGACGCCGCCTCGATCGACGACGTCCGCGCCTTCCACGCAACCTATTATCGCCCCGACAATGCGATCCTCGTCGTCGCCGGCAATTTTGACGCTGCCCAGCTGAATCGCTGGATCGACCAGTATTTCGCGCCCATCAAGCGCCCCGCCGGCGCGATCCCGCGCGTGACCGTCACCGAGCCCCAGCGGACCCAGCCGGTCAGCTACACCGTCTACGAACCCAACACGCCGCTGCCCGCGGTGCTGATGAGCTGGCACGTCCCCGCCGATCGCAACAGCGACACCGCCGCGCTGTCGGTGCTCCAGACCATCCTGTCGACCGGCGACAGTTCGCGGCTGCACGAGAACCTCGTCTATCGCGACCAGCTGGCGCAGGAGGCGCAGGCTTTCCTCGATACCAAGCAGGGCACCGGCAACCTGATCCTCTTCGCGATCCTGGCGGGCGGCAAGACCGTCGATCAGGGCACCGCCGCACTGAAGGCGGAAGTGGCGCGGCTGCGCGACCAGCCGGTGACCGCCGCCGAGCTGGCCGAGGCGAAGAACGAGATACTGACCGGCGCGATCCGCAGCCGCGAGACGGCCGAGGGCAAGGCCCGCGTCCTGGCCTCGTCGGTCATCATCGACGGCGATCCCCGCGCCGCCGACCGCCAGCTCGCCGAGATCGCGCGGGTCACGGCAGCCGACATCCAGCGTGTCGCCCGGCAATATCTGGGCGACGACCGGTCGGCGACGATCCGCTACCTGCCCGACAGCGCCAAGCCGGCGACCGCGACCGGCGACACCATCGCGGTCGCATCAACCGTGGTCGCCCCGCCGCTGACGCCGCCCGCCGATATCGCGATCGTGACGCCCGCCAGCGGGTCCGACCGGCTCATGCCGCCAACCCCCGGCACGCCGGTCAGCGTCGCCCTGCCGCAGCCGGTCGAGACCAAGCTTGCCAACGGCATGCGCCTGATCACCGTCGAGCGTCACGACCTGCCGATCGTCACCGCAACGCTGGTCGCGACGGGCGGCGGCGCATTCGACCCGCCCGCGCGTGCCGGCACCGCCAGCCTGACCGCCGACCTGCTGACCAAGGGAACAACGACGCGCTCGGCGACCCAGATCGCGCGCGAGATGGAATCGCTCGGCGCCTCGATCGAAAGCGGCGCCGACCGCGACGGCGCGTCGGTGTCGGTTACGGTCAAGTCGGACCAGCTGGCGAAGGCGATGCCGATCCTCGCCGACGTCGCCACCCGCCCCGCCTTCGCCGCCGCCGAGATCGAGCGGTCGCGCACCCAGGCGATCGACGGCGTCCAGGTCGCGATGAAGAACCCCGCGCAGCTCGCCGGCCTGACCGCCGCCCGCGCGGTGTTCGGCGCCAACCCCTATGGCGCGCCGCTCGTCGGTACGCCGACCTCGTTGAAGGCGATCACCCGCGACGATATCGCCACATCCTATGCCGCGACATGGCAGCCGGCCAAGGCCGCGCTGGTGATGGTCGGCGACATCACGCCAGCGCAGGCGAAGGCGATCGCCGACGCGCAATTCGGCGGCTGGCGGGCCAAGGAGGTTGTCCAGCCGACGCTCGCGCCGCCGGCGCTGCCCGCGCCGCGCACCATTGTCGTCGACATGCCGGGCGCCGGCCAGGCGGGAGTCGTCGTCGCGCGGCCGGGCATCGCTCGTGCCGACCAGCGCTATTATCCGCTCAGCGTCGCCAATTCGGTGCTCGGCGGCGGCTTTTCGTCGCGGCTGAACCAGGAAATCCGCATCAAGCGCGGCCTTGCCTATGGCGCGGGCAGCGGCGTTACCGCGGGGCGCCAGCCCGGTCTGATCGCCGCGCGTACCCAGACCAAGAACGCCACCGCACCCGAGGTCGTCGGCCTGATCGTCGAGCAGATGGCCGCACTCGGCAAGACGCCGGTGCCGGCCGACGAACTAGCCACGCGCAAGGCGGTGCTGGTCGGCGGCTTCGGCCGCACGATCGAGACGACCGGCGGGATCGCCGACGTACTCGGCGACTATGTCGTCCAGAACGTGCCGCTGAGCGAGTTCGGCGAGTACACCGCGAAGGTGGAGGCGGTGACCCCCGCCGCAATCCAGTCCGCGTCGGTCACGCTGCTCGATCCCGCCGCCGCCAGCATCGTCGTGGTGGGGGATGCCAAGCAGTTCGGCCCCGCGCTGGCCAAGGCCTACCCCAACGCGGAAACGCTGACCGAGGGCCAGCTGAAGCTCGACAGCCCGACGCTGAAGTAAGCCCCGGCCCTCACCCTTCGCTGCCTCCGGCAGCTCTTCCCTCTCCCGCTGGGAGAGGGAGGGAGGCGCGAAGCGCCGGAAGGGTGAGGGCAGGTTCGGACTAGACGGCCCCCTCCGCCATCACCTCCGCGACCAGATCCTTGCGGCTCAGCTTCCCGATCATCGTCTTCGGCAAGGCCTCACGCACCACCACGGCATCGACCTGTTCGTGCCGTCCCAGCTGCGGGTTGAGCCACGCCTTCAGCGTCTCGCCCTCGATCGGCTCGCTCACGGTCACGAACGCCCGCGGCCGCTCGCCGCGATAGGCATCGGGCATGCCGATCACCAACGCCTCGCGCACCGCAGGATGATGGTACAGCGCCGCCTCGATCTGGCTCGGGAAGACCTTGAAACCGCTGACCGCGATCATGTCCTTCAGCCGGTCGACGATATGGATGAAGCCGTTCGCATCGATCGTCCCGACGTCGCCGGTGCGCAGCCAGCGCGTGCCGTCGGCGTCCTCGACGAACACCTCCGCATCCGCCTCGGGCCGTTGCCAATAGCCCGCCATGATCTGCGGTCCGGCGACCAGGATCTCGCCCGGCTCGCCGATCGGCGCCGGCCGCGTCGCATCCTCCTTGTCCGCCAGCCGCACCCGCGTCGACGGCAGCGGCTGGCCGATGGACCCTGCCTCGCCACCGGTCGCATAGGGATTGCACGATACCACGCCCGACGACTCCGACAGGCCATAGCCCTCGACCAGCAACGCACCGGTCCGCGTCTCGAACGCCGCCTTCGTCTCCGCCGGCAAGGGCGCACCGCCCGACACGCAAAAGCGCAGCGACGACAGGTCGGCCTTGGCGATCCCCTGATGGTCGAGCAGGGCGCGATACATCGTCGGCACCCCCGGCAGCGACGTCGCCTTCACCCGCGCTACCGTCGCCAGCACCTGCCCGGCGTCGAAACGCGGCAGGAGTGCCATCATCCCGCCGTTCGCCACGGTTCGGTTGAGGACGCAGGTATTGGCGAAGACATGGAACAGCGGCAGCGCGCCGACGATCCGGTCGGGACCGCCCGCGTCGGGATCGAGCGCATTCACCTGCCGCGCATTGGCGGTCAGGTTCGCATGGGTCAGCATCGCGCCCTTGGGCACGCCGGTCGTCCCGCCGGTATACTGGATCAACGCCACGTCTGTCGCCGGATCGATCGCCGGGACGACACACGTCCCGTCATTGGCGATCAATTGCGAGAAAGCGGTCAACCGCGCATCGTCGGGTCGCGGCGCTACCTCCTTGCCGCGGAACAGACGATAGAACAGCGACTTCGCCGGCGGCAGCGCCCCCGCCACCGACCCGATGACGAGTCGTTCGAGCGCACTTCCCTCCAGCACCTTCAGCGCCGTCGGCAACAGCGCCGCCGCCGATAGCGTGAACAGCAACCGCGTGCCCGAATCGCCGACCTGATGCGCCAGCTCATCAGCCGTGTAGAGCGGGGAGAAATTCACCACCGTCGCGCCCAGCATCAAGATGCCGTAATAAGCCGCGACGTAATGCGGGACATTGGGCAGGAACAATCCGATCCGATCGCCGCGACCATATCCCAGCGCCGCAAGACCGCACGCGACCCGCCGCGCACCATCGAGCGTTTCGGCATAGCTGTAGTGCCGACCGAGGAAGTCGATCAGCGACGCATCGCCCCTGCGCGCGGCGGAGGCGGCGAACAGGTCCGGCAGCGACAGCGGCGGATAGCTGGTGGCCCAGGGGGTGGGATGGCGATAGCCGCTTTCCCAGTCACGATCGGCAGTCGTCATTTACACGAGTGTAAGCAACGCCCGCGCGCGGTCAACCCAGCCGCTGGCTCCATGTGTAGAGGAACGACACGCCAACCAGCCCCAGGTCGACCGCCGCCTGGACGCGATGCGGCTGCGGATCGCCTATATCGTGGGTGACGAGGCGGAAGTCGGCGGTCGGATGACGCGCAGCGAGTGCCGCTACCAGAAGCGCGATTACGATCAGACCCTTGCGACGACGATCGAGCATCGACCAGCGCCTCCCTTGCGCTCGCAGGGAGGCTACTACCGATCGCTTTTGATTACAAGTGTAATCAAGCGGCGAGCGACGCCCTCGCCCGATCGCGACCGGCGGCCTTTGCTTCGAACAGCGCACGATCGGCGCAGCGATACATCGCCTTCCAATCGATCTCGTCCGTCAGTTCGCCGATGCAGCTGCCGATGCTGGCGGTGACGGTAAGGTCGTACGGCATCCGCGCAGCGCGCAGGCGATCGAGCAACAGGGTTGCCGATAGGTTGGCGCTGACCGGCGCGACGATCGCGAACTCCTCGCCACCCAGCCGCGCCACCAGCGCCTCCGCCGGCACCGAGGCGCGCAGTACGCGGGCGAAGACGCGCAGCACCTCGTCGCCGCCGTCGTGCCCGATCGTCTCGTTGACCGTCTTGAAATGATCGAGGTCGGCGAGCAGCAGCATCTGGTTGCCCTCACGTCCGATCGCGCCTTCCAGAAAGGCACGTCGGTTGAGCAGGCCGGTCAGCGGATCGGTCGCCGCGAGCAGCCGTGCCGCGATTTCCTGTGTCCGCGCCTCGTCGCGTTCCCGGCTCAGCAGATGGATCCGATAGGCGATCGCGAGGCTGGAGGCGGTCGCCTCGATCGCCATCGATACCAACGTCAGATTGTCGATCAGCAGGCTCCACGGCAGCAAGCCCAGCGCATGGCCGATGCGCAACGCCGTCAGCAGGATCGGCGCGCCCCAGGCGATCGCGAACAGCCACAGGAAATTGCTGCGTGCGCGCCAGGCACGATACAGCACCACCGGGATCAGGGCGACCAGGCTGGCGAAGCTCACGATGACCATCCGGTCGAGCCAGACGATGTGCCACGGCGATGCCAGGGCGTAGAGCAGGCCCGACCCGATCAGCGCCGCCCCGACGCCGTCGCACACCCAGCGAAACCGACCGGCGAAGACCTTCGCTTCGAAGAAGGTGCGCGCGAAATATAATACCGACGCGCCGGCGCCGCCCAGCAAAATGCCGTTCGCGCGCAGCCGATCGTTGTTGTCGAGCCAGGGCAACGCCATGCCGAGCGCGCCCGATGTGCTGGCGGCATAGCCGAGCAGGCACAGCAGCAACAGGCAATAAACCGGCTGATACGCCTGGCGCAGCACTGCCCACAGCGCCAGATTATAGATCACCAGTGCCAGCGCCATTCCGGCGAACGCACCGTAGAGCAGGCCGAGCACCACTTCCTGTTCGCTCGCCCGCGCCGGATCGATCAGCGTCGCGCCCAGCACGATCCCGCGCAAATTGGCGGCGCCGCGGATGTGCCACAACAGGCGAACCGCCTTGGCGGCGTCATGGCGCGGCAAGCGTACTGCTATCCGCGCGCCCAACCGCAGATGTTCTCCGGTGGTTGCCGATGTATAGCCGGTCTGGCGGATCGCACCGTTGGCATAGAGAACGTACAGCGTGACCGATTGCTGCCAGACGCTCCCGGTGCGGATCAGCGGCGACCGAGCGCGGGTCTGGATCGTCGGCAGCGGTTGCGACAAGACCCAGAAATCGCCCGACCCGAATGCGCGTTGCGGTGTCGTGCAATCGAACCGTCCGGGCGTCGCCAGCAATTGCCGGGCGGTCATGCCCGGCTGGGCCGGCAGCACGCAGGTCGCGACCGGCGCATCCTCGACCGGCGGCGCCTCTGCCGCCCGCGCCGCGGTCGGCGCCATCAGCAGGGCCAACACACTGGCAAACATCGCCAGCAGCCATCCTGAGAGCCTCGCCACCATCATGCCGTCGGTCTAGCGGCGCGTTTCCGAAGGAATGGTAAACGAAGCGGCAACAAAGATTTTTTTAGTGTTGAGGTTTGTCCTTAGTGCGATTTTCGGGCCACGCGGCGCGACGTGCTCGACGGGTCAACCGGTCCGCCCACACGAGGCGGAAACCCCCACTGGATCCGGATCGCATCCCGGCCGGGTCATATGGGTCCATCGGCCGGAGTCGCGGTCGCGATCCGACGACGCGGCACCCTCGAAACGAAGCGGGGCGGTCCGCCGGAACCGCCCCGTTGTCCGTTACTTCGCCTGGATCGGCTCCGCCTTGCTGCCGCCCTTCTTGCGCGGCTTCTTGGGCGGGGCGGGCTCGATGCCGAACGACAGCGCGCCGTCCTTCATCCGCACCGTCACCTCACCGCCATGGACCAGCTTGCCGAACAACAGCTCCTCGGCAAGCGGCTGCTTGATCTTCTCCTGGATCAGGCGACCCATCGGACGCGCGCCGTACAGCTTGTCATAGCCTTTCTCGGTCAGCCAGCTCTTGGCCGCATCGTCCAGGTTGATGTGGACGCTGCGATCCGCCAGCTGCAATTCGAGCTGGAGGATGAACTTGTCGACCACGCGGGCGACCACCTCGGGCGGCAGATAGCCGAACGGCACGATCGCATCGAGGCGGTTGCGGAATTCCGGCGTGAACATCCGCTGCACCGCTTGCTCGTCTTCACCCTCGCGCGTCATGTTGCCGAAGCCGACCGTCTCGCGCGCCATGTCGGACGCACCCGCATTGGTCGTCATGATCAGGATGACGTTACGGAAGTCGACCGTCTTGCCGTGCTGGTCGGTCAGTCGCCCATTGTCCATCACCTGCAACAGGATGTTGAACAGATCGGGATGCGCCTTCTCGATCTCGTCGAGCAACAGCACGCAATGCGGGTTCTGGTCGACCGCATCGGTCAACAGGCCGCCCTGATCGAAACCCACATAGCCCGGCGGCGCACCGATCAGCCGGCTGACCGAGTGGCGCTCCATATATTCGCTCATGTCGAAGCGCTGGAGCGGAATGCCCAGGATCGACGACAGCTGCTTGGCGACCTCGGTCTTGCCGACGCCGGTCGGGCCGGTGAACAGATAGTTGCCGATCGGCTTCTCCGGCTCGCGCAGGCCCGCCCGCGCCAGCTTGATCGCCGACGCCAGCTTCTCGATCGCCGCGTTCTGGCCGAACACCACCCGCTTCAGGTCGGTTTCGAGGCTTTCGAGCGCCTTCTTGTCGTCGGTCGACACCGACTTCGGCGGAATGCGCGCCATCGTCGCGATCACCGCCTCGATCTCGCGAGTCGTGATCGTCTTCTTGCGCTTGTTCAGCGGCACCAGCATCTGCATCGCCCCGACCTCGTCGATCACGTCGATCGCCTTGTCGGGCAGCTTGCGGTCGTTGATGTAGCGCGCCGACAGCTCGACCGCCGACTTGATCGCATCGGGCGTGTACTTGACCGAATGGTGCTCCTCGAACGCCGAACGCAGACCGGCGAGGATCTTGATCGTATCCTCGATCGTCGGCTCGTTGACGTCGATCTTCTGGAACCGGCGCAGCAGTGCGCGGTCCTTTTCGAAGTGGTTGCGGAACTCCTTGTACGTCGTCGATCCGATGCAACGGATCGAGCCGCCCGACAGCGCGGGCTTCAGCAGGTTCGACGCGTCCATCGCGCCGCCGCTGGTCGCGCCGGCACCGATGACGGTGTGGATCTCGTCGATGAAGAGCACCGCATGGGGCAGCTTCTCCAGCTCGTTGACGACCTGCTTCAGCCGCTCCTCGAAGTCGCCGCGATAGCGCGTGCCGGCGAGCAGCGCGCCCATGTCGAGGCTGTAGATCACCGCCTCCTTCAGCACCTCGGGCACCTCGCCCTCAACGATCTTGCGCGCCAGGCCTTCCGCGATCGCGGTCTTGCCGACGCCGGGATCACCGACATAGAGCGGGTTGTTCTTGCTGCGACGGCACAGGATCTGGATCGTGCGGTCGACCTCGGGCCCGCGGCCGATCAGCGGATCGACCTTGCCGTTCTTCGCCTTCTCGTTGAGATCGACGGTGAACTGCTTGAGCGCGCTCTCGCCCTTGCCCTTGTCCTGCCCCTTCGCCGGCTTTTCCTCGTCAGCCCCTTTCGGCGTCGAGGCTTCGGTCGGCGCGCCACCCTTGCCGACGCCGTGGCTGATGAAGCTGACCGCATCGAGGCGGCTCATGTCCTGCTGCTGCAGGAAATAGACGGCATAGCTCTCGCGCTCGCTGAACAGCGCGACCAGCACATTGGCGCCCGTCACCTCGTCGCGGCCCGACGACTGGACGTGAAGGATCGCCCGCTGAACGACGCGCTGGAAGCCGCTGGTCGGCGACGGATCGGTCGCGGCATCGACCTTCAGCGCATCGAGCTCGGTGTCGAGATAATGCGCGACCGTGGTCTTGAGCTCGCCAAGGTCGACGCTGCACGCCGTCATCACCTTCGACGCATGCTCGTCGTCGATCAGCGCGAGGAGCAGATGCTCCAGCGTCGCATATTCGTGACGGCGCGACGAGGCAGCTTCGAGCGCCTTGTGCAGCGTGGTTTCCAGGGCGGGGGCGAAGGATGGCATCAACGAAACTCCAGTCGGGCCGCGCCAGGGGGATGCGGCCCGTGCATCACTAATGTCGTGATGACGCGGCCCCGCATCAAGCGGTGGGGTCGATGTCGGCGGACGAAGGCGTTCCGCCCGGCCGATGCCCCGCCGTCCCGCCTGTCGCGGACGATCGGGACCGACCCCATGCTCATGATCGGAATAGCGAGTCGGCGCTTGCACGATGGTTAACGGCGTGTTCGATCCGTTTTCTGCACCGTGCGATCTCACCCTCCAGCGCGGTGATCCGCGCTTCCAGCTCCGCGACGGACAGCGGGTCGAGATCCTCGCGGATCAGCTGCGCCAGCGCATCGTTACCGGCATGCGGGAGGTCGTCGATCTCCATGGACGCCAGCGTTGACCCACCGTGGGACGATGTCAATAACGACCGCTTGGACAGGGGAGCTGATATCGCGATGACGGGTCAAACGATGCAGGCGATCGATCCCGAGGCGCATGGCGGCCCCGAAGTGCTTCGTCTCGTCGAGCGCCCGGTGCCGACGCCGGCTGCGGGAGAGGTGTTGATCCGCGTCGCCGCCGCCGGGGTCAACCGTCCCGACGTCATGCAGCGCGAGGGAAAATATCCGCCGCCGCCAGGCGCTTCGTCGATCCTGGGGCTCGAGCTGTCGGGCGAGGTCGTCGCGGTGGGCGACGGGGTCGACGATACCGCGATCGGTCAGCAGGTCTGCGCGCTCGTTGCAGGCGGCGCCTATGCCAACTATGCGGTCGCGCCCTGGGGCCAATGCCTGCCGGTGCCCGAATCACTGTCGATGATCGAGGCGGCGGCGCTGCCCGAGACGGTCTTCACCGTGTGGACCAACCTGTTCGAGCGCGGCTATGCGGCCGAGGGCGACACGGTTCTCGTCCACGGCGGCACCAGCGGCATCGGCACCACCGCGATCGCGCTGTGCCGGCTGTTCGGCGTCACCATCATCGTCACCGCGGGCTCGCGCGAAAAATGCGAGCAGGCGCTGGCGCTCGGCGCCGATCACGCGATCGACTACAAGGCGGAGGATTTCGTCGCGCGGGTGAAGGAGATCACCGGCGGTCGCGGCGTCGACGTCGTGCTCGACATGGTCGGCGGCGACTATCTGCCGCGCAACCTTCAGTGCCTGGCCGAGGACGGCCGCCACGTCTCGATCGCGGTCCAGCGCGGCGCGACCGCCGAAATCCCGATCTTCGACATCATGCGTCGCCGCCTGACGCTGACCGGTTCGACGCTGCGCGGCCGGGATGCCGCGTTCAAGGCGATGGTCGCCGACGAACTGGCCCGCACCGTCTGGCCGCACGTCGCCGAGGGACGGCTGCGCCCGGTCATCGACCAGGTCTATCCGCTATCGGAAGCTGCCGCCGCCCATGCGCGGATGGGCGCGGGCGATCACGTCGGCAAGATCGTGCTTCAGGTCACGAGCGACTGAAGCGCCAGGTTTCGGATGGGGCGACCGCAAACCGGCCGCCCCAGCCCGCTCAGTTGCTGGAGGGCGAGCCGTCATCGCCGCCGGTGGCGACCAGAACGATCACGACCAGCGCGGCGAGGATGCCGATGCTGATCAGCGTCGTCGTGCTGACGTCGGCGCCGATCTTGGTCGACTGCTTGGCACTCGTGCCGCTGCGCAGCGACAGCTTGGCGGCGCTCGGCGCCGGGGCGGCCGAAGCGGCGACGGGGGCGGCGATCAGGGCCAGCCCCGCGACCGCGCCGGCGATCCCCTTGAAAAACGTCATATTGTTGAACTCCCTTGTGCGATGCAGCGGGCCTTATCCCGGTTTTGTGACAGTTCGGTCAACGCACCACGCCTAAAATCCTCGGGAGGTTGCTCTTGGGCAACACGCGCAGTACATCGGGGCATTGCGTGGCCGCTCCGGGAAGGGGCGGCCGTTTTTGTTCGTAAGCCGGAGTTCCCGATCCGTGGCCCAGCCGCTCATGCCTCATGCGACCGCTTCCTGGCTGGTCGACAACACGTCGCTCTCGTTCGAGCAGATCGCCGATTTCTGCGGCCTCCACATTCTCGAGGTGCAGGCGATCGCCGACGACACCGCCGCGACCAAGCTCACCGGCCGCGATCCTGTCCGCGCGCATGAACTGACGCAGGACGAGATCGACAAGGGCCAGGCCGATCCCGACTATCGCCTGAAGATGACCAAGGGCCCCGAGCAGGTCCGCCGGACCAAGGGCCCGCGCTACACCCCGGTGTCGAAGCGCCAGGACAAGCCCGACGGCATCGCCTGGATCATCCGCAACCATCCGGAGATCAGCGACGGCGCGATTAGCAACCTGATCGGCACCACCCGCACCACGATCGCCGCGATCCGCGACCGCAGCCACTGGAACATCGCCAACATCACGCCGAAGGACCCGGTGACGCTCGGCCTGACGTCGCAGCGCGAGCTCGACGCTGCGGTGACCAAGGCCGCCAAGGCCTCGGGCACCGAAGGCCAGGCCCCGACCGACACCCGTCTCGAGGGCGACCGCGAGGCGCTGATCGCTAGCCTGCGCGCCGAACGCGAAGCCGCCGCGCGCGAGGCCAATGCCGAGCTTCACGAGGAAGCCGATGACATCCGCGCGCTGTTCGGCGATTCGAAGGACTGACCGGGATTGGGGGGCGCCGCAACCTGCCGCTACTCCAGTGGTCCCGAACCCCTTCTCCGTCATCCCCGCCTGTGCGGGAATGACGAAGGGTTGCAAGAAGTCCCTCTCCGTCACCCCGGCGAACGCCGGGGCCTATGGTTTCGGCTTATCTCGTTGGGGCCCTCACCAGCCGATCGCCTCCATGGATCCCGACGTTCGCCGGGATGACGAATGAAGGTGAAAAATCGCCCTACGCCGCGAACAGCTCCAGCTGTTCACGCTTCGGCGCCACGATCGGCTTCAGCTCCGCGCGATCGCTCAGCACCACGGGTCGCCAATCCTCGGCAACGATGAACGGCCGCACCTTCGTCACCGACACCGTCAGTCGCGCGACGTCGTCGAGCCGCAGCCGTCGCCAGCGACGGCTGGTCAGGATCGCGTTGACCGCCTTCACCCCCAGCCCCGGCACGCGCAGCAGCATCTCACGCGGCGCGCGGTTCACGTCGACGGGGAAATGCTCGCGAAATTTCAGCGCCCACGCGAGCTTGGGATCGATGTCGAGCGGCAGCATCCCGGTCTTCTCGTCGACCGCCGCGACGACCTCGGCCGGCTTGTAGTCGTAGAAGCGCATCAGCCAGTCCGACTGGTACAGCCGATGCTCACGCATCAACGGCGGCCGTTGCAACGGCAGCACCGCGCTGGCATCCGGGATCGGGCTGAACGCCGAATAATAGACCCGCCGAAGCCCGAAGCGATCGTACAGCGATGAGGCACGGGTCACGATGTCGCCATCGGTCGCGGCATCGGCGCCGACGATCATCTGTGTCGATTGCCCTGCGGGTGCAAAGCGCGGCGCCGATTTGTAGCGCTTCTTCGCATCGCTCAGATCCTGGATCGCCGTCTTGACGTCGCGCATCGCGCCCTCGATCCGCACACCGTCCTTTTCGGGCGCCAGTCGCTTCAGCCCGCCCGCGGTCGGCAGCTCGACGTTGATCGAGACGCGGTCGGCATAGAGGCCGGCGCGATGCACCAGTTCGGGATCGGCATCGGGGATCGTCTTCAGATGGATGTAGCCGCGGAAGTGATGATCCTCGCGCAACGACCGCGCGACCTCGACCATCTGCTCCATCGTGTAATCGGAGGACTTGATGATCCCCGACGACAGGAAGAGCCCCTCGATATAGTTGCGCTTGTAGAAGGCGATCGTCAGCTGGACGACTTCCTGCGCGGTGAAGCGCGCGCGGCGGACGTTCGAGCTCTTGCGATTGATGCAGTAATGGCAATCGAAGATGCAGCTGTTGGTCAGCAGGATCTTGAGCAGGCTGATGCAGCGGCCGTCGGGCGCATAGGCATGGCAAATGCCCATGCCCTCGGTCGAGCCCAGCCCCTTCCCATCGCGCGAGTTGCGCTTCTGCGTTCCCGACGAGGCACATGACGCGTCGTATTTCGCCGCATCGGCCAGGATCGCTAGCTTCTGCCGGGTGTCGAGCTGGCCCATGCGTTCGATATACGTTCCACTCGCTGCAATGTCACGGGGCGCGCTGACACACGTTGCCACAAATCAACATGGTTGCCGCCACATCGGCGCAACACCCGCCCCCGACAGACGGCGCACCGGGCCAGCGGAGTATCCCCGATGCGCACTCAAGCCGACTATTTCATGCACCGCTCGCACACCGAAGCGATCCGATCGATCCAATCGACCCACCCTGCCGCGGCGGCGGTCCACCAGGAGCTATGCCTGCTCTACATCGGTCGCGCGCTGGCGGCGCTGCTGGAACCGCGGGCCAGCCGCTAACGCACCTCCTGCCTCCATCCTTCCGGCGCGGGGAAGGGTGGGGGCAGACCAGCCGTCATTCCGCCGCCAGCAACGTCTCCGCCGCCTGCAGATCGACCGATACCAGCCGGCTGATGCCCTTCTCGATCATGGTCACGCCGAACAGCCGGTGCATCCGGCTCATCGTCACCGCATTGTGGGTGACGATCAGGTATCGGGTCGCCGTTTCCTGCGTCATCCGGTCGAGCAGGTCGCAGAAGCGCTCGATATTGGCATCGTCGAGCGGCGCATCGACCTCGTCGAGGACGCAGATCGGCGCCGGGTTGGTCAGGAACAGCGCGAAGATCAGGGCGACGGCAGTCAACGCCTGCTCGCCGCCCGACAGCAAGGTCAGCGATTGCAGCCGCTTTCCCGGCGGCTGCGCCATGATCTCCAGCCCCGCCTCAAGCGGATCATCCGAGTCGATCAGTTCGAGATGTGCCTGGCCGCCGTTGAACAGCGTCGCGAACAGCCGCCGGAAATGGCCGTCGACCGCTTCATACGCTGCGAGCAGTCGCTGTCGCCCCTCGCGGTTGAGGGTGCCGATCGAGCCGCGCAACCGGTTGACCGCGAGGCCCAGTTCCTCGCGCTCCGCGGCGATCCCGGCGCCGGAGGCTTCCAGCTCCGCCAGCTCGCGTTCGGCGACCAGATTGACTGGGCCGATCCGCTCGCGCTCGGCGGTCAGTCGCTCATGCGCCGTCGACTCCTGCTGCGGATCGCCCACCTCGGCGCCCGCGAAGCCGAGGCGCTCGGGCAGCACCGGCGCGGGGCATTCGAAGCGCTCGCCCGACAGCCGCCCCATCTCGACGCGGCGCAACTCCTGGTTCTCGACCCGTGCCGCCGCCCCGGCGCGTGCTTCGCGTGCTTCGGCCAGCGTTTCGGCGGCGCGGCGCTGCGTCGCCTCGGCGGTGCGCAGCGCGGCCTCGCCGTCGCGCTCCGCCCGCGCCAGCGTCTCGGCCGAAGCGCGTGCGGCGGCCAGGTCTACCTCGGCCTCTGCGATGCTGTCCCCCAGCAGTCGTGGTCGCTCCGCCACCGCCGTCGCCTGTTCCGCCAGCGCGGCGGCGCGCTTGTCCATGTCGGCGATGCGTTTCGCCGCCTCACCCGCACGGGCACGCCACCCCTTGGCATCGGCCTGCGCTGTCGCCAGCCGCTCGCGCGCCGCCTGCCCCGCGCGTTCCCCCGCATCGCGCGCCGCGCGTGCTTCCGCCACCGCCTGGCGCGCGGCCTCCGCTTGCCGGCCGAGCAGCGTCACCGCCTCCGCGCTCGCCCGACCGTCGGGCAGCAGCGCCACCGCCGCCTCGGCCCGCGCCATCTCGCCGGCTGCTTCCGTCGCCTCTGCCGCAGCGCGCCCTGCGCGCGTATCGAGGTCGCCGCGCTGTCCCGCCAGCCGCTCGATCGCGGCGATCGCCCGATCCTCGGCGCGCTGCGCCTCGCGAACGTCCTGCTCCGCCCGATTGAGCGCCGTGCGCGCGGCATAGGCATCGCGCCGCCCCGCCTCGATCGCGCCATCGACCGCCGCCCTTGCCGCGGTCGCACCCTCCAGTGCCGACGCCGCCGCCGGCCTCGCCGCGTTCAGCGCCGCGAGGCGATTGAGCCGCACCAGCCGCTCCGCCGCCGCCGCCCCGCTGCCGGTCGCGACGAAGCCGTCCCAGCGCCGCAGGATGCCATCGCGCGTCACCAGCCGCTGCCCGGCGGCGAGCGCACGACCGTCATCGGCGTCGACGACGAAGCACTGCCGCAAACGCCGTCCGAGCATTGCCGGTGCCGAAACGTGATCGGCCAGCGCCACCGCATCGCCCGGCGCCGCCGGATCGCCATGCGCCTCCGCGCCGCTCCAGGCGTCGAGCGCCGTCTCCAGATCGTCGCCCAGCGCCGCCGCCAGCGCACGCTCATAGCCCGCCGCCGGTACGACATGGTCGAGCAGCCGATCGCGCCCGGTACGCTGCGTCGCCTTGGCCAGCGCCGCCGCCTCGCTGTCGATCGCCGCCAATTCGGCGCGTGCGTCGGCCAGCGCGGTTTCGGCGGCATCGCGCCGCCCGATCGCCGTGCGCTCCGCCGCCTCGGCCTCCGCCAACGCTGCTCGCGCGGCCTCGCCTCGCCCCGCCGCCTCGCCTCGCGCGGCAACGGCGCAGTCGCAATCCGCCTCGAGCGGTGCAAGCTGTCCCAACCCCGCGATCGCCGACGCCGCCGCCTCGACGTCGCGCCGCGCGCGATCGTGGCGGGTCCGCGCCGCCGCCAGCGCCGCGCCCGCGACGCGCGCCTCGGCCGCCTCGCTCGCTTGACGACCCAATGCCTGCGCCAGTGCTACCTCGGCATCGCGAGCCCGCCGCTCCGCCTCGGCCAGCGCTTCGGCCAGCGCAGGCGCCTCGGCCGCATGGCGCACGATCGCCGCCTCCAGCCCCCTCGCCTCATCGGCGAGTCGCGCCAGCGCCGCCGCGGCATCGCTCGCCAGCGAACCCTCGCGCGCACGATCATCGACGATCCGCGCCTGCGCTTCGACCAAGTCGGCGACCCGCCGCTGCGCCGCCGCCAGCTCGCCGCGCAGGCCCGCCAGCCGGTGTCCCGCTTCACTCGCCCGATCCCGCGCCGCCAGCGCCGCTTCACGCGCCGCGGCCAGCGTCGTCGCCGCCTCGACCTGCATCGCCGATGCCGCCCGCTCCGCCTCGCTCGCCGCCGTCACGCGCGCCGTCGCCGCGGCGGCTTCGGCCTTGGCGACATCGGCGGCGGCGACCGCCTCTCGCCAGCGCGCAAAGATCATCCGCGCTTCGGCGACGCGGATCCGATCGCTGATCGTTCGATAACGCTCGGCGGCACGCGCCTGTCGCCGCAGCGCGGCGGCGCGGGCATCCTGGTCGGCGATCACCTCGTCGAGGCGGAGCAGGTTCGCCTCGGTCGCGCGCAGCTTCGCCTCGGCATCGCGGCGGCGGACGTGAAGGCCAGCGATCCCCGCCGCTTCCTCCAGCATCGCGCGGCGGTCGGTCGGCTTGGCGGCGATGATCGCGCCGATCCGGTTCTGGCTGACGAGCGCGGGCGAATGCGCGCCGGTCGCCGAATCGGCGAACAGCAACGCAACATCCTTCGCGCGCACGTCGCGCCCGTCGATCCGGTATGCGCTGCCCGCGCCGCGCTCGATCCGGCGGACGACCTCGGTCTCGTCGCCGTCGACCTCGGTCAGGATCGATACTTCGGCGAAGTCGCGCGGCGGGCGGGTCGCGGTGCCGGCGAAGATCACGTCTTCCATACCGGCGCCGCGCAGCGACTTGGCGCTGTTCTCGCCCATCGTCCAGCGCAGCGCTTCCAGCAGGTTGGACTTGCCGCAGCCGTTGGGGCCGACGACGCCGGTCAGCCCCGGCTCGATCGCCAGGTCGGCGGGGTCGACGAAACTCTTGAACCCCGCCAGCCGGAGCCGCTTGATCTGCATCGCGACCCCGGCGGCTTCCTGCGTCAGGCGCCTGCGCGCTTCAGCGCCGCTTCCAGATCGGGCCAGGTGATGCCGTCGATCTTGCGACCGTTGACGATCAGCGTCGGCGTGCCGGTGACGGTGCCGTCCTGCGCCGCCTGATCGGCGACGTCGGCAATCTTGTTGAGCAGCGCCTCGTCGGCCAGGCACTGGCGCGCCTTCGCTTCGGGCACGCCGCGCTGCTTGATGAAATCGATCGCGCCGATCTGCTCGGCCCATCCGGTGATGACCTTGGCCGGCGCGCCGCCGGTCAGCGCCTGCTGCTGCTGCGGGGTCATCTGCACCAGCTTCTCGTTCATCGGATCCTGGTTGGCATAGTTCTGCTCGAGGATCGCGAAGAACGGCTCCTTGCCGGCGCAGCGGCCGACCGCCGCCAGCGCCAGCGCGGGCGGGCCGTGGATCAGGAAGTCGCGGAATTCGAAGCTGACCTTGCCGGTCGACACGTAGTTGTCGATCAGCGGCTTGTAGCCGGTGTTCGCCAGCGCCTTGCACGCCGGGCACAGCCGGTCGCCATATTCGACCAGCTTGATAGGCGCGTTGGGGTTGCCGAGCATGTAGCCCTTATCCGTCTCAGTGACGGTGGTGGCCCAGCTCTGGCCCGCAGGCGGCGCGACGGCGGCGACGGGCGCGGCGTTCGGCATCGCCTCGTTGCCGCTGCCCTCCTTCGAGCAGGCGGCGAGCGCCAGCGGCATCAGCAGCAACGCGATCAGATACTTCATGAGCAACTCCGGGTCAGCGCGCGCGGCCGGCGCGCAAAATGGGCTCGAGCTTCGTCCAGGTCATGTTGGGCTGGGCGGTGCCGTTGAGGAAGAAGAAGGGCGTGTACTGGACGTCGGCGGGCGCTTCCTGCGTCAGCTTGACGATACGCTCGATCTCCGCCTGATTGGCGAAACAGGCGTTCATCGCCGCCGGGGTCAGCCCGCGCTTCTGCATCAGCTCGATCAGTCCCGCCCCCTGCGCCACGGCACGCAAACGCTCGCCGTTGCTGCGATATTGCGTGCCGCTGTCTGCCTGCTGCCAGGCGATGGCCTTGTCGAGCCAAACGGGTTGGGCGAGGAAGATCGCCTGCGACGCTCCGAAGAAGCCGCGAGGGCCCGCGCAGCGCGCCAGCACTGCCGCGGCCAGATCGAACTGGTCGCGGATCAGGTGACGATATTCGACGCTGACGCGGCCCGACTTGACCATCTGCCCCTTCAGCACCGCGTCGCTTTCCTTCGCGAACTCGGCGCAGTGCGAGCAGGTATAGCTGCCATATTCGACCAGCTTCAGCGGCGCGGCGGGGTTGCCGACGACATAGGCACCCTGCGGCGTCTGGCGCACGGCGGCGGTCCAGTCGCGCGCCGGTGCGGCGGCGGTCAGCAGGAACAGGCCGAGAAATGCGAGGATCAGGCGCATGCGTGTCATCCAATCTTGGGGATGCCGCGGGTCGCGGCGACGCCGGCGGCAAGCGATTCGAGTACGGCGCGCAGCTCCGGGTCGGCGATCGACTTCAGCCCCTCGCCAAGGTCGGCGGGCACCGGCTTTACCGACCGCGGCGCGCGGCGCGGCTCGCGCTTCGCCACCTCGCCCTGGCGGATCTGGATCCGCGCCACCGCCTGATAGCCGAAGAAGCGGTTGACCCGCTCCATGATCTCGGGCGCGATATGCTGCATCATCGGCGCATGGGCGCCGTGGACGACCAGCGTCAGCGTGCCGTCCTGCTTCTTGCCGACGGGAAAGCGGATCGATTCGGGGCTCGACGCATGGCCCCATTTCTCGCCGACGATCTCCGGCCAGCGGCTGACGATCGACGACTGGACGAAGCCGAATCGCCGGAATGCTGCGCCGCCGACGTCGGGCAGCAGTTCGCTGACCGCGCGGGCGCGATTTTGGCGTTGCGGTTCAGCCTGGGGGGCGCGGACGCGCTTGCTCATCCCGTCGTCCATGCCATAGCCGCCCCGTGGACGCCAAGCGCCTATCCATCGCCGATAAGTTGCTCGCCTGGTACGATGCGCACCGCCGCGACCTGCCGTGGCGCGCGCCGCCGGGCGTAGCGGCCGATCCATATCGCGTCTGGCTGTCGGAAGTGATGCTCCAGCAGACCACGGTCGCCACCGTCCGCCCGCGTTTCGAGGCCTGGGTCGCGCGCTGGCCCGATTTCGCGAGCCTCGCCGCCGCCGAGGATGCCGACGTGATGGCCGCCTGGGCAGGGCTGGGCTATTATGCCCGCGCCCGCAACCTGGTCGCGGCGGCCAAGGCGGTGGCAGCCGACCATGGCGGCGCCTTTCCCCGCACCGAGGCGGCGTTGCGCACGCTGCCGGGCTTGGGCGCCTACACCGCCGCCGCGGTGGCCGCGATCGCGTTCGGCGAGCGCGCAGTCGTGGTCGACGCCAATGTCGAGCGCGTCGTGTCGCGGCTGTTCGCGATCGCCCGGCCGCTGCCCGCTTCACGCTCGGCGATCCGCGCGGCGGCCGACGGCATCACGCCGGACGAACGCGCCGGCGACTTCGCGCAGGCGATGATGGACTTGGGCTCGGCAATCTGCACGCCCAAGCTTCCACGATGCCTGCTCTGCCCGCTCCAGCCCGATTGCCGGGCGCAGGCGCAGGGCGAGCCGGATCGCTATCCGGTCAAGGCGGCGAAGAAAGCAAAGCCGCACCGCTACGGCACCATCTTCTGGGTCGAGCGACCGTTCCTCTCCATCGTCGCTCCCTTGCGTGTCCACCCTTCCCCCGTTCGCGCTGAGCTTGTCGAAGCACAGGAACTCGGCGCACCGCCCGCGACCCATCCTTCGACAAGCTCAGGACGAACGGAGCTAGTGGATCGAGCCGTTCGTGGGGCCCGCGAAGTCCTCCTCGTCCGCCGCCCGCCCAAGGGCCTGCTCGGCGGCATGCGCGCGCTTCCTACCGGCCCCTGGGCCGACGAACCGCCCGGCCTCGCCAAGGCGCCCGTCGCCACCGACTGGACGATGCACAACGCCACCGTCGAGCACGGCTTCACCCATTTCGACCTGACCCTGGCGCTTGCCGTCGCGAACGGCGACGGGCATCACCCCGACGGCGAATGGTGGCCACTGGACCGGCTCGACGAAGCCGGCCTGCCGACGTTGTTCGCCAAGGCCGCCAGGGCATTACGGAGGGATGAATGAAGAAGCTGGTCATTGCCGGACTTGCCGGTGCCCTCGCCACCGGCGCGCTCGCCCAGCAGGCGATGCAGTTGCGTCCGCAACCCGACACTGCCGCCAATCCACGCCCACCGCTCGCCGCCAACGATACCGCGCCGCTCAGCGCCCGTGCGCTGCTGCCGAATACACAGGCGCTGTTCGACGGCTATGTCCGCGACGGCAAGATGCCCGGCATCGTCGGCGCCTTCGGCCTGGGCGATGCGCCCACCGTCTTCCCCGCCGCGGGTGCGATCAGCGACGATCCGGGGGCGCCCAAGGCCGGCCCCGATTCGCTGTGGCGCGTCTATTCGATGACCAAGCCGACCACCGGCATGGCGGCGATGCTGCTGGTCGAGGACGGCAAGCTGAAGCTCGACGATCCAC
Organism: Sphingomonas jinjuensis; assembly: GCF_014197105.1. Taxonomy (GTDB): domain Bacteria; phylum Pseudomonadota; class Alphaproteobacteria; order Sphingomonadales; family Sphingomonadaceae; genus Sphingomonas; species Sphingomonas jinjuensis. The sequence goes on along the minus strand of NZ_JACIEV010000008.1, from coordinate 76,225 downwards.
TCTCGAAATACATTCCCGCCTTCAAAACGATGCGGGTGCTCACCAGCCCCGACACCAGCCTTGATTCGGTACCGGCGAAGAACCCGATCACGATCCGCGAGCTGCTGACGCACAGCGCGGGCCTCAGCTATTCGATCACGGCCAAGGGCCCGCTGCTCAAGGAATATGAGCGCCGCGGCATCCTGCCCGCCGCAATCAATGCGCAGACCGAAGTGCAGATGCGAGCGGTCCGGCCGAAAACGCTGGCCGAATTCGCCGAACGCGTCGCCAGCGTGCCGCTGATCGCCGAGCCGGGCACGAAGTGGAGCTATTCGATCGGCCTCGACGTGATGGGCCGCGTCATCGAGGTCGCGAGCGGTATGCCGTTCGATCGCTTCGTCCAGACACGGCTGCTCGATCCGCTCGGCATGCGATCGACCTATTGGACGGTGCCGAAGAGCGAGGCGGGGCGGCTGGCGACCAACTATGCCTTCGCCGGCAACAACCGCGTGCCCGTCGATCCGGCGGCGACCTCCGCCTGGCTGACGCCGCCCAGCTTCCCCTATGGCGGCGCCGGGCTCGTGTCGTCGGCGCGCGACTATGATCGTTTCCTCCACATGCTCCAGAACTTCGGCACCCTCGACGGCAAGCGGGTGATGAAGGAGGAGACGGCGCGGCTCGCGATGTCGAACCTGCTGCCCAATGGCCTGACCTTCGGCGGAATCGGCGGCGGCACCGGCGGCACGACCGCGCCGGTGAAGATGGGCTTCGGCGCGGGCGGCTCGGTGTATCTGGAGGACGGGCCCGGGGGCATGCCCGGCAAGGGCACCTATGGCTGGGGCGGTGCCGCCGGCACGATCGCCTTCGTCGATCCCGCCAAGCGCTTCCGCGGTACGGTGATGGTCAATTACTTCCCGGCCGAGCAATGGCCGGTCCGTCGTGAAGTCGTCGCCGCGCTCGCCAAGGATTCGGTCAGGTTGCACGGCCGGTGATCCGCGCTGGACTGACCGGCGGCACGCTCGACCGTGCCGATGGGCTGCGCCACGATCCGGCGAAGCTGGCCGCGGCGATGAACGTACGGGCGCGGTTGCTGCTTCTCGACGGCCTGCTACCCGACGTGGACAACGAGGGGCAGCTCGGCTGGACCAGCATCGCGGAGCTGGCCGACGATGCGGTGCCGATCCTGCTCGGCCTCGACGACCATGGCGTCGCGCATTTCGCCGCACTGCCCTCGCACCTGCCGGCTGCGGAGGCGACGCCGATGCGCTCCCCGGCGATGACGCGCGCGCTCGCAACGCTTCAGCCGGGCGAGGCGCAAACCTATGCCGCCGCGCGCAGCCTGATCCTCTGGCACGCGCGCCACGGCTATTGCGCCAACTGCGGCCACGCGACCGAGCCATTCCGCGCCGGCTGGGGCCGCCGCTGCACCGGCTGCGGCACCGAGCATTTTCCCCGCGTCGACCCCGTCGTCATCATGATCGCGGAGCATGACGGCCGCGCGCTGCTGGGCCGTGGCAAGGGCTGGCCGCCGGGCCGTTATTCCGCGCTCGCCGGCTTCGTCGAACCCGCCGAATCGATCGAGGAGGCAGTCGCCCGCGAAATCCGCGAGGAGAGCGGCGTGGTCGTCCACGACGTGCGTTACGTCGCCAGCCAGCCCTGGCCCTTCGCCTCGTCGCTGATGATGGCCTGCATCGCCACCGCCGACGATCCGACGATCACGCTCGACACCAACGAGCTGGAGGACGCCATCTGGGTGCCCCGCGATGAGGTCGCCCGCGTGCTGGCAGGGGGAGAGGGCAGCTTCCTGCCGCCGCCGCCCTACGCCATCGCCCACACGCTGCTGACGGAGTGGGCCACTTCCTAACTCCCCTCCCTGCAAGGGAGGGGAGCGCTACCCCCGCATCCGCGCCTGGCGGTACGTCCCCAGCACCCGCACCCACTTCGAATGAAAGCCCAGCTCCTCCAGCGCGCGGTCGAGCCCCGGATCGCCCGGCTTGCCGGTCACATCGGCATAAAACTCCGTCGCCGCGAAGCTGCCGCTGCGCTGGTAGCTCTCCAGCTTCGTCATGTTGACGCCGTTGGTCGCGAACCCGCCCAGCGCCTTGTATAGCGCGGCGGGCACGTTCCTCACCTCGAAGATGAAGGTCGTCATCCACGGCCCCTCGCCCACCGGCGGCCGCCCGCCGCGCGCCAGCACGACGAAGCGCGTGGTGTTGTGATCGGCATCGGCGATGTCGCTCGCCAGCAAGTTCAGCCCGTACAGCTCAGCCGCGCCCGGCGGTGCCAGCGCCGCGAGCGAGGGATCGCCCCGTTCCGCCACCAGCGCCGCAGCGCCCGCGGTGTCGGGATAGGCGTCGGGCGCGATGCCGTGCGCCTTCAGCCAGTGGCGGCACTGGCCCAGCGCCTGCGGATGGCTGGTCGCGACGCGCACCTGATCGATCGTCCCCGTGCCCATCAGCGCATAGCGGATCGGCAGGAAATGCTCGCCGGTGATGACGAGCCCGCTTTCGGGCAGCAGGAAGTGGATGTCGGCGACCCGGCCGTGGAGCGAGTTCTCGATCGGGATCATCGCGCAGTCGGCGACGCCCTGCTTCACCGCGTCGATCGCATCGTCGAAGCTGAAGCACGGCAGCGGCAGCCCGTCGGGGAACGCCTCCAGCGCGGCGACATGGCTGTTGGCGCCCGGCGCGCCCTGATAGGCGATGGTCCGCTCGGGCGAGGCGGCGGCGGCCTCGCGCATGGCGGCGACGAGGTGACGGGCGGGGGCGGCGAACTCGGTCATAACGCGTCGCCGGTTAGGATCCGCGCACGCGACGCACAAGCGCGGCTTGCGATGGGCTCGCGGCTTTCCTATGGGAAGCTGAATTATCTTAGGGGCGGCGTTCTCACATGGACTCTCGGACGAACACGATCGCTGGCTGGACGCTCGGCGCATGCGCGGCGGCGCTGGGCCTGTCGATCGTCGGCAGCATGGTGTTCCACGGCGGCCGGCCCGAAAAGATGGGCTATGCGATCGAGGGCGTCGAGGAAGAGGGTGCCGGCGGCGCCGCGGCCGAGGTGCCGATCGCCACGCTGCTGCCCACCGCCGATGCCGCGAAGGGCGCCGAGGTCTTCAAGAAGTGCGCCGCCTGCCACACGGTGAACCAGGGCGGCGCCAACGGCATCGGCCCGAACCTCTATGCGACGCTCGGCGAAGGCATCGCGCAGGGCAAGGCCGGCTATGCCTTCTCCGACGCGCTGAAGGCGGTCGGTGGCAATTGGGACTTCGACAAGATGAACGCGTGGTTGACGAGCCCGCGCAAGTTCGCGCCCGGCACCAAGATGACGTTCGCGGGCCTAGGCAATGCCCAGGATCGCGCGAACGTGATCCTGTATCTCAACCAGCAGGGTTCGAACCTCCCCCTCCCCGCCGCGCCCGCCGCCGGCGCACCCTCCGGCGAGGCGAAGGCGGGCGACACCGCCAAGGGCGCGGAGGCGACCGCCAACGCCACCGCCGAGGGCGCCGAGACCAACAATATCGGCAACCAGGGCACTCCCGCCTCGGGCGCACCCTCGGTCGATCCGCAGGCGGCGGTCCGAGGCGGCAAGTAAGGCTGGCTTCGGCTGCTGACGGGATTGAGCGGGTCCGGCCGGCAATGGTCATGCCCCTGGTGGCGCCGCCGACCCCTTCAATCCGTCATCCTGAGCTTGTCTCAGGATCTCCCTCCACAAGCGCTACGCCTGCGGGAGAAGATGCTGAACCAAATTCAGGCTAATTGCTTGATTCAGCCCCCCACCTCAAGCGCTACGCCCGCGGGACGAGATCCCGAACCAAGTTCAGCATGACGACTGGGTATCCATCGGAAGCGGTCAGGCCCCCGTCCGCCACGCCTCGACGAACGCCCGCGCCGAACGACCCACGTCATCGGCGGTCGCCCCGAGCTTGTAGAGTGCCGAGCCAAGCCCGAAGCCATCGGCCCCCGCCGCACGCCACGGCGCCATCCCGTCGGGCGTGACGCCGCCGACGATCAGCACCGGCACGCTCTTGGGCACGACGGCGCGCTGCGCCTTCAACACCACGGGGCTCGCCGCCTCGGCGGGAAACAGCTTGAGCGCGTTCGCGCCTGCGTCGATCGCGGCAAAGGCTTCCGACGGCGTGAAATATCCCGGCATCGAGACCATGCCGGCACGCGCCGTCGCGGCGATCACCTCGACATTGGTGTTGGGCGAAATGATCAATTGCCCCCCGGCATCGCCGACCCGGGCGACGTCCTCGACCTTCAGCACCGTCCCCGCGCCGACCATCGCCCGATCGCCGAGCCGCCGCGCCAGGCCTGCGATGCTGGCAAAGGGATCGGGCGAGTTGAGCGGCACCTCGATCATCGTGAACCCCGCCTCGACCAGCACGTCGCCAACAGCCTCTACCTCGTCGGGCCGTATTCCGCGCAGGATCGCCACTAGCGGGCATGCGGCGAAGGCGGCGGCGAAATCGGTCATCGGGCAAGGTCCCACAGGTGGTTGATACCGGCAACGAAGGCGGCCTGGCTGTCGACGCGAAGCGCTCGCCCTCCCGTCATCTCAATTGCCGCGGCATAGAGTGCGCCAAGCGCCTCGTCGGCGAGAAGATAGACGTCGGCAGCATCGTCGCGAAGACGCGCGCGCACGTCCGTGCCGATCAGCAGGCCGCTGACATAGGCGGCGGCGTCGGCATCGTCGCGCAAGCCGAGAACGCTCGCCGCGCGCACGCCGAAAAGGCGGCGGAGCAGATCGTCGTCGCCCGCGTCGGCAACCCCCTGGCGATAGGCGTCGCCATCGACCACGTCGCCGGTCATCGCGGCGCCGATCAGCGCATGCTTTTGCAGCAGCGCGAACATCTCACCCGTCATCGCGGTCGCGAATTCGGCGATCGCCCCGCCCGTCATCCGCGCCCATTTGGCATGGGTGCCGGGCTGGCAGAGCAGCGCATCGGCCGGCGCCAGCCCGGCGACGACGGCCCCGAGCAGCTGCACTTCTTCGCCACGCATCACGTCGCCGCGCCCGTCGACCACACGGCTGACGCCCGGCACGATCGCCACGCCGTCGACCGGGCGGACGAGCGCCGTCGCCAGTGCCTCCGCCGTTGCGGGGCAGGCCACATAGCCTGCGTCGACCCAGCCCTTGTTCGATCCGACCATGCCGGCGAGCAGCATCGGCGCGCCGTTGAAGCGCGCGCGCAACGCCGCGGCTTCGCAGGCGAAATCTCCGGTCGCGACCGACAGGATGCCCGTCCCGTCGCGCTCGCCGGCGATCACCGCGCCGTCCTCGATCAGATAGGCGCGGCGATTGGTCGTGCCCCAGTCGACACCGACGAAGCGGCTCATTCGCGCCCCGCAGGCGCTATCGGATCGGATCGCGTCATTACCCCTCCAGCGCCGCAGCCCTAGCACAGTCGGGCGCAGCTGCCAGCCTTTTGTACGACAATAAGCCTGGAATGGTGGGCGCTGACGGGCTCGAACCGCCGACCCTCTCGGTGTAAACGAGATGCTCTACCAACTGAGCTAAGCGCCCCCCGGTGGGGACGACCGCTCTATCGCCGCGAGCGCATCGCTGCAACTCGCGATGGCATCAGGCGACGGGCGCGCGTCGGGCGGCGACGAGGTAGCGGCGCATCGCCTCGCTGGCGCGCGGGGTCAGCGCCATGAAGGCGCGGCGGCGGTCGGTGGGATCGGGCTGGCGGACGAACAGGCCCGCCTCGGTCAGCTTGGTGATCCAGCGTAGCGCCGTGGTCGGCGCGACGGCGGCGGCGATGCACAGGCTGGACACGGACACCCGCGTGCGTTCCAGCTCGGCGGCATAGAGGTCGAGCAGCATGTCCCAGGCGGGATCCTCGAACAGATTGGCGCCGAAGAACTGATCGCGCAGCCGGCGGGTACGGATGATCCGGCGAACCTCCGCCGGATCGGCCGCCTCCTCGATACCGACGGGGCCGGGATCGAAACGCTGGCGCCGATCCTCCACCTCGGTGGCGGGCGACGGCGTATCGCGGCTCAATCGAGCGAGCAGGTCGGCGATCCGCGCCACCTCCTCGTTCAGTCGCTTCAGCCGTTCCGCCTCGTTCTCGCGCACGCTGTCGTCGAGCGTCGCCGCCCCGGTGCCGCCCAACGCGACGGTCAGCGCGACGACCCGCTCGCTGATCGACGGCTCGCACAGCAGCGCGACGCGGCGGCCGAGCAGATGGCTGGCGACGAGATCGATCTGGTCTCGCCCCAGCGACACGACGACATGCAGGTCCAGGGCGCTGGCATGGCCATCGATCCGCGGCAGTGCGGCGGCGAGCAGGTCCTCGTCGATCCCCTCCGCCTCGACGACCAGCACGGGCGCGCCGCCACCGACCGTATCGAGCCCGTCGGCGACATTCTCCCAGCCCAGCGTCGCCGCGATCCGCGCGCCGACCAGCGTCATCGCCTCGCCCGCATCGCCCCCATCGGCGCCGATGACGACGACCGCGCCGCCGTCGTCACCGCGATAGTCATTGCCCCACATCATCGTCGTCGCCGCGCCCATCATCGTCCGAACCTAGGCTGCCCAACGCAGCGGTGCGCGCGCTTAAATCCGGTCCGGATAGATTAAATGACCCAGGTTAGGACAACCACTCCGGCTATTGCCGCCATTTCGGAGCGATCTACATCGTCAATCCAACGACTTGACGATTTCCTCGACCATCTTCTTGGCGTCGGCGAGCAGCATCATCGTGTTGTCGCGATAGAAGACGTCGTTGTCGACGCCGGCATAGCCGACGCCGCCCATCGAGCGCTTGACGAACAGCACCGTCTTCGCCTTCTCGACGTCGAGGACGGGCATGCCATAGATCGGCGAGGTCTTGTCGGTCTTGGCCGCGGGGTTGGTGACGTCGTTGGCGCCGATGACGAAGGCGACGTCGGTCTGCGCGAATTCGGAGTTGATGTCCTCCAGTTCGAACACCTCGTCATAGGGCACGTTGGCTTCGGCGAGCAGGACGTTCATGTGCCCGGGCATGCGGCCGGCGACGGGATGAATCGCATATTTGACCCGCACCCCCTGCTCCTTCAACTTGTCGCCCATCTCGCGCAGCACGTGCTGCGCCTGGGCGACCGCCATGCCGTAACCGGGGACGATGATGACCTGTTCGGCCTGGCTCATCAGGAAGGCCGCATCCTCGGCGCTGCCGCGCTTCCACGGCCTGTCGACCGCAGCGCCGCCGCCCGCCGCCGCGGCGCTGTCGCCGCCGAAGCCGCCCGCGATGACGCTGATGAAGCTGCGGTTCATCGCGCGGCACATGATGTAGCTGAGGATCGCGCCCGAGCTGCCGACCAGCGCGCCGGTGATGATCATCGCGGTGTTGTGGAGCGTGAAGCCCATCGCCGCCGCGGCCCAGCCCGAATAGCTGTTCAGCATCGACACCACGACCGGCATGTCGGCGCCGCCGATCGGGATGATGAGAAGGAAGCCGATCGCGAACGACAGGATCGTGATCGTCCAGAAGATCCAGGGGCTCTGGTCCTGGGTGAAATAGAACACCAGGCCCAGGATCGCGCCGAGCACAGCCAGGTTGATGACGTGGCGGCCGGGCAGCATGATCGGCTTGCCGCCCATGTTGCCGTTGAGCTTCAGGAAGGCGATCACCGAGCCCGAAAAGGTGATCGCACCGATCGCGACGCCCAGCCCCATCTCGATCCGGCTGACCGGGTGGATCGCCGCGAAGGGCTGGCCGATCAGCGGGATCACCATGTCGGCGATGCCGAAGGCGATGGGATTGAGGAAGGCGGCGCAGGCGACGAGCACTGCGGCGAGGCCGACGAGGCTGTGGAAGGCGGCGACCAGCTGCGGCATCGCGGTCATCGCGATGCGCCGCGCGGTGGTGAGGCCGATGACCGCGCCGAGGCCGATCGCGGCGAGAATTTCGCCAACCGTCACGCTATCGACGAAATCGCCGGCGGCGGCGATGGCCGGTCCGTGGGCGCCGCCAAGCCCGCCCATCGGCACATGCGTGACCAGCGTCGTCACCACCGCGATCAGCATGCCGATCATGCCGAAACGATTGCCGCGCTGGCTGGTCTGCGGGCTCGACAGGCCCCGCAGCGCCAGGATAAAGCAGATGCCCGAGACGAGATAGGCCAGGGCGACCCATGGGTTGACGGCGGTCTCGTGCATTACTGGCTCCCCCTGCCTTTATCCGTCATTCCCGCGAAGACGGGACTCCATCTTTCCACCGGCGCCGGCCGCGCGATGGATTCCCGCCTTCGCGGGAATGACGAGCTATTTGTGGACGGCCGCCGGCCGCTCCTTCTTCTTGTACATCGCCAGCATCCGCGCGGTGACCGCGAAACCGCCGAAGATGTTGACGCTCGCCAGCACCACCGCCAGCAGCCCCAGCCACTTCGACACCGGACTACCCGCCGCCGCCGCCGCGATCAGCGCGCCGACGATGATGACCGACGAAATTGCGTTGGTCACCGCCATCAGCGGCGTGTGTAGCGCCGGGGTGACCGACCAGACGACGTAATAGCCGACGAAACAGGCCAGCACGAAGACCGAAAGGATCGAGACGAAGTCCATGTCAGCCCCCTGCTGCGGCGCGAATATTGAGAATGTTGAGACATGGACGCGGTCCTGCGTTCGGTCTCAACGTTCGCCATCGTTGGTGGCGGATTCCGGCACTGTAGGACAGCAATTTCATCCTCCCCCGCCAGGGAGAGGCGGCAGCCGCAGGCTGACGGAGGGGGAGGAAGCCCGCCCCTCTCGACAAAGCGCCGCTTACCGCCCCCTCCGAGCCGCTGCGCGGCCCACCTCCCCCTGGCGGGGGAGGATCGAAGGGGGAAGCTCCTTGCACCTCAGTCCCTTACCTTGCGGTCGGCTTTCGCCACCAAATCGGCGGCACAGCTCGCCAGCTTGTCGTCGCGGCAGCTGCCGCTGAACGAGGCCAGCCGCTGCGGCGCGGAGACGCCCTGCGATTTCAGGAGGTCGACGACATAGGCGGTGCTCTTGCCGTCCGCTTCGGCGCTGACGATCGCCAGCGCCAGGTCGGGATTGTCGTCGCCCCCCTCGGGACGAAGCCGGTTCGCCTGGGGCAGCGCGGCGCGGATCGAATCGGCGAGCCTGGTCGTCGCCGCGTCTTCGGTGCGCGTCTTCACGTCGGTCGGGTGCTTGTCGGGCTGCGTCGACGCCAGCGCCAGCAGCAGGAAGATCGGTGTCATTGCATCAGCCTCTGGTTCACCACCTCGCCCCCGCGGGTCAGGCGGATCGCATCGCCGATCTCGTCGCCGTCGGGCAGGATCGGCCGACCCGCTTCCTTGTCCCAGAAGGCTGACAGGAAGTTGAACAGGTTACGCGCAAACAGCGCCGACGCGTCGGCAGCGAGGCGGCTGGGCACGTTGCGATGACCGACGATCTTGACGCCGTGGCGCACCACCACCTCGCCCGCGACCGCACCCTCGACGTTGCCGCCCTGCTCCACCGCCAGGTCGACGACGACGCTGCCGGGGCGCATCGACGCGAGCTGCGCGTCGCTGACGAGCCGCGGCGCTGCGCGGCCGGGGATCAGCGCGGTGGTGATGACGATATCCTGCTTGGCGATATGCGCCGACACCAGCTCGGCCTGCGCCTTCTGATATTCCGGGCTCATCTCGCCGGCATAGCCGCCCGAACCCTCGCCCTCGATCCCGGCGACATTCTCGACGAAGATCGGCTTGGCGCCGAGCGACTGGATCTGTTCCTTGGTCGCCGAGCGGACGTCGGTCGCCGACACCTGGGCACCGAGCCGCCGGGCGGTCGCGATCGCCTGCAACCCCGCAACGCCGACGCCCATCACGAAGACGCGCGCGGCCGATACCGTGCCCGCGGCGGTCATCATCATCGGAAAGGCGCGGCCATATTCGCTCGCCGCATCGAGCACCGCCTTGTAGCCCGACAGGTTCGACTGGGACGACAGGATGTCCATCGATTGCGCACGGGTGATGCGCGGCATGAATTCCATCGCCAGCGCTTCGAGCCCCGCGGCGGCATACCCATCGATTCGCGCGCGCTCGCCGAAGGGATTCATCGCCGCAGCGACCCAGGCACCTTGCGTAGCGCCCGACAGCGTGGCGGGATCGGGCGCCTGCACGCCCAGCACGATGTCAGCGCCCGCCAGCGTCGCGGCACGATCGCCGACACGCGCGCCGGCATCGGCATAGGCCTGGTCGTCGATCGCGGCGCCGTCACCGGCGCCCGCCTCCACCGCGACCTCGGCGCCCAGGCCGATGAACTTCTTCACCGTCTCCGGCGTGGCAGCGACTCGCTTTTCGCCGTCCGCCGACTCGCGAAGAACCGCGATCCTCACTTGCTACCGGGTGCGATGAGCCAAATCACGAAAAACGCGATGATGAAACAGGCTACCGCGCCCCACTTCAGCATGCCGATCAGGCCGTCATAGGTTTTCTCATGCGGCTTCAAGTCGCCATTGCCGGCCATCGCTATTCCCAATATCTAGTGTCGATCGACGTCAGCTTAGCCCACGCGAAGTGATTTCCTCAAGTCGTCAAGAGCAGTTTAAGCCTGCCTTTACTCATGCCGGCTACGAATCCGCCCCGAACCGGGACGGATACCCAATGCTATGACGCGGAACGGCCAGCGCCTTCTTCTCCTGATCGACGACGAGCCGGCACAGCGCCGGCTGATCGCCGCGCTCGCCTCGCGCGGGGGTTGGCGCTCGATCTTCGCGGCGGATGCCGAGATGGCGCTGGCGACGCTGAGCACGCCCGACGGGCTCCAGCTCGATGCCGTCCTGCTCGATCACTGGGCGCCCGGCGCCGACACCACCGCACTGATCGCCGAGCTGAAGCGCCGCCGCCCTGCGTTGCCCATCCTGACGCTGACCGCCGACGGATCGGTGGCGCAGGCGGTCGCCGCGATGCGATCGGGCGCGACCGACTTCCTGGTCAAGCCGCTGGCGCCCGAACGGCTGCTCGGCGCGCTGGAAGCGGCGGTCGGCGGCACCGCGGCGGGCGAGCTTCGCCCGCTGACCGAGAAGATCCCCGCGCTGCTCGCCTTCGACGAGATCGTCGGCAGCGCCCCCGACTTCCGCGCCGCGCTCGCGATCGCGGCGAAGGCGGCGCGGGCGCGCATCCCGGTGTTGCTCGAGGGTGAAAGCGGCGTCGGCAAGGAGGTCGTCGGCGAGGCGATTCACGCCGCGTCGCCCCGCGCCAAGCGGGCGATGACGACGATCAATTGCGGCGCGATCCCCGCCAACCTCGTCGACAGCGAGCTGTTCGGGCACGAGATGGGCGCCTTCACCGGCGCGTTCGAACGCAAGATCGGCAAGCTGGTCGATGCCGACGGCGGCACGGTGTTCCTCGACGAGATCTGCCAGATCCCGCTCGACGTGCAGACCAAGCTGTTGCGGCTGCTGCAGACCGGCGAGGTCCATCCGATCGGCGCGCGTCATCCGCGCGAGGTCGACGTGCGAATCATCGCCGCGACGAACAAGCGGCTGGCCGACGAGGTCGAGGCGGGGCGCTTTCGCGAGGATCTCTATTACCGGCTCAACGTCGTCCAGGTCACGATCCCGCCGCTGCGCGAACGATCGGGCGACATCCCGGCGCTGGCGCGCCACCTGCTGGCCCGGATCGCGCGCCAGCCCGGCCTGCGCCAGCTCGGCATCACCGACGACGCGCTGGCGCTGCTGGTCGAGTACGACTGGCCGGGCAACGTGCGCCAGTTGCAGAACGCGCTCTTCCGCGCGGCGGTGCTCTGCGAAGGCTCGGCGCTGACGCGAAGCGACTTTCCGCAGATCGCGGCGATGGGCAACCGCCGGACCGATCCCGGCACGACCAGTGCGGCGGGGGCGGGTGCCGGCGTCACGCTGTTCCGGCCCGACGGCAACCTTCGCCTGCTCGAGGATATCGAGGCGGACATCATCCGCCTGGCGATCGGCCATTATCGCGGGCGCATGACCGAGGTCGCGCGGCGGCTGGGGATCGGGCGCTCGACGCTCTATCGCAAGCTGGGCGAGCTGGGCATCGACAACGCCGCCTGACTTGACCCGCCATGGACGGCGGGCAAGGCTGAAGGCCATGAACTTTACGGACCGATCGATCCTCGTCACCGGTGCCGCATCGGGCATCGGCCTCGCCGTTGCGCAGGCGCTGGCCGGCGCGGGTGCCGAGCGGCTGGTGTTGATCGACCGCGATGGCGAAGCGCTGGGGCGGATCGACCTCGGCTGCACGCTCGACCTGGTGCCGGGCGACGTTGCCGACGAGGGGTTCTGGGACAACGCCGCGCCGTATCTGGCGGGGATCGACCATGCCGTCGTCAACGCCGGCGTCGCCGGTGCCGGCCCGATCGCCGACCTCGCCTTCGCCGAATGGCGACGGATCCTGGCGGTCAACCTCGACGGCGCGTTCCTGACGCTGCGCGCGGCGATGCGGGCGATGGCGGGGCGACCCGGCAGCATCGTCGCGGTCGCGTCGGCCGCCGGGATCAAGGTGGAGCCGGGCGTCGCGGCCTATGGCGCGTCCAAGGCGGGGTTGATTCAGCTCGCCCGCGTCGCCGCCAGGGAGGGCGCCGCGACCGGGCTGCGCGTCAACGCGATCGCGCCGGGCGGGGTCGAGACGCCGGTGTGGGACGACATGCCGATGTTCGCCGATCGTGCCGCCGCGATCGGGCGGGCGGCGGCGTTTCGCGAGCTGGCGGCGATGGCGACCCCGCTCGGCCGCTATGCGACGGCGGAGGAGATCGCCGGCCAGATTACCTTCCTGCTGAGCGACGCCGCCGCGACGATCACCGGCGCGGTGCTGACCAGCGACGGCGGCTACACGCTCTAGCCGCGATCACCACAGCACGCCCTTGTCGGGCGTGATCGGTTCGGGCGCCTGGTCGCCGATCGCCTGAAGCAGGTCGATCTCGATCGTCCGGCACATCGCGTTGAGCGGCAGGTCGTGGACGGTATTAGCGAACGGATCGACGAGGTCGTCGCCGACCTGAAGCGCCGCCAGGAACATGAGGCCCGCCAGCGTCGAGCCCACAGGCGTCGCGAATTCCAGCGTTTCGACCAAACCGATCGGCAGCAAAATGCAGAAAAGCTTGGTGAAGAAGGACGGGAAGAAACGGAATTGGTTCGGGAGCGGGGTGTTCTTGATCCGCTCCATCCCGCCCTGCGAATTGGCGATGTCGACCAGGATCTCCTCCATCGCCGCCAGCTGGATGGTGTCGATCCAGCCCTTGTTCTTGGCATCGACGAGGCGGCGGCCGGTGCCGTCGAGCAGGCCGTTGGCGACGTTGGTCCGCGCCAGCGCCGGCTCCGCCTCGCCGCGCGACAGGAAGCGCAGCACCTCGTCATCGGGCTTCTGCTTGCGGAGCTGGCAGCGCAGCGCGTTCACGTAGGCGATCTGGCGCAGGACGATCGTACGCTTCAGGTCGACCGCCTCGGGATCGGGGAGGAAGTTGCGCGCCTGGCGCGCGAGGTTGCGCGACGCATTGATCATCAGCCCCCACAGGCCGCGCGCTTCCCACCACCGGGCATAGGCGGAGTTGTCGCGAAAGCCGAGGAACAGCGCGAGGCCGGTGCCGAACAGCGTCAGCGGCAGCGACGGTGCGCGCAGGGGCGTGAAATAATAGACGAAGGTGACGATGCAGTCCCAGACGAACAGCGCCGCGAGCGGACGCCAGACTTCGGACACGATGCGACTGAGACGCGGTGTGGCATCAACGATCATTGATCTGCATTTCCCTTTTCGCGGCGCACAACGACCGGAGCGGCCACAAGTTCATCGACCGACCAGCGCTCGGTCGCGCAAGCCGCGCCAGATCCGTAAGCCCTGGACCGTCTCCCCGACGTCGTGGACGCGCAGGATCTGCACCCCGGCGGCGGCGCCGATGGTGGCGAGCGCGATGCTGCCGCCGAGCCGTTCGGCGACCGGCGCTTCGTTCGACAAGGCGCCGATCAGCCTTTTGCGGCTGACACCCAGCATGATCGGGCAGCCGAGCCCGTGGAAGGCGGCGAGGCCGTTGAGCAGCGCGAGATTGTCGGCGAGCGACTTGCCGAAGCCGATGCCGGGATCGACGATGATCCGAGCCCGATCGACCCCGGCTGCGACCACCGCCTCGATCCGCGCCTCCAGCCAGGCGAACACATCGGCGACGACGTCGGCATAGCCATCGCCGCCGTGCGGCCCCTTGGCGGGGTCGGGCGAATGCATCAGCACGACGGGGCAGCCGGCGCGCGCCACCAGCGCGAGCGCGCGATCGTCCCAGAGCAGCGCGGACACGTCGTTGACGATTGCGGCGCCTGCGGCCAGCGCCGCCTCCATCACGCTCGCCTTGCGCGTGTCGATCGAGACGGGGACGCCGGCGGCGGCGAGCCGCTCGACGACGGGCACGGTGCGCTCGGCCTCGTCCCCCTCCCACACCAGCGCCGCGCCAGGGCGGGTCGACTCGCCGCCGACATCGACCATTGCGGCACCAGCGGCGGCCATGTCGACGCCAGCGGCGGCGGCACCGGCGGGATCGCCGATGTGAGCGCCGCCATCGGAGAAGCTGTCGGGCGTGACGTTGAGGATGCCGGCGACCAGCGGCTGGTCGAAGCGCAGCGTCCGCTCGCCCAGCGCCAGCGCAGGCCGCGGCGCGGTGATCCGCGCGTGGAGCGTCGCGGCGCGGTCGCCGAGGGTGACAACATCGGGGATCGGGACGATCCGCCGCTCGCCCTTGTCGACCACCTCATAGGCGGCGAACCACAGCAGGCCCCCGGCAAGCCGAGCGACGGCGCCGTCGGGATAGGCCATCGGCGCGTCGACGAACTGGATGGGGCGGAGGAGCATCGGTCGGGTCTCCGGGTGCGGGAGCGAGGTTGATAGGGCGTGCATGTTGCTGGCGCTATCGCGGGATGGTGCGAAGTGTTGCTGGTGGTTTCGCGTGGCGGCGCGGGACGGGTTGGTTCGCGCGAAGACCCAAAGGCGCGAAGAAGGGTGGTTCACGCGGAGACGCGGAGACGCGGAGACGCGGAGGTTGTTTGGGGCGACCTTCCCGCTTTCGTCATGCCGGACTTCATCCGGCATCGATCTGTCGGCCGGGCTTCTGACAAAGTGATCCGGGTTGGCGGCTCATACGAAGCAGACCGATGACGTCGAGGTTTGCCGATGGCGAGCATCGCGTGCCTCGACAGGCGAGCCGCACGCGGATCGATGGATGCCGGATCAAGTCCGGCATGACGAGGGAGAGGGATCAGCGGGCCTCGGCGCCTCCGCGTGAACCACTCTCTTCGCGTCTCCGCGGCGTCGCGCGAACAACTAGGGCTGGGTCGCCAGCAGATACGTCTGCCGCAACGCGTCGATCGGCTTCAGCGCACCTTCCGCCTCGTAGTGCCAGAACGACCAGCCGTTGCACGCCGGCGCGCCCTGCAGCGTCGCGCCCAGCTTGTGGATCGAGCCGCTGGCGCCGCACGGGCTCGACAGGCTGCCGTCGGCGCGGACGGTGGCGGTCCAGCGGCGCTTGGCGTCGGTCAGCACCGCGCCGGGGACGAGGTACATGTTCTCGACCAGGACGCCGAACGCCACCTTGGGCTGGCTGCGCGGGCTCTGCATCGTCGCCAGCGCCGATTCGTCGAGCGGCAGCGCCGCCTCGATCCGCTCGATCGCGGCGGCGCAATAGCCGGGCTCGCGCTCGATGCCGATCCAGTGGCGGCCCAGCCGCTTCGCCACCGCGCCGGTAGTGCCGGTGCCGAAGAAGGGATCGAGGACGACGTCGCCCGGCTTCGTGCAGGCGAGCAGCACGCGATAGAGCAGCGCCTCGGGCTTTTGCGTCGGATGAACCTTGTGGCCGCCCTTCTTCAGCCGCTCCTGACCGCCGCAGATCGGGAATTCCCAATCGGACCGCATCTGAATCTCGTCGTTCAGCGTCTTCATCGAGCGATAGTTGAAGGTGTATTTCGCCTTCTCGCCCTTCGACGCCCAGATCAGCGTCTCGTGCGCGTTGGTGAAGCGCGTGCCACGAAAGTTCGGCATCGGGTTCGCCTTGCGCCAGACGATGTCGTTGAGGATCCAGTAGCCCAGATCCTGCACCGCGACGCCGACCCGGAAGATGTTGTGATAGCTGCCGATCACCCAGATCGTGCCGTCGTCCTTCAGGATCCGGTGCGCCTCCGCCAGCCAGGCGCGGGTGAAGGCGTCGTAGTGCTTCAGGCTGTCGAACTTGTCCCAATCGTCGGTGACCGCGTCGACGTGGCTGCCGTCGGGGCGGAACAACTCGCCGCCGAGCTGGAGGTTGTAGGGCGGGTCGGCGAAGATCATGTCGACCGACTTGGCGGGCAGCGCCTTCATCGCCGCGATGCAATCGCCCATCACGATCTGGTCGAGCGGCAGCTCGGCGCGCACGTCCCCCGCCGCCGCCTTGCTGCGGCCAGTGCGCGCCGGCGCGACCTTGTCGATGACCCCCATTGCCTTCCCCTTTGCCCGCGCATTCGCCGGAAGCGGTGGACTCTCGTCAAGATGATATTGGTTAACGATCGATCGGCGCCGGTCGTTGCTGAAGCGGAACAAGAAGAGTCCCGATCTAGATATTGGGTCCGTCGCGCCTTGCGAGACTCAACCCCTAGCGGTGTGGCGCGAAAGACTCACAATGGGAGAAGTGCTTGCGCGACTGGTGCGAAGCTGCGCCGGTGGAGCGGCGAGGGGCCGTGTTCGGCCAGTGCGCGGCGATGGGCGAGGCAGCCGTAGCCCTTGTTCGAGGCCCAGCCATAGTGCGGATATGATTCGTGATGGGCGAGCATGATCGTGTCGCGGGTGTGCTTGGCGACGATCGACGCGGCGGCGATCGACGCGCTCACCGCATCGCCGCCGACGATCGCGGTGGCGGCATAATCCCAGCGCGGCAGGCGGTTGCCGTCGACCAATATGTGGCCCGGGGACGCGCCGAGGCATTCGGCCAGCTGGTCGACCGCGAGCGTCATCGCCTTCATCGTCGCCCAATAGATGTTGAGCGCGTCGATCTCGTCCGCCTCGACGATGCCGACGCCGACGCACGCCCGCTCGCGGATCAGCGTGGCGAGGCGGGTGCGCTCGTTGGCGGAGAGCTTCTTCGAATCGTCGATCCCGCGTGGGATGTTGCGGGCGGGCAGGATGACGGCGGCGGCGACCACCGGCCCGGCGAGCGGGCCGCGGCCCGCCTCGTCGACGCCCGCGACCGGCGGCAGGCAGAGTTTTTCGTGCTTCAGGCCGGGCATCGGAAGCCCGTCGCGTCTTGCTGTCCCATCGGGCCGTGGCCCTGCCCGAGACCCGGCGCCGCCTCAAGGCTGGCGCGGACGAAGGCGATGGCGTGGCCGATCGCTGCGGTAAGCGGCATGCCGGCGCCGAGGCCGGTGGCGATCGCGCTCGCCAGCGTGCAGCCGGTGCCATGGGTGTGACGGGTGTCGATGCGCGGGTTGGACCAGCGCTGTTCGCTGCCGTCGGAAAGGATGAGGCGGTCGACGATGTCGCCACCCTCGGCATGGCCGCCCTTGGCGAGGACGGCGGCGGGGATCGCGGCGATGCCGCCGAGCGCCTGTAGTTCGGGCAGATTGGGCGTGACCAGCGTCGCGATCGCCATCAGCCGGGCGAAGGCGGCGATGGTGTCGGCGTCCGCGAGGACCGAGCCGGAGGTCGCGACCATGACCGGATCGAAGACGATGGGGATCTTAAATCCCCTCCCCTTCAGGGGAGGGGTTGGGGTGGGGGCGAGCCTCGCAGAGACCATCGCCTGCGTCCCCCACCCCAACCCCTCCCCTGAAGGGGAGGGGCTCAGATTTTCCAACACCTCCGCCACCGCATGCGCCGTTTCGGCCGAGCCGATCATCCCGATCTTCACCGCGTCGACGCCGATGTCGTCGATCACCGAGCGCATCTGCTGGACCACCATCTCGGTCGGCACTGGATGCACCCCCTGGACGCCGAGCGTATTCTGCGCGGTGATCGCGGTGATCGCGGTCATAGCGTGGCCGCCGAGCATCGTGACGGTCTTGATGTCCGCCTGGATACCGGCGCCGCCGCCGGAATCGGAGCCGGCGATGATGAGGATGCGGGGGGTGGGCATCTAGAACCTCCCCGGCACGGGGAGGGGGACCGCCAGCCGCAGGCTGGTGGTGGAGGGGCAGACGCAGAGGACAGCGCTGCTTGGCTGCCCCTCCACCACTCGGCTAACGCCGAGCGGTCCCCCTCCCCGTGCCGGGGAGGTTTGACGAAAAGCCATCACGCCGCCGCCTTCACCGCGTCGCAAATGCTGTCGACGACGCGCTCGACCAGCGCAGCTTCGTCGCCCTCGGCCATGACGCGGATCACCGGCTCGGTGCCCGATGGGCGGATGACGAGGCGGCCGTTGCCCGCCAGTGCCGCCTCGCCGTCGGCGATTGCCGCCTTGACGCTGTCGGCCTCGAGCGGCTTGCCGCCGGCGAAGCGGACGTTCTTCAGCAATTGCGGCAGCGGATCGAAGCGGTGGAGCACCTCGCTGGCGGGGGCACCGGCGCGCCTGACCTCGGCCAGCACCTGAAGCGCGGCGACCAGGCCATCGCCGGTGGTCGCATAGTCCGACAGGATGATGTGCCCCGACTGCTCGCCGCCGACGTTGAAGCCGCGCGCGCGCATGCTTTCGAGGACATAGCGGTCGCCGACCTTGGTGCGCACGAGCCCGAGCCCCTGTGCCGACAGATGCCGCTCCAGCCCCAGGTTCGACATCACGGTCGCCACCAGCCCGCCGCCCTTAAGCCGCCCGGCGCGCGCCCAGCCGGCGGCGATCGTCGCCATCAGCTGGTCGCCGTCAACCACGCGGCCCTTCTCGTCGACGACGATCAGCCGGTCGGCATCGCCGTCGAGCGCGATGCCGATCGCCGCACCGGCCGCGACCACCGCCTCGCCCAGCGCCGCGGGCGCGGTCGAGCCGACGCCGTCGTTGATGTTCGTGCCGTCGGGGGTGACGCCGATCGTCACGACGTCGGCGCCGAGTTCCCACAGCGCGGCGGGCGCGACCTTGTACGCGGCGCCATTGGCGCAATCGATGACGATGCGCATGCCGTCGAGGCGCAGGTTTTCGGGGAAGGTCGACTTGGCGAAGTGGATGTAACGCCCCTGCGCGTCGTCGATCCGCTTGGCGCGGCCGATCTGGTTCGCGGGGACGAGGGGAACGTCGCCGTCGATCAGCGCCTCGATCGCGGCCTCCGCCTCGTCGGACAGCTTGTAGCCGTCGGGACCGAACAGCTTGATGCCATTGTCGGCGAAGGGGTTGTGGCTTGCCGAGATCATGACGCCGATATCGGCGCGCATCGACTGGGTCAGCATCGCCACCGCCGGGGTCGGCATCGGCCCGACCATGATGACGTCCATTCCGACGCTGGTGAAGCCCGCGACCAGCGCCGATTCGAGCATATAGCCCGACAGGCGCGTGTCCTTGCCGATCAGCACGCGGTGGCGATGGTCGCCGCGCTGGAAATAGGCGCCGGCGGCCATGCCGACCTTCATTGCCATCGCCGCGGTCATCGCGCCGGCGTTGGTCAGACCACGAATCCCGTCGGTGCCGAAATATTTTCTTGCCATGATCCCTCGCGACCGCTCCGCTATGCGCCCCGCTTCCATAACGCCAGCCAGTGATAAGGGCGAGCATGAGCCAAGCCTCCCGCATTCTATTGTCGCTCGTCCTGGGGCTCGCGATCGGCGTCGTCCTCGCCGCGCGGGTGCCAGTCGCGGTCGAACCGACGATCGCGGTCGCGGGGCCGGTGGGCACGGCGTGGCTGAACGCGTTGCAGATGACGATCATCCCGCTCGTCGTCTCGCTGCTGGTCACCGGCGTCGCGGCGACGGCGGAAGCGGCTCAGGCCGGACGGCTGGCCGCACGGGCGATCGCGCTCTACGTCGGGTTTCTGGCCTTTTCGGCGACGCTGGCGGCGGTGCTGACGCCGCTGTTCCTCGACCTCGTCCCCCTGCCCGCCGCCTCCGCTGCCAGCCTGCGCGCCGCGTTGACCGGCGTGGAGCAGCCCGCCGCCGCGCCGGCGCTCGGCGCGTTCATCGCCGGGGTGGTGCCGACCAACATCGTCAAGGCGGCGGTCGACAACGCGTTCCTGTCGCTCATCATCTTCACGCTGGTCTTCGCCTTTGCGATCATGCGCATCAATCGCGAGGGCCGCAGCCTGCTCGTCGCCTTCTTCACCGCGCTGCGCGACACGATGCTGGTGGTGATCGACTGGGTGCTGTGGATCGCGCCGCTCGGCGTGTTCGCGCTGGCGCTGGTGGTCGGCGCGAAGGCGGGCGGCGGCGCGTTCGGCGCCCTGGTCCATTACATGCTGACCGTCAGCGCGGTGGGCTTCGTCATGTCGCTGTTCGCCTATCCGGTCGCGGTGATCGGCGGGCGGGTGTCGCTGGCACGCTATGCCCGAGCGGTCCTGCCGAGCCAGGCGGTCGCGATCAGTACGCAAAGCTCGATCGGATCGCTGCCGGCGATGCTGGAGGGCGCGCGCGAGCTTGGCGTGCCGGTGACGACCGCGGGCGTCACGCTGCCGCTGGCGGTGGCGCTGTTCCGCGCGACCGGGCCGGCGATGAATTTGGCCGTGGCGATCTATGTCGCCCACTGGTTCGGCGTGACGCTGTCGCCGGTGGTGCTGGCGATCGGCGTCGTCGTGGCGACGCTAACCTCGCTGGGATCGGTCAGCCTGCCCGGTACGATCAGCTTCGTCAGCGCGATCGCGCCGATCGCGTCGGTGATCGGGGCCCCGCTGGCGCCGCTTGGGCTGCTGGTCGCGGTGGAAACGGTGCCCGATATCATGCGCACGCTGGGCAATGTGATGTGGGACGTCGCGACGACGACGCTGCTGCACCGGCGCGGTGGCGGCGAGGCGTTGTCCGCGCAAGAGCCGATCGACGACGCCTGACCCGGAACGAAACGCGTCCGGCCGCGTCGGTGCGGGATGCGCGTCGTCACCCTGCCCGCCCCCGACGATTTCGACGCGTGGCGCGATGCGGCGCGCGGGCTCGCCGCGGAGCAGGTGCCGCCCGACGATGTCGTCTGGCAGGTCGGCGATACCGTCACCGACCTTTTCGCCGGGACGGGAGACGCACCCCCGCCGCCCGCCGCCTCGCCGGGCTTTTCGGTGCCGCGCGCCTTCATCGACCTGGCCCGCAAGGTGGCGATGGCCAACGATCCCGAGCGGTTCGCGCTGCTCTACACGCTGCTCAGCCGGCTGCGGCGCGAGCCCAGGCTGATCGAGGATCGCGCCGACCCGCTGATGCGGCGGCTGGAGGTGATCGCCAAGAACGTCGGCCGCGACATCCACAAGATGCGCGCCTTCCTGCGCTTTCGCGAGGTCGAGGACGACGAGGGCAGCCGCTACGTCGCCTGGTTCGAGCCCGAGCATCATATAGTTCGCGCCAACGCGGCCTTCTTCGTCAACCGCTTCGCCTCGATGCGCTGGTCGATCCTGACGCCCGAGGTGTCGCTGCACTGGGACGGCAAGGCGCTGACCGAAGGGCCGGGCGCGACCAAGGCCGACGCGCCCGACGGCGATCCGACCGAGGAAGTGTGGAAGACCTATTACGCCAGCATCTTCAACCCGGCGCGGGTGAAGGTGGGCACGATGCTGCGCGAGATGCCGCGCAAATATTGGAAGAACATGCCCGAGACGGAGCTGGTGTCGCAGCTGATCGCGGGCGCGCAGGCGCGGGAGAGCGGGATGATCGAGACGGCGCGGACCAGTGTCGGCGGCAATGCGCTGGCCGCGTGGGAGGCACTGCGCGAAGAGGCGATGGGCTGTACCCGCTGCCCGCTGTACAAGGATGCGACGCAGACGGTGTTCGGCGAAGGCCCGATCGACGCGCCGCTGATGTTCGTCGGCGAGCAGCCGGGCGACCAGGAGGATCTGGCCGGGCATCCGTTCGTGGGACCCGCGGGCCAGCTGTTCGACCGGGCGCTGGCGGAGGCGGGCGTGGACCGCTCACGCGCCTATGTCACCAATGCGGTGAAGCACTTCAAATACGAGTTGCGCGGCAAGCGGCGGATCCACTCAAAACCCGGCGCGGGTGAGATCGAGGCGTGCCGCTGGTGGATCGAGCAGGAGCAGGCGCGGGTGAAGCCGGCGCTGACGGTGGCGCTGGGCGCGACGGCGGCACGGTCGCTGTTCGGTCGAGTGGTGACGATCGGCCGCGAACGGGGGAAGCGGATCGACCTGCCGAGCGGCGGCGCGGCGATGATTACCGTCCACCCGAGCTATCTGCTGCGGCTGCCCGACGAGGCGGCGCGGGCGGAGGAATATGCGCGATTCGTCGAGGAACTGCGGATGGCGGGCGGGATGGTTTGATTGCCTCCCTGCCCCCCCCCCCCCCCCACCAAGCCGTCATCCTGAACTCGTTTCAGGATCTGCTTGGGGGGAGGGCCGTCTACGCCACGACGAGATGCTGAAACGAGTTCAGCATGACAGCTTTTTGGAGGGGGCAGGCAGCCCACTCACCCGAATGTCTTCGGGTCCGGCCCCAGCCGCTCGCCGCAGTCCATGCCGTCGAGCGCGACCATGTCCTCGTCGTCGAGCGTCAGGTCCTGCGCGGCGAGATTGTCGGTCAGGTGGTCATGGCTCGATGCCTTGGGGATGACCGAATAGCCCTTGGCGAGGTGCCACGCGATCACGACCTGCGCCGGCGATCGGGCATGCTTGCCGGCGATCTTTTCGATCACCGGATCGGTCAGCAGCGACTTGCCCTGGCCGATCGGGCTCCAGCTCTGCGTGACGATGCCCGCGGCCTGGTGATACGCCACCTCTTCGCGCCGCTGGAACCGCGGATGAAGTTCGATCTGGTTGACCGCGGGGGTGACGCCGGTCGCCTCGATGATCCGGTCGAGATGCTCGGGCAGGAAGTTCGACACGCCGATCGAACGCGTCAGCCCGGCATCGCGCAGGCTCACCAGCGACTTCCAGGCGTCGACATAGCGATCGGCGGTGGGGACCGGCCAGTGGATCAGATAGAGGTCGACCGCATCGACGCCAAGCAGCGCCAGGCTTTCGTCCAGCGCCGCGCGGGGATCGCCCTGGCGGTCGTTCCACAGCTTGGTCGTCAGGAACACGTCGGTCGCCTTCACGCCCTCGCCGACGCCACGTTCGTTGTCGTAGATCGCGGCGGTGTCGACCAGGCGAAAGCCGGCATCGATGCCCTGGCGGACGATCGTCGCCGCCTGGGCGTCGGGGATCTGATACGTACCCATGCCGAGCTGGGGCATGGTGCGGCCATCGTTGAGGGTAAGATCAGTCATGGCGCGCCAAACCGTCAACGGCGGTGCGGGTTCCCGCGAGCGGTTGACCATCGCGGCGCCTTCGCCCAAGC
The DNA here is from genome assembly GCF_014197105.1 of Sphingomonas jinjuensis. Classification (GTDB taxonomy): domain Bacteria; phylum Pseudomonadota; class Alphaproteobacteria; order Sphingomonadales; family Sphingomonadaceae; genus Sphingomonas; species Sphingomonas jinjuensis. Next base: position 52,955 of record NZ_JACIEV010000008.1, on the reverse strand, counting down.
GGCAATCCCATGTTCGAAAAGATCCTGGCGGTCCTCGCCACCTTCACGATCTGGGTGATCTCGACCGGCGGCTATACCGGCATCGCGATCCTGATGGCGATCGAGAGCGCGTGCATCCCGCTGCCGAGCGAGATCATCATGCCGTTCGCCGGCTATCTGGTGTCGACCGGGCGGTTCGACCTGTATCTCGCCGCGACGGCGGGGGCGATCGGGTGCAACCTCGGGTCGATCGTCGCCTATGAGGTGGGCAAGCGCGGCGGGCGGCCGATGGCGGAGCGTTGGGGCCGCTACGTGCTGATCGGGCCGGGCGAACTCGATGCCGCCGACCGCTTCTTCGCGCGCTGGGGCTCGGCGGCGGTGCTGATCGGGCGGCTGCTGCCCGTCATCCGCAGCTTCATCGCCTTTCCCGCGGGCGTCGCGCGGATGCGGCTGGTGCCGTTCCATGTCTATACCTTCATCGGCAGCTGGCCGTGGTGCTTCGGCCTCGCCTGGGTCGGCATGAAGCTGGGCGACAAGTGGAACAGCGACCCGCGCGTGAAGGCGGCGTTCCACCAGGCCGACCTTGCGATCGGCCTGGTGCTGGTGGCGCTGGTCGCCTTCTACATCTGGCACCGCGTGCGCGGGCTCAGGAAAAGCCGCGCCTGATCGCCAGCGCGCGTAGCTCGTCGTCGCGGGTCGGCGCAAGCGTGCGACCGCGTGCCTTCACCGCCTCGACCAGCGCCGCGCCCGCCCGCTCCGGCGAACCGGCGTCGAACGGCGGATGCGGATCATATTCCAGGCTGAGCTGCACCGCCTTGGCGTGATCCTCGCCGCGGATCAGCGCGGTTAGCGTCAGGGCGAAGTCGATGCCCGCGGTGACGCCGCCGCCGGTCACGCGGTTGCGATCGACGACGACGCGCTCGGCCACCGGCTCCGCACCGAACAGCGGCAGATGGTGACGCTGCGCCCAGTGGCAGCCGGCGCGATAGCCCCGCAGCAGCCCCGCCGCGCCGAGGATCAGCGATCCGGTGCAGACGCTCGTCACCCAGGTCGCGCGCTCGCCGACGCTGCGGACCCATTCGATCGTCTCGTCGTCGGCGATCGCCGCGTTGGTGCCGAAGCCGCCGGGCACGCACAGGATGTCGGCGCCAGGCACGTCGTTAAAGCTGGCGGTCGGCAGGATCGAGAAGCCGGCATCGGTCGGCACCGGATCGCGCATCTTCGCAACCAGATGAAGCGTCGAATCGCCGAGCCGCGCGAGTACCTGCGCCGGGCCGGTCAGGTCGAGCTGGGTGACGTTGGGGAACAGCAGGAAGGCGATCGTCATCGGCATGGGGCAACCTCCGTCAAGCGTGGTGCCCAGGCGCGCGGCGTTCAGGCTCGCGCTTCCCCGTGGTCGTCCACCGATGCGCCAGTCACGCGAGCGGCGTCAGGATAGGCTCGGCCCGCCGCCCAGACAAGCCAGGCGAGCATCACGGTGGCGACCGCCGCCCATAGCGCGAAGCCGTGCCACGGCGTCCAGCCGAACCATTCCGACGGGGCCGTGCGCAGCTCGCCGTTGAGGAAGTGGGGCTGGATCACGCCGCGCCACAGCTGCCAGTCCCAGCCCTGCGGCCCGAAGATCTCCGCCGCGGCGACCATCGCGTTGATCGCGATCGACACGGTCAGTACGCCCAGCGTCAGCCCGCGGACGGCGGCGCCGCGGAACGCCGCCCACCACGGCGCCAGCCCCAGCGCGAGCGCGCCTGCCAGCGGCATCGCGATGCGCGGACCGGTGGTGTTGCCGCCCTCCCAATAGACATAGGCGGCGTTGACCAGCAGCGAGGCGGCGGCGACGGTGGCGGCGGTGATCGCCAGCCCGCGCGTATCGCGGCGCTCGGTCAGCATCGCCAGCCCCGGCGCGGCGAGCAGCAGGATGGGCGCGACCCAGACCAGGCCGACCTTCGTCCCGAACAGGATCTGCCAGAGCACCATGGGCCGCGGCCAGGTGAGGCCGAACAGCCCCTGCTGCATCCCCTGCCACCCGACGACACCCGAATAGCTGACGCGGAACGGCGTGCCGAACGCGACGATGTTGTAGATCGCGAGCGGAAGCAGCGCGACAAGCCCGGCGATCAGGAAGGCCGCGAGCAGTGTCCGGCGATTGCGACGGCCTGCGCCCCGCGCCAGCGCCCAGATACCGATCGCGCTGCCGGCGATCACCGCCTGATGCTCGACCACCACCGCTGCGCCCAGCGCCAAGCCGGCGACGACAGCGTGGCGCATCGCCCGTGCCTCGCCCATCCGCCATACCGCCCAGAGCGCGATCACGTAGAGCGCGGCGACGGGGGCATGGCCCAGGATCGTCGTCGACCAGCCCCAGATCGGCGTGCCCAGCGCATAGCCGAGCGCGGCGATCAGCCCGGCGCCGACGCTGCCCGTGACCGCGAGGCCAAGGTCGAACAGCAGTACCGCGGCGATGGCGGTCAGCACCGCGCTGATCGAGGCGGCGGCGAGGCGAAGCCGCAAACGGGTAAAGCGCGCGAGCAGATCGTTGCCGAGCCATTTGTCGAGCGGCCCCGCCCGTTCGCCGGTGACGCGATCGGCGACCCACGCCGCGGGCAGCGCGGCGATCGTCATGCCCGGCGCCTTGTCGGAATAGAAATGGTCGCCGAACTGCGCCTTGTCGACTGTCATATGGGCGTATTCGTCGATCGTCGCATCGCCGCTTTCGACGAGACTGACCGCCGCCCAGAGCCGGACCGCGTTGTTGGGATTGAACTCCCACGAGCCGAACCAGGCGGCGCTGAACCACACCAGCGCGAACAGGACGATGCGGAAGCGGCGCAGCGGCATGGGGGTGGCTTAACGCGAATGAGGGCCGGTACGACAGCCGAATTCCGTCATGCCGGAACGGGCCCGCCATCTGCGGTGCCGCTTGCTCCGCGGAGGTGGCGGTCGCCGAGCAGTGGAACAGCCCTGCCCTATCCTACTACCCTCATCCCGGCCTCGAGCCGGGATCCAACGTGCGGCAAGCGACTGCGCACCGTCGGCGCGAGTCGCTTGGGGAACCATGGAACCCGGCTCAAGGCCGGGATGACGAAGGGGTGTGGACTGACAATACGGACTTAAGGAACGCTGGCGTCCGCCTTCGCCTGGGCGCGGCGTTCCTTCGTGGCGGCGTTGGCGCGCTGGATGAAGCAGCCGGTTTGGCCGCCGGCGCCGACGGTCGAACAGCTGCCGATGCTGTTGGCGCCGACGCCCTCGTTCATCGTCCCCTGGGCGCGCGCGGCCCAGCTTTCGTTTTGCGGCGTCACCTGGAATTCGCGCAGTTCCTTCGGGACCCGATATTGTTCCTCGGCGCTACGGCGCTCGCAGACGATGACCTCGTTCCCTTCCGCGTCGGTCGGGCAGCGCTCGTTGCCGTAGAGGACGAGGACACCGTTGATCGGCGCGCGCTTGGGCACGACGCCCGGTGTCTGCGCCGTGCTGGCGCGTGTCACGGACTGGACCGGCGCACCCGGCAGCGCCGCCTGCTGTGCCATGGTCGGCGCGGCGAGGACCAACCCCGCGAGAATCAAACGCTTCACTGTCTTGCCTCTCCCGTCAGATCCGTTTCGCCGCGGCGATCGCGACCTTGCACCCCAGCCGGATCGCGGCGCTGAGCACCGGATAGCCGATCGCATTCTCCGCGCCATTGGCCAGCGCATGATCGCGATGCTCCAGCTCTTCGGCCTGGAAATCCGCGATCGCCTCGCTCAGCTCGGGGTCGCTGTCGCCCAGCGCCGCCAGCTGTTCGGCATAATGCTTGTCGATCTCGGTCTCGACCGCGGCGGTGCAGGCCATCGCCGCGTCGGGGCCGATCGCCGCCGTCACCGCGCCGAGCGCGAAGCCGGCGACGTTCCAGAACGGCTGAAACAGCGTCGGCCGCACGCCACGCTCGACGATCAGCTTGTCGAAGAAGGCGCGATGCCGCTCCTCCTGCGCCGCCATGTGATGGATGGCACGTGCCGAAGGATGGCGATCGCCCAGGATCGCGAGCTGCCCCGCATAGATGCGCGTCGCGCCATATTCGCCCGCCTGGTCGACGCGGATCATCGATTCGGTCGGGTGGGGCCGATCGCCCGGTTTCCAGCTCATCGCGCCTTCCTCATCATGCCCAGGATCAACGCAGCACCGGCCAAGGAGATCAACGCATTATAGCCGGCGAGCGAAATGCCCAGGAACCGCCACTGCGCGACGTCGCAAGGAATGACCGCGGTGTTCATGATCCGATCGAGCGTCGAGCCGCCGCTACCGAGCGAGCCGGTGCAGGCGGTGAAGCCGTTCCACCAGTGCCACTCGACCCCGGCATGGAAGACGCCGATCGCCCCCGAAATCGCGATCAGCAACGCGGCGACGATGATCAGCGATTTCGCGACCGAACGCTGCGGCACGACGAAGGCCAGCCCCGCCAGCACCACCGCCGCATAGTGCGGCCAGCGCTGCCAATGGCACATCTCGCACGGGTAGAGGTGAAAGAAGAGCTGGCCGATCCAGGCGCCCGCGAGCAGCGCGGCGGGGACGAGGAGCGCGAGGAGGCGGGCGAGGCGTTCGGAGGGGGTCATTGCGCCCCTCCCGCTACCTTCGTCATCCCGGCCTTGTGCCGGGATCCATGGCTCCCCAAGTGACTCGCGCCGACGCTACTCAGTCGCTCGCCGCACGATGGATCCCGGCTCAGGGCCGGGATGACGGGGGAGTGAGAGGCCATCACTTCACCGGCGGCTTGGTCGCCAGCGCGACCTGGGTCGGACCACCCAGCCGCGCGACCGTCTTCAGCGCATAATAGAGCTGGAAATCCTCGATCCCCTGCTTCTTCAGCTGCTCGGGCGTCATGCTGAAGCGCGGATCGGTCTTGGTATCCTCCTCCAGCACCGCATTGTCGGCCTTCACCTCGTTGATGAGGTGACGGCGCAGGTCGGCCTCGCGGAATACGGGGCGGGTCTTGTAGTCGGGGTCGCTGATCTGCGGCACGCGGATGTCGGGCTCGATACCGCCCTCCTGTACGCTGCGTCCCGACGGGGTGTAATAACGCGCGGTCGTCAAGCGAAGCGCGGTTGTGGGCCCGAGCTGGAGCAGCGTCTGCACCGATCCCTTGCCGAACGTCTTCTCGCCCATGATGAGCGCGCGGTGATGGTCCTGGAGCGCGCCGGCGACGATCTCACTCGCCGACGCGGTGCCCGGATCGGTCAGCACCACCACCGGCAGGCCGTGGGCATCGTCGCCGGGCTTGGCGAAGTAGCGCTCGATGTCGCTCTTCTCGCGCCCGCGCTGCGACACGATCTCGCCATGGTCGAGGAAGGCGTCGGATACCGCGATCGCCTGGGTCAGCAGGCCGCCGCCGTTCTCGCGCAGGTCGACGACATAGCCCAGAGGCTTGTGGCCGAGCGACTTGTCGATCGCCATGATCGCGGCGCGGGTGTCGGCGCCGGTGTTTTCGGAGAAGGTGTTGATGTTGATGTAGCCGACCTGGCCCCGCACTTCCCACTTCACCGGACGCTGGACGATCACCTCGCGCACCAGCGTGACGTCGAGCGGCTTGTCGCGGCCGGGGCGGACCAGCGTCATCGTGATCTTTGTGCCCGGCTTGCCGCGCATCAGCCCGATCGCCTCGTCGAGCGTGTCGCCGTAGATCAGCTTGCCGTCGATGTGGGTGATGTAATCGCCGGACTTCACGCCGGCACGCGCCGCGGGCGTATCCTCCTGCGGCGAGATCACCTTGACCGCGCCATCCTCCATCGAGACGGTGAGGCCAAGGCCGCCGTAATTGCCCTCGGTCTGAATCTTCAGATTTTGATAGTCGAGCGCATCGACATAGCTGGAATGCGGGTCGAGGCTCGACAGCATCCCCTGGATCGCGCCCTTGATCAGCGTCTTGTCGTCGACCTTGTCGACGTAATCCGCCTTGATCCGGTTAAAGACGTCCATGAACTGGTCGAATTCGCCATAGGTGTCGGCGTCGGTCGCGGCGAGCGCCTGCGTCGCCAGCGGCACCAGCGAGAGGGTGCCGAGGATCGCGGTCGCGGTCAGGAGCGGGCGGGCCATGGGATATCCGTGAAAAACTGCGGTTTGATGGGCTGTGTAGCGGCTTTGCCGGTGCGATCAAAGCGCGGTGACGCGTGAATGGAGGCTGACCGTCAGCCGATCAGCGCCGCGGCGTCGACCGGGCGTCTGCGGCGGCGCAGCTCGACGGTGACGCGGGGGTCGTCGCCCGTCGTGGCGCGGCCGAGCGGTGTGCCGAGTGCGACGCTGTCGCCGGGGCGAACGGCGGGGCGACCGAGACCGGTGACGAGCGAGGTCCAGCCGTCTTGATGGTCGATGACGACGATGATGCCATAGCCGCGGAACGGCGCGACATAGCGCACCCGCCCGCCCGCCGGCGCGACGATGGGGGCGCCCGGCGCGACCGCGAAGGCGAGCCCGCGCGAGCGGACGCCGGCATCGGAAATCTCGCCGAAACCGGTGACGACGCGCCCCTTGACCGGTGCGCGATAGATGCCGCGCGGCCGCCGCGGCGGCACCGTGCCGGGCGCGAGCGGGCGCGGCGGCGGACCGGGCAGGTCGACCAGCGCGGCGGCTGTGGTCGCGGCCTGCCCTTCCTCGCCCAGCCGATCGACGAGATCGCGCGCCTGCTCGCCCAGCGCCAGCGCGCGGTCCTCCTCGCTCATCGCATCGCGGCCGAATGAGGCGCTGCGGCGGCGGTGGTCGGCTTCGAGCGTCGCCAGCGCCACGCGGCTGCTCTCCAGCCTGGCGCGGCCGTCGCGCAAGGCGGCGGTGGCCTGGATCGATGCGGACTGAAGGCGGCGCGTCGCGTCGAGGTCGCGGCGGACGGCGGCGGAGCGAGTGCGCACCGCGGGCAGCGCGCTGCCGAGGACGGCGCGGATGCGGACGAGGTCGTCGACCGATCCCGGCTGGGCGAGCGCAACCACCGCCGGGCGGCGCGCCATCGCCTGCATTGCCGCGAGCAGGCGGGCGACCGGCGCCTGCTGTTCCGCGAGCCGCGCGCGGCGATCGGCGAGGAGGCGGTCGATCAGCCGGCTGCGCGCCTCGGCGGCGGCAAGATCGGCGGCGGCGGCGTCGACCCGGGCCGCCAGCGCGCGTTCGTCGGCCCGCGCTTTTTCAGCAGCGTCGCGCTCGCGCGCGGCGGCGGCGACCAGCATTTCGGCGCGCCGGGTGGCGGCCGCGGCGTCGCGGCGCGCGGTGGCGAGCCGGGCGCGCTGGTCGGCGACGCGGGTCTGGCTGGCGGCGGGGGTGAGAAGCAGGACCAGCCCAGCAACCGCCGTCATCCCCGCGCAGGCGGAGATCCATAAGCCCCGCCGCCGGGATAGAGCCGCGACTGCAGCGACTATGGATTCCCGCCTGCGCAGGAATGACGCGGGTGATGGCGAAGGCCGCGCCCCTTCCACCATCCCCTCGTCATGCTGAACTTGGTTCAGCATCTCCTCGCCCCATGCCGAACGGCTCGCGGCATGAGATGCTGAAACGAGATCAGCATGACGGAGGGGGTAGAGGGCGGCGGCCATCACCCCTCCCGATGATAGGGGTGGCCTGCCAGAATGCTCGTCGCGCGGAACAGCTGCTCGGCCAGCATCGCGCGCGCCATCATGTGCGGCCAGGTCGCGCGGCCGAACGATAGCAGCAGGTCCGCCTCCGCCCGCTCGGCATCGTCGAAGCCGTCGGCGGCGCCGATCAAGAACCGCGCCTCGCGCACCCCATCGTCGCGCCAGCGACCGAGCCGTTCGGCGAACGCCATCGAGGCCATGACCTCGCCCTTCTCGTCAAGCAGCACGCGGCGCGTCTGCGGCTCGAGCGCGGGCAGCCGGCCGCCCTTGTCGGGCAGCTCGGTGACCTTGGTCGGCCAGGCGATTCGCTTCAGATAACGTTCGACCAGCTCGCTCTCGGGAGAACGCCCGATCCGGCCGCGCGCGACGATGTGAAGGAGGATCAGCCCTGCCCCATCGCCGGCGGCGGCGGGGCATCGCCGAACGCCCACATCCGCTCCAGATTGTAGAACGAACGGACCTCGGGGCGGAACAGGTGGACGATGACGTCGCCGGCATCGATCAGCACCCAATCGGCGGTCGGCAGCCCTTCGATTCGCACCGGACGGCGGAACTCCGCCTTGATCCGCTCGGCCAGCTTCATCGCCATCGACGCGACCTGCCGCGTCGACCGGCCGCTCGCGATCACCATATGGTCGGCGATCGACGATTTGCCCGCGAGCGGGATCGACACGGTCTCGACCGCCTGGTCGTCGTCGAGCGACTGCATGATCAACTGATGCAGCGCCTCGACCTCCTGGGCGTCGGCGGCCTGGGGCGCGGGGGTGGTAGTCGGCAATTCAGCTCCTGGGTTGCCTGGACCGGCCGGGATGGCGGTGCCAGTCGGGATCGGCCGCACGGGCCTGCGTCGCGGAAGTCGGGTCGGGGCGGAAGCGCAGCAGCACGAGGGCCGGCAATCTCCACGTCGTCCAGTTCTTCGCCTCGCCTGCGGGGCGAACAGACCGCCGCAGCCAGCCCATCGCGGGGGCCGCGAGAGCATCGCCATCATATCCCGGTCGGGCGATCACCGCAATCGGGATCGAACGCGCGATCCCGCGCCAGTCACGCCAGCGGTGGAACTGGGCCAGATTGTCCGCGCCCATCAGCCAGATGAAGCGCCGCTTGGGATAACGCCGCTGGATCAGGCGGATGGTGTCGATCGTGTAGCGGGTGCCGAGCCGCGCCTCGAGATCGGTCGCGCGGATCGGCGCCCGCCGCGCCATCGCCCGCGCCGAGGCGAGCCGGGCGGCGAGCGGCGCCATGTCACGCGCGCCCGCCTTCAGCGGATTGCCCGGCGAGACCAGCCACCACGTCTCGTCGAGCGCCAACGCCCGCATCGCCGCGAGCGTCACGCCGCGATGCCCGCGATGCGCCGGGTTGAACGAGCCGCCGAGGAGGCCGGTGGGGGTCATGGATCGGTGCGCCAATTCTCATGCGCGTGACGCATCCGTACGATTTCGACCCCGCCCGGGATCACCCGATAGATCAAAAGATAGTCCGTGTTCTCGATCCGCCACTTCCTGGTTCCACCGCCGAACGCCGGACCAGCCGAGGGGAATTCGGCTAGAAACCGGCCAGCGGCAATAGCATCGCGTCCGATCCGATACGCGTACGTCACGCTGCGTTCGCGGTAATAAATGTCAGCCTTGGCCAGATCGTCACGCGCCTGGCGTGACCAGCGCGCCACACTCATTCAGCGGCGGCGGAGTGGTAACGCGCTTCGAACCAGGCTTCCATTTCTTCCTGGCTGTAGATTTCGCCCCGCTCGATGCAGTCGACCCCCTTCTGGACGTAGGCGGCGAGGTCGGCGTCCATCCGCGAGGCCGTTTCCAATACTGACACCACATACTCGTCGATCGACATGCCGCGCCAAGTCGCCGCCGCGCGCACCGCGTCGCTGAGGGGTTGAGAAAGCGATAGACCGATCGGCTGTTCCACCCAGAGAGGATATGGCGTCAGGACCTGCGCTTCAACCCCGCACCTGCCCCGTGCCAGTCCCGACCCATTTGTACGTCGTCAGCCCTTCCAGCGCGACGGGGCCGCGGGCGTGGAGGCGGCCGGTGGCGATGCCGATCTCGGCGCCGAGGCCGAATTCGCCGCCGTCGGCGAATTGGGTCGAGGCATTCCACAGCACAATCGCGCTGTCGACGGCGGCGAGGAAACGGCGGGCGATGCGCTCGTCCGCCGCAACGATCGCATCGGTGTGGTGCGATCCGTGCGCGGCGATATGCTCGATCGCCTGCTCGACGCCGCCCACGAACGCGACCGAGCAGATCGCGTCGAGATATTCGGTGTCCCAGTCCTCGTCGCGGACAGGCACGACGATCTCACCGATCGACGCCTCAAGGGGATCGCCGCGCACCTCGCAGCCTGCCCGTTGCAGCGCCTCGACCAGTTCGGCAGGACGCGGATAGTCGCGGTCGATCAGCAGCGTCTCCATCGCGCCGCACACCCCCGTGCGCCGCATCTTCGCATCGACGACCACCGCCTCCGCCATCGCCGGATCGGCGCTGGCATCGACATAGACGTGGTTGATGCCGTCGAGATGCGCCAGCACCGGTACGCGCGCCTCGGCCTGGACGCGCGACACCAGCCCCTTGCCGCCGCGCGGGACGACGAGGTCGACGATCCCCGCCGCGCCCAGCAGCGCGCCGACCGCGGCGCGATCCTGGGTCGGCACCAACTGCACCGCGTCGGCCGGCAGCCCAGCGTCGACCAGCCCCGCCACCACCGCGGCGTGCAAGGCGGCGTTGCTCTCGCGCGCCTCGCTGCCGCCGCGCAGGATCGCGGCATTGCCGGCCATCACCGACAGCACGGCGGCGTCGACCGTCACATTGGGGCGGCTTTCATAGACGATCGCGATGACGCCGATTGGCACCCGGACCCGTTCCAGCACCAGGCCGTTGGGCCGCTCGCGCCGATCGATGACGCGGCCGACGGGATCATCCAGCCCCGCCACCGCATCGACCGCCGCCGCGATCCCCGCGACCCGGGCTTCGTCGAGCCGCAGCCGGTCAATCATCGCCGGCGACAGGCCGGACGCCGCCGCCAGATCGCGGGCATTGGCGGCCAGGATCGCCGCACTATCGCGCCTGATCTGCGCCGCCACCGCGCGCAGCCCGGCCGCCTTGGTCGCGGTCGGCACCATCGCGAGCGTCCGTGCGGCATGACGCGAATGGACGCCCATCTCGACGATCAGCGCGGCGCAATCCTGGTCCATGGCTGCGCCCGCTATCACGCGCGCCCCCCTCGCGCCATCGCATCGGAGCCGTTACGATGCGCGGCATGACGGGGGAAGCGATCGCTGGCCATGGCCACGAGGACGGGGGCGCGTGCCTCAATTGCGGCACAACGCGGGTCGGCGACTATTGCCATGCCTGCGGCCAATCGGGGCATATCCACCGGTCGATGTCGGCGATCGGCCATGACCTCGCGCATGGCGTATTCCATTTCGAGGGACGCGCGCTGCGCACGCTGCCGATGTTGGCGACTCGGCCCGGCGAGCTGACGCGGCGCTATATCGCCGGCGAGCGCGCGCGCTTCGTCTCGCCGATGGCCTTGTTCCTGTTCATCGTGTTCGTGCTGTTCACGCTGCTCAGCATCCTCGGCGCGCATCTCGAGGCGCCGGCGCTGGATGGCGCGACCGCGCAACAGGCGCGCATCCAGATGGAGCAGAGCCTCGCGCGCAATGCCGCGCAGACCAGCACCCTCGCTACCCAGCGCGCCGCCGCCACGGACCCGGCCGAGATCGCGCGGCTCGACGGCAAGCTCCGCGAGCTCGCCGCCGAGACGCGCGCGACCCAGCTGGCGATGACGACGGCAGACCCGTCGGGCTGGCGCAAGCTGGGCGAGCTGAAGACGGGGTGGAAGCGGCTCGACAAGGGGCTGGCCAAGGCGGTCGAGAACCCCAACCTCATCCTCTACAAGCTACAGTCGAACGCCTATAAATTCGCCTGGGCGCTGATCCCGCTATCGCTGCCGTTCATGTGGCTGATGTTCCCGTTCAGCCGCCGGTTCGGGATGTACGACCATGCGGTGTTCGTCACCTATTCGCTTTGCTTCATGCTGCTGCTGGTGCTGGCCGTCAGCCTGTTCGCGCAACTGCCGGTCGGCAGCGGGCTCTATGGCCTCGTCATCACCGTCGCGATCATCGCGGCACCGATCCACATGTATAAGCAGCTGCGCGGCGCCTATGGCTGCGGGCGGATCGGGGCGTTCCTCCGGACGCTGTTGCTGTTCGTGATTTCCACCTGGGTCATCACGGTGTTCACGCTATTGCTGGTGGGATTGGGGCTGGTGGGTTGACGCGCGACGATAGTTCACGAGTGCCGGTCAGGCGGTGCTGGCCCAGATCCACAGCGCAAGTTTCGGAAACAGGGTCAGCGCTGCGATGGCCTGCGCCGGTCGTCTCAGCTTTTGCGCGAGAAGGTCCGCGTCGGGTCGACGAATGAAGCGTCTCCACACCAGGGCGACCACCACGCACCAAAGCACGGCGGACGCCCAGACCGGCCAGGCTATTGCTATCGGCAACCGGATCATAAACGCCGTTTGCACGTAAGTCGGCAGTGCCACGACCAGTGCGATGCCTGCCGACCAGAGGAAGACAGCCCGGCACGGCCGCGCTGCTGCGGGGGACGATGGCTGATCGGCAAAGAGAACCCGCGCTACCAACACCATGACGAATGGCGCGAATAGCAAGGCTACCGCTAAACCGATCATCGTCATAAAACCGTGCCGATCGAAATTGGCGAAGGGAACAGCGTCGTCAGGCGAAAATCGGCCGAGGGCGAAGCCGCATGACCAGGGCCGCAAAAGATAGGCTGCGAGACAGACCAACCACGCGAGCGAAGGCACCAAGCCGTTCGACTGCTTCGCTCGAGCTTTAGCCATGTGTTTGCGGTGGCGGTCGCAGTGGCCCGAGTTCCGTCAGCGCGCCTCGGCGATTGTCGCTTGGCGTGCGACCAGCTGCCAGCCGGCGGGGCGTTTCGCCCAGATATCGGTGAACGGCCGCATCACCTGCTTGCCGGCACCCGGCCCCTTCAGCGGCACCATGGTGTCGTAGCCCATCACCACCGTCATTTCCGGTTTTTCGCCGACGTAGGTGATGTGCTTGTGGAAGTCTTTGTAATCGAGGAATTCCTGCGCCATTGCCGCAATCACCTGCTCGCGAGTGAGAACGCGGTTGTCGGGCGAGTTGACGACGAAATCGTCCGCCCAGACGGTCCGCACGCCGGCGGCATCATGCGCCATCATCGCCTTGCCCAGCCGTCCATATGCGGCACCGATCTCGGGCGGCATGCGGACGCCGGGATCGAGCTGCGCGGCGATAGGGACTGCGATGACGAGGACGGTGGTGGCAAGGAGATGCTTGAGCATGATGCCGGCTCCTGGCTGATGCGATTCCGGCACGATGCGCCGATGTTGGGCGGGTCGCAACAGAGCGGTGGAGCCGATATCGGCGCGCCGTGATCGATCGATCGCGACGCGCCGAGCGATGCTTATCGCCGCGCCGCCTTTCCGCACGGATACATCTGCTGCATCACGCGGATGATCCCGTCCTTCAGCGGCATGCCCTGCTGACGTTCGGGGATGCGTTCCAGGCCGTCGATCATCTCGTTGACGCCGGGATCGGGGGCGCCGGCCGGCTTGCAATAGAGCGGCGGCTTGCCCGCGGCGCGGCGGGCATCGCGTTCGGCGCGCATCTGCGCGAGCGCGTCCATCGCCTCGGCTCGCAGCACGGGCAGATCGCCCGACAGCATCGCGGTGAGGCCGCCGTCGCGGAGCGGCTCGGCGCGTTCGAGGAACTCGCCGACGCTCATCTGCGCGGTGGCGGGCGTGGCGGTCAGCAGCAGGCTGGCGGCGGCAGCACATGCCGCAGTCATGATACGCAAAGGGCCGGTCCTTCCAATGTCGGAAAGACCAGCCCTTATCGTATGTTGGCTGACGCCTGGCTGAACCGGATCAGGCGCCGAGCGGACGGGCCTCGCCGAACGGACCCGACGGACGCCGCGTCTTGGGGATCGAGGTGCCGACCGCCGGCACCGACGAGGTCTTCGCGCCCGGCTCCGGCCGACCCAGATCCTCGCCCGCGATCAGCTTCTTGATCTCGTCACCCGACAGCGTCTCATATTCGAGCAGCGCACCGGCGAGCAGGTGCAGCTGATCGATATGGTCGGTCAGCACCTGCTTGGCGCGATGCAGACCACCCTCGACGATCGACTTGATCTCGTCGTCGATCAGCTGCGCGGTCGCGTTCGACATGCGAACCGGCTGCGACGACGAATAGCCGAGGAAGCTCTCGCCCTCCGGCTGGGCATATTCGACCGGCCCGACCTTGTCCGACATGCCCCATTTGGTGACCATGTCGCGGGCAAGGCCGGTGGCGTACTGGATGTCGCCGGACGCGCCCGACGATACCTTGTCATAGCCGAAGATCAGTTCCTCGGCGATGCGGCCACCCATCGCGACCGACAGGTTCGCGTACATCTTGTCGCGGTGATAGCTGTACGAGTCGCGCTCCGGCAGGCGCATCACCATGCCCAGCGCGCGGCCGCGCGGGATGATCGTCGCCTTGTGGATCGGGTCCGATGCCGGCTCGTGGATCGAGACGATCGCGTGGCCCGCCTCGTGATAGGCGGTCATCCGCTTCTCGTCCTCGGTCATGACCATGCTGCGACGCTCCGCGCCCATCATGACCTTGTCCTTGGCCTCTTCGAACTCGGCCATCGCGACGAGGCGCTTCGACTTGCGTGCCGCCATCAGCGCCGCCTCGTTGACGAGGTTGGCGAGATCGGCGCCCGAGAAGCCCGGCGTACCGCGCGCGATGGTGCGCGCATCGACGTCGGGCGCCAGCGGGATCTTCTTCATATGGACTTCGAGGATCTTGATCCGCCCCTCGATATCCGGGCGCGGCACGACGACCTGGCGATCGAAGCGGCCCGGCCGCAGCAGCGCGGGATCGAGCACGTCGGGACGGTTGGTCGCCGCGACGATGATGATGCCCTCGTTCGCCTCGAAGCCGTCCATCTCGACGAGCAGCTGGTTCAGCGTCTGCTCGCGCTCGTCGTTGCCATTGCCGAGGCCGGCGCCGCGATGGCGGCCGACCGCGTCGATCTCGTCGATGAAGACGATGCACGGCGCCGACTTCTTCGCCTGCTCGAACATATCTCGGACGCGGCTGGCACCGACGCCGACGAACATCTCGACGAAGTCCGAACCCGAAATGGTGAAGAACGGCACGCCCGCTTCACCCGCGATGGCGCGAGCGAGCAGCGTCTTGCCGGTGCCGGGCGAGCCGACCAGCAGCGCGCCCTTCGGAATCTTGCCACCGAGACGCGCGAACTTGGTTGGATCCTTCAGGAAGTCGACGATCTCGGTCAGCTCGGCACGCGCCTCGTCGATGCCGGCGACGTCGTCGAAGGTGACCTTGCCTTCCTTCTGCGTCAGCATGCGCGCGCGGCTCTTGCCGAAGCCCATTGCGCCGCCGCCGGTGTTCTTCTGCATCTGCTTCAGTACGAAGAAAGCGATGCCCAGGAACAGCAGGAACGGCATCGCCTGGTACAGCAGCAGCAGCCAGACCGAGGTCGCTTCCTCGGGCTTCGCCGCGATCGTCACGTTCTTGTCGCGCAGCTTCTGCACGAGCGACGGATCCTGGATCGGGTAGGCGCGGAACTTCTCGCCGTTCGACAACGTGCCCGAAATCAGCTCGCGGCCGATGTTGACGTCCTTCACCGTGCCTTCGTCGACCTTGTCGAGGAAGGTGGAGTAGGCGATCGTGTTGCCGGCCGGGGTCGCGGTCTTGCCGTCGAACAGCGTGACGAACAGCGCGAGCGCGAGGAGGATGCCGACCCAGATCAGCAGGCTCTTCATCCAGGGGTTTCCACCCCCGCCGCCGTTGCCATCCTGGCCTGGACGCTTGTCGTTGTCGTTCATGCGCTACCTTTCGTTGTCGCAAGATAAGCGCGCGGAGGTTAATGGCAATGGAACGAGCCGACGCTTTTGGTCGATCAGTGTGTTCGACGCGCCGGAGCCGCACGGAAACGCCACTGGTCGCGCTTCGCCGAACCGAGCACCCCGGCCTGGGTCGCGCGCCGGCCGTCGCCCAGCGCGTCGAGCAGCGCTTCGACATTGGCCGATTCGCTCCAGGCGGGCGCCGTGATCCCGGCGGCATCGCGAACCGCCCCGATCGCCCGGCGTGCGAGCCGGCGGCGCAGCTCGCGCGGCAGCGAGGCGACGTCGATCGTGACCGCACCGTCGACCACCTGCGCCCGCGTGTCCCACAGCCAGGCGGCGGCCGTGCGCCAGTCGGCATCCGCCTCCGCCAGCAGCGCCGCGGCCCTGGCGAGCTGCGGGGGGCCGAGCCATTCGTTGCCCTCGATCAGGCGGCGGAAGCGCGTTCGGTCGTGCGCGGGGTCGTGATTGGCCGGATCGTCGACGAACGGCACCTCGAGCCGCCGTACGATCGCGCGCAGTTCGGCCCGCCGCCAGTCGAGCAGCGGGCGGACGACGGGGACGCCATCGACCTCGGTGCGGACGCGAACCCCGGCGAGCCCCGCCAGTCCCGATCCGCGCGCGGCGCGCATCAGGAAGGTTTCCGCCTGGTCGTCGACATGGTGCGCGGTCGCAATCGCCGCCGCGCCGATCCGCTTCGCCTCCGCGCCGAGCAGGCGATAGCGGACGATCCGCGCCTGCGCCTGGATGCTGGCGCCCGCGATAGGCTCGTCCGGCACCAGCGTGGCATGGGGCACGCCGATCGTGGCGCAGTGGTCGGCGACCATCGCCGCTTCCGCCGCGGCTTCCGCCCGCAGCCGATGGTCGACCGTCGCCACCGCGATCCGGCCGGGCCATGCCGCGGCGGCGAGCGACAGCATCGCCATGCTGTCGGGCCCGCCCGATACCGCAAGCAGGACCGGCGCCGCCGGTTTGCCGATCAGCGCGGTCAGCGATGCATCGAACCGAGCGACCTCGATGTCGACGAAATCAGTTGCACTTGGCGGCGGCACGGCCCTTCGCGACATCGGCCTTCATCCCCGCGGAAATCTTTGCACCATAGACGTCGGTCAGCTCGCCATAGACCTTGCAGGCGTCGGCCGGCTTCTTGAGCTGGACCAGCGCCTGCGCCAGGTAATAGAGGCTTTCCGGCGCCCGCTCGCCATCGGGCATCTTCTTGTAATTGTCGTAAAACGCCATCGACGCGAGGCTGGGCTTGCCCTCGTCGAGATAGGCCCGGCCGAGCAGGTTCTGCGCGAAGCTGGCGCGGCGGTGCTTCGGATAGGTGGCGACCACCTTCTTCAGCTGCGCCTCGGCCTCGGGATATTGCTTCGCCTGCCACAGGCGATAGCCGTAGAGATATTCGTCCTCGGGCGTGTCGCCGGTCGACGGCTTGACCACGCCGGTCGGCTTGGGACTGGCAGCGGCGGTGGTTTCGCCGCGAGCGCTCGGCCGGTCGATCGGCGGCGTCACCTCGCTTGGCGCGGGACGCGTCGTCGGGCGACTAGGCGCCGGGGTCGGCGTCGCGGCGTCATCACCCTCCAACGGCGCGCTTCCCGTCGCCGGTGCGATCGGCGCGGGGCCGGCGAGCGCCGCCAGCTTGGCGTCGGTGTCGCGCTTATAGGCCTCGAACGCCTGCTGCAGCTGGCGCTGACGATAGCCGGCCTGCTCGATCTGATCGGTCATCGACGCCATCTGGCTTTCCAGCGAGGTCACGCGCTGGGTCAGGTCGGCGATCGCGCTGGTAGCGGGGACGCCGTCCTGCTCGATCGGCTGGTTGGGCGCGGTGATCTCGGGCTGGAGCGTCTGGCCGGCGCCGCCGGGGAAGACCTTGCGCTGGACGGCGCGCATCTCGCTTTCGAGACGGCCGACGCGGCCCTCGATATTCTGGGCCATGGCCGGCAGCGGGACGGCCAGGAGCGCGGCGGCGAGGCCGACGGTGGCGATACGCATGGAAAAACCCTCTGATACTGGGAGGATGAAAGGCATCACGGCGTCGGCGTGCTGCTCGGCGCCGGCGACGGAGGGGCGAAGGTCGGCGCTGGCAGCGGCTCGATCGCGCTAGGCGCCGCGGCGGTGGGACGCGAGCGCGGGGCGACGGCGGTCGTCGCCGGGGTCGCCGCAGCCGGCGCGCCCCCGGGCTGCCCCGACAGCCGCGCCTGCACCGCCTCGGCGCTGACGCGAACGTCCTTGATCGGTCGCGAGCCGTCGCCGAGCGGCGGAATCGCGGCGCCGTTGAGCGTCACCGACAGCTTGTCGGGCCGACCGACGTTGATCTTGGGATCGGCGGCTCCCTGCGGCACGTCGAAGCGGTCGCCCGCCTTCATCGTGCCGATGAACAGCGTCTTGTTCGCGGCGTCGTAGACGCGCAGCCAGACCTCGTCGTTGGCGGTCAGCGTCACCTGGCCCGGCCCGGTGGGCGTCGGCGAGGGCGCCGGAGCCGGCCGTACCGCCGGCGTGCCGGCGACGGCGGCGGTCTGGGCGGCGGCAGCCCGGTCGCTGGCGACGCCGCCGCGCATCAGGTCGGTGCCATACCACAGCGCGACGAGGATCAGCAGCGCCAGCGCGATGCCAGCCGCCGCGATCGCGACGCCGCGCGACGGTACGCGCGCCGGATCGGCGGTCTCATAAGGCACATATTCGGGCGTGCGCGGCCCCAGCCGATCAAGATCGCCGCGGATGTCGCGCGCCACCGCCACCTCGTCGAGACCGACCAGCCGGGCATAAGCGCGGGCGAACCCAACGGCATAGGTCGGGGACGGCAGGCTGGTGTAATCGCCCGCCTCGATCGCCTCCAGATGGCGCAGCGGAATGCGGGTCCGCGCGCCGACCTCGGCGGTCGTCAGTCCCTGGGCTTCCCGGGCCACGCGCAGGCGCTCGCCGACGCGCTTGGGCTCGGCGATCGCAGGGCCGGGATCGTGTTCGGTCATCTACTCAAAGTCCCCGCTTGGCGCTCGCCGACATGTTTCAGAGCCCCCGCCGAGTGTCAACGCGGGACAGGGCGGGTCATGCCAGTTCGACGCCCGCCTGCGCCGCCCAGTCGCGCAGCACGGTGCGCAGGTCGCGTGGCGGCTGGGCGAGCAGCGTCGCCATCCGCGCGGCGATGCCAGCACGGTCGAGACTGCGCACCATCGCCTTGATCGGCCCGACCGCGGCGGGGGTGATCGACAGCCGGTCGATGCCGATGCCGATCAGCGCCATCGCCTCGAGCGGACGCCCGCCCATCTCGCCGCACACCCCCAGCTGCACCCCCGCCTCGCGGCAGGGCCCGACCAGTTTCGCCAGGAAGCGTAGGATCGAGGGGCTGAGCCAGTCGTAGCGCTCAGCGAGCTTCGGATTGGCGCGGTCGGCGGCGAACAGGAACTGGGTCAGGTCGTTGGTGCCGACCGACAGGAACTGGATTCGTGGCAGCAGCAAATCGAGCTGTTCCGCCAGCGCCGGCACCTCGAGCATCGCGCCATAGCGGATCTCGCTCGGCAGCCGCTTGCCGCGGCCGGCCAGAAATTCGCGTTGCGCCTCGAACAGCGCCTTGGCCTCGTCGAACTCCCACGCCTCCGACACCATCGGGAACATGACGTTGAGCGTGCGGCCCGCCGCCGCCTCCAGCAGCGCGCGCGCCTGTGCCTTCATCAGGCCGTCGCGCTCGAGCGACAGGCGCAGCGCGCGCCAGCCCATCGCCGGGTTCTCCTCGTCCCCCGCCTCGACATTGAGATAGGGCAACGCCTTGTCGCCACCGATATCGAGCGTGCGGAAGATGACCGGGCGTTCGCCGGCGGCGTCGAGCACCTCGCGGTACAGCCGCTGCTGGCGTTCGCGCTGCGGCAGCGTCGCCGAGACGAGGAACTGAAATTCGGTGCGGAACAGCCCGATGCCGTCGGCGCCGGTGGTGTCGAGCGCCGCCGCGTCGTCGCGCAGGCCGGCATTGACCATCACCGTCACGCGGTGGCCGTCCTTCGTCACCGGCGGCACCTCGCGCAGCGCGGCGAAGGCGGCTTTGCGCTTCTGGCGCATCGCCAGCTTCGCCTCGAACGCCTCCTCCATCGCCGCCGACGGGCGGATGAAGACGTTGCCCTCGGTCACGTCGAGCAGCAGCAGGTCGCCCTCGTTGATCTGCCGCTTCACATCGCGCACGCGGCCCAGCACGGGCACGCCCATCGCCCGCGCGACGATGGTGACGTGCGCGGTCAGCGAGCCTTCCTCGAGCACCACACCCTTCAGCCGGCGCTTGTCATATTCGAGCAGTTCCGCCGGACCGAGGTTGCGGGCGATCAGGATCGTGTCCTGGCGAAGGCCGAGCTGCGCCGCGGTGCCCATCTGGCCCGACACGATTCGCAACAAGCGGTTCGACAGATCCTCGAGGTCGTGCATGCGGTCGGCGAGCAGCGGATCGTCGATCTGGCGCATGCGCTGGCGGGTGCGCTGCTGGACGCGCTCGATCGCCGCCTCCGCGGTCAGGCCGCTGTCGATCGCCTCGTTGATGCGCCGGCCCCAACCCTCGTCATAGGCGAACATCTTGTACGTCTCGAGAATCTCGTCATGCTCGCCGCCGACGCCGAATTCGGCCTGCGCGGTCATCCGGTCGATCTGCTCGCGCATCTTGTCGAACGCGGCGTAGACGCGGTGCCGCTCGGCATCGATGTCCTCGGCAACGGTATGCTCGACGACGACGCGCGGCTGGTGGAAGACCGCGAAGCCCGATCCCATGCCGTCGACCAGCTTCAGCCCCGGCATGCGGATCGCCGCAGTCGACTGCGGGCGCGCGGCGCTGCCCGACGCGGCGTCGACCAGCCCGGCGTTGGCGATCAGTTCGGACAGCACCATCGCGACGGTCTGAAGCGCCTCGATCTCGACGTCCTGGTACTTCCGCGGATCGGCATGCTGGACGGCGAGGACGCCGACCGCACGCTCACGGCGGATGATCGGCACTCCGGCGAAGCTGTGATAGCGCTCTTCCCCGGTTTCCGGGCGATAGGCGAAGTCGGGATGCGCCGCCGCCTCGTCGAGGTTCAGCACCTCGGCATGCTCGGCGATGATGCCGACCAGCCCCTCGCCCAGCGCCAGCTTGGTGACGTGAACGGCTTCCTTGGCGAGGCCGCGGGTCGCGAACAGCTCCAGCACGCCCTCGCGCAGCAGGTAGATCGAGCAGACCTCGCTATCTAGTGCCTCGGCGATGATCGCGACGACCGCGTCGAGCTTCGCCTGGGCCGGGTTTCTCCCCGCCATGACGTCGTGCAGCCGGGTCAGGATCTCACGGGCGGAGGCGGCGGCGGACATCGGCATGCTCTATCGCTAGCAGGACAGCGGACCCTACGTCACGCCGCAAATCTCGCGGTGTCCAACAGGCAACAGGCGTCAGGCTCGATCATGACGACTGCTCGCCGCCGGTCAGCGCGCGGCGGAGCGCCTGCACCTCGACGGTGAGGCGGCCGAGTTCCTCGACACTCATGCCCGAGCGCTCGACGACGGCCTGCGCCAGGCAGCGGCTGTCCTCGCTGAGCGCGCGGCCACGATCGGTCAGGCGGATGCGGACCTGACGCTCGTCCCTCGGATCGCGTTCGCGGGTAACGATGCCCGCGGTTTCCAGTCGCTTGGCGAGCGGCGTGACCGTGCTGGGTTCGAGCGCCAGCCGCTCGGCGATCGCGCCGACGGTGCGGCCGTCCTCCTCCCACAAGGTGTGGAGCAGCAGATACTGCGGATAGGTGATCCCGAGCCGGTCGAGCATCGGCTTGTAGAGGCGATTGATCGCGATCGAGGTTGCGTAGAGCGAGAAGCACAGTTGGTCGTCGAGCGGCAACATCGGCGGCGGAGGGGGGGCGTCGCTCATCAGCATCTTTCGTACGCTAACGGCCTGGACAGCCGTCGATCAATATGTATATCGCGATAATCGTTATCGCAAAAGTGGAATGACTGATGAGCATCGACGTCAAGTACACCACCAGCGCCCGCGCCGAGGGCGGCCGTGACGGAACCGCCCGCAGCGACGATGGCGCGCTTGATGTGCTGCTGTCGACGCCCAAGGCGCTGGGCGGCCCCGGCGGCGACGGCACCAACCCGGAACAGCTGTTCGCGGCGGGCTATTCGGCTTGCTTCATCGGCGCGCTGAAGGTGGCCGGCAGGCAGATGAAAATCGCCATCCCCGACGAGGTCAGCGTCGATGCCAAGGTCGGCATCGGTCCGCGGGCCGAGGGCGGCTTCGGCATCACCGCCGACCTGACCGTCGAGCTGCCGGGCATTCCGCGCGAGCAGGCCGAGGCGCTGGTCGAGGCGGCGCACCAGATCTGCCCTTATTCCAATGCCACTCGTGGGAACGTCGACGTCGGGCTCGCCCTGGCCTGACGTTCGGCGCGGCGGCGTCGCATACTCCCCTCTGCGACGCCGCCCTTCGCCGATCATCGCCGCTTCTTGCCGCGCCTCTTCTTCTTGCCGGCATCGCGCCGCGCCATGAACAGCGCCGCCGCGCCGAACGCGAGCGCACCCGCCGCCACCGCCGCACCGACGATCGCGCCGACCGGCAGGCCGTCGCCGCTCAGCGCTGGCGGCCTCTTCGCCTTGGGCGGCAGCGGTGCCGGGTGGACATGGGGCGGCTCGTGCGTAGGATAGGGCGAGGTATTGCCCGGCGGCACCGGCGGTTCGTGGCTGTGGCTCATGCTGCGTCCTTTTCGTGGGCGAAATGAACGTCGTATGATCGCTGCGGTTGCACCTCACCCGTCGAACAGCCCATCCTGGCTTCCCGCCGGCGGGTTGAGCCCCAGATGTTTCCAGCCACCGGCATTGAGCACGCGCCCGCGCGCGGTGCGGGCGACGAGCCCGAGCTGGATCAGATAGGGCTCGATTACTTCCTCGATCGTGTCGCGTGGTTCGGACAGGCCGGCGGCCAGCGTCTCCACCCCTACCGGACCACCGCGATAGACGTCGGCGATCATCGTCAGATAGCGCCGGTCCATCGCATCGAGACCGAGGTTATCGACCTCCAGCCGATTGAGCGCGCGATCCGCAGCGGTGCGATCGACGGTAGCGGCACCGGCGACGTTGGCGAAATCGCGCACCCGGCGAAGCAGGCGCCCGGCGATGCGCGGCGTGCCCCGGGCCCGGCGGGCGATCTCGGCGGCGCCATCGGGCGCGATACCGAGGTCGAGCAACCCCGCGGCGCGCGTCACCACCTTCGTCAGTTCGTCGACGGTGTAGAATTGCAGGCGCACGGGAATGCCGAAGCGATCGCGCAGCGGCGTCGTCAGCAGCCCCTGCCGCGTCGTCGCGCCGACCAGCGTGAAGCGCGGCAGGTCGATCCTGACCGAGCGCGCCGATGGCCCCTCGCCGATCATCAGGTCGAGCGCGCGGTCCTCCATCGCCGGATAGAGCACTTCCTCGACCGCGGGCTGGAGGCGGTGGATCTCGTCGATGAACAGGACGTCGCCGTCCTCGAGATTGGTCAAAAGCGCAGCAAGATCGCCCGATTTGGCGATGACGGGGCCGCTGGTGGCGCGGAAGCCGACGCCCATCTCGCGCGCGATGATCTGGGCCAGCGTCGTCTTGCCGAGCCCCGGCGGACCGAAGAACAAGACATGGTCGAGCGCGTCGCCACGCTGGCGCGCCGCCTCGATGAAGACGCGCAGATTGTCGCGCGCCGCCTGCTGGCCGACGAAATCGTCGAGCCGCTTGGGCCGCAGCGCGGCGTCGACGTCCTCGGGCCTGCGCGCGGCGGAGATGAGGCGATCGGTGTCGGTCATACGTCGGTCAACCGGCTCTTGTCCTGCGCGTGAAGGAGAATGCGGACTACCAGTGTCTCCGTCGTTCCGGGCAGAAAATAGACACGATGCGACCGATAGCCGATCGAACGAAGGCCCGCCGCCAGATCGTCTTCGGCAATGCCCGCCTGGGGTCGACTGCGAAGGCCGGCGACGATCGACCGCAGTCCGAGCAGGTAGGTCCGGGTGACGGCGACGCCGAACCGCTGCTTGCTGAAATTCCTGATGTCGCGGAGGTCCTGCTCGGCAGCGGTCGACAACCGAACGTCAGGCACGAAAGTCGGGATCCTCGGCGAGGATCGCATCGACGATCAGCTCCGGCTCGCGCGGGTCGACACCCGATGCCAACCCATCCTCGATCAGCAGCCTGAGATCGCTACGCTCCGCCCTTTCTCGCTCGCGCCGGATCAGATCGCGCACATAGTCGGCAGCATCGGCGTGGAGGCCCAGCGCGACCTGGTGGTCCACCCAGCTTTGGAGCGCTGGCGGAATCGAGATGATAAGATCGCTCATCGCCTCAACATACGCGCTCAGCGAGCGTTCGTCATCTGTACTAGTGCGGCGTCGACGCGGCGCCAGACGGCATCGATCGCCTGAACGCCGGGCGCGTTGCGCGAGGCGAAGGCGCCGAGCGGGGCGCGGCGTTCGGTCATCGCCTCGAACGCGCTGGCCATCGGCACGGCAGGCCAGTCGGGATGCTGGTCGAGCGCGGCGCGGTGGACCGCGCGGCGGCGATCGACCATCGAGAAAACCGGGACCAGCGATACCTTCGGCCCCTTTTTGGAGGAGACGTGGTCGGCGACGACGTCGAACGCGCGCCGCGACAGCGCCGAGGGGATGACGGGGACGACGACGAGATCGGCGGCGCGCAAAATCTGGTCCGACGTATCGGTCAGCCCCGGCGGACAATCGATGACGATGCGGTCGTAGTCGCGTGCCAGATCCTCGACCAGGCGGGCGACCCGCTTCTTCTTGTCGAGCAGGTGGAAGGCGACGTCGAGGTCGCGCAGTGACGGGTCGGAGGGGAGCAGGTCGAGCCGCGGGATCGCGGTGGGGCGGATCAGCCGCTTGGCGTCGACCTCGCGCCGGATCGCCGCTCCCGCCTCGGTGCCATGCGGATCGTGACCGAGCAGCCAGGTCGCCGCCGCCTGTCCGTCGAGATCCCAGATCAGGGTGCGCCGCGACGACAGCGTCGCCGCCGCCCAGGCCAGGTTGACCGACAGCGTCGTCTTTCCGACCCCACCCTTCAAGCTGTAGACGGCGACAGTGCCTGCGGTCATTTGGCGGCCTTTCTCAGCGCGAGACGAACCAGGGTATCGAGGGTGGCGGCGGTGCCGAGCTCCTCTTCGGCGGCGTTGACCGCGGCGCTCGCCTCCGCCGGGCGGAAGCCCAGGTTGAGGAGCGCGGAGACGGCATCGGCGGTGGCACCGACCGGAATCGCCTGCGCCGCGGCGGCGGGGCCGAGGGCGACGCTACCGACCTTGTCCTTCAGTTCGCGGACGATCCGCTCGGCGAGCTTCGGGCCGACGCCGTTGGCGCGGGCGACCATCGCCTTGTCCTGCGCGGCGATGGCGCGGTTCAGCTCGGCGATGTCGAGCGCGGAGAGGATCGCAAGCGCGACGCGCGACCCCACTCCCTGAACGCCGGTGAGCAGGCGGAACCAGTCGCGTTCCTCGGCGCGCGCGAAACCGACGAGGCGGATCGAATCCTCGGCGACCAGCATCTCGGTGTGGAGCATCGCCGCCTCGCCGACCGGCCCCAGCGCGGCGAGCGTCCGTGCCGAGGCGCCGACGAAATAGCCGACGCCGGCGACGTCGATGACGGCATGGTCGATGCCGGTCGAATCGAGGCGGCCCTTCAGATGAGCGATCATCGTAAAGCCCCATCGGCTGCGGGGCGCCTTGCGGCAAAGTTCATAAAGGTAACGCACCGTACGCGCATGCATCGCCTCATCCGCGAAACGGGATGTGAAGCGGAACGGGCGGGCGGACGGATCATCGCGATCCGCATACCCATCAACACAGCATGTAGGAAAGCCCCGTCAGGCGCTCACCCGTGCGCGGCGAGCCATGCCGGCGGCACTGGCGAGATGGTGGGCGTGGGTGATCGCGACCGCCAGCGCGTCGGCGGCATCGGGGCCGGCAAGCTTCGCGCCGGGCAGCAGCACCGCCATCATCGCCTGGATCTGGCGCTTCTCCGCGCCGCCGGTGCCGACCACCGCCTTCTTCACCGTCGAGGGGTGATATTCGCCGATCGCGAGCCCGGCGCCGGCGGCGGCAAGCAGGACGACGCCGCGCGCCTGGCCGAGCTTCAGCGTCGATTGCGCGTTGGTGTTCCCCAGCACTTCCTCGACCGCGGCGGTATCGGGTCGCTCGGCACGGATCACGTCGATCAGTGCGGCGTAGAGGTTCGACAGCCGACGCGGCAGCGGCATCGACGGATCGGTCCTGATCTGGCCGTTGGCGACATGGATCAGCCGGTTGCCGTCGGCGCGGATGACGCCCCAGCCGGTGGTGCCGAGGCCGGGGTCGAGGCCGAGGACGATCATGTTTTCACGCGAAGGCGCGAAGACGCGAAGACGCGAAGACGGGGGAAGATGATTCGCGCGGAGGCGCAGAGGCGCTAAGAAAAATTGCGCGCGGTCGCGCGCATGCCTCTCCAACAAGCGATTGTTCGAAGGCCGCTGGCGCGGCGGGCGATACAACCTCCGCGTCTCTGCGCCTCCGCGCGAGCCGACCTTCTTCGCGCCTTCGCGCCTTCGCGCGAACAATAAGCCGGATAGCCTGCCGCTGCCCCTCCACCATGCCTGGCGGCATGGTCCCCCTCCCCGTTTCGGGGAGGTTCGCTAGGGTCAAGCCAGCTTCTCCATGACGGCGTCGGAGACTTCGTAGTTGCCCCACACCGTCTGGACGTCGTCGTCGTCGTCGAGCGCGTCGATCAGCTTGAACAGCGTCGCGGCGTCGTCCTCCGACACCTCGACCATCGTTTGCGGGCGCCAGGCCAGCTTCGCGCTCTCCGCCTCGCCTAGCACCGGCTCGAGCGCCTTGGCGACCTCGTGGAGGTCGGCCTGCGCGGTCCAGATCTCGTGCCCGTCGTCGGACGAGGTCACGTCCTCGGCGCCCGCCTCCAGCGCGGCCTCGAACACCTTTTCCGCGTCGCCAACGCTGGCGGGATAGCTGATGAGGCCCATGCGATCGAAGCCGTGGCTGACCGATCCCGAGGCGCCCAGGTTGCCGCCGTTCTTCGACACCGCGGTGCGCACGTTGGTGGCGGTGCGGTTACGGTTGTCGGACAGCGCCTCGATGATGAGGCTGACGCCGCCGGGGCCGAAGCCCTCGTAGCGGATTTCCTCGTAATTCTCGGTGTCGCCCTTGCTCGCCTTGTCGATGGCGCGCTGGATATTGTCCTTGGGCATCGACTGCGCCTTGGCGGCGTTGATCGCGGCGCGCAGGCGCGGGTTCATGTCGGGATCGGGCAGACCCATCTTGGCCGCGACGGTGATTTCGCGGCTCAGCTTCGAGAACATGCCCGAACGCTTCTTATCCTGCGCACCCTTGCGGTGCATGATGTTCTTGAATTTGGAATGACCAGCCATGGCGCGAGCCTCTAGCGCGGGAAGCGGCGGTTGCTCAAGCCTCCGGCAGTTGCGCGGCGAGCGCGTCGATCTTCGCCTCCAGCGAGACCAGCCGGTCGATCACCATGCCGTCGAGCTTCTGGTGGAGGCGAAGGATGTCGAGTTCGGCGCGCAGGTTGGTCTCGTAATCGAGGCTGGCGGCGACGCGATCCTTCGATGCCTGGCGGTTCTGGCTCATCATGATCACCGGCGCCTGGATCGCGGCGAGCGTCGAGAGCATCAGGTTGAGGAAGATGTAGGGATAGGGATCGAAGGCGAGGCCGAAGTGCTTGAGCACGTCGGAATTGAGCAGCATCCAGCCGAGCAGCACCGCGGTGAAGGCGATGATAAAGCTCCAGCTGCCGCCCACCGCGGCGACCCGGTCGGCCAGCCGATCGCCGAAATCGGCATGTTCGTCGGCGACGTCCGCGGCGTCGCGGCTGCTGACGGTGCCCGATTCGATGCCTGTGAGGACGCGGATTTCCTCGGGATCGAGCGCCGCCGCCGGCTTGCGCAGCAGGCGTTGGGCGAGGTCGCCGATCGAATGAAGCGGGGAGTTCATGGGGTGGGCTTAACCTGCCTTCGCCAAGGTCGTCATGCTGAACTTGGTTCAGCATCTCTCGCGATGGCACGCTCCGCCACGCCAAGATGCTGAAACAAGTTCAGCATGACGGGTGGGGGCGAGGCGGGCAATTCCATCCACAGCCCTTGCCGCCCGCCCCCTTCCCCCTCGGCGCGCAATCGGCCAAAAGCGCCGGCAATCATGACCGTGCGCGTAGACATGGGGCTCGACGAACGCGGCGGCCCCGTCACCATCGATCTGGAGGAGTTGCTCGCCACCCGGTTGCTCGTCCAGGGCAATTCGGGGTCGGGCAAGTCGCATCTGCTGCGCCGGCTGCTCGAGCGGTCGGCGGGGCAGGTCCAGCAGGTGGTGATCGATCCCGAGGGCGATTTCATCACGCTGTCCGGCGCCTACGGCCATGTCGTGATCGAGGGCGCCGACTATGCCGAGCGTGAGATCGCGCGGATCGCGGGGCGCCTGCGCGAACATCGCGCGTCGGTGGTACTGAGCCTGGAGGGGCTGGAGGCGGAGGCGCAGATGCGCTGCGCCGCGACCTTCCTGTCCGCGCTGTTCGACGCCCCGCGCGAGCACTGGTATCCGGCGCTGGTGGTGGTCGACGAGGCGCAGCTGTTCGCGCCGACGACCGGCGGCGAAGTGGCCGAGGAGGTGCGCCGCGCGTCGCTCAGCGCGATGACCAACCTGATGTGCCGCGGGCGCAAGCGCGGCCTGGCCGGCGTGATCGCGACGCAGCGGCTGGCGAAGCTCGCCAAGAACGTCGCGGCGGAGGCGTCCAACTTTCTGATGGGGCGCACCTTCCTCGACATCGACATGGCCCGCGCCGCCGACCTGCTCGGCATGGACCGGCGGCAGGCGGAGGCGATCCGCGACCTGCCGCGTGGCAGCTTCCTGGCGCTGGGTCCGTCGGTGTCGCGGCGACCGATCACGGTGAAGATCGGCGCCGTCGAGACGTCGGCGAGGAGCGGCAGCCCCAAGCTCGTACCGCTGCCCAAGGCGCCGGCCGGCGACCTGCAGGAACTGCTGTTCGCGCCCGAGCCGCTGGCACCGATGCTGCCGCTGACCGAGCCCGAACGGCGCCCGGTGCCGGCGGACGACTTGGTCGCGACGATCGCCAAGCCGGTGCCCGCTGCGCCGGCGCTGCCCGACATGCCCGCGGTCGACGTCGAGGCGGTACACGCCGACGTGCTGCGCGCGATCGTCGCCGACGCCGATTCGTCGACACGGCCGGCGGCAGTGTTGTTCCAGGATTTCCAGGTGCGGTGCCGGATGGCGGGACTGGCCCGGCCGCCGCTCGACCTTCCCGGCTTTACCCGGCGGCTGAGCTGCGCGCGGGCTGGCATCTTCGATGTCACGGCGGACGAATGGGCGGATGCGCTGGCGCTCGGGGGAACGTTGCCTGACGATATGCTGGGCGCGTTCCTGTTACTGGCGCGTGCGGCACGGGACGGGGCGCCGTGCCCGTCGGATGCGGCGATCGCGGAGACCTATGGCACCAGCTCGCTGGGCCGGGTGCGGCGGCTGATCGGCTATATCGAAAGCCGCGAGCTCATCGTGTGCCGGACCGACCTGGCGGGCAAGCGGTCGATCACGATTCCGCGGCTAGGGTGGACGACGGCGGCGGCGGAGGCGGCTTAGCCATATCAGTACAAGGCTCTGCGAGGCTCCCGACCCACCCTGGAAGGGAGGGGTTGGGGATGGGTCCCGCCGAGGCACTCGGCGGTTTTCAGCAGGATGTGCTCGGCAGCGCCGCTCGGGTTAGAGCGCACGTCGGAGTTCCAGAGGCGGATTACCGTCCACCCCTCGCTTTCCAGCCAAGCGGTGCGCTTGGCATCGTAGCCCATCGCGTCGAGATGCTGGCTACCGTCGATCTCGACGACCAGCTTCGCCGTCCGGTTTGCCAAGTCGACGATATAATCGACGATCACCAATTGCCGCGTAAAAGCCGGACGATAGCGTGACAGCCGCGCCCAAAGCAGGCGCTCCTCGGCCGTCGCTTCGCGGCGAAGTCGGCGAGCCCGGTGGGTCATATCTTCAGGAACGCGACGCATCGTCGCCAGCGTAGTCGGGCGAGCGGCGCTCGCCTACCCACCCCCCGACCCCTCCCTTGCAGGGAGAGGTGAAGGCAGGACAGAAGTCAGATCATGCCCAGCGCTTGCAGGTAGACCTCGAGGATCGACTCTTCCTCCTGATATTCTTCCTTCTTCTTCTTGCGGATCTGGAGGATGCGGCGGATCGCCTTGGCGTCGTAGCCGCGGCTCTTCGCCTCGGCCATCACGTCCTTGATGTCGTCGGCGATACCCTTCTTCTCTTCCTCAAGCCGCTCGGCGCGCTCGATCAGCAGGCGCAGCTCGTCCGCTGCGACGTGACCGCCACCCATGCCTTCGCCACGATCTTCAGCCATGTCGTTCCCTATCTAAAATGACGCCGCCGCCCGGCCCCAGGGCGCAGGCGGCGGCTGGTTGATCTGATTGGATGGCGGCGCGTCTAATGGGTTCGGCGCCCGCGCTCAATCCTCGGCGACGACACCCCGGTGCATGACGAGGTCGACGTGTTGCAGCCGCGTCACGTCGTCGAGTGGCGAGCCGGTGACGGCGACCAGATCGGCGTAGTGGCCCGGCGTCAGCGTGCCGATCGAATCGCCCTGCCCCAGCAGGTCGGCGGCGCTGACGGTGGCGGCACGGATCGCCTGCGCCGGGGTCATGCCGGCGCGCACCATCAGCGGGAATTCGCCGGCATTGTCGCCATGCTTGGAGACGCCGGTGTCGGTGCCGAAGGCGATCTTCACGCCCTGGGCGATGGCGAGACGGTGGCTTTCCAGCGCGGCGGCGGCGGCGGCCTCCGCCTTGGGGATGGTCGCGGGCGGCAGCTGCCCCGCGCGCGCTTGCGCCAGCGCGGTCACCGGCGCGATCATCGTGGGGACGAGATAGGTGCCATGCGCCTTCATCGCGCGAATCGTCTCGGCATCGAGGAAGGTGCCGTGCTCGATCGAATCGACCCCTGCCTCCACCGCTGCACGGGTGCCGTCGGCGGCGTGGCTGTGCGCGGCGACCTTGCGGCCGAGGCCGTGCGCGGTATCGATGATCGCGCGCATCTCCTCCGGCGTCATCGCGCGGCCGAGCCCGCCCGAGACGTTGGAAAGGACGCCGCCGGTCGCGGCGAACTTGATGACCTGCGCACCGAGGCCGACCTGGGCGCGAACCGCGCGACGGCAATCGTCGGGGCCGTCGCAGGTGTTGATCTGATGCTGGTGAACGGCATCGGACCATTCCTCGGCCAGACCGTTGCTGCCGTCGCCGTGACCACCCGTCACCGACACCATCTGGCCGGCGTTGACGATGCTCGGCCCCATGACGTCGCCGCGCGCGATCGCGTCGCGCAGCGCGCGGATGCCGCGCGGGTTACCGCCGAGGTCGCGCACGGTAGTGAAGCCGGCCCGCAGCGTCGTCTTGGCGTTGACGACTGCCTGCATCATGTCGTCGGCATCGTCGCGGGTCAGCGCGCCGAGCCGGTCGCGCATCGGGTCGCCGCCGATGCCCCACAGGTGGACGTGCATGTCGATGAGGCCGGGAAGGACGAACTTGTCCTTTAGATCGACCAGCTTCGCGCCCACTTCCGGGGCGACATAGCCGTCACGGACCTCGGCGACCTTGCCGTCGCGGACGATGATCGTGCTGGGACCGCGCGGACGCTCGCCGGGGCGGTCGAGGAGCTGGCCGGCCTGGATGTAGGTGACGGTGGCCGGCTTCGTCTGGGCGACGGCGGGCGCGGCAGTGATCGTGGCGAGCACGATGGCGAGCGTGGCGATGGTCTTCATGACAGGTCCTCCCCCTTTGTTGTCCGCCACTTGTATCGGGGATGCTCGCCACGACAATCCTCCTCCTGGCGGGGGAGGATCAGTAAGCGGGGTTCTTGGCGACGCTCTCATCCATCCGCGCGAGCTGCTCGGGCGTCGCCTCGGTCTGGTACTTCGCCTTCCATTCGGCCTGGGGCATGCCGTAGATCGTCTCGCGCGCGCTCGCCTTGTCGAGACCGCCCGCCTCCTCGACCCAATCCGACAGGCAATTGCGACAAAAGCCGGCAAGTCCCATCAAATCAACGTTCTGCGCATCGGTGCGATGCCGCAGGTGACGCACCAGGCGGCGGAAAGCCGCGGCGGCTGTAGCGTCGTCGAGAGTGTCGAGGCGATCCATTCACATGCTCCAAGGTTGATCCGGACGAGATAGGGGCTAGAGCGGCCCCTCGCAAAGCCGGCCAAGGATCGACCATGACGAACGACATCGCGCCCCGCTCTCGGCAAGTGCGCGTACTCGCCACGCTGGGGCCAGCCAGCAATACGCCCGAGATGATCGCGACGCTGTTCCAGGCGGGCGCGGACGCGTTCCGCGTCAACATGAGTCACGGCGACCAGCAATCGAAGGTCGCGGTGATCGAGGCGATCCGCTCGCTGGAGAAGACGTTCGGCCGCCCGACGACGATCCTCGCCGATCTTCAGGGCCCGAAGCTGCGCGTCGGCCGCTTCGCCGGCGGCCGGGTGATGCTGGAGACGGGATCGACCTTCGTCCTCGATCGCGACAAGACGCCGGGCGACGCGACGCGCGTCGAGCTGCCCCATCGTGAAATCTTCGAGGCGATCGAGCCGGGCGCTCGCCTGCTGCTCGACGACGGCAAGCTGGTGCTGCGCGTGTCGGACCACGGCCCCGACCGGATCGAGACGCTCGTCGAGGTCGGCGGCGCGCTGTCGGACAACAAGGGGCTCAACGTTCCCGACGTCGTCGTGCCGATGGCGGCGCTGACGGAAAAGGACCGCAGCGACCTCGCCTTCGCGATCGACCAGGGGGTCGACTGGATCGCATTGTCGTTCGTCCAGCGGCCCGAGGATCTGTGGGAGGCGCGCAAGCTGATCGGCGGCCGGGCGGCGCTGCTCGCCAAGATCGAGAAGCCGGCGGCGATCGAGCGGCTGGAGGAGATCGTCGAGAGCTGCGACGGCGTCATGGTGGCGCGCGGCGACCTGGGCGTCGAACTGCCGCCGCAGTCGGTGCCGCCGTTGCAGAAGCGGATCGTCGAGACGGCGCGGCGTCAGGGCCGCCCGGTGGTCGTCGCGACGCAGATGCTCGAATCGATGATCAAGTCGCCGTCGCCTACCCGTGCCGAGGTGTCCGACGTCGCGACCGCGATCTACGACGGCGCCGACGCGATCATGTTGTCGGCGGAAAGCGCGGCGGGCGACTGGCCGGTCGAATCGGTCGCGATGATGAATGCGATCGGCCAGGAAGTGGAGATGGACCCGGCGCACGGCGAGCGCGTCCATTTCACGATCATGCGCCCCGATCCGACCACTGCCGACGCCTTGTCGGAAGCGGCGAAGCAGATCGCGCGCACGGTGTCGGCATCGGCGATCGTCTGCTTCACCACCTCGGGCTCGACCGCGCGCCGGATCGCGCGCGAACGGCCGCCGGTGCCGATCCTGGTGCTGACGCCGCAGCTGGACACGGCGCGGCGGCTGGGGCTGCTGTGGGGAACCCATGCCGTCCACACGCGCGACGTCGAATCGTTCGAGGAAATGGTCGCCAAGTCGAAGCGGATGGCGCTGCGTACCGGCATCGCCAAGGGCGGCGACCGCATCATCGTCGTCGCGGGCGTGCCGTTCCGCACCCCGGGCTCGACCAATGTGCTCCACGTGGTGAGCATCATCGGCGACGAATTGAAGGGTTACACCGAGTAGGCGATCGGGTGGTCGCTTGGGGAGGCAATGGCCGTGACGAGCGACGATTTGGTGGCATTGACGGAGTTGGAGACTGGTGCATCCGCGGCACCGTGGCACGTTGCCTTCGGCACCGACGGTGCTTGCATGTCGTCATGCCTAATCGTGAAGAACCCGACGCGGGGTCGTATCTTCGAACCACTGGATAACGAATGGCCTAGCGACGACGTCGTTGCCGCGTGCCTGTGGCAGAACCCGGACATCGTAGGCCCGGACGATCGTCGAAGCGATGCCAATGCCCGGTTGATGGCGATGGTGCGCAACCATCTGCCTGAGTTGCTGCGCCTCGCTCGGATCGGCTTGGCTCACGAATCGGAGAAGAGCGACTGACGACGTCGGCATGAAACGCGCTTGGCGGACCATGTCTCGATCGTGCCGCTATCCGTCATGGCGAGCGTAGCGAAGCAATCAAGCGCATCCCGGCCCGTCACTGTATTGCTTCGCTGCGCTCGCAATGACGGAACGTGTGACGGTGCCGCTTACGCCTTCAGCAACCCCAGGTCACGCAACTGCCCGCGCAACGTGGGCTCGTCGGTGAAGTGGAGCGCTATGATGCCGAGATCGCGGGCGCTGGCGATGTTGGCTTCATTGTCGTCGATGAAGACGCTCCGCTGCGCGTCCAGCCCGAAGCGGTCGAGCGCGAGGCGGTAGATGGCGGGGTCGGGCTTCACCAGCTTCTCGTCGCCCGAGACGACAATGTCGCGGAAGCGGTCGAACATCGCCGATTCGCGCGCGCGGAACGGCGGCCAGAATTCGCCGGAGAAGTTGGTGATCGCATAGAGCGGAACGCCGGCGTCGTGCAGATCGTCGACGAGCGCGGGCATTCCCGGCATCGGATCGCCGATGCTGTCAAGGAAGCGCGGCCCCCAGGCGGCGATCAGATCGGCATGCTGCGGATACAGTGCCGCCAGCTCCGCCGAGGTCTCGGCGAAGGGGCGGCCAGCGTCATGCTGGAAGTGCCAGTCGATCGTGACGACGTCGCGTAGGAACGCGTCGAGCGCCCGATCGTCGTCGATCAGGCGCCGGTACAGGTAGCGCGGATGCCAGTCGTAGAGGACGCGGCCGACGTCGAAGATAACGGCATCGGGTGTCATGTCATCGGTACCGATGCGGCCAGACACGGGGGTACATCCCGTGTCGTCGAACGGGTCGCTGAGCGCCCGTCGGCCGGGCCGAGGCCCTGCCGCGCAGGTTAGCGTCGCTAATCCGCTGGCCTCGGCTTAGCCCTGGCGCGCCTTGAAGCGACGGTTCGTCTTGTTGATGACGTAGGTGCGGCCGCGACGACGGATCACGCGGTTGTCGCGATGACGGCCCTTGAGCGACTTCAGGGAATTGCGGATCTTCATGATCGTTCGCTTTGCTGATTCTGGCGTTGTTCGGAAAGCGCGAGCGCCTAGAGACGCCGTCGCCGATAGTCAAGCAACGGACGCCTCGCTAGGACGTTTCCCTAGCATAACGATGCGGAGTTGCCCATGCGTAGCCGTGCCCTACTTGTCCTGATTCCTGCCGTGGCGCTGGCGGCCTGTGCCACCACGGCACCGCTGCCGCCGACCCAGGTCGTGCGCTACCACCTGGGCGAGCCGATCGCGCGCGGCACGGTGGCGGTCGAGCCGCAGACCGGCGGCGGGCCGGCGAGCCTGGAGTTCAAGACCTATGCCGCCGCGGTCGAAAGCGAGCTGTTGAAGCAAGGCTACACGCTGCCCGCGGCGGCCGCGCGGCCGCAATATGTCGCGGTCGTCGGCTTCACCCGCACCGCGCAGGAAGGACCGCCCAAGCGGCCCGCGTTCAGCATCGGGATCGGCGGCGGCGGCTTCAGCGGCGGGCGCGGCGGCGGGCTCGGCCTTGGCGGCGGCGTCGGCTTTCCGGTCGGCGGCGGCGGGCGGCCGACCGAGGTGCTGGTCGCCGAGCTGTCGGTGACGATCAAGCGCAGCGCCGACCAGTCGCCAATCTGGGAAGGCCATGCGCGCGGCGTCAGCAACCTGAAAACCGCCGACCAGCAGGCGGCAAAGCTGGCCGCCGCGGTCTTCACGGGGTTCCCCGGCCAGTCGGGGCGCACTATCGAGGTCAGATGACTATCGCCATCAACGCCGCCTTCGACGGCGGCAATATCGAGGTCGTCGGAATCGACGGCGACCGCGTGGACCTGACCATCCGGCCGGACGCTCAGTCCGATTTCTTCCAATGGTTCTCGTTCCGCGTCGCCGGTGCTGGCGGGCGGACGCTGACGTTCCGCATCCTCAACGCGGGCGGATCGGCCTATCCGTTCGGCTGGCCGGGGTACAAGACGCGCGCCAGCACCGATCGCCAGGCGTGGCGCCAGGTGCCGACCAACTATGCCGACGGCGTGCTGTCGTGGCAGGTGACGGTCGACAGCGACCTGATCTGGTTCGCCTATTTCGCGCCCTATACGATGGAGATGCACGAGGCGCTGGTGGCGCGCACCGCGCTGTCGCCGGCGGCGGAGCATCGCCAGATCGGCACCTCGCTCGACGGGCAGGCGATCGACTATTTCCGCTTCGGTTCGGGTGCGAAGCAGCTGTGGTTCTACGCGCGCCAGCATCCGGGCGAATCGATGGCCGAATGGTGGATGGACGGCGCGCTCGAGTGGCTGACGAGCGATGCCGCCAGCGACCTGCTGGCGAAGGCGACCGTCCATGTCGTCCCGAACATGAACCCCGATGGCACGCGCCGCGGGCATTTGCGCACCAACGCGGTGGGCGTCAACCTCAACCGCGAATGGCATGCCCCCACGTCGGCGCGCAGCCCGGAAGTATTGTGCGTCCGCGACATGATGGACGCGACGGGCGTCGACTTCGCGATCGACGTCCATGGCGACGAGGCGATCCCGGCCAACTTCATCGCCGGGTTCGAGGGCATTCCGTCGTGGACCGACGCGCATGGCGATAAATTCTACGAATTCGGCCGACGCCTCGCCGCGCACACCCCCGATTTCCAGATCGAGAAGGGCTATGAGAAGGCGTCGCCGGGCAATGCCAACCTTTCGATGTCGACCAACCAGCTCGCCGAGCGGTTCGGGGCGGTGTCGGTGACGCTGGAGATGCCGTTCAAGGATCACGATCCCAACGCCGACGCCGAATTCGGCTGGAGCCCCGAACGATCGAGGAAGCTGGCGGTCGCCTGCCTGGAGGTTGCAGCCGGCATGGTCGACGAACTGTGATCGAGGTGCGGCGCGACGATCCCCGGTCCCCGGCCGCGGCGGCGCTGATCGCCGAGCATTTGGCGTTCGCGAGCGCCAATACCGATGCCGAATTCCGCTTCGCCCTGGGTGCGGAAAAGCTGGCCGGGCCAGACACCGCCTTCTTCACTGCCTGGGATGGCGGGGCGCTGGCGGGCATGGGGGCGGTCAAGAGACTCGATACCGACCATGCCGAGATCAAGTCGATGCGCACCGCCGATGCCCACCGCCGCAAGGGCGTCGGCGCGGCAGTGCTGGCCGCGCTGATCGCTCATGCTGCGGACGAAGGCATCGCTCGGATCAGCCTGGAGACAGGCACCGACGACGACTTCATCGCCGCCCATGCGCTCTATCGCCGCTTCGGTTTCGTGGATTGCGCGGCGTTTGCCGACTATCCGGCCGACAGCCCCTACAATCGCTACATGACGCTCACGCTGGAGGTTTGATTGCCGCAACTCGTTCTCATCCGCCACGGCCAGTCGGCCTGGAACCTCGAGAATCGCTTCACCGGCTGGTGGGACGTCGACCTGACGATGCAGGGGGTCGAGGAGGCGCGCGAGGCGGGCAGGCTGATGAAGGAGAAGGGGCTGGATTTCGACCTGACCTTCACCTCGCTGCAGACGCGCGCGATCAAGACGCTGAACCTGGCGCTGGAGGCGATGGGCCGGCTGTGGCTGCCGACCGAAAAGGACTGGCGGCTGAACGAGCGCCATTATGGCGGGCTGACCGGGCTCGACAAGGCGGAGACCGCGGCCAGGCACGGCGACGAGCAGGTGAAGGTGTGGCGCCGCAGCTTCGACGTGCCGCCGCCGCCGATGGACGCGGGCAGCGATTTCGACCTGTCGAAGGACCGCCGCTACGCCGATATCCAGGTGCCGGCGACCGAGAGCCTGAAGGACACGATTGCGCGCGTGCTGCCCTATTTCAACGAGCGGATCGCGCCTGAGCTGAACGCCGGCCAGCGCGTGCTGATCTCTGCCCACGGCAACTCGCTGCGCGCGCTGGTCAAGCATCTGTCGAACATTCCCGACGACGAGATCACCGGCCTGGAGATCCCGACCGGCAAGCCGATCGTCTACGAGCTCGACGACCAGCTGAACGCGGTCGAGCGCTATTATCTGCACGAGCGATGAGGCGGGTTTTCCCAGCCGCGGTGCTGGTCGTGTCATCGCCGGCTGGTGCCGACGCCCTGCAGGACCAGCTCGTCGCGCGGATGCGGACGATCGACACGAGTGACGTCGCCTTCACCCAGACGACCCGCGTCGAGCAGATCGGCGGCAAGACGCGCGAGTTCGTCACCCGCTATGACCCCGCCAAGCCCCAGGCGGCAAGGTGGAGCGTCGTCAGCGTCGATGGCCATCCGCCGACCGACAAGGAGCGCGCCGACACGCTGAAGGCGGCGCGCGGCGGGCCGCTGCCCTCCTATGCCAAGCTGGCGCAATGGTTCGGCGCCGCGGCGACGCGGACCGCGAATGGCGGCGCCATCGTCTATCGCTTCGCCGCGCTGCCCAAGGGCACGGTCAAGATCGGCAACCACGATGCCTCCGCCGACACCAGCGCCGAGGCGGTGGTCAGCGGTAGCGGCGCGCAGGCCTATGTCGAGCGCGTGCGGTTCAGCTTGCGCGAAGGCTTTCGGATGATGCTGGTGGCGAAGGTGGAGGGCTATGCCTTCACCTCGACCTATGCGCCGCTGGCGGACGGGCGGGTATTCCCTGTGGCGGTCGACGGCGACATCAGCGGATCGATGATGGGCAAGAGCGGGTCGATCAAGACGCGGATCCGGTATATAGCGGCCAAGTAGGTCAATCCTCTCCGCCACGGGGAGGAATGACGGCCGTACGGTTGCCCTCCCCGCCCGGCCTCGCTAACCGGGCGCGCATGGCTGCACCGCTCGTCGGCATTATCATGGGTTCGACTTCCGATTGGGAGACGATGCGCCATGCCGCCGCGGTGCTGGATGAACTGGACGTCGCGCACGAGACCCGGGTCGTCTCGGCGCACCGCACGCCCGACCGGCTGTACGATTATGCCAGGGGCGCAGCGGACCGCGGGTTGAAGGTGGTGATCGCGGGGGCCGGCGGCGCCGCCCATCTGCCCGGCATGGCGGCGGCGATGACGCATCTGCCGGTGCTGGGCGTCCCCGTCGAATCGAAGGCGTTGAAGGGCCAGGACAGTTTGTTGTCGATCGTGCAGATGCCGGGCGGCATCCCGGTCGGCACGCTGGCGATCGGCAAGGCCGGCGCGATCAATGCCGGGCTGCTCGCCGCCGCGATCCTGGCGCTGTCCGACGCGGCCTTGTCGCAGCGGCTTCAGGACTGGCGCGCACGCCAGACCGATTCGGTGGCGATCGACCCGCAATAACCAGGACGAAAGGCGATGGCGTGAGGATCGACCCGGGCGGCACGATCGGTATCCTGGGCGGTGGCCAGCTGGGGCGGATGCTCGCGGTGGCGGCGGCGCAGCTCGGCTATCGCACTCATATCCTGGCGCCCGAGCGCGACAGCGTCGCCGCACAAACGGCGTCGAGCCTGACCCGCGCCGATTACCACAACCGCATCGTCCTGAACGATTTCGCCGAACAGTGCGACGTCGTCACCTATGAGTTCGAGAACGTCGCGGTGGGGCCGGTCGAATGGCTCGCCGCGCGCATCCCGGTGCATCCGGCCCCGGCAGCGTTGCGCGTGGCGCAGGACCGGATCGCGGAGAAGGCGTTCGTCGAAACGGTCGGCGGCCGCCCCGCCCCCTGGGCGGCCGTGGACAGCGAGCACGCGCTGACGGCGGCGCTGGCGC
This sequence comes from Sphingomonas jinjuensis, assembly GCF_014197105.1. GTDB lineage: Bacteria > Pseudomonadota > Alphaproteobacteria > Sphingomonadales > Sphingomonadaceae > Sphingomonas > Sphingomonas jinjuensis. The sequence goes on along the minus strand of NZ_JACIEV010000008.1, from coordinate 13,743 downwards.
GGATCGGGACGCCGGCGATCCTGAAGACGACGCGGATGGGCTATGACGGCAAGGGCCAGGCGCTGATCCGCACCATCGGCGAGGCGGCAGATGCGTGGACGACGATCGGCGGGCCGTCGGTGCTGGAGGGCTTCATCCGGTTCGAGCATGAATTCTCGATCCTGATCGCGCGCGGACACGATGGCGCGACCGTCCGCTACGACCCGCCGCACAACGTCCATCACGCCTCGATCCTGCGAACGTCGACGGTGCCCGCACCCGCCGAGGTGCTGACCCAGGCCGAGGAGGCGACCGCCCTCGCCTGCCGGATCGCGGAGAAGCTGGGCTATGTCGGCGTCCTGGCGTGCGAGTTCTTCGCGACCAGCGACGGCCCGGTCTTCAACGAGATGGCGCCGCGGGTGCATAATTCGGGGCACTGGACGATCGAGGGTGCCGAAACGTCGCAATTCGAGAACCATATCCGCGCGATCTGCGGCCTGCCGCTGGGCGACCCGTCCGCGCGGGGGGTGGTGGAGATGCGCAACCTGATCGGCGACGATCCGTGGCAGGCGGCACTGACCGAGCCGGGTGCGCACCTGCACCTGTACGGCAAGGGCGAGGCGCGGCCAGGGCGCAAGATGGGGCATGTGACGGTGGTTCGGTAACGCCGCCACGACCCCAATCGTCATCCCCGCGAAGGCGGGGATCCATATTGGCTGCCGCTAGTGGGTCTCACGACGTGTCGTGATGATGGATTGCCGCCTTCGCGGGAATGACGGTGTTGGTGGGCGGACCGTCCTGAGCCACACACGTCATGCTGAACTTGGTTCAGCATCTCCTTGCCGTGGCGCTCGCCGCTGGAGATGCTGAAACGAGTTCAGCATGACGGAGTCGCATTACAATAAGGAGGCCCCTTGCGGCGCCCCCTCCACCACGCGGCTTCGCCGAGCGGTGCCCCTCCCCGGCAACGCTGGGGAGGACGAGTGTTCGGGTTACGCCGCGCGCGTGCCCGACAGCGGGAAGCTGCCGAACGCGCCGGCACCGACGGTGCCGGTCAGCGTGTCGCCCTCGGCAGTCGCCTGGCAGTCGAGCGTCATCGGCATCGGCACGCTGACGTGCATCTGGAACGACACGGCGTCGCCGTTCGCCTGACCCGAAATGTCGCTCGCGCCCATCGCGCCGCTGGCCTGGCCAGTGAAGGCGTCGCCATCGGTCTTGATCGTGATGTGCAGCTTCTGGTCGCCGAGCGGCGACTTCACGGTGCAATCCCAGCTGCCGTCGATATCGGCCATGTGACGCGTTCCTCTCTCGTATCAGGTGATTACTTGGCGCCCGACATGGACGCAGCCGACCGGACCTCGACGGGGAGGCCGAGCGTGTCAAGCTGCGGCTTCACCTTCGCCGCCTCGCCGATCACGATCCAGGTGACGTCGCCGGGGCGGATCACCTGACTGATCGACTGGCGCAGCTGGGGCAGCGTCATCGCGCGGTAACGCTGGTTGATCGTCGCGTAATAATTGTCGGGACGCTTGAACAGGTCGTTCTGCTGCATCGCCGCCAAGACCGCGTCGCTCGTCTCGAACTCGCCCGAGCCCGAGCGGATCGCGCCGTTGATCGCCAGGTCGAACTCTTCCTGCGTCATCGGCTTCGTCGTGACATATTGCGTCAGGTCGTCGCGCAGCGAGGCGACGGCGGGACCGGTCTTGTCGGCCTGCACCGGCGCCTGGATGCGATAGGGCGCGGCATATTCGACGCGGTTGAACACGCCATAGGCGCCATAGGACCAGTGGCGGTTCTCACGCAGGTCGAGGTTGATGCGGCTGAGGAAGTCGCCGCCGAGCGAGTCGTTGGCGGTGATGACCGGCAGCAGGTCGTCGGTGCCGACGAGGCTGGTCTGCTGGGCGCCGACGATCAGCGACTGCGGGCTGTCGGGACGATCGACCAGGACGATGCGCTCGCCGCCGGCGACCTTGGCGGGCGGGAAGGACTTGGTGCCCGCCGCCCCTTCCGCCTTCCAGTCGCCGAAGCGCTGGTCGAACGCCGCCTTCACCTCGGCGAGCGGCCGATCGCTGACGACGAAGATCTTGGCCTTGTCGGGGCGCAGCCACGCCTGGCGGAAGGCGACGAGGTCGGCGCGGGTCAGTGCCGCAACCGCCTTGGGATCGCCCGACCCACCCGGCTTCGCATAGGGCGAACCGGCCGGATAGAGATACTGAGGCGCAATGCGGCCGGCGATGCCGTTGGGGCTCGTCAGCTCCTGCGCGATCTGCGCCAGCTGCTGGTTGCGGACGCGGGCGACGTCGGTCTCGGCGAAGGCCGGGCGACGCGCGACGTCGGCGAACAGGTCGAGCGCGGGCGCGAGGTTGGCGCTGGGTACGCCGAGCGACAGCACGGTGCGGTCATTGCCGACGCCGGTACCGATGTCGGCGCCGAGCCGCTCCTTCGCCTGCGCCAGCGCGCTGGCGTCGAGGGCGCCCGCCGCCTCGTCCATCGTGTCGAGCGTCAGCTGCTGGGTGCCGAGCCGGTCGGCGGGATCGGCGGCGCGGCCCGCGTCGAAGCTGACGACCGCACGAGTGAACGGCGTCGCGGTGCGCTGCGCGTAGATCAGCTCGATGCCGTTGGCGAGGCGGGTGCGCGTGACCGCGGGGAAGCTGAGGTCGCTCATCTGGCCGACCGCGGGCATCGCACCGCGCGTGCCCTTGGCAGGTTGGTCGGGCGCCGGCGTCACCTCGGCCTTGGGCGGGACGACCGCCTCGGCATAGGCGTCACGCTCGCCGGGAACGACGTTGACGGCGAGGACGGGGCGCGACAGCCACTTGTCGGCCGCCGCCTTGACGGTCGCCGGGGTCTGCGCGGCGAGCGCAGCGAGATACTTCTTATAGAAGCCCGGATCGTTCGAGTAGAGCGCGCCCTCGGCCAGCGCGACCGCCTTGCCGCCGAAGCCGCCGACCGATTCGAAGCCACGGATGCGGCCGGCGACGGTGGTTGTCACGACGCGCTGCACCTCGTCGGCGGTCGGCCCGGTGCGCAGGAAATTGGCAGTGACCTCGTCGAGGCGCTTCGCCGCCTGCGCCGCATCGACGCCGGGGCGGACATAGCCGTAGATCTGGAACTGGCCGACCTGCGCGAACGACTGGTTGCCCACGGTGATACGGGTGAACAGCTTCTCGCCGCGCACCAGCTGCTCCTCGAGCCGCGACGAGGCGAGGCCGCCGAGCACGGCGGCGGCGACGTCGAGCGACGGCGACGCCGGATCGTTGAGGCCGGGGACGACCCAGCTGCGCGTGAGTAACGTCGCGGCGACGCGGTCCTTGATCGTCGCGGTTTCGGCCTTGGCCAGCGTCGTTACCGCGGCGGGCGGCGTCACGCTCTTGGGACCGGCGGGGATCGCGCCGAAATATTTCTCGACCAGCGGTCGCGCGGTGGCGACGTCGATGTCGCCGGCGAGCACCAGCACCGCGTTGTTGGGGCCATAGTGGCTCTTGAACCACGTCTTCACGTCGTCGAGGCTGGCCTTGTCCAGATCGGCCATCGAGCCGATCGTGGTGTGGCCGTAGGGATGCGTTGCGGGGAACAGCCCCTCGGTGATGCGATAGTCGACCAGGCCGTAGGGCTGGTTGTCGCCCTGGCGCTTCTCGTTCTGAACGACGCCGCGCTGCTCGTCGAGCACGCCCTGGGTGATCGCGCCGGTGAGGTAACCCATGCGGTCGCTTTCGAGGAAGAGCGCGCGCGACAGGGCGGCGGTCGGCACCGTCTCGAAATAATTGGTGCGATCGTAATAGGTCGTGCCGTTGAGGTCGGTCGCGCCGATCGTCTTCAAGGGCGAGAAGAAATCGCCCGGCGCGTTCTCGCTGCCGTTGAACATGAGGTGTTCGAACAGGTGGGCGAAGCCGGTCTTGCCCTGCGGCTCGTGCTTCGAGCCGACGTCATACCAGACGCTGACCGCGACGACGGGCGCCTTGCGATCGGTATGGACGATGACGCGAAGGCCGTTCTTGAGCGTGAACTGCTGATAGGGGATGTCGACCGCGCGGACGAGATCCGCGGTGGGCGCCGGCTTGGCGGTCTGGGCGGCGACGGGAGCAACGAACGCGACGATAGCGGCGCCAGCGAGCGCCGCGGAACGAAACTTCATGGATGACCCTTCCCTCGGTGTATGGGCGGAGCATAGCAGTGGCGGGATGGCGTGCAATGGGGGCAATCCGTCATTCCCGCGAAGGCGGGAATGACGAGGTACGAAGCAGGGAGCTTCCCCCTTTCGCTGCACCTGCTATGTCGCTGAGCATGAACGCGCCGCCCGGCACCCCGCTCTATCGCCATCGCTGGCCGACGCGCCTGTGGCATTGGGTCAATGCGATCGCGATCATCATCCTGATCGGGTCGGGGCTCGGCATCTCGAACGCGCATCCGCGGCTCTATTGGGGGCAATATGGCGCGAACTTCGACTATGCCTGGGCTAGCCTGCCGCGCTTTCCCGCCTGGCTGACGATCCCGGCGAGCTACAACCTCGCGATCTCGAGGCGGTGGCACCTGTTCTTCGCGCTGGTGCTCGCGTTCGGGCTGCTGGCGTACATGATCGTCAGCGTGGTCAACCGGCATTTCCAGCGCGACCTGCGATTTCGCCGCGGCGACCTGACGCGCACCTCGCTGTGGGCCGACATCCGCGCGCACCTAGACTTCCGCTTCCATGATCCCGAGCACCCCGGCGCCTACAACGTCCTGCAGAAGCTGAGCTACGTCGGCATCCTGTTCATCGCACTGCCGCTCGTCATCCTGACCGGGCTGGCGATCTCGCCGGGGATGGATGCGGCGTGGCCGTGGCTGCTCGACCTGTTCGGTGGGCGTCAGTCGGCGCGGTCGATCCACTTCCTGTCCATGGCCGCCATCGCGCTGTTCACCGTCGTCCATCTGGTGCTGGTGATCCTGGCGGGCGTCGGCAACGAGTTGCGCTCGATCGTCACCGGCTGGTGGAAGGTGCCGGGCGAATGATCGCGCGGCGGACGCTGATCGCCGGCGGCGCCGGGCTGATGCTCGCAGGCTGCGAGAAGGTGGTGCAGGTGCCGGCCGCGAGGGCCATCCTGTTCGCGGGTGAGGACATGCACCGCGGACTGCAGCGCGCGCTTCAGGGCCGCGATGCGCTGGCGCCCGAATATCGCCGCGACCAGATGTCGCCGATCTTCCGCGCCAACGGCACGTTCAATCCCAACACGCCGGATTACAACGCGCTCGTCGCCGACAAATTCGCCGGATACCGCCTGGCGGTCGGCGGCCTGGCCGATGCGCCGCGCAGCTTCACGCTCGTCGATCTCGCCTCGATGCCCGCGCGGCGGCAGATCACGCGGCACGATTGCGTCGAGGGGTGGAGCGCGATCGGCGAATGGCAGGGGCCGCTGCTCGGCACGGTGCTGAAGGCGGCGGGGGTGTGGCGATCGGCGCGCTACGTCGTGTTCCGCTGCTTCGACCTGTACGGCGGCCAGCCCTATTATGAATCGATCGACCTGGTCGACGCCTTCCACCCGCAGACGATCCTGGCGCTGGCGATGAACGGCCGCGCGCTCGACGTCGCCCATGGCGCGCCGGTGCGCCTGCGCGTCGAGCGTCAGCTCGGCTACAAGCACGCCAAATATGTCCAGTCGATCGAGGCGGTCGCGACGCTGGACGGCATCGGCAAGGGCAAGGGCGGCTATTGGGAGGACAATGTCGATTATGATTGGTATGCCGGTATCTGATTAGTACGTGGCGCTGCCATGTCCCTACTCGACCTCTTCCTCGATCGCGCGATCAAGCGCGGCCAGCTGACCATCCATCGTCCCGGCAAGCCGCCCCGGACCTTCGGCACCCCCGATCCCGAGATGGGCCATGTCGAGCTAACCTTCGCCGACAACAAGGTCGAGCGCCAGCTGGTGACCGATCCGGGCCTGGGCGCGGCGGAGCTGTTCATGGACGGGCGGCTGCAGATTGCGAACGACGACATCCTGCCGCTGCTCCAGCTCGCAACCGCCAACGACAAATACGAGGATCGCCGCGGCGCGCTGAAGGCCTCGCGCGGCACGCGGGTGCTGGGCGCGATCAAGCATCGCTTCGACCGGATCAACATGGAGCGGCGCTCGAAGCGCAACGTCGCGCATCATTACGACCTGTCGGCGCGGCTCTACGACCTCTTCCTCGACAAGGACCGCCAGTACAGCTGCGCCTATTACACCGATCCGGCGAACGACCTGGAGACGGCGCAACAGGACAAGCTGGCGCATATCGCCGCCAAGCTGGCGATCCGGCCGGGCATGCGCGTGCTCGACATCGGCTGCGGCTGGGGCGGGATGGCGCTGTACCTCCATGCCAAGACCGGCGCCGAGGTGCTAGGCGTGACGCTGTCCGAGGAGCAGCTGAAGATCGCGCGCGAACGCGCCGCGGCGGCCGGCGTCGCCGACAAGGTGACGTTCGAGCTGATCGACTATCGGCGGGTCGAGGGACGATTCGACCGGATCGTGTCGGTCGGCATGTTCGAGCATGTCGGGCCGCCGCAGTATCGCACCTTCTTTCGCAAATGCTTCGACCTGCTCGCCGACGACGGCGTGATGCTGCTCCACACGATCGGCCGCTACGGCGGGCCGAGCGTGACCGACGAGTTCACGACCAAGTACATCTTCCCCGGCGGCTACAACCCGGCACTGTCGGAGATCGTGAAGGGATACGAAGGGCTGCCGATGTTCCTGACGGACGTCGAGGTGCTGCGGAACCACTACGGCTGGACGACGCGCCAGTGGTACGACCGCGCCTATGCCGCGCGCGACCAGATCGTCGCGCTGTACGACGAGCGATTCTGGCGGATGTGGATCTTTTATCTCGCCGGCGCCTCGATGGCGTTCCTGCATGGCGGGCTGTGCAATTATCAGGTGCAGCTCGCCCGCCGCCGCGACGCAGTCCCGGTGACGCGGGATTACATGTTCGAGGGCGAGCGGGCGATGCGGGGGTGAGAACAAGCCCCTCCCCTTCAGGGGAGGGGTTGGGGTGGGGCGAGGCAGGCGATGGTCTCTGCAAGGCTTCCCCCACCCCTAGCCCCTCCCCTGAAGGGGAGGGGGAAAATAGCCGCCTATTTCGACAGCGACTTCTTCGCCGCCTCGCGCTCGCCGGGTTCGATTCGGCCGTCGCCATCGACGTCGTAGCGCTTGAACGTCGCGGTCAGCAGGCGCTGCGCCTCCGCCTCGCTGACCTTGCCGTCCCTGTCGCTGTCGGCTGCGTCGAACCACAGGTCGCCGAGCCGCTTGGCGTGGACGGGATCGACCGACTTCGCGCCGGCACTCATCCGGCCGATCCGCGCCTGCACCTCGGGCCGGCTGAGGAAGCCGTCCTTGTCGGCGTCCGACGCGCGGAATTCGCGGCGGAACTTGGCAGCGGCGGAGGCCTGGGTATCCTGCGCCACGACAGGCGCGGCGGCGACGAGCGGGAGGAGGAAAAATAGCTGCTTCATGGCCCCCGCCATTGCCGACTTCTCGCTGCATCGACGATGAACATGGGGTAGGAAGGTTGCGTCCTCGCCGCCGGGACCGTAAGCGCACGCCGCCTTTCCCACGGAGCTGCCCCCATGTCCGATCAGATCAACAAGGTCGTCCTCGCCTATTCCGGCGGCCTCGACACCAGCGTGATCCTGAAGTGGCTCCAGCAGGAATACAGCGCCGAAGTCGTCACCTTCACCGCCGACCTGGGCCAGGGCGAGGAGCTGGAGCCGGCGCGCGAGAAGGCGCTGCTGCTCGGCATCAAGCCCGAGAACATCTTCATCGACGATCTGCGGGAGGAGTTCGTCCGCGATTACGTGTTCCCGATGATGCGCGCCAATGCGGTCTATGAGGGCACGTATCTGCTCGGCACATCGATCGCGCGGCCGCTGATCGCCAAGCGCCAGATTGAGATCGCGAATAAGATGGGCGCCGATGCGGTGGCGCATGGCGCGACGGGCAAGGGAAACGACCAGGTCCGCTTCGAACTCGGCTATTATGCGCTCAATCCCGACATCAAGGTGATCGCGCCGTGGCGCGAGTGGGACCTGACCAGCCGCACCAAGCTGATCGAATTCGCCGAGAAGCACCAGATTCCGATTTCGAAGGACAAGCGCGGCGAGGCGCCGTTCTCGACCGACGCCAACATGCTCCACACCTCGTCTGAGGGCCGCGTGCTCGAGGATCCGTGGGAGGAGGTGCCCGATTACGTCTATTCGCGGACCGTCAATCCCGAGGACGCGCCCGACAGCGCTGAGACGATCACGATCGATTTCGAGCGCGGCGACGGCGTCGCGCTGAACGGTGAGGCGATGAGCCCGGCGACTCTGCTCGAAGCGCTCAACGAGATGGGCCGCCGCCACGGCATCGGCCGGCTCGACCTGGTCGAGAACCGCTTCGTCGGCATGAAGAGCCGCGGCATGTACGAGACGCCGGGCGGCACCATCTATGCCCTCGCCCATCGCGGAATCGAGCAGCTGACGCTCGACCGCGGTGCGGCGCATCTGAAGGACGAGCTGGCGCCGCGCTATGCCGAGCTGGTCTACAACGGCTTCTGGTTCTCGCCCGAGCGCGAGATGCTGCAGGCGGCGGTCGACCACAGCCAGGCGAAGGTGTCGGGCACGGTGCGGCTGAAGCTGTACAAGGGCCAGGCGATCGTGACGGGCCGCAAGTCGCCCAACTCGCTCTATTCGGAGAAGGTCGTGACCTTCGAGGACGACCAGGGCGCCTATGACCAGCGCGATGCGGCCGGCTTCATCAAGCTGAACGCGCTTCGCCTGCGCCTGCTCGGCCGCCGCGACGGGTGAGCTGATCAGTCCTCCCCACATCGTGGGGAGGACGTTGCGTGCCCCGTTCGTCATGCTGAACGTGTTTCAGCATCTCCCTGGGGCGGGCCAATCGCTCTCCCCGCGGAAGACCCTGAAACAAGTTCAGGGTGACGGGGCTGGAATGGCTTGGTTACCGGCACTTAACCACATCCGCGCTACGGCGGCAGGGTGAACGCTCGCCGCCATGACCTGTCGCTCGCGCTGGCGCTCGCCGCGCTGCTGAGCGTCGCGTGGACGATCGCGGCGTGGGCGGACCTGCGCCAGCTGCGCCTGCCCGATACCGACGACGCGATGCGGTTGCAGCAGGTGCGCGACTGGCTGGCGGGCCAGGCGTTCGGCGACGTCGCGCAGCACCGGCTGGGGCTCGGTGGGCCGATCCACTGGTCGCGGCTCGTCGACCTGCCGATCGCGGCGCCGATCGCGCTATTCTCGCCGCTGGGACGTCATGACGCCGAGGTGGCGGCGGTGATCGTCTGGCCGGCGCTGCTGTTCGCCGCCGCGCTGTATCTGACCGCGCGGATCGCGCGGGTGCTGGGCGCGCCGGTGGCGACGGCGGTGGTCGTCGCGGGAATCGCCTATCCCTCGACGACGGTGTTCCTGCCGGGGCGGATCGATCACCATGGCGTGCAGCTGGTGATGGTGCTGGGGGCGCTGCTGGGGGCTTTGGGCCCGGTGACGGCGCGACGGGGGCGGGCCGCAGGGCTATGCTGTGCCGCCAGCCTGGTCGTCGGGCTGGAGACGGTGCCGCTGCTGGGCGTGATCGGTGCTGCAATTGTGGCCGAGTGGGTTGCGAGTGGCGGCCGGCGGCGGCTGGCGGGATTGGGTGGCGGCGCGCTTGGTGGACTGATCGTCGGCCGGATGGCCTTTGCGAGCGATGCTTTCGGCTACGGCGCCTGCGACGGCTTTACCGCCGAGGCGTGGCGCGCGGCGATGGTGATGGCCGCAGCGACGCTGCTCCCCCTCGTCACCCCGGACCCCTCGGCTTGGCTCAGGACAGGCTTGGCCCGAGGTCACGCTGTATCGCCGACCGGGGACGACGCCGCCTCCCGGCTCAAGCCCGGGATGAGGGGGAGATTGAGGCGAGGGCTTGCGATCATCGGAATCGCGGGCGCCGTGGCGCTGCTGTGGTCACCCGACTGCCTCCACCCTTATGGCCGCGTCGATCCACTGCTTGCGAGGTTATGGCTGGGCCAGGTCGCGGAAGCGCAGGGGGCGTGGCAGGCACCGTTTGCGGCGACCATCGGCTATCTTGGCGTCATGGCGGCGGGGTTGGGCGCGACGGCATGGCGTCTGCGCGTCGTCCGCACGCGGGAATGGGCGCTGATGCTGGCATTGCAGGTCACCGCGCTCGCGGTGGCGTTGGTCCAGCTGCGCGGGGCGCAGAGCGGCGCGATCCTGGCCGCACCGGCACTGGCCGCCGCGATCGATGCGGCAAGGCGGCGGGGCAGCGTCGCGCTGGTCGGCGCCTGGGCGGCGTCGGCGGGGATGCTGTACCCGATCGCCGCACAGGCGCTGACGCCGCCGTCGGGCAAGCCTGCGCCGATGGCGGGGGACTGCGGCTCGGCGGCGACCATGGCGGCGCTGGTGCGGCTGCCGGCGGGAACGCTGATGGCGCCGATCGACGCCGGCGCCTGGGCGCTGGCGGCGACACGGCACCGCGTGCTCGGGGCGCCGCTGCATCGCAATGCGGCGGGCAACCGGGCGATCTATCGTTTCTACCTCCGGCCACCGGGCGAAGCGGCGGCAACGCTGCGGCGCTGGAACGTCCGCTATATCGTGGCGTGCGGGACGATGCCCGGCGCCGATCGGCGGGGCACGACGGCGGATGCCTTGATCCAAGGCAAGCTGCCTGGCGTTCGACCGCTCGTACGCAGCGACGACGGCAGCGTGATCTACTTGTCGGACAGTGGTCGCACGCTCTAAGGCCAGTGGATGCAGGGGCAACAGCCGCAATGGTGGCAGACGCGCTGGTTCGTCGTCGCGATGGTGATCGCCTCGACGATCCCGCTCTGGTATCCGACGATCCCGCCGCTGGTCGACCTGCCGGGGCACATGGGGCGCTATCGCGTCCAGCTCGATCGCGGCGCACATCCGTGGCTGAGCGAATGGTATGATTTCAACTGGTCGCTGATTGGCAACCTCGGCATCGACCTGCTGATCGAGCCGCTGGCGCCAATTTTCGGCCTGGAATTGGCGGTCAAGCTGATCGTCATGGCGATCCCGGCGCTGACGGTGTCGGGGCTGTTGTGGATCGCGCGCGAGGTCAACGGCCGGATCCCCGCCACCGCATTGTTCGCGCTGCCGCTGGCGTACAGCTATCCCTTCCAGTTCGGGTTCGTGAACTTCGCGCTGTCGATGGCGCTGGCGCTGAACCTGTTCGGGCTGTGGCTGCGGCTGGCGCGGCTGGGCAAGCTGCAGCTGCGTGCGATCCTCTTCGTGCCGCTCTCCTGCGCGCTCTGGGTGTGCCACACCTTCGGCTGGGGCGTGCTCGGCGTGCTCGCCTTCTCCGCCGAGATGATCCGCCAGCACGACCTGCGCAAGGACGGGCGCGGTGGCCATTGGCTGGAGAGCTGGCTGCGCGCCGGGATCGGCTGCCTGCCGCTCGCCCTGCCGATGGTGCTGATGGTGCTGTGGCGATCGGGCGAGCACGTCACCGGGCAGACCGCCGACTGGTTCCGCTGGCGTGCCAAGACCAACTGGGTGCTGATGGTGCTGCGCGACCGCTGGATGGCGTTCGACATCGTCTCGGTCACGATCCTGTTCGTCATCCTGCTCAAGGGCATCCGCGACGAGCGCATCGAATATTCGCGCAACCTGCTGCTATCGGCGGCTTTCCTGGCGGCGGTGTTCGTCCTGCTGCCGCGTATCGTGTTCGGATCGGCCTATGCCGACATGCGCCTCGCACCGTTCGTCATCGCCATCGCGCTGCTGGCACTTCGGCCCAGGCGAGGGCTGTCGATTCGCGGCGCAGCGACGCTGGCGGCGCTGGGGCTGGCGTTCTTCCTGGTCCGGCTGGCGGGGACGACGGCGAGCTACGCGATCTATGCCAACGACTATAACCGCCAGTTCGCCGCGCTCGACCATCTGCCCGAGGGTGCGCGTCTGGTCACCTTCGTCGGGCGGCGTTGCGTCGACGACTGGACCTATTCGCGGCTCGAACACATCCCGGCGATCGCGCTGGAGCGCAAGCTCGCCTATGCCAACGACCAATGGTCGATGGCGGGCGCTCAGCTGCTGACCGCGCGCTATGTCGCCGCGGGCGGCTTCGCACACGATCCGTCGGAGCTGGTGACCGACAGGAAGTGCCGGGGCGAATGGTGGCGGCCGATCGGCAACGCGCTGGCGCATGTGCCGCGCGACGCGTTCGACTATATCTGGCTGGTCCATCCGCCCGCTTATGACCCCGCACTCACCCACGGGCTGACGCCGATCTGGCGCGATGGGGCGAGCGTGCTCTATCGCATCGACGACCGCCGCCCGCCGGTCGACACCAGCACGGTGCCCTATGGGTTCCCGCCGCGCTTGAAGGGCGTCAGCTCCGCCAGGTAGTCGTGGCTATGCTCGACCGCGGCGCGCTCGCGGACGAGGAAGTCGCTGACCGCACGGCGGAAACCCGCATCCGGGATGTAGTGGGCGGACCAGGTCGCGACCGGCTCGTACCCGCGCGCCAGCTTGTGCTCGCCCTGCGCGCCCGCCTCAACCGTCGTCAGCCCGCGCGCGATGGCGGCGTCGATCGCCTGGTAATAGCACAGCTCGAAATGAAGGAACGGCACTTCCTCGGTACAGCCCCAATAGCGGCCGTAGAGCGTATCGTCACCGATCAGGTTGAGCGCCCCCGCGATCGGCACGCCATCACGCTCGGCGAGGATCAGCAGCACGCGATTCCCCATCGTTTCGCCCAGCAGGGGGAAGAAGCTGCGCTTCAGATAGGGTTGGCCCCATTTGCGGCTGCCGGTGTCCTGGTAGAAGACCCAGAAGGCATCCCAATGTTCGGGCCGAATGTCGGCGCCGGTGAGGTGGCGGATCGTCAGCCCCTCGACCGCGGCGGCGCGCTCCTTGCGGATCGCCTTGCGCTTGCGGCTGGCGAGGGCGCCGAGGAAATCGTCGAAGGTCGCATAGCCCTGGTTGCGCCAATGGAATTGCGTGCCCTCACGGATCAGCCAGCCGGCCTGTTCGAACAGTGGCAGCTGTTCGGGGCTGACGAAGGTGGCGTGGGCGGAGGATAGCTCGTGCTGGTCGGTCACCGCCTCGATCGCGGCGATCAGTGCCGGCGCGGTGGCGGGATCGCGCAGCAGCAGGCGCGGGCCGGGCACCGGGCTGAACGGGGCCGCGATCTGAAGCTTGGGGTAATAGCTGCCCCCCGCCCGCTCCCACGCGTCGGCCCAGGCGTGGTCGAAGACATATTCGCCCTGGCTATGCCCCTTGGCATAGGCCGGCGCGATCGCGGCCGGACGACCGTCGGCACCGTCGACGACGATCGGCAGCGGCTGCCAGCCGGACCGTGCGCCAACGCTGGCCGAGGCTTCGAGAGCGGCAAGGAAGGCGTGGGAAACGAACGGGTTGGCCGTGCCGGCGCAGGCGTCCCAATCGGCAGCGGAGATCGAGGCGACGCCATCGGCGAGGCGGGCGGTGACGGCGGTCATTGCTGACTAGATAGGGTGCGTGGCGGCAGGCTCCAACGCGCAATGAGGCGTCATCCTGAACTTGGGCGTGTCATCACTTGAGTGTGATGAAGGCCGCGACGAGATGGACGGCGCCGAGGAAGGCGACGGCTCGCTTGTCATATCGGGTGGCGATGGCGCGGAAGGTTTTGAGCTTGGCGAAGAAGTTTTCGATGAGGTGGCGTGTGCCATAGAGGCCGGCATCGTGTTTGCGCCTGTAGGTGCGATTGATCTTGGAGGGGATGACGGGCTGGATGCCAAGCGCCGTCAGCGGTGTGATGA
>NZ_JACIEV010000007.1 GCF_014197105.1 Sphingomonas jinjuensis | reverse complement strand
GCTGCATCAACAGGCCGGACACACGGAAGCACCTGAACCTGCGCGATCCAATCTTCCGAACACCCCCTTGTATCCGACGGGGCGTCCACACACGGACATCCGTAGCGCTGTCCTTTTCGACCAAGCCGTCGCGCTGCCGCGAACGCACCGCCCTCCCGCCCCCACATCCCCAACAATCCCACACGCTTAGCACCGCGTTAACCACTCCCTCGCTACGCCTGCCCGCACTCAATGTGGGGAACATGCGTGGACGCGACGATCGACAATTGGGCGGGTGCCCCGGCAGCCGATGCCAGCGCGGGGGCGGCGATCGTTCCTGCCGATGCCAGCGAGCGGGCCGTCGCCGGCCGGCTGGTCGCGGCGAGCGGGCTGATGCTGTTCCTGGAGCTGGCGCTGATCCGCTGGCTCGGGGCGAATGTCGTCCACCTGTCCTATTTCTCCAATTTCATCCTGCTCGGCTCGTTCCTGGGGATCGGTGCGGGATTCCTCGTCAGTCGCAAGGCGTGGACGATCTGGCCGCTGTCGCTGCCGTTGCTTGCGGTCCTCATCGTCGGCGTCACCGTCTTTCCGGTGACGATCGAGCGAAGCGGCAACGACGTCATCTATTTCACCTCGCTCCAGCTCAGCGGCCCGCCCGCCTGGGTCGTGCTGCCGACGCTGTTCGCGCTGACCGCGCTGATTCTCGCCGGCCCGGCCGAGATGGTCGGGCGCTGCTTCGCGCGGATGGAGGCGCTTACCGCCTATCGCTACGACATCATCGGCTCGCTGGTCGGCATCGCCGGCTTCACGCTGCTCAGCTTCCTCAATGCGCCATCGCTCGCCTGGGGCCTGATCGTTGCGGCGGCCTATCTCAGCCTGTCGGCGCGGCATGAGCGCCTCGCCCGGCTGCTCTGGGTCGCGCCGCTGCTGTTCGTACTCACCGTCGAAACGCTGAAGCCCGGCATCAGCTGGTCGCCCTATTACAAGGTCAAGACGATCGAGCTGCCCGATCGCGGCCCCGGCTTCCTGCAGATCGACGTCAATGGCGTGCCGCACCAGCTGATGGCGCCCGCCGCCTGGAAGCTGAACCAGGGCGAGAAGATCTACCAGACCCCCTATCTGCGCCTGCCGACCAACAAGATGCAGGACGTGCTGATCGTCGGCGCGGGCTCGGGCTCGGACGTCGCGATCGCGCTGCGCGAGGGCGCGCGCCACGTCGACGCCGTCGACATTGACCCGCGCATCCTTCAGATCGGGGCCGAGCGTAACCTCGACCGCCCCTATGCCAGCCCGAAGGTGGTTCGCCACAACAACGACGGTCGCGCCTTCTTGGAGGGCACGGATCGCCACTACGACCTGATCCTGTTCGCGCTGCCCGATTCGCTGACGCTGGTCAGCGGCGCGTCGCAGATCCGCCTCGAATCCTTCCTCTTCACCGGCGAGGCACTGGCTTCGGTCCGCCGCCACCTGAAGCCCGGCGGCGCGTTCGCGATGTACAATTACTATCGCGAGCCGTGGCTGATCGATCGCCTCGCCGGCACCGCCGCGCAGGCATTCGGCCACGCGCCCTGCGTCGACCTGTTCGACGAGGCGCAGGCGGTCATCAGCGTCGCCGCCAACCCCGCCGACCAGAAGTGCGCCGGCGCGTGGAAGCCTGCGTCGCAGCAGGTGATCGCGCCCGCCAGCGACGACCGCCCCTTCCTCTATTTCCGCGGCGACAGCTTCCCGCCCTTCTATGCGGTCACGCTGGTCGCGATCCTCGTCACGTCGCTGCTCACCGTCCGCGTCCTCGGCGGTCCGCTGGGCAGGATGCGGCCCTATGCCGACCTGTTCTTCATGGGCGCCGCTTTCCTGCTGCTTGAGACGAAGAACGTCGCCACCTTCGCGCTGCTGTTCGGCACGACCTGGCTGGTCAACGCGCTGGTCTTCGCCGGCGTGCTGATCGTCGTCCTCGCCGCGATCGAAACGACGCGCCGGGTGAAGACGCCGCCGCTGCCCGTGGTGTTCGGCGCCATCGCCGCGTCGCTCGCGCTGGCCTGGGTGATCCGGCCGGAGTGGCTGTTGCCGCTGCCTTATGCCGCGCGCCTCGTCGCCGCGACGCTGCTGGCCTTCCTGCCGATCTTCCTCGCCAACATCGCCTTCGCTAAGCGCTTCCGCGATGCCGGCGACTCGCAGGCGGCGATCGCGATCAACCTGCTCGGCACGATCGTCGGCGGCTGCCTGGAATATGGCGCGCTGCTGACCGGCTATACCAACCTGTTGCTGGTGGTCGGCGGGCTCTACCTGCTGGCCTTCGTGCTGGCGCCCAAGGGGTCGCTGCGCACCGCCTGATCGCCTGTCGGGTTCCCCCGCCGCGCGTCGCCGATCGCCCTCATTTTCGGGTGATCGGCGCCGCCCTGCCCAACTGCGGCGCGGGATAGCCGAGCGACGGGTGATGGGCCGCCGGATGGCGAACCTTCGACGGCCGCCCCTCGCTGCGCATCCGCCGATCCGCCTCGGTCCAGTCGGGCAGCACGTCGCCTTCCTGCTGCCAATGGACGATGCTCGCCTCGTCGCACCAGCCCAGCAGCCGGGGCATCGCGGCCAGGTGCGATCCGCTGGTCATATAGCGTCGCATGGCCGCCTGATCCTGCCACAGCGTCATCGTCCAGAACGTGCGGCGTCGATCCGGCAGCAGCGACCCCTGCAGAAACCCCTCGGCCCCGCGCACTTGTCGCAACGAAGCCAGCGTGCGGACGACGAACGCCGGCATGAAGCGCAGCGAGCGAATGCGAAGCCGGGTGATGCTGACGAAAACCATGGTCGATCATGACGTAACCCGCGGCGGTCCTCAATCCTACCGCATCTCGACGATCCGCGTGCCGATCCGCGCCGCCTCCTCAGGATCGTGAGTCACCATCAGGATCGGCAGTCCCGCTTCGTCGCGCACCCGCTCGATCGCCCGCATCACGTCCTCGCGACGTGGGCGGTCGAGCGACGACAGCGGCTCGTCGAGCAGCAGGAAGCGCGGGTCGCTCAGCAGCGCGCGGCCGATCGCGACCCGCCGCGCCTCCCCGCCCGACAGCGTCCGCGGCCAGCGATCGAGCAGCGGCGCGATCCCCAGCATCGCCGCGGTCGCGTCCAGGTCGGCGCCCTCGGGCGCGCCGTACAACAGATTGGCGCGGACCCGCCGATGCGAGAACAGCCGCGCCTCCTGAAAGACATAGCCCACCCGTCGCCGCCGCGGGGCGACATCGATCCCGGCGGCGGCATCGAACAGCGTCTCGCCCGCCACCACGATCCGCCCCCGGTCGGGCGTCAGCAGGCCGGCGATCATGTTGAGCACGCTCGTCTTGCCTGCGCCCGATCGCCCGACCAGCACCGTTGCGCCTTCGCCGCCGCTTAACGACAGCGTGATGTCGCGCTCGCCGATGCGCCTGGCGATGTCGATCTCAAAGGACATGCGTCCCCCGCCCCATCCGCCGCGCCAGCCATTCGGATGCGACCAGCGCCGCCAGGCTCAACCCCACCGAAATCGCCGCCAGCCGCCACACCGCGCCCTCACCGCCCGGCACTTGCAGTGCCGAATAGATCGCCAGTGGCAGCGTCCGCGTCTCGCCCGGCACGTTCGACACGAAGGTGATCGTCGCCCCGAATTCGCCGATCGACCGTGCGAAGCCCAGCACCGCCGCCGCCAGCACGCCCGGAAAGGCGAGCGGCAGCGTCACCGTGGCAAACACCCGCCACGGCGACGCCCCCAGCGTCTCGGCCGCCTGCTCCAGCCGCCGGTCGACCGCCTCGATCGACAGCCGCATCGCCCGCACCATCAGCGGCAGCGCCATCACCCCCGCCGCGATCGCCGCGCCGCTCCAACGGAACAGCACGCTCACCCCGAACCAGCGCTCCAGCACGCCACCGATCGGCCCGGCCGGCGCGAACAGCAGCAGCAGCACCCAGCCGGTGACGACCGGCGGCACCACCAGCGGCAGGTGGATCACCGCATCGACCAACAGCTTGCCCGGAAATCGCCGCCGCGCGAGCAGCCATGCCAGCGCGAACGCCAGCGGCAGCGTCGCCGCCATCGCTGCCCCGCCGACCTTGAGCGACAACAGCACGATCCCCCATTCCTCCGCGCTCACGGCGTCAGGAAACCGTATCGGCGAAAGATCGCCCTGCCCGACGCACTGACCAGATAGCGGCGAAACGCCTCGCCCTCCGGGTTGGTCGACGCCTTTAGCCGCGCGATCGGATAGGTGATCGGCGGGTGCGTGCGCGCCGGAAATACGCCCGCGACCCGCAATCCCGGCGCGGCACGCACGTCGGTGGCATAGACGATCCCCAGCGGCGCCGCGCCGCGCTCGACCAGCGCCAGCGCCGCGCGCACGCTTTCCGCCTCGACGACGCGCGGCTTCACCAGCGGCCACGCGCCCAGCGTCTGGAAAGCCGCCTTGCCATAGCGCCCCGCCGGCACCGCGCCGGTATCCGCCATCGCCAGCGGCCCCGCCGCCAGCACCCGCGCCAGCGGCTTGGCGGCGAGCGGCACGCGCACCGGATTGCTCTTCGCCGCGACGACGACCAGCCGGTTGCCGACCAGCGTCGCCCGCGTCGCTGGGACGATCAGGCCGCCGCGCTGGAGCACGTCCATCCAGTCCTGGTCCGCCGATACGAACAGGTCCGCTGCGGCGCCCGCCTGCACCTGCCGCGCCAGCGCCGATGATGCCGCGAACGAGATCACCGGTCGCGGATGCCCGGCGCGCGCCCAGGCATCGGCGGCGGCGCCGAGCGATTCCTGCAGGCTCGCCGCCGCCAGCACCAGCGGCGCCTTGCGCTGCGCCGCCGCCGGAGATGCGAGGAGCAATATCCCCGCCAATACAGCCCGTCGCGCCATCCGGCTCATTCGCGTCTCCGTCATGCCGACATCGTCAGAAAGCTTGGGTCAGGCCTAGCGGCCCGGCTCCGCATCCACCCGCCCCGTCCGCTGCAACTTTCCCCACCCCACCTTGGGTCCACGCAGCGCCTGGGCGATCGCCTTCAGCACGACATAATACATGACCTGACGATAGCCGATGCGCTGCGGGATCAGCAGCCACAGTAACCGCCACTGCTCGCGCCGCTCCAGCGCGAAGGCGATGACTGCAGCCAGCAGGTCGATCGCGGTGAAGATAAGCCAATAGGCCAACATCGTCTCGATATCGTGGCTCGTCTGGCCCCAGCCATGCGCCTGCACCGCCAGATAGGTCGCGCCGAAGCTGACCAGCAGCGCCAGGTCGATGATCGGCGAGATCGCCGCCAGCACGATCTGGAACACGATCGCCTGCGGCAGGCCGACCCAGCCCAGCCCCCGCGGCTGGCTGCGCCCGATCATGCCCTTGTACTTCCACAGGCATTGCAACGTGCCATAGGCCCAGCGGAACCGCTGCTTGGCCAGGCCACGGAACGTCTCGGGCGCCTCGGTCCAGGCGATGGCATATTGGTCGTAGCGGATCTTCCAGCCGGCATGCTGGATCGCGATCGTCAGGTCCTGGTCCTCGGCCAGCGTGTCGTCGGGATAGCCGCCGACCGAGCGGATCGCCGCCAGCCGCCACGCGCCGACCGCCCCCGGCACCACCGTCATCGCGTCGAGCCGGGCGAGCGCACGCCGCTCAAGGTTCTGCGCGGTGATATATTCCAGCGCCTGCCACTTGGTGACCAGGTTGACGCGGTTGCCGACCTTGGCATTGCCCGCGACCGCGCCCAGCGTCGGATCGTCAAACCAGCGCGCCAGCCGAGCGATCGTCGTCGGTTCGAACTGCGTATCGGCGTCGAGCGCGATGACGATCTCGCCGTTCGCCAGCTCGAGCCCGCGGTTGAGCGCCCGCGCCTTGCCGCCGTTCTGTAACGTCAGCAACCGCACGCGCGGATCGGCGGCGAAATTCTCCTCGACCAGCGCGCTCGTCCGGTCGGCGGAGCCATCGTCGATCACGATCACCTCGATGCGCACGTCGGACGACGCGAGCACGCGCTCGACCGCACGGACGATCACCGCCTCTTCGTTGAACGCGGGGATCATGACCGTGACGAAACGGTTCGGATCGATCGGCGGGAAGACCGTCCGGCTCTCGCGCTTCGCCTGGATCAGCGCCAGCGCCGACAGCACCAGAGCGCGGGCGATGCCGATCGTGATCGCGAAGGCGAACAGCCAGTGCAGACCGGTGACGATCCCGCCCAGCATCGTGAACAGCGCCAGGTCGATCCCTGCCGCGACACGATCGCTGCGCTTGATCCCCGGCATCGCGTGATGACGCGACACGCCAGCCAGCGTCGATACCAGGACGAAGCGATAGCCCTTGGCGCGCAGCTGGTCGATGATCGCCGGCAGCGCCGCGACCGTTTCGGACCGGTCGCCGCCCGAATCGTGGAGCAGCACGATGTTGCCGCTGCGTTCGGGGGTCGACGCCTCGACGCCTTCGATGGTGCGGTCGACGATCGCCTGTACCCCCGGCCGTTTCCAGTCGTCGGGATCGACGTGGAGGCCGACCGAGATGTAGCCGCGCTCCTGCGCCTGCAGCGCCGGCTCGATCTCGTCGGCGGTGCTCGGTTCGGCGTCGCCGAAATAGGGCGCGCGGAACAGCTTCATCGAATGGCCGGTAAAGGCCTGGAACAGCCGCTGGTTGGCGTTCAGTTCGAACAATACCTGGTTCGGGCCGACCGTGGCCAGATTGGGATGGGTATAGGTGTGACTGCCGACCTCATGCCCCTCGTCGACCAGCCGCTGGAGCAGACCGCGCTGGGTCAGCGCGTTTTCGCCGACGATGAAGAAGGTAGCGGGGACGCCCTTCGCCTTCAGGATATCCAGGATCTGCGGCGTCCAGGTCGGATCGGGGCCGTCGTCGAACGTCAGTGCCACCAAGCCGGGGCGATAGCCGGTGCGATAGACGACATAGGGCGACGGCAACCGGTCGAACAGCACGTCCTGGACCATCCCGTCCGTGCCGGGGACGGTACGCCGCGCGCCCTCGACAGGCGACGCGCCGATCCGCAGGATTTCGCCCGACCCCTCGATATCGACGTTGGTGCCCGCCGGAATCTGGTCGATCGCGTTCGGCGGCGGCAGGGTCCGGTGGTTGCGGCCGAAGATCGACCACAGGCCCGGATCCTCCGATCCCAGCCGCCACAGCGCGACGCTCCTGATCCCGGCGCGATTGAGGAACGCCAGCTGGTTGTACGCCGATGCCGCATCCAGCAGCCAGACGGTGTGCTTGCTGCCGCCTTCCATATAGGCGAAGCTGCTGTTGCCGCTCGCCTTGTCCCACGTCGGCACCGCATCGCTGTCGCGCGCCGCCTGCCACGCCTCCTCGACGTCGAGCGCATCGCCGCCGCCGTCGTGCCAGTCATAGGCGTAGGACCCGACCGCCACGACCAGCTTGCCCGCCGGGATCCCGCGCGCCGCCGAGGCGACGCTCTGCGCGAACCAGTGCTGCGACGCGATCGGCCCGGCCTCGCCGCCGGTCTCGTGCTCGTCGTACGCCATCAGGAAGATCTTGTCGGTCACCGGCGCATAGGCGGGCAGGTTCCAGTCCTCGTTGCCAACGGGGGCCGCGATCGCGACCACCCAGCCGCGCTTGCCGAACCGCGCCTTCGCCTCGCCCAGGAAGGTGCGATAATCGCCCTGCGCGCTGGCGGGCAGATCCTCGAAGTCGAAGAAGGCGCCGCCCGCGTTGTTCGACCCCAGCCACGGCTCAAGCCGGTCGAGGAACGCCTTGCGCTGGACCGGATCGTGGAGCAGCGCCGCCGTGCCGGCCCCGTCCCAGCTGCCGTTCAGCGCGTTCTGAATCATCGGCACGATCACCGGCCGCCGCTGCGCGCGATTGATGATCTGCCGCCCCGCGACATCGCGGAACACCGTGATGTGATGGTCGGCGCCCGTCACCGACACCCAACCGGGCACCACCCAATCGAGCTGGTCGATGTGCCGCGCCAGGCTGGCCGCGCTGGCATCGTCCCAGGGGGTGTGGAACGCCACGGCCAGCGACGGATTGACCCCGGCCGCCGCCTGCTTTCGCGCCGTCGTGCCAGGCTTGGCCGGGCCGCCCCCGAACAGGCGGCTGGTGTAATAGCGGATGTCGCGCTTCGTCTGCGCCACGATGCCCTTGGGCGGCGGCAGTCGATGCGTCGCGGGCCGCTCCGGCTCGACCGGCAGCAGCGGCGTCCGCTGCACTGCGCCGATCGAGGTGACGAATCCGACGACCGACAACAGGATCAGCGCGATGAACGCCGCGACCGCGAGCGCGAACCGCCGACGGCGACGACCGCTGGCATCGTAGAAGACGGGACGTTCGGCCATGCGTACTCCGGAAGGGACCGCTTGATGCGTCCTAACCGATATCAGCGCTAAGACGCCACCATGACGATTGCGTCATCTCATCCTCCAATCCTCCCCCGCCAGGGGGAGGTGGCGCGCCGAAGGCGTGACGGAGGGGAAGGAAGACCTGACGACGATGCGTCGCTTACCTCCCCCTCCGTCAGCTGCGCTGCCACCTCCCCCTAGCGGGGGAGGATTTTGACCGTCACGGCACCAGCACCGTCGCCCCGCGCGTCTCGCCGGCCTCCAGCGCCCGATGCGCGTCGGCCGCCTGTTCCAAGGCAAAGGTCTGCCCGATCTCGGGCTTGATCGCCCCCTGCCGCAGCATGGCGAATACCCGTTCGACACCCGCCTGCCGCTCCTCAGGCGTCACGTAATAGTCGAACAGCGTCGGCCGGGTCACGAACAGCGAGCCATGCTTCGACAGCGTCCCCAGCTCGACGCCCTTCACAGCGCCGCCCGCATTGCCATAGCTGACGATCAGCCCGCGTCGCGCCGCCGTCTTCAGCGACACCTCCCACGTCGCCTGGCCGACGCCGTCGAACACCACCGTGACGCCGCGCCCCTCGGTCAGCTCGCGCACGCGCGCCGCGACATCGTCCCGGCGATGGTTGAGCACCTCGTCGGCGCCCGCCGCCCTGGCCTGCGCCGCCTTCTCGTCGCTGCCGGCCACCCCGATCACCCGCGCCCCGATCGCATGCAGCCAGCCGGTCATCAGATGCCCGACTCCGCCCGCCGCCGCCCAGACCAGCACTGCCTGGCCCTTCTCCACCCGCGCGCAGCGCTCGACCAGCGCCTCGGTCGTGCAGCCCTTCAGCATGATCGCCGCCGCGGTCCGATCGTCGATATCATCGGGCAGCGCGAACAGCTCCTTCGCCGCGACGTTTCGCTCGGTCGCATAGGCGCCGCGCGTCGGGCCGAAGCCGGCCACCCGGTCGCCGACCTTCAGCGTCTCGACGCCCTCGCCGATCGCCTCGACCACGCCCGCCGCCTCGCTCCCCAGCCCCGACGGCAGGTCGATCGGATAGACGCCGCTACGGTGATAGGTATCGATATAGTTCAACCCGACGGCAGTGTGCCGAAGCCGCACCTCGCCGGGCGCCGGCTCGGGCAGGTCGGTGGTGATCCACTCGATCACCTCGGGTCCGCCGGTCCGCTCGATCCGTGCGACGCGCGCCATCATGTTCTCCTCTCGGGGCCGATCAATTCTTCGCCGAACGCCGACGATGCGTTTCCAGTTGCAACGCGTCCGCCGCCGCCGCATCAAACCGGCAACGACTGACAAGAGAGGATCGACCGTGGAACGTCACCTGCAATTCTATATCGACGGCGCTTGGGTGGACAGCGACGGCGGCCGCAGCTGGCAGGTCATCGACCCGTCGACCGAACAGCCGGTGACCGAGATCACGCTCGGCAGCGCCGTCGACGTCGACAAGGCGGTCGCCGCCGCCCGCCGCGCCTTCGATACCTTTTCGCATACCAGCGTCGACGAGCGTTCGGCGCTGCTCGGCCGGATTATCGAGGAATATAAGGCGCGCATCCCCGACATCGCCGCTGCGATCAGCCGCGAGATGGGCGCCCCGCTGTCCTTCGCGCAGATGGCGCAGGCGCCGACCGGCCTCAATCACTTCGTCCAGGCGCAAAAGGCGCTGGAGAGCTTCCCGTTCGAGGAACAGATCGGCCGCGCCAAGGTCGTCCATGAACCGCTCGGCGTCGTCGCGATGATTACGCCCTGGAACTGGCCGATGAACCAGATCGCCGCCAAGGTAGCGCCGGCGCTCGCGGCGGGCGACACGATGATCCTGAAGCCTTCGGAAGAAGCGCCGGGCTGCGCCGTCATCCTCGCCGAGATCATGGACAAGGCGGGGGTGCCCGCGGGCGTCTTCAACCTCGTCAACGGCGATGGTCCCGGCGTCGGCGCCGCGCTGTCGGCCCACCCCGGTGTCGACATGGTCAGCTTCACCGGCTCGACCCGCGCCGGGATCGCGGTGGCACAGGCCGCCGCGGCCACGGTCAAGCGCGTCCACCAGGAACTGGGCGGCAAGGCGCCCAACCTCGTCCTCGAGGGCGCCGACCTTCAGGCGGTCCTGCCGCCGACCGTCCAGGGCGTGCTGGCCAATTCCGGCCAGAGCTGCATCGCTCCCACCCGCCTGCTCGTCCACCAAAGCCAGGTCGATGCCGCGACCCAGGTGGTGAAGGCGATGATGGAGGCGACCGTCGTCGGCGATCCTGCCGAGCAGGGGATGCACATCGGCCCCGTCGTCAACAAGGCGCAGTACGACAAGATCCAGGAGCTCATCCAGTCGGCGATCGACGAAGGCGCGACGCTCGTCACCGGCGGCCCCGGCCGCCCCGACGGCCGCAATGCAGGCTATTACATCCGCCCGACGCTCTTCGCCGACGTCCGCCCCGACATGCGCATCGCGCAGGAGGAAACCTTCGGCCCGGTCGCGACGATCACCAGCTATCGGGACCGCGACGAGGCGATCCGCATCGCCAACGACACCCCCTATGGCCTGTCCGCCGCCATCTCCGGCGATCCGGCCGAGGCGGCGACCGTCGCGCCGAAACTGCGCGCCGGGCTGGTGACGATCAACGGCTGGAGCCCCGACGGCGCCGCTCCCTTCGGCGGCTACAAGCAGTCGGGCAACGGCCGCGAATATGGCAAGTACGGCCTGGCCGACTTCATGGAGGTGAAGACCATCACCGGCGCACCGGTGTAACAAAGCCGCCCTCACCCTTCGCTGCCTGCGGCAGCATTTTCCCTCTCCCGCTGGGAGAGGGAAGGGGCCCGCTGCCGAAGGCAGTGGGAAGGGTGAGGACGGATCACGACACTACCCGCTTCACCCGCAACGCCGACCAATCCCTATCGATCGCCACCTGCGCGACGGTATCGAGCCCAAACCCCCGCACCACCACGCGCAGCACGTCCCGGTGCAAATCCCCCGCCAGCGCCCCGGTCAGCTTGGGGTAGGCGATCCACAGCACCGCATCCTCCCTCGCCTCCGCCCGCAATGGCCCGATCCCCGCATCGAACGCCGCGCGATCCGCGACGAACAGCACCACCACCTCGGCCTCGCCGACCGACGCCGCCCGCTCGACGGGCACGTCGATCGCTCCCTCAGGCGCGCCGATCAGCGCCAGCCGCCGCTCGCCCTTGACCTGCAACTTCGCCAGCATCGCCGCTCCCGTCAGTGCAACGGCCACACCCATAGGATCAGCGGCGTCCCCAGCACCAGCACCAGCACCGACAGCGGCGCACCCAGCCGCGCATAGTCGCCGAAGCGATACCCGCCCGGCCCCAGCACCAGCGTGTTGCACTGATGCCCGATCGGCGTGAGGAAATCGCACCCCGCCCCCACCGCCGTCGCCATCAGGAACGCCTCCGGCCGATAGCCCAGGTCGCCGGCGAAGGTCGCGGCGATCGGCGCCATCACCAGCACCGTCGCCGCATTGTTGAGGAACGGCGTCACTGCCATCGCCGCCACCAGGATCAGCGCCACCGCGCCCCACGGCGGCAAGGTCGCCGCGGTATGCGACAGCCAGGTCGCGATCACGTCCGAGGCCCCCGTCGACCGCAGCGAGTCGCTGACCGGGATCAGCGCACCGAGCATGATCAGGATCGGCCACTCGATATGCTCGTACGCCTCGCGCACCGGCAGCGCCCCAACCGCCAGGATCACCCCCGCCGCCGCGAAGAACGCTACCGCCACCGGCACCAGCCCCAGCGCCGTCGCGAACATCGCCACGCCCAGGATCGCGATCGGCAGCCACGTCGTCCGCCGGCTCCCCAGCCGCATCTCGCGCTCGGCCAGCGGCAGGCACCCCAATTCGCGCAGCTGCTGCGGCATCAGGTCGAGCGGCCCCTGCAGCACGATGACGTCGCCCGCCCCCAGCACCGTGTTGCCCAGCCGCCGCGACAGGCGCTGGCCCTGGCGCGAGATCGCGATCAGATTGACGCCGTGCCGTTCCTGCAGCCGCAGTCGCCCCGCGGTCTGGCCGATCAGCACCGATTCGACGTTCACCACCGCCTCGATGACGCCGATCTCACTGTCCTTTTCGGCGGTCGCCTTCTCGCGTTCCTCGCCCTCCAGCTTCAGCTTGTCGCCCGCGATCACCCGCTCCAATGCGTCCGGCTCGCCGCCCAGGATCAGGACGTCGCCCGCGTGCAGCGTCATCGCTTCGGTCGGCGCGCTGCGCATGCCGGCGCGTAGGATCTGGGTGATGGTCACCTCATGCTCGTGGCGGTCGAGGAAGTCGGCGACGCTCTCGTCGACCGCCGGCGAATCGTCGGTTACCTCCGCCTCGGTGACATAGCCCTTGATGTCGAGCGCCTCGCCCATCGACGGTGCCGCCCGCCGGTCGCGCGGGATCAGCCTATAGGCGAAGCGCAGATAGATCAGCCCCATCACCAGCAGCCCGAGCCCCACCGGCGTATAATCGAACATGCCGAACGGCTGCCCGGTCATGTCCTGGCGCACCCGGCTGACGATGATGTTGGGCGACGTGCCCACCAGCGTCATCAGCCCGCCGAGCAGGCTGGCGAACGACATCGGCATCAGGAAGACCGACGGGCTGGCATCGTTCTTCTTGGCCATCCGCACCGCGGCGGGCATCAGCATCGCCAGCGCACCGATGTTCTTGACCAGCGCCGAGGCGACGCCGACCGATCCGGTCAGCACGATCAGCTGCGACCGCACCCGCGTCACCCGCTTCGCCACGCCCTTCAGCGCCCGCTCGATCAGCCCCGATCGCTGCACGGCGGCGGATATCACCAGCGCCGATCCGACGATGATGACGATGTCGTCGGAAAAGCCGGTGAACGCCTTCTTCGGCGTGACGATGCCGAGCGCAAGGCTCGCCAGCAGGGCGACCACCGCGACGATATCGTAGCGCCACCGACCCCAGATGAAGAGCGCCATCATCCCGACCAGCGTCGCGATCGAGAGAAGCTGGGGCGTGGTCATCAGGTCAAGAACCCTCGAACCCGGCACAATCTCCGCCGGATTGTGATTGCCCTGGCGCAACCGTATATACGCGTCATCACAGGAGCCGCGTCATGGGCATCATCGAAAGCCGCACCTTCAAGAGCGGCAACAGCGTCGCCGTCCGCCTGCCCAAGGAATTGGGCTTCGCCGCCGGCACCGCCGTGACGATCGAGAAGATCGGCAACAAGCTGGAGATCAAGCCGGCGATCGATCCGGAGGACGAACGACAGCGAGTGGCGGCTATGATCGAACGGATTGAAACGATCTGGGCCAATGCGCCGTACCACGAGATTGAGGCGCGCGAGCAGATCGAATTCCCGGACCGGCCCGGTCTGTAGATGTCCTATCTGATCGACACCAACATCG
This sequence comes from Sphingomonas jinjuensis, assembly GCF_014197105.1. Taxonomy (GTDB): domain Bacteria; phylum Pseudomonadota; class Alphaproteobacteria; order Sphingomonadales; family Sphingomonadaceae; genus Sphingomonas; species Sphingomonas jinjuensis. The sequence goes on along the minus strand of NZ_JACIEV010000007.1, from coordinate 232,712 downwards.
CGATACATCTGCGCGATCGCGATAGAGAGATCATGGAAAAGGTCAGTCGGCTCGGGCGATTTCCCGCACTGTCAATCATGTCGCTCGTCGAGCTGGAAGCTGGCGTTTTCCGGGATCCAACGCTTGCGATGCAGCGCCGCGCCGTACTCGATGCCCTGTTGGAAGGCCTGCCGATCCTCGACCTCGATCGGGACGTAATTGCCGCCTACGGTCAAATCATCGCGTCAGTCGGCTTCTCGCGTGCCAAGGTGATCGACCGCCTCATCGCCGCCACCGCGATCGCCAACGACCTCCCCCTCGCGACCATCAACGCCGACGACTTCCGCGACATTCCCGGCCTCACCCTCGACGTCTGGGCGCCGCCCGCTCAGTAATCGCGGCTGACGCGCACGTTCGCGCTCTGCCGGCCGAGTGTCGAGATCGACGACAGTATCGACAGCCAGCGCGTCACCTGGAACTCGACCTGGGTGGCCGAATAGCCCTGCCCGTCGGTGACGATCTCGGCATACAGCCGCCGCGTCACATATTTGCCCGCCGCGATGGAGGTGCCCTGCCCCGTCTGCGGATCGGCGGGCAGGATGCGCAGCCGGTCGAGCCCCGCCGCGCGCCGCACCGCATTGATCGGGTTCAGGCCGTTGCCGCCGTTCTGCAACGCCGCCACCGCCGCTGCCAGCTGGAGCGCTTCGGGCGCGGACAGGTTGGTGATCGACGTGCCGAACAGCAGGCGCGACAGCAACTCGTCCTGCGGCAATGCCGGGGTGCTGGTGAAGCTGATCTCGGGCTTCTGTGCATAGCCGGTCACCCGGATTGATGCGTTCAGCCCGATCGTGTTGGCGTCCGCCTCGATGTCGAGCGCCGGGTTCGCCGGCACCTCGCCGCCGAAGCGAATGACCCCTCGGCTGAGCCCGAAGGTTCGCCCCGCAAACTCGTAGTCGCCACGGATCAGCGTCGCGCGCCCGGTGATCGCCGGATTGTCGGGCGCTCCGCCGATTTGCAGGTCCGCCGACCATTCGCTGGTCAGTCCCAGTCCCGACACCATCACCTGGTTCGGCGCGCGAGCGCGGATCGCCAGCGTCCAGGGCGTGGAAGGTGCATCCTCCTCCTCGCCGCCCTCCGGCAGGTTGATTTCGCGCACGTTCAGCTGCGGCACCGCGCTGGCCGCCGTCGCCTGTCCCAGTCGATAGCGGCTGCGGTCCAGCGTCACGTCGCCCTTGATGGTTCCGCCGATGCCGCTCGAAACGAAGGTCAGCGGCCCGCTCACCGTCGCCGCAATGTCGTCGCGGTTGATCATCACCGCCTTGTCCGCCTGCAACCGCAGGTCGAGCCCCACGCCCTGCGCTGCAGCAAAGTCGAACGCGCCGGTGCCGGATACTCGCCCGCCCTTGCCCGCATCGGCGGCGAAGCGATCGATCTGCAGTCGCGATCCACCAAAGCGCCCGCTCGCCTGGACGTTGGTCAGCACCGTGCCCGTCACCGCGCTCTCGATCCGCGCGCCTGTCGCCTGCACCACGCCGCGGATCACGGGTGCCGAGGCACGCCCGCTGACATCCGCACCGATCGCCACCGGCCCCGACAGGTCGAACAATTCGACCCCGGTCAGCCGCCACAGCGTGTCCGCCGGCCCCGCATAGCGAAGCTGCGCGATCAGCGGCGCATTGACGATGCGGCTCGCCAGGTCGCCGTTGCCGAGCGGCGTCAGCAGCGCCTGCGCCCGCCCGATCGTCTTGCCACCCGACGCCATCACCGCGCGGAAACCCAGCCGGTCGGCGGTTAGCACCCCCGCCAGCCCCACGTCTATCGGCCTAGACGACAGCACCAGCCCCGATCGGCTGAGCCCGCGCACCGTCACGTCGACCCGCCCCGTCGGCGCCCCGGCGCCCGACTGCAGCGACAGCTTGCCCGATGCCGTGCCCGACAGCCCGAGCCCGGGGAAACCAATGTCGAGGATCCCTAGCGGCATCTGCGCCAGCGTCGCATCGATCGCGCTGCTCGCGTCGGTGAATTGCCCGCCGATCGACGCCTCGCCGCCCGCGAACGACAATCGCGTCGGCGCTAGTCGCCAGCCATCACCTTCGCGCGTCACGACGGCGGGTGTCAGCAGCTTCAGCGGCCGTCGGTCGAGCGTTCCTTGCGCGTTGACGACGTAGCGGTCAGGCGACACCTGCGTCACGCTCTGGATCTCGAACGCCCGCCCGCGCGATCCCGCAACCGAGGCGCGCACCTCGCCGCTGCCGTCGCGCAGCTTTGCGGTGACCGCCAGCCGCGCCAGGCTCAACGGCCCGCGCCGCAGCCCCAGCCCGGTCGCGTTCGCCTCGATCGTCGTACCGGCGGGGTCGAGCATCATGACGAGGTCGAGCCGCCCCTGCCGCAGCGTCGCGCCCGACAGCTGCGCGCCCCGCGCCGTCAGATGCGCTTCGATCCGCTGCACCCCGCCGGGCACCGCGAACAGCATCTCGCCCGCCAGCCCGCCGCCGTTGACGCCCAGCCTGCCGGCAAAGCCGCCATCGACGATCCCCAGCGTTCCCGCCGCCTTGGTCCCAGCGACGTTGAGCACGTCGACACGGATCGCCGCACCCGCGCCGGGGGGCAGCAGGATCGCGCCGCCAGCGGTAAAGCCGCCCAGCCGCGATCCGCCGGCCGCTCGGAAAGCGAAGCCCTCGGCGGTTGGATCGAGGTGCGCCCTCACCGCCGTCAGCCCCAGCGCCGCATTGGGGCGGGCGAACAACAGGTCGAGCGTCGGCTTCTCGATCCGCCCGTCGAGGATCAGCCGCACCGGTCCATAGGTCGCCTGCCGCCCGGCGCCCTCGAAATGGAACGTCCCGTCGCGCCGACGATAGCCGTTGCCGCGCAAGGTCAGTTGCGGCGACACCAGCGTCAGGTTGGTGAAGTGCAGGATCCCGTCGGGCGTCCGCTCCAGCCCGGTGACGATCCGCGGCAACCCGCCCGTCAGGTTGCGGAAGAAGCCGTTGTCGAGCCGCACCATCTGCGCCCGCCCGTCGCCGACGACGCGCGTGCCCTTGCCGCCCGGTCCCGGCACGACACGCAGCCGCGAGGCGACGTCGACCACGCCCAGTCCGGGGATCAGGTAACGCCCCAGCGCGCCGTTGACGCCGACCTCGAACTTACCGGTCCGCAGATCGAGCGTCAGCCCGATCCGCCCGGTCAGCTTGTCCGATCGCACGCGCAGATCGTCGCCGGTCAGCATCGGTGGCGCCAGCCGCAGGACGCCATCGACCGACAGGTTGCGCAGGATCCCGCCCGCGACATCGCCGACCCCGGTCACGCGAGTCGCGGTGAAGCGGGCCGGCAGCGACACCGGCATCGGCGACCAGCGCCCCTTGCCCGCGAGCCGGGCATTCTCGAAACCGGTGTTGTCGAACGCAATCCGCGGCGCGGTGATGCGATAGTCGAAGCCGACGCGGGCGAAGGGCCCGTCGAGGATCGCGCGCAGCTGGATGCCCTGCCCGCTCATGTTGCCGAACAGCGCGTTCGGGCGCTGCAGCCGCGCCGCGACGCGGACGTTGCGCAGGCTGCTCTTGCCCAGATCGACGACGCCCGTCGCGGTCACCGCCAGCGCCGCCGAGCGCAGCGTCAGCGCGCCATCGAGCCGGCGGTCGGCAAAGGTCGCATCGCCGCTGACCAGCACGCGGGGTGCCGTCATCCGCTGCAGCTTCCCCGTCAGGAATCGCGACGGCGCCAGCGCGCCCGACAGCGTGTAGCGCCCGCCGTCCGCCGCCAGCGCAAGCTCAACGACGCGGCTGTCCGCCACCGTCGCGCGTGCCGTGCCCCGCCAGTGCGCCCAGCGTCCGTCGCCACCGACGTCGATCCGCACCGCCCGGCCGAAGCCGGCGACGCGCGACAGCACGCCGCCCGGCAGCCCCTGTCCCCGCACGTCGATGTCGAAGCGGTCGCGATCAGGCTCCGCATCCATCCGCAGCCGTAGCGCATCGGTGCCGGCCACCCCGGCGTCGAGCACGATCAGCGCGCGGCCGCGGCGAATGTCGGCACGCCCGTCGATCCGCGCCACCCGCGCCTGCCCCAGCACGGGCCTGGCCAGCACCAGCCGGTCGACCGTCAATCGCCCGATCGCGATGTCGAAATCGGGCAGCACCGGCCCGCGCCGGCCGCTCGGCCGGGTGCGCGGTTTGTGAAACAGCGTCGCCCTCGGCACCGCCAGCCGTTCGATCGACAGCCGGTGGCGGACCCAGTCGAGCGGTCGCCAGTCGAGCGCTACCTGCGGCGCCTGGAACACCAGCCCGTCGAGGTCGTAGACGCGCAGGTCGGTGATCCGCGTGGCGTGGAACAGCGACCCGTCGATCCTGCCCACCGTGAAGCGAAGCCCGGTCGTCGTGCGGATTGCGCCGATCCGGTCGGCGACGATGCGATGGCCGACGTCGGTGTCGACGACCAGCAGCGCCGCGCCCGCCAGCAGCAGCAGCGCCGCCACCGCGCCGACCAGCCATCGCCACCACCGCCGCATCAGAACGCCTGGCCCAGCGAGACGTACACCGCGAGCCGGCTGTCGCCCTTCTGCGGGTTGATCGGCGTGCCGACATCGACGCGGATCGGCCCGAAGTTCGAGTAATAGCGCACGCCCAGCCCAGTGCCGTAGCGGAAGTCCGACATGCGCGGCAGCGGCGAGGTATAGATGTTGCCGCCGTCGAGGAACGGCACCAGCCCGAAGTTCCCGAACAGCCTGATCCGCGCCTCCAGCGCGAACTCGGCCAGGCTGCGCCCGCCGATCGGATCGTTGTTGGGATCGCGCGGCCCGATCGACTGGAAGCCATAGCCGCGCACCGACGCGCCGCCGCCCGCGTAGAAGCGCCGCGACGGCGCGATCTGGTCGCGCGGCGCGCCCAGGATCGTGCCGATCCGCACCCGCTCGGCCAGCACCACTTTGGGCGTCACCGACTGGTACGCGCTCGCGTCGATCTGCGCCCGGGTATAGCCGAACACCGCGCCCTGCAGCGACAGCTCGGGGCTAAGCCGCCCGCCAAGCCGAAACCCGCGCGTCGGGTTCAGCAGGTCGTCGGACCCGTCGTAGTTCAGGCTGGTCGGCAGCGCCGCGATGAAGAAGGTGCGCCGCCGCGGCTGCCCGGTCGCGGCGATCACGTCCTGCTCGTCCGACGCCGCCAGCTCGGCACCCAGCGACCAGGTCCAGGTCTTCTGAAAGAAGATGTTGGTCTGCCGCTCCAGGCTGGTCGACAGCGAATAGGTTTTGGCGTCGAAGGCGTTGCGATTGAGGTGCGCCGCCGCGCCCTGGATCGTCAGCACCCGGTCGCGGCCGTGGAAATTGTTGCGGCGATAGGTGATCGCGCTGAGCTGTTCCTGCGTGCCCAGCACCGATCGCAGCGTCAGCGCACCCTCGGGCGGAAACAGGTTGCGATGCGTCCAGCTCAGCTCGGCACGCGCGCCCTCGCCAGTGCCATAGCCCAGCTCGCCGGCGACGGTACGCGGCGGCGCCGGCTCCATCTTCACGCCGATGTCGACCACCGAGGGATCGTCGGAGGCGATCGGCTCGACCGTCACCGACGACACCAGCCCGGTCTGGATCAGCGCCCGGCGCAGGTCGTCGATCGACGACTGATCATAGGGATCGCCCTTGGTGAAGCGCGCGATCTCGCGGACATGATCGGGGCCGAACACCTGGTTGCCCGGCAGCGCGACGATCCAGCCGAAGCGCTTCTCGCCACCCGGCTTCACCGCCAGGTCGAGCGTTGCGGTCTGCGTCGCATGATCGACGACGATCTCGGGCTCGCCGACGCTGGCAAAGGGAAAACCCTGCTGCCCGATTTCAGCCGCCAGCGCGGTTTGCCCAGCGACGACGGCATCGGCATTGACCGGATCGTTCGGCTTCACCCCGAAGGTATCGCGCAGCGCCGGTGCCTTGTCGCCCGCCGACGCCAGCCCCGGCAGCTCGACCGATTTGAACCGATACAGCGGCCCCGGCGTCGCCTCCAGCACCACCAGCGGCTTCGCCCCGGGCTCGACCCGCGTCGCCACCGCGGCATCGTAATAGCCTTCGGCGCGCAGCAGCGATTTCAGCAGGTCGGCGTCCTCACGCGCGCGCCGGTCGAGCTGTGCGGCATTGGCGGCGCTGCCGTCGTTGGCGTTCAGCGTCGACAGCTGGTCGAAGCGCTGGCGCAGCAACGGCGTCGCGACGCTGTCGATCCCCTCGACGCGCCACTGGTATCGCGCTTCCGCGGCGGCATCGGTCGTCTGGCTCGCCGGCACGCCCGGCGTCTGGGCGCCGAGATCGGGCCAGTCGACGCCAATCCCCGGCAGCGGCGCGAGCGGCGCGGCGGGATCGAGCGTCTCCGCGCTCGTCGGCGGCGCGGGCGCCGTCTGCGCGCCCGCAGCCGCGCTTCCCGCAGCCCAGACGGCGCACAACCCCCAGCACCCGACGCGCCACACCATGCGCCGGCTCTAGCGCGCGCCGTCCCGCCGCGACAGGGCTAAACCGCCCAACCTGCGCCGGCCGGGCGCGCCGTTGGCGGGATGACGCGACGTCGCTTCACGACCGTTCGTCCTGAGCGAAGTCGAAGGACTATTTCCGAACCGATCGTTTGGGGCCTGTGCTTCGACTTCGCTCAGCACGAACGGTCTGATGCCGTCACACTGTTCTAGTGCACCGTCCCGATCGCCCCGCTCGATCGCAGCACGTCGATCAGTCGCTCGGTCTGGCGCCAGCGGCAGAAGTGGATGTGATTGCCCAGATCGCGGCTGCGCCCCGCCCGTGCCGATGCTTCGAGCGCGGCGTGGTCGCCGAACGACGCGATCAGGTCCATCGCCTCCGACACCTGATGCGCATCGGCGAGATACATGGCGATCAAATCGGCGACTCCCTTGTCTTGCCAAGGGCTTGTGCCTGCTCGCCGCCAAGGGCGGGTAAAGTTCATTGGTTGGCGAACCGTCAAGCATAAGCCCGACACTGGCGCCGCGTCGTCCAACGTGGCAGGGCGCTGGCCGATGAGCGAACGCCCTCCCCCCGCCGCCGGCGGCCTGCTGATCGCCGCTGGCGCGATGAGCGGCGCGGCGATCGGCTTCCTCTATGGCCAGGCGACGCCCGGCTTCCTGGCGGGGCTCGCCATCGGCATCGTCGCCGCGATCGTCATCTGGCAGGTCGACAGCCGCCGCCGGTGACCGGCCCCCAATCCCGTCATGCTGAACTCGTTTCAGCATCTCCCCGGCGAGGTCACGCTCCCCTCACCACGAGATCCTGAAACTAGTTCAGGATGACGCTCCTGGTGAGCACCACCCCAACTCAGTGCGGCAGTGCCGTCGACCCCGCATCGACCTTTTCCACCCACTGCGGAAAGAACGCCGGCTGCCGGTTTGACCAGCCCGATGCGGTCGCCGCCGCCTCGCTGATCGACTGGAGCAGCTTGCGCCGCAGCTCGGGATGGAGGTGCGGCAGCGCCGCTGCGGCGCAGAAGGCGCTCGGCAGCCACGGGCGCACCGTCGCGCCGATCAGCCGCTCGTACAGGAAGCGAAACGCCGAGAAGCTCGTCAGCCGCCCCTGCCCCAGGTCGAATGCCGCCAGCGTCACCAGCGGCGCCAGGAACGGTTCGACCGAGCGCAGGTCGCTGTCGTCGGGTATGGTGGTGCGCATCCGCTCCAGCCCGCGATACACCTGGGCCTGGGCGCGAATGCTCGCCGCCTCGACCACGTCGCGCGACCAGCGCGCGAGCGCGTCCTCCCGATCGAGCCCGATGTCGAGCGAGCGTCGGATGTAGCGCTGCGTCGAGCTGTCGAAGCTCGCGAATTCCTTGATTTCCGCCAGGGTCATCGCGCCCCGCGCCGGCCTGCTGCGTCCTGCCATCTGCGTTATCCCACCCCACTCAAGCGACGGGATGGACTATGCGCCTCGGTGGTTAACACCCCGGTTAACGACAGCCGTCCCGACCGTCATCAAAGCATCACGAAATGCGCTGCACCGCAACATCGCTTGCGACGAACCGATGCCGCGGTACTTAATCGTGCGGTCGGTGGGGTTTCTGCGCAACATTGGCGATGAAATGACGCCCGCGCCGTCGCTGGGTGGCGGCCCCGACGACCTGCCCTCCGAGACGCCGCTTCGACTGTGCTCAGCGGCTCCTCAGGGCAAACGGAATACCTATTTCCGTTCGTGGTGAGGAGGGGCTGAGCGAAGTCGAAGCCCCGTCTCGAACCACCGGCCCCACCGTCGCCAAAAAAAACGGAGCGAGATGTTTCCATCCCGCCCCGCCGGTCATCTAAATTCCACCAACCGGCAAGCGCGGCATCACCCCTGCCGCTTAGCCTCGGCCTCCGCATCGTAACCCGACGATTCCGGCAAATCGCCACCGCGGCCCGGCTGCGTCGTCGAGATCGGATCGCTGGCGTCCATCGATTCGTCGAGGCCTTCGTCCAAGACCGCGTCGGCATTCTTGGGATCGCGCTCGAGCCGCTTGGCGATCGATTCGTCCCGTCCGGCGTCCTGCTTCTCGGTGCGCGACACGCCGGCGTCCTCGCCGTCCGGTGCGTCCGGCGCTACCGACATGCTGTCGAGTGCGCGCTCGTCGATATCCATGATGTCATCCCTCCATCGGTTTCGTGATCAAAACGAACGGTCGGTGGAGGCGTTCCGATGTCCGCCAACGACAAGAGCCCCGGCGGTCGCCCGCCGAGGCCCCTAATCGATCGGCTAGCGATCGAGCGATCAGTCGCGCTGCGCGCCGAACAGCCGCAGGATGAACATGAACATGTTGATGAAGTCGAGGTACAGGCTCAGCGCCGACATGATCACGGCCTTGCCGACGACATCGCTGCCCGCGACCTGGTAGTACAGCTCCTTGGTGCGCTGCGTATCGTAGGCGGTGAGGCCGGCGAAGATCAGGACGCCGACGATGCTGATGATCAGGTTCAGCGTGCTCGACTGGGTGAAGATATTGATCAGGCTCGCCACGATCAGGCCGATCAGGCCGACGATCAGGAACGCCCCCATCGCCGACAGGTCACGCTTCGTGGTGTAACCATAGAGGCTGAGACCCGCGAAGCCCGCCGCCGTCGCGAAGAAGGCACCGGCGATCGAGGTGCCGCTATAGACGAGGAAGATCGTCGACAGCGACAGGCCCATCAGGACGGCAAAGCCCCAGAACATCGCCTGGAGCGCGCCGGTCGAGAAACGGTTCTGGCCGAAGCTCATCGCGAAGACGATCGCGAGCGGCGCCAGCATCAGCAGGATGCGCGCCGCGCCGTTCTGGAACACGACCTGCGCCATGCCCGACGTCGCGAACAGCAGCGCGACGATACCCGTCAGCAGCACGCCCGACGACATGTAGTTGTACACCGACAGCATGTAGGACCGCAGCCCCGCGTCCACGTCGCCGGTACGCGTGGCGCTCGCCGCCCGCTCGCCGAACGGCGTGGCGGTGGGGCGGGGATCTGACCAATTGGCCATGATGTTCGACACTCCTTTTCCGGCGACATGCCGGCTTGGTTGAAAATATCGGCGTGAACGACAACGCTTTCAAGCTAAACCGGTGTCATTCGCCCGACAGGGAAATAGAACGTTACAATGCCACGGCTCTTTGTCGCGCTACGTCCTCCGCCGCCGATTCGCGAAGGCCTGCTCGACATCATGGACGACGTGCCCCAGGCGCGCTGGCAGGACGACGACCAGCTCCACCTGACGCTCCGCTTCGTCGGCGACGTCGAGCCGTGGCAGGGCGACGACCTCGCCGCCGCGCTTGCCGGCATCCACGCCCCCGCCCCCACCGTTGCGCTTGCCGGCGTCGGGCGGTTCGAGCATCGCGGCCGCACCGACACCTTGTGGGCCGACGTCACCGGCCATGACGCGCTCGCCCATCTCGCCCGCAAGGTCGAACAGGCATGCCAGCGCGCCGGCCTGCCACCGGAACAGCGTGCCTTCCGCCCGCACATCACGGTCGCCAGGATCGCCCGCTCGGCGGGGGCTGCCCCGGAGATCGACCATTGGCTCGGTCGCCATGCCAGGCTCGCCAGCGCGCCCTTCACCATGCCGCACCTTATCCTCTACGAGAGCGTCATCGGCCGTGCCGGCGCGACGTACGAGGCGGTCATGCGCTGGCCGCTCGGAACCGCGCCCGACGCGCCGGGGTTTTGAGACGCACGACACATCAGGGAGACTTCTCATGCGCGCCACGACCGGGATCATCATGCTGTGCACCGCGGCCCTTGCGCTCGGCGCCTGCACGCGCGACGGTGGTTCGATGCGCGGCGCGACGCCCGCGGGCCAGTCGGCGAGCGCGATGATCCGCACCGCAGCCGGCGCCGATGCCGGCAAGGCGACCGCTACCGATGTCGAGGGCGGCGTCCGCTACACGCTCGATGTGCGCGACATGCCGGCCGGCACCCACGGCGCGCACATCCACATGGTGGGCCAGTGCGACGCGCCCGACTTCACCACCGCCGGCGGCCATTGGAACCCGACGACGATGCAGCACGGCTCGATGAACCCGCGCGGCCCGCACGCCGGCGACCTGCCAAACCTGATCGTCGGCACCGATGGTCGCGGCACGCTGGCCGTCACTGTGCCGGGGCAGACTGTCGCGGGGCTGCTCGACGCCGATGGCTCGTCGATCATCGTCCACGCCGGCGCCGACGACTTGAAGACTGATCCCAGCGGCAACAGCGGCGGCCGCATCGCCTGCGGCGTATTCCGGGCGGGCTGAGCTCGCCTCCGCCACCCCGGCGCGATGCCGGGGTGACGGGCAGCGGCTTAGTCCACGAGTTCCTTCTCCAGCGCCTCGATCACCGCCCGGTTGAACGCGGGAATATCGTCCGGCTTGCGGCTGGTGATCAGGTTGCCGTCGATCACGACTTCCTCGTCGACCACGTCGGCGCCGGCATTCTCCAGGTCGGTACGGATCGAGGGCCAGCTCGTCGCCTGCCGTCCGTCGACCACATCCGCCTCGATCAGCAGCCACGGCGCGTGGCAGATCGCGGCGACGATCTTGTCGTCTTCCATGAACTCGGAAACGATCTCGATCGCGCGCTCCTCCATGCGAAGCTTGTCGGGGTTACCGACGCCGCCCGGCAGCACCAGCGCGTCGAAGTCGTCGGTGTCGATCTCGTCCAGCGTCGTGTCCGGAGTGATCGTATCGGCCTTCTCACCCGCCTTCTCGCCCTGAATCGGATCGGTCTTGATCGACGCCAGCGTAACCTGCGCGCCGGCATCGAGCAGCGCCTGGCGCGGCAGGAACAGTTCGTCGTTCTCGAACCCGTCGGTGGCGAGCATCAGCACCCGCGCCTGGGAAAGGTCGGCCATAACATATTGCTCCTGGTGTAATTCCGTGGACCTCAACCGCTGCCGAGGACGCCCGTTCCGGAACGAAGCGACAGCCTTGCGCTTTTGATCGACGAAGCGAGGGGAAAACCATGGCCGCGCGGCTGGTCTATTGCGACGATTCCAAACCCGGCATCACCCGGACGAAGGTCCGCAACGGCTGGGCCTATTGGAATGCCAAGGGCGATCGCATCACCGACCGCGACGAGATCGACCGCCTTAATCGCGTCGGCCTGCCGCCCGCCTATCGCGACGCCTGGTTCTGTCCCAGCGCCAACGGCCATATCCAGGCGATCGGCTGGGACGAAAAGGGCCGCAAGCAATATCGCTACCACACCGATTTCCGCGAGGCGCAGGAGGCCGCCAAGTATGAGCGCTGCGCCGAATTCGGCCACGCCCTGCCCGCGATCCGCAAGAAAGTGGAGGCCGACCTCGCCTCCCGCGGCCTGACCAGGGACCGCGCCGTCGCCGCCGTCGTCCGCCTGCTCGACATCGCCCACTTACGCGTGGGCAACGAGGCGTATGCGGCGGCGAACAAGAGCTTCGGCGCCACTACGCTGCGCCGCCGCCATGCCGAGCTGAAGGGCACGACACTGAAGCTTCGCTACAAGGGCAAGTCGGGCAAGCTGCGCGACATCGCCATTACCGATCGCGCGCTCGCCACGACGGTGCGCCGGATGCAGGATCTCGACGAGCAGCATCTGTTCGCCTGGGTCGACGAGGACGGCGAGGCGCATCCCGTCACCTCGTCCGACGTCAACGCCTATATCAAGGCAGCGACCGGCGGCGACTTCACCGCCAAGCATTTCCGCACCTGGGGCGCCAGCCTCGCCGCGTTCGAAGCGCTGGCGAACGCCGAAACCGACCTCAGCCTCAAGATGCTGCTCGAGCCCGTCGTCGAGCGGCTCGGCAACACCCCGGCGATCGCGCGCAAGAGCTATGTTCATCCTGCGCTCATCGCGCTGACCAAAAAGGGGCAGAGCGCCTTTCGCAAGGCGCTTCGCCTGCCGCGCAGCCGTCGCTACATGACCCGCGAGGAATGCGGCCTGATCGCCTTCCTCGAAAAGGGCACGCCCGCCGCCACCGCCATGGCGGCCTGAAACACAAGGACCATCATGTCGGCCAACAGCGCGGCCAAGGCGCCGCTGTTCAACCCCGATGACCTGCAGGACCAGACCGCAGGCCTGATCAACGCCAGCACCGCCTGGCTCCAGCATCACTGGCTCCAGATCCTGATCGCGATCGCGATCGGCGCCACCGTCTTCCTCGTCAGCCACGGGCTGCGCGGCTGGCTGTCGCGATGGCTGATGCGCGACGACACCGGCAATGGCTGGGGCCGCGTCGTCGGCCGCGCGATCGACCGCACCGGCAACTTCTTCCTGGTCATGCTCGCCGCCAAGCTGGTCGTCGGCTATGCCGGCGCGCCGGGCCAAGTGGCGACCACGATCAACTTCCTGTGGACCGTCGCCTCGGTCTTCCAGGCCGCGGTCTGGGCGCGCGAGGTGATCCTGGGGGTGATCGAGCATCGCACCCGCTCCGAACATTATTCGGGCGAGGCGCTGCTGTCGGCGATGGGGCTGATCCGGCTGCTCGTCACCGTCGTCCTGTTCGCGATCGCGCTGGTCGTCGTGCTCGACAATCTTGGCGTCAACGTCACCGGCCTCGTCGCCGGTCTCGGCGTCGGCGGCATCGCGATCGGTCTCGCCGCGCAGGGCATCTTCGCCGACCTGTTCGCGGCGCTCGCGATCATTTTCGACCGCCCGTTTCGTCGCGGCGACGCGATCAGCTACGACAATTCCACCGGCACCGTCGAGGCGATTGGGCTGAAATCGACGCGTGTCCGCGGCCCCAACGGCGAAGAGCGGATCATCTCGAACAAGAAGCTGCTCGACAAGGAGATCCTCAACAACACCCGCCGCGAATATCGCCGCGTCCAGTTCACCCTCGGCGTCGTCCAGTGGACCGGCGTCGACGTCATGGAAAAGCTGCCCGGCCTGGTGAAGCAGGTGGTCGAGAGCCACGGCATGAAGTTCGTCCGTGCCGGCTTCGCCAGCTTCGGCGCGTCGAGCTACGACTTCGACGTCCAGTTCGATTCACCGAGCAGCGCGTATCAGGACTATTTCGACGCCCGCCACATCGTCGGCCTCGCCGTGATCCGCATGCTGAACGACGAGAGCATCGAGCTCGCCTATCCGACCCAGACCGACTTCACCGCCGCGCCCGACGGCGGCCTGATCTACCCCTGGCCCCGCCGCCACGCGCCCCCCGCCGCCCCCACCGGCGACCCGATCCGGGCGCAGGACACCGCCGGCGCCACCACCCGCGCCAGCGGCTCGCCGGTCGACGAGGACGTCGGCCGCGGCGCGCCCGCGCCGGAGGGCGACGACAAATGATTCTGCTTGATTGACATCATCTTGGCGGCCTCCGGCGGAACGCTGGGGGGCGGCGGATCGCTCTCCCGCCACCATTTGGGGAGACGAACCATGGGCCTGTTCACAAAGGATATCGCGACGCTGCAGGACCTATTCCTGCACCAGTTGCAGGATATCTATTACGCCGAAAACCAGATCACCAAGGCGTTGCCCAAGATGATCGACAAGGCGACGGCGCCGGCGCTGAAGAAGGGGTTCGAAACCCACCTGCGCGAAACCGAAGGCCAGATCGCCCGCCTCGAACGCGCGTTCGACCAGCTCGGTGAAAAAGCGAAGGCGGTGACCTGCCCAGCGATCGACGGCATCATCAAGGAGGCCAACGAGGTCGCCGGCGAGATCGCCGACAAGACCGTCCTCGACGCCGCGCTGATCGCGTCGGCACAAGCGGTCGAGCATTACGAGATCACCCGCTACGGCACGCTGATCGCCTGGGCGGAGCAGCTCGGCCATAGCGAGGTGGCGACACTGCTCGCCGAGACGCTGGAAGAAGAGAAGGCGACCGACGAGAAGCTGACCGGCCTCGCCACCAAGGTCAACGCCAGGGCGGAAGCCGCCTGAACTGACGCCCCCTCACCCTTCCGGCGCTTCGCGCCTCCCTCCCTCTCCCGCTGGGAGAGGGAGGGAGGCGCGCGCCGCCTACCGGCGTGGAAAGGGTGAGGGCGGCTAGGATCGAATGGTAACCCTCAAATCCCTCCCTCATCCAAGCTCAGCAACGTCGCATTGCCCCCGGCGCTGGTCGTATCGACTGACACCGCCCGCTCTGCCACGAAACGGTACAGGTAATGCGGCCCGCCCGCCTTCGGCCCGGTGCCCGACAACCCCTCGCCCCCGAACGGCTGGCTGCCGACGACTGCCCCGATCATCGAGCGGTTGACGTACAGGTTGCCCACCGCCGCCTCCGCCTCGGTCACCTCGGCGGCGCGCGCGATACGGCTATGCAGGCCCATCGTCAGGCCATAGCCCTTGGCATTGACCCGCCGTATCGTCTCCGCAAGCTTGCCCGCCTCCCAGGTAGCGACATGCAGGATCGGGCCAAACCATTCGCGGTCCAGCTCCTCGATCGCACCGATGCGGACCAGCGTCGGCGGCACGAACAGCCCCTCGCCCGGCGCGCCGATCGTCTTGACCCAGCGGTCCTTCACGCTCTCGCGATAGCCCATCAGCTTGTCATAGGCCGCCTGGTCGATGACCGGCCCGACGTCGGTCGCGGGATCGCCCGGATCGCCGACGCGCAGCGTGTCCATCGCGCCCGACAGCATCTCGATGATCGACTCGGCCACATCCTCCTGCACCAGCAGCAGCCGCAGCGCCGAACAGCGCTGCCCCGCCGAGCGGAAGGCGGATGTGACGACATCCTGAACCACCTGTTCGGGCAGCGCGGTGGAATCGACGATCATCGCGTTGATCCCGCCCGTCTCCGCGATCAGCGGCACGATCGGGCGCTCGTCGTCCTGCACCAGCGTGCGCGCGATCTTCTTGGCGGTCGCGGTCGATCCGGTGAAGGCGACGCCGGCGACGCGCGCATCCTCGGTCAACGCCTGGCCGACCTCGGGCCCGCCCGGCACCAAGATCAGCGCATCGGCGGCCACCCCCGCCTCATGCGCCAGCTCCACCGCGCGGCGCGCGATGGCAGGCGTTTGCGGCGCCGGCTTAGCCACCACGGTATTGCCCGCGACCAGCGCCGCCACCGTCTGCCCCAGGAAGATCGCCAGCGGGAAATTCCACGGCGCAACCGTCGCCCACACCCCGCGTCCCTCGACGTGCAGCGTGTTGCGCTCGCCCGTGGGGCCGGGCAGCTCGATCGGCGCCAGTCGCGCCCGCGCCTCGCCCGCGTAATAGCGGCAGAAGTCCGCCGCCTCGCGCACCTCGCCGATCGCATCGGGAATGGTCTTCTTCGCCTCCTGGACGCAGATCGCCATCAATTCCTCGCGATGTTCCTCGAGCAGGTCGGCGAGGCGTTCGAGGATGGCCGCACGCCGATCGACCGGCGTGGCGTTCCAGGCCGGGAAGGCCGCTTCGGCGCGGGTGATGGCGTCCTTCACTGCGTCACCACCCCGGCGAAGGCCGGGGTCCAGTTGCGAGCCGCCTGTGACTGGACCCGGGCCTTCGCCGGGGTGGTTGAGATACGAAGACGGCTCATTCACCCGCTTCACCGTCCGCTCCAACGTCGGCCGATCGCTGAGATCGATCCCCCCCGAATTATGATGCCCCGGCGCGAACAGGTCCCTCGGCAGCGGGATCGACGGATGCCGCGATCCCCCCACCGCCGCGATCTTCGCGACCGGATCGGCCAGGATTTGCGCCTCGGACAAATTCTCGTCGGCCAGCTGGTGGACGAACGACGAATTGGCGCCATTCTCCAGCAGGCGCCGGACCAGATACGCCAGCAGGTCGCGATGCCCGCCGACCGGCGCATAGATGCGGCAGTGATAGCCGTTCTCGCGCACCAGCCGCTCGTACAGCCCGTCGCCCATGCCATGGAGCCGCTGAAACTCGAAATCGCGGCTGTTGCCAGCCCACTCGACGATCGTCGCCACCGTCAGCGCATTGTGGCTGGCGAAGGCGGGGCGGATATTCTCCGCCTCCAGCATGTCCTTCGCCACCGCTAGATACGACACGTCGGTCGCCGCCTTGCGCGTGAAAAGGGGATAATCGGCCAGCCCCTCGACCTGGGTCCGCTTGATCTCCGAATCCCAATACGCGCCCTTCACCAGCCGAACGTTCATCACCCGGTTCAGCTGGTTAGCCCAGGCCACCACCGGCTGCGCGCGCTTGCCATAGGCCTGCACCGCCATGCCGAACCCGTCCCAGCCCTTCAGGCTCGGCAGACCCGCGACATTGCCGATGATGTCCAGGCTCATCTCCAGCCGCTCGGACTCCTCGGCATCGACCGTCAGCGGGATGCCGTATCCCGCAGCCTTCACGGCCAGCGCCTCCAGCATCTCGGTCAACGCCGGCACGCACTCGTCCCAGCGCGCGACTTCGTAGCGCGGATGCAGCGCTGACAGCTTGACCGAGATCGAATGCCCCGCCGCCGGATCGCGCCCGACCGCATCGACCGCATCGACATACGCCCGGAAATAGCGCTGCGCATCGGCATCGGTCCGCGCCGCCTCGCCCAGCATGTCGAAGCTGGCGGTGAACCCCTTGAACTCAGGCTTGCGCATCCGCCGCGACGCTTCCTCGATGGTGCGGCCCATCACGAAGATCTCGCCCATCATCCGCATCGCCGCGCCCACCGCCTGGCGAACGAACGGCTCGCCTGCGCGGCTGATCAGGCGGCGCAGCGGCCCCGCCTCGCCCTCGCCCACCAGCGCCCGCCCGACGACCAACCCCCAGGTCGCGGTGTTGACCAGCTTCGAATTCGACTGGCCCGTGTGCGCCATCCAGTCGGCCTCGCCGATCTTGTCGGCGATCAGCTGGTCCGCCGTCTCGGGATCGGGTACGCGCAGGAACGCCTCCGCCAGGCTCAACAGCGCGACGCCCTCCGACGAGTTCAGCCGATATTGCTGCAGGAACTGGTTCACCCACCCACGGCTCTGCGCGGCGCGCAGGTCGGCGAGCAGCCCCGATGCCGTCCCCAGCACACGTTCGCGCGAATCACTCGACAGCGCGGCTCGGTCCAGCAGCGGCTTTAGAACATCGGGTTCGGCGGCCCGATAAAGCTGCGCCATGGTCTTGCGGGGGTCTGACGTTACGGCAGTGGACATATTCGATCTTCCGGTCGGGTGAGGCTTGCGATGTGGGATCGCTCGGGCCAAGAGAGATGGACCGCGCTTAGCGCCAAACGCGAGTGGAGGGGAATCCCGTGCCCGACGTCAGCGTCGATCAGATGAAAGAGAGCATCGGCACCGAACAGGTGTCCGACTGGGTCGAGGTCACGCAAGCTATGATCGACCAGTTCGCGGAAGCGACCGGCGATCACCAGTTCATCCACGTCGATCCCGTCCGCGCCGCGCAAACGCCGTTCGGCGGCACCATCGCCCACGGCTTCCTCACCCTGTCGCTGATGCCGCTCTTGTCGAGCAAGGTGCCCAACGCGCCGCGGCTCGCGAACGCGAAGATGGGCGTCAACTACGGCGGCAACAAGGTCCGCTTCCTCACCCCCGTGCGCTCGGGCAGCCGCGTAAGAGGGCGGTTCAAGCTATTGTCTTTCGAGGAAAAGCGCCCCGGCCAATTCCAACAGACCAGCGAATTCACCGTTGAGATCGAGGGCCAGGACAAGCCCGCCCTGATCGCGGAATGGATCAGCCAGGTCTTCGCCTAAGCTTCTCCCCTCCCTGCAAGGGAGGGGTCGGGGTGGGTAACTAGCAGCGCGAGCACCCGAACTCACCCCAAAAACCACGCCGACGCTGTCGCGCCGGCACCCACCCCCACCCCCTCCCTAGCAGGGAGGGGAGCAGGAGAAAGCCCATGCGTTCCGCCGTCATCGTCTCCACCGCCCGCACCCCGATCGGCCGCGCCTATCGCGGCGCCTTCAACAACCTGCCCTCGCCGACCCTCGCCAGCCACGCGATCAAGGCGGCGGTGGAGCGCGCCGGGATCGACGGCGCCGAGGTGCAGGACGTCGTCTTCGGCGCGGCGCTGCAGCAGGGTCATCAGGCGGGAAACATCGCCCGCACCGCGCTGCTCCGTGCCGGCCTGCCGACCACGGTCGCGGGCATGTCGCTCGACCGCCAGTGCGCCAGCGGCCTGATGGCGATCGCCACCGCGGCGAAAGAGATCATCACGGATCGCATGGACGTGACGATCGGCGGCGGCGTCGAGAGCATCAGCCTGGTCCAGACGCCCAAGATGAACATCGCGCCCGACCCCGAACTCGTCGCGATGCACAAGGACATCTACATGCCGATGCTCCAGACCGCTGAGGTGGTCGCGAAGCGCTACGGCATCAGCCGCGACGTCCAGGACGAATACGCCCTCCAGTCGCAGCAGCGCACCGCCGCCGCCCAGGCCGCAGGCAAGTTCGACGACGAGATCGTCGCCGTCACCGCGACCAAGGCGAACGTCAACAAGGAAACCAAGGAGATTTCCTATCAGGAAGTCACCCTGGCGAAGGACGAGGGCAATCGCGCCGATACCACGCTCGACGGCCTGAAATCGCTCGGCCCCGTGCTCGGGCCGGACATGAACATCACCGCGGGCAACGCCTCGCAGCTGTCCGACGGCGCCTCCGCCTCGGTGCTGATGGAAGAGAAGCTGGCGGAGCAACGCGGCCTGACCCCGCTCGGCCGCTACATGGGCATCGCCGTCGCCGGCACCGATCCCGACGAGATGGGCATCGGCCCCGTCTTCGCGATCCCCAAGCTGCTCGAGCGCTTCAACCTGAAGATGGACGACATCGGCCTGTGGGAGCTCAACGAGGCGTTCGCAGTCCAGGTGCTCTATTGCCGCGACAAGCTCGGCATTCCCAACGACCTGCTCAACGTCAACGGCGGTGCGATCTCGATCGGCCACCCCTATGGCATGTCGGGCGCGCGCATGGTCGGCCACGCCCTGATCGAGGGCAAGCGCCGCGGCGCCAAGCACGTGGTCGTCACCATGTGCGTCGGCGGCGGCATGGGCGCGGCCGGCCTGTTCGAGGTGCTGTGAGGTTGAAAATCGGCGAGTGTCAGTGTAACTAACATCTCGGCAAGCTGACATACCTTGCTCCTCTGTGAGCCCCGGCTGCTGCTACAGCCGGGGCTCAAACGTTTGGGGCTCGAGCTGCTACCCGAGCCCCGCCCGGCACCTTATCGGTTACGCGACACTTCGATGATCTTCACGACCAACGTCGCGAAGGCGAAGAGCACGCCCAGGATCAGGCACAGGTCGGCCAGCGACATACGCTAGTCTCCTCTGTTGCGACGGCAGGACTGCCGCCGCCTTCCTCATGGCTTCCTCGCGCCGGGCGCGCAACCAACCCGCCGCCAACGTCGTTCTCCTGCCGACCCATCAGGAGATCACATCATGGCCGACCACGACAATCCGCAGGAAATCGCCGCCAAGTTCCTCGACAAGCTGAAGTCGAGCCCCTTCGTCATGCTCGGCCTGATGGACGGCCAGCATTCGGAGCCGATGACCGCCCAGCTCGACGACGATCAGCCCAACACGCTGTTCTTCTTCGCCGGCCGCGACAACCGCGCCGCCAAGGGTGGCGATGCGATGGCGCAGTTCGTTGGCAAGGGGCACGACTTCTTCGCCTGCCTGGCCGGCAACCTCAGCCGCGACGACAACCGCGCGCAGATCGACAAGCTGTGGAATAACCAGGTCGAAGCTTGGTTTCCCGGCGGCAAGGAAGATCCCAACCTGACGCTGCTGCGCTTTGATATCGATAGCGCCGAGCTGTGGGAAACTGACATCTCGGTGTCGGGCCGGCTCAAGATGCTGTTCGGTGGCACCATCCGCAGCGACGAATCGTCGAGCCACGCGGTGGTCAATTCGGTCGCCTGACAAACGAGCGCCCCGGGCTACGGCCTGGGGTGCTACTTCACGGTGCGCCTCCAACCCAAAAAATCCCCGTCATGCTGAACTCGGTTCGGCATTTCTCACGAGAACTCCGTCTACCTCCCGAGATGCTGGAACAAGTTCAGCATAACGGCTGTGGGGATTGATAGCCCCTCAACCGTGCGTGGCCATCCACTCCTCGACGATCGGCGCGATCGAGTTGCGCCACTTCGATCCGTTGAAGATGCCGTAGTGCCCGGCGCCCGGCGCCATGTGGTAACGCTTCATCGCCGCGGGCAGGTTGGTCGCCACCTCCAGCGCGGCCTTCGTCTGGCCAAGCCCGGAGATATCGTCGCGCTCGCCCTCGATCGCCAGCAGCGCGATGTCGGTGATCGCGCCGGGATCGACGCGCCGACCGCGATGCATCATCTCGCCCTTGGGCAGCGCATGGCGCTGAAACACTACGTCGATCGTCTGAAGATAGAATTCGGCGGTCATGTCGCAGACCGAGCGATATTCGTCGTAGAACGCCTTGGTCGCATCGGCGCTCTCGTCATCGCCCTGCACTAGATGTTTGAACATCTCCCAATGCGACATCATGTGGTTACCGAGGTTCATCGACATGAAGCCGGCCAGCTGCAGGAAGCCGGGATACACCTGGCGCCCGGCACCCGGATACGCCATCGGCACCGTCACGATGACGTTCTGCTCGAACCAGCTGAACGGCCGCTGCGTCGCCAGCGTGTTGACCGCCGTCGGTGCCTCGCGCGTGTCGATCGGCCCGCCCATCAGCGTCAGCGTCTTGGGCCGGCATGAATGCTTGTCGGCGCTCATCAGCGCCGCGGCGGCGTAGCAGGGCACCGACGGCTGGCACACCGCGAGCATGTGCGCGCCCGGCCCGATAGCCTCCATGAAGTCGATCAGGTAATCGACGTAATCGTCGAGGTCGAACTTGCCATCCGCCAGCGACACCAGCTTCGCGTCGCGCCAGTCGGTAATGTAGACGTCGGCCGACGGCAGCATCCGTTCGACCGTGCCCCGCAGCAGCGTCGCGTAATGGCCCGACATCGGCGCCACGATCAGCAGCCGCGGCCCGCCCTCGACGCCCTCGCGCACGAAGCGCTTGAGCTGGCCGAACGGCTTTTTCAGCACGACCTCCTCGTGAACCGCCACGGTCTGGCCGTCGACCACGGTCGAGTCGAACCCGAACGCCGGCTTCCCACGTGGCGCTGCGGCATGCGCGAACACCTCCAACGCCGAGGCGACGACCGTCCCCCCGCCCATATAAGAGAAGGGGTTAGCTGGGTTGTGCAGAAGTCCGGCACCGACCTGCGCCATCGCGCTGGCGCCGGCCATCATCGAACGCTGCATCTCGTAGACGTCGTAAAGCATGCGGTAGGCCATGCCCCCAAATAGGTTATCCCGCCCGTAACGCCAAATGCTTGTCTGACATTCGAACGCAACAACAACGCGACAAGCGCCCGGGCGTTGCCGTTGAGCCACATCGGCCCTGCTGCTAGGCGCAGGCGCATGGCTCGCAAACCCAAGGCCGCCGCCGACAAGACCGCCGACGATCGGGGCCGCCGCATCGGCGATCTCGCGATGGTGTGGCATCACGCCCGTCGCTATCCGGGGCAGATCGCGATCGCCGGCGCCGCGCTCGTCACCACCTCGGCGGCGACGGTCGCGATCCCCTATGGCTTCAAGCGCGTCATCGATCGCGGCTTCGGCGGCAGCGGGTCGGGCGATTTCTCGACATCCTTCCACTATCTGCTGATGATCGTCGTGGTGCTCGCGCTCGCCACCGCGATCCGTTTCTATTTCGTCTCGCTGCTCGGCGAGCGCGTCGTCGCCGACATCCGGCGCGAAGTGCAAGGCCATCTGCTCCGCCTCAGCCCCCGCTTCTTCGAAGAGAACCGCCCCTCGGAAATCGCCTCGCGACTGACCAGCGATACCGCGCAGATCGAGATGGTCGTCGGCAGCACCGTATCAATCGCGCTGCGTAACTGCTTCACGGGAGTCGGTGGGCTGATCTATCTCTTCGCCATCTCGCCCAAGCTCACCGGGCTGCTGCTGATCGTGATCCCCGCGATCATCGTGCCGATCGCGCTGCTCAGTCGGCGCATCCGCAACCATTCGCGCACCTCGCAGGATCGCATCGCCGACATCGGCTCGATCATCACAGAGACGCTGGGCGCGATGAAGATCGTCCAGGCCTTCAACCAGGAATCGCGCGAGGCGCGCCGCTTCGACGACGCCGTCGCCGCCACGCTCGCCGCCGCACGCCAGCGCGTGCTGGTCCGCGCGATCATGACCGCGATCGTCATCGGCCTCGTCTTCGGCTCGATCACGTTGGTGCTGTGGGAAGGTGCGATCGACGTCGCCGCGGGGCGAATCAGCGGCGGATCGATCGCTGCCTTCGTCCTGACCGGCGGCATCGTCGCCGGTGCGTTCGGTGCGCTGACCGAAGTTTATGGCGACCTTTTGCGCGGTGCCGGTGCCGCCAGCCGCCTCGCCGAGCTGCTCGCCGAACGGCCCGAGATCGCGGCGCCGGCCCGGCCGGTCGCGCTGCCCGAGCCGCCCCGCGGCACGCTCGCGTTCGAGGCCGTGAGCTTCCACTATCCGACGAGGGCCGACACCGCCGCGCTCGACACCGTCGACCTGTCGATCGCCCCCGGCGAGACGGTCGCGGTGGTCGGCCCGTCGGGCGCGGGCAAGTCGACGCTATTCCAGCTGGCCGAGCGCTTCTACGATCCGCAGGTCGGGCGCGTGCTGATGGACGGCGTCCCCCTCACCGCCGCCGATCCCGCCGCCATCCGCCACCGGATCGCGATGGTGCCGCAGGAGACGGTGATCTTCGGCGCCTCGGCGCGCGACAACCTGCGCTATGGCGACTGGGCGGCGACTGACGAGCGTATCTGGGCCGCCGCGGAAGCCGCTAACGCCGCCGACTTCCTCCGCCAATTGCCCGACGGCCTCGACACCTTCCTCGGCGAGGGCGGCGCCCGCCTGTCGGGCGGCCAGCGCCAGCGCGTCGCCATCGCCCGCGCTCTCCTTCGCGACGCCCCGATCTTGCTCCTCGACGAAGCGACCAGCGCGCTCGATGCCGAGAGCGAACGCCTCGTCCAGCAGGCGCTCGAACGGCTGATGGCGACGCGCACGACGCTCGTCATCGCCCATCGCCTCGCCACCGTGCGCAGCGCCGACCGCATCGTCGTGATGGACCAGGGCCGTATCGTCGAGCAGGGCAACCACGCCGCGCTGACGCAGCGCAGCGGCCTCTACGCGCGCCTGGCGAGCCTCCAGTTCCACGAGGCGGCGTAGGCCACCCTGTTCGTCATCCCCGCGAAGGCGGGGATGACGAACAGGGTGGCGATCGTGAGACTCATCACCGCCAGCGACTATGGATTCCCGCCTTCGCGGGAATGACGTAGAGTATGGAAAATACAGGAGAGCCCCCATGTCCCGCGACCTCGACCTCATCGTCTACGGCGCCACCGGCTTCACCGGCCAGCTCGTCGCCGAATATCTCGTCGCCTCCGCTCCCGCGGGAATCACTTGGGGCATGGGCGGGCGTTCGCTCACCAAGCTCCAGGAAACGCGCGACGCGATCGGCGCGCCGTCCGACATTCCGCTGATCGTCGCCGACTCCGACGATCCCGCCAGCCTCCGCGCCCTCGTCGAAAAGACCCGCGTCGTCATCACCACGGTTGGGCCGTACCAGCTCTACGGCAACGATCTCGTCGCCGCCTGCGCCGCGACCGGCACCGGCTATGTCGACCTGTGCGGCGAACCCGCCTGGATGCGCCACATGATCGACGCGCACGATGCCGAGGCGAAGCGGACGGGCGCGCGCATCGTCTTTTCCTGCGGGTTCGATTCGATCCCTTTCGACCTCGGCGTGCTGACCTTGCAGGAAGCCGCCATCGCCAAGCACGGCCGCCCCGCCCCGCGCGTGAAGGGCCGTGTTCGCAGCATGAAGGGCGGCTTCTCGGGCGGCACTGCCGCCAGCCTCAAGGCGACGCTCGCCGCCGCCGCGCGCGATCCGTCGCTGGTGAAGCTGCTGACCAGTCCCTTTGCGCTGACGCCCGGTTTTGCCGGACCGCACCAGCCGACCGGGCTTTTGCCCGAATACGACAGCGATATCGGCGCCTGGGTCGCGCCGTTCATCATGGCGCCGATCAACACCAAGAACGTCCACCGCACCAACTTCCTGCTCGGCGAGAGCTATGGCGCCGATTTCGTCTACGACGAGATGATGGTCGCCGGCCTCGGCGATCTTGGCAAGGCGGCGGCGGAAGCGATCGCCAAGATCAATCCGCTCGCAAGCGACAAGGGCCCCAAGCCCGGCGAAGGCCCCTCGAAGGAGGAACGCGACACCGGCCACTACGACCTGCTGTTTGTCGGCCTGATGCCCGATGGCGAACGTGTCGAGGCGGTCGTCACCGGCGACCGCGACCCCGGCTATGGCTCGACCAGCAAGATGATCACCGAAGCCGCGCTGACGTTGCTCGACACCGAGAGCGCGGGCGGCATCTGGACGCCCGGCGCGCTGATGGGGCCTGCCCTGCGCCAGCGCCTGGTCGATCGCGCCGGGCTGACGTTTGTGGCGGCCTGACAACCCCTCCCCTTCAGGGGAGGGGCTAGGGGTGGGGCGGAGCCTCGCAGAGAACACCGCCTGCGTCCCCCACCCCAACCCCTCCCCTGAAGGGGAGGGGCTCGGTTACCGCCGTCGCCCCTGGTGCCGAATATTCCCCGGCCGCCCGCGGTGGTTCACCACCCGGTCCCCGCGCTTCTTGTCGCGCATCGGCGGCAGGCCCATCTTGCCACCCGGCAGTTCGAAGCGAAGCGCCCCCGACACCGGGCTCGATTCCGCCAGCTTCAGCTCCAGCCGCTGACCAAGATGGTACACGTCGCCGCTGTCCTCGCCGGTCAGCGTCTGCAGCCCTTCGTCGTAGCGGAAATATTCCGCCCCCATGTCGCGCACCCCGACCAGCCCGTCGCCGCCGACACCCTCGACGGTCGCGAAGAAGCCGAAGTTCTTCACGCCCGTGATCCGCGCCGAGACGATCTCGCCGACACGCTCCGCCAGATACGCCGCGACATAGCGGTCGAGCGTATCGCGCTCCGCTTCCATCGCCCGGCGTTCGAGCCCGCTGATCGCCTCGCCGATCACACCCATCCTGGCCGCCTCGTCGGGCGACAGCGCGCCCGGCCCCAGCTTGTAGGCCGCCACCAGCGAGCGATGTACCAACAGGTCGGCATAGCGCCGGATCGGCGAGGTGAAGTGCCCATAGCTGCCCAGCGCCAGCCCGAAGTGGCCGCGGTTCTCGGGCGAATAATAGGCCTGCGTCTGCGTGCGCAGCACCTGCTCCATCACCTGCGGCCGGAAATCGGAGTCGCCGACGCGGTCGAGCAGGTGGTTGAAGGTCTTCGGCCGGATCACCTGGCCCAGCGCAAGCGGGACGCCGAACGTCTCGAGATAGTCCTTAAGCGCCACCAGCTTCTCGCGCGCCGGCGGCTCGTGGACGCGGTACATCACCGGCGCCTTCTTCGCTTCCAGCGCCTTCGCCGCGGCGACATTGGCGGCGATCATGTAATCCTCGATCAGCCGCATCGAATCGAGCCGCTCACGGGGTGCGACCGACAGCAGTCGCCCCTGCTCGTCGAGCACGACGCGCCGCTCGGGCAGGTCGAGTTCCAGCGGCTCGCGCCCGTTGCGCGCGGCGAGGAGCGAGTGCCAGCAGTTCCAAAGGCCGGGCAATGTCGCTGCAAGAACGTCCCCGGTACGGGGAGGGGGACCATCAGCCGAAGGCTGATCGTGGAGGGGCAGTCCAGCAGGAACATCGCCCGTGTCTGCCCCTCCACCACCGGCTTCGCCGGCGGTCCCCCTCCCCGTGCCGGGGAGGTTCTGATCCACCCAAGCCTGCGCGTCCTCATACGCAATATTCGCCGCGATCCGCACCACCGCGCGGCTGAACCGCCAGCTCTTCAGCGCCCCGTCCTTGCCCACCACCAGATGGCACGCCATCGCCGCGCGATCCTCGCCCTGCTTCAGCGAGCACACGTCGGCCGACAGGATCTCCGGCAGCATCGGGACGACCCGATCGGGAAAATACACCGAATTGCCCCGCGACCGCGCCTCGCGATCGAGTTCGCTGCCCGGCCGCACGTAGAAGCTGACGTCGGCGATCGCGACCACCGCGCGCCAGCCGCCCGCGTTCGCCGGATCGTCGTCGGGCGCTGCCCAGACCGCATCGTCGTGATCGCGCGCATCGGCCGGATCGATCGCGACGATCGGCAGATGGCGCAGATCCTCGCGATCGTCGCCCAGCGGCTGCTCCGCCACACGCTCCGCCTCCGCCAGCGCCTCGGACGAGAAGGCGGTCGGGATACCCAGCTTGTGGATCGCGATCAGCGAGAAGCTCTTGGGCGCGAACGGATCGCCCAGCCGCTCGGTCACCCGCGCGGTGATGCGCGGCGGCCGCCCGGCCTTCTCCGCCATCACCAGGTCGCCCGCCGCCGCGCCGCCGGTATCGGACACCGGTACCTCGCGCTTTTCCTTCTTGTCGACGCCGGTCAGCCAGAACCGGCCATTATCCTCGCGCAGCACGCCCAGCATCTGCTCCGACGCGCGCGCCAGCGCCTTCATCGGATGCGCGGTCCAGCCGCCCCCCGTCTCCTCGGTGCGCGCCAGCATCCGGTCGCCGACCCCGAACTGACCCCGCTTCCGCTCGCGTACCCGCAGCCGCGGCGCCGGTGTGTCGGATTCCCAACGCTCGGGCACCGCCCACACATTGCCGCCCTCGTCGATGTCGGCGACGCGCAGCACCGTCACCTTGGGCAGGCCGCCCATCTGGTGGAAGGCGCGACCCGGCGCCGAGTCGATCAGCCCCTCGTCCGCCATGTCCTTCAGCAGCGCCTTTAGCGCAATCTTCTCCTGCGCGCTGAGGCCAAAGGCGCGCGCGATCTCGCGCTTGCCAGCCGGCGTGTCGGACGAGGTGATGAAGTCGAGGATCTGCTGCCGCGTCGGCATCCCGGGGATATGTTTCTTGGACACCGCCAACAGATAGGCAGTGTCACCGCTCAGCGATAGCCTGCGCCGCCGCCCAGCCGCTCGCCCACGCCCATTGGAAGTTGTAGCCGCCCAGCCACCCGGTCACGTCGACCGCCTCGCCGATCGCGTACAGCCCCGGCAGTTTCTTCGCCTCCATCGTCCGCGACGACAGCTCGGCGGTGCTGATCCCGCCGACCGTCACCTCGGCCTTGGCATAGCCCTCGGTCCCGTTGGGCGTGAAGCGCCAGTCGCCTAGCCGCACCTCCGCCGCCTCGAGCGCCTTGTCGGGCACGTTGCCCAGATCGCCCGCGACGCCCAACTGCTCGACCAGCGCCACCGCCAGCCGCTCCGGCACCGGCAACAGCCGTTTCAGCGTGGTGCGCGGTTGCGCACGCTTCGCGGCCCTCAGCCAGCCCGCCGGCGCATCGGGCGCGAAGTCGATCCCCACCGCCTCGCCATGCCGCCAATAGGATGACGCCTGCAGGATCGCCGGCCCCGACAGCCCGCGATGCGTGAACAGCGCCGCCTCGCGGAACGCCGCCGGGCCGGCGCGCGCGACGACCTCGGTCGACACGCCCGACAGCTCGCGAAACAGCGCCTCGCCCTGCCCCAGCGTCAGCGGCACCAGCGCGGGCCTGGGCTCGACGACCTTCATCCCGAAGCGTCGCGCCAGATCATAGGCAAAACCGGTCGCGCCGAGCTTCGGGATCGACGGCCCGCCCGTCGCCACCACCAGCGCCGGCGCCTCATGGACGATGCTGCCGACCGTGACCCGGAACCGCCCGTCGCCATGCGCCACGTCGCGAACCGCCTGCCCGAACGCGAACGACACGTGCCCGGCCAGACATTCGTCCATGAGCATCGCGACGATCTGCTTCGCCGATCCATCACAGAACAGCTGTCCCAGCGTCTTCTCGTGCCAGGCGATGCCATGTTTTTCGATCAGCGCCAGAAAGTCGGCGGGCGTGTACCGCCCCAATGCCGACTTGGCGAAATGTGGGTTCGCCGACACGAACCGCTCGGGCACCGTCCCGATATTGGTAAAGTTGCACCGCCCGCCGCCCGAGATCAGGATCTTGCGCCCCGGCTCGTCATTGTGATCGACGACCAGCACCCGCGCGCCCCGCTGCCCGGCGGTCGCGGCCGCCATCAGCCCGGCAGCGCCTGCACCAAGGACGATGGCGTCGAAGTTGCTCACCGCCAAAACCCCGTCATCGCCCGCGCCATCCCGTCATCACCGCGAAGGCGGGGATCCAAAATCCGCGGAGCGCAGTGAGACCCACGTCGTCCAGCCAGTATGGATTCCCGCCTTCGCGGGAATGACGGTGGATTTTGCTCAATACGCCCGCGCCACCAGCACCCGCTCCACCGCCGGCTCGCCGGTAAACACGCACGCGCCGTCCACCGGCGCCGCATCCGTGGGCACGTTGCGCAGCGTCAGCTTCAGCGCCTTCAGCCGCTCGACCACCCTCTCCAGCGCCGCGCCGGTCGGCTTCGCCCATTGCACCTCGGCGAAACCGGGGAACTTCACCCCTTCCGCGAAATGCGCTTCCAGTCCTGCGAAGTCGGCCACCGGCGTGATCCCCGCCTTCATTCGCGCCGTCGCTTGCTCATGCAGCGCCGCCTGGATCTCCTCCAGCAACCCAACGACATCCGCCTCGACGTCGCCGCGCGGCCGCGCCACGCTGTCGAGCTTGCCGTCCTCTCGGTACAATCGGTCGCGGCGGATCACCGACACCTGGCCGCCCGCCATGTCGCGCCCGCCGACCTCGACGATCACCGGCGCGCCCTTCTTCACCCAGCCCCAGCGCTTGGTTGCCGCCTTGCCGTGCTTCAGGTCGAGCAGCGCGCGCACCGGCTCGCCGAACGCCGACAGCTTGGCGAGGTTCGACTGAATGTCCTTGCAATAACGGACCAGTTCCTCGTCCTCGGGCTGGTCGCGCAGCATCGGCACGATCACCACTTGCCAGGGCGCGATCCGCGGGGGCACGCGCAGGCCGTCGTCGTCGCCATGCACCATGATGACGCCGCCGATCATGCGGGTGGAGACCCCCCAGCTGGTCGTATTCGCCAGTTCCAGCTGCCCTTCGGCATTCTGGAACTTGATGCCCTGCGCCTGCGCGAAGTTGGTACCCAGGAAATGGCTGGTCCCCGCCTGCAAAGCCTTGCCGTCCTGCATCATCGCCTCGATCGACCAGGTCTCGACCGCGCCCGGAAAGCGCTCATTCTCCGGCTTCTCGCCCGCGACCACCGGCAGCGCCAGGTCGTCCTCGGCGAAGCTGCGATACACCTCCAGCATCCGCAGCGTCTCGTCCTTGGCCTCCTGGGCGGTGGCGTGGGCGGTATGCCCCTCCTGCCACAGGAACTCGCTGGTGCGCAGGAACATCCGCGTGCGCATTTCCCAGCGCACCACGTTCGCCCACTGGTTGATGAGCACCGGCAGGTCGCGCCATGACTGGACCCAGCGCGCGAAGGCCGCACCGATCACCATCTCCGAGGTCGGCCGCACGACCAGCGGCTCCTCCAGCTTGGCGCTGGGATCGGGCATCAGCCCGCCCTTGCCGTCGCCGATCAGACGATGATGGGTGACCACCGCCATCTCCTTGGCGAAGCCCTCGACGTGCTCGGCTTCCTTCTCGAAATAGCTCAAGGGGATGAACAGCGGGAAATAGCAGTTTTCGTGCCCCGTCGCCTTGATGCGATCGTCGAGCAGCCGCTGCATCCGCTCCCAGATGCCATAGCCCCACGGCCGGATCACCATGCAGCCGCGCACCCCCGATTCCTCGGCCAGATCGGCCTCGGCGATGACGGCCTGATACCAGGCGGCGAAGTCCTGGTCGCGAGTGACGGAGAGCGCATGCTTCATGGCGCTGGCCTCTACGGCTGTGAGGGGCGGAGGGCAACGGCCCGCCCCATTGACGGCACGTCAAGGACAGGCCAGCACGATCGTTGGGATCGGGGGAATAACGACACCATGAGCTATAATGATCGCGGCTATTCGGGACCGTCGCTGAAGGTCGGCGGCATAGTCCTGGCCGGATTGCTGAGTATCTTCGTCGTCCCTCACGTTCGCAACTACATGGATCGCCAGCAGGAGATGGGCGAATTGTCTTCACCGGGGATGCTCGATACCCGGCTGGGGCAAGATCCCGTCATTGGCCCTGCCGCTGTCGTGCTCAAGACCAGATTCCCCAGCGACTACAGCAAGATGTCGACCGCGATCCTCGCCGGGGCGGACGCGCGCAACTATGAGGCGATGGGCGATGCCATCGGTGCCAGGATCGGCGAGGTCGTTCGCCGCGACGGCCACTATCTACAAACCGCGCCGGCGACAGCGCTGATGACGCTGGCGGCAAGCGAACGGCAGCTCGTCGACACGATGCCGCCGACCAGCTGTGCCGCCTATCTCAAGGGCACGCCCATCGCCGAGCCGTCGCGGCCGGAGCGCGCCGTGCGCATGGGCAAGGTACTGGCCGCGAGGCTCGCCGCGATCGCCGATGGTCGCGACCACCCCCGGCAATGGGCCGTCCCCGATGATTCGATCCAGCGCGATCTGCTTGACGGCCTTGCCGCGAACGGCGCCTCGGCACCGGCGCAGCAGCTTTTCACCGGCGAGCGCACCACCGAGCAGGCGACCGACGACACTCTGTGCGAGGCGCAGCGGGCGCTGCTGAGGACGGTGCTGGCGATGCCCGCCGACGCCGGCGCCCGCGTCTATAGCCGGCTCGCCACGTAACCCGTGGCGATCGCTATGGTCATCACCGGCGGCTGCGCTTACGCGCGACGCTGTGACCGACGACCGCCTCTATTCCGCCATCGGGCTCAGATTGGTGTCGGCGCTGCTGTTCTCGATCATGAACGTCGGCATCAAGCTGGCGGAGGCGCACGGCGCCGCGCTGGGTGAGATCCTGTTCTTCCGCCAGTTCGGCGCGACGCTGCTCGTTTCCGCGGTGGTCGCCAGCGGCCCCGGCTTCGCCAGCCTGAAGACCAAGCGGTTCGGCGCGCATGTCTCGCGCTGCGTCGTCGGGCTCAGCTCGATGGCATTCACCTTCACCGCGCTGATGATGCTCCCGCTGGCGGAGGCGACGACGATCGGCTTCTCGATGCCGATCTTCGCCACCATCCTGGGCGCACTGGTACTGGGCGAGGCGACCGGCTGGAGGCGATGGAGCGCGGTGCTCGCGGGATTCGTCGGCGTCGTCATTGTCACCGGCGCGGGCGGCAACGCGATCCCGCCGCTCGGCGCGCTGTCGGGTCTTGCCGCCGCCGTCCTCACCGCCACCGTCTCGATCCTGCTGCGCCAGATCGGCCGGACCGAGGCGGCGATGACGACCGTCTTCTGGTTCTCCTTCCTTTCGCTGATCCCGCTGGGCATCGTGCTGGCGTTCACCGTCGCCGCGCATCCGCCGGTCGTCTGGATATTGCTGCTCGGCATCGGCCTCGTCGGCGGCTGCGCGCAGCTCGCCATGACCGGCAGCCTGTCGCGCGGCGCCGTCTCGATCGTCGTGCCAATGGATTACAGCTCGCTCGTCTGGGCGACGGCCTTCGGCTGGCTGGTCTTCGGCACGCTGCCCGTCACCGCGACCTGGATCGGCGCCCCGATCATCATCGCCAGCGGCCTCTACATCGTCTGGCGCGAACACATCCGCCGCCGCGCGGAAACACGCCAGGCGATCGCACAGGGCGTCATCTAGCCGCCCAGCATCTCCAGCAGCGCTCGCGCCGCCGCCGTCTCCGCCACCTGCTTGTTCGCCCCCGTCGCGCTCGCCTCGTCGCGCCCGATCGACACCTTCACCGTGAAGCGCGGCGCGTGGCCCGGACCCGAGCGATCCACCACCTCATAGGTCGGCGCACGCCGCCGATGAGCCGCCGCCCATTCCTGCAGCGCCGACTTGGGATGCTGCGGCGCCGCCGCGTGACGCCGTATCCGGTCGCCCCACGCCTCGCGGACGAAGGCGCGTGCGGCATCGAGCCCCGCCTCCAGATACCAGGCGCCGATCAGCGCCTCCATCACGTCGCCCAGCACATTGTCGCTGTCATTGGCGCCGTCGTCGCGTGCCTGCTTACCCAGCATCAAATGATCGCGCACGCCCAGCGACCGCGCGACGTCGGCGCACACCGCGCCCGTCACCACCGAATTGAACCGCTTCGACAGTGCGCCTTCCGGCTCGCCCGGAAAGGTGTCGTACAGCCACTCGGCCATGATCAGCCCAAGCACGCGGTCGCCCAGGAATTCGAGCCGCTCGTAGTTCGCCGCCGCCTGGCTGCCATGGGTCAGCGCCCGCGCGAACGGGGCGAGGTGGCGCGGCGCCCGTCCGAACGTCGACGCCAGCCAGTCGTCGAGCGGCTCGCTCAGAACCCCTCTCCGATCCGCGATGGCCGCGCTGCGCTGAACCACGTCCACGGCTTCAGCCACTCCGCCGATCCGTCGGTTGAGAAGAACGTCACCGCCGCCTTGCCCTCGATCCGCTCCATCGGAATGAAGCCCATGCCCTCGGGCGGCGCGAAGCGGCTGTCGGCGCTGTCGTCGCGATTGTCGCCCATCAGGAACACCGTCCCCGCCGGCACCTTGTAGACGCCGGTATCGTCGGCAGCCGGAATCTCCGCCTGGTCGAGCACGAAATAGCTCTTCCCGTTGGGCAGCGTCTCGCGATAGCGCGGATAGCGGCAGATCGCCTTGCCGTTGACGCCGGTGCCCTGGAACTGCGCGTCGCACTTCCCCTCGTCGAAATTGTCCGACAGCGGCACGGTAAAGTCGGCGACGCGCTGCTTCGGTATCGCCTTGCTATTCAGGAACAGCTGGCCGCCACGCATCTGAACGCTGTCGCCCGGCAGGCCGATCACCCGCTTGATCACGTCATGGTCGTCCGGCCCCGGCGAGCGGAACACGACGACGTCGCCGCGCGCCGGATCGCGCCCGAACACCCGTCCGGGGATCAGCGGCACGCCCCACGGCAGCGACCAGCGCGAATAGCCGTAGTTCCATTTGGTCACGAACAGATAGTCGCCGATCAGCAGCCGCGGCAGCATCGACTCGCTGGGGATCGAGAAAGGCGCGAAGACGAAGCTGCGGACGATCAGCACGATCAGCGCCAGCTTCAGCAGGAAACGCACGGTCTCCGCGGTCTCCGATGTCGCGCCCTTCGCGCGCGGGGTGGTGGTCTTGGCCATGGACCGGCGGCGTCGCGCAACCCGGGCGCGGCGTCAAGCGGGAGCCTTGTGCGAGCTGACCCGTTCTGGCGCGTCGCGGCTTGCGGCGCTACAGGCGCGGCGACGGCTCATCGCACACGGAGACATCATATGGCGGACTGGTCTGAGATCGAGGCATTGCCGAGCCCCAAGCTGCTCGATTTGTTCGCCGAGGACGACGGGAGGCTCGACCGATTCAGCCTCGACGTCGCCGGCATCCATTTCGATTGGTCGAAGACTCACCTGACCGCCGATGCTGTCGCCGCGTTCGAGCGCCTGGCCAAGGCGAGCGATCTCGCCGGCAAGCGCGAGGCGATGTTCGGCGGCGAGCATGTCAACGTCACCGAGGACCGCCCGGTCGAGCACACCGCCGAGCGCGGCGAGGGTAACGCCGAGAGCGTCGCCCGCTCGCGCCGCTATCACGAGCGCACCCGCGCGCTGGTCGACGCGATCGAGGCGGAGGCGCTTGGCCCGATCGAATATGTCCTTCACGTCGGCATCGGTGGCTCGGCGCTGGGGCCTCACCTGCTCGTCGATGCGCTCGGACGCGAGGACAGCCGCTACGAGGTCGCGATCGTCTCGAACGTCGACGGCATGGCGCTGGAGGATGTCTTCAAGCGCTTCGACGCCAAGACCACGCTGTTGGTCGTCGCATCCAAGACGTTCACGACGACCGAGACGATGCTCAACGCCGAATCGGTGATCCAATGGATGACCGAGAACGGCGTCGAGGATCCCTATGGCCGCGTCGTCGCGCTGACCGCCTCGCCCGAAAAGGCGAACGAATGGGGCGTCGACGACACCCGCGTCCTGCCCTTTTCCGAAGGCGTCGGCGGCCGTTACTCGCTGTGGTCGTCGATCGGCTTCCCCGCCGCGCTCGCGCTCGGCTGGGCGGCGTTCGAGGAGCTACTCGAGGGTGCGGCCGAGATGGACCGCCACTTCCGCCTGACCGCGCTGCACGAAAATGCTCCCGCGCTCGCCGCCTTCGCCGATCTCTACTACACCCAGGTCCGCCACGCCGAAACGCGCGCGCCCTTCGCCTATGACGAACGCCTCCGCCTGTTGCCGAGCTATCTCCAGCAGCTCGAGATGGAATCGAACGGCAAGGGCGTCACCGTCGACGGCAAGCCGGTCGGCCGCCCCACCGCCGCGATCACCTGGGGCGGCGTCGGCACCGATGCGCAGCATGCGGTGTTCCAGCTGCTCCATCAGGGCACCCACCTCGTCCCCGTCGAGTTCCTGGCGGTCATCGAGCCAGGCGACACGCTGCCCGAAGAGCACCACCGCCAGCTGCTGCTCAACGCCTTCGCACAGGGTGCGGCGCTGATGAAGGGCAAGCAGGTCGACGACCCCGCGCGCAGCTATGCGGGCGACCGGCCTTCGTCGACGATCCTTCTCGACACGCTCGAACCGCGCACGCTCGGCGCGCTGATCGCCTTCTACGAGCATCGCGTGTTCGTGAACGGCGTCCTGCTGGGCATCAACTCGTTCGACCAGTTCGGCGTCGAGCTGGGCAAGGAAATGGCGAAGGCAGCGGCCAAGGGCGGCGGCGAGTTCGACCCCTCGACCACCGATCTCATCAAGCGGGCGGGGCTGGACTGACGCTTGGGCCGACGCGATCGACCTCCCGTTACTCCCGCCACGGCGGAATGACGGGAGGAGTTCAGCCCACCGCCGCCAACAACGCGTCGCGGTGGGCGATCAGCGCGTCGAAGTTGCCTTCGGGTGCGCGGCGGCTAGCCATCGCGCGGTCCAGTCGGGCCCGCGCCGCATCGCCGATCTCGCCAAGCCGGTCGGCGATTTCGACCATCTCGTCCATCCGTGCCCAGCAATCGAGCACCAGGTCGCAGCCGGCGTCGATCGCGGCCACCGCCTTCTCGCCGGCGGTGCCCGACAGCGCCTTCATGTCGATGTCGTCGGTCATCAGCACCCCGTCGAAGCCGATGCGCCGGCGGATCACCTGATCGATCACGATCGGCGACAGCGTCGCGGGCTGCTCGGCATCCCACGCCTCGAAGACGATGTGCGACGTCATTCCCATCGGTGCATGCGCCAGTGCGCGGAACGGCTCAATATCCGCCTCCAGCGCCGCATCGTCGGCCGTGACCGTCGGCAGCAGATGGTGCGAGTCGACGATCGCGCGGCCGTGGCCGGGCATGTGCTTGACCACGCCGACCACGCCACCCGCCGCCAGCCCCTCCAGCATCGCACGGCCGAGCGCCGCCACCTGCATCGGCTCGCTACCATAGGCGCGGCAGGCGATCGCCGGGGTGGTGTCGGGCTGAGCGACGTCGATGATCGGCGCGCAGTCGACGGTGATCCCCGCCTCCGCCAGCATCAGTGCCAGCGCCTGGCCGTTGGCGCGCATCGCCTGGATGGCCGTCATCGGCGCCCTGGCATAGGCTGCGGCGAAGACCGGCCCCGCCGGAAAGGCCGGCCACACCGGCGGCTTCATCCGCGACACCGGGCCGCCCTCCTGATCGATCAGGATCGGCAGGTCGTCGCCTCGCCCGGTCAGCTCACGCAGCTCGTCGGTCAGCGCGCGCAGCTGCTCGCGGCTTTCGACGTTGCGGCCGAACAGGATGAACCCGGCCGGCTCGCATTCGGCAAAGAAGGCGCGCTCGTCGTCGGTTAGGGTCAGGCCGGACAGGCCGAAGATCACAGGCTTCATGCGCGCTCGTGTAATTCAGCGCGACGACAGCGTCACCCCGCGACGAAGCACGCCTCGCCCGCCACGCGCAGCCGGCCGCACAGCTCGGCCGCCTCGTCGGCACTGCCCGCATCGACCCGCAGCCGGTACAGCGTCTTGCCGCCGGTCGACACCGACTGCACCGACTTGGTCAGCGGCGCCAGATAGCCGAAGCGCTTCGAAAAGCCCGACCATGCTGCATTGGCCAGCGCCTCGCTGGGATAGGCGCCGAGCTGAACCTGCGTGCCGCGTGCGCCGCCGCTCCGGTTGGCATCGCTGCGCACCGACACCGGTGCCGCCGCGACCAGCTTGCCGCCCGAGGTCGGAACCTGTGCGACCGCGTTGCGGGCGCCGCTGTCGGTCGGGGTCGGCCTCGGAACCACTCGCGTGCCCTCGACGGGCTTTTCGGGCACCGCGTTGAGGTCGATCGCGCCCTGGCCGCTCTGGCCTGCGCTGGTGGCGATGGCGGCGTTGCCCTCGCCCTCGACCTTCATCCCGCCCGGCTCCTGCGGCTTGACCTTGTAGGGCCCTTCGGGCGCCGGGATCAGCTGGCCGGTCGCCGCCGGGCGCTGCTGAACCTTGTAATAAGCGAAGACGATCGCGGCGATCACCGCCAGGCCGAGCAGCACCATGCCGATCGCGCGGCCGATCGGCACGCCCTCGCGCGTGTCCGATTCGACGGTCTCCAGCCAGGGGAGCCGATCCTCCTCACGAAAGCCGCTGGGCATCCTAGTTCATCTCCGACACCGCCTCGACTCCCATGATGCGGAGGCCGTTGCGAATGATTTGCCCGATCCGGGCGGCAAGGAAAAGCCGGGCGCGCGTGGCGGCCGCATCCTCGACCACCAGGAAGCGGCGGTCGGGGCGGTCGTTGCCGACGTTCCACTGGGCATGAAACGCAGCTGCCAAGTCATAGAGATAGAACGCAATTCGATGCGGCTCGCGCGCCGACGCCGCGGTCTCGACGACGCGCGGGAACTGCGCGGCGAGCTTCACCAAAGCCAGCTCGTCCGTCCCGAGAAGGGACAGGTCGGCCTCGCCCCCCTCGATCCCCGCTTCAGCAGCTCGGCGATGCACCGACGCGATGCGGGCGTGCGCATATTGGACGTAGAAGACCGGATTGTCCTTCGACGCCTCGACCACCTTGGCGAAGTCGAAGTCCATCTGCGCGTCGCTGCGCCGCGTCAGCATGGTGAAGCGGACGACGTCCTTGCCGACCTCGCGCACCACATCGGCGAGCGTCACGAAATTGCCCGCGCGCTTCGACATCTTCACCGGCTCGCCGCCGCGCAGCAGGCGAACCATCTGTACGAGCTTCACGTCGAAGCGCGTCTTGCCGTCGGTCAGCGCCGCGACCGCCGCGACGATGCGCTTGACGGTGCCGGCGTGGTCGGCGCCCCAGATGTCGATCAGCTGGTCGGCAGTCTGCGCCTTCTGGAAGTGATAGGCGAGGTCGGCGCCGAAATAGGTCCATTGCCCGTTCGACTTCTTGATCGGCCGATCCTGATCATCGCCGAATTTCGTCGAACGGAACAGCGGCAGCTCGACCGGCTCCCAATCCTCGGGCGTTTCGCCCTTGGGCGCTTCCAGCACGCCGTCATAGACCAGGTCATGCTCGCGTAGCCACTTCTCCGCCGCCTCGGGCTTGCCCGCCGCCTGCAGTTCGGCTTCCGACGAGAACAGGTCGTGATGGATGCCGAGCAGCGCCAGATCCTCGCGGATCATCACCAGCATTGCCGCGACCGCGCGGCTGCGGAACGTCGCCAGCCACTCGGCCTCGGGCGCCTCGACGAAGCGATCGCCATATTCCGCCGCCAGCGCGCGCCCGACCGGCACCAGATAGTCGCCCGGATACAGCCCCTCGGGGATCGCGCCGATATCCTCGCCCAACGCCTCGCGATAACGCAGGTGCGCCGAGCGGGCGAGCACGTCGACCTGACCGCCGGCATCGTTGACGTAATATTCGCGGATGACCTCGTGTCCGGCGAACTCCAGCAGGCTGGCGAGCGCATCGCCGACCACCGCACCGCGGCAATGGCCCATGTGCATCGGCCCGGTCGGATTGGCCGAGACATATTCGATGTTGACGGTCAGCCCGGCGCCGCTCGCCGAACGGCCATAGTCGTCGCCCGCCGCCTCGATCCGCGCCAGCTCGTCGCGCCAGGCGTCGTCCGCCAGCTTCAGGTTGATGAAGCCCGGCCCCGCGACCGACACGTCCTCGACCCCGCCAACCTTGCGCAGTTCGGCGGCCAGCGCCTCGGCCAGCTGGCGCGGATTGGCCTTGGCAGATTTCGCCAGCACCATCGCGGCATTGGTGGCGAGATCGCCGTGACTCGCATCGCGCGGCGGCTCCACGGTGACGTTGCGGCGATCGAGCCCCTCGGGCAACACGCCCGCGAGCGCGAGATCGTCGAGCGCAGCATCGAGATGCGCGGCGAAACGGGTATAGAGCGACATGATGCCCTGCGGCTTACGGGGCCGCGCGGCGGCGTGCAATGGGGTGGGCGTGTCGGTCGATCAATCCTCCCCGGAGGGGGAGGGGGACCGCGGCGAAGCCGTGGTGGAGGGGTAGGTCGCCATCGGCGTCAGCGCGCGCGGAAAGTACCCCTCCACCAGCCTGCGGCTGGTTCCCCTCCCCCTCCGGGGGAGGAATTCTCAAGCCACCAGGCCACCCAATGCCGCCGCCTTCTGCCCATTGGGGAACAGCACGGCCATCGCCTTGCCCGGATCGATCCCATAGGCCCCCGCCACCGCCCCGGCGATCAGTGCGTCGAGCTGCATCGTCGGGCGCAGATCGCGGTTTTCGTACAGCTGCGCCGCCGCCAGCCCCGGCCAGTCCGCCAGCACCCGGCCGCCCTTCACGCCGCCGCCCAGCAGCATCGCCGCGGTGCCGGTGCCGTGGTCGGTGCCGCCGGTGCCGTTGACCGCCACGGTCCGTCCGAACTCGGTCGCGACCAGCACGGTGGTGTCCGCCCATGCCGGCCCCAGCCCCGTCTTCAGCGCGCCGATCATCGCGTCTAGCCCCTTCAGGTTCGCCGCCAGCCGTGCGCGCTGGCCGGTATGGGTATCCCAGCCGCCCGTCTCGATCATCGCCATCCGCGCGCCATTGGCCGGCGCCAGCAGCCGCGCGGCAAGCTGCCCCGTTGCGGCGGCGTTCTGGCCGTTGTTGGCGGCGAGGTCGCCGGTCAGCGCCCTAGTCGACAGGGCCTCGCTCCACAGCCCGTGCAGCTGGCTGTCACCCTCGTACAGCATCGCCACCCGCTGCAGCATGTCGTCCGACGCCTCGGGCAGGGCGGACGGCGCATAGCTTGCCACCTCGCGAGGCCCCCGCAGCGCCATCGGCACCGTCGCCGACACCGCAATCGCCTTCGCCTCGCCCGACGGCACCAGCGCGAGCATGCGGTTCATCCAGCCGTCCTTGAGCTGGTACGCCCCCGCCCCGCCCGTCTCGAGGACGTTCTGGCCATCGAAGTGCGAGCGGTCGCGGTATGGCGACGCGACCGCATGCGCGAACAGCGCCTGCCTGGCCTGGAACATAGCGAGCGATTGAGCCATCGCCGGATGTAGCGCGAAGGTTGCATCGAGCCGCGGCGCGCTTGCGAAGTCGGCGGCGAGGTCGCCGCGCTGGCCGACGAACGCCGGGTCACCGACCGGCGCGACGATGCCGAGCCCGTCGGCCGCACCGCGCTGGATGATGAAGACAAAGCGGCGGTCGGTCTCCGCCTTGGCGAACGCCATCCGCGGCGCGACGCCCATCGCAAGGGCGGTCAGGCCGCCGCGCACGAGCAGGGTACGACGATCGATCACGGCATTCACCTCCGCATCATTTCGGGACTGACGAGCAACAGCGCGAGGCCCTGGGCCGGGCTCTCGGCGCGCGCCACCGCCTGCGCTGTCGCCGGGGTCAGCGCGGCGGGGAACAGCTGCGCGCCCAGCGCCCGCGCATCGACCTCGGGCGCACGCGCGGCGAAGCGCTCCGCCGCCTCGACGCGGCGCATGATCGCGTCGGGGCCGGCCCAGCTGCCGGTGATATCGTCCCAGCCCACCGGCTGCCCCGGCTTCCACGTCGGCTGACCGAGCTGGTTGAGCAACCCGACGATCGCGCCCGGTTGCACCTGCCTGGTGCCCATCGCGCGATAGGCGGCGACCGACCATTCCCAGGGGTTACGAAACTTCACCGGCGTGGTCGCCCAGGCTTCGGGCGACGCGACGATCGCGCGGTAGACGGTGGGCAGGTCGCCGTTCGATTGCAGATACGCCGCCTTCAGCCGGGCGACCATCGCCGGCGGCGGATTGTCGCCAGCGAAGTGGCGGGCGAGCTTCGTCGCCAGGTGCTGCGCGGTCGCGGCGCTGGCGGCGAGATCGGTCAGCACTGCCTGCGCCTGCGCCTCGCCGCCAGCGGGATAGCGCTTGCCGACGATCGTGCGGTCGCCCGGCTCGTGGACGGTCGCGACGAAGGTGAAGGACCCCGGCGCGCCATCCTGCCCGGCCAGCCGAGCACCCGGCCCGCGGCCGATCCCCGCGACGGTCCATCCGGTCATCGCCCGCGCGAACTCGGTCACGTCGGCCTGGGTATAGACGCTGCGGACGCCCAGCGTGTGCAGTTCCATGATCTCGCGCGCCAGATTCTCGTTGAGCCCGACGCGCTTCTGGCCGCGCGCCGCGGCCCGTTGGCCGACCTGGCTGTTTGGCCCGACCGACACCGCCTGATCGAGATAGATCAGCATCGCCGGATGCCGCTCGACCGCGTTCAGCATGTCGGCGAAGCGGCCGAGCACATGCGGGCGGATCGCCTCGAACTCCAGGCTGCCCGACAGCGCCACCATCTCCAGCTTGTCGGCGGAGACGGCGAAGTGGTTGGCCCAGAACTGTACCAGCCGCTCGACGAACGGCGTCTCGGTGACGAGCGACTGGTTCATCCGCGCCGCGACCGACGCGGCATAATCCTGACGCGCGTCGCGGTTCGCCATCTGGCGCGCCTGCTGGAAGGGATCGGCCAGCGGCGCAGGCATCGGCGCAGGAGCGGTTGCGGTCATCGTCGCATTTTCAGGCGCGCTCATCGGCGGCGGCACCGGCATCGCCATCGGCGGCGCCGCAACGCCCTGCGCCATCGCCGCGCGCAGCTGCTTGCGCGGACCATATTGGTCGCGCAGCGCCTTTTGCCGGTCGTAATAGTCGACCAGCGCCACCGCGACGGTCGCGCTGCTCGGCGCCGCGGCGATGGTGGGCGGTCGCGGGTCGTAGCGGTCGAACTGGCCTAGCAACCAACGCTTGCCGTCGCCCGGCGCCGCATCACCGGCACGGGCGCCGAGGCCAAAGCGGTTGAGGGCGATACTGGACTCACTCATGGCCGATCCTTCGCGAACCATGGCCGGTCTGCGCCCGCTTTGTCGCAGAAGTATGCCTGTGTTGACCGGGGTTTGTCGCGACCTTTCCCCCTCCCAGCAAGGGAGGGGAGCAGGTCAGGCCTAGAACCCCTCGGGCAAATCGATCGGCCCGACCAGCTCGCGATAACGCGCGATGGCATAGCGGTCGGTCATCCCGGCGATGAAGTCGCCGATATGCCGGCCGCGCGCTGGCTCGTCCTCTGGCACCGCCTCGCCCCATTCTCCTGCCATCGCGCGCGGATCGGCGCGATAGGCCGCGAACAGCCCGGTGACGATGCCATGCGCCGCGTCGGCCGCCGCCAGCTGGCGCGGATGGTGATAGAGGTTGGCGTACATGAAGCGCTTCAGGTCGCGCTCCTCCTCGCGCATCTGGTCGGAAAAGCCGACTAGCGCCGCGCCCGCCACGCGCACGTCGTCACAGCGCTCGATACCGCTTTCCGCGATCCGCCGCTCCGTTTCCGCGGTCAGATCGTTGACCATCGCGCCGATCTGGCTGCGCACCAGCTCGCCCGCCAGCCGCTCCGACGCAACATCGGAGAAGCGCGCGCACGCCGAATCCCAGCCACGCGCCACCAGCGGCACCGCCAGCAGCTGGTCGAGCGTCAGCAGCCCCGCACGCAGGCCGTCGTCGATGTCGTGGTTGTCATAGGCGATGTCGTCCGCGATCGCCGCCACCTGCGCCTCCAGGCTCGGCCAGCTCGTCAAATCGAGCGGAAATTCGTCATCCGCCGCCGCCAGCGCCCAGCCGGGATGGCGCACCGGCCCGTTGTGCTTGGCGAGCCCCTCCAGCGTCTCCCACGTCAGGTTCAGCCCGTCCCAGCGCGGATAGGGCCGCTCGATCCGGGTCAGCAGCCGCAGCGTATGGCCGTTGTGGTCGAAGCCGCCCGCCGGCATCAGCGCCGCCTTCAGCGCATCCTCGCCGGCATGGCCGAAGGGCGGGTGGCCGATGTCGTGCGCCAGGCACAGAGCCTCGGTCAGGTCCTCGTTCAGCCCCAGCGTCCGCGCCACCGTCCGCCCGATCTGCGCCACCTCGATGCTGTGGGTCAGGCGGACGCGGAAATGGTCGCCGTCGGGCGCCATGAACACCTGGGTCTTGTGACGCAGCCGGCGAAAGCTGATCGAGTGGATCACCCGGTCGCGGTCGCGCTGGAACGCGTCGCGGGGACCGCGTGCGGTGCCGGTCGTCTCGTCGTGCAGCCGCCCACGGCTGGTTGCCGGATCGGCCGCGTACGGCGCGCGTGACGTCACTTGGCGGGAAGCTTCGTCACCGCTTGCCCCGCGTCGCTGGTGAAGGCGAAGGCGCCGACGCCCTGCTTGCGCAGCTCCGCCACCGCCTTCTGCGCCTCGGCCTGCGTCTTGAACGGCC
The DNA here is from genome assembly GCF_014197105.1 of Sphingomonas jinjuensis. GTDB lineage: Bacteria > Pseudomonadota > Alphaproteobacteria > Sphingomonadales > Sphingomonadaceae > Sphingomonas > Sphingomonas jinjuensis. Next base: position 189,879 of record NZ_JACIEV010000007.1, on the reverse strand, counting down.
CGGTCAGCACGCGATTGGTGGCGCGCAGCTTCGCGGTGTAGCCCGGCTTGCCCGCCAGTGCCGACGCCTTGGCCTTGGCCGCGCTCCACGCCTTTGGCAGGTCGTCCTCGTTGGCGCCGCCCGCGACCTGTACCCAGATCCGCGACGGGTTGGATCGAGCCGCCTTCTTCTCCTCGGCAGCCTCCTTGGCGTCGGCGAGCTTCTTCGCCGTCGCGGCCTTCTTGTCGGCGAGCGCCTTCTTGTCCGCGACTGCCTTCGCCGCAGCGGCGCGCTTGTCTTCCTTCGCCGCGGCATCGGCGAGCGCCTTGTCCGCCGCCTGGTCACGCGCTTCCTTCGCGCGCGCGGCGGCGAGGACGTGCTCGGCCGCGGCGGTACGGACCTTGGCCGAGGCCGAGGGTGCCGGCGCGATCGCCCGATCGGGGGTCTTGGCGGGCTGCAGCTCGCTCGCCGGGATCGTCAGCCCGGCGATGATCCGCGCGAGCACCGTATCGCCGCTCTCACGCGGTGCGGCCACGATCGCGGGCGGCGGCGTCGCCGGCACCGCGGCGAGAACCGGAGCGGGCGTCGGTGTCGGTGTCTGCGTCGGCGCGGCGGTGCGCACCGGCGTTGCAGCGGCGAGCGAATAGGTCTGTCGCGGCAGCGGCTGCACCACCGGCGACGGTGTCGGAGCCGGGCGGACGCTCGCGACCTGGACGGGCGGGTTCGTTGCGGCGGTCGTCGGCACCGCGAGCGGCTGGCCGGTCTTCGCCGCAGCCAGAGCGGCACGGTTGGCATCGGCGGCGGCGCTCGATCCACTTCCGCGCCTCGACCGGCGCATCGACACCGTCGGCGGCAGCGGCTCGGGCGCCTGATAGACCGGCGCGACATAGGTCGGCGGCGGCGGCAGCGCCGGGGCCGCGCTGGCGAGCTGGACGGACTGGGTATCGGGCAGTGCGACGCGGCCCAGCTTTTCGCGCCGGTTACGGCGGTTGCGCCGCTCCTCGCGCTGGTCGACGGCGGCGGTCTGCACCGGCGCCTGAGTGACCGGCGCCGCGGCGACGAGGACCGGCGCGCTGGTGTCGGGGCCGAGCGCCGGCAACGGCGGCACCAGCCGCGCGTCGGCGATGCGCGACGGCGTCGCGACGATTTCGCCGAAATGGACGGCGAAGGCGCGATCGACCGGCGCCAGCTGCGGCAGCCGCAGGAAGAAGGGCTGAAGCCCCTCCGCGGTGCCCGGCGGCATCATCGTCGTCGCGATCCGGGTCGCGCCCTCGACGTCGCCGGCCATCGCCAGCACGAAGGCGCGCGTCCGCCACGCACCGCGATCGGTCTTGCGCAGCAGCGGATCGAGCTGCGCCAGCGCCTGCTCGCGCTGCCCCGATATCGCCAGCGACAGCGCGTAGCGGCGGATCGTCTCGTCGTCGCTCGTGCCCTGCAGTGCCAGGCGATAGTCGCGCTGCGCCCGCGCCTGTTCGCCGATCAGGTCATAGGCGAGCGCGCGATCGGCGGCGAAGCGGCGCTGGTCGAGCCCGAGCTGCGTCGCCTGCTGGAAATAGCGCAACGCCTCGCCGGGCCGTTCCGAACGCACGAGGATCGACCCCATGCCCGCCTTCACCCGGGCGTTGCGGGGATCGATCTTGTCGGCACGCGCGAACAGCGCCGCGGCGGCGCTGAGATCGTCGAGCTTGAGCGACAGCTCGCCCGCATTCAGCAACGCATTGAGATCGCGCGGATCGGCCGCGAGCGCGCGCATCTGTTCGGCCAGACGATCGGCATCGGTCGTGCCGGGCAGCGCCTGAACCATCGACGACTGGTTCTGGGCAGGGGCAGGCGACGTCGCCGCGGCGGCGAGCGCGGTGGCCAGCGACAGGAGGATATAGGGTTTCATGAGACGAGGTGCGTTACAGACCAGCGGCGATGAACCGGCAATGGCGGTGTCCGATCAGCGCGATAAAGCGAGACGTGGAGACGACGAGTGACCGAGCCTTCATGTCGTCACCCCGGCCTTGAGCCGGGGTCCCGCTACCACTGATGGCGCGATGAAGCGGGATCCCGGCGCAAGGCTGGGGTGACGTGGGATTGATGCTATCGCTAGCTGACTGCCCTCACCCTTCCCACTGCCTGCGGCAGCGGGCCCCTTCCCTCTCCCGCTGGGAGAGGGAAAATGTCGCCGAAGGCGACGAAGGGTGAGGACAGCAGCGCTCGTAGTTTACTGGTTATTCTGCCGATGCAGGAAGCGCGGGATGTCGAGCGGATCCTTGGCGCCGCCCTCCTGACCCTCGTCGCGCACCGTGCCGCGTGCCGCGTTCGACATGCGCTCGAACAGCGTCCCGCCGAGCTTCACGCGCGGCTGGCCGGGCGCCGGCTCGGCGGCCGGTGCTTCCGAACCCGGCGACAGCCAGCGACGGTCGGCCGCGGGCGACGGCGCAGCGACGCCGCCGAACGGCTCGTCAGCGAAGGTCTTGGGCGCCTGCGGCACGATCGTCTCGGCGCCGAGCACCAGCTCGTCGTCGCTCGCATCGGCGACCTGCGGCTTGGCGTCCGCCTCGATCGCATCGGCACGATCGAGATCGAGCGGTGCCTCGGCTGCGACCGGCTGGGCCGGGGCTGCAGGCTCGGCGGCCGGTGCCGGTGCGGGCTGCTGGAACGACACCGACGGCTCGGCCGGGGCCGCCGCAGCAGTGGTCGGCCGGAACGAGACCGGCTCCTCGGGCTTGCGCGCGAAGCTGAACGAGCGGGTCGGCTCGGTCGCCTGCGCCGCGGTCGGCGTGGCGCCCTGCGGACGCGCCTCGGCCTCGATGCCGGTCGCGACGACCGACACGCGGATACGGCCTTCCAGCTCGGGATTGAACGCCGAGCCCCAGATGATGTTGGCGTCGGGATCGACCAGCTCGCGGATGTGGTTCGCCGCCTCGTCGACCTCGAGCAGGCGCATGTCGTCGCCGCCGGTGATCGAGATGATGACGCCCTTCGCGCCCTGCATGCTGACGCCGTCAAGCAGCGGATTGGCGATCGCCTTCTGCGCCGCCTCCAGCGCGCGGTTGTCGCCGCTCGCCTCGCCGGTGCCCATCATCGCCTTGCCCATCTCCTGCATCACCGAGCGCACGTCGGCGAAGTCGAGGTTGATGAGGCCGGGCATGACCATCAGGTCGGTGATGCCGCGCACGCCCTGCTGCAGCACCTCGTCCGCCATCGAGAACGCTTCCTTGAAGGTCGTGTTCGCGTTGGCGATCAGGAACAGATTCTGGTTCGGAATAACGATCAGCGTATCGACGTACTTCTGCAGTTCCTCGATGCCGCCTTCCGCGCTCTTGGCGCGGCGGTTGCCCTCGAACGCGAACGGCTTGGTCACGACGCCGACGGTCAGGATGCCCATGTCGCGCGCCGCCTTGGCGATGACCGGGGCCGCACCGGTGCCGGTGCCGCCGCCCATGCCGGCGGCGATGAAGCACATGTGCGCGCCTTCCAGCGTCTTGGCGAGCTGGTCGATCGTCTCTTCGGCGGCGGCGCGGCCGATCTCGGGCCGGCTGCCGGCACCCAGGCCCTGCGTGATCTTGGCGCCCAGCTGGATCCGCTGCGGCGCGATCGACTGCTTCAGCGCCTGCGCGTCGGTGTTGGCGACCAGGAAGTCGACGCCCTGTACCTCGGCCTGCATCATGTTGGCGATCGCGTTGCCGCCGGCGCCGCCGACGCCGATCACGGCGATGCGAGGGGTCAGTTCGTCCACCTCGGGAGTGATGAATTCGATGCTCATGCGCTGATCTCCGCCCTCGCCAACCAACCTCTTGGCAAGGCCCTGTTTACCTTGTGCCCCAAGGAGTGGTGTGGTGCCACCCCCAAAAACGTCAATAATTGGCCCGCGCCGCCTGGATCAGCTTGCGGACCATGCCCATGCCCTTCTGGCGATGGACCATCTGCGGCTGCGGCGCGACGGACCGCAGATCGACGGGGTCGGTCGCGGCATAGAAGGCCAGCCCCGCCAGCGTCGCGAACGCCGGGCCGCCATGCGCCTCTGGCAGCGCGGTCAGCCCGCGCGGGCGTCCGACCCGCACCGAGCGGCCGAGCGCCGCCTGCGCATAATCGGCGATGCCCTTCAGCTCCGCACCGCCACCGGTCAGCACCACCTGGCGCCCCACCGGCCCTTCGAACTTCAGCCGGGTCAGCGCATTGCGCACTTCGCCCATCTGATGCTCCAGCCGCTGGCGGATCACGCCGATGAGGTCGGCCTTGCGGATCTGCGTCGCGCCATGCGCATCGTCCTCCGCGCCGACCGGCACGACCGGGATCATGTCGTGATTGTCGCGCGGGCTAGCGTTGGCCGAGCCGTGGAAGCACTTCATCCGCTCAGCCTGCTGGCGGCGGGTGCCGAACGCCGAGGCGATATCGTCGGTGATGTCGTTGGCCCCCATCGGGATCGACGTCAGCCCGACCAGCATCCCGCCGGCGAACAGCGAGACGTTGGTGATCCCCGCCCCCATCTCGACCAGCGCGACGCCCAGCTCACGCTCTTCCTCCGACAGGCAGGCGAGCCCGGTCGCGACCGGCGAGGCGATGATCGACTTCACCTCGAGGTGCGCCGAACGGACGCACAGGTCGAGGTTGCGGACCGGCGAGCCGTCGGCGGCGACGACATGGATGTGGACGCCCAGCCGATCGGCATGCAGCCCCAGCGGCTTCTTCACCCCGGTCAGTCCGTCGAGCGTGTAGAGCGCGGGCTGCGCGTGCAGCACCATCCGTCCCTGCGGATCGATCGAGTTGCGCCCCGCCGCCAGCAGCGCATCGATATCCGCCTGCTCGACGCGGTGGCCACCCAGTTCGAACTCGACCTCGGCGACGTCGCTGACGAGGCCGCCGGCGGAAAAGCCGACCCAGACATTCTCGATGTTGATTCCGGCGATGCGCTCCGCCTGCTCCACCGCCTCGCGGATCGCGACCTCGGTCGCGCCCATGTCGGCGATATAGCCGCGCTTCACCCCGCGCGATTCGCGCTGCCCGGTGCCGAGCACGATCAGCTCGCCGCCGTCGCCCTTCTGCGCGATCATCGCCGATACCTTCGACGATCCGATGTCGAGCGCGGTGATCAGCTCTTCCGGTCCTGCCTTCGCCATTATCCCTCAACCCCCGCCTGAGTTGCGCCTTCGTTGGTCGCATTATCAATCACGGCCGGCGGCGCCCGTCCATCGTCGGGCACCGCATGCGCGATGCTGCTGCCCGGCCGCCGCGCGACGAGCTTGCTGGGATCGCGCATGTCGAAGCGGATCCAGCCGCGCCCCAGCAGCGGCTTCGATCCGTCGAGCTCGGCGAATTTCAGCAATGCCGCGGGCGCCCCCTCTTCGGGCAGCGCCAGCGTCTCGCCGCTATCGAAGGTCAGGTCCCAGCGCCGGTTTCCGATCCAGGTCGCCGCCTTCACCCGCGGCTTCAGCGCCGGCGCCGCGGCGAGCAGCTGCTGATAGCCGGCCTCCTGCCGGTCGGCGCCGGGGCCGATAACCAGCGGCAGGTCGGGGATCGCTGACGCATTGACCGGCTCCAGCAGCACGCCGTCCTTGTCGATCAGCGTCAGCTGGCCATTGTCCTGCCACACCGCCGCCGGCGTCCGCTCGACGATGTCGACCAGCAGCGTGTCGGGCAGCCGGCGCGAGACATGCGCGTCGGCGATCCAGCCATAGCGCAGCAGCTTCTGCCGCACCGCTTCCAGGTCGACGAGCGGCATCGCCCGGCTCTGCTGATCGAGCGCGACGGCGTAGACCGACATGCGGTCCATCCGCTTCAGCCCGGTGATCTCGATCTGCTGGACGCGAAAGCCCGCATCGCCCGCACTCTCGGCGATCGCCGCGCCGACCATGCCGGGCACCCCGACCCAGGTCGCGATGCCCAGTGCCACCGCCAGCCCGGCGCCGGTCAGCGTATAGGTCGTCGCGCGGCGCAGCGTTTCCTCGCTCACCGGCACGCGCTGGATCAGGCGAGTGGCGAGCGACGCCTTCTTCGCCGGCTTGCGCTTGGCTGCCGGGCGGCGGGCGGGAGCGCCGCGCTTGATCGTCCGGCTCATGCTGCCCCGTCCTTCGCCGCGCGATCCTTCAGCGCCTCGTCGACGATCGCCTGGACCAGTTCCGCATAGGAGATGCCGTTGTGCTTCGCCTGCTCGGGCACCAGGCTGAGCGGCGTCATCCCCGGCTGGGTGTTCACCTCCAGCAGGAACAGGCCGTCGACGCCGCGCTCGTCGTCCCAGCGGAAATCGGCGCGGCTGCATCCCTTGCACCCCAGCAGCCGATGCGCCTCCAGAGCCAGCCGGTTGCACGCCTGTGCGATCTCGTCGGGGATGTCGGCGGGATAGACGTGCTCGGTCATCCCATCGGTATATTTGGCGTCGTAGTCATACCAGCCCGACTTGGGCCGAAGCTCGGTGACCCCCAGCGCGCGCGTGCCGAGCACCGCCGTCGTCAGCTCGCGGCCGCGGACATAGGGCTCGGCCAGCAGCTCGTCGAATTCCTGCCACGGCCCCGCGACGTCGCGGCCGATCGGCTCGCCGTAATTGCCGTCGGCCGTGACGATCGCGACACCGACCGACGAGCCCTCGTTGACGGGTTTGAGCACATAGGGGCGCGCCAGCGGATCGCCGGCGAAGATATCCTCCGACCGAACCACGCGGCCGCCCGGCATCGGCACGCCATGCGGCACCAGCGCCTGCTTCGTCAGTACCTTGTCGATCGCGATCACCGACGTCGCCATGCCGCTGTGGGTGTAGGCGAGGCCCATCAGGTCCATCAGCCCCTGGACGCTGCCGTCCTCGCCCGGCGTACCGTGGAGCGCGTTGAAGACGAGGTCGGGTTTCGCCGCCGCCAGCCTCGCCGCGACGTCGCGCCCCATGTCGATCCGCGTGACGCGATGGCCGAGCGATTCCAACGCGTCGGCCACGCCGCTGCCCGACATCAGCGACACCTCGCGCTCGGCGGACCAGCCGCCCATCAGCACGGCGATGTGGAGGTTTTCCATCAATTCCTCCCCCGCAGGGGGAGGGTGATGGAGGGGTAGCCCCTAGCTCCCCCGTCATTCCCGCGCAGGCGGGAATCCAGACCGGCTGGCCTATCGGCTCCATCGCAACGGCAGTGATGATGGATCCCCGCCTGCGCGGGGATGACGGAAGGACCAACCATCACTTCACCCCTACCCGCTGAATTTCCCATTCCAGCGTCACGCCCGACGTCGCCTTCACCCGCTCGCGCACGTCCTCACCCAGCCCCTCGATCTCCGCGCTCGTCGCCTGACCGACGTTGAGCAGGAAGTTCGTATGTTTCTCCGATACCTGCGCGTCACCGCGACGCAAGCCGCGGCATCCCGCCGCATCGACCAGCGCCCAGGCCTTCTCACCCGGCGGATTTTTGAACGTCGAGCCGCCGGTCTTCGATCGCAGCGGCTGCGACGCCTCGCGCGCGGCGGCGATGCGGTCCATCTCCGCCTGGATTGCGGCGGGTTCACCCGCTTCCCCACGGAAGGTCGCGCTGACGACGACGGCGCCGTCGGGCAATTCGCTGTGGCGATAGGTATAGCCAAGATCGCCGAGCGCCAGCACGCGCCGCTCGCCCGAGCGCAACACCACGTCTGCCTCGACCAATATGTCCTTCACCTCGCGGCCATAAGCGCCGCCGTTCATCCGCACGAAGCCACCGACGGTGCCGGGGATCGAGCGCAGGAACTCGACACCGGCGATGCCCGCATCGCGCGCCGTCGACGACACCCGGATCCCGCTCGCGCCGCCGCCGCACGTCAGGTCGAGGCCATCGGCAACAACCTTGGCGAACGCCTTGCCCAGCCGCACCACCACGCCCGGCACCCCGCCATCACGCACGATCAGGTTCGATCCCAGGCCGAGCGCCATTACCGGTACGGCGGGGTCGAGCGCGCGCAGGAAGTCGCACAGGTCGTCGACATCGGCCGGCTCGAACAGCCATTCCGCCGTGCCACCGGACTTGAACCAGACCAGCGGCGCCAGCGGCGCGTTAGAGGTCAGGCGACCGCGGACCTGAAAATCCTCCCCGGCATGGGGAGGGGGACCAGCGAAGCTGGTGGAGGGGGCGCTGTCCTGAGCGGTTCGCTCGCGGACAGCCCCCTCCACCCCGACGCTACGCGTCGCGGTCCCCCTCCCCGTGCCGGGGAGGATTTGATCCGTTACATTCACCACGGCCCGGCGCCCCACAGCCGGGCCCAGGCCTGCCACGCCGCCATGTTCGCCTCGGCCGCCTTCCGGGTCGCGTCCTGCGCGTCGAGCATCGCCTTGCCCATGTCGACCGAGCCCTGCCCCGCGTCGAGCGACTTGCGCCCGGCGTCGAGCATCTGCTTCTGCAGGTCGAACGAGGCCTTTACCCAATCGGTCATGCGCGTGCGTCCTCGATGCCTTGGGCCAATCCGGCCGCCCATTTGGTGATATCGCCCGCGCCCAGGCAGATCACCTGGTCGCCCGGCGCGACGCTCGCGGCCAGCTTGGTCGCGAGGTCGCGGGCATCGGCGACGGTAGCGACGTCGCGATGCCCGCGCCGCTTCAGCCCCTCGACCAGCGCCTCGGCGTCGACGCCCTCGACCGGTGTCTCGCCCGCGGCATAGACCGGGGTGACATAGACCGCGTCGGCGTCGTTGAAGGCACCCTGGAACTCGTCCATCAGATTGCCGAGCCGCGAATAGCGGTGCGGCTGCACCACCGCGATCACCCGCCCCTGCGCACTCTCGCGCGCCGCCGCGAGCACCGCCCGGATCTCGACCGGGTGATGGCCGTAATCGTCGATGATCGTCGCGCCATTCGCTTCGCCCACCTTGGTGAAACGCCGCTTGACCCCAGTAAACCGCTCGAAGCCCTTGCCGATCGTCGGATCGTCGATGCCCAGTTCCAGCGCCACGCCGATCGCGGCCAGCGCGTTCTGGACATTGTGCCGCCCCGGCATCGGCAGGTCGATGCCTTCGATCGAGCGCGTGGTGCCGTCGCGGTGGCGGATGATCGCCTCGAACCGGTTGCCGCCCGGATAGGGCACGACGTTGACGCCGCGCACATCGGCGCTCGCGGCGAAGCCATAGGTCACGATCCGCCGGTCGCGCACCCTGGGGATCAGCGCCTGCACCTCGGGATGGTCGAGGCACAGCAGCGCCGCGCCATAGAAGGGCACGTTCTCGACGAACTCGACATACGCGTCCTTCGCCTTCTCGAAGCTGCCGTAATGGTCAAGATGCTCGGGATCGATGTTGGTGACGACCGCGATCGTGCCGTCGAGCCGCAGGAAGCTGCCGTCGCTCTCGTCCGCCTCGACCACCATCCAGTCCGACGCGCCGAGCCGCGCGTTCGAGCCATAGCTGTTGATGATCCCGCCGTTGATGACGGTCGGATCGACCCCGCCCGCATCGAGCAATGCCGCGACCATGCTGGTCGTCGTCGTCTTGCCGTGCGTCCCCGCGACCGCGACGGTCGATTTGAGGCGCATCAGCTCGGCCAGCATCTCCGCGCGGCGGACGACGGGAATGCGGCGGTTGAGTGCGGCCTCGACTTCGGGATTGCCGCGCTTCACCGCGGTCGAGATCACGACGACCGCCGCATCCTCGACATTCTCGGCGGCATGGCCGATCGTCACCGCGATCCCCCGCGCGCGCAGTGCCTCGACGACATAGCTCTCCGCCACGTCGCTGCCCTGCACCGAATAGCCGAGGTTCTTCATCACCTCGGCGATGCCCGACATGCCGATCCCGCCGATGCCGACGAAATGGATCGTGCCGATATCGGTGGCGACGCCCCTCATGCGAACGCCTCCTGCTTGCGCTGGGGCGAGGGCACCGGCAGCATGATCCGCGGCGCGTCGAGGCTTTCGACCAGATCGGCCAGATCGCTCACCGCCGTTGGTTGGCCCACCGAGCGCGCGCGCCCCGCCGCATTCTCCAGTGCCGCGGGGTCGAGCCCCAGCTTCTGCATCTGTTTGGCGAGCTCGATCGCGGTGAAGCGGTCCTGCGGGATCGTCCGCGCGCCGCCCGCCTGAGTGATCTCGCGCGCGTTGGCGGTCTGGTGATCGTCGGTCGCGCCGGGCAGCGGCACGAGGATCGCCGGGCGCCCGGCGGCGGTCAGCTCGGCGATCGTCGAGGCACCGGCGCGCGCAATGACGAGATGCGCCCAGGCCAGCCGCTCGGGCAGGTCGGGCAGATAGGTTGCGACCTCCGCCGGGATCTGATGCTCGGCATATTGCGCGCGCACCGCGTCCATATCCTCGATCCGCGCCTGGTGCGTCACCTGCAACCGCGCGCGGAAGCTGACCGGCAGCATCGCCAGGCCATCGGGCACCACGCGGCTTAGGATGCTCGCCCCCTGCGACCCGCCGGTCACCAGCACGCGGAAGATGCCGTCCTCCTCCAGCAACGGAAAGGGCTTGGCCCGCAGCGCAAGCACCGCCTCGCGCACCGGATTGCCGACGAGGTGGGTCTTGCCGAGATACCGCTCGGCCAGGCGCGCCGTCTCGGCATAGCTGGTCGCGATCGCGTCGACGCGGCGCGCGACGGTGCGGTTGACGCGGCCTAGCACCGCATTCTGCTCATGCACCGCGGTCGGAATCTTCTCGGCAAAGGCCGCCAGCAGCGCCGGGAACGCGGGATAGCCGCCAAAACCGATCACGGCGGCGGGGCGGAACGTCTTGTACAGCTCGCGCGCCATCGCCCGGCCGCGCATCATCTCGCGCACCGCCGACATCCAGCCCTGCGGCTTCTTCAGCTGGAAACGCCCCGCGGGCAGGACGTGCGTCTGCACACCGTCGAACAATCCGGGGAAACGCACGCCGCGCGCATCGCTGACCAGTGCGACGCGATGGCCGCGCTTCATCAGCTCTTCGGCGAGCGCGGCGGCGGGAACCATGTGGCCACCGGTTCCACCGGCGGCGAGGACGTAGTGCTTGCTCATCGATCGCCCTGTACCCTGTCGCCCCAGCTAACGACATAGGGACTGCGCGTCAGGAACGGATTGCGCCGGGTGAAGGCGAGCAGCAGCCCCATCCCGATCGACAGCGCGATCATCGACGATCCGCCATAGCTGATGAAGGGCAGCGTCATGCCCTTCGACGGGGCGAGCCCGGTGTTAACCGCCATCGACACCAGCGCCTGCGCGCCGAACTGCACCGCCAGGCCCGACGCGGCGAGCAGCTTGAACTCATCCTGCTCGTCGAGCAGCTTGACGAACACGCGCACCACCACCGCCAGGAACACGACGGCGATGACGGCGCAGGCGATCAGCCCGAACTCCTCCCCGATCACCGAGAAGATATAGTCGGTGTGCGCCTCGGGCAGGCCGAACTTGGCGCTGCCGCCGCCCGGCCCGGTGCCGGTCCAGCCGCCTGCGGTCAGCGTGTTGTGCGCGGCGTTGACCTGGAAATGATCCGCCGCGCCCTCGCCGTCGACGCCGGGAAACAGGAACGCGTCGATCCGCTGACGCGCGGTCGAATAGAAGAGATAGGCGCAGACCAGCCCGACCGGCACCATGCCGACGATCCCTGCCAGCACCTTGGGCGGCGTGCCTGCGATCATCAGCAGCGCGAGCCACACCCCGCAGAAGATCACGGTCTGGCCGAAGTCGGGCTGGAGCATCAGCAGCACTGCGACGCAACCGGTCATCGCGCCGGTGATCAACACCGTCGGCAGCTCCTGCTCCTTCGCCTTCAGCGACAGCACCCAGGCGATGGCAACGATGAACAGCGGCTTCAGGAACTCCGAGGGCTGGAATTCGGAGATGCCGACGCCGATCCAGCGCCGCGCGCCGTTATGCTCGGCACCGATCAGCGGCGTCAGCGCCAGGAAGGTCGCGAATATCGCCGCGCCGAGCAACGCCATTCGCCGCGCCGTCGTGACCGGCAGCATCGAGACGCCGAACAGCACGGGGAGCGAGACGCCGATCCACATCAGCTGGCGCCAGAAGTAATAGAGCGGCGCGATCTTGTGGTGCTCGCCCGAATAACGGACTGCGGTGGCGGGGCTGGCGGCGGCGACCGCGACCAGCCCGATCGCCATTAGGAACAGCGTCAGCAGCAGCAGCAGCCGGTCGATATCCCAGAACCAGGTGCCGAGCGGCGAGCGATCGCCACGTCCGCCCCGGCTCTTCACCCGGGCGATCAACCCCTGGTCTCGGCGCACATCGGTCATCGCAGCCCCTCCACCGCCTCGCGAAACGCGCGCCCCCGCGCGGCATAGTCCGTAAATTGATCGAAACTGGCGGCGGCGGGCGACAGCAGCACCACCTCGCCGCGCTGCGCGGCCGCCGCGGCGAGCCGCACCGCCTCCGCCAGCGTCCCCGCCTCGTGCACCGCGACATGCGGCGCCAGCACGCGCGCGAACACCGGCCCCGCCTCGCCGATCGTGTAGGCGGCGATAACGTTGCCGAGATGCGGCAGGCAGGCGTCGAGGTCGTCCCCCTTCGCCTTGCCGCCGACGATCCAGTGAACCCTCGGAAACGCCGCCAGCGCCGGCGCCGCACTTTCGGGATTGGTCGCCTTGCTGTCATCGACGAAGGTCACGCCGTCATAGGTGCCGACGCGCTCCATGCGGTGGGGGAGGCCGGTATAGGTGCGCAGACCCGCGTCGATCACGTCGTGAGACAGGTCAAGCGCTAGGCAGGCTACCCTGGCGGACCAAGCGTTCTGTGCGTTGTGCGGCCCCTGCAGGGCGGGCCACTCCGATTGCTCGGCGGCAAAGTCGGTAGCGTAGTTGCCGCCGAACCACTGGGTCAGTTCGGCACCCGTCGTCATCGAGCGGACCGCCGGCCCCACGCCATTGTCCTCGCTGGCAACGACCGCGACATGCTCCGACGATTGCATGTCGAGCAGCCTCAACTTCGATGCACGATACGCTTCGAAGCCCTCGTAACGGTCGAGATGATCCGGCGTGACGTTGAGCAACACCGCGACGTCGCAGTCGAGGCTGAACGTCAGGTCGATCTGATAGCTCGACAGCTCGAGCACATAGACCCCGCCCTCGGGCAGCGGCCGCTCGCCCAGGATCGGCGCGCCGATGTTGCCGCCCATCAGCGACGGCACGCCCGCGGTTTGCAGCATGTGGTGGACCAGCGCGGTCGTCGTCGACTTGCCGTTGGTGCCGGTGATCCCGACCACTTTGTGCGGCGGCAGTGCGCTGCGCGCCTCGGCGAACAGCTCGATGTCGCCGATGATCGGCACCCCGGCCGCCCGCGCCTTCGCGGCGATCGGGTGGGTGTTGATCGGGACGCCGGGCGACACGACCAGCGCGTCGAAGCCGGTCAAGTCGTCGAGGGGAGCGATCGTCAAAAGCCCCTCCCCTTCAGGAGTTTCGGGTCGGTCGATGCCCCGCATCGACCTGAAGCTGCTGGGGGCAGCTTCACCCAAAACTGGGTTGGGGTGGGGGCCACGGGCACTGGTCTCGGTGAGACTTCCCCCACCCCCGACCCCTCCCCTGAAGGGGAGGGGCTTGATGGCGTCCCGCTTCGCCTCGTCCGAATCCCACGCGACCACCTTCGCCCCAGCCGCAACCAACGCGCGCACCGTCGCGGCGCCGGAGCGGGCGAGCCCCAGCACGGCGTAGCGCTTGCCGGCCCAGGCGGGGCTGGTGATCACCGCAGCTTTAGCGTCGACAGGCCGGCGAGCGCCAGCACGAAGGCGATGATCCAGAAGCGGATCACCACCGTCGGCTCGCTCCAGCCGAGCTGTTCGAAATGGTGGTGGATCGGCGCCATGCGGAAGATGCGCTTGCCGGTACGTTTGTACCAGAACACCTGGATGATGACCGACATCGCCTCGACCACGAACAGCCCGCCGATGATTCCCAGCACGATCTCGTGATGCGCGACGACCGCGATCGTGCCGAGCGCGCCGCCCAGCGCCAGGCTGCCGGTGTCGCCCATGAACACCGCCGCGGGCGGCGCATTGTACCACAGGAACGCCAGGCCCGCGCCGACCACCGCGCCGCAGAACAGCGCCAGCTCGCCCGCGCCGGGGACGTGCGGAATGCCGAGATACTCGGCGAACTTCACGTTGCCCGCCAGGTACACGATGACCATGAACGCGACGCTGGCGATGATCACCGGCATCGTTGCCAGGCCGTCGAGCCCGTCGGTCAGGTTCACGGCATTGCCGAACGACACGATCGTGAACGCCGCGAACACCGGATAGAACAGCCCCAGGTCGATGTAGAGCCGCTGGGTGAAGGGCAGGTACAGGTGCGGCCCGTTCTGCCCCATGATGATCCACGCCGCGATCCCGGCGATGATGAATTCCAGCAGCAGGCGGATGCGCCCCGGCACGCCCGCCGTCGTCGCCTTCCTCACCTTGTCGTAATCGTCGAGGAAGCCGATCGCGCCGAAGCCCAGCGTCACGAACAGGCATGCCCAGACGAACGGATTGGCGAAATCCATCCAGATGACCATCGACAAGGTCAGGCTGGTCAGGATCATCAGCCCGCCCATCGTCGGCGTACCGCGCTTGGCAAGGTGGGTCTGCGGACCGTCGGCGCGGATCGGCTGACCCTTGCCCTGGCGCACGCGCAGCCAGCCGATGAAGCGCGGGCCGATGATCAGGCCGATGAACAGCGCCGTCGCCACGGCCGCGCCGGTGCGAAACGACTGATACCGGATGAGGTTGAGCAGCCCCGGGAAGCCCAGGTGCTCGGCGATCCAATACAACATCTACCCGCCCCTGAGCGCCGCGACGAGCCGCGACAGCCCTACGCCATTCGAACCCTTGATGAGCACCGCATCGCCCGGTGCCAGCATATCCCCCAGCGCCGCGCGTGCCGCGGTCGCATCGGGCACATGGACGACATGGAGCCGCGCCTCAAGCGCCCGTGCGAGCGGCGCCATCGCTTCACCGACGAGAAGCGCCGTTTCGACGCGCGCGGCCATTACCGGCTCCGCAAGATCCGCGTGATAGCGCGCTGAATCGTCGCCGAGTTCGCGCATCTCGCCGAGCACGGCGACGTGCCGCCCCGGTTCGTGTGCCAGCACGGCGAGCGTCGCGCGCATCGAAGCAGGATTGGCGTTGTAGCTTTCGTCGATCACCAGCGCCCGGCCGTCAGCCACACGCGCCTCGAAGCGTGCACCGCGCCCGGGAAGACCGCCCAGTTCCGCCAGCGCCAGCCCCGCCTGCCCCAGGTCGCCGCCCGCCGCATCGACTGCGGCGAGCACCGCCAGCGCGTTCGACACCCAGTGCATGCCCGGCTGCGCCAGCGTGAAGCTCAGCTCCCGCTCGCCGACGCGCGCGGTGACGAAGGTGCCGCCGGTCGCGACGCGCATCGCCTCCATCGCATGGACATCGGCGCCCTTCTCCAGGCCGAACGTCACGATGTGCGACGCATAGGGCTTGGCGGCGGCGATCAGCCGGTCGCGGTGCGGGCTGTCGAACGGCACGATCGCGGTGCCGCCGGGCTCCAGCCCCTGGAAGATCTCGCCCTTGGCGTCGGCGATCGCTTCCTCGCCGCTGAAGAATTCGGTGTGCGCGGGCGCGATGGCGGTGACGATCGCGACATGCGGGCGCACCAGCCGGGTCAGCTGCGCCAGCTCGCCCGCATGGTTCATCCCCATCTCGAACACGCCGACCCGCGTGTCGCGCGGCATCCGCGCCAGGCTGAGCGGCACGCCGGTATGGTTGTTGTAGCTCTTGACCGAGCGGTGCACCGCTTCGGGCATCGACCGGTCCAGCGCCGCGAACAATGCTTCCTTGGCGCTGGTCTTGCCGACCGATCCGGTGACGCCGATGACGACACCCTGCATCCGCGCGCGGGCGGCGCGGCCGAGGTCGTTCAGTGCCGCGAAGGTGTCGGTCACCCGCACATGCGGGTCGTCGCAAGGCGCACTTACGATCGCCCCGGCCGCCCCCTGCGCGAACGCCTGGGCCAGGAAGCGGTGGCCGTCGGTGCTCACGCCGGTCAGCGCGACGAACAGGTCGCCCGCGCCGACCTCACGGCTGTCGAACGCAACGCCCGATACGGTGAAGTCGGTCGATGCGATGCCGTCGGTCGCGGCGGCGATCTCGGCGGCGGTCCAGAGGCTCACGCGGCCGCCTCCCGCACTCCGTCATCCTGAACTTGTTTCAGGATTTCGGGCCGCAGGCGCGCCACCGAGAGATGCTGAAACAAGTTCAGCATGACGAGGGTGGTCGACAGGCTCACGCCGCCACCTCGCGCGCGACCTGGACGTCGTCGAACGGCAGCACCAGGTCGCCGACGATCTGCCCCTGCTCGTGCCCCTTGCCGGCGACGAGCACGATATCCTCCGGCCCAGCCTCGCGAACCGCGGCCGCGATCGCCTCGCGCCGGTCGCCGATCTCGCTCGCCCCGCGCGCGCCCTTCAACACGGCGCGGCGGATCGCGGCGGCATCTTCGGACCGCGGATTGTCGTCGGTCACGATCACCCGGTCGGCCTGCGTCACCGCGACCTGCCCCATCGCCTCGCGCTTGCCCTCGTCACGGTCGCCGCCGGCACCGAACACCACGATCAGCCGGCCCCTGGCATGCGGCTTCAGCGCCGCGATCGCCGCCTCGAGCGCGTCGGGGGTATGGGCGTAGTCGACATAGACCGGCGCGCCGGCACGGGTGATCGTCGCTCGCTCCAGCCGCCCGCGCACCGGCTGCAACCGCGCCAGCGACTGCAGCGTTGCCGCCACCTCGCCGCCGGTCGCGATCACCAGCCCCGCCGACACCAGCGCGTTCGCCGCCTGATAGGCGCCGATCAGCGGCAGCTGGACGCGGTGGACGACGCCCTCCGCCTCGATCGACAGCCCCTGCCCCAGCAACGTCGGCTCACGCCCCACCAGTCGCAGCGTGGCGCCATGCTCGCCGACGGTAATCAGCTGGTTGCCGCGCGCACGGGCCAGATCGATCACGCGGGCCGAGTGGACATCGTCCGCCCACACCACCGCGGTGCCGTCGTCGCTGAGCACATCGGAAAACAACCGCATCTTGGCGGCGAGATAGGCGCCCATGTCGCCATGATAGTCGAGGTGATCGCGGCTGAGGTTGGTGAACGCTGCCGCCGCAATCGGCAGCCCCTGGGTGCGATATTGCGACAGCCCATGACTCGACGCCTCGAACGCTAAATGGGTCACGCCCTCGCGCGCCAGCCCGGCGACGTTCGACAGGAAGGTCACTATATCGGGCGTCGTCAGTCCGGTCGTCACCCGCTCGTCGGCGGTCGTCACGCCCAGCGTGCCGATCGAGGCGGCATGGTGCCCCGCCATCCGCCACAGCTGGCGGGTCATCTCGACGGTCGAGGTCTTGCCGTTGGTTCCCGTCACCGCGACCGCCGTCCCGGGGAAGGGCGCAAAGAATTTCGCGGCGAGATCGGCGAAGCAGGCGCGCGGCTCGTCGGCGCGGATCGCCGCTGCGCCCTCGACCGGCACGCCGGGGCGAGTCACCACCGCGATCGCACCCGATCGGATCGCGTCGGCGATGAAGTCCTCGCCGTTCACCCGCGCGCCGCGAAATGCGCCGAACACGGTCCCCGGCGCCACCTTACGATGGTCGATCGCGAACCCCGTGACGTGCGCCTCCTCGCTCCCGCCGGTCAGCGCACTCAATTTCATGCCGCCTTCCTCATTGGCCGCCGCTCATGGGCTTCTCGGTCGGATCCTGCCACAGCGTCGGGACGATATCGGAGACGTCGATATCGCGCGTCTCGTCCGGCGTCACGCCCAGCATCGCGCCGACCCGTGCGATCGTCCGCCCGACGACCGGCGCCGCATTCCACGCCGCGGTCTTCCACCCGCCGGTTTCCTTCGTCCCCTGCGGCGAGTCGAGCATCGCCAAGACGACGTAGCGCGGCGCGTCCATCGGGAAGGCGGCGGCGAAGGTCGCGACGTTGCGCGACCGGTCGTAACCACCCGCCACCGCCGCCTCGGCCGTGCCGGTCTTGCCACCCACGCGATAGCCCGGCGCGTCGCCCTTGCGGCCGGTGCCGCGCATCACGATCAGCCGCAGCATCTGGCGCATCCGCGCGCTCGTCGCCTCGCTGATCACGCGGCGCCCCTGCGCGGCATGACCCGGCTCGACCTTCAGCAGCGTCGCCGGCCGCCACGTGCCGCCGTTGACCAGCGCCGCATAGGCGGAGGCGAGGTGAAGCGGCGTCACCGCGATGCCATGGCCATAGGCGGTCGTCATCGTCGTCGTCCGCGCCCAATAGCCGGGCCACAGCGGGCGCCCCTTCTCGCGCAATTCGATGTCGGGCTTGGTGTCGAAGCCGAGCTTGCGGAACATCGCCTGCATCCGCGCCGGGCCCACCTCGTCGGCGACGCGCGCGGTGGCGACGTTCGACGAATAGATCAGCGTTTCGGCCATGTTCAGCCAGCGCTTCGGATCGCCGCGCTCGTCGTGAATGGTGAAGCGGCCGACCTGAAGCGGGTGCGTCGCGTCGAAGCGGCGATCCATCGAGGTGACGACGCCATTGTCGATCGCCGCCGCCATCGTGATCGGCTTGAACGTCGAGCCGAGCTCGAACACGCTCTGCGTTGTGATGTTGCGCAGTTCCTCGCTGCCCGACATGCCGACGCGGTTGGGATTGAACGTCGGCAGCGAGACCATCGCGATCACCTCGCCGGTCGAGACGTCGAGAACGACGCCGCCGGCACCGCGCGCGGAAAAAGTGCCCATCGCCCGCGTCAGCTCGCTCTCCAGCGCCGCCTGGACGCGGGTGTCGAGCGACAGCGCGACGGGCTTGCCGCCTTCGGCCGGATCGAGCAGCCGTTGGTCGAGCACGCGCTCCATCCCGCTCATGCCGTGGCCGTCGGTCGATAGAAAGCCGAGCGCGTGCGCCGCCATCGTCGACTGCGGGTATAGCCGCTGCGTCTCCTGCGCGAAGACGATCGCCGGCTCGCCGATCGCGTTGACCTGCTCGACCAGCGTCGGGCTGGCGCGCTGGTTGAGATAGGCGAAGTTGGTGTCACGCGTCAGCTGGCGGTAGAACCACGCCTGGTCGCCACGCTCGGGCATCAGCGCCGCGAGCTTCGCCGCGATCGCCGACTTGTCGCCCAGGATCTTCTTGGGATGGACCGCGATCGTCCACGACGCGATCGTCCGCGCCAGCGGCGCGCCGTTGCGGTCGATCAGGTCGCCGCGCGCCGCCAGCGTCGCGACGCGTGCGCGCGCCTCTTCGCCCGACGAGATCGCCAGCATCGCCAGCCGCCCGATCACCAGCGTCACCGCCGCCGCGAACAGCAGCATCAGCACCATCAGCCGCGTATGTGCGGTCGCGACCAGCGCGTGGCGCGCCTGCGCGGTCTGGCGCTGGACCAGCGGGCGGGCAACGAGCGCGGTCAACGCACCCGTGCCTCGCGGCGGGCGTTGGTCAGGATGTCGCCCAGCGTCGTGTCGGACAGCAGCTTCTTGTCGAGCATCGCCACCGCCTCCGGCCGGACCTTCGCCACCGCGGCGGCGCCGCGCGCCGCGTGGGTGGCGCGTGCGGCGGCCGGCGCGGCGCGGTCGATCGTCACCGACGCGACGCGGATCACGCTCGGCTTGGCGGCGGGCAGCGCGGCGGCGACCTGAAGCTGCGCCGGCGTCGGCGTGGCGGGCGCGATGGGCGTCGGCATCGACGGCACCACCAGCGCTGCGGTCTGGATCGCGCCGCCGCTCTGGCCGGGGACGACCGGACCGGCCGGCTGGTTGACGTCGATGCTGGCGAGCGCCGCCTCGCTGCCGACGAATTGGCGCGCGGTCGGCGCCGACAGCGCCAGCGTCTCGCCGTTCCACCGCTCCAGCTGCGCCAGATTGGCACGGGTGTTGAACTCGGTCTCGAGCGCGCGGATGTCGCGCTCGGCCGAGCCTATCCGCGCGTTCATCTGGTCGAGCTTCTTGCGCTCCGCCGCGACCTGCAGCGACACCAGATAGAAGGCGAGCACGATGGCGACGCACGCGGCGAACCACCCAATCCCCCTCAACCGATACGCCGCCGTCATGCCGATACTCCCTGTTCCCAGGCCGGCGCTTCGGTGCGCCGTGCCGTCCTCAATGTCGCCGAGCGTGCCCGCGGGTTGCGCGCCACTTCCTCGTCACTTGCGCGCACCGCCTTGCCGACCGATTCGAAGCTGGGCGCCGGCCCCGTGGTGCTCGCGGGCAGATGTCGCGAGCCTGAAGGCGCCGCACCCGATCGATCGCGCAGGAAGCGCTTCACCATCCGGTCCTCCAGGCTGTGGAACGTCACCACCGCCAGCCGCCCGCCGGGCTTCAGCACCCGCTCCGCAGCAGCAAGCCCGTCGGCCAGTTCACCAAGCTCGCGATTCACGTGGATGCGGATCGCCTGGAAGGTCCGCGTCGCCGGGTCCTTCTTGTCGTGCGGGCGATGGCCCAGCGCCTTGCGCACCACGACGGCCAGTTCAGCGGTCCGGGTGATCGGCCGCGCCGCAACGATCGCGCGCGCCACCCGGCGCGACTTCGGCTCGTCACCATATTGGTAGAGGACGTCGGCGATCTCGCCCTCGTCCGCCTCGTTGACGAAGTCGGCCGCGGTCATCCCCGCTTGCGCCATCCGCATATCGAGCGGACCGTCCGCCTGGAACGAGAAGCCGCGCTCGGCCTGGTCGAGTTGCATCGACGACACGCCGATATCCATCGTCACGCCGTCGACGGCCTCGTCGATATGCGCCGCCATCGCCGAGAAGGTATCGTGGACCAGCGTCAATCCGGCCTCGTCCCGCGATTTCCCCGCCGCGATCGCATCGGGATCACGGTCGAAGGCGATGACGCGCGCTCCGCTCGCCAGGATCGCCCGGGTGTAGCCGCCGGCGCCATAGGTGGCATCGACCATCGTCTCGCCCGGGGCGGGGGCGAGCGCGGCGATCACCTCGTCGAGCAGTACGGGAACGTGGGGGGCGTCGCTCACAGCGCGATCCCCTTTTCCTGGCAGTAGAATTTGCACGCCGATGCCATCGTGCTGCCGACGTTGGGCGTCGCCAGCAGCGTCTTGGGATCCCAGATCTCGATCGTGTCGAACGTGCCCCAGAAGAACGCATGCTCGCCGATGTTGGCGTGGAAGCGCGGGAAGCCGGGCATGATGAAGCGGCCCGACCCGTCGAAGGGCACCGCTTCGCCGTTCGCGCCCTCGCGCATGATGCTGTCGTTGACGCGGCCGTCGGCGCCGCGGGTCAGCTCGACGCGCGTACGAAGTTCGGCTTTCAGGATAGGCACATAGCTGGGATCGTAGGCGACGAGGCAGGGCTTGTCCTCGTGGACTGCGATGATGATCGTACCGCCGTCCTTGCCGTCCGCGCGGGGCGAGTTGGCAGCCAGCGTCGAGCGCAGAGCGTTGGGTATGGCAACACGACCCTTGTCATCGACAAGGGCGAGGCCGCTCCCCTGATAATCGCCCCTGTCCGCCACGCCCGCCTGATCCCTCTTCGGCGCGCACGGGTTCGCACCGCGAAAATCGACGTATCCGCCGATCCGCCATCACGAATCCCGAGCGAAGAAATGCCCCGTTGCCAGCAAACGTTACCAACGGTGCTGACGGGGCGCAACGGGATTTTTGGGGACAGTCGGGGAAATCGCCCCCGATCCGAGTCATGCAGGGGGCGGAATGGGTCCTTTGCCGGGGATCGGGGTACAGGCCGGCAGGCCCGGAACCGCACGTTTCGGCGCGATTTCGGCCCTCGTCCCCGGAATTCCCCGGTCGATCACTTGGTGGCGATCTGGTTGCCCGCGCTCGGCGCGACGGCCAGTTCGGCGAGCGGCTCGCTGCCGACGGCGCTGCTGTTGGTGGCGGCCATGTTGGCGACGACGTCGGCCTTGGCCGAGCCGGCCGTATCGATCGGCCGCTCACGCGTGGCGGAGCCGATGATCATGCTGGCAATGGCGATCAGCAGCACGACGGTGGCAAGGCCGATCAGCCCTACCTTCACGCGCTGTGTCGTCTGAATGGGGTCGCGAGCCGCTTTCATTTGATCGCGTGCTATTAACGCCTTATCGAATGTTTGTCGATCCGGCCCTATCCGATGCCCTTTTCGCCGCGCCATTCCGGGTTGTGCAGCGTCGACAGATAACGAAACCCGGTGTCGCACAGGATCGTCGCGACACGTGCGCCGGGGCCCAATTCGCGCCCCAGCCGGACCGCACCGGCAACATTGATTCCCGAGGATAATCCCAGGCACAGCCCCTCTTCGTCGAGCAGCCGGCGGACCCATTCCCAGCCCTCCTGGTCGCTGATCCGATATTGGGTGTCGATCGGCGCGCCCTCCAGATTGGCGGTGATCCGCCCCTGCCCGATCCCTTCCGCGACCGACGAGCCTTCCGACTTCAATTCGCCATGCGCATAATAATGGTAGAGCGCCGCACCATAGGGGTCGCTCAAGGCGATTCGCACGCCCTCGTCCTTCGCCTTCAGGCCAAGTCCGACGCCGGCGATCGTGCCCCCGGTGCCCGCCGCGCAGGTGAAGCCGTCGACGCGGCCGTCCATCTGCTGCCAGATCTCCTCCGCGGTGCCGACGATATGCGCGCGACGATTGGCGATGTTGTCGAACTGGTTGGCCCAGATCGCGTTCGGCGTCTCTTCGGCGATGCGGCGGCTGGTGTGAACGAAATGGCCGGGATTCGAATAGGGCGCCGCCGGCACCAGCACCAGCTCGGCGCCCAGCGCGCGCAGCGTGTCCATCTTCTCGCGGCTCTGCGTCTCCGGCATCACGATGATCGTGCGATAGCCCTTGGCGTTGGCGACCAGCGCCAGCCCGATCCCGGTGTTGCCAGCCGTCCCCTCGACGATCGTGCCGCCCGGCTGCAACTGGCCGCGCGCCTCCGCATCCTCGACGATGAACAGCGCTGCGCGATCCTTCACGCTCGCGCCGGGATTGGCGAATTCACACTTGGCGAAGATCTCGGCGCCGCTTGCCGCACTGGGGCCGGCGAGGCGGACAAGCGGCGTGTTGCCGATGAGCGCGAGGGTATCTTGGGTGATATGCATCGCGCCTAGATGGCCGCGCCCGCCCGCGACGACAAGCGACCAGTGTCACGTGGAGCCGAGCCTTTTGCTTCTGCCGTATGAAGCCTGCCTACCCCGCCACCCCGCCTACCACCGTCATGCTGAACTTGTTTCAGCATCTCCGGCGACGGCGCGACACGGCCCGAGATGCTGAACCGAGTTCAGCATGGCGTTTTGGCGGGCGAGGCGGCTACGGCGCCTTCGCGCCGACCACCGGGATACAATCGAACCCGCCCGCCGCCGCCGACGCGCACAAGCCCAGCGCGCTGGCACGGTCGTTCGCCGCTCCCACCTGCACGCGGACCAGCGGCCTGCCCGGCACCGGCTCGTAATAGGGATCGTATTTCGCCAGCGACGGCACCTTGTCGCGCGCTCGCGCCCAGGCCGCCTCGGCGGCGGCGCGGCCGGTGAAGGCGCCGATCTGGATCCGCCACGGCGCCGCCGGCGCAGGCGTCGCCGCCGCCGCCAGCAGCGCCGGCGTGGGCGTCGCCTCCGCTGCGGCAAGGCGGGCTGCACCCTGCGCCTGCCAGGCAGCCAGCGCACGGCGATAGTCGCCATAGGCCCGGTAATAGTCGCGGATCGGCGTCTCCAGCTCGACGACGGCCCCGGGCGCCTCGCCCGCCGGCACGACCCCCGGCGCCGACACGCGCCCCGCAACCCCGCTCGCGGCGGCGCAGAAACGGCGCTGCGCCGGCGGCTGCGCGAAGAAATTATAGAGCTGCGTCATGTGGCGATCGAGCTCGCCCTTACCCGGATGCGCCGCATTCTCCGCGGCATAGGCCTGCTTCAACGCTACGCGGTTCTCGACCAGCCAGCCGTTGTACTGCGTCACCACCGCCGCATCGCCGCACGCCAGCGCCGCGACGTTGAGCCCGGCGCGCAAGTGCCACAGCGCCTCCTCCGCCCCGATCCCGCTATTGATCGTCGCCGCCTCGGCATCGGGTAGCGACTGCCCCGGCGCCGATCCCGCAGGGGGCAACGGCATCACGGCGGGCGCCGGCGCGGGCGGCGGCGCGATCGGCGGCGCCTCGCGCTTGTGCCCGCAGCCAGCGAGTGCGCCGATCAGCGCCACCAGCGCCATCCCCCGTGTCGTGCTCATGGCGCCAGCGCTTGACGCTCGCCGCGGCGCCGTCAACCCGTGTCGGTCGAAACGCGCGGTTCCTACGCCCGCAGCAGCCGCTCGACCCGAACCGCCAGCTCGTCGACCGCGAAGGGCTTGGTCAGCACTTCCATGCCGCGCTCGATATGCCCGTGGTTCAGCGCGGCATTCTCGGCATAGCCGGTGATGAAGAGCACCTTCACCGCCGGCCGCCCCGCGCGCACCGCATCGGCGACCTGCCGGCCGTTGAGCCCGCCAGGCAGGCCGACGTCAGTGATCAGCAGGGCGATCGGTCCGACCGTATCGAGCAGCTTCAGCGCCGCCGGCCCGTCCGCCGCCTCGACGCAGCGATAGCCGAGATCGCCCAGGGCGTCGCTCACCAGCATCCGCACCGTCGGCTCGTCGTCGACCACCAGCACCGTGTGGCCGCCGGTCGACGCCGTCGCCCGACCGACGACGCCGACATCATCGGTCTCGGCCTCGCCCAAATGGCGCGGCAGATAGATGGACACCATCGTCCCCTCGCCGACCGCGGAATGAATGCGGACATGGCCGTGGCTTTGCCGGGCGAAGCCATAGACCATCGACAGTCCCAGCCCCGTTCCCTCGCCCAGCGGCTTGGTGGTGAAGAAGGGGTCGAAGACCCGCGCCAGCGTATCCTTGTCGATGCCGGTCCCGGTGTCGGTCACGCTGACGGCGACATATTGGCCCGGTTCCATCCCGCGCTCGTCCGCGGCACGGCGATCGATCCAGCAGTTGGCGCTCTCGATCGTGATCCTGCCGCCGTCGGGCATCGCGTCGCGCGCGTTGATGCACAGGTTCAGGATCGCATTCTCGAGCTGGTTGGCGTCGACCATCGTCGGCCACAGCCCGGTGGCGGCCGCCACCTCGACCTCGATTCCGGGGCCCACGGTGCGTCGGACCAGCTCCACCAGTTCGCCCATCAGCCGGTTGACGTCGATCGCCCTGGGCGACAGCGTCTGCCGGCGCGAGAAGGCGAGCAGCCGATGCGTCAGCGCCGCCGCACGCCGCATCGCGCCCTGCCCGGCGGCCAGGTAGCGTTCGACGTCCGCGCCGCGTCCCTGGGCCAATCGCACCCGGATCATCTCGAACGCGCCGCCGATCCCGGCGAGCAAATTGTTGAAGTCGTGCGCCAGCCCGCCGGTCAGCTGACCCACCGCTTCCATCTTCTGCGCCTGGCGCAGTGCCTCTTCCGCCTCGGTCAGCCGCTGCTCGGCCCGCAGCCGGTCGGTCACGTCATAAGCGAGCTGGAACGCGGCATAGGGCAGCCCGTCGACATCGCGGAGCGCGCTGAAGTGCATCTCGAACTGCCGCTGCCCGCGCCGCTCGTCGCCCAGCGTCACCACCTCGACGAAATCCTCGCCGCCGAGCGCCCGTGCCCACGCCTCGCGCGCCTTGCCCAATTGGTCGGGCAGCACCGTCAGAACGTCGTCCAGCCGGTCGCCGACCGCGGGACGGATTCCGACACCGCGCTCATATTCGCTCGCGGCGGCACGATTGATCGCGATCCAGCGAAAGTCGCGATCGATCACCTGGACCAGGGCGTCGGAACCCTCGACCACATCGGCCAGGATCTTTCGCTCGGCCAGCACTTCGGCAAATCGCGTTTCGAGCGCATCGTTCGCCAGCGCCAACGCCCGCTCGGCCCGGCGGCGCTCGGTGACGTCGTTGAACAGGACGGCGACCCGCCGCTCTTCGAATTCGCCGATGCGAAAGGCGGACAGCGACAGGTGACGCCCCGTCGCGAGTAGCTCCTGTTCGAAGCGGACCGGCTCCCCGGTCCTCAGCACATGGCCGTATCGCGCGATCCAGGCATCCGCCTCGTCGGGCACCATGTCGCGCAGCCGCTGGCCGACGACGTTCGGAATGCCGGCGTTGCGCTGATAGGCCGCATTCGCCTCGACATGGACGTAATCGCTCAAGGGCCCGTGGGGGCCATCGAGGAATTCGATGACGCAAAACCCCTCGTCCATCGCGTCGAACAGCGATCGATAGAAGTCGAGAGTTAAGCGAAGCGGCATGAGCGACGCGCTTGGACCGGGGATTGCCGCAGGTAAATACCATGGCCTGACATTGTTCCCGTGTTCCTGTATTGTTCCCGCTATGACGGCCGCGACTCAGCCCCCGACCTTGCCGCCTCGGCCGCTCCGGTGGCTGTTCCTCGATCTCAATTCCTATTTCGCCAGCGTCGAGCAGCAGCTGCAGCCGTCGCTGCGCGGCCGCCCGGTGATCGTGGCCCCGGTCGGCAGCGACACGACGGTCGCGATCGCCGCGTCGATCGAGGCGAAGCGCTACGGCATTTCGACCGGCACGCCGGTGTGGGAAGCCAAGCAGCTCTGCCGCGACCTCGTCGTCACGCCCGCCCGCCACCGCGCCTATGTCGACTATCACGACCGCATCGTCGCCGAGATCGAGCGCCACATTCCCGTGACCCGCGTCTGCTCGATCGACGAGGTCGCGTGCCGGCTGCTCGACAACGAGAACGACCGCGACAGCGCGATGGCGCTGGCACGGCGGATCAAGGCGGGCATCTGCGAACGCGTCGGCGAGCGGCTGACCTGCTCGATCGGCATCGCCCCCAATCGCCTGCTCGCGAAGCTCGCCTCCGACCTGCAGAAGCCCGACGGGCTGGTGGTGTTCGAGGCGGCCGAGCTGCCGGCGGCGCTTTACCCGCTGGGCTTGCGCGAAATCGCCGGCATCGGCGCGAAGATGGAACGGCGGCTCCAGCGTGACGGCATCAACGACATCCGCCAGCTGTGCGAACGGCGACCGCGCGACGCGGGGCACGCCTGGGGCGGCACCAACGGCGATCGGCTCTGGTATCTGCTCCACGGCGTCGACCTTCCCGAAAAGCCGACCCAGTCGCGCACCATCGGCCACAGCCACGTCCTGTCGCCTGGCAAGCGCGGGCCCGAGCCGGTGCGGCTCACCGCCCGCCGCCTCGCGCTGAAGGCGGCCAGCCGCCTGCGCCGCAAGGGCTATCGCGCCCGCCTGCTCGTCCTTCATGCGAAATTCGAGGACGACAAGTCGACCTGGCGCACGTCGATCAAGCTGCCGGCGACGCAGGACAGCTTCGTCGTGCTCCAGCATCTCGACCGCCTCTTCCCGCGCCTCCATGCCGCCGGTGGGACCCGGCCGGGCGGCTTTCGGATTCGGATGGTCGGGGTGACGCTGATGGAGATCGAGCCCGTCGTCGGCGAGCAGGGGTCGCTCTTCGCCAGCCTCGACCCCGACGATCCGCTGGCGCGCGAGACCCGCGGCCTCGCGCTCAGCCGCGCGATGGACCGGATTAACGAGCGTTTCGGGCGGCATGCCGTCTCGGTCGGTCCGCTCGGCGGCGGCCGGATCGATCGCGTCGGCACCAAGATCGCGTTCGGCCGCATTCCCGAGCTGGATGAGTTCCACGAGTAGCCGCTTGACGGCCCATGCTGCATCGGCGAAGCGGCGTTCCGCTATGAAGAGCCCCCTCCTTCTCACCGCCACCGCCGCTGCGTTGTTCGCTCTCGCGGCCTGTGACAACAAGCCCAAGACCCCCGAGGTCGTGGACATCAACCCGGATCCGATGGCGAACGAACTCGCCAATCGCGCCCCGGTCGAGCTGCCGCCCGCGATCAAGGCGGACAAGTCGATGCGCTGCCAGCCCGGCAACGTCCTGCTCTACGTGACCTTCTTCGAGGGCGACAAGCTCGCGATGGTCCGCACCGAACAGAACGGCCCACAGACCCGCCTGACCGCCGCGAAGGCCGGCGACCCGCTGACCGCCGAGGGCGGCTGGAAGCTGACCGGTTCGCCGACCAGCGCCAAGATCACTCAGCCGGGCAAGGGCGAGTTCACCTGCAAGGGCTGATCGTCTCCGCCTGACACCGGTTACCACCATCGGCCGGCGGAGCGATCCGCCGGCCTTTCTCGTGGGCGGCACCGTTGATGCCCAGCGGCGTCGCGGCGGCAGGATGCGAGACTCGCGGCACGTCTAACGCTTGCCCCCTGCCCCCAGCCACGCCACCTTGGGGGCGGATGGAACGCCTCGACCCCCAGCTCGTGCTCGGCGCCTATGCGGTCGGGGTATTTCCGATGGCGGACAGCCGCGATGCCGACAGCGTCTATTGGGTCGAACCGCGTGAGCGGGCGATCCTGCCGCTCGATGGCTTTCGCCTGTCGCGGTCGCTGCGCCGCACGATCGCCGCCGACCGTTTCCGCGTTACCGCCGATCGCGACTTTCGCGGCATCATCCAGCTGTGCGCCGAAAGCGCGAGCGACCGGCCGGAGACGTGGATCAACGGCGCGATCGAAGAGGTGTTCGTCGGCCTCCACCTGATGGGCTTCGCGCATTCGATCGAATGCTGGGACGGCGACGAACTCGTCGGCGGGCTTTACGGCCTCACCCTCGGCAAGGCGTTCTTCGGCGAATCGATGGTCAGCCGCCGGACCGACGCGTCGAAGGTCGCGCTCGCCTGGCTCGTCGCGCGGCTGCGCGCGGGCGGCTTCACGCTGCTCGACTGCCAGTTCATGACCGACCACCTCGCCTCGCTCGGCGCGGTGGAGATCACGCGCAGCGCCTATGTCGCGTTGCTGACCGCCGCGGTCGAGGGCGTCGTCGGGGCATCCTCAGGCTCGCGCGCGCCGACATCGTCGGCGGTGGGCGACTTCTTCGCGCTCGAGGCTTTGGCCGCGCCCGCCGACAACACCTCGGTATCGGGCCCGGTCGCCGGCCAGGACATCGTGCAGCTCTTGGTCCAGACGTCGTAGACCGGGTGCTGGACGACGTTGAGGCCCGGCCGTTCCTTGAACAGCCAGCCCGCGAAGCGCCGATGCCAGCGGTTGTCCGCCTCACGCACATCGACCTGGACGAAGGCGCCGGTGAGCGGATCGTCCTCCCACGGCGCGGTCTTCTCGCAGGCGCGCAGGCGCACGATTAGGTCGCCAACGCGCTGCGCCTGGCCCGGCCGCATCGTCAGCTCGCGGCTCTCGCCGTTGCGCTTGTTGAGGATACCGATCGTCGCGACGCGCTCCGCCATCGGGGTGCCGCCCGTCGGCAGCGCATCGCCCTGCGTCGCCACCGTTTCGATCCCACGCGCGGCGGCCTCGTCGCGGCCGGTGTCGGGTAGCGTCTGGCTGGTCGCGACCGGCGCCTTCGCCCGGTCATCGCGCTGCATTCGCCACCCCAGCACGCCCGCCGCGCCCAGTGCCACGATCAGCACGAGCGCCGCGAGCCAGCGCCGGGTCATCCCTCGGGCGTCCAGGCTTCGTAGTCGCCGGTCGCCGCGGCGCGATGACCGCCCTTCTCCAGCGCGCCGGGCGGCCGATAGGCGAGCGCGGTGCCGGTCATGTTCGGGATCGCGGGCTTTTCCCACTTGCGCTCGGGCGGCAGCGCCTTCGACGGCACGTCGTCGATCTGGTGGTGCAGCCAGCTGAACCATTCGGGCGGCACCCGGCTGGCGTCGTTCGAGCCGACATAGATCACCCAGCGCCGCGGCCGGCCGGCGGTGTCCTTGCCGCCCTCCCAATAGACATTGCCGAGCGAGTCCTCGCCCACCTGCGTCTTGCCGCGAAGCCCGTAGAGGACGGTGCCCCAGCTGGCGCCGTTCCACCACGTAAAGGGATTGAGGTTGATGCCCATGCCAGCGCGCTTACCGCGCGACGGCGGGACGGGCAATAACCAAGGCGCCTCCGTCCGTCACTCCAAGACTTGACGCGGGGTGACGGGGCGCTGGGGTTTACCGCCGCCCCGGCCAGCTCACCTTGTCGCCCTCGCCAATACCCAGTTCCGCCGCGCGGCCACCGACGATCTCCAGCACGGCGGCCACCGGTTCGTTCGACGTCACCGGATCTTCCGAAAACGGCACCGTGTTCTCGGCGATCCGCGCGATCGTGCCGTCGGCGCGGATGAAGATGATGTCGAGCGGCGTCGGCGTGTTCTTCATCCAGAAATTCGCGACCTGCGGCCCGCCGCCCGCGGCCGGATAGGGATAGAACAGCATCCCGCCGTTCGGGGTCAGGTCGGTGCGGTACATCAGCCCGCGCGCCTGCTCCTCAGGCGTGCGTGCGCGTTCGACGGAGAAGACATGGCGGCCGCCGCTGCCCTCGATGGTGACCGCGAGGCGCGCCGTCGCAGCGGCGTCGCCGCCGTCCGCCTCGGCCGCAACACTCATGTTCGCGTCGCTTGCCCCCTGGCATCCCGCCAGCAGCAGCGCGAGCCCGGCCAGCGTCGCGACCCGCTTCACGCCGCCGGCCCCTCGACCACCACCGCCAGCGGCCCCTTGCGTCCGTCGACGATCCGCGCCGACAGCGGCTGTTCCGGCTCGACCCCGGCGAAGCCCGCGCGCCGCAGCGTTTCCATATGCACGAAGACGTCGCTGCCGTCGCTCTCGCGTACCAGGAAGCCATAACCGCGTAAGCGGTTGAACCACTTCACCCGCGTCGCTTCGAACGGGCCCGCGGCGTCGATCAGCGTCACCGGATCGATCCGGTCGGGGCGGCGCGACGTGCGCGGCGCCTCGTCGGCGGCCTGCGACAGGTCGATCGCGGTGACCGCGCGCGCCTGAAAGCCGCGGCCGCGCTGCACCGCCACCGTTTCGACACGCGCGCCTTCGGGCAGGCTGCGGCGGCCGTGCGGTTGCAGGACGGAGAAATGAATCAGCACGTCGCCGACCGACGGGTCGTCGGCGACCGCGAAGCCGAAGCCACGTGTCACATCGAACCATTTGATCGTGCCACTCACGACGATCGCGTCGGCGGGCATTACCTCACCGTCACGCTCGTCCGCTCCCTCTTGCGGCTCGCTACGCATGTCACTCACCCCTGTCATGCCTTGCTAGCACGCTTCGTCGTCATCGCAACGGTTTTGCAGTGCCTCTTCATCGGGATCGTCGGGGTCGAGTGGCGCCTTGGCGTCGACGATCATTCGCGCCAGCGTCATCGAGTGGCCGGCACGCAACATTGCCGCCACCTGGCGTTCGCGCGCCGCCCGATCCGCCGGCGGCGCGCCGAACGGCCCCAGCCGCCGCCGCCGGGCAAAGACGATCGCCGCGCGCCGCGCCTCGCCGGCGACCGCATCGGTCGCTTCCGCCGCCGCGTCCGCGTCGATCCGCGCGACCTTCAGCGCCACCGCCACGCGCCGCGTTCCCAGTCCGCGGCGGGTCAGCGCCGCCGCCTTCATCTCGGCATAGGCACGATCGTCGACATAGCCGAGCGCCGCCATCCGCTCCGCCAGCGCCACCGGATCGGCCGGCTGCTCGCCCGCCCAGCCCCGCTCACGCACCTTACGCCTTAGATAATCGGCTAGTTTTCCCCGCGTCGTCGCAAAGCGTTCGACATAGCGCAGCGCCATCCGCTCCAGGGCGGGCGCATCCAGCGGGGGGATCGGGCGGTCTCGGCGAGTGGTCACGCCATCTTGTTGCCACAGTCGTACCGCGATTTGAACGTGCGGAGCAGCGACAAGGCGAGGTTGACGAAGCCGCGTCAAGCGGCCGGACAAGGGACGAATTGATGAACGAGCCGCTCAAGGCTACCCCGACGCTCGACGCACTGCCGCGTCGCTATGCCGATTTCGCCACCCTTGGCGAAGCACTGGACTATGCTGCCGGCGGCACGCGCGGGCTCAACTTCCACGACGCGCGTGGCACGCTCAGCCGTCCCTACCCCTTTGCCGAGCTGCGCGACGATGCGCTCGCCGCCGCGCGCCGCCTGATCGCCGCCGGGGTGAAGCCCGAGGATCGCGTCGCCCTCGTCGCCGAGACGGGCGCCGAATTCGCCGCGCTCTTCTTCGGCGCGGTTTATGCCGGCGCGTGGCCGGTGCCGCTGCCGCTGCCGACCTCGTTCGGCGGCCGCGACAGCTATATCGAGCAGCTGCGCGTCCAGCTCGCCAGCTGCGAGCCGGTGATGCTGATCTACCCGCCCGAACTCGCGCCGATGGCGGCCGAGGCGGCGCGGCTCGTCGGTACGACCGGGGTCGATTGGTCCGAATTCGCCACGCGCGATGCCCCAGCGGCGGAGCTGCCGCAGGCGGACGGTCAGGCGATCGCCTATCTTCAATATTCCAGCGGCTCGACGCGCTTTCCACACGGCGTCGCGATCACCCACCACGCGCTGCTCAACAATCTTGCCGCGCACGCCCACGGCATGGCGATCGACGGCGAGGATCGCTGCATCAGCTGGCTGCCCTGGTATCACGACATGGGTCTGGTCGGCTGCTTCCTGTCACCGATCGCCAACCAGGTGTCGGTCGACTATCTGAAGACCGAGGATTTCGCGCGCCGACCGCTGGCATGGCTCGACCTCATCAGCCGCCATCCGGGGACGTCGCTCTCTTATTCACCGACCTTCGGCTACGACATCTGCGCGCGCCGCATGTCGTCGCAGACCAAGGCCGCCGACCGCTTCGACCTGTCGCGCTGGCGCGTCGCCGGCAACGGCGCCGACATGATCCGTCCCGACGTGATGCAGGCGTTCGTCGACGCCTTCGCCGACGCCGGCTTCAACGCATCCGCCTTCCTGCCGAGCTACGGCCTCGCCGAAGCGACGCTCGCCGTCTCGCTGATGCCGCCGGGCGAGGGCATCCGCGTCGAGCTGGTCGAAGAGACCCAGCTGTCGGGCGGCGGCGACCTGGGCGGCAACGATGGGCCCCGGCCGCAGCGCTTCCGCGCGATCGTCAACTGCGGCAAGCCCGTGCGCGACATGGAGATCGAGGTCCGCGAGGAAGACGGCACGCCGCTTCCCTCGGGCGCGATCGGCAAGGTCTGGTGCCGCGGCCCCAGCGTCATGGTCGGCTATTTCCGGGATCAGGCGGCGACCGATGCCTGCCTGGTCGACGGCTGGCTCGACACCGGCGACATGGGCTATATGTCCGACGGCTACATCTACATCGTCGGCCGCGCCAAGGACATGATCATCGTCAACGGCCGCAATCATTGGCCGCAGGACATCGAATGGGCGGTCGAGCAGCTGCCCGGGTTCAAGGCCGGCGACATCGCCGCCTTCGCGATCACCACGCCGTCGGGCGAAGAGACGCCCGCCGTCCTCGTCCAGTGCCGCAGCCTCGACGATGGCGAGCGCACCCGCCTGCGAGACGAAATCCGCGAGCGCGTTCGCGCGGTGACCGGCATGAATTGCGTGATCGAGCTGATCCCGCCCCGCACGCTGCCGCGCACCAGCTCGGGCAAGCTCAGCCGCGCCAAGGCCCGCAACCTTTACCTCAACGGCGACATCAAACCCTACGACATCGCGGCGTAACCGCCACATCCTCACCCTTCCGGCGCTTCGCGCTTCCCTCCCTGTCCCGCCGGGAGAGGGAAGGGTGAGGGTGGCCCGGGTCTAACGCCTCACTTCTGCCGCTTCGGCCCCGCCACCGGGGCGGGCCGCCGCACCACCACGGCGGTCGGCCGTCGATCGCCCGGTGACGCGCCGGGATCGATATCCGGGATCTTGTCCGCCGCCGCGCTCGCGCTCGCGGTAGCAGGATCGTCGGTAACCAGCGTCGCACCCAGCGCCGCCGCAGGCTTCTTCTTCACCAGCCCGGCGGTCTTGGCACCCTTAGCATCCTTGGCGTCCCTGGCATCCGCGTCCTTCAGCACCGCGCCATCGGCCAGCAAGCCGCCGGCCATCGCCGGCCGCATCGGCCCCGTCTCCAGCGCCGCGCCCGGCTTCATCCGGCTCGACGCGGTCGCCCCCGTCGTCGTGGCCAGCGGCTGCGTCGGCATGACGCGCCCACCGGCCAGCGGTGAGATCGGAAGTTGCTGCGCCGCCACCGGGCTCGCGAACAACAGGGCACCGGCCGACAGGGCTACGCGACGCATGATCTTTCTCCGTTCGAACACCCCCTCATTATGACCACGAACGGTTACGATTTGTAGGGGCAGCCCTCCCGCTGCTAACGCGCGCCCGACTCTCTATCCCTGCCACGGAGCCTGCCCGATGATCCCGCGCTATTCGCGAGCCCCCATGACCGCGATCTGGACGCCGGAAAGCCGCTTCCGCATCTGGTTCGAGATCGAGGCGCACGCCACCGACGCGCTCGCCGAACTCGGCGTCGTGCCGAAGGACGCGGCCAAGCGCATCTGGGACGCCGACGCCGACGCCGGCCCGTTCGATATCGACCGCATCGACGCGATCGAGGCGGAGACGAAGCACGACGTCATCGCCTTCCTAACCCACGTCTCCGAACGCACCGGGCCGGAGGCGCGCTTTCTCCATCAGGGCATGACGTCGTCCGACGTGCTCGACACCTGCCTCGCGGTTCAGCTGGCGCGCGCGAGCGACATCCTGCTCGCCGACCTCGACGCGCTGCTGGTCGTGCTCAAGCGCCGCGCGATGGAGCATAAGCTGACGCCAACGATCGGCCGCAGCCACGGCATTCACGCGGAGCCCGTCACCTTCGGCCTGAAGATGGCGGAGGCTTATGCCGAGTTCGATCGCGCCAAGACGCGCCTGATCGCCGCCCGCGCCGATATCGCCACCTGCGCCATCTCGGGCGCGGTCGGCACCTTCGCCAACATCGATCCATCCGTCGAACGCTACGTCGCCGAGAAGATGGGCCTCACCGTCGAGCCCGTCTCGACTCAGGTCATTCCGCGCGATCGCCACGCGATGTATTTCGCCACCCTCGGCGTCATCGCCTCGTCGATCGAACGCCTCGCGACCGAGGTCCGCCACCTCCAGCGCACCGAGGTGCTCGAGGCCGAGGAATATTTCTCGCCCGGTCAGAAGGGTTCGTCGGCGATGCCGCACAAGCGCAACCCCGTGCTGACCGAGAACCTCACCGGCCTCGCCCGCATGGTCCGCGGCTATGTCACGCCGGCGCTGGAGAATGTCGCGCTGTGGCATGAGCGCGACATCAGCCATTCGTCGGTCGAGCGCTACATCGGCCCCGATGCGACGATCACGCTCGACTTCGCGCTCGCCCGCCTGACCGGCGTCATGGACAAGCTGGTCGTGTATCCTGAGCGGATGCAGCGCAACCTCGACCGGATGGGCGGCCTCGTCCATTCGCAACGCGTGCTGCTCGCGCTCACCCAGGCCGGTGTCAGCCGCGAGGACGCCTATCGCCTCGTCCAGCGCAACGCGATGAAGGTGTGGGAATCGGACGGCCAGCTGTCGCTGATGGAACTGCTGAAGGCCGACCCCGAAGTCGCCGCCGCGCTGTCTCCCGAGGAGATCGAGGCACGCTTCGACCTCGGCTATCACTACAAGCACGTCGACACGATCTTCGACCGCGTGTTCGGCCAGGCCTGACGCCTCACCCCGTCATTCCCGCGAAGGCGGGAATCCATAGTCGCAGGTGCGCGTGGATCCCACGATGTTCAGCGACTATGGACCCCCGCCCTCGCGGGGATGGCGGAATTCGGGAAAAGAACGCACCCTAACCCGCTGACCATCCCGCACAAAAACCTTAAGTGCAAATAACGCAATTGCACGCGCAAGCAACAATATTGCGTGTTCGGGTAACATCCACCACATGGCCTATGCCGGATATTTCTCCGGCAGGAGACCATTCACATGCGCATGTTTGAGACCGCGGCCAGCTCGCTGCTGGCGATCGCGGCCCAGGCGCTGGTGGTCGGCATGGTGATCACCACCCTCTGACGCCCCGGCGCGACCGCCCTCTCGCAAGAGGGGGCGGCCAAGCCCGTGGGGCGGTCAGCGCCGTGGGTAGCGCTCCGCAAATTCCCGATCCGACATCAGCAGATAGCGGATCATGTCGATCAGCGCCCACGGCCCGGTGATGAGCAGGCCCAGCACCGTGATCGACAATACCAGCATCAGCACCGCCGACCCGTTCCGCCCCAGATAGAAACGGTGAACGCCCAGCGTGCCCAGGAAGAAGGCGAGCACCGCCGCTACGATCTTGTTGCGGTCGTTATAGACCGGCGGCGCGGCGACTGCGGTCACCCCCGCCGGTACCGGCGCCCGATCGCTCGGCAACGGGAAGATGCTCGTCGCCCGGCCTTCCTCGACGTCGAAATCGACCTTCAGTCCGATCGCCGGCTCGCCGCGATCTGCCCAGTCCGCCGGTTTGAACCGATAGCGCTGGCCATCGTCCCCAGCGACCACGCCATCGCCGGTCCGCGTATCCACGCCTAGAATTTGCCCCCGCATTTCGGTCCTTTGTCACTCCCTGACTGTATGATGCCGATAGCGCAGCCGAGGGCAAGCCTCAACGCGCAGCGGCATCGCTTGTCGGCCAATCGAACGTGGATTAGCATCCCCTCGCGGAGAGCGAACAACCATGCGCTACGGCGAGTTGACGACGAGCCAACGGCTGCGCGCGAGCGCTGCGACGCTGGCGGTCCACGCCGGCCTGATCGTCCTGGCGCTCTCCACCGGCATCGCGCCGCTTCGCCCGAACGAGGCGCCGGCGCTGACCGTCTTCGACGTAACCCCCGACCTCGCCCCGCCGCCGCTACCGCCCGAGATCAGCCCGCCACCACACGAGCGGCCCGCCCAGCCCGCCGAGGTGGCGACGCCACGGGCCGCGGGCGGCCATCTCGCACCGGCAGCACCGACCCGCGTGGCGATCGATGCCCCCGCGCCCGCCGCCGTCAGGGCCACCGCGACGATCGACGCGCCACCCGTCCCGCCGCTCTCCGCCGCTCCGGTAGCCACCGGCGTCGGATCGCCAAGCGGCGACGGCGGCCAGGGCATGGGCACCGGCAGCGGCGCAGGCAATGGCGAGAGGGCCGACGGTGGCGCCCCACAGCGCTTCCAGCGCGCCGACTGGATCGCCTATCCCAGCGATGCGGTCATCAATCGCTATTGGCCGCGCGAGGCCGTCAGGCTCGGCATCGGCGGCGAGGTATTGCTCGCCTGCGCGGTTCGTCGCCCGGGCCACCCCGATCGCTGCATCGCCGTGGTCGAGACACCCAAGGGCATCGGCTTCGCCGACGCCGCACTCCGCCTCTCGCGCACCTTCCGCATCCGCCCCAACCGCATCAATGGCCGTGACGCCGCCGATCTGCCCGTGATGATCCCCATCACCTTCAAGGGCCGGCGCTGATCCACAAGGATCAGGCGGGGCGGAGCACCAGCGTCGACTGGCCCAGTCCGTGGCGCTTACCCGTCATGGGATCGGTGATGTTGTCCTGATCGCCGTCATACCAACGCTCGACACGCCACCCGGCCATCGTCGCGACTACCTCCATCATCTCCCTGGTGGTGGTAATGTTGCGGACGTGGCCCCAGCGCGCGACGGAATCGAGGTTCGCCTCGTCGAGAAAGATGCGTCGCGCTTCGGACAGCGTCATCGGCAGGCAGGATGCCACAAAGGCGCCGCCCTCGCGCACAATCCGCCGCGCCGAGCGCAGATACCGGAACGTGTCCTCATGCTCCATATGCGTGAAGACCGAGAAGGCGCAGATATAATCGACGCTAGCGTCGGCGAGCGCAAAATTCTCGTCGGTCTGATGCCACAGCACGACTTCCGCTTCGGCAGCGCCGATCGCGGTGCGGCAATACGCGAGCATCGTCGGAGAGATGTCGATACCAACATACTTGCCCTGATTCAACGCCGGCACCGCATGAACCGCCAGCCGCCCGGTGCCGCAGCCAAAGTCGACGAGCGTGCTCGTCGCCGTCATGCCCGCTTCCTTCAACAGCGCAAGTTCCAGCCGCCCGATCAGGTCGAAATCGCCGTCGCCGATTGAGCTGCCCGGCGCCAGTTCGCGAGCGTGGTTCTCGTATAGCGTCTCGTAATCACGCGTCGACTTGCGCCGCAGCAACGCGCTGCGGATTTCGTGCTTGATCGACTTCGGCACGAACTTCTTGATCGTCGACAGCATGACAACTCCGGAAAGACCGGTCGCCGACTAGCAGCGGGGGGCAGGCAAGCCAAGATGGCCTCGCCTTCCGTCCCGTACGCCGCGCAGAATCCGCACGTTGCGAAGCATGGCTGGGCAACTGCCTCGACCGCCCGTCATCCCGGTCTTGAACCGGAACGACGCATGAGGTGGCGGCCGCCGCGAAAACCTATCCCGCGATCGCGCTCTTCAGCTTGGCGAAGAAGCCCTGGCTCGCCGGGCATTCGTCGCCGGTCTCGGTTTCGCGGAACAGCTCGAGCAATTCGCGCTGGCGCGTCGAGAGTTTGGTCGGCGTCTCGACGTCGATCTGAACGACCAGGTCGCCCGCGCCGCGGCCCTGCAGCACCGGCATGCCGGCGCCGCGCTGGCGCAACTGCTTGCCGGACTGGATGCCGGCCGGAATCTTCATCTCGTGCGTCCGCCCGTCTAGGCCGGGGATCGACAGCGTGCCGCCCAGTGCCGCGGTTGTGAAGCTGATCGGCGCGCGCGCGAACAGCGTCGTGCCCTCGCGCTCGAAGATCGCATGCCGCTTGATGTGGAGAAAGATGTACAGATCGCCCGGCGGTGCGCCGCGCGCCCCCGCCTCGCCCTCGCCGGCCAGCCGGATGCGCGTGCCCTCGTCGACACCAGGCGGAATTTCGACCGCCAACGTCTTGGTCTTCTCGACCCGGCCTTCGCCACGGCAATCCGGGCATGGATCGGCGATCACCTCGCCCGATCCGTGGCATACCGGGCAGGCCCGCTCGACGACGAAGAAGCCCTGTTGCGCGCGCACCTTGCCGTGGCCGCCGCACTGCGCGCAGGTTTTGGCCTGGGTGCCGGGCCGTGCACCCGATCCATGACAGGTGTCGCACGCCGCCGACACGTCGACCGTTACCTCGGTCGAGCGGCCGTGGAACGCCTCCTCGAGCGAGATTTCCATGTCATAGCGCAGGTCGGCGCCGCGGCGCTGCGCCTGGCGCCCGCCGCCGCGCCCGGCGCCGCCCATGAACTCGCCGAAGACGCTTTCGAAGATGTCGCTGAAGCCGCTGAAGTCCTGCGGCCCCGCACCGCCGCCACCACCGCCGCCCTGGAAGGCGGCATGGCCGAACCGATCATAGGCGGCGCGCTTCTGCGGATCTTTGAGGACGTCGTACGCCTCGCTCACCGCCTTGAACTTGGCCTCGTAATCCTTGCACCCCCCGTTCTTGTCCGGGTGATACTTCATCGCAAGCTTGCGATACGACGACTTGATCGTGGCCGCATCGGCGGTGCGCTCGCATTCGAGCAGTTCGTAATAATCGATGGTCGTGGTCATGCCCGCCCCCATGCGCGTGCCCTTCGAGACGCCGCTTCGACTGCGCTCAGCGGCTCCTCAGGGCGAACGGCGAAGGCAAAACCATCCGTTCGTCCTGAGGAGGGACTGAGCGAAGGCGAAGGCCCGTCTCGAAGGACCGTGCGCATCGCCTACGCCTTACTTGTCGTCGACTTCCGAGAACTCGGCATCGACCACGTCCTCGCCGCCGGCCTCGTTGCCGGCCGCTGCGCCCGCACCCCCCGGTGCCGTCTCGGCCTGCTGCTGCCTCTCGTAGATCGCTTGGCCCAGCTTCATCGCGACCTGCGCAAGCGCCTGACTCTTTTCGTTCATCTGGTCGGCATCGCCCGACTCCACCGCCTGCTTCGCGGCGTCGATCGCCGACTGGATTTCCGACTTCAGGCTCTCGTCGACCTTGTCGCCATTGTCGGCAAGCTGGCGCTCGGTGGTGTGAATCAGGCTTTCGGCGTTGTTCTTCGCCTCGGCCGCCGCCTTGCGCTTCTTGTCCTCCTCGGCGAACTTCTCGGCATCGCGGACCATCTGGTCGATGTCGTTGTCCGACAGACCACCCGACGCCTGGATGCGGATCTGCTGCTCCTTGCCGGTGCCCTTGTCCTTGGCGCTGACGTTGACGATGCCGTTGGCGTCGATGTCGAACGTGACCTCGATCTGCGGCACGCCGCGCGGCGCCGGCGGGATGCCGACCAGGTCGAACTGGCCGAGCATCTTGTTGTCCGCCGCCATCTCGCGCTCGCCCTGGAACACACGGATCGTCACCGCGCCCTGGTTGTCGTCGGCGGTCGAATAGGTCTGCGACTTCTTGGTCGGGATCGTCGTGTTACGGTCGATCATCCGGGTGAACACGCCGCCCAGCGTCTCGATGCCGAGGCTCAGCGGCGTCACGTCGAGCAGCAGCACGTCCTTGACGTCGCCCTGCAGCACGCCCGCCTGGATCGCGGCGCCCATCGCCACGACCTCGTCGGGGTTCACGCCGGTATGCGGGTCCTTGCCGAAGAAGTTCTTCACCGCCTCGCGGACCTTGGGCATGCGCGTCATGCCGCCGACCAGGACGACCTCGCTGATGTCGCCGCTCTTCAGCCCGGCATCGGCCAGCGCCTTCTTCATCGGATCGATCGTGCGCTGGATCAGCGGCTCGACCAGCCGCTCCAGGTCGGCGCGGCTGATCGTCTTGACGAGGTGCTTCGGGCCGTTCTGGTCGGCGGTGATGAAGGGCAGGTTGACCTCGGTCGATGCCGCCGACGACAGCTCGATCTTCGCCTTCTCTGCCGCTTCCTTCAAACGCTGCAGCGCCAGCTTGTCCTTCGACAAGTCGATGCCTTCGTCCTTCTTGAAGCCCTCGGCCAGATACTCGACCAGCTTGTTGTCGAAGTCCTCGCCGCCCAGGAAGGTGTCGCCGTTGGTCGCCTTCACCTCGAACACGCCGTCGCCGATCTCCAGGATCGAGACGTCGAACGTGCCGCCGCCAAGGTCATAGACCGCGATCGTCTTGCCGTCCTGCTTCTCCAGGCCATAGGCGAGCGCCGCCGCGGTCGGCTCGTTGATGATGCGCAGCACTTCCAGGCCCGCGATTTGCCCCGCGTCCTTGGTCGCCTGGCGCTGCGCGTCGTTGAAGTATGCCGGCACGGTGATGACCGCCTGGGTCACCGTCTCGCCGAGA
Source organism: Sphingomonas jinjuensis (assembly GCF_014197105.1). Classification (GTDB taxonomy): domain Bacteria; phylum Pseudomonadota; class Alphaproteobacteria; order Sphingomonadales; family Sphingomonadaceae; genus Sphingomonas; species Sphingomonas jinjuensis. The sequence continues at coordinate 149,094 of NZ_JACIEV010000007.1, read as the reverse complement.
TAGCTCTCGGCGGTTTCCTTCATCTTCTGCAGCACGAACGCGCTGATCTGCGACGGCGAGTAATCCTTGCCGCCCGCCTGGACCCAGGCGTCGCCGTTCTGACCCTTCACGATGTGATAGGGGACCAGCTCGGTGTCCTTCTTGGTCACGGGATCGTCGAACCGGCGGCCGATCAGGCGCTTCACCGCAAAGATGGTGTTGTCGCCGTTCGTCACCGCCTGGCGCTTCGCCGGCTGACCGATCAGTCGCTCGCCGTCCTTGGCGAACGCGACGATCGACGGCGTGGTGCGCGCGCCTTCCGCATTCTCGATCACCTTGGGCTTGCCGCCCTCCATCACTGCGACGCAGCTGTTGGTGGTGCCAAGGTCGATACCGATAACTTTAGCCATGTGTGCTTCTCGAGCCCCTCACAAACGATAAACCTAGCGAGGTTGCGTCCCGTTACGGCGGCGCAACCTCTTCATGCTGTCGGCGATATAGGTGGCCGTCGGCTTGCCGCAAGAAGTGCACTTTCGTAGAGGTTCCCTCACGATGATCCCGCACTGGAACAGACTGGCGAAACCCGCCGCACTCGGCCTCGCCCTGGCCGCCGCCACCGCGATCGGCGGCTGCACTGCACCGACGCAGGTGACGATCGACGACGCCTGGGTGCGAATGCCCGCGGTGCCGGGTCGCCCGGGCGCCGCCTATTTCACCATCCACGGCGGCCCCCGTCCCGTGACGCTGATCGGCGTCACCTCCGACCTGTCGATCCGGTCCGAAATGCATGAAAGCATGAGCGGCAACGGTATGGCCGGGATGCGACCGGTGCCCAAGGTCGAGATTCCCGCGGCGGGCGAGGTGAAGTTCGCCCCCGGCGGCCTCCACGTCATGCTCTTCGGCATCAACCCGCGCGCGAAGAAGGACGTCACCTTCCTCCTCACCTTCACCTTCGCCGACGGCAGCCGCATCACCCACAACGCGCCCTCGGTCGCGGCGGCGGACGCGCCGGCCGGTTGATGGCGCAGCGACGCCCGCTCACCACGGGCGAGATCGCGCTCGCCTGCTCCGTGTACGGCGACGCGATCGACTATGCCCCGGTGACGGTCGTGCGCGGCAAATGGGCGTTCTTCCAGCCGCGCGACACGGTGATGGCGCCGTGCGGCCACATCCACTTCCATCCCCGCGGCCACCTCTACCACGACGATTTCGCCGCCGCGCCAATCGACCGCCAGGGCCTCTTCATCCACGAGATGTGCCACATCTGGCAGCATCAGCAGGGCATCTTCCTGCCGCTGAAGCGCCATCCCTTCTGCACCTACGACTATGTCATCCATCCCGGCCGGCCGCTCAAACGCTACGGGCTGGAGCAGCAGGCGGAGATCGTCCGCCACGCCTTTCTCGTCCGTCGCGGCGTGCGACTCGCGGGCGTGCCCGATGCCGCGACCTATGATTCGATCCTGCCTTTCACGGGCAACACCCGCTGATCGCGCACTTTTCCGCCAATCGCTGCGATGAATAGAGCCCGCGGTACGGTGGACCTCGCGACATTAACCCTTTTCCCATCAAATATGCGTTACAACGACCGGGTAACCGTCGGGGGACGAGTCCTATGGCGACCCGGTTGTCGCAGTGGAACAAGGCAGCGCCTGCGCTCATCGAGCATCGCGGCGCGATTCGCTACGGCGTCGGCGTGTCGCGGCACGACCATCCCGAGGCGTCGCTGGCTCTTGCCACTATGCACGACGTGTCGACCTACGGCTGTCGCCTTGCGCTGGCCGATACGATCGAGATCGGCGAGCGACTGACGATCACCATCGGCGCCGCCGCACCGCTCGACGCGACCACGATCTGGGCCGAGGACGGCATGATCGGCTGCCGCTTCGCGAAGCCTCTCCCCCGCGCCCTCAGCCGCGCGCTGACGCTGGGCATTCACCCCGTCGCCTGAAGGCGGATCGGCCTCACGATCGATCCCATCCGCCCGCCCTCGCAATAAAGGGCGGGCTAACCCAACTGTGGTTCGAGACGGCGCTTCGACTTCGCTCAGCGCCTCCTCACCACGAACGGGATGAAGAGTTTGGGCGTCCGCAACATCCATCACCCCTTCCCGTTCGCCCTGAGGAGAGGCTGAGCGAAGGCGAAGCCTCGTCTCGCAGGGCATGCCAAGCCGCCTGTGCTTCGAGACGGCGCTTCGCTCCGCTCAGCGCCTCCTCAGCACGAACGGAGTTTTCGTAGCCCCTACAACCGATCCCAATCGATCGGCTGCGTCCGGTCCAGCGTCCAGGGCGCCTCCGGCATCGGATATTTCAGCCCGGTCGCGCAATTGAACAGCACGACCTCCTCGTCCTCGTCGACCTCGCCGGTGCGCAGCGCCTCGCGATACGCCGCCAGCGTCGCGCCGCCCTCGGGGCACAGCAGCAGCCCGTCCTTCTTCGCGCAATCGTCGACCGCCTTCAGGATCGCCGGATCGCCGACGCCCAGCGCCTTGCCGCCGCTCTCGCGCACCGCGCGCAGGATCAGGAAGTCGCCGACCGCCTTGGGAACGCGGATGCCGGCCGCGACGGTATGCGCGTCCTCCCAGCGCTCGGCGTGCTCGACGCCCTCCTCGAACGCGCGCACGATCGGCGCGCAGCCGCTCGCCTGCACCGCATACATCCGCGGCCGCTCCGGCCCGATCCAGCCCAGCGCCTCCAGCTCGGCAAAGCCCTTCCACATTCCGATCAGCCCGGTGCCGCCGCCGGTCGGATAGAAGATCGCCTTGGGCAGCCGCCAGCCGAGCTGCGCCGCCAGTTCGAGTCCCATCGTCTTCTTGCCCTCGATCCGATAGGGCTCCTTCAGCGTCGAGAAATCGAACCAGCGCCCCGCCGCCGCGCCCTCGGCGACGATCGCGCCGCACTGGTCGATCAGGCCGTTGACCCGCCATACCCGCGCGCCCTGCGCCGCGATCTCGCGCACGTTCACCTCGGGCGTATCCTCGGGACAGAAGACGATCGTCTCGATGCCGACGCGAGCAGCATAGGCCGCCAGCGCCGCGCCCGCATTGCCGTTGGTCGGCATCGCGATCGTGCGCACGCCAAGTTCCTTGGCCATCGCCACCGCCATCACCAACCCGCGCGCCTTGAAGCTGCCGGTCGGCAACCGCCCCTCGTCCTTGACCAGCACGTTGCCGCCGCTGCTCCTGGGGATCGTGATCAGCGGCGTTTCCACCTCGCCCAGGCTGACGACATTCTCGTCGCGCCGCACCGGCAACAGCTCGCGCCACCGCCACAGGCCCGTCGGCCGTGCGTCCATAGCGTCGCGCGTCACCGCCGCCCGTGCAGCCTCCAGGTCGTAGCGCACCAGCAGCGGCTTGCCCGCCCGCGACAGGTTGTGGAGCGTATCGGCGGCATAATGCTCGCCGGTGGCGGAGCATTCGAGATGGGTAACAAAGCTCACTTCATACCTTTCGCGCGAGGCGGCGTTCCGCCAGCCGTTCGTCGTATCGTCCGGAGGCGATGGCATGCTCGCCGATCCAGCGCCGCCCCGCCTCGCCGCCGTCCAGCCAGCGCCCGACCAGCTCACCCCAGACAACGGGAAGCTGCAGCCGCTCCCATGCGGCCGCCGTCGCCTCGGACAGGGCCGCATAGCGTGCGCTGTCGTTGCCCAGTTCCTCGATCGCCGCCGCCATCGATGCAGGGTCCGACGCGCGAAAGACGATCGCGCTCTCGCGATGGACCAGCGCGCCTTTGAACATCGGGTGATCGCTCGCCAGGATCGGCGTCCGGGCCGACAGCGCTTCGTAGATGGTGAGCGGCAGTCCTTCGGGATATTCGTGCCGCGACGGCACAACCACCGCGTCGGCATCCCGCATCGCCGCCGGCACGGCTTCGTTGGGGATCGGCCCGGCAAAGGTCACCGCATCGCCCAGCGACAGCGTGGCGGCATGCGCCGCCATCGCCCCGCCCGTATCGGGGCCGTTGATGACGGCGGTCACGCCGATGCCGCGGCTGCGCAGCAGCGCGATCGCGTCCAGCAGGTCGCTGACCCCCTTCGACGCCATCACGCCGCCGACATAGGTCAGGCGCAGCGGGCCCGCCTCACGCTTCCGCGGCTCGCGCTCCTCGGGCCGGAACGACGGCGGCCAGTCCCACGGCACGACCTTGTCTGGCGACACGCCGATGTCCAGCAGCGACAGGCAGGCGTTGAGGCCATGATTGCCGACCCACTCGATCTGCGAATCGTTCAGCTGCCGCATCAGCCGCCAGTTGCGGTAACGATCGCGCAGCCGCCGCCCGTCGAAGGAGTCGGCCAGTACCGCGATCGTCGGCACCTCGTTGGCGATCGCCCAGGCCAGCATCGGCCGATAGGGCGTCGTCGCGACCAGATGGGTCGGCGCGGTCGACGCGATGCAACCGACGTAGCGCTTTTCCTCGACCGGCCCCTGGAATCCCATGCCGATCGCGCGGACCCCGTTGCCGAGGACGACGTCATAGGGCTCGGCGGTCTGCGAGCAGATGACGGCGACCTGCTCATGCTTCACCGCCAGCCCCCCGACGAAATTCACCGAATAGCGCTGCGCCTGATAGGTCGATTGCCCCCCGGCGGCGAACCGTTCGAACGTCTCCCGATAATCACCGGCATATTGAACGATCGTCAGTCTGGCCACCGCCGCCCCCCTTGCAACACTGGAACCGCGTGGCGCTTACCCCGCCTTGGCCACGCCCACCAGCGCCGGCCGCAGCAGACGGTCCTTGATCATGTAGCCGGCCTGCATTTCCTGCACCACCGTCCCCGGCGCGGCGTCGGCCGAGGGGATTTCGACCATCGCCTGGTGCTTGTTGGGATCGAGCGTCGCGCCCATCGCCTCGATCTTGGTGATGCCGTGGCGGGCGAAGACATTGTCCAGCTCGCGGCCGGTGGCCTCCAGCCCGGCGACCAAACCCTTGAACTTGGCATCCTCGCGCGCTTCGGCGGGGATCGCCGCCAGGCCGCGCGACAGGTTGTCCGCCACCGACAGGATGTCGCGCGCGAAGTTCGTCGTCGCATAGGTGCGGGCGTCGGCGGTTTCCTTCTCCGCACGACGGCGGACGTTCTGGATCTCGGCCTGCGCATACATCGTCGCCTGCTTCGCCTCGGCAAGCTTCGCCTCCAGCTCGGCGACGCGATCGTGCTCGGCGACTTCGGGCGCCGCGGCGGCGGTTTCCTGGCGCAGATCTTCGGTCGTGTTCTCGGTGTCGTTGTCGATCATCATGTATCCCGTACTGTCACTGTCAGCCCATCAGGCGGGCGAGCGTTGCCGCAGTGAAATCCACCATGGGCACGACGCGCGCATAGTTCAACCGCGTCGGCCCGATCACGCCGACCACGCCGACCACGCGTCCGCCGGCCCCGCGAAACGGCCGGGCGATGACCGAAGATCCCGACAGCGCGAACAGCTTGTTCTCCGCGCCGATGAATATCCGGGTCGAATCGCCGGCGCGCGCGCTGTCGAGCAGGCTCGCGATCTCCTGCTTGCCGTCTAGGTCGTCGAACAGATGCCGCACCCGATCGAGGTCGGCGAGCGCCGCCGCATCGAGCAATCGCCCCTGGCCGCGCACGATCAGCACCGGGCGCCGGTCGCCGTCCTCGCTCCATACCGCCAGCCCCCGCTCGACCAGCGCCCGCGCCGCCGCGTCGAGCGCCGCCCGCTGCTCGGCCAGCTCGCGCATCATCCGCTCGCGCGCCTCGCCCAGCGTCAGCCCGGCGGCATTCGCGGTCAGGAAGTTGCCCGCCTCGATCAGCGCCGACGCGGGCATCCCGCCGGGCAGCTCGATCACCCGGTTCTCGACCGATCCGTCGTCGCCGACCAGCACCGCCATCGCCTGCGTCGCCGACAGCGGCACGAACCCGATCGAGCGCAGCACCACCTCGCGCTTGGGCACCATCACCAGCCCCGCACACGCCGACAGGCCGGACAAGGCCGCCGTCGTCGCCGCCAGCGCTTCCTCGACCGGCCCGCCCGTGCCGGCCCGCGCCTCGATCGCCGCCCGCTCGTCGGCGCTGGGCTCCAACGCCTGCATCATGCCGTCCACGAACAGGCGAAGCCCACGATCGGTCGGCACCCGACCGGCACTGGTGTGTGGGCTCGCGAGCAGCCCCTGCTCCTCCAGATCCTGCATCACGCTGCGGATCGAGGCGGGTGACAGGTTCATGCCCGTAGCCAGCGCGATCGTCTTCGACCCCACCGGCGCACCGTTCGCCAGAAAGCCGTCGACCACCGCACGAAACACCTCGCGCGCACGATCGGTCAATTCGACGACGGGGAGTGCGCTCATGCCAGCGATGTAGGATGGATGAGGCTTGGGGTGAAGGGTCGCACGGCGAGCCCTACCCCACCTCCGTCATCTGATCCTTCCCCGCCAGGGGGAGGTGGCCGCCGTAGGCGGTCGGAGGGGGAGGACGCCCAAACGTCGCGTGTCGCCTACCGCCCCCTCCGTCACGCTGCGCGTGCCACCTCCCCCTGGCGGGGGAGGATTAAGCGTCTACCGCCCCACCAACGCCGCGATCGGCAACGCCTTGGGCGCTTCGCGCAGATGCGTGAACATCCAGCCATATCGCGCCGGATCGCATCCATAATTGATCCGCAGGTTCGACGCCCGCGCCCCGTTCGACCAGCGCACCTCCACCGTCGGCATGTCGGTCGCCATGATCCGGCACCCCTCGCCATCCTCCAGCCGCACCGTCCCCTGCCCCCGCAACGGCTGCAGCCGTCGCCGGAACTCCAGCCACTCCGCCTTCGACACCCGGAACGTATGGCTGCCCGTCACCTTGGTGAAGCGCTCGCCCTCGAACACGCCCTTGCCGTCCGCCGACACGGTGACGCGATACGCCGGGCACGTCCCGTAGCAGGGGCCGGTCCGATAGCTGATCGTCTCCGGCGTCGGCCGTGCCTCGCCCTCGGCGACCAGCAGCCCGCTCGCGATCGACACCAATGCTGCCCAATGCCATCGCTGCATCGCACGTTCCTTCCATGGCTGGCGCGACTCTGCCCGCGCCGCTAGTGACTTGACTCATCCCACCTTGAGGAGAGTTGAATGCGCCCCAGCGGCCGCGCCCCCGACCAGATGCGCCCCATCTCGATCACGCCCAACTTCACGCGCCATGCGGAAGGATCGGTGCTGATCGCATTCGGCGACACCCGCGTCCTCGTCACCGCCAGCGTCGAGGAGCGCGTGCCGCCGTTCCTCCGCGGCAAGGGCGAAGGCTGGGTCACCGCCGAATATGGCATGCTTCCCCGCGCCACCCACACGCGTGGCAACCGAGAGGCCGCCAAGGGCAAGCAGTCGGGCCGTACCCAGGAAATCCAGCGCCTGATCGGCCGCAGCCTGCGCGCCGTCACCGACCTGAAGCTGCTCGGCGAGCGACAGATCACGCTCGACTGCGACGTGCTCCAGGCCGACGGGGGCACCCGCACCGCCGCCATCTCGGGCGCCTGGGTCGCGCTGCGCATGGCGGTCGACGGGCTGATGCAAAGCGGCAAGCTGACCGTCGATCCGATCCAGCAGAAGATCGCCGCCGTCTCGTGCGGCATCTATGAAGGCACGCCGGTGCTCGACCTCGACTATCCCGAAGACTCGGCCGCCCATGCCGACGGCAACTTCGTGATCCTCGAGGACGGCCGCTTCGCCGAGGTCCAGGCGACCGCCGAGGGTGCCTGCTACGACGAGGAGGCGCTGCTCCGCCTGCTCCGTCTCGCGCGGATGGGCTGCACCGAGATCTTCCGCGCCCAGGCCGAGGCGCTTCGATGAGCGGCGAGGGCGACGTGCCCCAGGCGATCCGCAAGCTCGCCCCCGGCAAGCTCGTCATCGCCAGCCACAACCAGGGCAAGGTGCGCGAGATCGACGCACTGCTGCGCGACCATGGCATCGAGGCGGTATCGGCGGGCGCGCTCGACCTGCCCGAGCCCGAGGAGACCGGCACCACCTTCGTCGCCAATGCCGAGCTGAAGGCGATGCAGGCCGCCGACCTGTCGGGCCTACCCTCGCTCGCCGACGACAGCGGTATGTGCGTCGATGCGCTGGGCGGCGATCCCGGCATCTTCTCGGCGCGCTGGGCCGGCGCGTCGAAGGACTTCGCCGCCGCGATGCAGCTGGTCGAAACGAAGCTGCAGGAAACGCCCGGCGCCGGCCGCACTGCGCATTTCGTATGTGCGCTCGCGCTCGCCTGGCCCGACGGCCATATCGAATGGTTCGAGGGCCGGGTCGACGGCACGCTTGTCTGGCCGCCGCGCGGGGACAAGGGCTTCGGCTACGACGCCATGTTCCTGCCCGATGGCGAGACCGAGACGTTCGGCGAGATGGACCCGGCCCGCAAGCACGCGATCAGCCACCGCGCCGACGCCTTCCGCCAGCTGGTCGCCGCCGTCCTCTGATGGCCGTCCGCCAGCTCTTCCCGACGCTGTTCTACGAGGGCACGCTCGACGACGAAGGCTTCGTCGGGGAGCTGGAGCACAGCGTTCTATCGCTGGCCGAGGACGACGTGGCGGGCAAGCGCTGGTCGAAGGCGCACGGCTATCGCGGCTACACCAGCTACGCCTCGCTCAACGACCTGCCGCAGCGCGATCCGGTCTTCGCCGATCTGAAGCGCCGCCTCGATCGCCACGTCGCGGCGTTTGCGAGGGAAGCGGGGTTCGAGCTCGATGCGAAGCTCAAGCTCGACAGCCTGTGGGTCAACGTCTTGAAGCCCGGCGGTGCCCATTCCGGTCACATCCACCCGCATTCGGTAGTGTCGGGCACCGTCTATGTCGCGATCCCGCCCGGCGCCGGCGCGCTCAAGCTGGAAGACCCCCGCCTGCCGATGATGATGGCCGCCCCGCGCCGCGACGGCACCTTCGTCTATGCCGAGCCGCAGCCGGGCAGCGTCTTCCTGTGGGAAAGCTGGCTGCGCCACGAAGTGGTGCCCAACGGCGCCAAGGGCGAGCGGATCAGCGTGAGTTTCAACTACCGCTGACCGGCTACCCTGACCTCACCCTTCCCACTCGGCTGTGCCGAGCGGGCCGCTTTCCTCTCCCGTTGGGAGAGGGAAAATGCTGCCGAAGGCAGCGAAGGGTGAGGACAGCGAGCCTCTACCCCACCCGCCCCGCCACCAGCTGCTCGACCACCCCCGGATCGGCCAGCGTCGACGTATCCCCCAGGTTCGACACGTCGCCCTCGGCAATCTTGCGCAAAATCCGCCGCATGATCTTGCCCGACCGCGTCTTGGGCAGTCCCGGCGCGAACTGGACAGCATCGGGCGACGCGATCGGCCCGATCTCGCGCCGTACCCATTGCCGCAGCTCCGCGGTCAGATCGTCCGACGGCTCCTCGCCCGCGTTCAGCGTGACATAGGCGTAGATGCCCTGCCCCTTCACCTCGTGCGGCATGCCGACCACCGCGGCTTCCGCGACCTTGGCGTGGGCGACTAGCGCGCTTTCCACCTCGGCGGTGCCCATCCGGTGCCCCGACACGTTGATGACGTCGTCGACGCGGCCCGTGATCCAGTAATAGCCGTCGCCATCGCGGCGGCAGCCATCGCCGGTGAAATACTTCCCCGGATAGGTCGTGAAATAGGTCTGGATGAAGCGCTCGTGATCGCCCCACACCGTGCGCATCTGCCCGGGCCAGCTGTCGGTCAGGCACAGATTGCCCTCGGTCGCGCCGTCGAGCGGTTGGCCTTCCGCATCGACGATCTCGCAGCAAACGCCCGGCAGCGGCTTGGTCGCCGATCCCGGCTTCAGGTCGGTCGCATGCGGCAGCGGCGCGATCAGGATACCGCCCGTCTCGGTCTGCCACCAGGTGTCGACCACCGGGCAGCGCCGATCGCCGACGACGCGGTAATACCATTCCCACGCCTCGGGATTGATCGGCTCGCCCACCGTGCCCAGCAGCCGCAGCGACCGGCGGTTGTACTTGGTGACATGGGCATCGCCCTCGCGCATCAGCGAGCGGATCGCGGTCGGCGCGGTGTAGAGGATGTTCACCCCCAGCCGATCGACCGTCTCCCACAATCGCCCGTGGTCGGGATGGTTGGGCACGCCGTCGAACATCACCGTCGTCGCGCCGTTCGCCAGCGGGCCATAGACGACATAGCTGTGCCCCGTGACCCAGCCGATATCGGCGGTACACCAGAATATCTCGCCCTCGCGATAGTCGAACACGTCGCGGAACGTCTTGGTCACCCACAGCAGATAGCCCGCCGTGGTGTGCAGCACGCCCTTGGGCTTCCCCGTCGAGCCCGAGGTGTAGAGGATGAACAGCGGATCCTCCGCCGCCATCGGCTCGGGCGCGCATTCGGGCGAGGCGTTCGCCATCTCCGCATCCAGCCACAGGTCGCGGCCCTCGGTCATCGGCACGTCGGCGCCGGTACGCTTCAGCACCAGCACCGTCTCGACCCCGCCGCATTTCTCCAGCGCCGCATCGACATTGGCCTTCAGGGGCACGCGCTTGCCACCGCGACAGCCCTCGTCGGCGGTGATGACCAGCTTCGATCCGCAGTCCTCGATCCGTCCCGCCAGGCTGTCGGGCGAGAAGCCGCCGAACACGATCGAATGGATCGCACCGATCCGCGTGCACGCCAGCATCGCCGCCGCCGCCTCGGGCACCATCGGCAGATACAGCGTGACGCGGTCGCCCTTCGCGACCCCGCGTGCCTTCAGCACGTTGGCCAGGCAGCACACCTGCTCGTGAAGCTGGCGATAGGTGATGCGCGCGCCGTCGCCCGGCTCGTCGCCTTCCCAGATGATCGCGATGCTGTCGCCGCGCTCGGCCAGGTGACGGTCGAGGCAGTTGGCCGACACGTTCATCGCGCCGCCGTCGAACCAGCGGATGCGGAAATCGTCGGCGGCGAACGACACGTCCTTCACCGTCTCGAACGGCGTCATCCAGTCGAGCCGCTTCGCCTCTCCGCGCCAATACCCGTCGGGGTCCTCGATCGACGCACGATATTGCCGTTCATACTCCGCCGCGTCGATACTGCCGGCGGGGCCGGGAAGCGCTGGATACACCGCGTCGGTCATCGGGCCCTCTCTCCTAGGAACGGCGCTTCCTCGTTGGTGGCGCGACCCAGGTCAAGCTTACCCCTCCGTCATCCCACAAATCGCAACGTCATCCCAATAGTTCGCGGATCGCTCGGCGTGCCGAGCACCAGCCCGGAATTGCCCGCCTGCACCGTGACGTTCTGGGTATAGTCCGCGTCGAGCAGATTGCGTGCGAACACCGCCACTTCGATCCCATCGGCGAAGCGATAGCCGATGTTGGCATTGGTCAGATTATATCCGCGGATATAGGTGAAGCGCGACAGGCCGGGGTCGCCGTTGACGCCGCTGCGCGATGCCGTGTCGACATGGACGAACGCCGCCCCGCTTCCGATCGGCTGCGCGTAATCGATCCCCGCCGTCACCGCCAGGCGCGGCAGCGACGCCAGACGCCTTCCGCTCAGGTTGCACGCCGTCGTCGTCGCGGACTGCAGCTCGATCGGGCATGGACCCGCCGGATAATCGGCGTAACGCCCATCGGCATAGGCGAACGCCGCGCGCAGCGTCAGGCCCGGCAGCACCAGCGCCGCCGCATCCGCCTCGACGCCCCTCACCTCGACCCGCGGAATATTCGACAGATAGCCGCGAAGCGCCGCCGTCTGCGTCGGCCCGGTGTCGACGACCGTCGCCTGAAAATCGCGCACCTTCGTCCAATAGCCGTCGACGTTGACCACTAGGCGGCGGTCGAACAGGCTGGTCTTCAGCCCCGTCTCCCAGGTCGTGTTCCGTTCGGGCCGCACCACCGCGGCCGCCAGCGCTGGACGATTGGCGGCGTCGAGCGGCAGGCCCGACATGTTGATCCCGCCCGATTTGAACCCGCGCGCGAAGCTCGCATAGGCCAGCACCGCATCGCTCACCTGCCACGCCAAATTGCCACGTCCCGACAGGCTGCCGTCGCGGTCGCTCGCGCTGTACGTCTGGCCGCGCAACACCCCCAGTTGCGCGTTGCGCAGCGCCGTCACCTGTGCCGCCGACCCGGTCAGGGCCGGCCCACCAAACGTGTAGGTCGCATAATCACCACGCTTGGTTTCGTGCGTGTAGCGTAAGCCACCGGTCGCGGTTAGCCGCGGCAGCAGCCGCCAGTTGACCTCGCCGAACCCCGCATAGCTTCGCGTGCGAAAGTCGGTGCGCCCGTCCTGACCATAGCCGTCGAGCAGGTTTGCCGGCACCGGCGTCGTCCCCGTCACCGTCCCGATCAGGTAGCGCGCCGCCGCCGGGCCATAGATGCTGATCGGCCGCCCGACGATCCTCTGGCGGAAACCGTAGAGCCCGACGACATACCTCAGTGCGCCGTCGCCGTTCGACGCCAGCCGAAGCTCCTGGCTATACTGGTCCTGTCGCGACGGGATGTGCTGCGATTGCTGGATCGGCAGCCCGGTATAGTCCCGGTCGTTCTCGGCATCCCAGTTCCAGAACCGCCAGGCCGTCACCGACGTCAGCGTCGCGAAGCCGAGGTTCCAGTCGGCGATCGCGTTGGCCCCGCCCTCGTTGGTATCGACGCCCAACGGCCCGTCGATATCGGTCACTCGCGCATAGGGGTCGGTCGACGGCGGCGCATAGCCGAACTGAGCCGCCAGCCCCTGCGCCCCGCCGAACTGCCGCGAGCCCGCGCGCAGGCTGGTGCCGGTGCGCAGATACACCTGCGTGCAGCAATAGGCCTGGAAATTGGTGACATCCGCGATCAGCCTCAGCTCGATCGCGTCGTCGGGCTTGACCAGCAGCTGCGCCTTGACCGCCTGCGTCCCCAGCGTGTTCGCCGCGCGCCCGGTCCGTACATTGGCCAGCACGCCGTCGCGCCGCGTCGACACCGCCGACACGCGATAGGCGATGTCGTCGGAAAGCGGCCCCGACACCCATCCCTTCGCCTGGACGAAATCGAGGTCGCCGTACGACAGCTCGGCAAAGCCCTCGCGCGTGAAGCTCGGCGGGCGGCTGGTGACGTTGATCGCGCCCGCGGTCGTGTTCTTGCCGAACAAAGTCCCCTGCGGCCCGCGCAGCTCTTCGACCCGCTCGACATCGGCAAAGTCGAACGCCGCGGTCGCCGGTCGCGCGTGGTAGACCTGATCGACGTAGAAACCGACGCCCGGCTCCAGCCCGTCGTTCGCCTGGCTGACCGCGACCACGCTCGATCCCAGACCGCGGATCGTGAGGGCGGTGTTGCGCGGGTTGGCCGATGCATAAATGAGGCTCGGGATCAACACCGTCAGCCCCTGCGTGTTCACCGTATAGCTGCGGTCGAGCAACACGCCGCCGACCACGCCGATCGCCGCCGGCACTCGCTGCACATCCTCCGCCCGCCGCCGCGCGGTGACGAGTACGTCGGGGAGCCGGTCGTCGGCCTCGGCCCGCGGTGACGCACTGTCCTGCGCCACCACCGGCGTCGCCAGCCCGCATGCCGCGGCGGCGGCCATCGCCAGATACTTCATCAACAACCCCTTTTTCCGACAGCCGCATTCCGACTCGCCATATCCGGCCGTATATAGCACCCGGCAGCAAAAGCAGTTCCCGCTCGCTGGCGTACCACCATCAAAGCGATCCTCCTCCCCGGGGGGAGGATCGGGCTGCTACGTCTGGGTTTCTTTCCCCGGCCGCGGCGCCGTCAGCAACGCATCCGCGATCGCCCCATACGCCTCATGCGCCCCCAATTCGGCGCTCGCCGCCTCCAGCGCCCGGTACGCCGCCAGCACCTCCTTGCCCGTCTCCGTCAGCCACGCGCCGCGCGGATTGCCGCCGCCCGGTGCCGTCTCGACCAGGGGCTCGGCAAAGCAGCGGTTCATTTCGTCGACCAGCAGCCAGCATCGCCGATAGCTGATGCCAAGCGTTCGGCCGGCGGCCGAAATCGATCCCTGCGCCGCAATCGCGTCGAGCAGGTCCGCCTTGCCCGGGCCAAATGCCAGCGTGTCCCCGCACAGGAACTGCAGCTTTACCTTCAGCGCTCCGATCCGCATCGCCCCAACCTAGCCGCTCCGCGCCATCGCGTCAGTAAGCGACCTGGCCATAGACGTTGCCGCCCGGCGAATAGCGGCAGACCAAGTAATCGTCGTTCGCCCCCGCCACCATCGCGCAGCCGACGCTGCGCGTGCCCCGCCACACGATCTGCGAATAATGGCCGGCGTCTTCCCAATGCCCCGTGCGGCTGACCGACGGCACCGCCCCGTTGACGTAGACACGACGCTCCTCGAGCCAATGCCCCAGCATCTCGTCATAACGATACGCGTCGCGCGTTCCCATCCACAGGTTCTCGCCCTGCCGGCTGTTGTCCATCGGCTGGCGGGCGTGCTGGAAACGCCCGCTGCGCGCGAGCACCGCTGCATAGTTGCGCGCCGCCACGGCCAGCCGCTCGTCCCAGATCAACGGCGTCAGCCCGACCAGCGCGCGTGCCGCGTTCTGGCCGCCCAGCATCACCTGGCGGAACAAGCGTTCGTTGCGCGGTGCGGCGACGGTGTCATAGCGCCAATCGCCGGCGCGTAAGGGCGCGTCGGTAAACGACAGCAGCGGCGGCAACAGGAGCAGGGCGAGCCAGCGGCGCGCGAATCGGCTATGCGTCACGATCGTCCGGATACGGAATGATGATGAATGTTATAAAAACGCCGTTCGCGCTCTATGTCCACTGGCCGTTTTGCGTGTCGAAATGCCCCTATTGCGATTTCAACAGCCACGTCCGCGAGCAGGTCGACCAAGCCGCGTGGCGCGACGCGCTGCTCGCCGATCTGGCGCACGAAGCGGCGATGCTGCCCGGCCGCACGCTCGGCTCGATCTTCTTCGGCGGCGGCACGCCCTCGCTGATGCCGCCGGCAACCGTCGCCGCGATCCTCGACGCCGCCGCCTGCCACTGGTCGTTCGCGCCCGATATCGAGATCACGCTGGAGGCGAACCCCTCGTCGGTCGAGGCGGCTCGCTTCGCCGATCTCGCCGCCGCCGGGGTCAACCGCGCCTCGCTCGGGCTTCAGGCGCTCGACGACGACGCGCTCCGCTTCCTCGGCCGCGCGCATGACGTGGACGAGGGGCTGGCCGCGCTTGGCGTCGCGCAGAGCGTGTTCGAACGCACCAGCATCGACCTGATCTACGCCCGACCGGGCCAGCCGCAGTCCGATTGGGAATCCGAACTCGCCCGCGCCATCGCGCTCGGCACCGAGCATCTGTCGCTCTATCAGCTCACGATCGAGCCCGGCACCCGCTTCGCCACCGAAGCCGCGAAGGGCCGGCTGACGATCCCCAACGCCGACACCGCCGCCGACCTGTTCGAAACGACCCGGGCGATCACCGCAGCGGCTGGCCTTCCGGCCTACGAAACCTCGAATCACGCAAGGGCGGGCGCGGAGAGCCGCCACAACCTGACCTATTGGCGCTACGGCGACTATGCCGGCATCGGCCCCGGCGCGCACGGCCGCCGCGACGGCCTCGCCACCGTCCGCCGCAAGAAACCGGAGAATTGGCTAGCGGCGGTGGCGCGCAGCGGCCACGGCATCGAGAGCGAGGACGCCCTCACCCCCCACGAACGCGCGACCGAAGCGCTGGTGATGGGCCTTCGCCTGACGGAGGGAATCGACCTGCCCCGTGTCGCCGCGCTGGCGGGTGGCGAGGCGCCGGTTGATCACGCCGCCGTCGATCGCCTGTCGCGCCACGGCCTGATCGTGCGCGACGGCGACCGGCTCCGCGTCACCGAAGCCGGCGCGCCGGTGTTGGAGGGCATCCTGCGTGACATCGTGACGGACGCTTAACGCTGCCCTCACCCTTGCCGGCTCCGCCGGCTGTTCCCTCTCCCGCCGGGCGAGGGAAGGGGCCCGCGCGGCGCAGCGGCGTGGGAAGGGTGAGGGCAGGGACCCCTGAGCTACTTCCCGAAGCTCGCCGGCGCCGGCGACACCGTCACCGTCGTGCCGCCGCGGATCTCCTGCACTTCCAGCGCGCGCTCGGCGACGCCGTCGCGGCCGAAGCGGAACGCCCCGTCGATGCCCGCAAAGCCATCCGAATCGCGCAACCGGTTCTCGGGGAAGCGCTGGTTCATCGGCCAGTCGCGCGCGATCCGCACCGTCAGCAGCACCGCGTCATAGCCCATGCTCGACAGGCGATACGGCGCCGCGGCGAAGCGGGCGCGATATTTGGCGGCATATTGCCGATACAGCCCGTTGCCGACGCTCGCGAACCAGGCCCCCTGCAACGGCGGCCGAGCGGCGATGCCCGTCTCGCTATTCCACAGCTCGGTGCCCAGCAGATGCGTCTGCGGGCTCGCGCGCTTGACCAGCGGCGCCGCCGCCGCCGCCGCCGCGCCGCCATCGGCCACCAGCACCGCGTCGAACGGCGCCTTGGCATTCAAACGTGTCACCGCCGCGCCGATACCGCCGGCCTGGCGCGGATAGGTCTGCAGCGAGACGACCTGTCCGCCCGCGCCCTCGACCGCGCGCAGGAAGGCGGTCGACGACCGCTCGCCGTACAGCCCATTGGGCACCAGCCCGGCAAAGCTGTTGACGCCCCGGCTCTTGGCATAGGCGACGACGCGCTCGATCGACTGCGCCGGCGCATAGCCCATCAGATACGCGCCCTGCCCCGCAGCGCCAGCATCGTTGGAGAAACCGATCACCGGCACCCCCGCCGCCCGCGCGATCGGCGTCACCGCCCGCACGTCATCGGCCAGCAACGGTCCCAGGATCAGCTGGGCGCCCTCCGCGATCGCCCGGCTCGCCGCCGCCGCGGCGCCGGTCGCGGTGTCGTAGTTGGTGATGCGCAGCTTGTCGGTGCCGGTATCGAGCACCGCCAGCTGCGTCGCATTGGCGATCGACCGCCCGACCCCGGCGTTCGCACCCGACAGCGGCACCAGCAGCGCGATGCGGTGCCGCTGCACGTCGTTGGGCAGCCCCGCCTGAACCGTGTCGTTCGCGACCGGAGATTTGGGCGGCGGCGGCGCGCTCGGCGGCGGCTCGCTACCGCGCGGCACCACGGTCGAGCAGGCGGACAACAGCCCCGCGCCGACCAGCGCCGCCCAACGGCCAAGCGCCCGTGGGCGTTGCGAATTCCATACACCCTCTGCCATGACGTTCCCCGTGACTGTTCTTGAACCCGGCCTCTACATCGTCGCGACGCCGATCGGCAATCTTCGTGACCTATCGCCCCGCGCCGCCGATATCCTGTCGCGTGCCGACGTGATCGCGGTGGAGGACAGCCGCGTCACCGCCGGCCTGCTGCGTCACATCGGCACCAAGCGGCCGATGCTGCCCTATCACGACCATAACGCCGAAGGCATGCGCCCTGCCTTGATCTCGCGCATGGGATCGGAGGCGGTGGCGCTGGTCAGCGACGCGGGCACGCCGCTGATTTCCGACCCCGGCTACAAGCTCGTCCGCGACGCGCGCGCCGCCGGCCATCTGGTGGTGACGATTCCCGGCCCCTGCGCCGCGATCGCCGCGCTGACGCTGGCGGGCCTGCCGACCGACCGCTTCCTGTTCTGCGGTTTCCTGCCGTCCAAGGAAAAGGCGCGCGCCGACGCCATCGCCGAGGTCGCGAATATCCGCGCCACGCTCGTCCTCTACGAGAGCGGCCCCCGCCTCGCCGCCTGCCTCACGGCGCTGGCGCAGGGCCTCGGCGATCGCGATGCCGCGGTGACGCGCGAAATCACCAAGCGCTTCGAAGAGGCGGTCACCGCGCCGCTCTCCGCCCTCGCCGCCCGCTATGCCGACGCCCCGCCCAAGGGCGAGATCGTCATCGTCGTCGCCCCGCCCGGCGAGGCGCCACCTGCCAGCCTCGAAGACGGCGACGCCGCCCTCGCCGAAGCCCTCACCCGCCTACCCGCCGCCAAGGCCGCCGGCGAAGTGGCCAAGAAACTGGGCCTCGACCGCAAGGCCCTCTACGCCAGGGCCTTGGCAATGAAGGACAACGGGTGACCGTTAGCGCCTTCTCTTCGCGGCCTTGACCGCCGCTACGCAGCAGAAGGCAACGACGGCAAGCGACAGCCAGATTACCATGGTGAACATCTCCCCGATAACAGCCTATCAGCGATCGTCGGACCGACAATAGCGGATGCCGCCAGCTTGCCGATCCGGCAGTGCTCGCCCAAGCTGCACTGATGCGTTCTCCCCGCCGTCCCACCACCATTGACCGCCGCGCCGCGGAGTCCGCCGGTCGCCGCGGCGAGCGGCTCGCCGGCTGGTGGCTTCGGCTCAAGGGCTGGCACATCCTCGATCGCCGCGTTCGCACGCCTGCGGGAGAGGTCGATCTCGTCGCCCGGCGCGGCAACCTCATCGCCTTCGTCGAGGTCAAGACCCGCGCCACCGCCGCCGAACTCGACTTCGCGATCGACCAGCGCCGCCTCGCCCGCGTCGCCGCCGCGGCGGAGGTGCTGATGGAACGCTATGCCGGTCCCGGCGACGACATCCGCGTCGACGTCATCCTGCTCGCGCCGGGCACCCGCCCGCGCCACATCGAAAACGCCTGGATGCCCTGATCCGGGTGACTTTCCGATCCACGGCCCCTAATCCCCCGTTCGTGCCGAGCTCGTCGAAGCACGCGTCCCGGAACACGCCCGTCGACAGTCTCAGGGCGAACGGAAGGTAGGTCGCAATGTCACTCACCGTCGCCGTCCAGATGGACCCGATCGAGACCATCAACATCGCCGGCGACTCCAGCTTCGCGCTGATGCTGTCGGCGCAGACACGCGGTCACCGGCTCTACCATTACGGGCCGGAGGCGCTGAACTATGCCGCGGGCCGCGTCTGGGCGCAGGCGCATCCCGTCACCGTGCGGCGCGAGGTCGGCAACCATTTCACGTTCGGCGATCCCGTCGACCTCGATCTCGGCGACGACGCCGACGTCGTCCTGATGCGCCAGGACCCGCCCTTCGACCTCGGCTACATCACCGCGACGCATGTGCTCGAGCGGATCGCCGACCGCACCTTCGTCGTCAACGACCCCGCCAGCGTCCGCAACGCGCCGGAAAAGGTCTTCGTCCTCGACTATCCGCAGTTCATGCCGCCGACGCTCGTCACCCGCAGCGTCGACGAGGCGCGCCGCTTCCTGGCCGAGCATGGCGCAATCGTCGTCAAGCCGCTCCACGGCAACGGCGGCAAGGCGATCTTTAAGGTCGAATCGGATGCTGCGAACCTGTCGGCCCTGTTCGAGGTCTTCAACCAGATGTGGCGCGAGCCGCACATGGTCCAGGCGTTCCTCCCCGCGGTGGCGAAGGGCGACAAACGAATCGTCCTGGTCGATGGCGAGGTCGCGGGTGCGATCAACCGCCTGCCCGGCGAGGGCGAAATCCGCAGCAACCTCGCGGTCGGCGGATCGGCGGAGAAGACGCAGCTGACGGCGCGCGAACGGGAAATCTGCGCCGTCCTCGGCCCTGAGCTGAAACGCCGCGGCCTGCTGTTCGTCGGCATCGACGTCATCGGCGGCGAATGGCTGACCGAAATCAACGTCACCAGCCCGACCGGCATCGTCGCGATCGAGCGCTTCGACGGCACCGACGTCGCGGCCATGATCTGGGACGCGATCGAACGCCGCGTGGCGGAACGGGGTTAGCCAGACCGTCCTCACCCCTCGTCGCCTCCGGCGACATTTTCCCTCTCCCGTTGGGAGAGAGAAGGGTGAGGGCAGCCTGAACCATCCCCACTCCCCCGTGTTCTCCCCCCACATGACCGACTTTATCCTCGATCTGATCACCCGCGGCGGCTATCTCGGCATCGCCTTCCTGATGGCGCTCGAGAACGTCTTCCCGCCGATCCCGTCGGAGGTCATCATGGGCCTCGGCGGCATGGCCGTCGGGCGGGGGCAGATGAGCTTCGTCTGGCTGGTCGTCGCCGGCACGATCGGGACCGTCGTCGGCAACTATCCCTGGTACTGGCTCGGCCGCCGCTTCGGCTACCACGGCCTGAAGCCGTTCGTGGATCGATACGGTCGCTGGCTGACGCTCGAATGGGAAGATATCGAGAAGATCACCCACTTCTTCCATCATCGCGGCTGGTGGGTGGTGTTCGTCTTCCGCTTCATGCCGACCTTCCGCACCCTGGTGTCGCTGCCCGCCGGCATGGGCCGAATGGCGCACTGGCGCTTCATTCTCGCGACCGCCGGGGGCAGCGCGATCTGGAACACCATCCTCGCCGGCGCCGGCGTCGTCCTCGATCGCAACTTCGAACAGCTCGACCGCTATGTCGGCCCGATCGCGTTAGGTCTGATGGCCGCCGGGGTCGGCTTCTACCTCTACCGCGTCGCCACCTGGAAGCCCCGCGCCCAGCGCTAGCGTCTAAGCCCGCGGATGCGCGTGCCGGTACACGTCCATCAGATGGGCGGCATCCACCGCGGTATAGACCTGCGTCGAGCTCAGGCTGGCATGGCCGAGCAACTCCTGCAGCGCACGCAGGTCGGCGCCCCGCCCCAGCAGGTGCGTCGCAAAGCTGTGCCGAAGCGCATGCGGCGTCGTCCGCTCGCCCAGCCCCAGGCGGCCGCGCGCGCCCCGCACCGACCGCCGAACCACGGCCGGCGACAACGGCCCGCCCTTGGCACCGCGAAACAGGATCGTATCGCGCGACACGCCGAAAGGCACGGCGACGGCATAATCCTCGATCGCGTCGCGCACCTGCGGCAGCAGCGGCACGATTCGCGTCTTCGCCCGCTTCCCCGTCACGCTCAGCGTCTCGCCCAGCGGCAGGATCGCGCCCGTCAACGCCAGCGCCTCACCGACGCGCAGTCCTGCGCCATAGAGCAGCATCAGCACCGCCCAGTCGCGCTTGCCGATCCATTCCTCACGCGCGTCCTCGACGACCTCCTCGGCCAGCGCCACCGCCTCGTCGGGCGATACCGGCCGGGGCACGCCCTTCTTCACCCGCGGCCCGGCGATCCGGGGGCCGCCGTGCCCGGGATTGGCCCATGCCAGAAATCCGCGGATCGCCGACAGCTCGCGCGCGGCCGACGCGTTGCCCAACCCCTCGCCCCGCCGCTCGGCCAGGAATGCGCGAAGATCCGCGACGCCGATGGCCCGCAGCGCCGCCCGATCAACCGCCCCGCCCCAGTGACGTCCGAGAAAATCGATCAGCCGCTCCGCCCCGGCCCGATAGGCCCGCACCGTATGCTCCGAACGGCGCCGGTCGCGCGCCAGATGGGCGGCCCATTCCGCCGCCAGCGGCAGTGCCGCACCGGCTGGTCGCAATCGATCGCGCTGGTCAATCATGGCTTAACCAAAATGGGTCTAACCGTTTCATATGGAGCCACAATCATTGTCCGCTACCGCCGAGGCGCGCCGCCTTGCCGCCCTGCACGCCCTCGACCTACTCGACACCGCGCCCGAGCGCGAGTTCGACGCGCTGGTGGCGCTCGCCGCGGACATGCTGCATTGCCCGGCGGCCATCACGCTGATCGATCGCGAACGGCTGTGGATCAAGGCGGCGTCCGGCGATCTGCCCGCGCAGCTGCCGCGCGACGGCGCCTTCTGCGATCATACCATCCGCCAATCCGGCCCGATGGTGATCGAGGATGCCGCCGCCGACCCCCGCTTCGCCGATGGCCACCTCGTCGCCGGCGGCCTGCGCTTCTACGCCGGCACGCCGATCCGCAGCCGTGACGAGCATGGCGATCTCCACGCCATCGGCGCGATCTGCGTGACCGATACGGCGCCGCGCTCGCTGTCGGTCGAAGGCCGCGCCGCGCTTCATCACCTCGGCACCCTTGCCGAAGCGCTGCTGGCAGCCCGCGCCACCGCCATCGCTGCCATCGAGATGGCGGCGGAAAGCGAGCGACAGGCGATCGCGCTCGAACGCCAGACGCGGATCTTCGAACAGGCCGAGCGGCTGGCGATGATCGGATCGTGGCGCCTGCGCCTCGCCGACAGCGACCTCACATGGTCCGATCAGGTGTTCCAGATCCACGGCCTGCCCATCGGCCAGTTCCCGACGCTCGACGGCGCGCTCGACTTCTATCCGCCCGCCGCGCGCGAGATGGTGGCAGCCAAGCTCGCCCATACCATCGCGACCGGCGAGGCGTTCGACTTCGAAACCGACTTCATCACCGCGCGCGGCTCGCTGCGCCGCGTCCGATCGCAGGGCGAGGTGGAGTTCGATGCCGATGGCCGCCCGGACGCGGTGATCGGCGTGTTCCAGGACATCACCGCCGCCCACCGGCTGAAGGAGCAGCTTCGCCGCTCCGCCGACACCGACTTCCTCACCGGCATCAACAACCGCGCCGCGTTCGATGCCGCGCTCGAAACCGCGATGATCACCGCGCGCGACACGGGTACGCCACTCGCGCTCGCGATCATCGATCTCGACGGGTTCAAGCAGATCAACGACACCTTCGGCCATAATGTCGGAGACGACGCCCTGCGCGCGATCGCCGAGCGACTGAGTGCCGATTGGCTCGACGGCTGTACCGCTGGCCGCCTCGGCGGCGACGAGTTCGCGGTGATCGTCGAGGATCCGCGCCTGGTCTCCGATCTCGGCGGCTTTGCCGAGCGGCTTCAGGCATGGCTGCGCGTGACGCTGATCGTCGAAGGCCTGCCGGTCCTATGTGGCGGCAGCGTCGGCGTCGCCAATTTCGCCGGCGACGAGGCGATCCGCGACTTCCTTCGCCGCGCCGACATGCGTCTCTACGACGCCAAGCGCGGCCGGATCGGGCAGCGTCGGGCGGCATGAAGCTTCGTCATCCCCGCGAAGGCGGGGATCCATAGTCGCGGACGGCAGTGATTCTGGTGCGGTCAGCCAGTATGGATTCCCGCCTTCGCGGGAATGACGACGTGAGATTGGGTGACCGGCTTCACCCCGACTCGCAAAACCCCCATATGGCGCGTGCATGCAACGCGTCCGCGTCCTCGTCCTCAATGCCGCGCTCGGCCCGCTCGACTATCGCGTCCCCGCCGGGATGCACGTCGAGCCCGGCTCTATCGTCGTCGTGCCGCTCGGCCCGCGCCAGCTGATCGGCGTCGCGTGGGAGGCCGATCGCCTGCCCTCCGACGCGGAGGTCGGCGACAACCGGCTGCGCAACATCCTCGCCGTCGCCGACGTGCCGCCTTTGGGTGCGCCCTTGCGCCGCCTGGTCGAATGGACCGCCGACTATTACCTCGCGCCGCCCGCTTCGGTGGTGCGCATGGCTCTCGCCTCCACCTCGGCGCTGGAGGGCGCGCGCACCATCACCGAGTACCGCCCCACCGGCGAGGTGCCGCCTCGCCTGACGCCGCAGCGCGCCCAGGCGCTCGAGCGCATCACCGACCGCCAGGGCCTGATCCGCGAGCTGGCGACGATCGCCGACGTCTCCGATGCCGTCCTTCGCGGGCTGGTGAAGGCGGGCGCGATCGAGCCGGTCGAGGTCGATATCGACACCGCCTTCCCCGTCCCCGATCCCGGCTTCGGACCGCCCGTCCTGTCGGCGCAGCAGCGCGAGGCCGCCGATGTGCTGGTGGCCGGCGTCGACGCCCATGCCTTCCAGCCGACATTGCTCGACGGGGTCACCGGCTCGGGCAAGACCGAGGTCTATTTCGAGGCCATCGCCGCCGCGATCCGCGCCGGTCGCCAGAGCGTCGTCCTGCTGCCCGAGATCGCGCTGACCGAGCCGTTCCTGAAGCGCTTCCACGACCGCTTCGGCTGCGAGCCGGTGCCGTGGCACTCGGGTCTGCGCTCGTCGCAGCGCCGCCGCGCCTGGCGCCAGATCGCCTGCGGCGACGCGATGGTCACTGTCGGCGCTCGCTCCGCGCTGTTCCTCCCCTACAAAAACCTCGGCCTGATCGTCGTCGACGAGGCGCACGAGACCAGCTTCAAGCAAGAGGAGGGCGTCCACTATCACGCCCGCGACGTCGCGGTGATGCGCGGGCTGTTCGAGCAGTGTCCGGTCATCCTCGCCTCCGCGACCCCCGCGATCGAGACGCGCCAGCAGGTCGAACTCGGCCGCTACGCCGAACTCAAGCTGCCCGGCCGCTACGGTGCCGCCGAGCTGCCGACGATCGAGCCCATCGACCTCATCGCCGAACCGCCCGAACGCGGCCGCTGGCTCGCGCCCAAGCTGGTCGCCGCGCTGGAGGAGACGCTGGCGAAGGGCGAGCAGTCGCTGCTGTTCCTCAACCGCCGCGGCTATGCGCCGCTGACGCTGTGCCGCCACTGCGGCCACCGCTTCCAATGCCCCAATTGCACCGCGTGGATGGTCGAGCATCGCCTGACCCGCCGCCTCGCCTGCCATCATTGCGGCCATATCGAGCCGATCCCGCGCGCCTGCCCGGAATGCAAGGAGGAGGACAGCCTCGTCGCCTGCGGCCCCGGCGTCGAGCGCATCGCCGATGAGGTCGCGGCGCTATTTCCCGATGCGAAGACCGCGGTGGTGACATCGGACACCATCTGGTCCCCCGCCAAGGCCGCCGAGTTCGTCGCGCGGATGGAGGCGGGCGATATCGACATCGTCGTCGGCACCCAGCTGGTGACCAAGGGCTATCACTTCCCCAATCTCACCTTGGTCGGCGTGGTCGATGCCGATCTGGGCCTCGAGGGCGGCGACCTGCGCGCCGCCGAGCGCACCTTCCAGCAGATCCGCCAAGTATCGGGTCGCGCGGGTCGCGGCGAAAAGCCCGGCCACGTCTTCATTCAGACGCACAGCCCCAAGGCGCGGGTGATGCAGGCGCTGATAACCGGCGACGCCGATGCCTTCTACGAGGCGGAGACCGAGGCACGCCGTGACGCCGGCGCCCCGCCCTTCGGCCGCTATGCCGCGATCGTCGTCAGTTCTGAGGACCAGGCCGCCGCCCACGAGGTCGCCCGCCTGATCGGGCGCGCCGCGCCGGAGGTGGAGGGCATGTCGGTTTACGGCCCCGCGCCGGCGCCGCTCGCGATGCTCCGCGGCCGTCACCGCTTCCGCCTGCTCGTTCATGCCCGCCGCGCACTCGACGTGCAGGACGTGATCCGCGGCTGGCTGGGCGCGCTCGAGTGGCCGCAAAAGGTACGCGTCATCGTCGACGTCGACCCCTACAGCTTCCTGTAACCCCGGTTCGGCCCGCCAACGCAGCCTTAACGCCTGTCGTGCCACGGATCGGGACGTGGCAACGCGCATCGTGTCGATCCAATGGCTCCGGGCCCTCGCCGCTCTACTCGTCCTCGCCCAGCACGTCGCCGCGTCAATCGGCGACGGCGGCGCGCCGGTCACAGAAGCGCTTCACCCGAACGTCCGTCATCTCGCCCTGATGGGCGCCAGCGGCGTCGACCTGTTCTTCGTCATCAGCGGCATGGTGATGGCGCAGACGCTTGCCACGCGCGACATCACGCCCACCGCCTTCCTCGTCGCCCGCTGGCGGCGAATCGTCCCGCTCTTCGTCATGGTCAGCGCCGTCTACATGGCGCTCAGCCCAACTCCTGCCGTACTGCCTGCGCTCGTATCGACAATCACCATCCTGCCGGTGCTCGACGGCGAGGCCTATCACGCCCCCGTCCTCACGGTCGGCTGGACGCTGGGATTCGAATTCTCCTTCTATGCCCTGGTGGCGCTCGTCATCGCCGTCGCCGGTCGATCGCCCCTCCGGCTCGCAGCGCTGGCTTTTGGCGCGGCGATGACGGGTAGCCTGCTCCATCCCGCATGGGCGCCGCTGCGCATGATGCTCAACCCGCTACAGGCGGAATTCGCGATGGGCGTGATCGGCTGGTACGTCTGGCAACGGGGCTGGCTGCGGGCCTGTGGCTTACCGCTCGTCTTGGCGGGCATCGCTGGCCTGGCGCTCGCGGCCGGGCGTGCCGATCTCTATTGTCTGGCGTTCTTTGAAAATGCGGTGAACGGCATCAGCGGCTGGAGCCGCGTGATGTCCTGGGGCCTGCCCTGGGCATTGATCGTAACGGCGCTTCTCGGCCGGCGATCGAGCGGACGAACGAGCGACGCCGTCGCGGCGCTCGGCGATGCCTCCTATGCGCTATACTTGATTCACCCCTGTGTAGTGTTGGCGGTCGAGCGACTTCACGGCACGCTCACGCTCGCGCCCGGCGCCTATGCGACCGCCATCATCGTGCCGTCCGTGGGACTGGCGCTGGCATTCCACCGCTGGGTCGAACGCCCACTCCTCGCCGCGAACAGGCAAGCGAGCCGGCGCGTGCAGCAGCCCGCCCCCGCCTGATCGATCAGGCGGCGTGCTCGGCAAGCACGGTCAGGCCGCGCTCGTTGACCTCGGCGAAGCCGCCCTGGACGGTCAGCGTCTCGGGCGCGCCGCCTTGGGTGCGATAGATCACCAGCGCGCCGTCGCGGACGGTCGACATGATCGGCGCATGGCCCTCCAGCACGCCGAAGTCGCCCTCGGTGCCGGGGACGGTGACCATGAACACGTCCTCGGAGCGGACCAGCTTCTCGGGCGTGACGAGTTCGAAGTGCAGCATAATGATACCTCAAGCCCCTCCCCTTCAGGGGAGGGGTAGGGGGTGGGGCGATGTCTCACCAAGAGCACCGCCTGCCGCCCCCACCCTTACCCCTCCCCTGAAGGGGAAGGGGCTCGTCGTGGCTTACGCCTCGTGCGCCATCTTCTCGGCCTTGGCGACCGCTTCGTCGATGCCGCCGACCATATAGAAGGCCGCTTCCGGCAGATGGTCGTACTCGCCGTCGACCACCGCCTTGAACGAGCGCACCGTATCCTCGATCGCCACGAACTTGCCCGGAATGCCGGTGAAGACCTCGGCGACGTGGAACGGCTGCGACAGGAAGCGCTGGATCTTGCGCGCACGCTGCACGGTCAGCTTATCCTCTTCGGACAGCTCGTCCATACCCAGGATCGCGATGATGTCCTGCAGCGACTTGTAGCGCTGGAGCAGCGACTGGACCGCACGCGCGGTCTCGTAATGCTCCTGGCCGACGACGCGCGGCTCGAGCACGCGGCTCGTCGAGTCGAGCGGATCGACCGCCGGGTAGATGCCCAGCTCCGAAATCGCGCGGTTGAGCACCGTCGTCGCGTCCAAGTGGGCGAACGATGTCGCCGGTGCCGGGTCGGTCAGATCGTCCGCAGGCACGTACACGGCCTGCACCGAGGTGATCGAGCCCTTGTTGGTCGAGGTGATGCGCTCCTGCAGCGCGCCCATGTCGGTCGACAGCGTCGGCTGATAGCCCACCGCCGACGGAATGCGGCCGAGCAGTGCCGACACCTCGGCGCCCGCCTGGGTGAAGCGGAAAATGTTGTCGACGAAGAAGAGCACGTCCTGGCCCTCCTGGTCGCGGAAATATTCGGCGATCGTCAGGCCCGACAGCGCGACGCGCGCACGCGCCCCCGGCGGCTCGTTCATCTGGCCATAGACCAGCGCGACCTTCGAACCCTCGCTGATTGCGTTGCCGTCGGCGTCCTTGGCGATGACGCCCGCGTCGAGGAACTCGTGATAGAGGTCATTGCCCTCGCGGGTACGCTCGCCCACGCCCGCGAACACCGAGGTGCCGCCATGGCCCTTGGCGATGTTGTTGATCAGCTCCTGGATCAGCACGGTCTTGCCGACGCCGGCGCCGCCGAACAGGCCGATCTTGCCGCCCTTGGCGTAGGGCGCGAGCAGGTCGATGACCTTGATGCCCGTCACCAGGATCGCACTCTCGGTCGACTGATCGACGAACTCGGGCGCCTTCGCGTGGATCGGCGCGCGCATCTCGGTGGCGACCGGGCCGCGCTCGTCGATCGGCTCGCCGATGACGTTGAGGATGCGGCCGAGCGTCGCCGGCCCGACCGGGACCGAGATCTGCGCGCCGGTGTCGCGAACCGTCTGGCCGCGGGTCAGGCCCTCGGTCGAATCCATCGCGATCGTGCGGACGGTGCTCTCGCCCAGGTGCTGCGCGACCTCGAGCACCAGACGGGTGCCGTTGTTGTCGGTTTCCAGCGCCGCCAGAATGGCGGGCAGCTGCTGGTCGAAATGCACGTCGACGACCGCGCCGATGACCTGCGAGATCCGGCCGACATTGTTGGTGGTGCCCGTCGACTGGGTCGGGCGGATGTCTTCAGCGGCGGTTGCCATGACGGTTCTTCCTGCTTCGAATGACTTAGAGCGCTTCGGCGCCCGAGATGATCTCGACCAGCTCGGTCGTGATCGCGGCCTGGCGGGTGCGGTTGTACTGGATCGACAGGCGGTTGATCATGTCGCCCGCGTTGCGGGTGGCATTGTCCATCGCGTTCATGCGGCTGCCCTGCTCCGACGCCGCATTCTCGAGCAGCGCGCGGAAGATCTGCACCGCGACGTTGCGCGGCAGCAGGTCGGCGAGGATCGATTCCTCGTCGGGCTCATATTCGACCGCCGCTTCGGCGCCGGTCTTCTGCAAGGTTTCCGCATTGGCGGGCACCGCGACCGGGATAATCTGCTGACCGACGGGGTCCTGGACCAGCGCCGAGACGAACTTGGCGTAGAACAGGTGGGCGACGTCGAACTCGCCGGCGTGGAAACGCGCGACGATGTCCTCGGCGATCGCCTTGGCATCGTCGAACGATACGTACTTGATCGCGCCCATCTCATGGTCGGCGACGACGGCGTTGCCGTAGAAGCGCTTGAGCACGCGGCCCTTCTTGCCCGCAATGTAGAAGCGCACGGTCTTGCCGGCGCGCTCCAGCTCCTCGGCCTTGCGGCGGGCGGCGCGGACGATGTTGGTGTTGAACGCGCCGGCGAGGCCACGCTCGCTGGTCGCGACGACCAGCAGGTGGACCTGGTCCTTGCCGGTCCCGCCGAGCAGCTTGGGCGAGCTTTCGCTCACCGTCACCTTCGACGCCAGGCTCGCGACCACCTTCTCCAAGCGATCGGCGTAGGGGCGGCCGTTTTGCGCGGCATCCTGCGCCCGCCGCAGCTTCGCCGCGGCGACCATCTTCATCGCCTTGGTGATCTTCTGGGTCGATTTGACCGAGTTGATCCGAACCTTGAGAGCCTTGAGGCTAGCCATTCAATCCAACTTCCGTTCGGCGCGAACGGGACAGGGTTTCCCCGCCCCGTTCATTGCATCAGGCAAACGTCTTCGCGAACTGGTCGAGCGCGCTCTTCAGCCCCGCCTTCGCCTCGTCGCCCAGATCGCGCGTCTCGCGGATCTTGGTCAGCACGTCGGCGTGATTGGCACGCAGGTCGGCGAGCATCGCCGCCTCGTAGCGAACCACCGCCTCGACCGGCACGGTGTCGAGATAGCCGTTGGTGCCTGCGAAGATCGACGCGGTCTGCTCCTCGAACGGCATCGGCGAGAACTGCGCCTGCTTCAGCAGCTCGGTCAGGCGAGCGCCGCGGTTGAGCAGCTTCTGCGTCGACGCGTCGAGGTCAGACCCGAACTGCGCGAACGCCGCCATCTCGCGATATTGCGCCAGCTCCAGCTTGATCGAGCCCGACACCTTCTTCATCGCCTTGGTCTGCGCAGCCGAGCCGACGCGGCTCACCGACAGGCCGACGTTGATCGCCGGACGGACGCCCGCGAAGAACAGGTCGGTTTCGAGGAAGATCTGGCCGTCGGTGATCGAGATCACGTTGGTCGGGATGTACGCCGACACGTCGCCCGCCTGCGTCTCGATGATCGGCAGCGCGGTCAGCGAGCCGCCGCCGTTCGCATCCGACATCTTGGCGGCGCGCTCCAGCAGGCGCGAGTGGAGATAGAACACGTCGCCCGGATACGCCTCGCGGCCCGGCGGGCGGCGCAGCAGCAGCGACATCTGGCGATAGGCGACCGCCTGCTTCGACAGATCGTCGAACACGATCAGCGCGTGCATGCCGTTGTCGCGGAAATACTCGCCCATCGCGGTGCCGGTGTAGGGCGCCAGGAACTGGAGCGGCGCGGGGTCCGACGCGGTCGCGGCGACGACGATGGAATAGTCCATCGCGCCATTCTCTTCGAGCGTGCGGACCAGCTGTGCGACCGTCGAGCGCTTCTGGCCGACCGCGACGTAGACGCAGTACAGCTTCTTCGATTCGTCGCTGCCGGCGTTGACCGTCTTCTGGTTGATGAAGGTGTCGATCGCGACCGCCGACTTGCCGGTCTGGCGGTCACCGATGATCAGCTCGCGCTGGCCACGGCCGACCGGCACCAGCGCGTCGATCGCCTTCAGGCCAGTCTGCATCGGCTCCGACACGCCCTGGCGCGGGATGATGCCGGGCGCCTTCACCTCGACGCGGCTGCGCTGGTCGCTGGCGATCGGGCCCTTGCCGTCGATCGGGTTGCCGAGGCCGTCGACCACGCGGCCGAGCAGGCCCTTGCCGACCGGCACGTCGACGATGGTGCCGGTGCGCTTGACGGTATCGCCCTCGCGGATCTCCGAGTCCGACCCGAAGATCACGACGCCGACGTTGTCGGCCTCCAGGTTCAGCGCCATGCCCTGCACGCCGTTAGCGAACTCGACCATCTCGCCCGCCTGGACGTTGTCGAGGCCATAGATGCGCGCGATGCCGTCGCCGACCGACAGCACTTGACCGGTTTCCGAAACCTGGGCCTCGGTGCCGAAGTTGGCGATCTGGTCCTTGATGACCTTCGAAATTTCTGCGGCGCGGATATCCATGGAATTAGCCCTTCATCGCGCTGGCGAGCGCATTCAAACGGGTGCGGATCGACGAATCGATCATCTGGGAACCGATACGGACGACCAGGCCGCCCAGGATCTGCGGGTCGACCGACAGGTCGACGGAAACGTCGCGACCGACGCGGGTGCGCAGCTGCTGCTTCAGCGCGTCAACCTGCTCGTCGCTCAGCGGATGCGCGCTCGTCACCTCGGCGGTCGTCTCGCCGCGATGGCGCGAGGCGAGCTGGCGGAACGCGCGAATGATCGCGGGCAGCTGCCCCAGCCGGCGGTTCTCGGCGAGCACGCCGAGGAAATTCTTCGTCGTCGCATCGACGCCCAGCACATCGGCGGTCGCCAGCACGGCCTTCGCCGCTTCGCCGCGCGACACCAGCGGGCTCGCGGTCAGCGCCTTGAAGTCGTCCGAATCGGACAGCGCCTGACGAACCGTGGCGAGGCTGGCCTCGACCTGGTCGATCGTCTTGGCATCATTCGCCAATTCGAACAGCGCGAGCGCATAGCGCCCGCCTAAGCTCGCTTGAATACCGCCGGATAGATCCACGCGATCGACGTCCCCGTTAGCGACTAGATGGCCCCACAGACGATCGGGGCGCACGCCAAAGCGTGGCCCGGTGGGATGGCGCGCGGTTAGCAAAGGGGCGGCGGCGATGCAAGCGACGGGGGCCCTGATTATGACAAAGCCATCATGATCGGTTCAGCATCGCGGCCGTAACGATCGCGCAGACAGGCCAAGGGGAGCGGACGGCATGCGGCGGCTGGCGGTGACGATGGTGGCGGCGATGATGCTGGCGGCAGCCCCTGCCCGTGCCGAGACGCTCCGGCTCGAGGGCGTCTTTGCCGCGGGTGCGCGCGAGGCCAGCCTGCTGCCGACGATCGGCGTCGATCCCTTCCGCGGGCCGCAGGGCGACGAGCTGGCGATGGCGATCGAGCGTCGGCTGGCAAAGGCCGGCGACGACGGCGTGCCGCATGCCCAACTCATCACCCCTTCGCTTCGCCCCGATGGCCTGCTGACCGGTCGCACCGACGTCGGCGTCAGCGACGTGCCCTATACCGAGGGCCGCAGTCGCTGCGTCGAGAAGGACAAGGACGGCAAATGCGTGAAGCGTCAGACCTACAGCGTCGATTGCCTGCGCCGCTCGGTCAGCTTGCGCGCCGACCTCAGCATGGCACGGCACGACGACGGCCGTATCGTCTATGCCGTGACCAAGGCGCGGAGCGACGACGACAGCGCCTGCGAGGACGGCGGCATCCTTCAGTCGGTCGACTCGATGCTCCACTCGATGACCGAATCGATCGCGCAGGAAGTCCGGCTCGATCTCGCCCCGCATCGCGAGCACTACACGATCCGCGTCCGCGAGGACCGCGACGGCCTCTCGCCCGATCTCGCCGCCCGCTTCCGTGCGGCGGTGCGCCTCACCAAGCACGACCAGCCCGCCGCCTGCGCCGCCTTCGACAGCATCGGCGAGGCGGACCCCGATCACGGCCCGACGTTGTTCAACCGCGCGCTCTGCGCCGAACAGGCCGGCCGCTATCGCGAAGCCGCCGACCTCTATGCCCGCGCGCGCGTGTTCGGCGCGAAGTTCGGCGGCGACGTGACCAGGGGCCTGACCCGCGCGGTGTCGCTCGCGGAAGGGGAACAGGACGTGCGGCGCATGGCGGCGACTTTGACCGCAAGCCGCGGGATGCGGTGATCGGCATACCGTCCTACCCCCAATCCGTTCGTGCTGAGGAGGCGCTGAGCGAAGTCGAAGCGCCGTCTCGAAGCACAGGTGACTTGGCTTGCCCTTCGAGACGAGGCTTCGCTTGCGCTCAGCCTCTCCTCAGGGCGAACGGAATGTGGAGCGAGTTACACCCATGACCCCCACCGACGCCTGGACCGCCTTCGCCACCCGCGACCGAAGCGCCGACGGCCGCTTCGTCGTCGCGGTCCACACCACCGGCATCTACTGCAAGCCCAGCTGCCCGGCCCGCCGCCCCAAACGCGAGAACGTCACCTTCTATAAGGACGGTGCCGAGGCGATCGCCGCGGGCTATCGTGCTTGCCGCCGCTGCCTGCCCGACGATGTCGCGCGCGATACCGCCGCGGTGGCGCACGCCACCCGGCTCCTCGCCGCCGAGGACGCACCGTCACTCGATGTGCTTGCTGCGGCGGTCGGCTATGCCCCGCATCATTTCCACCGGCTGTTCAAGCGCGCGACCGGGGTGACGCCCGCCGCCTATGCCCGCGCCCATCGCGCCGAGCGCGCCGCCGACGCCCTCGCCGTGGGCACCAGTGTGACCGAGGCGATCTATATGGCGGGCTATGCCGCCCCCAGCCGCTTCTACGCCGATGCCGCGCCACGCCTCGGCATGACGCCCGGCACCCGGAGGCGCGGCGGCACCGGCGAGACGATCCGCTGGACGGTCGCCGATACCAGCCTCGGCCCGCTGCTGATCGCCGCGACCCAGCGCGGCCTGTGCCGCGTCGCGTTCGACGAGGATGGCTCGGCGCTGGCGATCCGCTTTCCCCACGCCACGATCGAGCCGGGCGATGAGTCGCTCGCTGGGCTGGCCGAGGCCGTCGTCGCCACCGTCGAATCGCCCGATCGCGACGCCGCGCTGCCGCTCGACGTCCGCGGCACCGCCTTTCAGGAAGCGGTGTGGCAGGCGCTGACGACGATCCCACCCGGCGACACGCTCAGCTATGGCGAGCTTGCCGCCCGTGCCGGCCATCCCGGCGCCGTCCGCGCGGTCGGATCGGCCTGCGGCGCCAATCCCGTCGCCGTCGTCGTGCCTTGCCACCGCGCTCTGCGGAGTGACGGCTCCCCCGGCGGCTATGCCTGGGGCTTGGACCGCAAGGCGGCGTTGCTCGACCGAGAACGGCGCTGCAAACGCTAATGACTTGCAATAAGCGATTGGGCCGCTAAGGACGCTCCCGACAAGGGAGTTGCCTTACATGACCGCCGTCCTCGCGCTGCTCGCCGCAGCCGCCGCCTCGACCACCCCGACCGCCGCCACCACCCCCGCCAACGATCCCCAGCGCGGCGACGACGTGATCGTCACCGGCCAGCGCAGCGAAGGGACCGACGACTATGGCGTCAGCGACCAGCGCACCGCGACCCGCCTGCCCTTGAGCCAGCGCGAGACGCCGCAGTCGGTCAGCGTCGTCACCCGCGCGCAGATCCAGGATTTCCAGCTCAACGACGTCAACCAGCTGCTCGCCACCGTCCCCGGCGTCAGCGTCTTCGCCGGCGAAACCGACCGCGTCTATTATTCGGCGCGCGGCTTCGACATCCAGACGTTCCAGATCGACGGCGTCGGCCTGCCCTTCGCGTTCGGCATCCAGACCGGCTCGATCGACACCGCGATCTACGACCGGGTCGAGGTCGTCCGCGGTGCGCCCGGCCTGCTCTCGCCGACCGGCAATCCCTCGGCGCTGATCAACTTCGTCCGCAAGCGCCCGTTCAAGGACTTCCGTACCTCGGCGAGCGTCCAGTACGGCTCGTTCGAAGCGCTCCGCCTCGACGCCGACGTCAGCGTGCCGCTGACCAAGAGCGGCAGCATCCGAGCCCGTGCGGTCGGCGCGGCGCTCGACACCGACAGCTATCTCGACCGCTATCAGCTGAAGCGCTGGACCGGGTACGGCATCGTCGAGGCCGACCTTGGCCCCAACACCGTCGTCAGCGCCGGCTACGGCCATCAGGATCACAAGAGCACCGGCGCGATGTGGGGGGCGATCCCGCTCTATTACACCGACGGCAGCCGCATCGAATTCAAGCGCAGCGCCAACTATGCCCCCGACTGGTCGAGCTGGAACGTCGTCGACCGCCAGATCTTCGGCGACATCACGCATGATTTCGGCGGTGGCTGGACCGGCAAGGTCAGTGTGCTGCGCCGCGCGATCAGCGAGGACGACACGCTCTTCTACATCTACGGCAACCCCGATCGCGCCACCGGGCTGGGCATCTTCAGCTACCCCGGCGCCTTCAAGGGCGAGACGCGCAACCTGTCGCTTGACGCCTATCTCAGCGGCAAGCTCGCCGTCGCCGGGCGCGAGCATGACGTAATGGTCGGCGTCCAGCGCGGCGCCGAGAGCTATCTGCAATATTCCAGCTACGACAATCCCACGATCAACGTCTCGTTGCCGCTCGCGACGCTGTTCGACGGGCGATTCCCCAAGCCCAACTTCCCGACGCCCTATACGCTCAGCCTCGATACGCACACGGTGCGCGAATCCGCATACGGCCTCGTCCGCCTCAACCTCGCCGATCCGCTGAAGGTGATGGTCGGCGGCAACTACACCCATGCCACCAGCGAGGGCACGTCATACGGTGCCGCCCAGAACTTCAGCCGCTCGCGCTTCTCGCCGTTCGTCGGTGCGACCTTCGACCTGACGCCTAGCATCAGCGCCTATGCCAGCTTCGCGACGATCTTCCGCCCCCAGGTCGAGCTCAACGCCGCCAACCAGATCCTGCCGCCGGTCGAGGGCGACAATCTGGAGGCGGGGCTGAAGGGCGAATGGTTGGGCGGCCGGCTCTATGCCAGCGCCGCGATCTTCCAAGCGCGCCAGAACAACACCGCCTTCGGCCAGTTCGATGCGACGCTCGGTCGCACCGTCTACACGCCCGTCGATGCCAAGTCGCAGGGCATCGAGCTGGAATTCGGCGGCCAGCTGCTCCCCGGCCTTCAGGCGACCGGCGGCTTCACCACGATGAAGATCCGCAACCAGCAGGACCAGCCGGAGCGTACCTTCGTCCCCCGCAACCTGGGACGCCTCAACATCACCTACTCGCCGCCGGCCATGCCGAAGGTAAAGCTCGGCACCTCGATCCAGTATCAGAGCAGCTTCTATTTCGAGCCGAGCAATACGGTGCGCATCGATCAGGGCGACTATGCGCTCGTCGATCTGCTCGGCCGCTACGAGCTGACGCCCGCCCTCGCGGTCAGCGTCAACGTCCGCAACGTCACCAACGCCAAATATCTTACCGCGCTGACCTTCGACCAGAGCCGCTACGGCGAGCCGCGCAGCGTGCTCGGCACGATCAGCTTCCGCTACTGACGCCCGTGACCGCGCCCGCCCTCCTCCTCATCGTCGCCGGGATCGGACTGGTCCGCGCAGGCTGGGGCGGGCGGCGCGTGCTCGGCTGGGCGGGCTGGGCAGTCGCGGCGCTCGCGCTCGCGATCCTGGCCGCCCAGGATGGGGCCTGGGGCCTCGCGATCGGCACCGTCACCGCCATGCTGGCGGCGATCGTCGCGGTGCTCTGGTCGGGCTGGACCTCGCCCGCCCGCCAGCGCCAGCCCGCGCGCGAGCCGCCCGCGGTCACCGTCCCCCGCCGCTGGGGCGACCTCGTTCGCCGCGTTGCCGTCTTCCTGCTCGTCGTCCCGGTCGGTTTCGCCGCCGCGCAATGGCTGACCTTCGGCATGCAGGCGCTCGCCCGCCGCCACGGCATGGGCGATGCCGACACCACCGCGCTCACGCTCTTCCTCCAGCCTCTGCTATGGTCGCTGCTGATGGGCTGGCAGATGACCCGCGCCGACACGCGCCGCATGGTGGCGCCCCCGCTCGCCGCGGCGGTTCTCGGCACCGCCCTATGGAGCCTCGGATGAACGCGCTCGGCGCCCGCCCCCATGCCGCCACGGACCAGCGCGGCCTCGTCCAGCGCGCGCTCGGCGGCCATGCCGCGCTCGGCCTGCTCGCCAGCGCACTCCTCTATCTGATCGCGCTCACCGGCACGCTGGTCGTCATCCACGACCGGTGGCAGCGCTGGGAGCAGCCCGGCATCGCCGAGACGCAGGCGCTCAGTCCCGCCGCCGCGCAGGCCGCGCTCGCAGCCGGCATGACGCAGGACGTCGGCAAGCCGCGTACCACCCACCTCTACCTGCGCATGCCCAACGCCGACCTGCCGCGCCCGGTCGTCACCACCGACCGCGGCGGCTGGTACACCGATGCCGCCGGCCGCGTGATCGGACGCGAGGCGCATGCCTGGACCGAATTCGTCATCGCGCTGCACGAATATCTCACTCTGCCGCTAACCTTCGGCATGATCGTCGTCGGCGCACTGGGCGTGGTGCTGGTCGCGCTCGTCGTCACCGGCGTGCTGGCGCATCCGCGCATCGTGCGCGACGCCTTCACCCTGCGCGCGCGCAGCCACGACCAGATCGCGCAGGCCGACTGGCACAATCGGCTCGGCGTCTGGACCTTGCCCTTCGTCGTCGCGGTCGCGCTGACCGGCAGCTTCATCGGTCTCGGCAGCGTCGGCTTCTCGGTGCTGGCAAAGGCCTATACCGGCGGCGACATGGAGCGGGCCTATGCCCCCATCTTCGGCGCCGAGCCCATCGCCGATCCGGCCCCCGCCCCGCTCGCCGACGCCGCCCGTGCACTCACGACACTGGCACGGCGCGTGCCGCATTCTACGCCCACCTATATCATCGTCCATGATCCCGGCACCGCCGGCCAGCACATCCAGATCATCGCAGAGCATCCCCGCCGCCTCGTCTATGGCGAGACCTATGTCTTCGGCGGCGACGGCGGCTGGCTCGGCCCGGTCGGCCTGTCCGATGGCGCGCTGGGCAAGCAGCTCGCCGCCTCGACCTACAACCTGCACTTCGGCAACTTCGCCGGACTGCCGGTCGAGATCGCCTATATGCTGCTCGGCCTCGCGCTGTGCGTCGTCACCGCGACCGGGACCACGCTGTGGCTGGGTAAGCGCCGCCGGCGTGGCCTCGGCGGGCGTCGCCTGGCGGCAGGTTGGGACGTCGTCGTGTGGGGCATGCCGATCGGGCTCGTCGCGGCGCTCTGGCTGCGTGCGGTTGCCGGTCCCGATGCGCCGCTCGTCTGGCCGTTCTGGGGCATCATCGGCGCCGGCCTGGCGATCGCCGCGATCAAGCCGGCATGGATCGCGAGGCTGCGCCTGCCGCTGTTGCTCGGCGGGTCGATCGTCGCGACCGCCCTCGGCCACCTCGTCC
This sequence comes from Sphingomonas jinjuensis, assembly GCF_014197105.1. Lineage (GTDB taxonomy): Bacteria > Pseudomonadota > Alphaproteobacteria > Sphingomonadales > Sphingomonadaceae > Sphingomonas > Sphingomonas jinjuensis. The sequence continues at coordinate 111,712 of NZ_JACIEV010000007.1, read as the reverse complement.
TGCTGCGTCCGACCCAACCGCCGATCTGGGCACTGGATCTCGTCGCGCTCGTGCTGGCGGCAGCGTGGCTATGGACGCTCCGCCGACCATCGCCTCAATTGTCGAAGTAATTCTGCCAGCCGCGGCGCTTGTAGCGCTTGCGCGTGCGGAACGCCCAGATCGTCAGCACCATTCCCGGCAGCGTCGACGCCAGCATGATCGCCGGCACCAGCCGCGGCGCGCCTGATACCACCGCCAGGACACCCGCCGCGATCGCGCACAGCGTATAGGCGGCACAGGCCAGCACGACCCGCATCCGCGACGACGGATCGGCCGCCTCGAACGGCGTGATCCCACCCAGGATCAGCGAACCGATCGCGAACACCAATATCACCGGCAGCCCACTCTGCGGCACCGTCACCAACAGCCCTGCCACCAAGATCGATACGGTCGCCAGCATTGCGGCGATCATCCGAAGCCTACCCATCGCCCGTTCGATACTCCCTTACCGTTCCCGGCGAATGATGCGGCCGACCCGGCCATTGACCCAACGCCATGCGTTCGCGGCAGAAAATATCGCGTTAACGCCCCGGTTCCTTCGCATGCAAAGGGCCGCGCGACTCAGCCCTCGTCACCCATTCGCAGGGCGGCGATGAACGCTTCCTGAGGGATCTGGACGCTGCCGTATTCGCGCATCTTCGCCTTGCCCTTCTTCTGCTTGTCCAGCAGCTTGCGCTTGCGGGTAGCATCGCCGCCATAGCATTTGGCGGTCACGTCCTTGCGCATCGCGCTGATCGTCTCGCGCGCCACCACCTTGCCGCCGATCGCCGCCTGGATCGGGATCTTGAACAGGTGGCGCGGGATCAGCTCCTTCAGCCGCTCGCACATGCCGCGCCCGCGCGTCTCTGCGGTGCCGCGGTGGACGATCATCGACAGCGCGTCGACCGGCTCCTCGTTGACGAGAATGCTCATCTTGACGAGGTCGCCCGGACGGTAGCCGATCTGATGATAGTCGAAGCTGGCATAGCCCTTCGACAGCGACTTCAGCCGGTCGTAAAAGTCGAACACCACCTCGTTGAGCGGCAGCTCGTACGTCGCCTGCGCGCGCCCGCCGACATAGGTCAGGTTCTTCTGGATGCCGCGACGATCCTGGCACAGCTTCAGGATGCTGCCGAGATACTCGTCGGGGACATAGATCGTCGCCTCGATCCACGGCTCGCTGATCTCGGCGATCTTGTTCGTGTCGGGCATGTCGGCGGGATTGTGCAGTTCGATATGGCCGGCGCCGTGGGTCAGCTCGATGTCGTACACAACCGACGGTGCGGTGGTGATCAGGTCGAGGTCGTACTCGCGCATCAGCCGCTCCTGGATGATCTCCAGGTGAAGCAGCCCCAGGAAGCCGCAGCGGAAGCCGAAGCCCAGCGCCGCCGACGTCTCCATCTCGAAGCTGAACGACGCATCGTTGAGCCGCAGCTTGCTGATCGATTCGCGCAGCTTTTCGAAGTCGTTGGCGTCGAGTGGGAACAGCCCGCAGAACACCACCGGCTGGACTTCCTTGAACCCCTCCAGCGGTTCGGCGGCAGGTCGCTTCGCATCGGTCAGCGTGTCGCCGACGCGTGCCTGCGCCACGTCCTTGATCTGCGCGGTGATGAAGCCGATTTCGCCCGGCCCCAGGTCGCTAAGCTGTTCGATCTTGGGCCGGAAACAGCCGACGCGGTCGACGAGATGCGTCGTGCCCGCCTGCATGAACTTGATCTGCTGGCCCTTCTTCAGCGAGCCATCCATCACCCGAATCAGGATCACGACGCCGAGGTACGGATCGTACCAGCTGTCGACCAGCATCGCCTTCAGCGGCGCGTCGGCATCGCCCTTGGGGCTCGGGATCTTGGTGACGATCGCTTCCAGGATATCGGCGATGCCGATCCCCGACTTGGCGCTCGCCAGCACCGCTTCCGACGCGTCGAGGCCGATGACGTCCTCGATCTCCTTGCGCACCTGCTCGGGCTCGGCGGCGGGGAGGTCGATCTTGTTGATGACCGGCACGATCTCGTGGTTGTGCTCGATCGACTGATAGACGTTGGCCAGCGTCTGCGCCTCGACGCCCTGCGCCGCGTCGACGACCAGCAACGCGCCCTCGCATGCCGCCAGGCTGCGGCTGACTTCATAGGCGAAATCGACGTGGCCCGGCGTGTCCATCAGGTTCAGCGTGTACTCGACGCCGTCCTTCGCCTTGTACGCCAGGCGCACCGTCTGCGCCTTGATGGTGATGCCGCGTTCCTTCTCGATCTCCATGTTGTCGAGCACCTGCTCGCTCATCTCGCGGTCGGAAAGGCCGCCGGTGGCCTGGATCAGGCGATCGGCGAGCGTCGACTTGCCATGGTCGATATGGGCGATGATCGAGAAGTTACGGATACGGTCGAGCGGAGTCATGCCAGCCCGCTAGCAGTGTCTGCGCACGATCCCAAGTATCAACCGAAGCTGCGGATGGCGTCCAGCGCGTTGAGATACCGTCGGCTGCCGGTTCCGCCGATCAGCACCCAAGGCAGCTTGCGCCGCACCAGCTCCGCCTTCGACAGCTCGAAGAACCGGCGCCGGTCGGCATCGCTGCCGAACATCCGCGTGCCGTCCTCGACCCAGGGCAGGTCGATGTCGAACAGCAGGTACAGCTCGGCGGTCCCCGTCCAGGCGTCGAACCACGGGTCGCGGCGGCCGAACAGCATGTCGGCCCACACCGCGGTCATCAGCGGATCGGTGTCGAGGATGACGGGATACGACCGCTCCGCCAGCGCCGCCTGCGTCTTCGCGTCATGGCCGCGCGCGATGGCGACCAGATCGGCCATCGACAGTTCGGTGCCGAAGCGCTCGCAATAGGTGCGGCCGAATTCCGCGACATAGGGGCTGTCGAAATGCTGGGCCAGCTGCGGGCCGATCGTCGACTTGCCGGTGCTTTCCGGTCCGTGGAGGCAGACGCTGCGCGGGATCATGCCGGCACCATCCGTGTCGCCCGTCCCATCGCTCGCCGCCAGTCGAGCAGCCCCGCCGCCGAGATCAGCAGCAGCACGCCATAGAGCGCGCAGGTGAACCACAGCCCCTTGATCGCATAGAGCGGGATCGAGGCGACATCGACCAGGATCCACAGCCACCAGCTTTCGATCAGTCGCCGCGCCTGAAGCGTCTGCGCGGCGATGCTGGTAATGGCGATGCCGGCGTCCCACCACGGGTGCGTCGCGTCCGTGAAGCGATGCATCAGCGCGCCCCAGGCCAGCGTCGCCGCCAGGCAACCGGCCAGCCAGCCGGCGCGGGCCGGCGGCGCCATCGTCTCGACCGCGACCTCGCCGACCTCGGCCTTGACCCGCGACCAGTGGACCCAGCCGTACAGGTTAACCGCGACGAAGAAGCCCTGCAGGATCATGTCGCTGTACAGCCGCGCGCGGAAGAAGATGACGGCATAGATCGCGACCGCGACGATCGCGAAGGGATAGTTCCAAACGCTACGCCGCGCCACCAGCGCAACGTTGACGATGACGAGCAGCGCGGCGGTGGCTTCGATCGTGTCCACGAGGGGGGGCGTAGCGAGTGATTTCCCCGCCGTCACCACCCTTATCCTCCCCCGCCAGGGGGAGGTGGCAGCGTGCCAGCGCTGACGGAGGGGGCGGTGGACAACGAACGACGTCGGGAACCCTCCCCCTCCGTCACGCCTCCGGCGCGCCACCTCCCCCTGGCGGGGGAGGATAGAGACGCGCTTCATCCCAAGTTAACCCCGCTTCCGCCACCATCACCCTTTTCCCGATCCCGCAAATCTGCTTGGCTCCATCGATGCATCCGCTCGCCCGATCCCTCGCTGCCGCCTGTGCGCTGGTCGTGGTCGCCGCCGCCACGCCCGCGTCCGCGCAATCGGTGCTGCGCGATGCGGAGACCGAGGCGATGCTGGCGGAGATGTCGGCCCCGCTCATTACCGCGGCGGGCCTGTCCCCGCGCGACGTGAAGATCGTCCTCGTCAACGACCAGAGCATCAACGCCTTCGTCGCCGGCGGCCAGACCGTCTACGTCAATTCGGGCACCATCCTCGCCGCCGACAGCGCCAACGAGGTGCAGGGCGTCATCGCGCACGAGATCGGCCACATCACCGGCGGCCACGTCGCGCTCGCCGACCGGATGGGCAAGGAGCCGATGGGCATCTCGCTGCTGTCGATGGTCATCGGCCTCGCCGCGATGGCGGCCGGTGGCGGCGAGGCGGGCGCGGGCATCCTCGCCGCGGGGCAGCAGGCGGCGATGGGCAAGTATCTCGCCTTCAGCCGCGCGCAGGAGGCAAGCGCGGATGCCGCCGGCGCTACCTATCTCAACGGCGCGAACGTCACCGGGCGCGGATACCTCAGCTTCTTCAAGAAGATGCAGCAGCTCGAATATCGCTACGGCATCAATCGCAAGGTCGGCTACATGCTCGACCACCCGGTATCGTCGGAGCGGATCGCCAACCTGACCCAGACGATGCAGACCGCACCCGCGTGGAACAAGCCGCTCGATGCCCCGCTCGAGGAGCGGTTCAAGCGGGTGAAGGCGAAGCTTGCCGGCTACGTCCTCGACCCCGAGGACACGTTGAAGCGCTATCCGCTGTCGGATCAGTCGATCTACGCGCATTACGCCCGCGCCTATGCCTATCATAAGGGCGGCTTTCCCGATCGCGCCGATGCGGAGGCGGCGGCGCTCGTCCTCGCCAAGCCCGAAGATCCCTATTTCGAGGAGATCCAGGGCCAGATCCTGCTCGAGGCGGGCAAGCCGAAGGAAGCGCTGACGCCGCTGCGCAATGCGACCGAGGGATCGCGCAACAACCCGCTGATCGCGACGACGCTCGGCCACGCGCTGATCGCGACCGAGGACAAGAAGAACCTGCCAGAGGCGATCGGCGTCCTGCGCGTCGCCACCCAGCGCGACGACGACAATCCCTGGGCGTGGATGCAGCTCGGCACCGCCTACGAAATGACCGGCGACACCGCGCGCGCCGCGCTCGCCACTGCCGAGCGCGCCCAAATGACGGGCGATCAGCGCACCGCGGTCCAGTCCGCCAAATATGCGCTCGCCAACATCCCCGCGGGCACGTCCGACTGGCTTCGCGCCCAGGACATCGCCATGACCAGCGGCGACGCCGCCGCCGCCGAGAGGAAGAAGAAACGCCGATGACCCGATGGCTGATGCCCTTCGCCGCGCTGGCCGGTTCGCTGGTCGGCGGCGGCACCGTCTACGCGCTCGGCACCCGATCGAGCGGCGAGATGGTCCGCACCTATCTGCTCGCCCATCCCGAGGTCATTACCGAGGCGATGGACCAGCTGCGCCTGCGCGAGTCCGGACAAGCCGTCGCCGCGCTGCGTCCCATGCTCGAGAAGCCCTATGCCAGCGCCATCGCCGGCAATCCCAGGGGCGATGTGACGGTGGTCGAGTTCTTCGACTATAACTGCACCTATTGCCGCGCCAGCCTGCCGACGATCGCCAGGCTGATAGCGAGCGACCCCAAGGTCCGCGTCGTCTTCCGCGAGCTGCCGATCCTCGCCGAAAGCAGCCGCACCGCCGCCCGCGCCAGCATGGCCGCCGCCCGCCAGGGCAAGTTCACCGCCTTCCACGACAGCCTGTACGCGCAAGGCCCAGTCACCGACGCCACCATCGCGACGGCGGCGAAGAAGGCGGGCGTCACCCTCGCCAACCTCGACGAACGCGCCGCGGATGCCGAGATCGGCCGCAACTATGCGCTGGCCGGCAAGCTCGGCCTGACGGGCACGCCCGCCTGGGTGATCGGCAACCGCGTCCTGTCGGGCGCGCAGCCGCTCGACCAGCTGCAAGCCGCCATCGCGGAAGCGCGAGCCAGCTAACCCCCGCCGTCATCCCGGCGAAAGCCGGGATCCATTTCTCCGCAAGCGGCTCGGATCATGGCGGAATGAGTCGCTTGCCGCAACATGGACCCCGGCTTCCGCCGGGGTGACGAATGGGTTAGGGCGACGCCACATGACCGACCCGATCCTGCGCATCGCCGGCGTTTCCAAGACCTACAAGAGCGGCACCACCGCGCTTCATTCGGTCGATCTCGACATCGACCGCGGCGAGATCTTCGCGCTGCTCGGCCCCAACGGCGCCGGCAAGACGACGCTCATCAGCATCGTCTGCGGCATCGTCACGCCCTCGACCGGCACGATCAGCGTCGACGGCCATGACGCGCTCACCGACTACAAGGCCGCGCGCAGCCGCATCGGCCTCGTGCCGCAGGAGCTGTCGACCGACCAGTTCGAGACCGTCCTCGCCACCGTCACCTTCTCGCGCCGCCTGTTCGGCCGATCGGGCCACAGCGCCTATATCGAGGAGCTGCTGCGCGACCTGTCGCTGTGGGACAAGCGTGACACCAAGATCATGGGCCTGTCGGGCGGCATGAAGCGTCGCGTGCTCATCGCCAAGGCGCTCTCCCACGAACCCGACATCCTGTTCCTCGACGAACCCACCGCCGGCGTCGACGTCGCGCTTCGCCGCGACATGTGGAAGCTGGTCCACAAGCTGCGCGCGCGCGGCGTCACGATCATCCTGACGACGCACTATATCGAGGAAGCGCAGGAAATGGCCGACCGCGTCGGCGTCATCACCGGGGGCAAGCTGCTGCTCGTCGATCGCAAGGACGCGCTGATGAAGAAGCTCGGCAAGCGCGAAGTCGACCTGAAGCTTGCCGAACCGATGGCCGCGGTGCCGGACGCGCTGTCGCGCTGGAACCTGACGATCGCGGACGACGGCCGCCGCCTGCGCTACGTCTTCGACGCCGAGGCGGAAGAGACCGGCATTCCCGCACTCCTGACGGCGCTGAGCGGGGCCGGGATCGCCTTCACCGACCTCGAAACCCGCAAATCGAGCCTCGAAGACATCTTCGTCGACCTGGTGAGAGAGAAGAAGTGAGCCGGCCCCACCACCCGATCACCGTCATGCTGAACTTATTTCAGCATCTCTCGACGTATCGCCTGCCGCCCGAGAGGCTGAACCGAGCTCAGCATGACGACCGTCTCTCTGCGTGGAAACCGAAGCCATGAACCTCCACGGCATCCTCGCCATCTACCGCTTCGAAATGGCGCGCTTCGGCCGCACCATCTGGACCAGCCTGCTCACCCCGGTCATCACGACCTCGCTCTATTTCGTTGTCTTCGGCTCCGCGATCGGCAGCCGGATGGGCGACCTCGGCAGCGTGCCCTATGGCGCCTTCATCGTGCCGGGGCTGATGCTGCTTGCGATCTTTTCCGAAAGCATCTTCAACGCCTCGCTCGGCATCTACATGCCCAAGTTTACCGGCACGATCTACGAGCTGCTGTCGGCGCCGCTGTCGCCGCTCGAAACCGTGCTCGGCTATGTCGGCGCCGCCGCGACCAAGTCGATGCTGATCGGCATCGTCATCTTCGCCACCGCCCACCTGTTCGTCGACCTGCCGCTCGCGCACCCGGTGCTGGCGTTCCTCTACCTGCTGCTGGTGGCGGTGACCTTCTGCCTGTTCGGCTTCGTGCTCGGCATCCTCGCCAACGGGTTCGAGCAGTTGCAGGTCATCCCGCTACTCGTCGTCACCCCGCTGACCTTCCTCGGCGGCGCCTTCTACTCGATCGCGATCCTGCCCGAACCGTGGCGCACGATCACGCTGTTCAACCCGGTCGCGTATCTCATCAACGGCTTCCGCTGGACCTTCTTCGGCGTCAGCGACGTCGGCGTCGTCGCCAGCGTCTCGGTGACCGCCGTGTTCCTGCTGCTGTGTCTCGCGGCGATCACGACGATTTTCCGCACCGGCTGGCGCCTCAAGTCCTGAGGCTCGCCGCCCACGGCCGGACGACGAGCGCGCTGACGTCGACCAGCACATGGACCAGCATCGCCAGCGGCAATGATCCGCTGACCAGATACAGCCAGCCGAACATCGCGCCGCCCAGGGTGGTCGCGACCACGCCTGCCGTGCCCTGATAGCGGTGAAGCCAGCCGAACATCAGCGCCGATGCGGCAAAGGCGACAGCCACGTCGAGGCCGACGCGTACCAGCAACAGCGGAACCAGCCAGCGGAAGAACAGCTCCTCCGCCACCCCGGCCGTCGCCGCCAGGAGCAACGCCACCGCCACCGCGCCGATCGTCCGCGGCACGCCGAGCGGCGGCCCGAACCACCGCCGTCCCGGCCCCCGCCACCAGGCGATCACCGCGCCGATCACCGTCCCGCCAGCGATGCCGATCAGCAGTAAGCCGGTCGGAAACGTCTCGCCATAGCCGAGCTGCTGGGCGAGCGGCAGGAACTTGGGCTCGGGCTGGTTGAGATCGATACCGAGCAGCGTCGCGCCGACGACCGCCGGCAGTCCATAAGTGATCGCGATCCGCGCCGACCAGCGAAGGAAATGCGCCGCCGAGCCGCGCTCCGACACTGGCTGCCCAAACCGCCGCTGCCACCACCGCCGGCCGACAAGCCATGCGGCGAGCAACAGGAGCAGGACCCAGCTCACCCCTCAGTCACCCCGGCCTCGAGCCGGGGTGACGCTTCTTCAAGCGGCGGGAGACAGCGGGACCCCCGGCTCGAGGCCGGGGTAACCGATGCTGGAATCACCCGATCCGGTGCTCGCCCTTCACCCAGCGCACCGTGCCCGACGAGGCGCGCATCACGACGCTTTCGGTCGTCATCTTGCCACCCTGCCGCTTGACGCCGTCGAGCAGCGATCCGCTCGTCACGCCGGTCGCCGCAAAGATGCAGTCGCCGCGCGCCAGCTCGGTCAGGTCGTATTGCTTGTCGAGGTCGGTCACGCCCCACTTAGCCGCGCGCGCGCGCTCGTCGTCGTTGCGGAACAGTAGCCGGCCCTTGAACTGACCGCCGACGCAGCGCAGCGCCGCGCAGGCCAGCACGCCCTCGGGCGCGCCGCCCGATCCCATGTAGATGTCGATCGTCGTCTCGGGATTGCTCGTCGCGATCACCCCGGCGACGTCGCCGTCGCCGATCAGCACCACGCCGCACCCGATGCTGCGCAGTTCGGCGATCAGCTTCTCGTGGCGCGGGCGGTCGAGGACGCAGGCGATGATCTCGTTCGGCTCGACCCCCTTCGCCGCCGCCAGCGCGCGGACGTTCTCGCTCGGCGACTTGTCCAGGTCGATGATGTTGTCGGGATAGCCGGGCCCGACCGCGATCTTGTCCATATAGACGTCGGGCGCGTTGAGCAGACCGCCCTTCTCGGCGATCGCCAGCACCGCGAGGCTATTCGGCCCCGCCTTGGCGCAGATCGTCGTGCCTTCGAGCGGGTCGAGCGCGATGTCGATCGCCGGGCCGTTGCCGGTGCCCACCTTCTCGCCGATGAACAGCATCGGCGCCTCGTCGCGCTCGCCCTCGCCGATCACGACCGTGCCGTCCATGTCGAGCTCGTTGAGCGCGGCGCGCATTGCCTCGACCGCGGCGGCGTCGGCGGCCTTCTCGTCGCCCCGGCCGATCAGCGTCGACGCCCCGATCGCTGCCGCCTCGGTCACGCGGACCATCTCAAGCACCAGAACGCGATCCAGAACCTTGCTCGGCGTCGTCATCGTCTTCCCCTAAATATTTGCCCGGGCGATAGCAGCTTGAGCCCGCGTGTCGAGGCGACTTCGCGGCGCTGCCGTACCGTCACCTACCTCAATCGCGGAGCAGTTCGTTGATGCTGGTCTTGCTGCGCGTCTGTGCATCGACCCGCTTGACGATCACCGCGCAATAAAGACCCAGCTCGCCGCCGGTCGATCCCGGCACCACCACCGCATAGGGCGGCACCTCGCCGCGGAAGACTTCGCCGGTCTGGCGATCGATGATCTTGGTCGACTGGCCCAGGTATACGCCCATCGACAGCACCGCGCCTTCGCCGACGCGGACGCCCTCGGCGACTTCCGACCGCGCGCCGATGAACGCGCCGTCGCCGATGATGACGGGGTCGGCCTGCAACGGCTCCAGCACCCCGCCGATCCCGGCGCCGCCCGACAGATGGACGTTCCGCCCGATCTGCGCGCAGCTGCCCACGGTCGCCCAGGTGTCGACCATCGTCCCCTCGCCGACATAGGCGCCGATGTTGACGAAGCTCGGCATCAGGATCGCGCCCGGCGCGACATAGGCGCCGCGACGCACGACGCTGCCCGGCACCGCGCGGAAGCCGGCACTGCGGAACTGCGCCTCGCTCCAACCCGAGAATTTCGACGGCACCTTGTCGAACCAGTGGCCCGCGCCCGGCCCATTGTCGATCAGCGCATTGTCGTTGAGCTTGAAGCTCAGCAGCACCGCCTTCTTCAGCCACTGGTTGACTCGCCAGCCGCCGTTGCCATCGGGCTCGGCGACCCGCGACGTGCCCGCGTCGAGCTGGGCCAGCGCCTGCTCGACGGCATCGCGGACCTCACCGGTGGTCGTCAGGCCCAGCGCCGCGCGGTCCTCCCACGCGGCGTCGATCGTGCGGGCGAGATCCTCGCTCATGCTTCCTCCAGAATGTTGTTGAGCCACGGCGCCAGCGCCGGGACGGTAAAGTCGATGAAGCTGCGGTCCTCGTCCGGCCCCTGTTCGGAACCGTTGTCGATCCACACGGTCGTCATCCCGATCGCCTTTGCCGGCGCCAGGTTGCGCGCCATGTCTTCGACGAAGACGCACCGCACGGGATCGAGCCCGAATGCCGCGCACAGCCCCGCATAGGCCGATGGCGCCGGCTTGGGCACCAGGTTCATCGCATGCACGTCGTAAATCGCCTCGAACGCATCGCCCAGCCCCAGCCGGTCGAGCACCTTCAGCGCATAGGGCTTGTCGCCGTTGGTGAAGACCAGTTTCCTGCCCGGCAGCTTCGCGATCGCCGCGGCCAGCGGGGCATCGGCCTCCAGCACGTCCATCTCGATGTCGTGGACGTCGGCCAGGAACTCGTGCGGGTCGACGCCATGGTCGGCCATCAGCCCGGCCAGCGTCGTGCCATGCGCCAGGAAATAGTCCTTCTGCACCCGGAACGCCGTCTCGCGGTCGAGCCCCAGCGTCCGTGCGACATAGGCGGTCATCCGCGCGTCGATCCGCTGGAACAGGTTCGCGCTCGCCGGATACAGCGTATTGTCCAGATCGAAGATCCAGGTGTCGATCGTGGCAAGCCGCGGCAGCATCGCCGCGAGCCTCTATGGTGCGCGGGCCAGTGCGGCAAGCCGTTCCCCGACCCTCGCGCATCATCCTGCCTGCTTCCGTACCGGCCGCAAGACGGGATGTTTTGGACATCTTTCGCCCCTAAGCTTCGCCAACGACCTGAGTCGAAGGGGTAAAAGCGTCATGAAAGGCTACGGCAGATCGGCGCCGCGCTGGTGGGGCATCGCCCCGCTCGCCCTGCTGGCGGGCTGCGGCGGTGGCGGCGGTGGCGGCGTCAGCACCACCCCGGCACCGGTCGTCACCATCCCCACCCCGTCGCCCAGCCCGACGCCCGCACCCGCCCCGGCGCCTAGCCCCACGCCGACCGCCACCGCGAGCTACGACACGAGCGAATATCGCGCGACCGTCGGCGCCGTATCGATGAACGCGCTCGCCGCTTATCAGAAGGGCGCGACCGGGGCCGGCGTCAATCTCGCGATCATCGACAGCGGCATCGACACGACCAGCGCCGAATTCGGCAACCGGATTTCGTCCGCCTCGCAGGACGTCGCGGGGAACAGCTCGATCGCCGACCAGAGCGGCCATGGCACCGCCGTCGCCTTTACCGCCGCCGGGCGGCGCAACGATGCCGGCACGCACGGCGTCGCCTTCGACGCGACGCTCACTATCCTGCGCGCCGACCGCCCCGGCACCTGCGCCAGCTCGGCGGGCAGCGACAGCGACGAGAGCTGCAAATTCTCGACCGACGCCATCGCCCGCGGCGTCGATGCCGCCCGCAATGCCGGCGCGCGCGTCATCAACATGTCGCTCGGCGGCGCGGCGATGCCGCAGACGCTGGTCGCCGCGATCGGCCGCGCCACCGCGGCGGGGATCGTCGTCGTGATCGCCGCGGGCAATGATTCGACCGACAACCCCGATCCCTTCGCCAATGTCGCCAGCGACACGGCGACGGCGCGCAACCAGGTCATCATCGCCGGATCGGTCGGAACCAGCGACGTCATCTCGTCCTTCAGCGACAAGGCGGGCAACGGCGCCGCCTATTTCCTGGCCGCAGTCGGCGAGCGCGTGCGCGCACCGGACAATACCAACACTCCCTATCTCTGGTCGGGCACCTCCTTCGCCGCGCCGCAGATTTCGGGCGCCGTCGCGCTGCTGGCGCAGGCCTTTCCCAACCTCACCGGCGCGCAGATCGTCGATATCCTGTTCCGCACCGCACGCGACGCGGGATCGCCCGGCGTCGACGCGGTGTACGGCAACGGCGTCATCGACCTGACCCGCGCCTTCCAGCCGGTCGGCGTCATGTCGCTCGCCGGCTCGACCGCGGCGATATCGACCGTGAGCAACGCGACCCTGTCCCCCGCGATGGGTGACGCCAGCGTCGGCACGCTCGGCGCCGTGATCCTCGACGACTATCACCGCGCCTTCGCGATCGATCTCGCCCCCACCATCCGCCGTGCCGGCACGACCCCGCTCCTGCTCGGCGCGCTGCAGACCGGGCGGCAGGTCATGAGCGTCGCGCGCGGCGAGCTGACCGCCGCCTTCACCCTGTCCGCCCGCCCCAACGGCGATGCCGTCCTCGCCCGCACGATGCTCAGCGACCGTCAGGCGACGAGCGCCCGCGCCATCGCCGGCATCGTCAGCCAGCGCCTCGGCAGCCGGACCAGCTACGCGATCGGCTTTTCGCAGGGCGCCGGCACCCTCGCCGCCAGTCTCGCCGGGGCGGCCCAGCCCGCTTTCCTCGTCGCCGGCGACGGCACCGCGGGGGTCGAGCTTCGGCCCCGTTCGTCGGGTGCCGTCCGCCACCTGATCGGCGGCATCGGCCTGACCGGCGCCGCCGAGACCGGCGATGTCCTGTGGCAGCGCGATCCGGCGCTTGCCGGGATGAGCGGCTGGCGACGGTCGCGCTACGACCGCGTGCTGCTCGCGCTCGACCGCCGCATGGGCATGCTGTCGCTCGGCCTGACCGGCTCGCTGCTGAACGAGCGCGACACCATCCTCGGCGCCCGCTTCGACCTTGGCTTCGGCGCCGCCAGCGCCGCCTCCGCCTTCCTCGACGCGCGCGCCCGTGCCGACCTCGGCGCCGGCTGGTCGGTCGGCGGCGCGTGGCGTCAGGGCTGGACCCGCGCCCGCATTGCTGGCGTCGGCGACGGCCGCGGCCTGCTCGCGACCCGCGCCTTCGCCGCCGATCTCGGCAAGGACGACCTGCTCGCCAGCGGCGACAGCATCGGTCTTCGCCTCGCCCAGCCGTTGCGCGTCGAGCGCGGCGGGGTGGCGCTGTCGATGCCGGTCTATTGGGACTATGCTAGCGGCGCCGTTACCGCCTGGGAACGCCAGCGCCTCAACCTCGCCCCCACCGGCCGCGAGCTCGACGTCGAGATGCGCTACGCCGCCCCGCTCGCGATCGGGCTGGTCGAAACCAACCTGTTCTGGCGCCGCGATCCCGGCAATATCGCCGTCCTGCCCCCCGATTACGGCGCGGCGTTGCGCTGGTCGGTCGGTTTCTGATTGCCACTCATCCCCGCGATCCCCATCTTCCCCTCATGACACGTTATTCCCTCCTCGATCTCGTCCCCGTCGTCGAAGGCGGCACCGTCGCCCAGGCGCTGGCCAACGCCGCCGATCTCGCCGTCCATGCCGAAGCTCAGGGCTTCGGCCGCTATTGGGTGGCCGAGCATCACGGCATGGAGGGCATTGCCAGCGCGGCGACCGCCGTCGTGATCGCGCATGTCGCCGCCGCGACGAAGGCGATCCGCGTCGGCGCGGGCGGCATCATGCTGCCCAACTCCGCGCCGCTTCAGATCGCCGAGCAGTTCGGCACGCTCGATGCGCTCTTCCCGGGCCGCATCGATCTCGGCCTCGGCCGCGCGCCCGGTTCCGACCAGCGCGTCGCCCGCGCGCTGCGCCGAACGCTCGATAGCGACCCCAACGCCTTCCCGCAGGACGTGCTCGAGCTGCAGAGCTATTTTGCCGATGACGGCCAGACCGGCATCCGCGCCACCCCCGGTGCCGGCGCGCGGCCGCAGATGTGGATCCTCGGCTCCAGCACCTTCGGCGCGCAGCTCGCTGCCGCGCTCGGCCTGCCCTATGCCTTCGCCTCGCACTTCGCGCCCGATGCGCTCGATGCCGCGCTGGCGATCTACCGCCGCGATTTCCGCCCCTCGGCGACGCTGGACCGGCCCTATGCGATGGCCGGCTTCAACGTCTTTGCCGCGGACACGACCGAAGAGGCAGAGCTCCTCGCCAGCTCGCAGCAACAGGCCTTCGTCGCGCTGCGAACCGGCAATCCGCGCCAGCTGCCCCCGCCCGTCGAAGGCTACAAGGACTCGCTCGGCGCCCAGGGGCGCGCGATCCTCGATCACGTCCTGTCCTGCTCGGCGGTCGGCGATCCGGCGACGATCGAGCGCGGCCTCGCCGATTTCGTCGCGCGCACCGGCGTCGACGAGGTCATGGTGACCAGCGCGATCTACGACCACGCCGCCCGCAAGCGCAGCATCGCCATCGCCGCGACGGCGATGCGCTCGCTGGCGGAGGCGCCCCGCGCCGCCGCCTGAGTCCCGCACCGGGACGACGGCGCTGCGGGATGATTGAAGCCGCGTTCATCTTATGGCAAGGAAACCGCCGTCGGCCCATCGGTCGGCGGGGGACCTTGGAATGTTACGCCGCACGCTTCTGTCGCTATCCGTTGTCGCGCTCGGCGCGGCGCCGATGGTTGCGGATGCCGCCGTCCATAGCGATGCCGCCTGGGTCGCGACCAGGGCAGATACCGCCGACGCCTTCACCGCCGCGGTCGATCGCGCCGCCACGCCCGGCCATGCGGCCAGCCTGCGCCCGCTGACCGTCGGCGGCAGCGTCGACGACCAGGTGTTCGCCGACCTCGCCCCCGTTTCGGGCGTCCGCTCGCTCGCCAGCGGCGACACACCGGCGACCGGCGACACCGCACCGACGACGATGAGCCGCCTGCCCGAACCCGCCACCTGGGTTATGATGGTGCTCGGCTTCGGCGCCGCCGGCTACGGCCTGCGTCGTCGCCTCCGCGCCTCGGAACGCCGCTTCACCGAACGCATGCGCCGCATCGCCGCCGGCGAGGACGCGTAAGTCTTCCCCCCCGTCATCCCGGCCTTGAGCCGGGATCCAGCTTGCCGCAGGCGACGTCGCCCAAGTTGATGGACAGTCGCTCGCTGCCCCATGGATTCCCGCCTGCGCGGGAATGACGAACAGGCCCCTACGTCGCCGCCGGCAACCGCAACCGCACCAGCAGCCCGCCCAGATCCTCGCTCTCCTCGAGCGCGACCGTGCCGCCATAGATTTCCGCGACATCGCGGACGATCGCCATGCCGAGGCCCGTTCCCGGCTTCCCGGTGTCCAGCCGCACGCCGCGATCGAAGATCCGCACCCGCTGCTCCTCGGGAATGCCCGTCCCGTCGTCCTCGATCAGGAACTCGACGAACCCCGCCTGCGCGCCGACCGTCACGAACACGCTGCCGCCACCATATTTGGCGGCATTCTCGATCAGGTTGCCTAGCATCTCGTCGAGATCCTGGCGCTCGACGTGGACCTGCAGGTTCTTCGGCCCCGTCACGTCGATCCGCACATGGCGATAAAGCCGCGCGACGGCGCGCTCGACCGACTCCAGGCTCGGCCACACCTCAGCCCGGCTATGCGCCGACCCGCGCCGACCGACCGCCCGCGCCCGCGCCAGGTGATGGTCGACCTGCCGCCGCATCGTCCGCGCCTCGCGCACCACCGTCTCGGCAAGGTCGTCGGCGCCAGCGGTCGCCGCGTTCATGATGACCGTCAGCGGCGTTTTCAGCGCATGCGCCAGGTTGCCGGCATGGCGCCGCGCTTCTTCCGCCTGCATCTCATTATGTGCGACCAGCGCGTTCAGCTCCTCGACCATCGGCGCCAGCTCGATCGGCATCGAGCTCGATACCCGGTTCGACAGACCGGCGCGCATCCGCGCGATCTCCTCGCGCACCTGCCGCAGCGGCCAGAGACCATAGAAGGTCTGCAACGCCGCCATCACGATCAGCCCGATCGCCAGCAGCGCGAAGCTGCGCACCAGCGTCCGCCGCAGCACCGCGATCTGCCCGTCGAGCCCGTCGCGACTCTGCGCGACCTGGAACCGCCAGCGCGTGCTCGATCCCGGCAGCGTCACGTCACGCTCGACAATGCGCAGCTTCTCGCCGGGAAACTGGTTGCTGTCATAGCTGTGGATGCGCCGGTCGGTATGGTTGCCGCCCCAGGCCAGCCGCCGGTCCCACAGCGATCGCGACGGATAGGGTTCGAACCCCTTGCCGCTGACCTGATAATAAAGGCCCGATCCTGGCTCCAGGAAGCGCTGATCGGCGGGTTCGCGGTTGAACGTCACCTCGCCGCTGGTGTCGATCTCGCCCGACACGATCATCGCGGTCAGGACATATTCCAGCTGGTCGTCGAAGTTGCGCGTTACCGCCGCGACCAGCACCCGGTCGAGCGCAAAACCGCCACCGACCAGCAGCAGCGCGATCCACGCCGCCGCGATCAGGATCATGCGCCGCGACAGCGACCCCGACGCACGCGGACGATGCCGCGCCGGCTTGGCCGCTACCCCGTCGCTCGTCGCCTCTTCGCTCAGGCGTCCGGATCCTCGAGGCTATAGCCGAGCCCGCGGATGGTGGTGATGACGTCCTGGCCCAGCTTCTTGCGGATGCGCGTCACGAACACCTCGATGGTGTTGGAATCGCGATCGAAATCCTGATCGTAGATATGCTCGATCAACTCGGTGCGGCTGACCACCTTGCCCTTGTGATGAAGCAGATAGCTCAGCAGCTTATACTCCTGCGCGGTCAGCTTCACCGCCTCGCCCGCACGCGTCACCTTGCCCGATCGCGTGTCGAGGCGAACGTCGCCCGCGGTCAGCTCGGACGAGGCGTTGCCGCTCGCCCGGCGGATCAGCGCGCGCAGCCGGGCGATCAATTCCTCGGTCTGGAACGGCTTGGCGACATAGTCGTCGGCGCCCGCATCGAGCCCCGCCACCTTGTCCGACCAGCTGTCGCGCGCCGTCAGCACCAGCACGGGCATCGTCTTGCCCTCCTTGCGCCAGCGGTCGAGCACCGTCAGCCCGTCGACCTCTGGCAGGCCGAGATCGAGCACGATCGCGTCGTAATTCTCGGTGGAGCCGAGAAAATGCCCTTCCTCGCCGTCGGTGGCGAGATCGATGGCATAGCCCGCGCCCTCCAGCGTGTTCTTCAGCTGTTGGCCGAGATTGGGCTCGTCCTCAACGATCAGCACACGCATCGCTGTCTCCCTGTCATCATTATCGTCGTTAACGCAGGAACTGGCCTCAGCGACCCGTACGTCCCAGGATCTGACCCGAACGGCCATCGACATCGACCCAGATCACTGCCCCATCGCGCAGGAACTTCAGTGTGTAAACCTTGCTCGCATAGTCGAAGTCGAAGCCGATGTATTCGGCCCCCTTCATCGTCGGCACGACGCGCTGCTCGATCTCGCGCAGCGACAGCAGCGTGCCCTCCCGCCGCGCATCATAGGCGCGCATCTGATCGTTGCGCCGTTGCATCGGCGCCTGCGCCGTCAGCGGCACCGCGACGAGCGCGAGAAGGAGGGCGGGGGTCTTCATCGTCGGGCGGTGTAGATAAGGGGCATTGAACACGCTGTGAATGGCCGCGTCAGTCGCGCGCAACCTGCGTGGGGGCAACGGGTTCCCCAATCGATCCTCCCCCGCCAGGGGGAGGTGGCAGGCGCAGCCTGACGGAGGGGGAGGAAGCCATGCCCTATCGACAGCGTATCGCCACCTCCCCCTCCGACGGCTCCGCCGCCACCTCCCCCTGGCGGGGGAGGATTGATGAGGTTCCGTAATACCCCTAGGTCGCGCCGATGGCAGCGCCGATCCTATCCTTCGAAGACCTGGGCCTCATTCAGGGAGCCGGCTGGCTGTTCCGCCACCTCGACGTCCAGGTCGGCCCGCGCGATCGCCTTGCGCTGATCGGCCGCAACGGCGCCGGCAAGACGACGCTGCTCAAGCTGATCGCCGGCGTCATCGACAGCGACGAGGGCAAGCGCAGCATCGTGCCCGGCACCCGCGTCGTCCTGCTCGAGCAGGAACCCGACGTCGCCCGCCACGCGACGCTCGCCGATTACGTCCTCGCCGGCGACGACGCGCCGCAACCGCATGAGGCGGACGCGATCGCCGACCAGCTCGGTATCGATCTGTCGCGCGACGCCACGTCCGCCAGCGGGGGCGAGCGTCGCCGCGCCGCGATCGTCCGCGCGCTGGCGCAGAATCCCGACATCTTGCTGCTCGACGAGCCGACCAACCACCTCGACATCGCCGCGATCGACTGGCTGGAGGATTGGCTGTCGCGCTTCCGCGGCGCGTTCATCGCGATCAGCCACGACCGCACCTTCCTGACGCGCCTGACGAAGCAGACGCTATGGCTCGACCGCGGTACCGTCCGCCGCGCCGAGATCGGCTTTGGCGGGTTTGAGGCATGGACCGACCAGGTCTATGCCGAGGAACAGCGCGCCGCCGAGAAGCTCGACGCCAAGCTCAAGATCGAGGAGCACTGGCTCCAGCGCGGCGTTACCGGGCGCCGCCGCCGCAACATGGGCCGGCTGTCGAAGCTTAAGGAGATGCGCGCCGAACGCGCGGCGATGATCGGGCCGCAGGGCGCCGCCGCGCTCCAGACCGGCGCGGACGACAGCAAGACCAAGGTCGTGATCGATGCCAAGCACGTCACCAAGGGCTTCGGCGACCGCACCATCATCCGCGACCTGTCGCTGCGGGTGACGCGCAAGGACCGCATCGGCATCGTCGGCGCCAATGGCGCGGGCAAGACGACGCTATTGAAGTTGTTGACCGGCGAGATCCAGCCCGACGAAGGCGAAGTCCGGCTCGCCAAGACGCTCGATGGTGTCGTCATCGACCAGCAGCGCAGCCTGATGGCGCCCGACAAGCGCGTCCGCGACGTGCTGGCCGACGGCGGCGACTGGATCGACGTGCTCGGCACCCGCAAACACATCCACGGCTATCTCAAGGAATTCCTGTTCGATCCCAGCCTGGCGGAGGCCAAGATCGGCTCGCTGTCGGGCGGCGAGCGCTCGCGCCTGCTGCTCGCGCGCGAATTCGCGCGGCGGTCGAACCTGCTGGTTCTCGACGAGCCGACCAACGACCTCGATCTCGAAACGCTCGACCTGCTTCAGGAAGTCATCGCCGATTACGAGGGCACGGTGCTGATCGTCAGCCACGATCGCGACTTCCTCGATCGAACCGTCACCGTGACGCTCGGCCTCGACGGATCGGGCAGCGTCGACGTCGTCGCCGGCGGCTATGAGGATTGGGAACGCAAGCGCCAGCGCCGCCCCGAACCGCGCAAAGCCACCGCCGCCAAGCCCGCCGCGACGCCCCCTCCCCCACCGCCGTCGCGCGCTAAGCTGAGCTACAAGGACCAGCGCGACTACGATCAGCTCCCCGCGCGGATCGAGGAACTGGACGCCGCCATTGCCCGCGACGAGGCGGCGCTCGCCGATTCCAACCTTTACACTCGCAATTTCTCTGAATTTCAGCGACTTAGCGCCGCCGTCGACAAAGCCCGCCAAGACAAGGACGCAGCCGAAATGCGGTGGCTGGAACTTGCTGAGCAGGTCGAGGCGATGAACGATATGACATCGGGTTAACCCACCGTTCGTCCTGAGCGTAGTCGAAGGACAGGCCGCAGGCGGAGGCGTTCGTGGCATGTGCTTCGACTACGCTCAGCGCGAACGGGACAGGATGAAGTGATTTTGCCGCAAACGCCTGATCGATCTTGGAACGACCGAACGCCGCCGGCCTTGCGACCAGCGGCGTCCTGTGAAGAGCGTCGGGCGGCGCTAGACCGCCCGCCTTAGTCAACGGCGGCAATAGCCCGGGTTGCCCGAGCGCCCGACCGCGTTGCCGGCCAGCGCGCCGGCGCCGGCGCCCAGCACGGTGCCTAGCGTCCGGTCACCGCGGCTGTCGATCGTGCGGCCGAGCAGGCCGCCGGCCAGCGCGCCGACGACGGTGCCGATCGTGCCGTCCTGGCAGCGGCGCTGGTTGTAGCTATAGGCACGGCCATCGCGGTAATAGCGATCGCCCTGGTCATAACGCGGCTGCTGGTTCCAGCCGTCGCGGGCGGCGCGGCGATAGGCGCGGTCATGATCGCGATAGCCATCGTCGTCGTAGCCGCGACCATAGTCGTAATAGCCACGGCCGCCGTATTGCTGAGCGCTGGCGGCAACCGGGGTCAGCGAAGCCAGTCCCATCGCGAGTGCCCCGGCACCGATCGAAAACTTCTTCAGCATCTTCCTGCTCCCATCACTTGAACGCGTCGACCGGGAAGCGGCCGATGACGTGCTATGGGCGTCCGGTATTGAGCCGATCCTGAATGCGGCCGTTATCCATCGTTCAGCCGCGTCGCGAATGCAGCGGTGCGTCGCGCCGGTCTGCACCCCATTCGAGTGTGAAGAGTCTCAACATTCGCCCCGCCGGCCAGCGCGATCAGGCGGTGAGCAGCAACGTCACCCGCGTGCCGCTGGCATCGCTCTCGGTCACCAGCGTCCCCCCGGCCTGCCGCGCGAAGGCGGGAATCAGTCGCGAGCCGAGCCCGCTGTCGGACTTCGGCGTTTCACTCGACTTGGCGGGCATGCCGACGCCGTCGTCGGCGACCACCAGCTTCCATCCCGCGCCGTCCGGCCCGAAGGTGACTCGGATCGTGCCGGCGTCACGATCGACGAAGGCATGCTTGGCGGCGTTCGTCACCAGCTCGTTGACGACCAGCCCGATCGACACCGCGCGGTCGCGGTCGATCGCCACCGGCGCGCACTCGACGCGCAGGCTCACCCCGCCGCGCAGGAACAGCGCGTCGGCCAGCGCCTCGCACAGCCCGGTCAGATAGTCGCGCATCTCGACGGTGCCGCCCTGCCCGTCGCCGCGGTAGAGCTGGCGATGCGCGCGGGCGATGCTCTCGACCCGGTGGAACGCCGCGCCCAGCGCCTCCGCGGCGGCGCCGTCGCTGCGGCGGCGCTGGATGTCGAGGATCGAGGCGACGATCGCGAAATTGTTCTTCATGCGATGGTCGAATTCGGCGAGCAGCAGGTCGCGATCCGCGATCTCGCGGTCGCGCTCGCCGGTGGCCCGCGCTACGGCGGCGCGGAAGATCGCGGCGATCGCGACGATCAGCATCGCACCGATCAGGATCGCGACCAACGTGAAGGCGCCGGCGCTGTCCGCGGGCGCGAACGAGCCGATCACCGGATAGCTATAGTATTTGATGTAGCCGATCAGCACCAACGCCGTCAGCAATCCCGCCCGCCAGCCGGCAAGCAGCGCGGCAAGCATCGCGGCGGGATAGACCAGCACGAACGGCGCCCCGCCCGGCGCGACCAGGTCGAGCAGCAACCGCGCCAGCATCGACGCGCCGATCGCGAGCAGCGCCACCGACAGCTCGGCCATCCAGTACGGCATGATCGGCGTCAACCGCGCCACGACATCCAGCTCTCCGAGCCGCGCGATGCGCGAGCGGAAGCGCCGGATTGGCGTCACGCGAGGACACGTCCTTCGCGACCGGCAATCTCGACGATATATTGCCAGGCGACGCGGCCCGATCGGCTACCCCGCTTCGTCGCCCAGCCGATCGCATCGGCGGGATCGACCGCCAGCCCAAAGCGCCGGCCATAAGCCTCGACGATCGCGACGTAGCCGTCCTGGTCGAGGACGTGGAAGCCCAGGCTCAACCCGAAACGGTCGGCCAGCGCGAGGTGATCGTCGACGCTGTCACGGACATTGATCGCGCTATCTTGCTCCGCGATATCGCGCGGCACCAGGTGGCGGCGGTTGGCGGTGACGACCAGCCGGACGTTGTCGGGTCGCGCCTCGGCCACTCCCTCGAGCAGCGAGCGCAGCGTACGAGCGTCGCCCGGATCGTCGAAGCCGAGATCGTCGAGAAACAGCGCGAAGGCGCGGTCGACCTGGCCAAGCACCGCGAACAGCGCCGGCAGCGTCGTCGGTGCCGCGACCTCGACAAGCGCGATGTCGCCGCCCTCTGCCTGCACTGCGGCGATGCTGCTCTTGACCAGCGCCGACTTGCCGGTCCCCCGTGCGCCCCACAGCAGCACGTCGTGCGCCGCGGCCCGGCGCGCATGACGACGCAGGTTTTCGGTCAGCGCCTGCTTCTGGCGCTCGACGCCGATCAGCAGGTCGAGCGGCAGCGGCGCGAACTGACGGGCCGCGGTCAGAGTGGCGCCGCGCCAGACATAGGCCGGATGGGACGTCGGGTCGCCCGCCGGCGTGGGCGGCGGGGACAGCCGCTCCAGCGCGGCGGCGATACGCTCCAGAGCGTCGGTCATCGGCCTCGTTTCTAAGGCGTAATCACCGGCGCGTCAGCCCCCCTTGGCGTCGCTGCCATGCAACCCATAGCTCTTGAGCAGGTCGTACAGCGTCGGGCGGCTGATCCCCAGCAGTCGCGAGGCGCCGGCGATGTTGCCCTCGGCGCGCGCCAGCGCCATCGCGATGACGCGCCGATCGATCGCCTCGCGCGCCGCCCGCAGGTTGAGCGGCAGCTCCGCCTCGCCGTCACCCGCTGCCGACAAATCGAGGTCGGCGGCGGTGACCAGCTTGCCGTCGGCCATGATGACCGCGCGCTTCACCCGGTTCTCGAGCTCGCGGACGTTGCCCGGCCATGGCCATCGCTCGATCGCCTCGATCGCGTCGGGCGTCAGCCCGGTAACCGGCAGCCGCATCGCCGCGGCATGCTTGCGCACCAGCTGCCGGGCGATCAGCGCGGCATCGCCGGGCCGCTCCGACAGTGGCGGAATCGGCACCTCAATTTCGGCGAGGCGGTAATAGAGATCCTCGCGAAAGCTGCCCGCCGTGATCATGCCCGGCAGGTCGCGATGCGTCGCCGCCACGATCCGCGTATCGACCGCGATCGGCCGCCGCCCGCCGAGCCGCTCGATCACCCGTTCCTGCAGGAAGCGCAGCAGCTTCACCTGAAGCGCCAGCGGCACGTCACCGATTTCGTCGAGGAACAGCGTGCCGCCGTGCGCCAGCTCGATCTTGCCTTCGGTGGTCTTGATCGCGCCGGTGAAGGCGCCCTTCTCATGCCCGAACAGCTCGCTTTCGAGCAGCGTGTCGGGGATCGCCGCGCAGTTGATCGCAACGAACGCACCACGCCGCCGCGGACTCGCCTCGTGCAGGCCGCGGGCGAGCAGTTCCTTGCCGGTGCCGCTCGCCCCCAGCAGCATCACCGACACGTCGGCGGGCGCGACCCGCTCGACCAGCCGCACCGCCTTCGCCATTTCGGGCGAGGCATAGATCAGCCCACCGAAGCCGCCATCGCCGCCGCGCTGCGCGAGGCGGCGGTTCTCCACCTCGAGCGAGCGGACGTGAAAGGCGCGAGCGACGATCAGGCCCAGCGCGTCGATGTCGATCGGCTTGCGGTAAAAATCCCACGCCCCCTGCGCGATCGCCTTCAGCGCGCTCTCGGGCGCGTCGTGACCCGATGCGACGATCACCTTGGTGTCGGGCTTCAGCGCCAATATGTCGGCGAGCACCGCAAAGCCTTCGGTCGTGCCGTCGGGATCGGGCGGCAGCCCCAGGTCGAGCGTGACCACCGCAGGCTCGTGCAGCCGCAGCGCGTCGATCGCCTCCGCCCGCGTCGCCGCGCTGACGACCTCATAGCCGTCATAGGCCCAGCGCAACTGGCGCTGGAGCGCCAGGTCGTCCTCGACCACCAGCAGGACGGGCCGTTCGCTCATGCCGCTGCCTCCATCGCCGGCGCCGCGGGCAGCACGACGCGAAAGCGCGTGCCCTCGCCGACGCGGCTCGTCACCTCGACCCGCCCGCCCATCGCCTCGGCCAGCTGGCGCGCCTCATAGGCGCCGATCCCGAAACCGCCGGGCTTCGACGAGGCGAAGGGGCGGAACAGCTGCTCGCGCACGAAGCTGGCGGTCATGCCGCAACCGCGGTCGACCACGTCGATCCCGACACCTTCGCTGTCCATCGCCACCTCGATGGCAACGGGCGCGCTTCCCCCGGTGGCCTCGATCGCGTTCTGGCACAGATGCTCGAGCAGCTGCTCCAACGCACGCGGCTGCGCCAGCGCCAACGCGGTGCCGCTCACCACGATCGCGTGCTGGGCGCGGCGCCGCTCCGCGATCCGCGTCGCCAGCGTGCCAACGTCGACGACCGACGCCGGCTCGTCGGCGCTGTGATGATGCGAGGCGAGCCGGGCGAGCAGCGCGTTCATGCGGGCGGCGGAATCCTGAAGCGTCGCGACCATGTCGGCGCGAAAGGCGGGGTTGTCGGCATGGCGTTCGGCGTTGCGCGCGACCAACGTCAGGCCGCTGACCAGATTCTTGAGGTCGTGGAGGATGAAGGCGAAGCGGCGGTTGAACTCGTCGAACCGCTCGGCCTCGGCCAGCGCATGGCGCGCCCGATCCTCGGCCAGATAGCTCGCCGCCTGCCGACCAGCGACACGAAGCAGGTCGAAATCCTCCCAATCGAGCGGGCGCTCGACGGGCGGGCGGGCGAGCACGATCGCGCCGACCAGCATCGCGCCATGGAACAGCGGCACGATCGCCCACGCGTCCTCCCGCTCGGCCGGCCAGCCCTGCGCCGCGGCGATGTCGCCCGGGGTCGCTGTGCCCGCCCTTACGGCATCGAGCGACACGATCCGCGTCGTCGTCGCGAGATGCCCTACTAACGCGCTTCCCGCGCCCTCGCCGTCCGCCCAGTTCCAGCTCGCCGCGACATCGAGCGTATCGCCCTCGCGCAACAGCAGCACGCCGCCGGGCGAATCGATCATATCGGCCATCGCGCGGATCGCCCGGCACCCGATCGGCGCGCCGTCGCCGCCGCTGCCGCCGAGCGCGGTCGTCACTCGCTGCCACTCGGTGCGATAGTCGTAGCGATAGGTGAACAGGTGCTTGGCGATCATCACCCGCCCCCACGCCCGCAGCCACGGCGTCGACAGCAGCGTGATCAGCGCCGTCGCCGCACCAAGCACGATCGCGGTCTGCGCGGCCCGGCCATATGCCCCGGCCCAGTGTGACGCAGCGTCCGCCACCAGGATCGTCGCGCCGAGATACGCCGCCAGCGCCGCGACCGCCACGATCCGCAGCGCTCCCCCACGCGACAGCGTGAACTCCCGGTCGCCGCGCTTCAGCGCCACTGCCAGCAACGCCGCCGCCGCCGCCGCCGAGAAACCGCGCACCGCCACCAGCTGCACGGGCCAGCCGCCCATCGCATAGCCGGTTGCGTAGCTGGCGAGATCGACACCCCAGATCATCACCAGTGCGATGCCGAGCGGCTGCGCCCGCGGCGCGGCGATACACAGGTGATGGACCAGGATCAGCGACGCGACCGTCCCCAGCATCCGGCAGAGCAGCCGTGCCTGCAACACCGCCGCGACGTCGGCCGCCGGGATCGGCACCGCCGCCACCGCCGCCAGGATCGCCGACGATATCGCCACCGCGATCGCCACGGCCCCCAGCGCCGTCACGGTCCAGCCGCCGACCCGCTCGCGGCCAATCCATGTGAGCAGCACCGCCAGCCAGGCTATGTTGCGCGCGCTTTCCGCCAGCCTTGTCGTGAAGTCGCGCGGTTCGATGCCCGCCACCGCCAGCGCCCACAGCGCCGTCAGCGCCAGCGCGACGATCAGCCCGCGGCGCGGCCACCCCGCGACGTGACGCCGCGCGCGATCGATCGTCAGCCCGCCGAACACCAGCGCCGCGAGCGCATGGCCCCACAGGATCAGCGTCGCCGACGCGCTCATCGATGCGTGCTCCGGCGAGCCATGACCTGCCCCCTTCCAGACCGGCGTCGAAAGTGTCAGCTATTCCGACGCCCGACCGTCGCAAAACTTCGCAAAGAAAGGCTGAACAACGGCTACACGAATGTGCAAAGTGCGACGGATAGATGCAGCCGCAGGGCCGTTCGATCGTTACGCTCCCGCCCCGATCGCGTCCTGCGGTCGCTTTTGGAGGATTCATGTCCGCTTCCGTCATCGTCCCCGTCATCCTGTCCGGCGGTTCCGGCACGCGCCTCTGGCCGATGTCGCGGCCCGAGATGCCCAAGCAATTGCTGCCGCTGACCGCCGACGAGACGATGCTCCAGCTGACGGCGCAGCGCGCCGATGGGCCGGGCTATGACGCGCCGATCGTCGTCGCGAGCGCGCGCCATGCCGAGATGGTCGAGGATCAGCTCGCGGCAGTCGGAGCGACGCCGCAGGCATTGGTGCTGGAGCCGATGGGCCGCAACACCGCGCCCGCGATCGCCCTCGCCGCGCTCGCCGCTCCCTTGCCCGACGCGCCGTTGCTGGTGATGCCGTCCGACCATGTCATCGCCGACGTCGACGCCTTCCGCACCGCGATCGACGCCGCGTTGCCGATGGTCGAGGAGGGCTGGCTGGTCACCTTCGGCATCGCCCCCGACGCACCCGAGACGGGTTATGGCTGGATCAGAATCGGCGACGAGATCGCGGCCGGCGTCCACCGCGTCAATCGTTTCATCGAAAAGCCGCCGCTCGACCGCGCGCAGGCGATGCTCGACGAGGGCAGCCACGCCTGGAACGGCGGCATCTTCCTGTTCCGCGCCGACCGCTACCTCGAAGTGCTCGAACGCGAGGTGCCCGCGATGGTCGCCGCGGCGCGGGAATCGATGGCGAAAGCGAAGCGCGAGGGTACGCGTATCTGGCCCGACGCCGACGCCTTCGCCGCCTCGCCGTCCGACTCGATCGACTATGCGGTGATGGAAAAGGCGAGCCGTGTCGCCGTCGTCCCCGTCGCGATGGGCTGGAGCGACGTCGGCAGCTGGGACGCGCTTCACGCGATCAGCGAACGCGACGCCGCCGGCAACGCCCATGACGCCGACCGTGTCCTGGCGATCGACACCACCGGCTGCCTCGTCCGCAGCGACGGCATCCGCGTGTCGCTGGTCGGCGTGTCCGACCTGATCGTCGTCGCCAGCGGCAACGACGTCCTGATCCTCCCCCGCGGCCGCAGCCAAGAGGTCAAGAAGCTGATCGAGGCGATGAAGGAGAAGGGGTGATCCCTTCTCCTTCTTTCCCCGTCAAGGCCCGACGACGGTGAAGTTGGCTGCCGTCAGATCGAGATCGGTCGGCAGTTGGGCGATGACACGGAACGCCGGACCATTGCCAAGGTAGCTGTAAAAGCTCAGGTCCCCCGTCATCCGATCATAGAAGAGCGTTTCCATCCCAGGCGAATATGCCGTGGCATCGGTTGTGAACTGGTTGGCCGGCAAGGCGCCGGGGGTCAGCAACGTCGTCAACGACGTAGCGCTCGACGATTTGATCAGCTCGATCCTGTCCTCGGCAGGATTAAAGTCGAGTAGCGTGTTGGGCGCCCGCTGTTGGCCAAGGTATCGGGTGTCGACGCCGATCCGGAACGTGTCGGCGCCCGCACCCCCGACCATGATGCCGTTCAGCGACGACACAAGCAGGTCGTCACCAGCCCCGCCGTCCATGCGATAGCCACCGATCAACGTATCGTTGCCCGCCCCGCCGTAAAGTGTTGGGCCGAAACGAAGGTCTCCTGGCGACGAACCTTCTGCTGCACGACGAGATGCGTCGATATAGTCGTCGAACGCTGTCGCGGTAACGGCAGACGGTCCAACGGCCCCGGAGCTTCCGGACACGGGCGGGTAGGCGATGATGGTCTGGCCGGCCGTCGTGGCGAAGTCGGTGCTTGGGGTCAGCCGCAATCCCGTCGCCAGCTGCGAAAAGTCGAAGGCGCCAACCGACCTGCTCGATGAGAAAGTGACGGGCACGCCGATCGAGTTGGGGCCGAACACCACGTCGGTTGGCGCGCCCAGCCCCCCGGTGCCGATGACGAAAGACGTGGCGCTTGGGTAGGTTGCCGCCAGATCGACGCCAGCACCAGTCGCGCCACCGACCAAATAGGCCGGACCGCCCTCGGCTAACGTCACGACACCGGTAGGATTGATAATGTTGGCGACATCGACGACGATCTGCGTCGCTGACAGGCCCGTTGGCAGGATGGCGAACTGGATCGCCGCGGCGCTGCCGATACCGTCGCTGTCGAACGACAGCGCGCCTGTCGCCGCATTATAGATGATCCGATCATCCGCGTCGGCCGCCGCGGCGCCGATCGCGATCGCCGTCGACGCCAGCGCTCCCGACGTCAGGCCGGCGAAGCGGTTCAGGTCGAGCCGGATGCGATCGGCGCCGTTGCCAAAATCGGCCAGCGTAATGATGTTGCCCGTCCCCGGCGCGGTGGTGAGTCGAAAGACGTCGTTGCCTTGCAGGCCGAGCAGCGTGTCGTTGCCGCCGCCACCGTCCAGGACGTTATCGCCGAAATCGCCGATGATTGTCTGAGCGAACTCGTTACCCGTCAGATTGATGAAGCCACGCACACCATTATTGGCCGGCGACAGCGTCTCCACTGAGGCTCCGGCGTTGAGGGTGTAGTTGCTGCTGGCGAAGACCGTATCGCTGCCCTCGCCCGCGTTTTCGATCACGGCTTCGCCATAGCCATAGACTCGATAGCCGTCGTCGCCACGCAAGCCGATCAGCGTGTCGTGCCCACCTCGGCCGTCGATGACGTTGTTGCCATAATTGCCGATCATCGTCTGGGCGACGAGGCTGCCCGCCAGGTTGATCGCCTCGGTGTCGGCGTTGACAGCGGTGGAGATGAACTCGACCGAGGGCACCTGCCTAGCGGTCTGTTCGGGCAGGGCGAAGCTGCCGCCGGTGAACACCCGATCATACCCACCGCCGAAATCCTCGATGACCGTCTCGCCACCGAACAGCCGATAGGTATCGTCGCCGAGACCACCGATAAGCGTGTCTGCGCCACCGCCGCCGTTGAGCGTGTCCGCGCCGTTGCCGCCGCTAATCGACTGAGCGAGCTCGTTACCGCCGATCGACAGAGCGACGTTGCGCGCCGATGTCGCCACCGCGATCGTCTCTACCGAGCTGCCGGCATTGAGGACGAAATCGCCGCGAGCATAGACGACGTCGTTGCCGCCATTCGCAGTTTCGATCACGAAGTCCGTACGCCCCGACACGTAGTAGACGTCGTTCCCGCCAAGCCCGATCATCGCATCGCCGCCGCCGCGACCGTCGATCGTGTTCGCGCCGAAGTTGCCAATGATGAACTGGCTGATCTCGTTGCCGGTCAACTGGATCGGATCGGTTCCGCTATTGATCGCCGTCGACAGTGTCTCGACCGAGGCTCCTGCAGTCAGCGCATAGCCGGCGAAAGTCAGGACCCGGTCGTTGCCCTCATTCGCCTGTTCGATCACGGTGTCGAGCTGACTGTAGACGCCATAGGTATCGTCGCCGATCAGGCCGATCAACTGGTCGCCGCCCGCGCCGCCATACAGCGTGTCGTTGGCGCGCGTTCCCGTCTTCGTGACCCTCGCTCGCTCTCCCGTTCGAATATTAGGCCAGTTGCGCTACCCTAAACAACGAAGGTGAGTGGAGCCAATGGTGACTTGCCACTCGACGACAAAAACCCGGCAAGCGGCGGGAGTCCGCTTGCCGGGTTTCCGTTGGTATCTTGTGATGGCGGCAACCGCGAGGCCACCCGTTCCAGCCTCGTGTCGGGCGCAGCTCACGCCGCGCCCGATCGAGATCAGAAGTCCATGCCGCCCATGCCGCCCATGCCGCCGCCGGCGGGCATCGCGGGCTTGTCCTCGGCCACTTCCGAGACGGTCGCCTCGGTGGTGATGAGGAGGCCGGCCACCGACGCCGCGTTCTGGAGCGCGGTGCGGACGACCTTGGTCGGGTCGATCACGCCGGCCTGGACCAGGTTCTCGTAGGTGTCGGTCGCGGCGTTGAAGCCCATCGACGTGTCGTTGCCGTCGAGCAGCTTGCCCGACACCACCGCACCGTCGTGGCCGGCGTTGGCGGCGATCTGGCGAACCAGCGAGGTCAGCGACTTGCGAACGATGTCGATGCCGCGGGTCTGGTCCTCGTTGGCACCGGTCATGCCGTCGAGCGACTTCGACGCGTACAGCAGCGCGGTGCCGCCGCCCGGGACGATGCCTTCCTCGACCGCGGCGCGGGTCGCGTGCAGCGCGTCGTCGACGCGATCCTTGCGCTCCTTCACCTCGACCTCGGTCGAACCGCCGACCTTGATCACGGCAACGCCGCCGGCGAGCTTGGCGAGACGCTCCTGGAGCTTCTCGCGGTCATAGTCGCTGGTGGTGTTCTCGATCTGCTGGCGGATCGCCTCGGTGCGGCCCTTGATCGACTCCGCATCACCCGCACCGTCGACGATGGTGGTGTTGTCCTTGTCGATGGTGACGCGCTTGGCGGTGCCGAGCATGCCGAGCGTGACGCTCTCGAGCTTGATGCCGAGATCCTCGCTGATGACTTCGCCCTTGGTCAGGACGGCGATGTCCTCGAGCATCGCCTTGCGGCGATCGCCGAAGCCCGGCGCCTTGACCGCTGCGACCTTCAAGCCGCCGCGCAGCTTGTTCACGACGAGCGTGGCCAGCGCCTCGCCCTCGATATCCTCGGCGATGATCAGCAGCGGACGGCCCGACTGGACGACGGCTTCCAGGATCGGGAGCATCGCCTGCAGGTTCGAAAGCTTCTTCTCGTGGATCAGGATGTACGGGTCGTTGAGCTCGACCGTCATCTTTTCCGGGTTGGTGATGAAGTACGGCGACAGATAGCCGCGGTCGAACTGCATGCCCTCGACGACGTCCAGCTCGAACTCGAGGCCCTTGGCCTCCTCGACGGTGATGACGCCTTCCTTGCCGACCTTCTCCATGGCCTCGGCGATCTTCTCGCCGACTTCACGGTCGCCGTTGGCGGAGATGATGCCGACCTGGGCGACTTCCTGCGAACCCGAGACGGGCTTGGAACGAGCCTTCACGTCCTCGACCACCTTGGCGACGGCGAGATCGATGCCGCGCTTCAGGTCCATCGGGTTCATGCCGGCCGCGACCGACTTCATGCCCTCGCGAACGATCGCCTGGGCGAGAACGGTCGCGGTGGTGGTGCCGTCACCGGCGACGTCGTTGGTCTTCGAGGCCACTTCGCGCACCATCTGCGCGCCCATGTTCTCGAACTTGTCCTTGAGCTCGATCTCCTTGGCGACGGTGACGCCGTCCTTGGTGATGCGCGGTGCGCCGAAGCTCTTGTCGATCACGACGTTGCGGCCCTTCGGGCCCAGCGTCACCTTCACCGCGTCGGCGAGGATGTCGACGCCGCGCAGGATGCGCTCACGCGCGTCGCGGCCGAATTTCACGTCCTTGGCTGCCATGATGGCTACCCTTTCAATTCGCGAATGTTGAGAATGTTGAGAGTCGAAGGCTGGTTCAGCCGACGATGCCCAGGATGTCCGATTCCTTCATGATGAGGAGATCCTCACCATCGACCTTGACCTCGGTGCCCGACCACTTGCCGAACAGCACACGGTCGCCGGCCTTCACCTCGAGCGGGTGGACCTCACCGGATTCCGAGCGCGCGCCGGTGCCGGCGGCGACGACCTCGCCCTCCTGCGGCTTTTCCTTGGCGGTGTCGGGGATGATGATCCCGCCGGCCGTCTTCTCTTCCGCCTCAACACGGCGGACGAGCACACGGTCGTGCAACGGACGAAAGTTCATTGCTGATGCCCTCTTCGTGGGAATGTGACACTATTTTGGCACTCGGTTGAGTCGAGTGCCAGCGGGGCGGATATGTGGACGCCGCGGCGCAGCGTCAACACCCTGCAGGGAACAAAATTGCCGATCGGGGGTGTCGCCGCGGCAAGCCGTCAACCGGACACGACCACCCGACGCTTCACCTGCCAGCGCCACAGCAGCAGGACCGAGACGACCGCTAGGCCGGCGGCGAGCCCCCACCACACGCCGACCCCTGCCAGCGGTGTGGAAAAGCCCAGATAGGCCGAGGTGCCGAAGCCGACCACCCAATAACCGAACAGCGCGATCAGCATCGGCACGCGCGTATCCTGGATGCCGCGCAACACGCCGGCCGCCACCGCCTGCGCGCCGTCGACCAGCTGGAACACCGCCGCCACCGCCAGGAAGCGCGCGGCAAGCGCGGCGACCGCGGCGGTGTCGCTGCCGTCGCGTTCCAGGTACAGTGCGATCAGCGGGTCGGGGAAGCTCCAGATGATGAGCGCGGTCAGCGTCATCACGCCGATGCCGATCGCCAGCGCGACGTTGCCCGCCCGTGCGATCCAGAGCGGATCGGCGGCGCCATAGGCCAGGCCGACGCGGATCGTCGCCGCCTGCGCGATGCCGAACGGCAGCTGGAACGCGACCGCGGCGATGTTGAGCGCGACCGCATGCGCGGCGACGTCGACGACGCCGATCAGGCCCATCAGCACCGCGGCACCACCGAACAGCGAGCCTTCGAACAGCCACGTCAGCGCGATCGGCACGCCGAGCCGGATGATCGCGCGGAACGCCGGCCATTCGGGCCGCCACCAGCGCCCGAACAGGCGATAGCGCCGCAGCCGCCGATCGGTCGTCAGGATCACCGCATAGGCAATGGCCATGCTGCCGATGCCGATGACGGTGGCGAGCGCCGATCCGGTCAGCCCCATCGCCGGCGCGCCGAGATGCCCGAACACCAGCATCCAGTTGGCGAGGATACCGATGCCGAGCGCGACGGCCGTGACCAGGAACGCCCAGCCCGGTCGCCCCAGCGCCGCCGCTGCGGTCCGCATCACGCCCGCCGCGATGCCGGTCGGCACGGCGAACAGGAGCACATCCATGAACTGTCCGGCGCGGCGAGCGACCTCGGCATCCTGGCCGGCAAGGCGGAACAGCGTCTCGCCATGGGCGAGGATGACGATGACCGGCACCGCGAAGAACGCGCCGACCCAAAGTGCCATGCGGAAGCTGCGCCGTACCGCCCGCACCGCATGGGCTCGCGCACCGAGTTCCGCGGCGATCAGCGGGGCGGCGGCGCTGGTCAGCCCGATGATCGCATAGAGCAGCAGGTTGAAGACGAACACGCCGAGCGTCGCCGCGGCAAGATCGACCGCGCCCAGCCGCGCGACGAAGATGACGTCGACCGCGGCGATCGCCATCTGCAGCAGTTGCGCCGCGACCAGCGGCCCCGCCAGCCGCACGAGCGCCTTCGCCTCGCCGCGCCAATCGGCGGGCGCTGACGCGTCGAGCGCGGGGATGGCGACGGCGGGTTCCATGGGCGCGTGGGTCCTAGCATGGGGAAAGGCGGGGGCAAGGCTGGTCCTCTCTTCCCCCGTCATCCCGGGCTCGACCCGGGATCCATCGTGCGGCGGGCGGCTCGGCCCGGAGAAACCGGCGCGAACCGTATTGCTCCGCCACGACACGGCGGGCTAAGCCCGACGCGAACCCCGCGCGCGTCGGCGCGGCAGGAGACTCGTGTGAAGCTCGTCAAAGGCGCCTGGAAGCTGTTGATCGGGATCAAGGACGCGCTCGTCCTGATCGCGATGCTGTTGTTCTTCGCGATGCTCTTCGCGGCGCTTAACGCGCGGCCCGGCGCCAAGGCGATCGGCAACGGCGCGCTGCTGCTCGACCTCAACGGCTCGATCGTCGAGCAGCCCGAGGAGCAGGCCGCCTTCGCTGCCCTGTCCGGGCAGAGCGGACCCCGCCAGTTTCGCGTTCGCGACCTCGTCCGCACCATCGAGGCCGCCGGCCGCGACGCACGCGTCAAGGCGATCGTCCTCGACCTGACCAATTTCGGCGGCGGCTATCCCGCGACCGTCAACGAGGTTGCCGAGGCGCTGGGCCGCGTCCGCGCGGGGGGCAAGCCGGTACTGGCCTATGCCGACGGCTATACCGATAGCGACTACCGGCTGGCCGCCTATGCCAGCGAGGTGTGGATGAACCCGCTCGGCGTCGCGCTGTTCACAGGTCCCGGCGGATCGTCGCTGTACTACAAGGGCTTGATCGACAAGCTCGGCGTCAACGTCCATGTCTATCGCGTCGGCCGCTACAAGTCGTTCGTTGAGCCCTATACCCGCGCCGACCAGTCGCCGGATGCCAGGGCGGCGATGACGGCGCTGTACGGCTCGCTGCTTGATCAGTGGAAGCTCGCGATCGCCAAGGGCCGCCCCAAGGCGCAGGCCGCGGCCTATCTCGCCAACTCGGCGGCGATGGTGACTCAGGCGAACGGCGACTTCGGCCAGCTTGCGCTGCGTACTGGCCTGGTCGACAAACTCGGCTCCCGGATCGACTTCGAGCGCCGCGTCGCTGCGATCGCGGGCGCCGATCCGAAGCGCTCGATCGGCAGCTTCGCGCAGATCGACTATGACGATTACGTCGATGCCAATCCGCTTCCCACCGCGGGCGACGCGATCGGCGTCGTCACGGTCGCGGGCGATATCGTTGATGGCCGCGCCGGGCCGGGGACCGCCGCCGGGGACACGATCGCCCGCTTCATCCTCGACGGATTGGCCAAGAAGAACTTGAAGGCGCTTGTCGTGCGCGTCGATTCGCCGGGCGGATCGGTGTTCGCGTCGGAGCGGATCCGCACCGCAATCGCAGAGGCGAAGCGCCGCGGCCTGCCCGTCGTCGTGTCGATGGGCGGTGTCGCGGCATCGGGCGGCTATTGGGTCTCGACAAGTGCCGACGCTATCTACGCCGAACCGACGACGATCACCGGATCGATCGGTATCTTCGGCATCATCCCGACGTTCGAAAAGGCTCTCGCCAAGATTGGCGTGACCAGCGATGGCGTGAAGACGACGCCATTGTCGGGTCAGCCCGATATCGCCGGCGGCACCACGCCCGAGATGGACGCGATCCTGCAGACCGGGATCGAGCAAGGCTATCGCCAGTTCATCGCCCGCGTCGCCCAGGCGCGCAAGATGACGCCTAGCCGGGTCGACGAGATCGCGCAGG
Source organism: Sphingomonas jinjuensis (assembly GCF_014197105.1). Taxonomy (GTDB): domain Bacteria; phylum Pseudomonadota; class Alphaproteobacteria; order Sphingomonadales; family Sphingomonadaceae; genus Sphingomonas; species Sphingomonas jinjuensis. Next base: position 76,796 of record NZ_JACIEV010000007.1, on the reverse strand, counting down.
GTCGCGTGTGGGACGGCGGCACTGCGCGTCAGTTGGGCCTGGTCGATCGGTTCGGCACCATCGAGGACGCGATCGCCGATGCGGCAAAGCGTGCCAAGCTTGATCCCGCGAAGGTGCATGCCGAATATCTGGAGAAGAAGCCGGGCTTCGCCGCCGAGCTCGCGCGGTCCTTCGGTAATCGCGACGACGACACTGCCGATGCCGGTAGCGACGTGTTCGCTCAGGTCGGGACCCGGCAGCGCGCGCTGCTGGCGCAGGCGCTCGGCGATGCGCAGCGGATCGCGCGCGGCGGATCGATCCAGGCGCGCTGCCTGGAATGCGGCGGCATCGGGCCGAGCCGGGCGGTGGCGAGCGACGCCAGGCTGCTCGATCTCGTCCTGGCCAAGCTCGGCATCGCGGGCTGAGATGATCGCGATCCGCGCCGCCACGCCCGATGATGCGGGTTCGATCGCGGCGATCTATGCCCCGCATGTGCTGATGGGCACCGTCTCGTTCGAGACTCAGCCGCCTGAGGCGCGGACGATGCGGACGCGGATGGCGGCGAGCGAGGGGCTCTATCCCTGGCTGGTCGCGACGCAGGGCGAGGCGGCGGGCGGCGTGCTCGGCTATGCCTATGCAACGCGGTTCAGCGAGCGCGACGCCTATCGCTGGGCGGTCGAGACGACAATCTACGTCGCCGACGCGGCGCAGCGCCAGGGCGCCGGACGGCTGCTGTACGAGGCGCTGGTCGATACGCTCCGCGCACAGGGCTTCGCGCAGGCGATCGGGCGTATCGCACTGCCCAGCGAACCCTCGATCGCATTGCATGAAGCGGTCGGTTTCCGCCGCGCCGGCGTGTTTCGCGAGATTGGCTGGAAGAACGGGCGCTGGATCGACGTCGGCCTGTGGCAGTGCGAGTTGGCCGAGCCGGACAATCCGCCCGCCGAGCCGCGCCGCTTCGCCGACGTCGGCGTGGTGCGCACCTGATCGACGCCGCGGGCTATTCGCCGCGCGGATAGGCCGGCAGGGCGAGGCGGAAATGGATCGCCGCCGCCCGCAGTGCGAAGCCGGCCAATCCGGCGACGACCGCGGCGATGGCGCGCGGCACGTCAAGCTCGGTCAGCGCGACATAGCTCCCCGCCGCGAGCGCCGCCGCAGTGACATAGAGTTCGGGGCGCATCAGGATCGACGGCTCGCCCGCCAGCACGTCGCGGATGATCCCGCCGACGCAGGCGGTCACCACCCCCATCAGCGCCGCGGGCACCGGGGGAATGCCATAGCCGAGCGCCTTCGCCGCGCCATAGACGGCGTAAGCGGCCAGCCCGACCGCGTCGAACCAGTCGAGCGCGGTGCCGCGCCACCAGCGCACCGGCGTGATCCAGACCAGCACCGCCATCGCCAGGCACACCGCGGCGACGCGCGTGTCGTGGACCCAGAACACCGGCGCCCCGATGAGGAGGTCGCGAACGGTGCCGCCGCCGACCCCGGTGATGACCGCAAAGAAGCAGAGCGTCACCATCGTCTGCCGCCGCTTCGCCGCCGCCAACGCGCCCGAGACGGCGAACACGGCGAGCCCGGCGACGTCGAGCCAGGGCGCGAAGGCGGGCAGCAGGGCGGCGGGTTGCAGCATCGGCAGGGGTGGTAGGGGGAGTTGCGGCGCGAGGGCAAGCGAGAGGGATAGTCAGCCTCACCCTTCGCTGCCTTCGGCAGCATTTTCCCTCTCCCGTCGGGAGAGGGAGGGAGGCGCGAAGCGCCGGAAGGGTGAGGACGGGCGCGGCGCACCGGCCGCCCGATCAGAACTTCACCGTCGCATCCACGTTGACCAGCGATGCCACCGGATTGCGGTCACGCTCGCGCATGCCGCGCGGCATGGCGCCATCGGTCCGCACCCGCTGCCAGGCATGACCCTTGAGCGCACCGACCTCGACACCCAGGCTGACCTTCGGCGCGACTTCGCCCTGGTAGCCAACCGTCACCGCCGGATTGAACCGGCGCAGCCCGGTGCGCATCACGCCGTTGCCGGGGCCACGCGGCGTGTACAGCAGCCCGCGGCTGTCCCCGGCGACGCGCCGCGCGACGAAGCGGTTGCCCGCGGACAGGCGAAATCCCTCGTCGGGAATCGGAAACAGATCGACCATCGAGCGGGCGAGACGCGGGTGGATCCGGTTCTGTCCGTCGGCGCCCGGCACGGTTGTCAGCTGCGTATCGACGCGCAGGCGGAAGGTGCGCGAAATCCGCGCCTCGCTTTTCACGGTGCCGCCGATGATCGCGGTGGAACGCAATTGCTCCTGGCGCGCTGTGGTGTCGCGCACGTCGAGGATCGACTGGGCCGATGCTGGCATCGCTGCGCCGAGGCCCAGCGCCGCCCCCACTGCTGCCATCGCCACCCCGGTCCGCTGCATCCGCCTTCCCCCTCGAAGCAGATAACGACACGGAAGCATCTCTCCCGCACCGAAATTCGACGCTAGCGAATGTTTTGCGCCACAAAAGAGTACAAAGCTGCCTTAATCCCGACGCGGGACGATAAGCTGTGGAGTAAGTGCGCCGAGCGGCGAGTTGAGGTGCGCGCGCGGGGTCGCTAAGGGAGCGGGATCATCCGCGATGCCCCCTTGCCCGGCCTCGGCCGGCGACGGCGGCGCCGCCTCCAGTTCTGGGACTAAAATTCATGGGTTTCCGCTGCGGCATCGTGGGCCTGCCGAACGTCGGCAAGTCCACTCTCTTCAACGCCCTCACCCAAACGGCGGCGGCGCAGGCGGCCAACTACCCCTTCTGCACGATCGAGCCGAACGTCGGTAACGTCGGCGTTCCCGACCCCCGGTTGCAGGAGCTGGCGCGGATCGCCGGCTCGGCGAAGATCATCGAGACGCAGCTCGCCTTCGTCGACATCGCCGGCCTCGTCCGCGGCGCCAGCAAGGGCGAAGGTCTCGGCAACCAGTTCCTCGGCAACATCCGCGAGGTCGACGCGATCGTCCACGTTCTGCGCTGCTTCGAGGACGGCGACGTCACCCATGTCGAGGGCAAGGTCGATCCGATCGCCGACGCCGAGACGGTCGAGACCGAGCTGATGCTGTCGGATCTGGAGAGCCTGGAAAAGCGTGTCCCCAACCTGATCAAGAAGGGCCAGCAGGGTGACAAGGAGGCGAAGATCGGCGCCGCCGTGCTTGGCCAGGCACTCGAGCACCTGCGCGCGGGCAAGCCGGCGCGCGTTACCGAGCCTAAGGATGCCGAGGAGCAGCGCGTATTTGACCAGGCGCAGCTATTGACCGCCAAGCCCGTCCTCTACGTCTGCAATGTCGACGAGGGCGACGCCGCGAACGGCAACGCGCTGTCGGCGCGCGTGTTTGAGAAGGCCAAGGCGGAGGGCGCCGAGGCGGTCGTCGTCTCGGCGGCGATCGAAGCGGAAATCGCGACGATGCCGGCGGAGGATCGCGGCGAATTCCTGGCCGAATTGGGGCTGGAGGAAACCGGCCTCGCCCGCGTCATCCGCGCCGGCTATTCGCTGCTCGACCTGCTCACCTTCTTCACCGTCGGCCCGAAGGAGGCGCGTGCCTGGACCGTCCATCGCGGTGCCAAGGCGCCCAATGCGGCGGGCGAGATCCACACCGACTTCGAGCGCGGCTTCATCCGCGCCGAGACCATCGCCTATGCCGACTACGTCGCGTGCGGCGGCGAGGCGGGCGCCCGCGACGCCGGCAAGCTGCGCCAGGAGGGCAAGGAATATGTCGTGCAGGACGGCGACGTGATGCTGTTCCGCTTCAACGTCTGATGGCCGACACGCTCGTCACCTACGACGGCGCGATGCGCTGTCGCGCGGTGCATGGCGACAGTGGCGCAGTGATCGTCGCCGACGCCCCGGTCGAGATGGGCGGGTCGGGCGACGGCTTCAGCCCGAGCGACCTGCTGGCGGTGTCGCTCGGCGGCTGCATCCTCAGCATCATGGCGGTGGCGACCGCCAGGGACGGCCTCGACCTGTCGGGCGCGACCGCGTGCGTGACGAAGGACATGGCCGACTCCCCCCGCCGCATCACACGGCTGGCGGTGACGGTGCGCGTCCCCGGCACAGTTGACGACCGGCTGCGGCGCAAGCTGCTGGCGGCGGCGAACGCCTGCCCGGTCCATCAGGCGCTCGGCATCGAGGCGCCGATCAGGGTCGAATGGGAGGGGTGATGCGCACCGGCACCCCCACTCCACTCGTCATCCCGGCCGCGAGCCGGGATCCATCCTTCGGCAGCCGACCCGGCTAAATCCTCGTGTCCTTCGTGCGTGGAACCATGAATCCCAGCTCGGAGATCAACTGACGCGCAGGCCGGCATAGCCGAGCTTTGCCCGCACCAAGTCAGGCGCGGCTTTCCTCCCCCGGCAAGCTCTGCGACCATCCCCGCGACAAGGGGAACGCCATGCCATCCGCCAGCCTGCAACGCCCAGCCCCCGTCACCCTGCGCGAGGCTTTCTGGGTCTGGCTGCGCATCGCCTTGCTCTCGTTCGGCGGCCCCGCCGGGCAGATCGCGGTGATGCATCGAATTCTCGTCGACGAGAAGCGCTGGATCGGCGAGCAGCGCTTCCTCCACGCGCTCAACTTCTGCATGCTGCTGCCGGGGCCGGAGGCGCAGCAGCTGGCGACCTATATCGGCTGGCTGCTCCACCGCACGAAGGGCGGGATCGTCGCGGGCACGCTGTTCGTCCTACCCGGGGCCGCCGCGATCATGGCGCTCAGCTGGATCTACGTCCTCTATGGCCGTGTCGGCATCGTCGCGGCGCTGTTCTTCGGGCTCAAGGCCGCGGTGCTGGCCGTGGTCGTCCAGGCGGTGGTGCGGATCGGCGGGCGGTCGCTCTCCAGCATGCCCGCGCGCGTGCTGGCGGCGGCGGCGTTCGTACTGATCTTCTTCTTCGCCGCGCCCTTTCCCCTCGTCGTGCTCGGCGCGGGGCTGATCGGTTGGTGGAGCAGCCGGCGCGGCAGCACCGCGTTCCGTGCGGGCGGCCATGGCGGCGGCAGGGGCGGCGGTGTCGCCGATGCCGACACGCTGCTCGGTGAGGAGCTGCCCGCCCACGCCAGCCCGACGCGCCGCGAGACGCTGCGCACCGCCGCGGTCTGGCTGGCGCTGTGGCTGGCGCCGATCGCGGCGCTCGTCCTGTTGCTCGGCCCAGACGATGTGTTCAGCCGGATCGCGACCTTCTTCGCGACGATGGCGATGGTCACCTTCGGCGGCGCCTATGCCGTGCTCGCCTATGTCGCGCAGCAGGCGGTCGAAAATTACGGCTGGCTGGGGCCGAAGGAGATGCTCGACGGGCTTGGGCTGGCGGAAACGACGCCGGGGCCGCTGATCATGGTGTTGCAATTCGTCGGCTTCCTGGGCGCCTATCGCGACGCCGGGGTGCTGCCGCCGCTGCTCGCGGGGACGCTGGGCGGCTTGCTCGCGACCTGGGTAACGTTCGTGCCGTGCTTCCTGTGGATCTTCATGGGCGCGCCCTTCATCGAGCGGCTGCGCGGCAACGTCGCCGTCGCGGGAGCGCTGGCGGCGGTGACGGCGGCGGTGGTCGGCGTCGTCCTCAACCTCGCGCTGTGGTTCGCGCTGCACACGCTGTTTCGCGACACGATCGCGGTCGGCTGGGGGCCGCTGCGCTTCCACGCGCCGGTGGTGGCAAGCATCGACCCGGCCGCGGCGTTGCTGGCGGCAGGGGCGATGGTGGCGGTGCTCAAATTGCGCGCCGGCGTGATCGCGACGCTGGCGGTCAACGCTGCAGCGGGCGTGGCGCTGTACCTGACGGGGCTGATCGGCTAAGGGGTCGCGCGATGCTCGCTCGCCTCATCATGGTGCTGGTCCTGGCGCTGACCGCGCTGCCGCACGGCGCCAGCGCGGCACCGGCGGTGGCGGCGTGCCACGAGACGATGGCGCCGATGCACGATTCCAAGCCCACGCCGGCGCCGGCCGCCCAGCATGGCTGCATCGGCTGCATACCGCCGGGCGACTGGCTCGGCGTCCGCGTCGCCGGACCGGTCTTCATCGCGGCGCTGCCGCCCAGCCCGCGCGTCCGCATGCTGGCGATCGGTGTCGGCGCACCGCCCGCCTTGCCCCCGCCCAGGAAGGCGTGATCGCCGGGCGCCCTGAATGGCGCCTCCGCTATCCCGCATTCCCGGAGTCTATGATGAACCGCTCTCTCTGGCTCGCGGCGGTTGCCGCGGGCGCGCTGTCGCCCGTCGCGGCGACCGCGCAAGCCCAGCATCACGGCATGACGATGCCGATGCCCAAGGCGACACCGAAGCCGACGCCGACCAAGCCGGCCGCCGACCATCAGGCGATGGATCACCACCAGATGGATTACCGACAGATGGACCAGGGCACCATGAGCCCCGGCACGATGGATCATGCCGCGATGGACCATAGCGCCATGGACCACGGCATGATGAGCCACGACATGGGCTTCACCGCCCCCGCCGCCTATCGCGACGCTTCCGACGCCGCGCTTGCCAAGGCACCGGCCGGCGCCGCGATGGCGGGCATGGCGATGGGCACCAGCGGCGGCTGGTGGAGCCAGGGCTCCGGCACCGCGCGCCTTCCCGCTGCCGAGGGGCCGATGCGCGGCGCGATGGCGCATGTCGGCGACTGGATGCTGATGGGGCATGGCTATGCCTGGGGCATCGTTACCGACCAGGGCGGCCCGCGCGGCGACAGCGGCGCGTTCGTCCAGTCGATGGCGATGCTGATGGCCGACCGCGATCTCGGCGATCGCTGGCATGTCCAACTGCGCACGATGAACAGCCTGGAACCGCTGATGGGCGCACGCGGCTATCCCAACTTGTTCGCGACGGGCGAACTGGCGAACGGCCGTCCGCTAGTCGACCGCCAGCATCCGCATGACCTGTTCATGGAGCTGGCGGCGAAACTCGACTATCGCCTGGGCAACGACGCCACGCTGTTCGTCTATGGCGGCCCGGTCGGTGAACCGGCGCTGGGGCCGAGCGCCTTCATGCATCGCGGCTCGGCGCGCTATCAGCCGCTGTCGCCGATCACCCACCACTGGTTCGATTCGACCCACATCACCTACGGCGTCGTCACCGCCGGCTATGCCGCGCCGACGATACAGCTGGAGGGATCGGCATTCCGCGGGCGCGAGCCGGACGAGCGTCGCTGGAACATCGAGACGCCCCGGCTCGACAGCTGGAGCGTGCGGGCGACCTGGACGCCATCGCCCTTCGTCGCGGCGCAGGTCAGCCACGGCTTCCTGAAGACGCCCGAGGAGCAGCATCCCGACGAGAACGAGCATCGCACCACCGCCAGCGTCCAATATGCCCGTGGCGGCGTGACGACGACGATCGCCTACAGCCTGAAGGACCGCTCGCCGGGCGACAGGCTGCCGGCATGGCTGGCCGAGGCGACGTGGGAACTTACCCCGCGCCATGCGGTGTTCGGACGGGTCGAGAATGTCGTCAACGACGAGCTTTTCCCCGACCACGACAATCCGCTCCACGACCGCCGCTTTCGCGTGACCAAGGCCGAGGCCGGCTATGCCTATCGCCTGCCGATCAGCGGATCGCTCGGCGTCGCGCTGGGCGGGACGGTCGCGGCCTATGCCAAGCCCAAGGCGCTCGATGCCGCCTATGGCATGGCGCCGGTCAGCTGGACGTTGTTCGCCAAGCTGGGGATCGGACTTTGATGTTTTCGGTTCCTGCCTTAGCCGATTAGGGCGAAGGCTGAACTAACCTCACCCTTCGCCGCGCCCGGCGGCTTTTCCCTCTCTCAGCGGGAGAGGGAGGGAGGCGCGAAGCGCCGGAAGGGTGAGGTCAGTCATGACGGGAAGAGGATTTTTGATGCGTCGTACGCTCGCCTCGCTGCTGCTCATATCGCTGAGCGGCTGCGCCTATTCCTTCACCCCGCCCGTGCTCGCGCCCGCCACGCAGCCGAGTGGCGCTGCGACCGGCGCAGCGCTTCCGGTGCCGACGACGCCGCGACCCAACCTCGATCCCCGCGTGACGACGACCACCATGGCCAGCGATGCCCCGGTGACGATCCTGGTGTCGATCGATGGCTTCCGCCCCGATTATCTCGACCGCGGCGTCACCCCGCGGCTGAGTGCATTGAAGTCCGGCGGCGTCAGTGCCGCGATGCGCCCGTCGTTTCCGTCGCTGACCTTCCCCAATCACTGGACGCTCGTCACCGGGCTTCGTCCCGATCGCAGCGGCATGGTCGGCAACACCTTCGAAGACCCGCGCCGGCCCGGTCAGCCCTTCGCCAAGGCATCGGACGATCCGTTCTGGTGGAGCGAATCGGAGCCGCTGTGGGCCACCGCCGAACGCGCCGGCATCCGCTCGGCATCGATGTTGTGGCCGGGCAGCAATGCGCCCTGGGGCACCGTCGAAAAGGGCGACCACGGCCTGTGGATGGGCGGCATCCGCCCCCAGGACTGGCAACAGTACAACGCCAATCTGTCCGCCACTCAGCGTGTCGAGACGGTGCTCGACTGGATGCGCCGACCGGCGGCGACGCGGCCGCGCTTCGTGACGCTCTATTTCGACAGCATCGACATGGCGGGGCATGATGTCGGGCCGAACGATCCGCGGATAACGCAGGCGGTAGGCGCGATCGATCGCTCGATCGGCACGCTGGTCGACGGTCTGAGGACCCTGGGAATACGCGCGAACCTGGTCATCGTGTCGGACCACGGCATGGCCGCCACCAGCTCGTCGCGATCGATCCCGCTCGATGGGCTGATGCCGAAGGCGGCCTTTCGCACGACGGAGGTCGGTGCGCTCGGGGCGATCTATCCGCAGCCCGGGCAAGACGCGATCGTCGCAGCGGCGCTGCTGAAGAAGCACGATCACATGCAATGCTGGCGGCGCGAGGCGATACCGGCGCGCTTCCATTATGGCCGCAATCCGCGCGTCGCGCCGTACATCTGCCTTGCCGACACCGGCTGGCGGATCACGCCGACGCCGCCGCCCGCGCCGCGCGAGGGCGGCGATCATGGCTTCGATCCCAGCGACCCGGCGATGCGCGCGCTGTTCATCGCCAACGGCCCCGCCTTTCAGCCCGGCCGGCAGCTTCCCGTCTTCGACAATGTCGACGTCGCGCCGCTGATGCGCGACCTGCTGGGCCTGCCGGCGGGCAATGGGCTGGACGGGACCGACGCGCCGTTTCGAAAGGTGATGCGATGAGCGACGATGGTGTTCAATATTTCGAGGATATCGCGGTCGGCGCGACCGCTTCGTTCGGGCGGTACGAGGTTACGCGCGACGAGGTGACCGAGTTCGCCGCCAAATATGATCCGCAACCCTTCCACCTGTCGGACGAAGCGGCAGCGGCGACCCATTTCGGGCGGCTGTCGGCGAGCGGCTGGCACACCTGCGCGATGACGATGGCGATGCTGGTGGAAAATCTGAAGGCCCATCGCCAGGCGGGACTGGGCTCGCCGGGGATCGACCAGCTGCGCTGGCTGAAGCCAGTCTATCCGGGCGACACGTTGCGGTGCGAAAGCGAGGTGCTGGAAAAGCGTCGGTCCGAAAGCCGGCCGGAGATGGGCATCTTCAAGAGCCGGCTGACCGTGTTCAATCAGGACGACGTCGCGGTGATGACGATGGTGTCGAACGGGCTTATCCGCACGCGCGACGCCGGATAGCCAATCCCGTCATCCCCGCGCTCGCGGGAATGACGGGCATTGCGTCAGCGACGGCGCAGGTCGCGGCGGTTTTCGCGCTGGAAGCTGCGACGATCCTGGCGGTACTCGCGGCGATAGTCCTGGCGGGCATCGCGGCGCTCGGCGCGGAACTGGTCGCGATTGATCGTGCCGTTGCGCAGCGCCTGGCGATCGTCGCGCCGCTCGCGATAGAAATCGCGGTTGTCGCCACGGCGGTCGCGCGCGAAGTCGGCCCAGTTCTGGCGAAGCTCGCGCCGGTCGCCGCGATCGAGGCCATAGCCGCGACGTCCCTCCCAATACTGCCGCTGGCTGTCGTTCCAGCGGAAGGGACGGCGGTTGCGATCGTATACATAGACGCCGGTGCCGGGGTAATAGAAGTCGTTGTACCAGCCGAAATAGGATGGCGCGTAGCCGACACCGCCATAGCCGAGTCCGCCACCGTAATAGGGATCGGCATAATAGCCGCTTCCATAGCCGAGCGAGGCGCCGCCGTAGCCGTAACCATCGGTGCAGCCCGCGGTGCCGAGGCCGAAGCCGGCGAGCAGGCCGGCGATCGCTAGTTTCCTGATGAACATATACTCTCTCCCGTACCGGAAGAACGGCGGATACGCGCCGAACGCTTCGAGAACGTGGGGCGACGGGAGTGGGTTCCGCGAGGGAATTGAGCAGGAGAGGGCAATGACGAGGTCACGTCACGCTAGACACGCCCCCACCCCGCCCCCGTCACCCTGAACCCGTTTCAGGGTCTCCTCGGGGGCGGCGACTGGCCTTGCCACGAAGAGATGCGAAACACGTTCAGCATGACGGCCTTTATGCGGCAGGCAGCCCCACAACAAAACGGGCGGGGATCGCTCCCCGCCCGTTTTGTTGTTCAGTCAGGCCGTCGGGCCGAACCTCAATGCTTCACGTCGCGCCAGACGTTCTGATAGGCGCCCCAGGCGAGGAAGCAGAAGATGCCGATGAAGATCAGCGCCGCAAGGCCCGCCGCGTGGCGCGCCTCGAGGTTCGGCTCCGCGGTCCAGGTCAGGAAGGCGGCGACGTCGCGCGCCATCTGGTCCTTGGTCGCCTTGGTGCCGTCCGCATAGGTCACCTGGCCGTCCGCGGTCAGCGGCGGCGGCATCGCGATGTTGAGATTGGCGAAATACGGATTGTAGTGCAGCCCGGCCGGCGTCTTGGCGCCCGGGAACTCCTTCAGCAGCCTGGCGGGCTGGTTCTGGTAGCCGGTGATGAGCGAATAGACATAATCCGGGCCGTCGTGACGCGCCTTGGTCATCAGCGACAGGTCAGGCGGCAGCGCATTGTTGTTGGCGGCACGCGCCGCGATCTCGTTGATGAACGGCGACGGGAACGGATCCGACGGCGCGTTCTTGCGCGTCGCCGCCTCGCCCGTTTCCGGGTTGATCGACGGCTGCTCGATCACCCACTGGTTGGCAATCGCCTTCACCTCGGCCTCGGCATAGCCGATCTTGGTGAGATCGCGGAAGTGGACGTACTTCAGCGAGTGGCAGGCGGCGCACACTTCCTTGTAAACTTGGAAGCCGCGCTGGACCTGGCGGTTGTCGAACTTGCCGGCGAGCCCGGCCGACGGCAGGTCGGCCTCGCGCGGGCCGAGATGGAAGACGTGCTCCGCGCTTTCGGCCGCCGGCTCTTCGACCGCCGTCTTGACCGTGCCGAACAGCGCGATCGCGAGGACGAATACGAAGGCCGCACCGATGAGGGATGAGATTGCCCGAACCATATGACTTCTATGTCCCCCGTCAGGCCGTCACGGCGCTGTGCGCGAGGCTGGTGCCGCCATGTTTGGCCAGAACCGCCTCGGTGATCGAATTGGGCAGCGGGCGCGGTCGCTCGGAGCGGGCCACCCACGGCAGAATGATGAGGAAGTGCGCGAAGTAATAGGCCGAGGCGATCTGCCCCAGGATCACGTTGCGCGCGTTCGCTTCCGCACCGCCGACATAGCCCAGCACGAGCACGTCGAGCAGCAGAACGCCCAGGAACAGGCGATATTTGGGCCGATAGTTGGCCGAGCGCACCGGCGACGAGTCGAGCCACGGCAGGAAGAACAATAGCAGGATCGAGCCGAACATCGCCAGCACGCCCCACAGCTTCGCCGGCAGGATGAAGTCGGCGGTGAAGCTCTTCAGGATCGCGTAGAACGGCAGGAAATACCATTCGGGCACGATGTGCGCGGGCGTCGAGAGCGGGTTCGCCTCGATGTAATTGTCCGGGTGGCCCAGCAGGTTCGGCGAGAAGAAGATCAGCGCCGCGAACACCAGCATGAACACGCCGACGCCGACGCCGTCCTTGGCGGTGTAATAGGGGTGGAACGGCACCGTGTCCTGCTCACCCTTCACGTCGACGCCGGTCGGGTTGTTCGAACCGGGAATATGGAGCGCCCAGATGTGGAGGATGATGACGCCCGCGATCACGAACGGCAGCAGATAGTGGAGTGAGAAGAAGCGGTTCAGCGCGGCGTTATCCGGCGCAAAACCGCCCAGCAGCCAGACGCGGATCGTCTCGCCGACGACCGGGATCGCCGAGAAGAAGCCGGTGATGACCTGCGCGCCCCAGAAGCTCATCTGCCCCCACGGCAGCACGTAGCCCATGAAGGCCGTCGCCATCATCAGCAGGAAAATGACCACGCCGAGCAGCCACACCATCTCGCGCGGCGCCTTGTACGAGCCGTAATAGAGGCCACGGCCGATGTGGATATAGACGACGAGCAGGAACATCGACGCGCCGTTGGCGTGCGCATAGCGCAGGAACCAGCCGGCGTTGACGTCGCGCATGATGCTCTCGACCGAGCTGAACGCGACCCCGGCGTTGGCGGCATAGTGCATCGCCAGCGTGACGCCGGTGATGATCTGCACCGCCAGCGCGAGCCCGGCGAGCACGCCGAAGTTCCAGAAATAGTTGAGGTTGCGCGGCACCGGATAGCCGGCGCCGACCGCGTTGTAGACGAGGCGCGGCAGCGGCAGCTTCTCGTCGAGCCACCGCATCAGCGGCTGCTTAGGCTCATAGTGCTTGGCCCAGGGAAAGCTCATCGTGTCGCTACCTCAGCCGACCAGGACGGTCGTGTCAGACGTGAAATTATAATCGGGCACCACCAGGTTCTTCGGTGCCGGCCCCTGGCGGATACGCGCCGCGGTGTCGTACGCCGAGCCGTGGCACGGGCAGAAATAGCCGCCGAACGGGCCCTTGTTCTCGCCCTCGCCCGCGCCCAGCGGCACGCAGCCCAGGTGGGTGCACACGCCGAGCGTGATCAGCCAGTTTTCCTTGCCGGGCTTGGTCCGCTCGGCCAGCGTCTGCGGGTCGCGCAGCGAGCCGACGTCGACGGCATTCGCCTCGGCGATCTCCTTCGGCGTCAGGTTGCGCACGAACAGCGGCTGCTTGCGGAAGCTGGTCTTGATCGCCTGACCCGACGCGATCTTCGACACGTCGACCTCGGTGGTCGACGCCGCGAGCACGTCGGCGGACGGGTTCATCTGGTTGATCAGCGGCAGCACGATCGCGACCGCGCCGACCCCGGCGAACGAGACCGCGGCGATATTGATGAAATCACGACGGCGGGGGTCGTCGACATGCTCGTGATAGGGCGCCGGATCTTCGCCGGGAGGAACCATGTCGTCGACAGTCGCCATTCGCTAGAACCCTTAAACCCTTCAGACTGGCGGGTTCGCCGCTTCGCAAAGCGCCGGATCATCCCCACCATCCCCGTCCGTCCCCACGTACGGGCTTGGGCCTGATAGACATTGGCGACACGCTTTGCCAACAGCATTTTGGGCTCGAAGCTGCCCAAGGACCAGGCAATGCGATGCGGATAGCGCTCTACCAACCCGATATCGCCGGCAATGTCGGCGCGGTGATGCGCACCGCGGCATGTCTCGGCATCGGCCTCGACCTGATCGAGCCGATGGGTTTCCAGTGGGATGACAAGCGTGTGGCGCGCGCGGCGATGGACTATATCGACCATGTCGCGGTGACCCGGCATGGCGACTGGGATGCCTTCGTCGACCGGCTGGCGGGGCGCCTCGTCCTGCTGACGACCCGCGGGGCGACGCCGCTGCACGACTTTGCCTTCGGCGCGGACGACGTATTGCTGTTCGGGCGCGAGAGCGCCGGGGTGCCGGAGGAGGTCCACGCCCGCGCCGATGCGCGCGTGGTGATTCCGATGGCACCGGGCGTGCGGTCGATGAACCTGTCGGTGTCGGCCGGAATCGTCGCGGCGGAGGCGCTGCGGCAGACGGGCGGGTGGCCGGGCTAACACCGCCCCGAACCGTCATGCTGAACTTGCTTCAGCATCTTCGCGTAAGATGGACCTTCGATACGACGAGATGCCGAAACGAGTTCGGCATGACGGCTGTTGGCTGAGATCTTATTCCTTCATCGTGCCCGTCACCAGGTCGCCGCTGGCGGGATCGGGATAGTCCTCCGGTTTCACCTGGCCCTGATTCTTCACCGCCTGCTCGTCGCCGGCGTCGCGCACTTTGCCGTCGTCGCGAAAGTCGCCGCCGGGCTTGTTGGACTGCTTGGTCATGTCCGTCTCCTCGATATCGCTCTCAACCCGCGAGACGAGCCGCCAGTTGCCTCGACTTTGCCGCAGCCCTGCCGCTAAGGCCGGCACATGCTGACGCTCGACGCCGAACAGACCGCCGCCCGCACCTGGTTCGAGGGCTTGCGCACCCGCATCTGCGCCGCGTTCGAGGCGATCGAGCGCGAGGCGGGTTCCGACGCCGGCTTCGACTATATCGCCTGGGATCGCACCGACCCGTCGGGCGAACCCGGCGGCGGCGGCGTGCGCGGGGTGATGAAGGGGCGCGTGTTCGAAAAGGTCGGCGTCAACGTCTCGACCGTGGGCGGCACGTTCGAGAGTGAATTCGGCAAGACGATCCACGGCGCCGGCGAGGACCCGCGCTTCTTCGCCACCGGGATCAGCCTGGTCGCGCACATGGCCAATCCGCATGTGCCCGCGGTCCACATGAACACGCGCTTCCTGCGCACGACGAAACAATGGTTCGGCGGCGGCGCCGACCTGAACCCGCCGATCCCGGTCGACGAGGACACCGCCGACTTCCACGCCGCGCTCGCCGCCGCCTGCGACGCCCATCCCGGCGTCGGCGACTATCCCCGCTTCAAGCAATGGGCGGACGATTATTTCTACATCCCGCATCGCGGCGTCCACCGCGGCGTGGGCGGGATCTTCTACGATCATGTCGAGGGCGATTTCGACGCGAGCTTCGCCTTCACCCGTGCCGTCGGCGAGGCGTTCCTCGACGTGTACCCAGCGATCGTCCGGCGGCGGATGGAGGCGCCCTTCACCGAAGCCGACATCGCTCGGCGCAACGAGTGGCGCGGCCGCTATGCCGAATTCAACCTGGTCTACGACCGCGGGACGCTGTTCGGGCTGAAGACCGGCGGTAACGTCGACGCGATCCTGATGAGCCTGCCGCCGGTGGCGACATGGTCGTGAGCGCTGGGTCGTGAAGAGCGGCAGCCTGACTCCCGTCCCCGCCGACCAGCTGGCGACGGTGGTGACGACGCTGGAGATGACGGCGCGGCCGCCGCTCCGGCCGATGCCGACGTCGCCGCTGCGGCTGGTGCGGTGGCAGGCGCCCGCGGTCGACGGATATCGGGCGCTGTTCCGGCGCGTCGGCGCCCCCTGGCTGTGGTATTCGCGCCTGGCGATGAGCGACGCGACGCTGGCGGCGACGATCGGCCTTTCGGGGGTCGAGGTCTATGCCGTCGTCGATCGTGCCGGGATCGAGGTGGGGATGCTCGAGCTCGACCTGAGCGGCGGCGATACCGCACGGATCGCCTATTTCGGGCTGGTGCCCGAGCTTGCCGGTCAGGGCCATGGCCGCTGGCTGATGGCGGAGGCGATGGCGCGGGTGTGGCGGCCGGGCGTGGTGCGGGTCGTGGTCGATACCTGTACGCTCGATCATCCGCGCGCGCTCGGCTTCTACCGGGCGCAGGGATTTGTGGCGATCCGGCGGACGGTGGAGACCTTTCCCGATCCGCGCGCGCTGGGGTTGCTGCCGATCGAGACGGCGCCGCAGATTCCCTATCTCGCCTCGCGGCGAGGTGCCGCCTGACCGGCGGCTGGCCCTATCTCGCCAGCCGGCGGTAGGCCGCGACGCTGAACAGCGCCAGCATCAGCTGCGCCACCATCGCGACGACCGCGGCGGCGGCATCGACGAGGGCCAGGACGATCGGATTGGCGCCGCCCTCCTGCGCGCGCAGCCAGCTGTCGATGAGCAGGAACGGCTGGCCGGCCAGGAAACCGGCGAGATAGGCAAAGGCGGCAAGGCCGAGCAGCGTCACGCCGCTACCGCGGGTCAGCGCCAGCGACCGGCGGATGCCGCGCCACGCGCCGATCGGCGCCTCAGCGAGTAGCACCGGGCCGATCACCAGCGTGCGGCCCACGACGTACAGGCCGGGGATCACGAACAGCCACATTCCCGCCCCCGCGGGGATCGCGATCAGCGTCATCGCCAGCAGGAAGCGCGGATATAGCCGCGCCGCCCGCGCCAGCGCGCCGCCGACCGTCGGCCGCTGCGGATCGCAATAGAGCGCGACGATCGTCGCCACCCCGAAATAGACCGTGGCATAGGCAGCGACGAAACCGATGCCATAGCCGTCGACCCAGCCGCGCAGCGCCGTCATCCACGCATCGGCGCGCGCCTGCGCATCGGCGATGTCGGGATCGGGGAACGGCATCGCCGGCACCAGCAGCGTCAGCGCGAAGGCGGGCAGGAACAGGAACGGCGCGGCGACCCGCAGCAGCAGGTCGCCGTCGCCCTTCGCGATGGCCCAGGCGTCGCGGACGATGCCGGCGAAGTCGATCCTCATGGTCGCCGCTGGGGCGGTCCCGCCAGCGCGACGTAGAGCTGCGCGGTGAAGGCGAGCGCGATCACGGTGAACACCGCCGACAGGAGCGAACTGGCGATGCTCGTCACCAGCAATACCGTGGCCACCGCGTCGCGCCCGAAGGCGAGCGCCGTCAGCGTTCCGACCACCAGCTGCAGCGCCATGCCCGCGATCGCCGCGACGACGATGAACAGCACCAGCACGCCCAGGATGCGCCACATCAGCCCGCGCGTCAGCTGCCAGCTGCGCTTGATCGCCCCGAGCCCCAGCCGCTCGTGAAGCACGACCGGGTTCAGCACCGTCAGCCGCGCCGCCGCGGTCAGGAAGACGATCAGCAGCACGATGATGTAGAGGCTGGCGAAAGTGGCGATGCCGGGGGGCACGTTGCTGATCTGCGTGGCATTGTTCAGCGTCGTCACATCGACATGCGCCGCCACCAGCGCGACGATGAGCGGAATCATCAGGACGAACGCCGCGATCGACAGCAGGATCGTCACCCCCAGCGCCGTCGGCAGGCGCGCGGCGGCCAGGCGATAGCCGGCGGGGGCATCGATCGACGGATCGCTCGACGCGGCGATGATCGTCAGCTGGCCCCACAGCGAGATCAGGCCAACCGCCAGCGCCAGGACGAAGCCGACGATCGCGCCGAGCGGCGTCGTCGTCGGCAGCGTCATCGCCACCAGCAACCGAACGACCGCCGGCAGTACCAGGGTCAGCGCGGCGATGCCGAACAGCATCCCCGCCCGGCCGCTCAGCACCTCGGTCGTGCGTTCCCAGATCGTCCCCATCTTCACCATGCGACGCCGTCCTGCCCCGTTGTTTCGCCAGGGTGCTAGCCGACGCCGCCGGCTTTGGCCACCGCTTGCCAGCGGCGGGCGCAGGGGCGTAGGCGCGGCGGGTGACGACACCGCTGCCCGACCTGCCCGACATCGAATGGCGAGTATCCGCCGGGCTTACCCCCTATGACGATGCCCTGGCCGAGATGGAGTCGCGCGCCGCCGCGGTTTCGAGGGGCGAGGCGCGCGAGCTGATCTGGCTGCTGGAGCATCCCCCCGTCTATACCGCGGGGACCAGCGCCGATCCCGCCGAACTCATCGACCCGCGCTTTCCCGTGGTGCCGGCGGGGCGCGGCGGCCGTTACACCTATCACGGGCCGGGCCAGCGGGTGGTGTATCTGGTGCTCGACCTCAACAAGCGCGGGCGCGACGTCCGGGCCTTCGTCCACGGTGTCGAGGATTGGGTGATCGCCGCGCTCGCGCGACTGGGCGTTCCTGCGTACAGCGTCGATGGCCGCGTCGGCATCTGGACGACGGCGGGCGGCCCGGAGGCAAAGGTCGGTGCGATCGGCGTGCGCGTGAAACGCTGGATCACGCTGCACGGCTTCGCGGTCAACGTCGCCCCCGATCTCAGCCACTTCGGCGGCATCGTTCCCTGCGGCTTGCCCGATTACCCGGTTACGAGCCTGGATATGCTGGGGGTTGGCGACGAGCTTGCAACCTTTGACGCGGCGCTGGCGTTGACGGCCACGGCTTTCCTCGAAACTCTTTCTTTCAGCCGAGAAAACGAGGCTTGAGGGCCAAGCGTATAGCGATTAATGTCCACGTCGATTTGGGTATTAACAAAGGGCCGTCAAGCCGTCCAAATCCGCCTTTCAAGGGAGCTTCCAACATGCGTGCAATCATCTCCAAGGTTCTGACCGGCTCGCTCATCGCCGGCGCCGCGCTGGCCGTTTCGGCTTGCGGTCCGAAGACCGAGACCACGACCGACAACACGATGGTCACCGACATGAACACCACTGACATGGGCACCATGTCGGACAACATGACCGCCGTCGACGGTGGCATGAACGGTGGCATGATGGCCAACGACGGCATGATGTCGAACGACACCACGATGATGTCGAACGAGTCGATGTCGACCACGACCAACATGTAATCTTTCCCGCCAAGGGATTGATGACGAAGGGGCCGTCCGGGCAACCGGGCGGCCCTTTTGCGTTTGGGGGGCGCATCTCCCCGACCTCCTTCGTCATCCCGGCCTTGAGCCGGGATTGGGCGTGCCGCGGGCGATTGTCCCCGATTGGGTGGCCAGCCGCTCGCCGCCGCATGGATCCCGGCGCAAGGCCGGGATGACGGAGTGCATGGGGAATAATGGGCAAGTCGTTCCGCCCGCGACCAACGGTTCGACGCAATCGGGCCGTTGTGGCCGATTAACCACGGCATTGCCCCTTGGGCGCGAGTCGAAAATCCTGTAGATTCCGCTTCGCACAGGGTTTTGGGGAGCTTACGACGATGTCCCGGATGCGTACGGCGCTAGGGTTGAGCGCTGCGATGGCGGCCTGCGTGGCGTGGACGACGCCCGCAAGCGCGCAATTCTATTTCAAGTCCAAGGACTTCAGCGGCACGGCGGTGCGCGGTGACGAGGCCGGACTTGGCCAGGTATTGCCCGGCGCGACGCCTGAGGAGTTGCGCGCGGCGATGGCGTGGAACCTGCGCGCCGCGCTCAACGTGGCGGCGTTGCAGTGCCAGTTCGAACCGACGCTGCTGACGGTCGACAATTACAACGCGATCCTGCGCGATCACAATGCCGAGCTGAAGGGCTCGTTCGACACCATCTCAAAATATTTCGCGCGCACTGCGAAGACCAAGAAGGAAGGTCAGCAGCAGCTCGACCAGTTCGGCACGCGGCTCTATTCGAATTTCTCGACGGTCGGCGCGCAGTACAACTTCTGCCAGACCGCCGCGGGCATCGGCCGCGAGGCGCTGTTCGCGCCGCGCGGCACCTTCTCGGCGCTGGCGATGAATCGCATCCGCGAGTTGCGCAACAGCCTGGTCCCATATGGCGAGCAGCGCTTCGCCCGCTATCTCGAGCGCGACCAGGTCATCGCGACGCCACGGCTCGATGCGATCTGCTGGAACAAGAAGGGCGAGTGGGTCACCAAGAAGTGCGGCGACCCCAACTGGCCACGCCTGGCGCCGCTGTCGGCCGCCAACGCCACGGTCGCCACCGCCGCGACGGTAGCATCGCGCTGATCGTCCATGGCCCCTCCCTCGCAGGGAGGGGCCTACTCTTTACCGCAAGCCCAGCAGCTTGTGCGTCTGCAGCGACAGCCGCCACACCGGCCGCGCCATGACCAGGTCGATCGCCGCCTCGACGTTCGCCTGACCTGCGGCATCGTCGAGCGGCTGGATCAGCCGGTGCACGAAGTCCCAGCGCTCCAACTCGTCGAGATCGATCCCCGCCTGCGGCCAGACCAGCTTCAGCTCGTGCCCGGTGCGCTGCACCACCTCGCTCCCGGCCTTGGGGCTGACGCACAGCCAGTCGACACCGGGATGCGCGGGTAGCGTGCCGTTACTCTCCATCGCGATGCGAAAGCCCCGGGCGTGCAACGCATCGACCAGCGCATCGTCGAGCTGGAGCATCGGCTCGCCGCCGGTGACGACGACCAGCCGGTCCCTCGCCCCCTCGCCCCAATGCCCGGCCACTGCATTCGCCAGCGCATCGGCATCGGCAAATCTGCCGCCGCCGATCCCATCGGTGCCGACGAAATCGGTATCGCAGAAGCGGCAGATCGCGCTGGCCCGATCCTGCTCGCGCCCCGACCACAGGTTGCAGCCGGCAAAGCGCAGGAACACCGCGCGGGCGCCGGCATTGGCGCCTTCGCCCTGCAACGTCAGGAAGATTTCCTTGACCGCGTAGCTCACGGCCGCGTCGCGTACCGGGTGGGATCGGGCACGCCCGCTTCCTCGAACCCCTTCATGCGCAGGCGGCAGCTGTCGCACAGCCCGCAATGCTCGCCCGTCGGGGTCGGATCGTAGCACGACCAGCTGAGCCCCATGTCGAGCCCCAGCCGCGCGCCTTCGCGCACGATGTCGGCCTTGGTCATGTGCTGGAGCGGGGCACGGATGCGGAACGGCTCGCCCTCGACCCCCGCCCTCGTCGCCAGTTCGGCCAGCCCCTCGAACGCCGAAATGAATTCGGGGCGGCAGTCCGGGTAACCCGAATAGTCGAGCGCATTGACGCCGATGAACAGGTCGCGCGCGCCCGCCGCTTCCGCCCAGCCGAGCGCGAGGCTGAGAAAGATCGTGTTGCGCGCCGGCACATAGGTGATCGGAATGCCGCCGCCGTCCTCGGTGCCGACGCCGTCCTTGGGCACGTCGATATCGGCGGTCAGCGCCGATCCGCCGAACTGCGACAGGTCCATCGGCAGCACGATATGCCGCTCCGCGCCCAGCGCCGAGGCGACGTGGGCAGCGGCGTCCAGCTCGATGCGATGTCGCTGGTTATAGTCGATCGACAGCGCGAGCAGCCGATAGCCCGCCTCGCGCGCGGACGCGGCGGAAACCATCGAGTCGAGTCCGCCCGAGACGAGCGCGACGGCCAAAGGTTGATTTGCCATGATGCGGCGCGAGCTAGGCCTTCGCCGGGCAAAAAGAAAGGGCCGCTGCTGAAGGCGGCCCTTTCGAGTTGAGCCTAGGGCTCACAAGGGAGAAACGCGTGCTGAACTCTGCACGGATTTCTGTTTAGGACGAGAGGGTTAACATCGGGTTAGCAGGCTCGCGGCATTTGCTGCCCCAACACCCTCGTCACCCTGAACCTGGTTCAGGGTCTCCTCGTGGCACGGGCTGCCGTTCGCCTCGAAGAGATGCTGAAACGAGTTCAGCATAACGGGTTGGCGCGATTGGCGCTCACGCCGCCGGCACCGGAAACTGGGTCGCGCAGAAATGGCAGTCGACCATAATGACGCCGTCCTCGTTCGCCATCGCCGCGCGATCCTCGGCGGGAAAGCGCGACAGCACCGCCGCGATATGCTCGGGCGTGCAGCGGCAGCCGCGCGAGATGCGCGTCTCGCCGAGGGTGCGCACGTTCTCTTCCTCGTTGAACAACCGCCAGATCAGCGTCTCGAGCGGCACCGCCGCATCGGCGAGCTCGTCGGCGCCCATCGTGCCGCCGAGCGCCGCGACATGCTCCCATTCCGGGTGATCGAGCTTGGTGTGGAGTCGCTCGCGCCCCTCCTCGCCCTCCGGCAGATGCTGGAGGAACAGGCCACCCGCGATCGGCGCGCCGGTGGCATCGCGACCGAGGCCGACGCGAACGATCGTCGGAATCTGCTCCGACTGGATAAAATAGCTCTCCGCCGCCGCGGCCAGCGTGTCGCCGTCGAGCGGCACGATCCCCTGATAGCGCTCACCGGTGGTCGCTAGGTCGAAGGTGATCGCGAGATATCCCTGCCCGAACAGCGCGAAGAGCGTCGGCTGCTCGGGCAGCGCCGCCAGCCGGTCGGCATCATATTCGACATAGCCGCGCACCTCGCCGCCGCGATAATCGCACACGAGCAGCGTCACGACGCCGGTTTCGGTGCGCGACTGCATCGTCAGCTGGCCGGCGGGATCCTTCAATGTCGATCCGATCAGCGCGACCAGCGTCAGCGCCTCGCCCAGCAGCGCCTCGATCGCCGGGGGATAGGCGTGCGCCGCCAGCACCTCGCCCAGCGCCGGCCCGAGCCTCACCATCCGCCCGCGCGCATGACGGCCGGGAATGGTGAAGCCGATCGCTCGGTCGGTGTCGGGGGTCGTCGTCATGGGGTCTCCGATTGGCCGCCCAAGCCATCATCCGTCATGCTGAACTCGTTCCAGCATCTCGTGCCTCATGCGCGACATTGCCGGTGGAGGGAGATGCCGTACCAAGTTCGGCATGACGGGGATGGATTGGCGTCGCGCTTATCTGGGAGCCGCAGACGCCGGGATCAACTGTTCAGCCGATCTGTCCGAAGCACCAGCGCAGGATCGACTTCTGCGCGTGGAGGCGGTTCTCCGCCTCCGCCCAGATCAGCGACTGCGGGCCGTCGATCACCGCCGCCGTCACCTCTTCGCCGCGGTGCGCGGGTAGGCAGTGGAGGAAATGCGCGTCGGGCTTCGCCCGCGCCATCAGCGCGGCATCGACCTGATAGGGCATCATCGCCGCCAGCTTCGTGTCGGCATGCGCCTGACCCATCGAGATCCAGGTATCGGTGACGACGATGTCGGCCCCCTCCACCGCTTCCTCGGCACGCGCGACGCAGCGGGCGCGGCCCTGGCCCAGCGCGAGGTCGCTCTCGCTCGGCTGATAGCCCTGCGGACAGGCGGCGACGACGTCGAACTGCATCAGCCC
This sequence comes from Sphingomonas jinjuensis, assembly GCF_014197105.1. Classification (GTDB taxonomy): domain Bacteria; phylum Pseudomonadota; class Alphaproteobacteria; order Sphingomonadales; family Sphingomonadaceae; genus Sphingomonas; species Sphingomonas jinjuensis. The sequence continues at coordinate 54,170 of NZ_JACIEV010000007.1, read as the reverse complement.
GCCCGCCTCCATCAGCGAGGCGAGCACGTTGTTGCCGTCGCCCAGCCACGCGACCTTCAGCCCGGGCAGCGAGCGGCCCGTTTCCAGGATCGTCAGCATATCCGCCATGATCTGGCACGGGTGCGAGGCATCGGTCAGGCCGTTGATGACGGGGATGGCGGCATGCTCGGCCATCTCGATCACCTTGGCGTGATCGTCGGTGCGGATCATGATCGCGTCGACATAGCCGTCGAGCACGCGCGCGGTGTCGCTGATCGGCTCGCCTCGGCCGAGCTGCATCGTCCCCGCATCGGCGACGATCGGCATGCCGCCGAGCTGGCGCATCGCGACGTCGAACGAGAAGCGCGTGCGCGTCGAGTTCTTCTCGAAGATCATCGCCAGCAGATGGCCGTCGAGCGGCGCATCGGCGTCGACCTTGCCGCGCGCCCAGCCGAGGCGGGCAGCCTTGCGATCGAGCGCATCGGCCAGGATCGCGGCAATGCCGTCGGCGCCGGCATCGGAGAGATTCAGGAAATCGCGCATTCGTCAGCCCCCTGTACCTCCCCGGCACGGGGAGGGGGACCATGCGCCAGCATGGTGGAGGGGCAGCCACGAGCGACGGTGCTTGGGGCTGCCCCTCCACCACTCGGCTGGCGCCGAGCGGTCCCCCTCCCCGTGCCGGGGAGGTTTAAGCGTCATTCAATCAATCATCCGCCGCCGGCACATAGACCCGCGCCGCGGCGCTGAGCTTTTCGATGCACTCGGCAATATGGTTCTCGTCGATGATCAGCGGCGGCAGCAGCCGGACGACATTCTCGCCCGCCGCGACCGTCAGCAGCTGATGCTCGTCGCGCAGGAAGGCGACGAAGCGGCGGCTGTCGCTCTTCAGCTTCAGGCCGAGCATCAGCCCGCGACCGCGCACTTCCTCGAACAGATGGTCGTGGTTGGGGATCATCTGCTCCAGCGCGCCGCGCAGCCGCTCGCCCATCTGCGTGACATGTTCGAGGAAACCGTCCTCGCCCATCACCTCGAGCACCGCTTCCGCCGCCGCCATCGCCAGCGGATTGCCGCCATAGGTCGAGCCATGGGTGCCGATCACCATGCCCTTGGCCGCTTCCTCGGTCGCCAGGCACGCGCCGAGCGGAAAGCCGCCGCCGATGCCCTTGGCCACCGCCATGATGTCGGGCGTGATGCCGTAATGCTCGTGCGCGAAGAACGTGCCGGTGCGGCCATAGCCTGCCTGCACCTCGTCGAGCACCAGCAGCAGGCCATGCTCGTCGCATGCCTTGCGCAGCCCCTTCAGGAACGCGTCGGTCGCCACCGACACGCCGCCCTCGCCCTGGATCGGTTCGACCAGGAAGCCCGCGGTATTGTCGTCGACCAGCGCCAGCGCCGCGTCGAGATCGTTGAAGGCTGCGTATTTGAACCCCGGCAGCAGCGGCTCGAACCCGTCGCGCATCTTCGGCTGGTTGGTCGCCGAGATCGCGCCCAGCGTGCGGCCGTGGAAGGCATTGTTGAAGGTGATGAGCGTGTGCCGCTGCGGGTTGCCGTTGGCGTGGTGATAGCGGCGCGCGGTCTTGATCGCGCACTCCACGGCTTCCGCGCCCGAATTGGTGAAGAACACCGTGTCGGCGAAGGTCTTGGCGACAAGCTGCTCGGCGACCCGCTCCTGGTGTGGACTGCCGTACAGGTTCGACACGTGCATCAGCGTCGCCGCCTGCTCCGCGATCGCCTTTACCAGCACGGGATGGCCATGGCCAAGCGCGTTGACCGCGATGCCGCCGGCCATGTCGAGATACTGGGTGCCGTCCTCGCCGAAGAGATACATTCCCTCGCCTCGCACCGGCCGCACCGCGCTGCGCGGGTAGACGGGCATCAGTGCGGGTGTGGCCACGGGACGGGCTCCTCTTCAAACAGCAAGGGCGACCCGGGATGGGTCGCCCGCCGCGCTACATACGAGCGTGGCGACGGGGGTGCAACACCATGACGCGGCGCCGCTCACCCGACCGGCCCCATTCGCACTGCGACCGCGGCCAGCAGCAGCGCCGCCGCCACTGCGATCCACAGCGCCGCGGCGGCGAGCAGGGGGTAGCTGACGGCGCCCGCGAACGCGCCGGCGATCAGGCCGCACCACAGCAACAGGTACGGCGCCCAAGCGAACGCGGGGCCGCGGCGGGCGAACGCGGCGGCGAGGTGCTGGCCGAACTTCACCAGCGTGCCGGTCATGTACGTCACGCCGATGCTCACCTCGCCGCGCTGCTGGAACACCGCATTGGCGCTGCCCATCGCCGCCGCCATGAGATACACCGCGGCGTCATGCGGCTCGGCGAGCGCGGCGGCGGCGAGCAGCGCCGCGAGCGTGACGATCACCACCGGCTTGCGCCACGTGCCCGCCGCCATCGCGACGAAGGCGCCCAGGATCACGCCCGCGACGAAGCTCGCGATCAACGCGGCGGCGACCAGGGCGGTCGCTTGCCCCGCCGCCGCCGCGACGCTCAGCCGGGTGGAATTGCCGCTCATGAACGATACGAACAGGCCGCCGATGTGCAGGAAGCCGATCGCATCGACATAGCCCGCGATCACCGCAAGCCCCGTCGCCAGCCACCACGCCCTGCGATCGTGCCGCCTCACGCGTCGAGCGCTTCCTCGTCGAGACGGGCCGCATTCTCCTGGATGAAGGCGAATCGGTGCGCGGGGTTGTTGCCCATCAGCCGGTCGACCAGATCCTTCACCCCCGCTCGCTCCTCATATTCCTGCGGCAGGGTGATGCGGATCAGGCTGCGGCTCGCCGGGTCCATCGTCGTCTCGCGCAGCTGGCCGGGGTTCATCTCGCCCAGCCCCTTGAAGCGAGCGACCTCGACCTTCTTGCCCTTGAACGCCGTTCGCTCGATCTCGGCACGGTGTGCATCGTCGCGGGCGTAGAGCGATTTCGCGCCGCTGGTCAGCCGGTAGAGCGGCGGCTGCGCCAGATAGAGGTGCCCGCGGCGGACCAGGTCGGGCATCTCCTGGAAGAAGAAGGTCATCAGCAGCGTCGCGATATGCGCGCCGTCGACGTCGGCGTCGGTCATGATGACGATCCGCTCGTAGCGCAGATTGTCGGGCTGGCAGTCCTTGCGCGTGCCGCATCCCATCGCGAGGACGAGGTCGGCGATCTCCTGGTTCGCCATGATCTTCGCGCTGGTCGCGCTGGCGACGTTCAAGATCTTGCCGCGGATCGGCAGGATCGCCTGCGTCTTGCGGTCGCGCGCCTGCTTGGCCGATCCACCGGCGCTGTCGCCCTCGACGATGAATAGCTCGGTGCCGTCGTTGCCGTCGTTCGAACAGTCGGTCAGCTTGCCCGGCAGCCGCAGCTTGCGCGCGCTGGTCGCGGTCTTGCGCTTGACCTCGCGCTCCTGCTTGCGGCGCAGGCGTTCGTCCATCCGGTCGAGGACATAGCCCAGCAGCGCGCGGCCCCGCTCCATATTGTGGCCGAGCCAATGGTCGAAATGATCGCGCACCGCCTTCTCGACCAGCCCCGCCGCCTCCGGGCTGGTGAGGCGGTCCTTGGTCTGGCTCTGGAATTGCGGATCGCGGATGAAGACGCTGAGCATCAGCTCACTGCCGACCATCACGTCGTCGGCGGTCAGCTCCTTGGCCTTCTTGTTGTTTACCAGCTCGCCGAAGGCACGCAGCCCGCGGACCAGCGCCTGGCGCACGCCCTGCTCGTGAGTGCCGCCATCGGGGGTGGGGATGGTGTTGCAATACCAGCTGTAGCTGCCGTCGCTCCACAGCGGCCAGGCGACCGCCCATTCGACGCGGCCCTGCTCGCCCGGAAACTCCTGGCTGCCCGCAAAGAAATCCGCGGTCGCGCATTCGCGGCCGGCGATCTGCTCCTTCAGATGGTCGGCGAGGCCGCCGGGGAACTGGAACACCGCCTCGGGCGGCGTATCGTCGGTGATCAGTTCGGGCAAGCAGCGCCAGCGGATCTCGACGCCCGCGAACAGATACGCCTTCGACCGCGCCAGCCGGTACAAGCGCGCCGGCTTGAAATGCAGCTCGCGCCCGAAGATCTCGGTATCAGGGGTGAACGCGACCGAGGTGCCGCGGCGATTGGGCGCCGCGCCCACCGTCTCCAGCGGGCCCAGCGTCTCGCCGCGGCTGAAGCGCTGGCGATACAGCTGGCGATCGCGTGCGACCTCGACGACGGTATCGCTCGACAGCGCGTTGACCACCGACACGCCGACACCGTGGAGGCCGCCCGACGTCGCGTAGGCCTTGCCGGTGAACTTGCCGCCCGAATGGAGCGTCGACAGGATCACCTCTAGCGCCGACTTGTTCGGGAACTTCGGATGCGGATCCACCGGGATGCCTCGGCCATTGTCGACCACGGTCAGCCGGTTGCCGGGCTCCAGCGTCACCTCGATCCGCGTCGCATGGCCCGCCACCGCCTCGTCCATCGCATTGTCGATAACCTCGGCGGCGAGGTGATGCAGCGCGCGTTCGTCGGTCCCGCCGATGTACATGCCGGGGCGGCGGCGGACGGGCTCGAGCCCCTCCAGCACCTCGATCGCGGAGGCGTCGTAAGCGGCGGCAGGCTTGTTAGATGCGAACAGGTCGTCGGCCATCGCGAACGTATGGGGTACGCCCGGCGTCAGGGCAAGTCGCATGGGTCGGTGGGCCGGGCGGCACGCGGGAAGGTGCTTGTCCCCTCTGCGTTGCCGCGCCTGTCCCCGCGGCGAGGCGTCGGCCGCCGACATGTCGGCGCCATTATCGCGTGCGCGCAAATATTGCCCGCTCGTGTCCGACGTGATGCATATAAGTCACAATGCGGATGCTTCTGGTTTGTCCGTGAATATTTGTCGCGATGCGCACGTTTCTGCTGCCGACCCACCCAACGCATCATCGGGAGATCATCATGCGTTTCATGCTCATTGCCGGCGCGGCCGGCCTGTCGGCGCTCGCCCTGCCCGCCACCGCCCAGGAAACCACCCAGGACCAGCCGTTCAGCGGCGCCTATGTCGGCGTCGCCGGCGGCTACGACATCCAGGGCAACGACGTTAATTCGCGCATCCTGTTCGACCGCAACCTCGACGGTCGCTTCAACGACCCGGTCCGCACGAGCGCTGGCGCGGATGCCTTCTCGCCCGGCTTCTGCAACGGTCGCGCACTCGGCGCGACGCGCGCGCCGGGCGGCTGCCGCAACGATCGCGACGGCTGGAACTATTACGCCCGCGTCGGCGCCGACACGCAGCGCGGCAACGTCGTGGTCGGCGCGGTCGGCGAATTCGGCAAGTCCGAGATCACCGACAGCGTCAGCGCCTTCTCGACGACGCCGGCCAACTACGTGATGACCCGCTCGGTCGATTGGGAAGCGACGATCCGCGGCCGCGCCGGCCTCGCGTTCGACACGACGCTGTTCTACGGCACGTTCGGCGCCGGCTATGCCCGCATCGATCGCGAATTCACCAGCACCAACACCGCCAACGCCTTCACCGGACGTGGCAAGCGCAACCAGTGGGGCATCACCGGCGGCGGCGGCATCGAGCAGAAGCTCGGCCGCAATTTCTCCATCGGCATGGAGTATATGTACCACCAGTATAACGACAACGACTATCGCGTCCGCGTGACCCAGGGCACCGCGCCGGCGACCAATCCGTTCGTGCTGTCGCCCAACACGACCGGCACCGATCTGGCGCGGTCGGACAGCAAGTTCCGCTGGCATTCGATCCGCGGGACGGCGGCGTTCCGGTTCTGAAGCGACGGGCGGCCTGCGCCACGCTGGGGCAGGACTCGCCCAAGCCCGGCCGGCGGGACCGCAGGTCCCGTTCGACGCCATGGGATTTACGTCCATGACGGGGCCGGTGGAACGCAAGACATTCGCCGCGGGGACCAGCCTGCGGCGGATGTTTTTGTTTTTGGGTCAGCCACTCCGCTACCCGGCCTCAAGCCGAGGAGAGCTGAGCGCACTCCCATAACACCCCACCCCGGCGAAGGCCGGGGCCCAGTGGCGAGACGCTCGACGGCAACGCGATGCCGCTACGTCATGAGACGCCGTAACTGGGCCCCGGCGTTCGCCGGGGTGGAGCGTTAGCTCAACGAACACCCAACGACCCCGTCATGGGAGTAAATCCCATGACGTCGAACGCGGCTGTAGCCGCGTCGGCCGGGCGGGCCGCCGTTGGCGTCGCTGCGCTTCGCTTAGCGAACGCGCGGCCCGCCGAACGGCAGGGGCGGCGGGGGGCGGCGATCGCGGCGCGGAAGCTGCGCCTGATAGGCGTGGCCGCAATGCTCGACGCAATAGGGGAAGCCCGGGTTCACCTTGTCGCCGCAGAAGTGGAAGTCCGGCTCACCCGGATGACCCAACGGCCACTTGCAGATGCGGTCGTTGAGATCGAGCAGCGTCGTCTTGCCGGCGATGTCGGCCGACGGCTTTGCCGGGACCAGCCGGCGCGGCGGGGCGGGCGTCGCGGGCGGCTGCTGCTCACCAGGCGACTGGCGAACGAAGCCGCCGGGGCCGACCGAGCGCAGGATCGGCTGCGGCGCCGGCGTGGGCGTCGGCGTTTCCACCGCAGCTTCGGCCGCCATGGCCGGCTCGTCGTCGGCCTCTACCTCGTCGCGCACCGGGGCCGGCGCGGGCGTCGGTGCCGGCACAGTGGCGAACGGCGGCGGCGGCGGGGCGGGCGTGGGGGCCGGAGCCGGCGCAGGCGCCGCGGCGACCGGTGCCGCCTTGTCCGCGTCGTTCGCCTTCACCGGCGACGGCCGCGACTGCAGCCCCAGCCGGTGCGCCTTGCCGATCACGGCATTGCGACTGACGCCGCCGAGCGCTTCCGCGATCTGGCTGGCGGTCTGGCCGCCCTCCCACATCGTCTTGAGCGTGTCGATCCGCTCGTCGGTCCAGGACATGCAGTTTCCTTTTCAAGCTCGGTTGCGGGCGACCGCTACCCGGACTACCCCGCAGGGTATGAGCAGCCAGCCTCCCATCGGCCAAATCCCGTCCGCCATCCGATCGGCACCTGGCGTGCCGATCATCCGGCACGTCAACTGGGGCGGCCTGAGAACCCTCTATGTGAAGGAGGTGCGCCGTTTCTTCAAGGTGCAGCTCCAGACGATCTGGGCCCCCGCCATCACCACCTTGTTGTTCCTCGTGATCTTCACCGTCGCGACGGGGGCGAAGCGGCCGGTGCTGGTCGGTGGCGAGACCGTCGCCTTCGCCGATTTCGTCGCGCCGGGGCTGATCGTGATGGGGATGCTCAACAACGCCTTCGCCAACGCGTCCTTCTCGCTGCTGGTCGGCAAGATCCAGGGGACGATCGTCGACTATCTCCAACCGCCGCTGTCGACCGGCGAACTGCTTGCCGGCCTGGTCGGCGGTGCGGTGACGCGGGCGGTGCTGGTCGGGCTGGCGGTAACGCTGGCGATGGCGCTGTGGCCGGGCGTCCACGTGACCCCGCGGCATATCGGCGCGATTCTGTGGTTCGGGCTGCTCGGCGCGGTGTTCCTGGCGCTCGCCGGCGTGCTGACGTCGATCTGGGCGGAAAAGTTCGACCATGCCGCCGCGGTGACCAACTTCGTCATCACGCCGCTGACGCTGTTGTCGGGCACCTTCTATTCGGTCGACAACCTGGCGCCCGCGTTCCGCGCGTTCAGCCATGTGAACCCGTTCTTCTACGTGATCTCGGGCTTCCGCTACGGCTTTCTGACCACTGCCGACTCGCCGGTGCTGCTGGGCGCGGTCGTGATCCTGGGGATCGACGTGGTGCTGGCGCTGACCTGCTACACGCTGCTCAAGCGCGGGTGGAAGCTGAAGAACTGATTGTCCTGCTTGTCCCTCCCGCCGTGATGCTGAACTTGTTTCAGCATCTGGTGGCGGCGGGCGCTACGGCGAGAGATGCTGTAACAAGTTCAGCATGACGGAGGTAAGTGGTTAGCCCTTGGCCAGCCACTCGTCCGCCAGCAACCCATAGATCACGCTGTCGCGCACGCCGATATGCGTTTCCCACAGCGCACGCAGCCGGCCCTCGAGCTGGAAGCCGAGCCGCTCCACCAACGCCCGCGATGGCGCGTTGTCGGGATCGATATCGGCCCACAGCCGCCGCGCGCCACCGTCGCTAAACAGCAACTCGACCAGCCGCGCCACGCCTTCGCGCGCATAGCCGCGACCGGCATGGCGCGGCACCAGCGAATAGCCGATCTCGAACACCCCGGGCTTGGTCTCGCTGGCACCGAGCGTGCCGATCGCGGTATCGTCGCCCTTCACCGTCATCACCCAGCCGCGCCACGACGCCGAGCCCAGTCGCGCCGTGACGTAGTCGACCGTGTCGGCGAGCGACGCATGCGGCGGCGACGACCACCAGCGCATGGCGTCGACGTCCCGGTACAGCTCGTGCAGCGCCTCTGCATCGCCAACCGTCATCGGCCGCATCGCCAGCCGTTCGGTGGCGAAGCACGGCTGGCCGAGCGCCTGCCCGGTCATTGCGCCAGCTGATCGACCAGTTGGCGCACCTTAGCCTGGCGCCATTGCGGCAGCGGGGCGACCAGCCAATAGCCCAGCCGCGACGCCTGCGGCTCGCCGATCACCGCCAGCCGCCCGGCCTCGATCTCGCTCACGGCCAGCAGCGCCGGCACCGTCGCGCGCCCAAGCCCGGCGGCCGCGGCGTCGATCGCCAGCCCCGCGTCGGCGACCCGGATCAGCACGCCCGGTTCGTCGGGCGCCCCCGGCCAGCCGATCGCGGCATCGGCGGCGCCCGGCGCGGCGACGGTGACCATTCCGTCCGACTCGATCGCCTCCCCCTCATGCTCGCCCGGCCCCTCGCCCCAGCGGATCGCGAGGTCGAGATTGGCTTCGGTAAAGTCGAGGCTGTCGTCGGCGGCGACGAGCTGGAAGCGCAGGTCGCGATCGGACGCGGCGATGGCGGCAAGGCGCGGCAACAACCATTTCTCGGTGACGTCGCGCGGTGCCGCGATCGTCAGCGACTTCGACGACTGTCCCGCCTGCATCGCGCGCACCGCTTCCTCGAACTGGAGGAAGCCGTCGCGCAACGGCGCCAGCCCCGCCTCGCCCTCGGGCGTCAGCTCGAGCCCGCGGGTGGTGCGGCGGAACAGGACGACGCCGAGCGTATCCTCCAGCGCGCGAATCTGCTGCCCGACCGCGGCCGGCGTCACCGCCAGCTCGTCGGCGGCGCGGGTGAACGACAGATGCCGGGCAGCGGCGTCCAGCATGCGCAGGCCGTTGAGGGGAAGGTGGGTGCGCTTCATGCTCTGGCCACCCCCGCGACACCGTCATGCTGAACTTGTTTCAGCATCGCGTTCACACCCCCACCGGTGCGGCCAAGGCAAACTTGGGAATCGAGGCATCGAACCGCCGGCCGTCGGTAGCGATCAGGCGATAGCTGCCCTGCATCGCCCCGCTCGACGTCGCCAGCGGACAGCCCGAGACATAGTCGTAGCTGGCCCCCGGAGCGATCACCGGCTGTTCGCCGACCACGCCCTCGCCCTCGACCGAATGGCGCGCGCCGCTGGCGTCGGTGATGATCCAGTGGCGGGTGAGCAGCTGGATCGGCGCGGCACCGTCGTTCTCGATCCGGATGTGATAGGCCCAGAACCAGCGCCCGCGCTCGGGCTCCGACTGCTCGGCCAGATAGCTGACCGAGACGCGCACCGTCACGTCGCCGGTGGTTTCGGAATAAGGGAAGAACTCCTTCACAACCCCGCCCGGCGCAGTGCCTGGTCGAGGTCGTCGATCAGGTCCTGCGGATCCTCGAGCCCCACGTTGATCCGCAACAGACCCTCGGTCACGCCCATCTCGGCGCGCACCTCGGCGCTGACGCCGGCATGGGTGGTCGAGGCGGGGTGGGTCATCAGCGATCGCGAATCGCCGATGTTGTTCGAGATGTCGATCAGCTCCAGCGCGTTGAGCAGCGCATGCGCCTGCGCGCGATCCGCCACCTCGAAGGCGAAGATCGATCCGCACGCGTCCATCTGGCGCATCGCCAATTCGTGCTGTGGGTGGCTGGGCAGCCCGGGGTGAAGGATGCGCGGGACGCGCGCTTCGAGGAATTGGCCGACCTTCACGCTATGCTCGGACTGGCGGCGGATGCGCAGGTCGAGCGTCTCCAGTCCCTTCATCACCACCCAGGCGTTGAATGCCGACAGCGTTGGCCCGGTATTGCGGGTGAAGGGCAGCAGCGTGTTATCGATGAACTCGCGCGTCCCGCACACCGCCCCGGCGAGGACGCGGCCCTGCCCGTCCATCATCTTCGTGGCCGAATAGGCGGTGACGTCGGCGCCGAACTCCATCGGCCGCTGCAGCGCCGGGGTCGCGAAGGCGTTGTCGACGACGGTCGTGATCCCCCGCTCGCGCGCGATCGCACAGATCGCGGCCAGATCGGCGACGTCCATCGTCGGATTGGCGGGGGTTTCGAAGAAGAAGACCTTCGTCTCGGGCCGCACCGCGTCGAGGAACGCCTGCGGATCGCGCGCATCGACCGTCGTCGTGCCGATACCGAACTTGGGCAGCAGCGTATCGGTCAGCCACCGACAAGACCCGAACGCCGCCCGTCCGCCGACCAGATGGTCGCCGGTCTGGAGCTGGCACAGCAGCACCGCGGTCATCGCCGCCATGCCCGTCGCCATGGTGCGGCACGCTTCGGCGCCTTCCATCAGCGCGATCCGCTCCTCGAGCATCTCGACCGTGGGGTTCTGCAGCCGCGAATAGGTCATGCCGACCTGGTCGCCCGAGAAGCGCGCGGCGGCGTCCTCGGCGCAGTCATAGGCATAGCCGGAGGTCAGGAACAGCGCCTCCGACGTCTCCCCCCATTCCGACCGCGCGGTGCCGCCGCGGATCGCACGGGTAGCGGGCCGCCAATTGGCGGTGACGGAACGGTCCTGGCCGGTCTTGCGCTTCATGATCCGCCCGCTTTGCCGCGTGGGACCGCGAGGGACAACCCCTGCTTGCGTGTGAGCCCGGGACTGGGGAGAAGGGCGGGGTGAGTGCCGCCCCCTCCTGCACCGTCATGCTGAACTTGTTTCAGCATCTTAGCCCACGAGCGAAGCGCTTGCCGGACGAGACCCTGAAACAAGTTCAGGGTGACGAGGTCATGTCGTGAACCGCCGGCTCGCCCCCCTCTCCCGCCCGATCAATGCCGCCACCGCCTTCGGCGCGGCGTCGCTGGCGCTGTTCGGTTTCCGCATCGCGACGCCATCGACGCTGGTGTTCGACGAGGTCCACTACGTCCCCGCCGCCCGCACGATGCTGGCGCTGGAGCGGGCGGTGAACACCGAGCATCCGCTGCTCGGCAAGGCGATCATTGCCGCCGGCATCGCGCTGTTCGGCGACAATGCGCTGGGCTGGCGGTTCTTTTCCGCGCTGGCGGGCAGCGTCGTGGTGGTCGGCGTCTTCGCGGCGATCTGGCTGATGCTGGGGCGGATGCGCCCGGCCGTCGTCGCCGCGCTGCTGACGATGCTGAACTTCACCGTCTTCGTCCAGGCGCGGATCGCGATGCTCGACGGGTTCATGGCCGCCTTCGTCGTCGCCGCCCTTGCCTGCTTCGCCTGGAGCGCGCGCGGCTCGGGCGCGCAGGTCTGGCGGCGCTGGCTGGCCGGCAGCATACTGCTGGGGCTCGCGACGGCGTGCAAATGGGCCGCGGCGCCTTATGTCGCCTTCGCCGGCATCGGCTATCTTGCGCTCAAGTGGCAACGTCCCGCGCGCTGGCCGGGCCTGTCGCCCCTCGTCGCGCTGTCGATCCTCGGCATCGCCAGCATCCTCGCCTACGCGCTCACCTTCGCCCCCGCCTTCTTCTATGTGCGCGATCCGCTGACGCTGGCGGCGCTGGTCCCGTTCCAGGCGCGCATGTATGCCGAGCAGACGCAGATCCTGCCCGCGCACACCTATCAGTCGAGCTGGTGGACCTGGCCGCTCGACCTGAGGCCGATCTGGTATCTTTACGAGCCCGTCGACGGCGCCCAGCGCGGCATCCTGCTGCTCGGCAATCCGGCGATCATGTGGGGCGGGCTCGTCGCAGTGGCGGCGTGCGTCGCCGGCTGGCTGCGGACCAGGGCCGCGGCGTTCGCGCTGGCAGCGGGACTGTGGATCGCCGGCTTCGCGGTGTGGGCGGCGATCCCCAAGTCGCTGGGATTCTATTATTATTACTATCTGCCCAGCATCTGGCTGAGCACCGCGCTGGCGGTGGCGTTCGATTGGGGACGCGATCGCTTCCGCTATTGGGACGAGGCGTTCGTCCTCCTCGCCGCCGTGCTGTTCGTCCACTTCTACCCGATCCTCGCGGCGACGCCGCTGTCGGGGCCGGGAGCGTTCCGCAAATGGATGTGGCTGAAGGGGTGGCCCTGAGCGCCCCTGCCCCGCCCCGTGGCCAAGCGTCGTCATGCTGAACTTGTTTCAACATTTCCCCGCCGTATCGCGCCATCGCCAGAGACCCTGAAACAAGTTCAGGGTGACGCCCGGTTGGGCGGCGGGGCGATCACATCTCGCGCAGTACCGCGTCCGCCATCGCCGTCGTCGACAAGGTGCCGCCCAGGTCGCCCGTCCGCGCACCGCCCGCGATCGCCCGCGCCACCGCCGCCTCGATCCGGTCCGCCGCCTCCCCCTCGCCCAGCGAGAAGCGCAGCAGCATCGCCGCCGACAGGATCGCGGCGCAGGGATTCGCCTTGCCCTGCCCGGCGATGTCGGGCGCCGAGCCGTGGATCGGCTCGTACATCCCCTTGCCATTGGCATCGAGCGACGCGGAGGGCAGCAGTCCGATCGAGCCGACGCACATCGATGCCTGATCCGACAGGATGTCGCCGAACAGGTTGCCGGTGACGATCACGTCGAACTGGCCCGGATCGCGCACCAGCTGCATCGCGGCATTGTCGACGTAGAGGTGGGTCAGCTCGACGTCCGGGTACTCCGCCGCCATCGCGCTGACGACGTCGCGCCACAGCTGCGAGGTTTCCAGCACGTTCGCCTTGTCGACCGAACACAGCTTGCCGCGCCGCCGCCGCGCCGCGTCGAAGCCGACCGCGGCGATGCGTCGCACCTCGGCCTCGTCATAGCTCATCACGTCGTAACCCTGGCGATGACCCGCCGGGCTGGTACGAAAGCCCTTCTCGCCGAAATAGACGTCGCCGTTCAGCTCGCGCACGATCAGCAGGTCGATCGCGCCCGCCACTTCGGGCCGCAGCGCCGAGGCATCCTCCAGCCCCTTGAACAGCTTGGCCGGCCGCAAGTTGGCGAAGGTCGCCATCTCGCGGCGGATGCCCAGGATCGCCGCCTCGGGGCGCAGCCGCCGCTCGAGCGCGTCGAACTCGGGATCGCCGACCGCGCCGAACAGCACCGCATCGGCGCGCCTGGCGAGCGCCAGCGTCTCGGGCGGCAGCGGGCGGCCCGTCTGGCGATAACCCTGGCCACCAACCGGCGCCTCCTCGAACGCCAGGTCGAGCCCCGTCGCCTGGAGGACGCGGACCGCTTCGGCGGTGACTTCGGGGCCGATGCCGTCGCCGGCGAGCACTGCGATGAGCTTCGTCATGCCGCGCTGCTTGCCTCGGGCCGATCGATCACGCAACCGCGCGGTTGAGCCGCTCGACCAGCCGCTCGCGCGCCGCCAGCGGTTCCGCCCGCCGATCCAGCAGGATATCGCGGCCGAGGAAGTGTCCGGTGATCGCGAGCGCGGCGTGGATATCGGGCCAGTCCGCCGCCCCGCCCTCGACCAGGAAGGCTGGCAGCGCGAACAGTCGCGCTTCGTAGCCCAGCGCCGCCGCCCGGCTCACCGCGCCGCCGCTCTTCGGGCTGACATAGCCGAGGTCGCCCGTCGTCCCCGTCGCCGCACACCGGGTCAGGTCGAGCCCGAACCCGAGCTCCGCCAGCAGCAGCAGCTCGTACCGCGCCAGCGCCGCTGCCCAGCCGCGCGCGCTAGGCGCTGCCTCGACCGCGTCGAGCGTCGCCGACAGCGCGGCATAGAGGCGCGGATAGGGCTGCAATTCGGGCAGGGCCGCTGCAGACAGCGCCGTCACCCACTCGATCGCCGCCGCCGCCAGCGGCTCGCCATGCAGCGCCGCGCGGCTATGCACCGGCTCCACCGTCAGCGCCGCCAGCTGGTCCCCCGTCCGCGCCCGCCACTCGCCGAGCACCGCATTGCCGGGTTGCAGAACGGGCCGATGCTGTCGCGACCGCCCCCCGCGGACATAGCCCGGCTGCACCCCATGCGCCGCCGTCAACGCTCGCACCACCGCCCCATGCTCACCGTGATGGCGAACCGAGAGGACGATGGCGTCGGCGACGATGTGCATCGGCGCCGCTAGCGCGCGTGGTAGAAGTCGTAGACCTGCTGCGCGACGCCGGCCGATACGCCCGGCGCCTTCTTCAGGTCTTCGAGGCTCGCGTTGCGCACCGCGCGGCCGGTGCCGAAATGCATCAGCAACGCCTTCTTGCGCGCGGGACCGATGCCGGGGACTTCGTCGAGCGGGCTCGCCCCCATCGCCTTGGCGCGCTTGTCGCGGTGGGCGCCGATGACGAAGCGGTGGACCTCGTCGCGCAGGCGCTGGATATAGAACAGCAGCGGCGAATTGACCGGCAGCATCCGTTCGGTGCCGTTCATCAGGTGGAACACCTCGCGCCCCTCGCGGCCGTGATGCGGGCCCTTGGCGACGCCGACCAGGCAGACGTCCTCGATCCCCAGATCCTCCAGCACCGCCTTGGCCGCGTTCAGCTGGCCGCGCCCGCCGTCGATCAACACCAGATCTGGCCAGGTGCCGTCGTCGCGATCGGGGTTTTCCTCAAGCTGGCGGGCGAAGCGGCGGCGGAACACCTCGCGCATCATGCCGACGTCGCTGTCGGTTGCGGCCTCGTTCCCCTTGATGTTCCACTTGCGGTACTGGCCCTTGCGGAACCCCTCCGGCCCCGCGACGACCATCGCGCCCAGCGCGTTGGTGCCCTGGATGTGGCTGTTGTCGTAGACCTCGATCCGGTCGGGCGGCGATGCCAGGTCGAACAATTCGGCCAACTCGCGCAGCAGCTTGGCCTGAGTCGTCGATTCCGCCAGCCGCCGCTCGAGCGCCTCGATCGCGTTGCGCTTCGCCTGGTCCATCAGCCGCCGCCGGTCGCCACGCTGCGGGACCGAGATCGCGACCTTGTAGCCCGCGCGTTCCGCCAATGCCTCGCCCAACAGCACGCCTTCGGTCAGTTCGCGGTCGAGCAGGATCGTCTTGGGCGGCGGCACCTCCTCGTAGAACTGGGTCATGAACTGGAGCATCACCTCGTCCTCGGGCACATCGCTGGTGTGCGCGGGGAAGAAGCTGCGATGGCCCCAATTCTGGCCGCCGCGGATGAAGAACGCCTGGATGCCGATCACGCCGTCCTTGCACGCCAGCGCGAAGATGTCGGCGTCGCCGACCCCTTCCGCATTGATCGCCTGCGTGCCCTGAACGAAGGTCAGCGCCTTCAGCCGGTCGCGGATCAGCGCCGCCAGCTCGAAGTCCATCGCCTCCGCCGCCGCCTGCATCTGCGCGCCTAGCTTCGCCTGCACCTTGGTTGACTTGCCGCCCAAGAAATCGCGGCAGTCGTCGACCAGCTCGGCATAGCCTTCCTTGTCGATCCGCCCAACGCACGGCGCAGAGCAACGCTTGATCTGGTACAGCAGGCAGGGCCGGTCGCGCGTCTTGAAGAAGCCGTCGGTGCAGCTCCGCAGCAGGAACAGCTTTTGCAGCGCGTTCAGCGTGTTGTTAACGCTGCCCGCGCTGGCGAAGGGGCCATAGTAATTACCGGGCGCGCGCCGTGCGCCGCGATGCTTCTGCACGCGCGGAAAGTCGCTGTCCGATCGCAACAGGATGAACGGGAACGACTTATCGTCGCGCAGCAGGACGTTGTAGGCAGGCCGGAAGCGCTTGATAAGCTGCGCCTCGAGCAGCAGCGCCTCGGCCTCATTGTTGGTCGTGACGATCGTCATCGACCGGGTCTGCGACACCATCCGCTGGAGCCGCTTCGGCAGCTGCTTGATCTGCGTGTAATTGGCGACGCGGCTGCGCAGCGATCGCGCCTTGCCGACGTACAGCACCTCGCCGCGCGCATCCTGCATCCGGTACACGCCCGACCGTTGCGGCAGCGTCGCCAGCACGTTGCGGATCGCGGCGACGCCGGCATCGAGGTCGGGCGTATCCGAACCGCGCACCGAATAGGTCGCGCGCTCTTCGTTGAATCGGTCGGTTGGTCCAGCGGATGACATCCGCCCCGACTTAGGATCGCATCGACTCCGCCGCCAGTGGCGACGTTGCCGTCACCCCGGCTGGGAGCCGGGATGACGGCCGATGCTCACTTGCCCGTGCGGATGCGCTCCATGACCGCCTTGTGCAGCCAGATGTTCATCTCGGCCGAGCCGTCCTTTTCGCCGGTGTAGCCGAGTTCGGTCGCCAGCTGCTTGCGGTTGTCGAGGCTCGAATCCATCCCGATCAGCTTCATCAGGTCGACGATCGACTCGCGCCAGTTGAGGTCGGGATTGCCCTTCGACGCGGCGATCTTTTCCAGCGCCGCCTCGGGATCGACCTGCTTGGGCTGAGCGGCGGGCGCAGGCGCGGGCTGCGCCGGTGCGGCCTGGGCGGGTGCCGGGGTCGGCGTCGGCGTCGGCGCGGGGGCCGGCGCGGCTTGGGCCGCGGCGGGATGGCCGAAGATCGCGTCCTTGATGCTGCCGAAGATGCTCATGCAAAATGCTCCCTCACGATGGAGAGAGCACAACGCGTCGATGCGGCTTGAGAGCCATGCCCGCCGCACCCGATCGATCGGGCACAACGAGGCGGCGGATCAGTGCGCCCGGCCGATCCCGGCGATGGCGCGGTCGACCAGAACGCGGTCGGCCTCGGCGGTGTGACGCTCGGCGATGATCGCCGCGGCGGCACCCGCCGCGGCGGCGGCGGCACGGCCACGCACCTCGGCGAGGGCGCTACGCTCGGCAGCGCCGATCTTGTCCTCGGCCATCTGCGTGCGGCGGCGGACCAGCTCGGCGGCGTCGACCTTGGCCTTCGCCAGCATCGCCTCGGCATCCTGCTGGGCATGGGCGACGATCGCGGCGGCGTCGTTCTGCGCGGCGGCGTCGCGCTTCTTCGCCTCGGCGAGCATCGCCTCGGCCTCGACGCGCAGCGACTTGGCCTCGTCGAGGTCGTGGCGGATCGACGCGATCTTGGCGTCGAGCGCGCGGCCGACCAGCGCCGGCACCTTCTTCCACAGGATGATGCCGATGACGACCAGCATCGACAGCGCGACGAAGCCCGACGCGCTGATGCCGAACACCGCCGGCTCGACGTGGAGCGCGTTCTCGGGGAGGGTCGCCGCGATCGGCGCGGTGGGATTAGCCATGGGCGAGTTCCGCCTTCACCTTGCTGGCCGCCTGGTCGCGATCGACGCTCGCGCCCGACAGCTTGGCGACGATCGCCTCGACCGCGTCGACCGTCGTCGCTTCGATCTCGCCCAGCGCGGCGGCGCGGGTTTCGTCGATGCGGCGGGTCGCTTCGGCGAGGCGCGTGTTCATCGCCTCGTCGCTCGCCTTGATCTGCGCCTCGGTAGCGGCAGTCGCCGCCGCCTTGGCCTCGGTCACGGCCTTGAGCGCCTGCGAACGAGCATTCTCCAGGCCGGCCTGATAGCGCTCGTCCGCGGAACGGGCCTCGGCCCGCGCCGCTTCCGCCGCCGCCAGGTCCGCGGCGATGCGAGCGGCGCGATCGTCGATCGTCCGCTCGATCTTCGGGACCATGGCCTTGCCGATCCCGAAGTAAATGAGGCCGAACACGATCGCGAGCCAGAAGAACTGCGACGCGTAGATCTCACCGATTTGGGATAGCTGAGGCATGGGACGAGCGCCTGCTCTCTTACTTGACGACGAAGAGGATGAGGATCGCGACGACGAACGCGATCAGGCCCAGCAGCTCCGACGCGGCGAAGCCGATGAACAGGCGGCCCTGCTGGCCGTCGGCGGCACCCGGGTTGCGCAGCGCGCCCTCGAGGAACGAACCGAACACGTTGCCCACGCCCAGCGCGGCGAGGCCGATGCCGATCGCCGCAAGGCCGGCACCGATGTACATTGCACCAAGATCAGTCATGGGAAGCTCCTAGATAAAACGGTAGGGTGAAACGGGATCAACTCAGTGCAGATGCACCGCGTCGTTGAGGTACAGCGACGTCAGCAGCGCGAACACATAGGCCTGGATCGCACAGACCAGCAGTTCGAGCGCCGAGACGCCGATGATCATGATGAAGCTCAGCAGGCTGACGAAGCTGCCCAGCGGGCTCGCCGCCTGCAGGCCCTGGACCACGAAGCTGCCGAACACCTCGAGCAGAATGTGGCCAGCGGTCATCGCGACGAACAGTCGCAGGCCGAGGCTGAACGGGCGGACCATGAACGACACGAACTCGACCGGGATGATGACGGGCATCAGCCAGCCGGGCGCGCCGTGGGGCACGAACAGCGAGAAGAAGTGGAAGCCGTGGCGCCAGAAGCCGACAGCCAGCACGATGCCGAACGACAGGAACGCCAGCACCGCGGTGACGGTGATGTGGCTGGTGACGGCGAAGGTGTGCAGCCCCGGCAGGATCGCGATCGGCATCACGCCGACCAGGTTCGCGAACAGGATGAAGAAGAACAGCGAGAACAGGTAGGGCGCGAACTTCTTGCCCTCCGGCCCGATGCTGGTCAGCACCATATTGTCGATGAAGCTCACCGCGCCCTCAACCGCGACCTGCCAGCGGCCGGGGATCAGCTGGCGCTTCAGCCCGCCCGACACGAACAGCGCGAGCAGCACGAACACGACGATCATGAACAGCGCCGAATTCGTGAACGACAGGTCGAACCCGCCGATCTCGATTCGCCGGCCGAGCACGGGCTCGACCATAAACTGCTCCATCGGATCGATCTTACCGGCGGCCATGCGTACCCTCGATGATGGCGGGCGCGATCATTCGGCGCGCTCCTGCGAAATACGATAGATGTTACGGCCCGCGACGACGATCGCGAGCACCAGCAGCACGATCATCAGCCACGGCGCGGTGCCGAGCCAGCGATCGAGCGCCCAGCCCAGCAAGCCGCCGCCGAGCGGCGCGCCCACCAGTTCGGCCAGGACGCGGGCACCCTGGCTATATCCCTTCGCCGGCTTGTGCCCACCGGTCGCGCGCGCACGATCGGCCGCACGCGCAGTCGCGATGCGCCGGTCGAGGTCGTCGATCTGGTGGTCGTCGGCCAAGGAGGGATCCTGATAGAAAAACGCCGCCGGACCCTGCGGCCGGCGACGAGACGCCGCAACGGGCAAGCCCGTGCTGTCGGCGCGTTTATAAACGGGTTGTCATCAAGTCAACCGGGTGACGGTGCTGCCGGGGCGCAAAGGAAGTGCGTATCCCCTCCAACATCGTCATGCCGAACTCGTTTCGGCATCTGGTGCAGCAGAAGCGAATCGCGATGTCGCGAGCGATCCTGAACCAAGTTCAGGATGACGGAGGGTTGGACGATCCGCCTACCCTCCCGTCATCGGCGATGTCACGCACAGCGCGGATCACGCTGCGGCGCGCCGGACCCTCGCTTCTCCCACGAGCCTCCCGGCGTCCGATACATCTCGCCCGGCTTGGTCTGAGCGATCAGGTTGCAGCCGCTGGTGAAGGCGAACTGCTCTACCGTCGCCCCCGCCGCGGCGGCGCTGCGGGTATAGGCCGCCTTGCGCTGGATGTTGATGTTGTTGACGATTGCCTGGACATCCGCGCCGCCGCTGACGACGCCGAGATAGCCGTCGGGCTGCTCGCCAACCTGCCCGGCGGCGCGGGCGGCGGCATAGGCGGGGTCGCGCTGGGCATAGGCCGTCGCGGCGCCAAGGCCGATCAGCGCGGCACCCAGGCCGGCGAGGAAAAAGGCTTTCTTGGTCATGGCGGTCAAAAGATTCCCGGCTGCTGCTGGATCAGGTTCTTCGCATCATTGTCGAGGCGATAGACCACTTCCTGCGTCACGTTGATGTTCAGATTGATCTCGATCGGCTTGTCCGGCGCGGAGATGTTGACGCATCCGCCGCTCGAAAAAGCCAGCCCGATCGCCATCCACTTGCCCATCGTCGGAACGGTCGCGCTCCTTGTCGCCAACGTCAATATCCTCATGGCACGGTCTCGCTTGCAGGGGGCTGAATGGAAGGAGCGGTCCGGCGGTTCTGCTCGCGCAGCAGCGTCGGCAGGTTGCGCTGGATCAGGCGGTGCGGGTCGTAGAACGACTGCGCCGAATCGATCAGCCCGCGGAATGGCGCCTTGATGCGGATGTTGAACACGAACGGCAGCTTCTGGAGCCGGCGGATCAGGAAGTTCGACTTTGCGCCCGCGCCCTGGCTGACCCCGGCGAAGCGCACGTCGGTCACCATCTCGCCCGCCAGCGGGCCGTTCATGCGGATGTCGAGGTTGCGATAGCGCAGCGACTTGAGCGACTGGAAGGCAAGGTTGCCCCAGAACCCCAGATCCTTTTGCGTCAGGTCGCCGACATAGGCGATGCCGCCGCCGCCCGGCCGCGCGGTCAGCCGCCCGCCCTCGATCCGCCCGCCGGCATCGTCGAAGATCATCGGCAGCACCCCGTCGAAGGTGCCGGTGGCATTGAGGTTCGAAAAATCGAACTGCTGGAGGAACTGGTCGGCGGCGGCGCCGGTCACGCGGAAGGTCAGCCGCCGCGCCTCGGCGGAGGAGAAGTCGAGCAGCGTCGGGTCGAGCGTCAGCGATCCGCCCGCGAAGGGCCAGCGCGCGCCTTCCACCCGCACCCGCGTGCCGGGCAGCGTCTGATAGACGACGCGGCCATCGGTCACCGCGATACCGGGGTTGATCGAGGCCACCGTCGCCACCTGCCCCGGCGCGCTTTCCAGCGCGAGCAGGTCGGTGAAGCGGATCGTCCCGCTCAGACCCGTCACCGGGCCGAAGGCGGCGGCAAGGTCCATGCCCTGCGTCGTGAAGGTGCCGGTCGACGTCACGCCCCCGGGCCCCCAGGCGATCCGTCCCGATCCCGACACGGTGCCGCGGACGTCGGCGATCACGCCGAAGGTGATCGGCGTCAGCCGGTCGGGCTGGAACGCCTTGGCGAAGGTGATGCCGGGCACCGTCAGATCGGCGCTGCCGGTGCCGCTCGCCAGCCGTTGCTCGATCCCGACGTCGGCAACGCGGACATCGGTGTCGGGTGCGATCAGCGTTCCGGTCGCGCGGATGACGTTGCCCGCCAGCGTCAGCGTCACGTCGCGACCGTTGAGCGGATTGAACCGCGCCGGCGTCGCGGTGTCGGCAACCGCCAGCGTCCCGCCAAGCGTCAACGCACCGTCGGCGAAGCGCCAGTCACCCGCCGCCTTCGACAGCCGCAGCGGTACCGCGCCGATCCGCCCGCCACCGCCGGCGAACCGCCCCGCCACGCCGCGCTCGGTGAGCCGCCCGTCGAGCGTCGCCGCAGTGATGACGGTCAGGCTCTCTGGCCGACCCAGCCGAGCCTCGACGCCGCTCAGTGCAAAACCGCGATCGCCGAGTCGGACGCCGCCGCCCTTCAACGTGACCGCCAGCGGTGTCGCCCCGATCCGCCCCGCCAGCCGCGTCGCCGCCAGTCGCGCGCCACCGTCGACGCCAGTACCGTCGACCCGCACCAGCGTGCCGCCGGTCGGGCATAGCGTCAGCGTCGTCGGATCGAGCACCAACCCCGACATCGCCAGCCGCGTCCACGCGAGCGGCGTGCAGCCGGGATTGATCGCCAGCACACCGCCGCGCCGCTCGATCGTCAGCGGCAAGCGCAAGCCATCGATGCGACCGTTGCCGAGCGGCCCGCTGACCAGCGCCACCGTCTCGAACCGCCCGCGATCCCCATCGAGCCGGAACGCGATCGGCGCCAGCGCCAGCGACGCGTCGCCGGCGGCGTAGCGCGCCACCCGCGCGGTCCCCGTCAGCACGCCGGCGGGCGTTCGCGCCACGCTCGCCTCGACGCCCGGCAAGCCGCCGCCCGACACCGCCAGCACGCCATCGACCGACGCCAGCCCGCGCTGCCAGCCATAGCCGATGCCGCGCCCGCTCAGCCGCGCCACCGCTCCTGATGCCGCCGTCACCGCGACGTCGCGGACGATCATTCCGGCGCGATCGACGACCAGCGCCGCCTCGCCGTCGAGGTCGCGTCCCGCTGCCGCCACGGCGCGGCTCAAGGCCTCGGCAAGCGGGGCCAGCGGCGTGCCCGGCGCCGCGATCCGCGGCACGGACGCGGCCCGCGCCTGCTGAACGACGACCCGTCCCGCGAAGCCGGGCGCTTGGCCGTAGCGATAATCACCCGACACCGTCGCGGCGGCGGCGGCGGCGGTCAGCGAGGGCCGCGACAATGCCCGCGCCGTCAACGCCACGCGTCCCCCGCCGCCCTTGCCGCTGCCGTCGAGCGTCACCTGCCCCGCCAGCGACGCGGCCGTCACCGCCGCCGTCGCCACCCGCCCCGTGCCGATCCGTGCGTGGCCGCTCCAGTCGGCGAGGGATTCGCTGAAACCCAGCTCGATCGTCGCCGCCGGCCGTGTCACCGCAACGCCGTCGCAGGCCACCGCGTCGGCGCGAACCGGCCCCATCACGTGCGGCCGGCGGGCGTCGACCCACAGCCGAAGCTCGCCGCTGGTCTGCGCCAGGGAGCAGCCACCCACCACCAGCCGCGGCGTGCTCAGCCGCGCACGCCCGGAAAAGCCATCGTCGAGCCGCCCCGCGCCGCTCACCGCGATCCGCGCCGCGCCATAAGGCGTCGCCAGCGCGATCCGCGCCTCCTCGATGGCGACGTCGAGCGCGGGCAGCGTGAAGGGCTTGCCGGACGGCGGCCCCATCAGCCGGTCGAGGCTGCCGAGCGACACCCGCCCATCCACCAGCCGCGCCGATACTCGAACCCGCCCCGCGCGCACGCCGACCAGCCGCGGTCCATCGAAGCCAAAGCCGGTACGCGTCTCGATCCAGTCGGCGACCAGGTCGGGCCGTGCCGGATCGCCGATGACGACGTTCGTCAGCCGCTGCCGCCCCGGCGCCAGCGCCTCGATCCGATAACGCGCCGGAACCCCCTTCGCCGCCAGCGTGTCGTCGATGAAACGGCTCGCGATCGGCCGTCGCTCGATCCACAGCGCGACCAGCACCGCCAGCACGGCAAGCGCGAGGCCGCTGAGGATACGACCCCTACGGCCGAGCCGCGGGATCGGGCGGCGGCGGGACGGCTGCTCGGTCTCCTCCACGCCTGTCGTCTACTCCGCGGTGCCTTGCCCTCCCCTTAAGCGCTGGCGGGCCGGCGATGCAAACCGGCTTCCCGTGCGCCCGCGCGGCGGATAGCGTGCCCCTAATGGCCGACACCCCGCCCGATGCCCAAGGCCACCGTGCCCGCCTGCGCGAACGGCTGCTCGTAGGCGGCGGCGACGCGCTGCTCGATCACGAGCTGATCGAATATCTCCTCGCGCTCGCCATCCCGCGCCGCGACACCAAGCCGCTCGCCAAGGCGCTGCTGCGCGAATTCGGCGGCATCGGCGGGCTGCTGACCGCCGATGCCGAGGCGCTCGGCCGGGTGCCGGGGATGGGCGAGACGTCGGCGGCGGCGATCAAGATCGCTCATGCCGCCGCGATCCGCCTGCTGCGTACCGACGTCGCCGAGCGACCGGTGCTCGCCAACTGGCAGGCGCTGCTCGACTATCTGCGTGCCGACATGGCACACGACCTGACCGAGCGGTTCCGCGTCCTCCACCTCAACAGCCGCAACATGCTGGTCCGCGACGAGGTGATGAGCGAAGGCTCGATCGACCAGGCCGCCGTCCACGTCCGCGAAGTGATCCGCCGCGCGATCGACCTCGGCTCGGCGGCGATCATCCTCGTCCACAACCACCCCTCGGGCGACCCGAGCCCCAGCCGCGCCGACATCGAGGTGACGCGCCAGATCGTCGACGTCGGCAAGCGCCTCGGCATCGCCGTCCACGACCACGTCATCATCGGCCGCAACGGCCATGCGAGCCTGAGGGCGCAGGGGTTGATTTGATGGGGTGGGATTGAGGTGTCGTGGTCGATACGAATGTCCGCTTACGCCCCCATTTGCGGACGCCCCATCCGGTGTTACCCTACGCAACCCTGCGGAATGCGAGTATTGTTGCAGAGCACTTCGGTAACTCGTCAAAATATAGCCTGTATCGGTGGTAATGATCATATGGAAACCGATCCTCATCAATAACAGCTTAGCCTTTGAGGCACTAATTTCCTATTTGACACTTTGGACGTGAGAACGTCGAGTCTGCACCATGGAACCCATCATTGAGATTGCTAATGTATAAAGCAGTTCTACAAACAACTTTGATAGTGCTTTTTACAGGGTGCACAATGGGTGCCGATACACCCCGATCAGCGGAGTTTCGCTATCGCATTAGCGTTGTCGTTCATGATGGATTGGAAACGCACAAGGGGTCCGCCGTATGGCAACTCGTCTTAACTCGCCCGCCCGTCAGGATGATGGACGAATTTAGCGCAAGCTTTGCGGGAGACGCTGTACCAGTCCGGCTAGGCGACGGAAGCGTTTTGGTGCTCTTGCTTCAACGTTGGCGGCCAGAGCAGATGAAGGGCCCCAGGGTCGCACCATCCGAAGATGCTGGAACCCTCCCGAGGTTAGTATACGGCAACGACGCCCATTACGCTGGGCACGACGAAATCGCAAGACTAAGCGCGATAGCCAATACTCCGCTTACCAGAAAGAGACTCGTATGCAAACCGTCACTCTTCACTACATCTCAATCGAACCAGGCAGGTGCCCCTAAGCAGGGGGAGGTTCGAATATGCTTCAAAATAGCGTACAGCCAAAACCCCAAAACCCCTGAAGCACTCCGAGAGATAACTGCACAAGCTTACGGTTTTACCCGATCCACATATCCGCAGATCGATATCTATGTTGAACCGACCAACTCCCCCGTGGATCGCCCACTCGACGCGGTCTTCCCGTGGCTGAAACCTCTTCTAGCAGGCACTTCGAGGGCGAGCAGGCCGCTTTCACTGTCGCCAGCCGTTCAAATCCTGCGGAGATAAGCAAAGATCGTGCAAGGCGCTGGGCTATCGTGAGGTGCTGGGAGGCACGTGCCCAGACGGCGTCGCCGGATCGATCCACCGACTCTAGACACTTCAGAATTAAGCGCGTTTAGCGTTGCGCAACCTCGGCGGTCAGCAGTCCCACTCAGGCCCCTCGCGCAGCAGCAGCCGCGGCGTCGCGCAATCTTCCTCACCCCGCCGGCCCCGCTCTCGCCGTAGAACCCGACTCCAGCCGCCAGCCCGTCGTCTTGCCGATGAACGCGGTCAGTTCCGCGCGGTCGATGCCGCCGCTCATGTTGGCGTCGGCCTGGCGATAGGCGGTTTCGACCCAGCTGCGCTGCGCCGTGCCCTGCCCGCCGATCGTCAGCGCCACCATCCAGCGTGCGAACTCCGCCTGGTCGAGTCGCCCGTCGCCGTCGCGATCGAAGCGCGCGAAGTCGCGGTCGACCAGCCGGCGGACGTCCGCCTGTACCGCCGGGCTGGCGAACGGGGACGGCTCGGGATCGACGGCCACCGTCTTGCCCCCGCGCGGCGGCAGGGCCTTGAACGGCGCCAGGACCTGGTCGCCGACCTGCGGAACCGGGATCAGCGACATGAGCAGGGCAAGCACCATCGCGCGCCGCGATGGCGCAACAGCCAGCGCAAGGGAAGCGACCATTTCCGCCGTATCGGAAACGATCCGCTAACCTGAGCCAGTGTATGGCCGCCGCGTGACCAACCGACGCACCAGCACCGCCAGCTTCGCCAACGACCTGCTGACCCTGCTCGGCCTGCGGGACGGCGCGGACGCGGCCGAATGGGGTCGGATCCGCGCGACTCAGCTCGACGCCGCGCGCCGGCTGGTGCCGCTCCACGTCGCGGTCAACGCGCTCGGCGCGCTGGCGGCGGCGATGCTGCTGCGCGGCACCGCACCGCTGTGGCAGATCGGCGTATGGACGCTCGCCACCATCGCCATTGCGCTCGGCGTCGGCGCCCGCCGCCTGCTGTCGCATCACCGCGGCGATGGCTATGCGAGCGGCCACGACGTCCGCCGCACCGCCTGGGAAGGCGTGGCGATGGCGCTGAGCTGGGCGGCGCTGCTCGTCTGGTTCGGGCCCGGCCTCGATGCCGGCGCCCTGGCGGGGATCGGCATCATCGTTGCGGTGCTGATGACCAGCGCCGCGGTGACCATGGCGCCGCTCGCGCTCGCCACCTTCGCCTATCTCGCCGGGATCGCCGCCGCCGGCATCGCGATCCTCGCCAGCCATCATCTCTACCCCGCCGCCTTCGGCATGGCGCTGTTCGCCGCGCTCCTCGTCACCATCTGCTTCGGCCGCGCGCGGGCGCTGGTCACGATCCGCGCCAGCCAGATCGTGCTGGCGGAGCGTGACGAGACGGTCAGCCTGCTGCTGCGCGAGTTCGAGGAATCGAGCGCCGACTGGCTGTGGGAAACCGATGCCGCCCGCCGCGTCGTCAAGGCGTCCCCGCGCTTCGCCTTCGCCTGCGGGCTCGATCCCGTCTCGATCAACGGCCTGCCGTTCCTTCAGGTGCTGGCCGGCCCATCCTGGGAAAGCGGCAATTTCGCTGCCGGCCTGCGCAGCCTCGCCGACAAGCTGAAGAGCCGCGAAAGCTTCCGCGACCTGCGCCTGCCGATCCACGTCAACGGCGAGGAGCGGTGGTGGGAGCTGTCCGCCTCGCCGCGGTTCGACGAATCGGGCGCCTTCTCTGGCTTCCGCGGCGTCGGCTCCGACGTCACCGAGCAGCGCGCCTCGGCCGACAAGATCAACCGCATGGCGCGCTTCGACCCGCTGACCGGCCTGCCCAACCGGCTGATGATTAACGAAACACTGGTCCGCGCGATGGCGGAATCGGACAAATGGGGCGGCCGCTGCGGCTTCATGATGATCGACCTCGACCGATTCAAGGCGGTCAACGACACGCTCGGCCATCCGATCGGCGACCGGCTGCTCAGCCGCGTGTCGGAGCGGCTGGCGCAGCTGATGAGCGCCAACGAGATGTGCGGGCGGCTCGGCGGCGACGAATTCGCGGTGGTCGTGCGCAACGCCGCCGACATCACCATGATGGAGCGGCTGGCGCGCGAGATCATCGAGACGCTCTCGCGCCCCTATGAGATCGACCAGCACACGCTGATCATCGGCGCCTCGGTCGGCCTCGCGGTGGGGCCGCGCGACGGGCGCACCGCGGAAATGCTGATCCGCTCGGCCGACCTCGCGCTCTATCGCGCCAAGGACGCGGGCCGCGGTGTCTTCCACGCCTACGAACCTGCGCTCCACGTCCAGGCCGAGGAGCGCCGCGTGCTCGAAATGGCGCTTCGCCAGGCGCTGGAGAACGGCGAGCTCCACCTCAACTACCAGCCCGTCGTCGATGCCGGCACCGGCAACCTCAAGGGCTTCGAGGCGCTGGTGCGCTGGAACAGCCCGAAATTCGGCAACGTGTCGCCCGCCAAGTTCATCCCGCTGGCCGAGGAATCGCGCCTCATCAAGCCGATCGGCGAATGGGTGCTGCGCGCCGCCTGCGACGAGGCGGCGAAATGGCCCGGCCATGTCCGCGTCGCGGTCAACGTCTCGCCCGATCAGCTGCAGAACGCCAATTTCGTCAACGTCGTCGCCTCGGCGCTCGCCAATTCCGGGCTCTCCGCCGACCGGCTCGAGCTGGAGGTGACCGAGAGCGTGTTCATGCACGAAGGGCTGGGCGCGACCAAGACGCTGGAACGCGTGCTCGATCTCGGCGTGAAGCTCAGCCTCGACGACTTCGGCACCGGCTATTCGTCGCTCGGCTATCTCAGCCGTACCCGCTTCTCGTCGATCAAGATCGACCGCAGCTTCGTCCAGGGCGCAGCCAAGGGCGTGAAGGAGGCGATCGCGATCATCCGCGCCGTCGTCGCGCTGGCGCAGAGCCTGGGCATGGCAACGACCGCGGAAGGCGTCGAGACCGAAGCCGAGCACAAGCTGGTCCAGGAGCTCGGCTGTACCAAGGTCCAGGGCTATTACTTCGGCCGCCCCCTCCCCGTCGACGAAGCCCGCGCCCTCGCCGGCCGCCGCTGGGACGATGTCCGCGCAGCGTAAGGCACGAAGCGAAGTTTCTTATATGAAAGCGGTCTTGTTCGATTTAGCGTCTCGGTTGTCCGGCCGGGGAGCGAAGCATGACGATCGATCGGCGAACCTTTCTGTCACACGCCGCTGCGACTGCCGGCGCGTCGCTTGTTGCCGCCAGAGTTGGCGCTCGCGCCGCGCCGGCCGCATTTCAACCGAGCTGGTCGTCGCTGGTCGCCGGCTATCGCGCACCCGAATGGTTTCGTGACGCCAAGTTCGGCATCTGGGCCCATTGGTCTGCGCAATGCGTGCCGGAGGCCGGCGACTGGTATGCACGCGAGATGTATCTGCCGGGCAGTCGCGCCTATGCGCACCATCTGAAGCATTACGGACACCCCGCCGACACCGGCTTCATGCAGATGTATCCGCGCTGGACCGCCGCGCGTTGGGACCCTGAGCGGCTGATCGCGCTCTACAAGCGGGCCGGCGCCCGCTATTTCATGGCGCTCGCCAATCATCATGACAATTTCGACAGCTATGCGTCGAGCCACCACCCGTGGAACGCGACGCGGATCGGCCCGAAGCGCGACATCGTCGGCGAATGGGAACGCGCCGCCCGCGCGGCGGGGATGCGCTTCGCGGTATCGAATCATTCGGCGCATGCCTGGCACTGGTATCAACCGGCCTATGGTTATGATCCCGAAGGCCCCCGCGCCGGCGAGCGCTACGACGCGGCGACGCTGACGCGGGCCAAGAGCGTCGGCCAGTGGTGGGAAGGCCTTGATCCGCAGACGCTCTATACCGGCGCGACGATGCCGATGCCCGCCGGCCTCACCTCGATCGCCGCCGCGAACGCCTGGCACGAGGCGAACGACCGGATCTGGAACGAAGCGCCGCCCGCCGGCAATCCCGGCTTCGTCCGGCTCTGGACCGCGCGCTGCCGCGAGCTGATCGACCGCTACCGCCCCGACATGGTCTATTTCGACAACCAGACACTGCCGCTCGGCCAGGCGGGGCTCGACATGGCGGCCTATGCCTATAACCAGTCGATGCGCTGGAACGGCGGCGACCTCCAGGCCGTCGTCACCGCCAAGGCGACACCGCCGGAGCGGCGGCCGGGCATCGTCGACGTCGTCGAGCGCGGCACGCACGACAGCATCCAGGCCTATCCCTTCCAGACCGAGACATGCCTCGGCAACTGGCACTATGACCGCGATCTCTATGCGCGCGACGGCTACAAGACGCCGCGCAAGATCATCCATACCTTGTGCGACGTCGTCGCCAAGAACGGTAACATGATGCTGTCGGTCCCCATGCGCGGCGACGGCACGATCGACGACAAGGAAGAGGCGATCGTCGAGGCGATCGCGGCCTGGATGGGGCGCTACGGCGACCTCCTGTCTGGCTCGCGCCCGTGGCGCATCCTGGGCGAGGGACCGACGGCGTCCAAGGGTGGCCAATTCGCCGAGGGTGGGCAGGACACGCATTATACGCCCGCCGACGTGCGCTACGTCCGGCAAGGCGCAGCCGTCGGCGCGTTCACGCTGGGCTGGCCCGGCGACGGCATCGCGCGCTTCCCGGTGCTGGCGCGCATCGGCGTGGTGCGGCGAGTGACGATTCCGGGCGACGCTTCCCCCCTCGCCTTCCGCCGTACCGCCGATGCGCTTGAGGTGACGTTGCCCGCGGCCTTTCGCAACGACATCGGCGTCGGCGTCCGTATCGAGGGCGACGGCTTGGTCTGATCCGCTATTTCAGCGGATCATGCCCCCAGTTCATCAGCGAGTATCGCC
The DNA here is from genome assembly GCF_014197105.1 of Sphingomonas jinjuensis. Taxonomy (GTDB): domain Bacteria; phylum Pseudomonadota; class Alphaproteobacteria; order Sphingomonadales; family Sphingomonadaceae; genus Sphingomonas; species Sphingomonas jinjuensis. Next base: position 24,369 of record NZ_JACIEV010000007.1, on the reverse strand, counting down.
ACTTGCTGTGCTCCTTGTCCTTCGCCGGGCCGCCCTGGGCCAGGTGGCGCTTCACATAGGCGGCGACCTTCTTCATGTCGGCATAGTCGTCGTCGGTCAGGTCGGACTTCTTCTTGCGCTTGATCTCGACGATGCGCGCGCCCTCATGATGGCCGACGCTCTCGCCCGAACCCTTGCCGTCCTCGCCCTTCCAGCCGACCTGCCTGCTGTCGTCGGTGTCGAGCCATTTTTCCAGCTCGGCGGGGCTCATGTTCACCGCTTCCTTGAAGTCGTCGTAGATCTGTGCGTGATCGTCGTCCTTGGCCATCGGGTCCTCCTGCTGGCAGCGCCAACGCGGCTCGGGCGTTCGGGGTTGCCGCAGATCAGGCCGCGGGCAGCATCAGCGTGACGAGAAGGCCGCCCTCTGGCGCCTCGCCGAGCGTCAGGGCGCCGCCGTAGAGTGCGGCGAGTTCGGCGACGATCGACAGCCCGAAGCCATGCCCGTCGCCGCGCTGGTCGAGCCGGGTGCCGGGCTGCGTCATTCGCGCGCGATCGGCGGCAGGAATGCCTGGGCCGTCGTCGGCGACCTCGATGTGGACCATTCGCCCTTCGCCCCTGGCGCTCACGGATACGCGACCGGCGGCATGGCGCGCTGCATTGTCGACCAGGTTGCCGAGCAACTCGTCGAGGTCCTGCGGATCGATTGCGACCGCCAGCCCTTGCGGCACCGCCACCGCGATCGCCACCCCGTCGTGCAGCCGCCGGATCGCGTCGGCAAGATCGCTGGCAGCGGGGAGAAGCGGCGTCGCGCTGCGCCGGTTGATCGCGGCGGTGCGCGCGCGGGCGAGATGGTGGCGGATGGTCCGGTCGATGCGCGCGACCTGGCTTGCCGGGCCTGACTGGCCAGCGAGATCGAGCGCCAGCGCCGCCACCGGCGTCTTCAGCGCATGGGCGAGGTTCGCCGCGCTGCCGCGCGCGGTCGCCAGCGCCGCCTCATTGTCGGCGGCGAGTGCATTCAGCTCGGCGGCGAGCGGGCGGAGTTCGTCGGGCTGGTCCTCGTCGACGCGCGCGAGTTGCCCGGCACGGATCGCGGCGACCTCGTCGTGCAGCCGCCGCACCGGCCGCAGCGCCACGCGCAGCTGGACGAGCAGCGCGATCGTCAGCAGCGCACCCAGCCCCGCCAGCGCGAGCAGCAGCGGCGTCAGCGCCTCGACGATCGGCCGCCGCACGACGCCCCGCGGCGCCGCGGCAGTCAGCGTCACCGATCCGCGCCGCGTCTCGATCACCAGTTGCCGCGCATGCAGCCGCTCGCCGTCGTCTGCCTCGCCGTCCCACGGTTGCGGCCCGGCGAGCGGGGGGGCCGGCCGCTCGGCCCCCGGCGGCGCGGGCGGCGCCGGTGGGCCCGCCGCCGGCCGGGGAAAGTCGTTCGACCCGATAGCGCCGTCGGGCCCCTCGATCCGCCAGCGCCAGCCGCGGCCCACCTCGAACCCGCCGATCCGCTGCGCCAGCCGGGCGCGGTCGACCCGGCCATCGGTGTCGACGGTACTGGCGAGCAGCGCCACCTCGGCATCGAGCCGCCGGTCGAGCCCCTCGATCACGAACCGTCCGAGCAACCCAGCGATCACCGCGCCCGCGATGGCCAGCGCGACCAGCGTCGCGATGCTCGACACCAGCAGCATCCGCCCGCGAAGCGATCGGGGCAGCCAGCGCGGCATCATCCGCCGCACGCCAGCCGATAGCCGCGGCCGCGCACCGTCTCGATCATCGTCGCGCCGATCTTCTTGCGCAGTCGCCCGACGATCACCTCCAGGCTATTCGAATCGACGTCGGCATCGCCCTCGTACACGCGTTCGAGCAGGTCGAGCCGCTCGATCACCGTGTTGCGACGGAGCATCAGCTGCGACAGCACGCGCCATTCGAACGCGGTCAGCTTCAGCGCCAGCCCGTCGAGCTCGAACGCGCCGGTCTGCGCATCGAACGACAGCGGCCCGCATTCGAGTCGCGGCTGGCCGTGCCCCGCCGCACGACGGACGAGCGCGCGCAGCCGCATCACCAGCTCCTCGACGCGGAACGGCTTCAGGACGTAATCGTCGGCGCCCGCCTTGAACCCCGCTACCTTGTCCGACCAGCCGTCGCGCGCGGTCAGTACCAGCACCGGCAATTCGCGCCCCGCCGCGCGCCACGCCTTCAGCACGCCGATGCCGTCGATGTCGGGAAGGCCCAGGTCGAGCACCGCGGCGTCATATTGCTCGGTTTCGCCCAGATGCTGCGCGTCGACGCCGTTCGTCGCCACGTCGACGGCGAAATGCTCGTCGCGCAGCGCGCGGGCGATGCGGGGGCCGAGATCGCGGTCGTCCTCGACCAGCAGGATGCGCATGGCGACATGTCCTATGTTCGCGGCTTAAACCGAAACTGAACGGTTCGGTTCAGCGGGGGTGGCCGTGCCCCGGCGTACATCACCGTCATCCCAAGCAGGAGATGACATGATGAATAGGCACAGCATTCCCCATCTGACCGGCAAGCAGCGGCTCGGCCTCGGCGCCGCGGCGCTGCTGGCGATCGGTGCGGCGGGCGGCGCGGGCGCGGTCTCGATGACCCGGCCCAGCGTCGAGATGGCCCCCACCATCCCCACCGCGGTCGCCAAGCTGCCGTCGACTAGCGGCATCGTCACCGTTCGCGGCCGGGTGGCGGCGGTCTATGGCGATCGCTTCGTGATCGAGGATCGCAGCGGCAAGACGCTGGTCGACGCGGGTCGCGACGCGCCGACGCTGACCGCAGGCGCACCGGTGCTGGTCCAGGGTCGCTACAACGACGGCCAGCTTCGTGCCCGCTTCCTGGTTGACCAGGCCGGCGGCGTGCAGGAAGTCGGTCCGCGTCCGCCGCACCACGGCGCCGGCGCCCCGCCGCCCCCGCCGCCGCCCGGTGCGGGCGCACCGCCGCCCCCGCCGCCCGGCGCCGGCGCTCCGCCCCCGCCGCCCCCGGGAGCGGGCGCTCCCCCGCCGCCGCCGCCGGGTGGCCCGGGCGCACCGCCCCCGCCCCCGCCCGGCGCCGGAGCACCGCCGCCCCCGCCCCAGGGCACGGTCGCCCCGCCGCTCGCCGCCCCGGCGCCGGCCAACCGCTGACGCCACGTCGTGCCGGCCCCCTTCGGCCCGCAGGGCGGAGGGGGGCCTCGCCGCCGAGGGGAACGGGAACGGGGCGTCGCACCGCGTCGTTATCGACAGGCTCCGCGCCCCCGCGGGGTGGAGATGGAGCACCGAGCATGACCGACGACCGCGGCACGAAGCACGAGCCCGACAGCTTCGCCGACCTCGCCAACCAGCCGACCGGCTCGGGCGTGGCGGACGAGCAGAACGCGTTCGACCACGCGACGGACGAGGCCGCCGACGACGCCGATCCGGTCCCGACGCAAGAAGGCCCAGAGATCGACGAGAGCGAGGCGCAGCCCAGCTGAACCACGCGCGGCGACCGGCGGCGGCGCCAAATATCTCATCCGAAACGGATACCTTGCGCTATTTCGCGCAACTGCCGCTGGACTCGCCCCGACGCGTGGATAGGACCGATCCATGGGCAGATACAGCGTGACGCTCGACGATGGCGATCAGCTCGTTTCGGGCGTCGAGGTCGATCGCGACAGCCTGGAAGGGGCGGTGCGGGAAAACCTGCTGGACGCCGCAACCATGGCGTTGATCGCGCTGGAGAACTGCCCCGGCCGGCGTACCACCCAGCTACGGGTCGAGGATTTGGAGACCGGCGAGTGGAAGCTCTGCCTGGTCACCGTGTCGCTCAGCAGCTTCGTCGGCCAGCGTCCGCGGCACTGACGGTACGCGGCCCGGCGATCAGGCGACATCGCCCAGGTCGTCGACGGTCAAGCTGCCACCCGGCGTCAGATCCGATCCCGCCGACGTCTCCGACTGCAATTGCCGCTCCGCCGCGGCGATCACAATGTCGAGGTCGGCGGCACTCAGCCCGCTCGCCTCGTCGATCTCGTCGCCGTCGTACAGGCTCGTACGGAAGTCGCGGACGTGGGCGATGGCCTTGGCCAGGGTGTCGATATCGGGCATGATCCGTCCATAACACGACCGGCGCGCCAACGGCAGTCGCTCGATCGCGCGGACCCGCGGACCCTCCATCCGCATCGCCACAAGCTATTGTAGGACAATTACTTAGGTTAATATTTAAGCTTTTGTTAACCATTGACGCGCAACCGTTTGCAGATGGCGTTTCGATTTCAGCCCGCCGTCCATCCAGACGCCGACACCACCCGCCTCTGGCTGGTCGCCGCCACCCTGTATTTCGTCGCCGCCGCCGCGACGATCCACCTCACTAGCGACGGCCGCGACATCGCGACCATCTGGCCCGCCAACGCGATCCTGCTGGCGCTGCTGCTGGCCGACGAGAAGCCCCGCTGGCTGACCGTCCTCAGCGCCGGGTTCGTCGGCAATGTGGTCGCGAACTATATCACCCGCGGCACCGTGTCGGCACCGCTGCTGTACTCAGTCGCAAACCTCGTCGAGGTCGCGATCGCCGCTCGGTTGATCGGCCGGTCGTGCCCCAGCGGTGGCTTGCTGCTCACCACCAGCGGTACCATGCGGTTCATCGTCGCGGCAGGCCTGATCGCGCCGTGCGTCAGCGGCGTGATCGGCGCGACCACCGCCTTCCTGGTTTCCGGCGAGCCGATCGACCGGTCGTTCCTCGTCTGGCTGCTCAGCGACGGGCTTGGACTCGTCGTCTTCACCCCCGTCTTCCTCGCCATCTTCCGCGGCGAGTTCATCGACTGCTTCCGCAGCAAGACCTGGGCAATGCGCGGCGAGACGCTGGCGTTGCTCGGCCTGACCGCGATGATCTCCTACGCCGTCTTCTTCGTCGCCGAGCGACCGCTCCTCTTCGTCCTCTTCCCGCCGATCATGCTCGTCACCTTCCGCCTGGGTCGGCTGGGGACCAAGGCGGCGGTGGTGATCGTCGCGCTGATCGGCGGCGTCGCCACGGCCGATGCCCATGGTCCGATCGCCATGCTCGCGGTCGGCCCGGCAGCGCAGGCGCATCTGTTCCAGGCGTTCATCGGCGTTCTCCTGCTCACCTTGCTGCCGATCGCCGCGGAGGTGACCGAGCGCGCGCGGCTCACCGCCGCCCTCGCCGAGCACGACAAGGAGATGATGGAAAAGGCCATCACCGATCCGCTGACCGGCCTGTTCAACCGCGCCGGGTTCGACCAGATGGTCGCGCGCGCCTTCCACCGCCGCGACGACGCGCCGCCGGTCAGCCTGATCGCGATCGACCTCGATCACTTTAAGACGATCAACGATCGCTGGGGTCATCAGGCGGGCGACCTTGCGCTCGGCCACCTGACGCGGCTGCTCAATGCCGAGGTGCGTGCGAACGATGTGATCGGGCGGCTGGGCGGCGACGAATTCATGGTCCTGCTGCCGGGCAGCGACCTCGCGCAGGCGAACCTCGTTGCCCAGCGGATCGCTGCCGCCGTGCGGCAATGGCCGCTGGCGATCGACGAGACGAACGTCACAATGCTCAGCCTCAGCATCGGCGTCGCGACCGCCGCTCCCGGCGAAGCGTTCGCCGATCTCGCCCGCCGCGCCGATGCCGCGCTCTATGCGGCGAAGGCGGCGGGTCGTAATGCGATCAGGCTGGCGTCTTAAGAGACCGCGATCGAATGTGGGGGTCGCCTTCGCGCACCGTCGGTGTAGAATCGCGGCGATGATGCGACACGACAGCCGATCGGTGGGCGACAGCGGCGGCCGCCTGCTGATCGCGGAAGGCGTGAGCGGCAACGCGCCCGCCGTGATCGACATCGCCGCCGCGCTCGCCCCGTTCCCGCCCGCGCGCGGTAACGCCTATCCCGGCCTGCGGCGGATGATCGGCAATGGCGACCGCGCCGCCGCCGGCTACAGCCGCGACCTGCTGCGCCGGCTGGTGCCGCTGATCAACGCGACGTTCGCGCTGGAGGGCTTCGATCTGCTCACCGCCAGCTTTTCGATGGTCACCGCGCCGCCCGATCGGCTGGCGCTGCCGCAGCGGATGCCGCACTTCGACTCGGTCGACCCCCATTACCTCGCCATCCTCCACTATCTCGGCGGCACCGACGACAGCGGCACCGCCTTCTACCGCCAGCGGGCGACCGGGATCGACCGGGTCACCGACGCCAACCGCGCCGCCTTCATCGCCGCCGCCGAGCGCGAGGCGGCGGGCTGGAGCGGCTATATCGGTGGCTCGACGCCCTCCTTCGAGCGGATCGACGCGGTTGAGGCGCTGCCCGACCGGGTCATCGTCTATCAGGGCAGCCTGCTCCATTCGGGCATGATCCCGGCCGGCATGAGCTTCAGCGACGATCCCCGGTCAGGCCGGCTGACCGCCAATTTCTTCGTGCGTGGCCGCCCCCGCTCGGCGCAGACCTAGCGCGCCAGCGACGGCACGCGCGCCGCCGCCTCCGCGATCATCCGCCGCACCTGGCCAAGTTGCTGGCGGTTGTCGGCATCGCTCATCGTGTCGAGCAGCGGGGTATAGTCCGTCGCCCGTACCCCCTGCCCGTGCATCACCGCGAACCAGCTGGCGTCGCGGAACAGCTCGTCGGGCGTCAGCATCAGCCGCGCCGATCGGCGGAACTGCTCGACCTTGTACGCCAGCGTCTCCGGGATTGGCATCATCTGGCAATGCCGCCACAGCGACTCCGTCCGCCCCGACGTCAGGTGATAGTGGAGGATGACAAAGTCGCGGACCTCCTCGATCTCGCGCACCGACAGCCGGTTATACTGTTCGGCCAGCATCGGATCGACGTCGGCGCGGGGGAACAGCGACAACAGCTTGCCGATGCCGGTCTGGATCAGGTGGATGCTTGTCGATTCGAGCGGCTCGATGAAGCCGCTCGACAGGCCGATTGCGACGACGTTCCCCACCCAGGCGCGACGCCGCCGCCCCGGCTTAAAGCGGATCAGCCTGGGCTCGGCGAGCGGCGGTGAGGCCATCGCCTTCACCAGCAGGTCGCGCGCTGCCTCGGGCGACTGGAAGCGGCTGGAGAAGACATAGCCGTTGCCGACGCGGTGCTGGAGCGGGATCCGCCACTGCCACCCCGCCTCGCGCGCCGTCGCCTGAGTATAGGGGGTCGGCGCGTCCTCTGGCGCGGAGGGTGCCGCCCAGGCGCCGTCGCACGGCAGCCAGTGCGACCAGTCGTCGTATCCCGCCTGCATCTCCTGCTCGATCAGCAGCCCGCGCAGCCCCGAGCAATCGACGAACAGCTCGCCCGGAACCGTCTCGCCACGCTCCATCACCAGCGCAGTGACATGGCCGCTCTCGCCATCGCGCTCGACCCGCGCCACCTTGCCCTCGTGCCGGACGACGCCGCGCCCCTCGGCCAGCGAGCGCAGGTGCGCGGCATAGCGCATCGCGTCGAAGTGAAAGGCATAACCCAGCGTCGACAGCGGCGAGCGCAGATCGCCCACCGGCTTCGCGAACGCCCGCCGCCGCGCGATCTGCGTCGTCAGCGAATAATCCTCGATCCTCGCGTCATCGCCCGCCAGCCACGCCCGCGTCAGCCGCTGCGGCGCCATCGTCGCGTCGCCCGGCGCGCCATAGGTGCCGAAGGGGTGGAAATAGGCGCTGCCCTCGCCCTGCCACCCACGGAATTCGATCCCGAGCTTCCACGTCGCGCCGGTGTCGGCCATGAATTTGGCCTCGTCGAGCCCGACCAGCGAATTGAACCAGTGGATCGTCGGGATCGTCGCCTCGCCGACGCCGACGGTGCCGATCTCCTCCGATTCCACCAGCGTGATCGTGGCGCCGGTCCGCGCCAGCGCCTTGCTCAGCGCCGCCGCGGTCATCCAGCCGGCAGTGCCGCCGCCCAGGATGACGACGCGCTGGATCGGCGCGGTCATCGCGCGCGCGTGGCGCAGGCCGGGGTGCCGGTGGGGCGCTTCACCGCGAGATAGACGGTGCTCCACAGCTGCGCCGCGTTCGATTCATCGGCATCGGCGCCACTCGCCCCGAACGGCGCGATGCGATAGCCGCCGTCGGCATAGCGCCACGACCACAGTTCCGAATTGGCGACGCTACGCCCGGCATCGATCGCGCGCCACAGTTCGCCCTGTGTCCTCGTCAGCTTCTGGCAAGTCGCCGCCGGCAGGTCGCGCCGCGCCAGCTGCCGCGCGATCCCCGCCGCAACCAGCGCCTGCTGCCACGACCACACGACGACGCCGTGATAGGCGTTGGGGCCGAACCGCTTCTGCAGCGCCGCATCGGCGTAGACGGGATTGGCGACCAGCATGCCGATCCCGGTCATCAGCCCTGCCGGATAGGGCTGCGCGATCGTCGTCGCGGTGGTGTCGAGCGTCGTCGCGTCCGGCCTGCCGAACAGCATCGCGAAGCCGCCGTCGGAATGGACGATTCTCACCGGCTTGCCCTGCCGGTCGAGGGCGATCGCGTCGTAGCGGACCGGCGCCATGGCCACCGCGCGAAGCGCCGGCTCCGCCGGCACGCCCATCGCCGCCGCATAGCGGGTGATCGCGGCGCGTGCCTCGGCCGGCGCCACCGTCTGCGCGAACAGCCCCGGCGCCTTCGCCGACCAGGTCGCGGCCATCGCCCCGACCTCGGCCAGCATCGCCCGGTCGGCAGGCTTGGCATAGGGCGTCAGCAGCCCGGCGCGCGCCATCTCGGCGATCGATTCGAGCGCCGCGGGCACCAGCACCGCATTGATGTCATAGGGATAGCGCCCGCCGCCCAGCCCGTCGTTGCTGTCGCGCCACTCGCCGGCATCCATCCCCTCGCGCAAGGCGATCAGCCGGTTCCACTGCGGATCGCGCGCGAACGGGGTCGCGCGGCCGATGACGAAGCGGACGTTCGCCATCAGCGCATCGCCCATCCGCTGCCCGCCGTGCGTCTCGCCGAGGAACGCCTTCGCCCGCGCCCGCCCGCGCGGGTCCTCGATCATCCAGGCGCGCGCGACCGGCCCCAGCAGGAACGGGCTGTCGACCATCTTGTAATCGTAGATCGGCTTGGCCGAGAGCCCCTCGCCATCGCGGCGATGGTCGAGCACCGCGAACTCGCCGATGTCCTCTTCGTGCGCGACATTGCCGTCGGGTGCGAGCCGCTCGAGCACCGATCGCAGCCCGGTCTCGACCGCCGCCGGTTGCAGCGCCGGCATCAGCAGCCGCACCGACATCAGTGTATCGCGCCCGAAATAGGTCAGGAACCGCCACGATCCCGCCAGGAACTTCTCGTGATAGCTCAGGAAACGAAGCGCATCGCGCGCTTGCGGATTGGCGGCGGCATCGGCGTTGAGCAGCGTCCCCGGCGCGAACGGCGTCAGCGGCTCCTCGCCCGTCAGCGCCGTCACCGTCACCGCGATCGTCCCGTCGGGGCCCGCGGTCAGTGTCGTACCGTCGAGCGTCCCGCGATCGACGCGCAGCGACAGGCGATAGCCCGCCGCCCCGTCGAGCCGGTCGCGCGACCACGTCAGCTCGCGCGCGGTCGTGCGCACCGGCGCCTCGATCCCGGCGGGCGCGGTGCCGAGTGCCTGATAGTCGCGGATCACGCGGATGCTGGTCAGCAGCGCGCGCTTCACCGTCAGCCGCTTGGCCTTGATCGTTGCGGGAAAGACCACGCCGTGGAGCGCCCGGCCCCGCGCGTCGGTGGTCGACAGCGGCTTTGGAGAGGCGGCGAGCGTCCATTCCGCCGGGGTCGCCACCTTGTCGAACCATAGTCCGACACCGCTGTTGCCCGCTGGAAAAGCAACGATCAGCCGTGGATCGTCGCCCGAGCGCAGCAGGACATGCGCCGCGACCGGCCCGGCTTGGGTGAAGCTGTTGAGGTTCAGTCCTTCGCGCCGCGGCGGCCCGACATCGGCAGACTTCTGCGACTGGGCTAGCAGCGCCGCGGGCAACAGGGCGGCGGCGGCGAAGACGGCGGATCGAAGCATCGGGGTCATCGCCGATCAATAGAACAGCCGGCCGGCGGACGCGAGCGCCCGCCGACCCGGCCAGGTCAGAGCTTGATCGTGGCGCTGATGATCGCGTTGCGCCCATAGATCGCGCGGCCGTAGAAATAGCCGTTGACGATCGTCTGGGTCTGCCCCTGCCGCGGGTTGCCCTCGGTGAAGCCCTTGGCGTTGGTCAGATTGTCCAGGCTGGCGTTGATGTTGATCCGATCCGACAGGTTGAAGCTCGCGCCGATCGAGAACACGCTATATTCGGGCAGCGCGATACCGTTGCCCGCGTCGGCGAAGATCTGGCCGACATATTTCCACCGGCCATAGATCTCGCCCAGCCCGCTCGGCAAGATGAACGACGGCGTGACGGTCAACAGCTTCTTCGGCGTCCGCTCGGGCACATTGCCCTCGTAGCTGCCGGGGATGGTCGCGCTGAACGTCAGGTTGGTCAGCTTCGGATCCTGGTACACGCCGATCACGTTCAGGCTGAAGAAGCTGATCGGGCGGATGTCGACGTCGACCTGGACGCCGTTGGTGCGGCTGTCGGCGACCGCATTGGTCTGCTGTGCCTGATTGTCCGGGTTGATGATCTGGTAAGACAGGTCGTTGATCTCGGTGCGGAAGCCGATGACCGACGCGTTGAAGCCGGTCCATTGGAAGCGCGCACCGCCCTCGTACAGCGTCAGCCCCGTCGGCTTGCCGCCCAGCCCGCCGCCGTTGCCGCCATTGGTCTGGAATCCATAGGCACCGCGCGCATAGAGCGCGACGTGCGGCGTCAGCGTGTAGTTGATGCCGCCGGTATAGGCGAGCTTGTCATACGAGTCGCGCACCCGGGTGTAGGTGCCGTTGAACGACGCACCGACGTTGTCGTACAGCCCCTGCGTGCCCGCCTGGACCGGATCGGCGATCGCCGCCTGATTGCCGACGTCGACGCGAACGCTCTGGTGCTCGTAGCGCGCACCGAAGTCGAGGTGCAGGTTCTCGCCGATCTGCAATTCGTCGTTGAAATAGCCGGCGATCGAATTGACCTCGTCCTGGAACAGGCCCTGGCCCCAGTTGCCGTAATTGACCAGGCCGTTGTTGGTCAGCGAGCCCAGCACCTGGCCGGCATTGTTCAGCGCGACGATGTCGTAGACCCGGCTGTCGTTGGCGACGTCGTTGACGACGGTAGCGGTCGCCGACTGGTCGTTGCGGCGACGGACATTGTAATACATGCCGCCGACCGTCAGCGAGTTCTGGATATTGCCGCCGGTCTTGTCCCACTTGGCGCCGAAGTTGCTGCCGAAGTCCTTGGTCGACAGCGTCTGGTGGTTGAGCACCGTCTGCTGGAGCAGGCCGTTGCCGTTGAGCGCGTTGAGCGCCGCGGTGTTGCTGGCGGCGGTCACCGCACCGGTGCGGATGTCGCGCAGGCCATATTGCGTGACGCCCGGGAAGCGCAGCTGCGCGACCTGGAAATATGTGAAGGACGCGTTGCGCAGCGGCGTCAGCCCCGCGAGCGGCGACACCGCCGGATTGAGGTAATTGACCGCCGAGGTCAGCCCCGCCGTGCCCGAGCCCGAGCCGGGGAAGATGCCGTTGAAGTCGTAGCTGCCGTCGAGATAGCGGACATGCGCGAACAGGCTGAAGCTGTCCGACACCGGCTTCTCGATGTCGATGCGATAGGTGTTGGCCTTGACGCCGACGCCCTCGCTCGAGCGGAACGGACGCACCGGATTGCCCGTCGCCGACGCGTTGGGGACGAGGAACTGGCCGAAATAGCTTCCGCCCACGTCGTCGCGCAGCAGGTCGAGGCCCGGCACGCTGCTGATGTCGCCGTTGGCGCTCGCGCGCAGCGGCATGTCGGCATAATAGGGATTGTTCTGGTCGATCCGCTTGTACGTCAGCCGCACCGTGCCGCCGTCGTCGAAGCGCTTCTCGACCATCGCCTTAATGTTGTAGCCGAAGAAGGTGAACGGCGTCCGCCGCACGCCCTTCTGCGACTGGACATAGCCGCCGACGCTCCACGCGATGCTGTCGGTGATCGGCGCCGAGAAATAGCCGTCGGCGCGATAGTCGCCATAGGTCGTGCCGGTGAACCGGGCCGAGGCGGTCGCCTTGTCGTAGCTCGGCTTCAGCGAAATGAAGTTGATCGTCGCACCGGCGCCGTTGGGCGCGAGCACGCCAGACGTGCCGCCCTGCACCGCTTCCATCCGCGCGATCGTGATGTCGTTCTGGAAATAGAAATCGGCGCCGCCGCCGCCGTAGAGGATCGGCATGCCGTCCTCTTCCAGCGTGATGAACGTCTGCGCGCCGCCGCGCAGGCCGCGCACCGAATAGTTGTTCGAGATCGGACCCGCGGTGCCCTCGACGAAGATGCCTGGGACGAGTTCCAGCGTCTCGGCGGTCGAGCGCGGTGCCTTGCGGACGATGTCGGCCGAACTCGCCAGCGTCACGTTCGACGAGCTGTCGAACAGCGTACGCTTACCCGACGTGTTGCCGGTGACGATGATGTCCTGCATCCCCTCGCCGTCGCTGGCGGGCGGCTGCGCACCCGGCGGATCGCGCGGCTCGGCGGCGGTCTGCGCCGCCGCGGCAGTATCGCCGGCGGGCACGGTGCCGGCCTGGGTCGCAACCGTCGGATCGGTGCTCTGCGCGAAAGCAGGCACGCAGGCGAATGAGGCGCTACCCGCCAGCAGGGCGGCGCGCAGCGTCAGATGCAGGTGGGTCATCACAGAAATATCCTTCCCCAGAATTGCCGGTCTCGCGCCGGCTCCGTCACAAATGAAACCGTTTACGAAACCCACATTAGTCGCTGAGGGTCCCTCGTTTCCATCCTCCGCGCAAAGATTCGCCGATTGTTGCATCGGGGGCACACCGGCGTCACAGCAGCGTCGTAAGCCCCTGACTTCCACGATCGGCCGCGCTCGCCGCGATCCACAGGTCGACGATACCGGGCTCGATCGCCAATCTTCCATCGGCCCCGACCAGCGCCAGGTCGCGGCGGCCGAGCGGGATGATGACGCGGCCCGTCTCGCTGGGATCGAGCGTGATCCGTGCGAAGCCCTTCAGCAGCCGCACCGGTTGCGCCCGGCTGGCGACACGCTGGCGGACATAGAGCTGGACGACGTGCGTGCCCCGCCGCGCGCCGATGTTGCGCACCCGCGCCGTTACCTGGCTGCCCTCGCCCAGCACCGGCGGCAAGCGCAGGTCGTCGATCGCGAAACGGGTATAGCCCAGTCCATGGCCAAAGGCGTAGCGCGCGGCATCGGGGGCATCGCGCCAGCGCCCGGTGCCGCCCTGCGGCTGCGGCTCGGGCGGCGGCGGGCGCCCGGTCGGCAGGCGATCGTACGACCAGGGCTGCTGCCCGGTGACGAAGGGAAAGCTGACCGGCAGGCGCCCGGTCGGCTCCACCTCGCCGAACAGGATGTCGACCAGCGCAGGCCCCGTCTCGCAACCCAGGAACCAGGTCGCCAGGATCGCACGCGCGTCCGCCACCGCGCCCTCCAGCGCCAGCGCGCGGCCATGGCGCAGCAGGACGACGACCGGCACGCCCGTGGCCGCGACCGCCTCGGCCAGCGCCTGTTGCGCCGGCGGCACCGCGATCGACGCGCGGCTGTTCGCCTCGCCCGACATGTCGGCGCCCTCGCCGATCGCCAGCAGCACTACCTCGGCCCCCCGCGCCGCCGCCACCGCACGGTCGATCCCGCCGTCGATCGCCGCGTCGATCCCGCTGCCCGGCTCGACCGTCAGCGTCGCCGATCGCGGCAGCCGGTCACGCAGCGCGCTCGCCAGATCGATCCCCGTCCGCCGATAGCCGGCATAGCTCCACGGCCCGTCGAGCTGCTCCGCCCCCGCCCCGCACGGGCCGATCAGCGCGATCCGCCGCAGCGTCGCCGGCAGCGGCAGCAGGTCGCCCTCGTTGCGTAGCAACACCACCGCCCGCGTCGCCGCCTCGCGCGCCAGCGCCCGCGTCGCCGCCGTCCCCACCCGTGCCCGCTCCGCCGCGGCGTCGAGCGATCGGAACGGCCGCTCGAACAGCCCCAGCCGCGTCTTCAGCGTCAGCACGCGCCGCACCGCCTCGTCGACGCGCGCCATCGGCACGCGTCCGGCGGCGACCAGTGCCGGCAGATGCGCGTTATACAGCCCGCTCTGCATGCTGATGTCGGTCCCGGCCAGGATCGCGCGCCGCGCCGCATCCGCCTCGTCTACCGCCGCGCCATGCGCGATCAGTTCGCGGTCGGCGGCATAGTCCGACACGCACGGCCCCGCGAAGCCCATCTCGTCGCGCAGGATGCCGGTCAGCAGCGGCCGGTTGGCGGTGGCCGGGACACCGTCGACATCGGTGAAGCTCGCCATCACCGCCCCCGCCCCGGCCGCGAAGGCGGCAGCGAACGGCGGCAGGTGGATCGCCTTCAGCGTCGCCGGCGACACGTCGACCGCGGCATATTCCATCCCCCCGGTCACCGCGCCATAGCCCGCGAAATGCTTCGGCGTGGCGCACAAGGCATCCACTGCCGCCAGGTCGTCGCCCTGAAAGCCGCGCACCCGCGCCTCGGCGAGTCGGCAGCCGAGATACACGTCCTCGCCCGCCCCTTCCGCGACCCGGCCCCAGCGCTGGTCGCGCGCCACGTCGACCATCGGCGCGAAGGTCCAGTGCAGCCCGCCAGCGCTCGCCTCGCGCGCCACCGCCCGCGCGATCCGCTGCGACAGATCGGGATCGAACGCCGCTGCCTCGCCGAGCGGAATGGGGAAGATCGTCTCATAGCCGTGAATCACGTCGGCGGCGAAGACCAGGGGGATGCTAAGCCGGCTGCGCAACGCCGCCTGCTGCGCCCGCCGCGCGCCGGCCACGCCATGGCCGTTGAACAGCATGCCCACCTGTCCCGCCGCCACCGCCGCCAGCATCGCGGCGGCATCGCGCGCCGCCTCGCCGGGGTTGGTCGTGCGGCCAAGCGGGCGGATCGTGTCGGAAAAGCACGACAGCTGCCCCGCCTTCTCCTCGATCGTCATCCGCGCGATCAGCGCCTCGACCCGGTCGCGCGCCGCCGCCGCCAGCAGCGGCCACGCCAGCGCCGACGCGGTGCCCAGCAACATCGAACGCCGGTCGATCATCGTCCCTCTCCCGTGCCGCCGCATCGGCGATGCGCACCATCGACAGGAACGCTCAGCCCTCGTCAATCGGCGCCGGACAAGCCGCTTTTCAACGCCATGCCCAACCGGCATACCCGATGCGTCCGCACAGGAGCCGCCGATGTCCTTCTCGCTCTACGAAGCCGTGGTCCCGTCCAACCTGCAGATCCTGCAGGCGCTCGATCGTATCCTCGACAAGGCGGCGGCCTTCTGCGCCGAACGCGGGGTCAGCGAGGCCGAGCTGATCGACGCCAAGCTAGCCCCCGACATGCTGCCGCTCGGCTATCAGGTGAAATCCTGCGCCGTCCATTCGATCGGCGGGATCGAGGGGGCCCGCGCCGGCAGCTTCTCGCCCGACATGGGCGCCTGGCCGACCGATCTCGCGGGGCTGCGCGGCCTGCTCCAACGCGCGATCGCGGAACTGACGGCGCTCGATCGCGAGACCGTTGACGCGCTGCTCGACAGCGACACGCAATTCGCGTTCGGCGAGATGCACATGCCCTTCACCGGCGCGAACTTCCTCCTCTCCTTCTCGCAGCCCAACTTCTATTTCCACGCGACGACCGCCTATGCGATCCTGCGCGCGCAGGGCATGAAGCTCGGCAAGCGCGACTTCCTGGGCGTGCCGCGGATGAAGCAGTAAGCGCTCGGGCCTGCCGCCATCACCCCGGAAGGACGCCGTCGATGTTCGTCGACTTCAAGGACCAACCGCCCCCTCCCCCCTGGCAGCCGCGGCCGGCGAAGAGGGGGCCTCAACTGACACCGCGCCAGCAGCGCACGCTCGGCGCGATCCTGGGCGTCAACATCCTCCTCCTGCTCGTCGCCCCGATCGGCGGCGCGACATTGCTCGAGCTGTTGGGAATCGTGCTGCGCTGACGCTGAGAGCGACGCCGTCACACGACGATCAGGTCGCCATCACTGAGCGCTAGGCCCGCCGCCAGCTGGGCGATCTGCACGGCCGTTGCACCGCCGGTGCCGTCGGGGTCGTACAGCAAGCGCCCCGTCGGCCGATCGTAGATGATGCGATCGTCGGCGTCCTGCGCCGCGACGCCCAGCACGAACTCGCCAACGTCGAGACGCTCGCCGACGCTGCCGAATACGCCCGCCTTCAACCCGATCCGATCGGTTCCGGGGGCGAAATCCGCGAGCAGGGCGAAAGCCGTCGGAGTGGGCGTCGTCGACAGGACGAAAACGTCAGCTCCGCCGTTTCCCACCAGCGTATCGGCGCCCCCGCCGCCATCGATGGTGTCGGCGGCATCGGTGCCGGCGATCACCTGGACCAGCTCGTTGCCGGTGAGGCGCAAGCCGCTGGCGGCGTTGCGGATCTGTGCCGCGAAGGCCTCAATCGAGACGCCGGCGGCAAGCCGGTAGTCGACACTCGTCACCAGCGAGTCATACCCTTCGCCGGCATTCTCGACGATCGCGATCGACTGGCTGCCGACGGCATAGATATCGTCGCCCCTGAGGCCGATCAGCGTGTCGTCGCCGCCGGACCCGCCGTTGAGGATGTTGTTGCCGTAATTGCCGATGACGAGCTGGGTGGCGTAGTTGCCGATCAGGTCGATCCGGGTCGTGTCGGCCTGGACGACGGTGGACAGCATCTCGACCTCGTTGGCGCCGAGGTTGTAGCTGACCGTGGTGAAGACGGTATCGCGGCCTTCTCCATTGGCCTCGATCACGCGATCGCCGACGCCGCGGACGAGATAGGTATCGTCGCCCGCGAGGCCCGCCAGCGTGTCGCTACCGCCGAACCCGTTCAGCGTGTTGTTGCCGGCGTTGCCGACGATCGACTGATCGCCGGGATTGCCGCGAAGCGCCTGGGGGGCCAGCGACATCGGGTCGAGGGCGCGCAACGTCTCGACCGATGCGTCGAGGGGAAGCTCGTAGACCAGGGCGTCGGTCAGGACGGTATCGCTTCCCTGACCATCAAGCTCGATGATGCCGTCGTCGCTGCGATCGACCACATAGACGTCGTCGCCCAGCCCGCCGGTCAGCATGTCCCGGCCCTTGCCGCCGTCGAGCCGGTTCGCCACGTCGTTGCCAATGATGGCGTCGGCAAAGGCGGTGCCGATCACATTCTCGATGATCGTGCCGGGACCGATCAACACGTTGAGCGAGGCGGGAGTCTGAAACGAGCCATAGTCGGTCGGCACGACGCTTCGTCCGATCGACGACACGGCCGCCGATCGAATGTCGACCGTGGCGGGATCGAGCTGGTCGGACAGATCGAGCGTGTCGATCCCGCCCGCGTCCCAGAGCGTCAGCATCCCCGGGTTCTTCACACGCACCGTATAGGTGTCGTTACCGGCACTTGCCGTTCGATTGACCCCGTAGAGTTCCTGCAACGCCAGGATATCGAGGGGACCATAGGTGCTGAAGAACTGTCCATTGATGCCGCTGTCGCGTACATAGGACTCGATCATTTGCCGCTTGGTATCGAGCGCCGGATCGATCGCGACGGCGTAGGCGGCCGAAGACGCAGCCTCGATGCCGTTGCTGTAGTCGCGAGGATGATACAGGCCCAGCGCGTGGCCCAGCTCGTGCAGCAACGTCTCGCGAACCTGGACGAAATTACCGTCGGCAAACAGGTCGGACGAATTGAGAACGTTGCCCTTCGACCCGTTGCCGATGCCGATGACCAGATCACCACCCCAAGGGGTGCGATCGGGCAGGAATGCTTCGCCACCGCCGACGACCCGCCCCATCAGCACGATCTGAACCGATTCGAACGGCCAATCGGCGCGCTCAACGAAGGTCACGCCCGCGAAACGCTCGATATCGCGCATGATATCGCGGGTCATGGCACGGATATCATCAGGAAACGTGCGAAAATCGGCGGCGGACACCATCTGGTTGTACGACGGCACCGTATCGGCGAAGCGATACGTGACGACGACCGGCGTTCCGATCCCGCTGTCGAAGTTCCAACGTGGCGGCGTGGCCGGCGGGATCTTCTGATAGAGGAGCGCCCCATAATTGGCGCGCCATGCCGTCTCGTCGAACCTCATGACGCCGCGCGCTCGGCATGCGATGACGACTGGCCTGCTACTAGCGCTGCGCGCCTGTGGTCTGTTCGCGGCATCTGCCTTCCCCCCGGAAACCGGAAGAATAGCGCGGCGCACCGCGATGTGACAGCATTTTCAGCCAGACTTGCAGAGGGTGTCGCGGCGAGCGCGTAAACGCTTCAGGCGGATCTTAATTCGCGCCGTCCCATCCCAGCGCGCCCATCATCACGTGGAACAGCCGGGTGTTCGGGAAAAAGCCGTGCACCGCCTCCGCGCCTGGGCCATCGGCGGCGACGAGCACTTCCTCGCCGGTGTGGCTATCCTCGACACTGATCACCGGGTTGGTCGCGCTCGTCACCCTGGGCTTGGCCGCCGCCGCGGCATATTGCGCCGCCAGCGGCGTGCCGCGCTCGCCCCCGGTCATGCGCAGGCCGAAGCTGTGATCGGCGGTGAACAGGATCAGCGTGTCGGGGCCAGCGACCGCGCGGATGCGGCGGATCATCGCGTCCATCTCGGCGACGTGACGAAGACCCTTCAGCGCATCGTCGGTGTGCATGTCCCACTCGACCATCAACACATAGCCCTTGGGATTGCGGGCAAGCTGGCGCACCGTCGCCTCGACCGCAGGCGTCGGCGCATAGTCGGTATCGAGCAGGACCGCCGCGCGCGGGGCCTGCGCGATCAGCGCCGGGTCGCTGCCGAAGCGATAGCCCGCCTGCGCGAAGGCGGCGGCGGCGGTCGTGCCGCGCTTGGCGAAGACGGCGTCGGCATCGCCGAGGCCGCGCCCGACCAGAATGTCGACGACCTTGCCCTGTTGCGGCGCGAGCATCTGCGCGAAGATCGCATCCTTGTCCTTGCGTGAGGGGACGTGGGCGAAGCAGGCGGCGGGCGTCGCATCCCAGATCGGCTGGTTGGTGACGACGCCGGTCGCCAGGCCATGCGCCCGCGCGATCTCCATGAACGACCGGATCGCCACCGGCGCGCCACCGTCACCGGCGGCGGGCACCATGCCGACCATGCCGTTGTCGGTCTTGTGGCCGCTCATGATCGCGGTCATTCCGGCAGCGGAATCGGTGACCCAGCGATTGCGCGCCGAGGTATCGGACAGGCCGATGTGCGGCATCGACTGGATGAACAGCGCCTGCGGCCGGTCATGCGCCATCAGCCCGCCTGCGTTCAGCGTCGGAATGCCACCGGCATCGCCCAGGAACAGGATGATGTTGCGCGGCCGCGCGGCGGGCTTCGCCGCCACCGCCTTGTGGCGCGCGCCGCGCGGCATCGCCGCCGCGCCGTGTCCCATCAGCGTGGCCGCGACCAGCGCCGCCGCCAGCGTGCGTGCGATCATCCCGACGTCTCCCTCAGCGCAGCTTCAGCGCGCGGCGGATCGCCGCCCAGCTGGCATATTTGAAGTTCTGCGTGTCAGGCGCATTGTCGCCGTCCTGCGCGACGAACAGCCCTTCGCGATAGTCCGGCCCGAAATCGCCGAGCATCAGATCGATCCCGTCGGTCTCGCTGGTCCCGTCGATCGCGCCGCCATCGATGCGGAAGCGCCCGGCATAGGCCATGTCCGGCAGCCGATAGAGCGTGTAGGCATTGTCGCCCTGGCTCGACACGACGAGATAGCCGCCACGGCGCCCCTTCGGTGCCAGCGCCAGCCCCTCCGCATCGGCGACCAGCCGCACGCCGTCGACCGTCGCCACCGCTTTGCCCGTCACGGGCGCGGCGGGGTCGGCGTCGAACCGCCACAGCCCCACGTCCTCCTCGGCGACGTAGAACTGGCCGGTGCGGTCGTCGGCCACGCATCCTTCCGACTGGGTGCCGAGCTTCATCGATCGGACGAGCCGCACCGTCGGCGAAGTGCCGGCAAAGTCGATCGCGACCTGATCGATCCGCCCGTCCTTCATCACCAGAAAGCCGAACAGCGCGCCGTCCCTTGCCCGCGTCCACAGACACATGCCATAGGCCTCGCCCGGCCCGACCGGCAGGCGACCGAGCGGCGCCAGCCGTCCGGCGTCGGTATCGAGCCGGAACAGCGACACATGCGCCCGCGCCGCGTCGGCGCGGTCGCTGGCGGCGACGACGACGCTGCCCTTCACGCTACGAAGGTCGACGTTGTTGAGGCGCGGCGCCGGCGTGTAGCTGACGCGCCGGCCCTTCAGGTTATAGACGTGGATCCCCGCCTGCTTGTCGGTCGCGACGACCAGGCTGCGCGCCGGATCGCGCGGATTGCGCCAGATCGCCGGATCGTCGGCGGCATCGTCCGCGCTCGCCACCGGCGCCGTCTCCGCCGTAGCGGGGACGGTCGCGGCGGGAGCGGGCGCAGGCGCTGCGACGACCGCCTGCACGAGCAGCGAAGCCAGCAACGCCGCCATCAGAAGGTCACCCGCACGCCGCCGGTGTAGCGGCGACCGAAGGTCTCATGCTCGATCGTGTACTGCGTATTGCCGACATAGCGACGGCCGGGGCCGTTGAGCAGGTTCGAGAAATCGCCGAAGATCTCGACCGCGGGCGTGATCGCATAGCGGACGCTGGCGTCGAGCTCATTGTCCTTGGCCCAATAGAAATCGCCGCCGTCGATGCCGCGATTGACGCCGTTGACCGCCCCGAACGCGCCGATCGCATCGAGCCAGGGCGAGCGGTTCTGGTACGACACCCGGGCCGAGAAGCCGTATTTCTCGTAATAGGCGATCAGGTTGTACACCGCATCCGACGTGCCCGGCAGCTTGACGCGACGCCCGTCCGGAGTGACCGACCGGCTCTTGTTCAGCGTCGCGTTGAGCTGGACGCCGAAGCCGCCCATCCACGCCGGCAGGCCGAGGTCGCCGACGAACGGGTCGAGCTGCTGCTGGATCGCCGCCTCGATGCCATAGATCGAACCGTCGCCGCCGTTGAGGATGGTCGAGAAGGTGTACTGCGACCGGTCGACCCCGTTCGCGTTCAGCCGGTCGCTGCCGAAGGTCCGTGCGGAGTCGAACAGCACGTCCTCCACGTCCTTGTAGAAGATGCCGACCGACAGGAAGCCGCGCGGCATGGTGTAATATTCGACGTACAGGTCGACGCCGCGCGCCTTTTCGGGCTTCGCATCCGGGTTGCCGCCCGAGATCGTCTGGTTGGCGTCGTTGAAGCTGAAGTTCGGCCGCAGTTGGTCGTAATCGGGCCGCGCCGCGCCGGTGTTGAACGACAGCCGCGCCTTCATCGCGTCGTTGACGTTCCAGTTGAAGTGCAGGCTGGGATAGACCAGCGTCGAATTGGACGACACCTGGATCGGCCCCAGCGCCGAGATGGCGTTGCTGATGTTGCGGACATGCTCAACGCGGGCACCGCCGACGATGCTGCCCCAATCGGTCGTCGCCGTCGTCATCGCATAGCCGGCGTAGACCTTCTCCTCGACATCGTAGAAATTGCCGGTGACGAGGTTGTAGCTGCCGACCCGCTTCGCCTGGTCGACGAGGCCCAGGATCTTGTCGCGCCCGAAATACTGGAAGGTGTAGCCGAGCGGGATTTCGCCCTGGAAGCCGCCGGGGATCGCGATCGCCGCATAGCCGGTGTTGATGCCGGCCGCGGCGAACTGCGCGGCGCTGTTAAGCTCGAGCAGATACTCCTTCGACGTCTTCGTGCGGTCGTCGTAGCGCAGGCCCGCCGCGAACTTCACCGGTAATGCGCCCAGCGTCGTCTCGCGCGTCACGTCCAGCTTGGCGGTGTACGCCGTGGTCACGTCCTTCGCCTTAAGCGAGCGGAGGCGCGCCAGGGTGCGCGGGAAATCCTCGATCGCGATCACCCGATCGCCGCGCGCGAAGGTGCCGTTGGCGTTGCGGATCGTGCGGTACAGCTGGATGCGCGCCAGCTGCGGGTCCGACAGGTCGTAGGCGACGGTCAGGCGGTTGCCGGCGTTCGCGCCGTTGGTGCCGAAGCTGGGGCTGTCGTAGTTCAACTGCGCCGGCTGCGTCCGGTCGTCGATCGACCGCGTGTAGTTGCCGCGCCACGCCACCGTCCAATCGCCCAGCTCGTGATCGCCGCCGATCGTGTTGGTGAACACCGACTGCTTGTACGCGCGCACGGTGAAGTTGGAATTGAGGTCGATGCCATAGACGGTGCCGCGCAGCGGCGTGTTGCCGGTGCAGATGTCGGCATAGCCCGTGGTGCCGGCGGCCGGCGTCGCGTTGACGGCGCAGGCGGCGGTGCCGGTGGGCGCACGCGACTGCTGGTCGTCGAGATCGACGATATAGTTGTTGCGCAGCTCATCGTCCTGGAACGCCGAATAGATCGTCTCGGCGAAAAGACGCGAATTGCCGTCGTTCGGGCGCCAGTCGAGCCGGGTCGACAGCGAATAGTTCTTGCGCGTCAGGCGATAGAGCTTGTTTTCCGTTTCGCGCGCCCAGATCCGATCCTGAAAGCCGGGGCGACGATCCTCGCCCACCGCTTCCCAATCGGTCTCGAAATTGTCGGTGACCATGCCGCGGCGATACAGGCTTGCCGACGAGACGAGGCCGAATTCACCGATGCCGGTGTCGAACCGGTCGGAGACGACCAGCGAGCCTTCATATTCGGTCTTCTTGCCGAGCTCGACATGGCCGATGCCGCCCTTGGCCTGCACCTTGAAGCCCGGATAGTCGAAGGCGGAGCGGGTGATGATGTCGACGTTGCCCGCGATCGTCTCGCCGGTCATGTCCGGGGTCACCGCCTTGCGCACGATGATCTGCGACGCGATCGCCGACGGGATGCTGTCGAAGCGCGCATCGCGCCCTTCGGGGCTGACGACGTTGATGCCGTCGAACGACAGCGTCGTCCAATTGATCGGCGCGCCGCGCAGGTTGATGTAGCGCGCCTGGCCCTGGTCGCGCTGCACCGCGACGCCGGGCAGGCGGCTGACCGCCTGGGCGATGTTCTGGTCGGGCAACCGGCCGACCGAGTCCGAGGCGACGACCGAGACGAGCGAGTCGCTGGTCCGCTGGATCTGGAGCGCGGCCGCTTCCGATTCCGCGATCGGGCGCGATCCGTTGACGACGATCTCGCCGGCGCCCTCGCCAGCCGCGTCGATCGTCTCGGCGAACGTCACGTTCTGCGTCACGGCGGCATCGCCGACCGTCACCGACAGGCGCTGGTCGGGCAGGCCGACGTAGCGGACGACCAGCTCGTAGGAGCCTGCGGGCAGGTTGCCGATGCGATAGCGGCCCGAGCGGTCGACCGTCGTCGTGCGATCGATCGCGGGGATCGAGACCGACGCACCGTCGAGATAGTCGCCATTGGCCTGGGTGACGCTGCCCTCGATGCTGCCCGGTGCCGATATCGCCGCATTGATAGCCGCGGTTGCCGACAGATCGACGGCGGCCGCCCCCGTCGCCAGCGCCGCCTGGCCGCAACCGACGAGCAGGACACAGGCGAGCGTCCGACCGGCGCGACCGCGCAGGATGATGTGCATGATGATAAGCCCCCAAGGTGCGCGGCGGCGGTAATCCGCTCGCCTCCTGCGGCGCGCCTAGGGCCGGCTCGTGGCGCTTGCATGAAACTGGGATGACAGGTTGATGACGTCGATCGATCGACGTTGCTGCGCGTTATACTGCAGCCACCCGCGCCGACACGGTGGCGCGCGGGGGGCGTACTGCCGCCGGCGGAGCTTCGCTGACGGAAGCTACGCTGCTCGTCGCTGGCAAGGACTGCCATCGCTGATCGAACCGACCTGATTGGGGTGCTATTAAACGCTAGCGTGCTCTCAGCCGCGACCTCGCTGCCCGCGTTATCGACGGACATCACGTCAGGACTGCTACGTCGGCCAAGCTCCCGTGCGTCGTATGCCGCCTCTTGACGCCTGATCCCACTTCGCGGCGATCGCTAGAATAAGCTCAGGTTCAGCGGGATGCGCAGTGTCGTGCGGACGTCGGTCGCATCGTCGGTGGCGCCCAGCTCGACGTTCCAGTTGATCGTTGTCGCCGGACTGGTGCGATAGCTGACGCCGAACAGCAGGCGTCCGAGCTGCAACGTGCGCGTGTTGACGTCGATAGGGTCGCTGATCGCGCCGGTTTGTGGATCAATCGTGCGCAGCCGCGTTCTCGTGCCGAGTGCGACCGTCTGGGCGTAGCCGAGGCTTATCGAGGTACGCGGGTTGAGCGAGATGGCGACGCCCACGCTCACGGCGGGCGCACCACCGGGCGTCACCCGATCGACGATGGCAGAGCCGATCCGCGTGTTCACTGCTCGGCCGAAGTTGAAGGTATAGCCGAGCGTGCCGAAGAGCACCGCCGGATCGGTCGGCAGGATGAGCAGCCCCCACGGGGTGGTCCGGGTTGTTAGTTAGTGCATTGTCGTCTCCGCTGCCATTGCCGGTCGTAGGTGGAGCGAAGCGGAACCGGA
>NZ_JACIEV010000006.1 GCF_014197105.1 Sphingomonas jinjuensis | reverse complement strand
TTGTTGCCGGCGGTCGCGGCCGGCGCCGAGTTCAGATACTCCTTACCGGTGTAGGTGTAGGCGCCGTAAGCATTGCCGCTGGCGGAGGTTGCGTTACCGGCGTTCATCAGCAGGTTGTAGCCGGCGCTGCCGGTCCAGTTGGCGACGGTGCCGTACTGGGTGCCGTCGATCTGGAAGTTGCCGTTGGCGGCGGTGGTCGACGTCGTCTGGAAGTCGCCGTTCTTGACGAGGTTGGTTGCTGCCGAAGCAGGCGATGCGGCGGCGATGACGGCGGCAGCGACGGTGAGGAGAGCGATCTTCTTGGCCATGACAATTATCCCTGGTTGGTCTGTAAGTCCCTACCGGAAGGCCGAGCGCTTATTGGAGCGTCGCCACCCTGTCTCCGCGGTGTGATCATTCAGATATTGTTCATGGATGGGAGCGGCAACGGCGAAATATAGTTAACGATAAATAGACGGGATTTGGCCCGAGCGGCGTCGACGGCGCCGATACTGTTATCCATCGTGGCAGGCCGACATCCGTGGCTTTTCGCATGAAATCGTCGGAAGTTATCGACGATGGTAAACGCGGCCGATTGTGCCGAAGCGGGAACGGCGCCCTTTGCGGAGCCGATCGCGGTGGCCGTTAACCAGATTCGGGCGGTGCGAATCGACCGCCGGGGTGCCGGAAGCGTCGTATCCATTGGTCGGCTGGGTGGAACCGTGGTCGTCGGTTCGGGCCGAGCTCGCCGAGCCAACAGAATGTCGCGCTTGCGCCGCGGCGAACAGCTGCTATAGGCGCACGCCTTGCCGCCGCGACACCAGGGGCGGCAGGACGATACGGTCGGGGAATAGCTCAGCCTGGTAGAGCACTGTGTTCGGGACGCAGGGGCCGGAGGTTCGAATCCTCTTTCCCCGACCAATCACCTTCCTGCCTCAGACCGTCACACCGCCAGCCGCGCTGCCCCCGATGATCGGAACGAATGACCGGGCACCGAAGCCGCTCGCCGGCGTTGGGCGGTCGTGATGACCGAGCCAAGGGCAGCAATGCCCGCATTCCCCCAGCCCCGCGCATGAGCGACGTCGCCGACCGCTGGCGCGAGCTGCGCGAACGCGTCCGGCGGCGGCGACGGCGGCGTGAGCCTGCGCCCTTGCTCGGCGAGGTCGGCGACGGCATCGTTCCCGCCAGCGACCGCATCAAGCATGTGCCCGACGCCCAGCCCGCGCTGCGCATTGCCGGCTATCGTCGCATCGCGCTGATCGTCGCCTGCGCGCTGTTCATGCAGAACCTCGACGCGACGGTGCTCGCCACCGCGCTGCCGACGATGGCGCGCGACTTCGGCGTGCCCGCGACGGGGATGAGCCTGGCGCTGACCGCCTATCTGCTCGCGCTCGCGGTCTTCATCCCCGCCTCCGGCAGCGCCGCCGACAGGTTCGGCGCGCGCAGCGTGTTCCAGGCGGCGATCGTGCTGTTCGTGCTCGGCTCGATCGCCTGCGGGCTGGCGCCCAATCTCGAGCTGCTGATCGTCGCGCGCTTCGTCCAGGGGATCGGCGGCGCGATGATGGTGCCGGTCGGACGGCTGGTGCTGCTCCGTTCGGTCGACAAGCGCGACCTGGTGTCGGCGATGTCGTGGCTGGCGATGCCGGCGCTGATCGGCCCGATCCTGGGGCCGCCGGTGGGCGGCGCGATCGTCACCTATCTCGACTGGCGCTGGATCTTCTGGATGAACGTGCCGATCGGTGTCCTCGGCGTCTGGCTGGTCCACACCTTCATCGACGACGTCCGCGGTGACGGCGGCCTGCGCTTCGACCGGATCGGCTTCGTCCTGTCGGCGGTGGCGCTCAGCACGCTGCTGTTCGGGCTTCAGCTCGCGGCGCGGCCGGGACATGCCAAGGTCGTGGTGCCGCTGCTGCTGGTCGGGGCGGTCGGTTGCTATCTCTACTGGCGCCATGCGCGGCGGAGCGACAGTCCGATCATCGACCTGTCGCTGATGCGGGTGAAGACCTTTGGCCTGTCGGTCTACGGCGGCACCTTCATCCGCATCACCCAGGGCGCCCAGCCATTCCTGCTGCCGTTGATGATGCAGGTCGGCTTCGGCCTGTCGGCGGCGGCGAGCGGGTCGGTCACGGTGGCGACTGCGATCGGATCCTTCGCGATGAAGAGCGCCGCCAAGCCGCTCCTGCGGCGCTTCGGCTTCCGCACCGCGATCACCGCGATCGGCATCCTGTCACCGCTGGCCTATGCCGTCACCGCCGCCTTCCGCCCCGACTGGCCGATGCCCGCGATCTTCGCCGTCCTGCTGGTCTGCGGCTTCCTGACCTCGCTGCAGTTCACCGCCTACAATACCATCGCCTATGCCGACATCGATCCGCCGCACATGAGCCGGGCGACCAGTTTCTATGCGACGTTCCAGCAGCTGTCCCTGTCGCTCGGCATCTGCCTTGCCTCGACGACGTTGACGGCGGCGATGCGGGTCAACGGCCATGCCCGGCCGGAATTCGCCGACTTCTCCGCCGCGATCCTGTTGGTGACCGGCATCTCGCTGTTCGCGGTCTTCGTCAACACGCGCTTCCCGCGCGATGCCGGCGACGAAATGTCGGGGCATCATACGCGGGTTGAAGCAGGGGCCCGAGCGGCCTAGCGACAGGCGGCGATGATCCGCCGCCTAGCCCTTATCGCCGCCGCCCTCGCCACGCCGGCCGGGGCGCAGACGACCGCGCCGCCGCGCGCGATCCTGTTCGTCGGCAACAGCTTCACCTTCGGCGCCAATTCGGCGGTGCATTATTGGCGCGCGGGCAGCGTCAACGACTTGAACGGCTATGGCATCGGCGGCGTGCCCGCGCTGTTCAAGGCGTTCGCCGACCAGGCGGGGCTGTCTTACACCGTCTCGCTGGAGACCGAGGGCGGCAAGACGCTCGGCTTCCACTATCGCGAACGGCGGCAGCAGATCGACCGACGCTGGGACACGGTGGTGCTGCAGGAATACAGCACGCTCGATCCGCAGCGGCCCGGCAATCCAGCCAATTATGTCGCCGACGTCGGCCGGCTGGGGCGGATGTTCGCGGGCCGTAATCCGGCGGTGCAGGTCTATCTGACCGCAACCTGGACGCGTGCCGACCAGACCTATCGCCCCGGCGGCCGCTGGTATGGCCGGCCGGTCGCGCAGATGGCGCAGGAGCTTCGCGTCGCCGCCGACCTCGCCCGCGCCTCGACGCCGCAGGTGGCGGGCATATCGCCCGTCGGCGAGGCCTGGAACCGTGCCTTCGCCGGCGGCATCGCCGATCCCAACCCCTATGACGGCGTTTCGTTCGGCCAGCTCGACCTGTGGAGCTGGGACCAGTATCACGCCAGCGCCGCCGGCTATTATCTCGAAGCGCTGGTGGTATTCGGGCGCGTGACCGGCGTCGATCCGCGCGCCCTCGGCCGCGGCGAGCGCGCGGCGGAGGAACTCGGCTTCTCGCAGGACCAGACCGCCGCGTTGCAGCGGATCGCATCGGAACAGCTGGCCCAACCTTGAATCCTCCCCGCCAGGGGGAGGTGGCAGCGCATCAGCGCTGACGGAGGGGGGCGGTAAGCAGCGCACTGCCGATTAACGCTTGCACCCGTTCGAACCCCAGCGCACCAAGCGGCGCATGATGATGCTGGAAATCTGCGTCGACGATCTCGCCGGGATCGAGGCGGCCGCGGCGGGCGGTGCGAACCGGATCGAGCTGTGCTCGGTCCTGTCGATCGGTGGGATGACGCCGACCGCTGCCTTCACCGAACAGGCGGTCGAACTGGCGCATGCGCGCGGGATGGCGATCCGCGCGATGGTGCGGCCGCGCGGCGGCGACTTCGCCTATGACGACGCCGACATGGCGATGGCGGCGGCGGAGGCTCGCTGGCTTGCCTCGCGGGTCGACGGTCTGGTGTTCGGCGCCGCGAAGGACGGCCGGCTCGACGAGGCGGCGATGGCGCGCTTCATCGAAGCCGCGCGCGGCGTTCGCCCCGATATCGCGCTGACGCTTCACCGAGCGATCGACGCCACCGCCGATCCCGCCGCCGAAGTGGAGGTCGCGGTTCGGCTCGGCTTCGACCTCGTGCTCACCTCGGGCGGTGCGGTCGCCGCCCCCGACGCCGCCGACGTCATCCGCGCGATGGTCGAGCGGGTCGGCGATCGCTGCCGGATCATGGCCGGCGCCGGCGTCCGCCCCGACAATGTCGCCGCGCTCGTCGCCGCGACCGGCGTGCGCGACGTCCATGGTTCGGCCAGCAGCCCGACCCGCGCCAGCGACGCGCTCGCCGACAAACTCGAATTCTCGCCGCAGCCGCGCCGCACCGACCCCGATGTCGTGCGCGGCCTGCGCACCGCCATCGACACGCTGGAGACGACCACCGCATGACCGAACGCCCCGCCCCTTCGCGCCGCCGGGTCCTCGGCGGGGCTGCGACACTGACCGCAGCCGCCGCCGTGCCCGCCGCGGCCCGGGCGCCGGCGATCGGCGTGATCGCCTCGACCTGGGACTTCGGCGCCGCCGCCAACGCGGCCGGCATCGCCCGGCTGACCGCCGGCGGCACGATCGTCGATGCGGTCGAGGCAGCGGCACGCGTGCCCGAGGCCGATCCCGAGAACCACTCGGTCGGCTACGGCGGCTACCCCGACCGTGACGGGCGGGTGACGCTCGATGCGGTCATCATGGACGATGCCGGCCATGTCGGCGCGGTCGCGGCGCTGGAGCATGTCATCCACGCCATCTCGGTCGCGCGCGCGGTGATGGAAAAGACGCCGCACACCTTCCTGGTCGGCGACGGCGCGACGCAGTTCGCGCTCGCCAACGGCTTTCCCCGGCAGAACCTGCTGACGCCGCCTGCCGAAAAGGCGTGGCGCGATTGGCTCAAGACCGCGCAGTACAAGCCGATCGCCAATATCGAGAACCAGCGGGGCAGCGCGCTCGACCACGACACCATCGGCATCGTCGGGCGCGATGCCAGCGGCCGGCTGGCGGGCGCCTGCACGACGTCGGGCATGGCGTTCAAGATGCACGGCCGCGTCGGCGACAGCCCGCAGGTCGGCAGCGGCCTTTTCGTCGAGGCGGGCGTCGGCGGCGCCACCGCGACCGGCGTCGGCGAGGAAGTGACGCGCATCGCCGGCAGCGCCCGGGTCGTCGCCTCGATGCGCGGCGGCATGTCGCCGCAGGCCGCATGCCGCGAGGCGGTGATGCACATCGCCCGGCTGCGCGGCGATGCGCTGAAGGACGCGCAGGTCGGCTTCCTGGCGATGAACGAGGCCGGCGAGGTCGGCGCCTTCGCGCTGCTGCCGGGCTTCACCTATGCGGTGAACGACACCACCGGTCGGGCCGTGGTGCTGAAGGCAGCGAACCTGGCTAGCAAATAATCCTCCCCCGCAAGGGGGAGGTGGCGCGCCGAAGGCGTGACGGAGGGGGCGGAAGCACCGTCCTTACGATTGCACAGGATTCCTCCCCCACCGGCAGCTTCGCTGCCCCCTCCCCCTGGCGGGGGAGGATTGCCTATGGTGTATTGCATCGCCAACGCAGCGCGCGGATAACCCTCCCGATCCTCGGGAGACTCACATGACCTTGCGCGCCGCCGCTGTCCTTCTGCTCGCCACCGCCGCCCCCATCGCCGCGCAGGAGGCGCCGAGCGGCAACTATCACCGCGCCCCCGCCGCGATCGCCAAAATCCTCGAGACGCCGCCCACGCCGGGCGTTGCGATCAGCCCCGATCACCGCACGCTCGGCATCGTCGGGCGAGAGAGCCTGCCGAGCATCGCCAACCTGTCGAAGCCGATCCTGCGCCTCGGCGGCTATCGCGTCGATCCCGCGACCAACGGCCAGGCCGAGGTGCGCAGCCAGTGGATGAACGCGTTCAGCTTCAAGGACGTCGCCACCGGTCGCGAAACGAAGGTCTCCCTTCCCGCAGGCACCCGCTACACCTATCCCGCCTGGTCGCCCGACGGCAGCCGTGTGGCGATGCTCGTGCAGGAGCCGGCCGGCATGGCCCTGTGGATCGCCGATCGCGACGCCGGCACCGCGAAGAAGCTGATCGGCGGCGTCAACGGCGCCTTTTCCGGCATGCCCTTCGAATGGCTGCCCGACGGCCGCGGCCTGATCGTTCGCCTCGTTGCCCCGAACCGCGGCGCCGCACCGGTCGAGACGAGCGCGCCGACCGGCCCCGTCGTCCAGGAGAGCATGGGTCGCCGCTCCGCCGCGCGGACCTATGAGGACTTGATCGAGAATGCGCGCGACGAGGCGCTGTTCGACTATTATTTCAGCGGCCAGATCGCCCGCGTCGATGTCGCCAGCGGCCAGGCCACCCCGATCGGCCAGCCCGGCCTGTACAGCGAGTTCAGCGCCTCGCCGGACGGCCGCTATCTGCTAACCTCGCGGATGAAGCGACCCTACAGCTATCTGTTGCCCGCCGACTTCTTTCCGACCGAGATCGCGGTCTGGTCGATCGACGGCCAGCCGGTGAAGACGATCGTCGACCGCCCGCTCGCCGACGACCTGCCGGTCGATTTCGACGCCACGGTGAAGGGCCCGCGCGAGGCGGAATGGCGGTCGGATGCGCCCGCCACGCTGGTCTGGGCAGAGGCGCTCGACGGCGGCGATCCGAAGGCGAAGGTGCCGTTCCACGATCGCGTCGTGATGCAGGCCGCGCCGTTCACCGCCGCACCGATGGAACTGGCCAAGACGCAAAGCCGCTACGCCGCGTCGATGTGGGGTGACGGCGGCTTCGCGATGATCGTCGATCGCGACTGGAAGACGCGTACCGAGCATCGCTCCGCGATCTCGCCCGATCGCCCTGGTGAGGCGCGATTGCTGCTGACGCGCAACTATCAGGACCAATACGGCAATCCCGGCATGCCGCTGACCGAGGACAACGCCGCCGGCAAGCCGGTGATGCGCTTCACCCCCGATCATTCAGCGGTGTTCGTGTCGGGCGAAGGCGCAACCAAACAGGGCGCCTATCCCTTCCTCGCCACCATGCCGCTGGCAGGCGGTGAGCAGCGGCGCCTCTGGACCGCGAAGGCGCCCTATTACGAGAATGTCGTGTCGATGCTCGACGATACCGGCCAGCGCATCCTGACTCGCCGCGAAAGCGCCACCCAGGCACCCAATTACGTCATCCGCACGGTGAAGAGCGGCGCGGCGAAGCCGGTCACCAGCTTCCCCGATCCGGCGCCCGTCTATGCCGGGGTCAAGCAGCGCACGATCACCTACAAGCGCGCCGACGGCCTGCCGCTGTCGGGCACGCTCTATACGCCGGCCGGTTATGATCCGAAGAAGGAAGGGCCGCTGCCGACGCTGCTGTGGGCCTATCCCGCCGAGTTCACCGATGCCAAGGTCGCAGGCCAGACCGTCGACCAGGGCAATCGCTTCACGCGCCCCCGCGGCATCAGCCATCTGTTCCTGCTGACCCAGGGCTATGCGGTGCTCGACAATCCGGCGATGCCGATCATCGGCGAGAACGGGGCCGAGGCGAACGACACCTACGTCAAGCAGCTTCGGGAAGACGCACAAGCCGCGGTCGACGCGGTGGTCGCGCTCGGCGTCGGCGATCGCGACCGGATGGCGGTCGGCGGGCACAGCTATGGCGCGTTCATGACCGCCAATCTGCTCGCCCACACCAATCTCTTCCGCGCCGGCATCGCCCGCTCGGGCGCGTATAACCGCACGCTGACGCCGTTCGGTTTCCAGGCGGAACAGCGCACCTATTGGCAAGCGACGCCGACCTATACCGAGATGAGCCCCTTCACCTATGCCGATCGGATCAAGGCGCCGATCCTGCTGATCCACGGCGGCGCCGACGATAATTCGGGCACCTTCCCGATCCAGTCGGAACGGATGTACGCCGCGCTGAAGGGCAATGGCGCGACGGTGCGCTACGTCGTGCTGCCCAACGAGCCGCACGGCTATCGCGCGCTGGAGTCGACCGAAGAGACGCTGTGGCAGATGACCGACTGGCTAGACCGCTACGTGAAGCCGAAGACAAAGTAAGCCTCTTGTCCTCCCCCGCCAGGGAGGTGGCAGCGCGCCAGCGCTGACGGAGGGGGCGGTCAGCGACGAACCAAGTTGGTCGCCCACCTCCCCCTCCGTCGGCTTCGCCGCCACCTCCCCCTGGCGGGGGAGGATGAAGCGGCCTGCACCCCATCTGCACACCGACTCCTCGACAACGCCTCTTCCCGCCAATAGCTGCCCGACCCCGCCCCGCTACTCTCCCGCCATCACGGCGAGGGAGCGACGATGCGCGGGACATTTCTCATCAAGGCTGCGGGGCTCGCATTGGCGGTCCTGCTGTTCGACCGCCTCTTCCCCGACTGGTTCGACGGCATCGGCGTCGGCCTGTTCGCGGGCGGGTGGGTAGCGGTCGTCGTCGCGACGCGGCGCGATATCCGCCACCGTCGGATCGCCCTGGTCGCCGCGCTCGCCGCGGCCGTCTTTGCGGGTGCGCTGGTCGATGATCCCGGGCCGCTTGCCTGGGCATTATTCTGGGTGGCGCTATCGCTCGTCGCGCTGCTGCCCAAGGCGGCGGCGTTCGACGATGCCTGGCGATGGGGCGTGCGGCTGTTCCTGCACCCGCTGCTCGGTCTGGCGCAACCGTTCGCCGACCTGGCGAGGCTTCGCCGCCGTCATGGCGCACACGTCGATTCGTGGCGGATCGCGGCGACGCTGGGGCTGCCGCTGATCGGCGGCGCGGCGTTCCTGCTGATGTTCGCCGCCGCCAATCCGCTGATCGAGCAGGCGCTGGGGGCGGTTCGCCTGCCGCCGCTGTGGCGCATCCCGCTATGGATCGCGGTCACGCTGCTGGTGTGGCCTAGCCTTCGCCCCTCGCCCCGGATCATGGCGCTGACGGCGGGGCTGCCCGATCCCGAGCCGCGCCTCCCCGGCACCTCGCTGCCCTCGGTGCTGATCGCACTGGCGTTGTTCAACCTGATCTTCGTGTTCCAGAACGGCCTCGACATCGCTTTCCTGTGGAGCGGCGGCGCGTTGCCCGACGGCATCAGCCAGGCCGAATATGTCCATCGCGGCGCCTATCCGCTGATCGGCACCGCGATGATCGCGGGGATCATGGCGCTGGCGATGTTCCGCCCCGGCAGCGCCAGCGAGCACCACCCCTGGGCGCGCCGCCTCGTCATCCTGTGGGTGGCGCAGAACAGCGTACTCGTCGCGTCCAGCGCGCTGCGTAGAATCGACTATATCGAGGCGTCGATGCTCACCGCCTGGCGCATCGCGGCGCTGGCGTGGATGGCGCTCGTCACGCTCGGGCTGGTCCTGATCGCGTGGCGGATCGTCGCGGGCAAGAGCGCACGCTGGCTCGTCAATTGCAACGCCCTCGCCGCCGCAACCGTGCTGTCGGTCTGCGCCTTCGTCGATCTCGGCGCGACCGCCGCCGCCTGGAACGTGCGCGACGCCGATCCGCGGCGCATCGACCTGTGCTATCTGCGCGACGTCGGCGACGGCGCGCTGTTGCCGCTGATCCACCTCGAGGGTCGGCTGCTTGACCCGGTGACCCGCTACAAGGTCCGCTACGTCCGCTGGCTCGCGTTCAAGGAGTTGAAGGAGCGGCAGGACGATTCCTCGCGCTGGACACCGCGAGGTGCCCGGCGGCTGGCTGAGGCGACCGCGCTCGGCGCCGCGACCCGCGCGAAACCGGCAAGCCTCCGCCGGCCGCGCACGTGCGACGGCTCGATCGACCGGTCGCTCCCGACGCTCAACTATTGACCGCGGACCCGCCAGCCATGATCCAATGCCCCATGCCCCGCACCATCCTGGTCGCCGACGACGATCCCCACATTCGCCAGCTGCTCGCCTTCGCGCTGGGCAAGGCGGGGCTCGACGTCGTCGAGGCGGAGGATGGCGAGGCGGCGCTCGCCATCGCGCAGGCGACGCCGCCCGATCTCGTCGTTCTCGACATCAACATGCCGCGGATGGACGGGATCGAGGTGTGCCGCCGCCTGCGCGCCGCGGGCGACGTGCCGATCCTGTTCCTGTCGAGCCGCGACGACGAGATCGACCGCATCCTCGGCATCGAGCTGGGCGCCGACGATTACGTCACCAAGCCCTTCTCCCCGCGCGAGGTCGTCGCCCGGATCATGGCGATCCTGCGTCGCACCGCAGGCCGGCCGCCGCAGGTCGAGAGCGCCGCCGCGCCGCTCGTCCACGGCCGGCTCAGCCTCGATCCCGACGGCTGGCAGGCGCGCTGGGCGGGCAACGAGGTGGCGCTGACCGTCACGGAATTCGGCATCCTGCGCACGCTGGCGGCGATGCCGGCGAAGGTATTCAGTCGCGACGCGATCATCGACCGGCTCCACGGCCCCGGCTTCGCGATCACCGACCGCACCGTCGACAGCCATGTCCGCAACCTGCGCGCCAAATTCGCCGAGGTCGGCGCCACCGACGTGATCGAGACGCGTCCCGGTATCGGCTATCGCCTGGGCGCGTGCGGGGCGGGATGATCGAGGCGTTCAAGCACGTCGTCCGCCGCCACTGGCCGCCGCTGACGCTGCGCACGATCCTATTGCTGACCTTCGTCTTCGTTGCCGCGCTGCCGGGCGTCGGCGCGCTGTTCCTACGCGTCTACGAGAACACGCTGGTGCGCCAGACCGAGGCGGAGCTGATCGCGCAAGGGGCCGCGCTCGCCGCCGCCGCCGGAGCCGCCGCCGGCACGCTGCCGGGAGCGACGAGCTATGCCCCGGAGCCCCCCGCCGTTGACCTACGGCTGACCCGTGTCCTGCCCGATCGCCCCCCGCCCCACGCCGCTGGGGGCCGCGCCGATACGGCGACGCTCGCCTGGGCGACGCGGTTGCGCCCGGTGCTTCGCCAGACGGCGAGCACCACCCTCGCCTCGATCCAGCTGCTCGACGCCAGCGGCCGCATCCTCGTCGGTCACGACGCGGGTCTCAGCGAAGCCGCCCTGCCCGAGGTCCGCAGCGCGCTAGCCGGTCGCCCCGCGACGACGCTGCGACGCAACGACCAGTATCGCCAGCATTATGCCTTCGAATGGCTCAGCCGCGCGTCGGACCTGCGGCTTCATCACGCCCGCCCGATCGTCGCCGATGGGCGCATCGTCGGCGCGCTGCTGCTGTCGCGCTCGCCGCGCGCGCTGTTCGTCGGCATCTACGAGGATCGCGGCAAGATCGCGCTCGGCATCGTCCTGATCTTCGCGACACTGGTACTGCTCAGCGGTCTGCTGTCGCGCGGTATCGTCCGCCCGGTCGAGGCGCTGGGCGAAGCGACCCGCGCCGTCGCGGCAGGCGGCGGCAGCGTCCCCGATCCGCCGGCGACCGCCGCCGTCGAGATCCAGGCGCTCTATCGCGACTTCGCGACGATGGCCGACGCGATCGAGCGCCGCTCGCGCTACCTGCGCGACTTCGCTCACGCGGTCAGCCACGAATTCAAGACGCCGCTCGCCGGGATCGGCGGCGCGGTCGAACTGCTGCAGGACCATCCCGACATGGCGCCCGCCGACCGCGAGCGGTTCCTGGCCAACATCGCCGGCGATGCCGCACGGCTGTCGCAGCTGGTCAGTCGCCTGCTCGACCTCGCCCGCGCCGACATGGCAATCGCCAGCGGCGAGGCGATCAGCGACGTCGCCCTCGCGCTCCGACGGACGGCGGACGCGTTTGACCAGCACGACTTCGCCATCGTGCTCGACCTGCCCGACGGCCTGCCCCCGGCGCGCGCACCCGTCGCGGTGATCGAGGCGGCGTTGGCGGGACTGATCGAGAACAGCCGCCAGGCGGGGGCCGCAACGGTGCATATCACTGCCGCCGTCGAGACGGGCAGGATCGCCCTGACCATCGCCGACGACGGCCCCGGCATCCCGCCGGGCGACCGCGAGCGCGTGTTCGAACCCTTCTTCACCAGTCGCCGAGCGACCGGCGGCACCGGGCTTGGCCTGCCGATCACCCGGTCGCTGCTTGAATCGCATGGCGGCGATATCGCGCTGATTGGCGCGGAAAAGGGCACCGCCTTTCGCCTCCTAGTGCCAAAGGGCTGATCGACCTACCTCTCACACCCTCTGAGAGACATTGTTGCGACCCACTCGCATTTGCATTGACACTGCGACAGACTCGCAATAGCAGCGCCCCGGTAAGGGGATCACGTCATGTCACATTCATTCCTGGCGCTGTCATGCGTCGGCGTTCTGGCGTCGGCGCCGGCCATGGCGGCATCGGTCGACGACGCCGCGGCGCGCGGTGCATCGGCCGCCACGACGACCGCCGACCAGAACCGAACCGGCGAGCGCGACGTGATCGTCACCGGCCAGCGCGAGAAGCCCGTCGCCACCGTCGAAAGCCCCAAGGCCACGTCCGCGCTGCTCGACACGCCGCAGACCATCACCGTCGTCAGCGAGCAGACGATCCGCAAGCAGAACCTCCAGACGCTGCGAGACGTGCTCCAGACGATCCCCGGCATCACCTTCGGCGCGGGCGAAGGCGGCGGCGGCTATGGCGACAGCATCAACCTACGCGGCTATTCGGCGAACAACGACATCACTATCGACGGCGTGCGCGACAGCGCTCAGTACAGCCGTACCGATCCGTTCAACCTGCAACAGGTAGAGGTCTACAACGGCGCCAACAGCGTCTTCAACGGCGCCGGCTCGGTCGGCGGCACGATCAACCTGGTGTCGAAGGTGCCGACGCCCGACACGCTCACGATCGCACAGGCCGCGGTCGGCACCGACGACTATTATCGCGCCGCACTGGACAGCAACGTCCGCGTGTCGGACCTCGCCGCCGTCCGAGTCAACGCGATGTATCATCGCAACGACGTGCCCGGGCGCGACGTCGAGCGGTTCGAGCGCTGGGGCGTCGCACCGTCGGTCACGCTGGGGATCGGCGGGCCGACCAGCCTGACGCTCGGCTATGTCCACCAGGAAGATCGCAACACCCCGATCTATGGCGTGCCCTATCTCGTCAACGGTGTGGTCGACGGCGTGCTGCCGGGCATCGATCGCAGCGACTATTTCGGCATCGCGAACCTCGATCGCCAGGACATCACGATCGACCGCGTGACGGCGACCTTCCGCCACGCCTTCGATGCGCACCTGTCGATCCGCAACCTCGCCCGCTGGCAGCGCGTCGGCCAGTACAGCGTCACCTCGGCGCCGCAGGGTATTTTCTGCCTGCTGTCGACCGGTCGCCAGCCGGTAACCGCGACCGCGAACGGCACGATCGGCGCGGCCTGCCCCAGCAACGTCCCGCCCGGCTATTACCTGCCCTCTGGCCCGCGTGGGCTGACGCGCGACCAGGAAAACCAGCTGCTCTACGACCAGCTCGATCTGCGTCACGAGGCGGGCCGCAAGGGCGGCTTCCACAACATCCTCAACCTCGGCGTCGCCGGGACGATCGAGGATTATCGGATCACGCAGGGGTCGCTGCTGCGCAACGCCGATGGCTCGGCGGTATCGCCGCTGCCGCTGATCGAGATCGCGCGACCGAACACCAATTACACCGGCCCGATCACCCCGACGATCACGGCACAATCGCGCAGCGAGACGCGCAACCTCGCCATCTATGCCTTCGACACGCTCGAGCTGAACCGCTTCGTCGAGCTGAACGGCGGCGTCCGCTACGAGAACCAGCGCGCCAGCTTCCACGCGCTGCCGCTCGCCGTGGTCCCACCCGGATCGACCCAGCTGACCGCGCTCCAGCAGCGCCGCCAGGTTAGCGATGAAAATCTCTTCTCGTGGCGCGTCGGCGCCGTGGTTCACCCGGTGCGCGACGTCAGCGTCTATGCCGGCGTCGCCAATGCCAAGACCCCGTCGTCACAGACGGTTCGGCTAGGCTGCGGCGTGCCCGCCTCCGCCAACGCCGCCGACCCCTGCGCCGTCGCGCCAGAAACCGCGCGCAACTATGAAGCGGGGATCAAGGCCGGGCTGTTTCACCGGAAACTCGAAGTCACCGCCGCGGTGTTCCGCAACGAGCGGACCAACTTCCGCGTCCCCTCGAACGACCCCGCCCTCCCCGCCTCGCTCCAGGTGCTCGACGGCCGCAGCCGCGTCGACGGCATCGCGCTGGGCGTGTCGGGCAACGTCACGCGCAGCTGGACGGTCTTCGCCAACTACACCTATCTCGACGGCAAGGTCCTCCAGAGCATCTCCAACCGCGACAAGGCGGCTGGCGTCATCGACATCCAGGCGGGCCGCCAGCTGGTGCAGACGCCCGAGCATTCGGGCAGCCTGTTCACCACCTACAAGCTGCCGTTCGGCCTGGAGCTGGGCTATGGCCTGACCTATCAGGGCAAATTCTCGACGAACCTGCCGGTGGCGGCGAACCTGGTCGAGTTCCAGGCGCCGAGCTATCTGATCCACCGCGCCTTCTTGGCCTATACCGTCGCGCCGCAGTGGACGCTCCAGCTCAACGTCCAGAACCTGACCGACAAGCGATACCTCACCGGCGTGCGCAACAACGTCAACGCCACCACCGGTGTCGTCAGCGCCGGCTGGGCGACGCCGGGCGATCGGCGCCAGACGGTGCTCAGCCTGTTCCACAGCTTCTGACGCGGCTACGACCTTCGGCCATGCTGATCGCAATCCCGTCCGTCCTGACCCCGTCCGACGTGACCGCGCTGCGCGCCGTCATCGATGCCGGCGACTGGGCCGACGGCAACGCCACCTCGGGCCCGCAGGCGGCGCTCGCCAAGCGCAACGAGCAGTTGCCGGAGGACGGCGCCGCGGCGATCGAGGGCGGCCGGATCGTGCTCGACGCGCTCGGCCGCTCGCCGCTGTTCGTCGCGGCGGCGCTGCCGCTCAAGGTGTTCCCGCCACTGTTCAACCGCTATGCCGGCGGCCAAGCGTTCGACATCCATGTCGACAACGCCGTGCGGCTGAAGGGCGACTTCCGCCTGCGCAGCGACCTGTCGGCGACGATCTTCCTCGAAGATCCGGCTGCCTATGACGGCGGCGAGCTGGTGGTCGAGGATCTGTTCGGCGAGCAGCGGGTGAAGCTGGCTGCGGGCGACTGCGTCGTCTATCCCGCCTCCAGCCTCCATCGCGTCGAGCCGGTGACGCGGGGCACGCGCGTCGCCTCCTTCTTCTGGATCCAGTCGATGGTCCGCGACGACGGCGAGCGGCGCATCCTGCTCGACCTCGATCGCGCGGTGCAGCGCGTCGCCGCCGACAAGGGCCAGGCCGACCGTGCGGTGATCGAGCTGACCGGCGTCTACCACAATCTGCTGCGCCGCTGGGCCGACGCATGAGCACCGCCCGCGCGCCGAAGCGCAAGGTGAAGACGTGGTGGCTGAAACAGCTCCACACCTGGCATTGGGTCAGCGCGGCGGTGTCGCTGATCGCGATGCTGCTGTTCGCGGTGACGGGGATCACGCTCAATCACGCCGCGACCATCTCGGCGACGCCGGTGACGACGGAGAAGACGGGCCGGCTGCCCACCTCGCTGCTGCGCCCGCTCGCCGGCACCCACGCCAGCGACGCCGCGCTGCCGGTAGCGGTGTCCGACGCGGTGAAGCAGGTGGTCGGCCTCGACGCATCCGGCAAGCCCGGCGAATGGTCCGACGGCGAGGTTTATGTCGCCCTGCCCCGCCCCGGCGGCGACGCTTGGGTCAGCATCGATCGCTCGACGGGCGCGATCAAGGCAGAGGTCACGAGCCGCGGCTGGATCAGCTATTTCAACGACCTGCACAAGGGCCGCAACGCCGGCATCGCCTGGTTCTGGTTCATCGACGTCTTTGCTGCCGCCTGCGTGCTGTTCACGCTGACCGGGCTATTGCTGCTCCAGCTCCACGCCCGTCATCGCCCGTCCACCTGGCCGCTGGTCGCCGCCGGCCTCGTCATTCCCGCGTGCATCGCCCTGTTCCTGATCCATTGAGAGGACAAACCTTCATGCGCCTTTCCTCCCTCGTGCTGCTGTCGGGCGCGGTCGCCGCACCGGCCGCAGCGGGCACCATCAGCGTGACCATCCCCAAGCTCGCCGTCGCCGAATATCACCGCCCCTATGTCGCGGTCTGGCTCGAGCCGCAGGGCGGCGGCGCGGCGCGCACGCTGGCGGTGTGGTACGACATCCGCAAACAGGGCGCGGAACCCGGCACCAAATGGCTCGCCGACCTGCGCGCCTGGTGGCGCAAGGGTGGGCGTTCGATGACGATGCCCGCCAACGGCGTCAGCGGCGCGACCCGCGCGCCCGGCACCTACACCATCCCGCTGCCCGCCGACGTGAAGCCCGGCGCCTATGTCCTCAATGTCGAGGCGGCGCGCGAGACCGGCGGGCGCGAGCTGGTCCAGGTACCGTTGACGGTGCCCGGCGGCCAGGGTCGCGTCACCGGCGCCCACGAACTCGGCGCCATCGCCGTCCGCTAACCCCAAAAAATCCTCCCCCGCCAGGGGGAGGTGGCGCGCGTAGCATGACGGAGGGGAGGAAGCCTAAAACGGGCGAGTTGCTTACCTCCCCCTCCGACGCCTTCGGCGCCACCTCCCCCTGGCGGGGGAGGATAGAAACAGGAACCCCGCCATGAAACGCCTCGCCATCGCCGCCGCGCTGCTCGCGCTTCCCGCCGCCGTGTCGGCGCATCGCATGTGGATGCTGCCGTCGGGCACGATCTTCTCGGGCACCGACAGCTGGGTCACCGTCGACAGCGCCATTTCCAACGATCTGTTCTACGCCGACCACCAGCCCGGCCGCATCGAACAGGTGAAGGTGTGGCAGCCCGACGGCACCCCCGGCCGCATCCAGAACGGATCGACGGGTCGCTATCGCTCGGTCTTCGACGTCCAGCTCGACAAGCCGGGTACGTGGAAGCTCGGTACGGAGATGTCGGGCGTCATGGGCAGCTTCAAGGTCGATGGCGTCGAGAAGCGCGTCGGTGGCCGCGGCGGCCCGCCGGGACCGAACGGCCAG
This sequence comes from Sphingomonas jinjuensis, assembly GCF_014197105.1. Classification (GTDB taxonomy): domain Bacteria; phylum Pseudomonadota; class Alphaproteobacteria; order Sphingomonadales; family Sphingomonadaceae; genus Sphingomonas; species Sphingomonas jinjuensis. The sequence continues at coordinate 253,926 of NZ_JACIEV010000006.1, read as the reverse complement.
CGCACGCCGCCGCTGACCGTCGCCGACATCCCCGCCAACGCCACCGACGTGGCGCTGACCGAGGTATCAAACCGTAACGAAATCTTCGTCACCGCGGGCGAGCCGACCAACACCGTCCTCAAGCCGACCGGCAAGGGGCTGGAATTCGTCCCCGTCACCCACCCCGACGAGCTGGTCGCAGGCGAAATTGCGCGCTTCCGCTTCCTGGTCGACGGCAAGCCTGCCGCCGGGCTGAAGGTGACGGTGATCCCCGGCGGCAAGCGCTATCGCAATGCCGAGGGCGCACGCGAGCTGACGACCGGCGCCGATGGTGTGCTCGCGGTCGATTGGCCGGCGGCGGGCATGTACTGGCTCAACGCGACGCTGACCGATGCCAAGGCGACTGCGCCACGCGCCACGCAGCGGCGGCTGGGCTATACCACGACGCTCGAGGTTATGACGCCCTGAACCGGATCGCCCTGCCGCCGATCGACCCGGCCGCACTTGCCGGACACGATCCCGCCGCGCCGGTGACGTCGATCGGCGGCGAGACGATGGGGACGACGTGGCACGTCCTCTATGCCGGCCACCGCGACCTGCGGGCGGCGATCGAGGCACGGCTCGACGCCCTCGTCGCGGCGCTGAGCCACTGGGCGCCCGACAGCGCGCTGTCGGCGTTCAACCGGGCGCCCGCGGGAAGCTGGATCGCGCTGCCGCCCGATCTGGCGCGGGTCGTCGACGCCGGTCTGCGACTGGCGCAGGCGAGCGACGGCGCGTTCGATCCGGCGATCGGCGTGCTCGTCGACGCCTGGGGCTTCGGCCCGCCCGGCGCCTGCCCCGAACCCGACGCACCGGCGATCGCCGCGGCCCTGGCGCGATCGGGCTATCACCGGTTGCGCTGGGACGGCGAGCGTCTGTTTCAGCCCGGCGGCGTCCACCTCGACCTGTCGGGCATCGCGAAGGGCTATGCGGTCGATGCCGTCGCCGATCTGCTCGCCGACCATGGCATCCGCCATTGCCTCGTCGACATCGGTGGCGAGCTGTCCGGCCGGGGCATGCGGCCCGACGGCGATCCCTGGTGGGTCGACCTCGAAATGCCGCCGGGCATCGCGCTACCCCCGCTTCGCGTCGCGCTTCACCAGCTGGCGGTGGCGACGTCGGGCAATTACCGGCGTGGCGAGCATACGCTCGATCCCCGCAAGGGTCGGCCGCCGGATAATGGCGTGGTGGCCGTCAGCGTGCTTGCCTCAACCGCGATGCTCGCCGACGCGCTCGCGTCGGCGGCGACGGTGGCCTGGCCGGACTTGTCGCTGTTGCTCGACCGTGACATCGCCGCCCGCGTGGTGATCCGCGATGGCGACCGTGTCGAGGAAGTGCTGACGCCGGCGCTGCGCGCCATGCTGGACGACGACGATCTGGCGGCCCACGCCAACTGATGGCGTGAAGGACCGCCGTGCCGTTCGGGCACGCACGGAAATCAGGGCTTTATTGAGTTGGCACGCGGCTTGCGACGCTCCGGGCATAGAGCCGCCCGGCGCGGCACGAGGAGACACAGCGTGCAGACCAAGACCACCGCCCTTCTGGACCGTTCGGACACCTTCCTCGGCGTGTGCGAGGGCATCGGCCAGGATTTCGGCTTCAACGCCAATTGGCTGCGCATCGCGCTCGGCGTCGGCTTGTTGTGGAACCCGATGGCGATGGTCGGCATCTATGCCGCGCTCGGGCTCGCGGTGCTGGCATCGCGCCTGCTGTTCCCGAGCCCCAAGCGGACCACCGAAACGCCTGCGGCCCTGCCCCAGGCCGAAGAGGCGCTCGAGCCGATGAAGATCGCCGCCTGAACCCCGCCGTCGGGTTACGCCGCAACCTGCTCGACGAAGCGATCGGCGCTGGTGCGCAGCGTCGCGAAGTGATCGTCGAGGCGTCGGAAACCGGTCCCGACCGATTCGATCTGCGCCGCCACCGATTGGGTATCGCGCCGGATACCGTCGATCGTCGACGACATCGCATCGGCCGTCATTGCGGTCTCGTCGACCGCGGCCGTGATGACGGTGACGGTCTGCGCCTGCGATTCCATCGCGTGGCGGATGCGTTCCGCCGAATCAGCGACCTCCGCCACCGTCGACCGGATCGAGGCGTTGGTTTCGACCGCACTGCGCGTCGCCGACTGGATCGCGGCGATCTTGGCGGCGATGTCGTCGGTCGCGCGCGCGGTCTGGTTGGCGAGGCTCTTCACCTCCTGCGCGACCACCGCGAAGCCGCGGCCGGCGTCACCAGCGCGCGCTGCCTCGATCGTGGCGTTCAGCGCGAGCAGGTTGGTCTGGCCGGCGATGTCGCGGATCAGGCCCAGGATCGATTCGATCGACTGCGCATGATCGGCGAGCGCACCCGACATCGTCACCGCCTTGCTCGCCTGCTCGCTGGCACGGCTGGCGATCGCCGCGGCGACGTCGACCTCGCCGCGTGCGTCCTCGATCGCGCGGATCAGGCCGGCGGCGGTCTGCGCCGCTTCGCGCATCGCCACCGCCGACTGTTCGGCCGCGGTGGCGACGTCGTTCGCCTTGCCCAGCATGCCGGTCGCCGCGATAGCGCCATGGTTGGTCTGCCGCCTCAGGTCGTCGCCTTCCGACGAGGCCTTGGCGACGATCGACGCCAGCCCGCCGCTGAAGACGGACGCCAGCCGGTGGCGCTCGTCGCGCGCATGCTGGCTGACGCACTCGGTATAGAGCGTCGCATAGACGTCGCACTCGATCGACCGTAGCCGAAAGAACAGCGCGTTGATCGCGGCCCGCTCGGCCTTGGAACAATCATAGTGCTCGGTGACGATGTCGACGAGCATCGACGAGATTTTGTTGCCCAGGACGATCAGCTTGGTCAGCGGCACCCCCGCCTTGAACGCGATCGCGACGCGCTGGACGCCGCGTCGCACCCAAAGGTCGTTGGTCAGGTCGCAGTAGCGTTCGCGCATCTCGGCGACATTGCGGCCGACCGCGCGCGACTCGTCGCCGGCGCTGCCCCTGCCGAACAGCTCGACCCACCCCTGCAGCTGCGCCGTCGCCAGCGTCTCGGCGAAGGGCTCGATGACCGTCCACACGCTCCGCCCCAGGGCGAAGTCGGCATCGGTGAACCCGAACAGCCGCAGCCGCTCGGCGAGGTCGATCGATCCGATCGTCGTCGGGGTTGCAACGATGGTGGGCTGGCCGGTCTGAAACATGCCCCGGCTTACCCCGCAGCGGTTAATGCCGCGTTGCCTTTCTTAACGACGATCAGATCGGCGACCATTCGATCGGGTCTTCGCCGGCATCGTCGTCGGGCACCCGTTCGCTCGGCGGGATCGCTTCGAGCAGCTTGTCGAGCACCCAGTCGACGCCCGTCCCGGCGGCGCCAGACAGCGGGATCACCTCCGCCCCGCTCGCTTCCGCCAGCTCGTTCATCAGCGCCTCGATCAGTTCCTCGTCGAGCGTATCGATCTTGTTGAGTGCCAGCACCTGCGGCTTGTCCACCAGCCCGGCGCCATAGGCCTCCAACTCGTCGCGAACGATCCGATAGCTTTCGGCGACATCCTCGTCATTGGCATCGACCAGGTGCAGCAGCACGCGGCACCGCTCGATATGACCCAGGAAGCGATCGCCGATGCCGGCGCCGTCCGCCGCGCCCTCGATCAGGCCGGGAATATCGGCGACGACGAACTCGCGGCCCTTGTGGCGGACGACGCCCAGCTGGGGTCGCGTCGTGGTGAACGCATATTCGCCGACCTTCGCCTGCGCGTTGGTGACCGCGTTGATGAAGGTCGACTTGCCCGCATTGGGCAGTCCCACCAGCCCGGCGTCGGCCAGCAGCTTTAGCCGCAGCCATACCCATGCCTCCTCGCACGGCCAGCCGGTGCCGTGCTGGCGCGGGGTCCGGTTCGTCGAGGTCTTGTAGCTGGCGTTGCCCCGCCCGCCGTCGCCGCCCCGCAGGAATACCTCGCGCTGGCCGACCCGGGTGAAGTCGAGCAGCACCTCCTCCTTGTCCTCGGACAGCACCTGGGTGCCGACCGGGACCTTGATGACCAGGTCGTCGCCGCCGCCACCGGTTCGATTGGAGCCCGAGCCGCCCTGGCCGCGCGGCGCGCGGAAATGCTGGGTGTAACGAAAGTCGATCAGCGTGTTCAGCCCGGCCACCGCCTCGAACACGATATCGCCGCCCTTGCCGCCGTTGCCGCCGTCGGGGCCGCCATATTCGATGTACTTCTCGCGGCGGAAGCTGACGGCACCGGGGCCGCCGGTGCCCGAACGGCAAAAGATCTTGGCTTGGTCGAGGAAATGCATCGCCGGCTTTTAGCGGCATAGCACCGCGATGGCGACCCGCCGCCCGCGCCCGTCGCACCGCTCGTCCAATCCCGACGTGCCCGCCCGCGGATCGTGTCCCCGCGTGCCGCCGACCGTGCCCGCGCAGCGACGAGCCGTTGCGTCTAAACCCTTGTCCTATCTCACTTTTGGCCCATGATCGTCGCCGGCCGATCCGCGCCGGGAGAGCGCGGACCAGCCATCGGGAGAGTAAACCATGAAGAAGCAGGCGAGCGTCCAGGAGTCGCAACAGGATCTGTTCGAGACGCGCTGGAACACCGCGACGGTATCCGCGCCGACCCGCGCCGAACCGGTCCAGTTCAATCTCGACACCTACGCGGGCGGCACGTTCCGCGGCAAGCCGATCCTCGGGCTGGAAGGCGTTCGCGACAAGATCGACGCCGGCGTGAACGACAGCGTCAACGGCGGCGTCATCACCTACACCTTCCTAGACAAGGATCACCTGACCGGCGTCTACAACAACCCCAAATACGGCTTCACCGCCGGCGACGGCGTCGGGCCGTTCAGCGACGCGCAGCGTGCCGAGGCGCGTCAGTCGATCCAGTTCTGGGATGACCTGATCGCGCCGCGCTTCGTCGAAAAGAACGGCATGGGCGCCGATATCATGTTCGCCAACAGCGCCGATCCGGCGCAGGCCTATGCCTATTATCCCGGCCCGGGTGGACAGAAGTATCAGAGCGACGTGTTCGTCGCCGACCCGTCGATCAACTGGACCAACGCCTGGCTCGGCTTCAATGGCTATGGCGCCACTACGCTGATCCACGAGCTGGGCCACGCGATCGGCCTGTCGCATCCCGGCAACTACAATTACGACCCCAACCTGCCGCTCAGCTACGGCAACTATGCCGAATATGCCCAGGACAGCGAACAGTACACGATCATGTCCTATTGGGATCCGCGCGAAACCAACGCGCTGATCATCGACTGGAACACGCTGCTCTATGGCAACGCGCAGACGCCGATGCTCCACGACATCTACGTCATCCAGGAAAAATACGGCGCCGACCTAACGACCCGCGCCGGCGATACGGTGTATGGGTTCAATTCCACCGCCGGGCGCGACGTGTTCGACTTCGCCGCCAACACCGCGCCCAATGTCGCGATCTATGACGCGGGCGGCAACGACACGATCGATCTGTCGGGCTTCACCGCCAGCACGTTCCTGAACCTGCATGCCGGCACGTTCAGCTCGGCCGGCCAGGCGGCCCCCAGCGCCGCCGTCGTCAACGCCAACCGCGCCGACCTGTCCGCGCTGTCGGGCCAGGCCTTTGCGCCGGTCAGCCAGGCGACGATCGACGCCACCGCCGCCTCGTTCCAGAACGCCGCGGCGGCACGGATCGCCGCCGACACCGGCGTGACCGGCGTCACCGCGACCGAGTACGACAATCTCGCCATCGCCTATGGCACGACGATCGAGAACGGCATCGGCGGTTCGGCACGCGATGTGCTGTGGGGCAATCAGGTCGCCAACCGGCTGGAAGGCCGCGGCGGCAACGACGTGCTCAACGGGTTCGAGGGCAACGACACGCTGGTCGGCGGCGCGGGCAACGACCGCTTCGACTTCACCACCGCACTGGGGGCGAACAACGTCGACCGGATCGCCGACTTTGCCGCCGGGGACAAGATCGGCCTTGGCGTCGCTACCTTCGCCGGCGTCGGCACCACCGTGGGTGCCGCGCTGTCGGCGAATGCCTTCTGGGCCGGCACCGCGGCGCATGATGCCGACGACCGCATCGTCTACAACCAGGCGACCGGCCAGCTGTTCTACGACGCCGACGGCAACGGCAGCGGCGCCGCGCAGCTGTTCGCTCAGCTGACCCCCGGCACCGCGCTCAGCGCCGCCGACTTCGTGCTCGTCCAGACGACGCCGGTCTATTGATCGGGACGGGAGGGGGCCTCGCGCTCCCTCCCCTTCAGCGCCCGCCGAGCAGCATCTCGCGCGCCAGTACCCGCGCCCGCTCGCGCGGCAGGCCGAGCGCGCGGGACAGCGGCGCACCGAACAGCGCATCGCCCAGCGCCATCAACACCAGCTGCAGCGTCTCGTCAGCGATCGGGTGATCGCCCGGCGCCTCGGCCGCCAGTTCGTCGACCAGGTCATGGATCGCGCTGAGGATCGGATCGAGCGCATCCTCGTTGCCCGACAGGATCATCCAGCTCGCCAACGCGCCGGCGCCGCCGCCATCGAAGGCGTCGAACGCCAGATCGACGACCTCGAGCGGATTATGATCGTCACTCGCCCGCGCCCGCAGCACCGCGTCGCGGATCGTCGTCGTGACGACGCGCGCCATCCGCTCGACCAGCGCCTTCTGAAGCCCCTCGGCCGATCCGAAGTGATGCAGCAGGTTGGCATGCGTCCGCCCAACCCGCGCCGCCACCGCCTTCAACGTCACCGCCTGCGGCCCGATCTCGACCAGCAACCCGCGCGCCGCCTCGAGCGCGGCGTCACGCGACTCCTCGGGACTCAAGCGACGGCGGATCGGGGTAACGGACATGCCCCGTGTGTGCCGCGCGCCCGCCCGGATGGCAACGACCGACGACCGCCTAGCCCCCCAACCGTCATTCCCGCGCAGGCGGGAATCCATCATCACTGCAGGACGTGAGCCTCACGAACGTCAGCCAGTCTGGATCCCCGCCTCCGCGGGGATGACGGGAGGAGCAGTCACGCCGCGATCGGCATCGCCGCGTCGGCGACCGGCGCGTCGAGGTCGAGCGTCATCATCACCGAATCGACCTCGCATCCCTGCGCCAGCGAATGGCGCGGCAACCGTGCGATTTCGCGAAAGCCGAGCTTCGCCAACACCCGGCCCGACGCTGCATTGGCGGCGTGATGGAATGCGGTGAGGCGGCGGACCGGCAGCGCGTGGCGCGCCATGTCGACGACCGCCTCCGCCGCCTCCGTCGCATAACCGCGGCCCCACACCGCCGGCGTCAGCCAATAGCCCAGCTCGCGCGCGGCGCCGTCACCGACCAGCCCGATGCCGCCCACAAGCCGCGGCTGGCCCTCTTCGTGGTCGAACACCAGGAATTGCGCGTCATGCGCACCGCGCGGCAGCGACAGGAACGTCGCCGCATCAGCGAGATGATAGGGCCAGGGCACGCGTGCCAGTCGGCTCGCCACCTCGGGATGCGCGATGGCCGCAGCCAGCGTCGCGGCGTCTTCGGGCCAGCCGGGCCTCAGCGTCAGTCTCTTCGTCCGGGCGAACATGTCGCTCTCCTCACCTGCGCCGCTGGCACGTCGTGATGACGAGCCCGCGACAATCGAATGGGGGGAGCAAGAAAAAAGGGAGCCTGGGCGGACCCGGCTCCCTTGTCTGGTGGGCCTCCTGTCGGAGGCTCCGGGTCACCCTGGTGGGCAACCCGGCTGGTTACCCGATGTTATTCAGCGGCCTCGGCCATAATCTCCACCGAGCAGAACTTGCGGCCAAGCTTGCCCTGGTGGAACGCCACGCGGCCGTCCACGAGCGCAAACAGGGTATGGTCCTTGCCCATGCCCACGTTCGCACCCGGATAGAATTTGGTCCCGCGCTGACGCACGAGGATGTTGCCGGCGATCGCCTCCTGGCCGCCGAACTTCTTCACGCCGAGGCGACGACCGGCCGAATCACGACCGTTGCGCGACGAACCGCCAGCTTTCTTATGTGCCATCTCGAACTACTCCTTACGCCTGCGCGGCCGGTGCTTCGGCACCGGTCTCGGCAGTGGCGGCCTTCTTGGCGCGCGACTTCTTCTCTTCCTGCTGGGCACCGATCGCGGTGATGCGCAGGATCGTGTGCTGCTGGCGGTGGCCGTTGCGACGGCGATAGTTGTGACGACGACGCTTCTTGAAGACGATGACCTTGTCGCCCTTGGCCTGCGCGATGATCTCGGCAGCGACGGTCAGGCCGTCGGTCGGCTTCAGCTCCGAGCCTTCGCCCGCGAGCAGCACGTCACCCAGCGTCACCGACGCTCCCGCCTCGCCGTCGATCTTCTCGACGACGATTTTGTCTCCGGCGGCGACGCGATACTGCTTGCCGCCCGTGCGCACGACTGCGAACATGGCCCAATCACTTCCCAATAAACATGTGCCCGCTCAGGCAGAGCCCGGCAGGGAGAGCGATGGCAGCTAAAATAAGGGCGCCTCGCTGTCAACCGCCAAGTCGCACATTCGGCCGCTGTTGCGCGCGCGCCACATCGCTGCGGCATTCGCGCCTCAGCCCTCCACCGGCAAAGTTAATTGCTTGTGACATGACAGCCGCGTCATAAAGTGGCGCCCGAAGCGCAAGGTAACAGCCAGCGCGTTCTTTTCGGGGGATATTCATGCGTCGCAGCTTGCTTGCCGTTACCGTTTCCGCGTCCGCCATCGCGCTGGCCCTGCCCGCCGCGGCACAGACCACCCAGTCCGCGCCCAGCCAGGAGTCGCAGAGCGCCCCCGCCCCGGACGCCGCCGAGGCTGACAGTCCCGAGAATACCGTCGTCGTCGTCGGCAGCCGCGTCGCCAACCGCACCGTCGCCGACAGCCCGGTGCCGATCGACGTCATCTCCGACAGCGCGCTGCAGAATTCGGGCCTCGGCGAAACCAACAAGGTGCTCGGCCAGCTCGTCCCGTCGTTCAACTTCCCACAGCCGTCGATCGCCGACGGCTCCGACGTGACTCGCCCCGCCACGCTGCGCGGCCTCAATCCCGACCAGACGCTGGTGCTGGTCAACGGCAAGCGCCGCCACGTCTCCGCGCTCCTCAACATCAACGGCACGGTCGGCCGCGGCGCCGCCGCCGTCGACATGAACATGATCCCCGCGCTCGCGATCCAGCGGATCGAGGTGCTGCGCGACGGCGCCTCGTCGCAATATGGCTCCGATGCGATCGCCGGCGTCATCAACGTCCAGCTCAAGACCGCCAGCTCGGGCGGCCGCGCGCAGGTCAGCTACGGCAAGTACATCACCACCCTGTCGGGCGTGTCGGACTTCGACGGCCTCGTCACATCGGGCGGCCAGCCGGTGCTCGACGGCACCGACTCGCGCTACCTTCAGGCGAACAGCAACGGCGAGCGCAAGGCACGCGACGGCATCTACACGACCTTCGGCGTCAACGTCGGCCTGCCGGTCGGCGACGGCGGCTTCTTCAACTTCACCGGCGAATATCGCGACCGCAACTACACCAACCGCCAGGGCTACGACCTTCGCCCCAACTATATCCGCCCGTCGTCGACCACCTTCGACGCGCGCGAGCTGACCTTCAACCGCCTCAACTTCCGCTACGGCGATGCCAAGACCGAGGATTTCAACTTCCTCGTCAATACCGAGGTGCCGCTCGGTGACGTCGAGTTCTACGGCTTCTTCACCTACGGCCATCGCGACGGCCTGTCGGCGGCGAATTTCCGCCAGCAGTCGGCGGCGACCAATCGCGACTTCTCGGCGATCGCGCCGGGCACCACGCCGTCGAACGCCAATCTCGTCGGCCTGACCCAGAACGGCTACCTGCCCTTCATCCAGTCGAACATCGACGACGTCTCGGCGACCAGCGGCATCCGCGCCGACGTCGCCGGGTTCAAGGGCGACCTGTCGGTCGGCTTCGGCCGCAACGAGCTGAACTATCGCACCGAAAACAGCGTCAACGTGTCGTTCGGCCCCAACAGCCAGCGCTCGTTCGATGCCGGCGGCCTCGCCTTCTCGCAGATCCTGACCAACCTCGACCTGTCGCGCCAGTTCGACGTCGGCCTCGCCGGCCCGCTCACCTTCGCGCTCGGCGGCGAGTATCGCCACGAGATCTACCAGATCCGCCCCGGCGATCCGCAGTCGTACCAGACCGGCCCGTTCTTCCAGGCCTCGCGCGTCAGCACCGCGGGCAATTGCGCGGTCCTCGGCGGCGTGTTCACGGCGGCGACCGGCATCTGTTCCTTCCCCGGCCGCGCCGCGGCGGCGGGGGCGCAGGGCTTCGGCGGCCTCCCCGCCTCGGCCCGCACCAACGTCAACCGCGACAGCTTCGCCGGCTATCTGGAATTCGACGCCGACCTGTTCGACGGGCTGACCGCGACCGCCGCCGGCCGCTACGAGCATTACAGCGACTTCGGCGACACGCTGAACGGCAAGCTCGCGCTGCGCTACGAATTCACCCAGGGCTTCGCGATTCGCGGCTCGGTGTCGAACGGCTTCCGGGCGCCGTCGCTTCACCAGCAGTTCTTCACGACCACCTCGACCAACTTCCTGTCGGGCGTGCCGGTCGACGTGTCGACGGTGCCGGTGTCGAGCCCCGTCGCCCGCGCGCTCGGGTCGAAGCCGCTGGCGCCCGAAAAGTCGCTCAACCTGTCGGGCGGTGTGACCCTCAACCCGTTCCGTGGCTTCAATGTGACGGTCGATTACTTCCACATCAAGATCAACGACCGCATCGTCCTGTCCGAAAACCTCGGCGCGGCGGGCGTCGGCACCGCGGCACAGAACAGCGCGGTCCAGACGATCCTCGCCGCGAACGGCTTCAGCAACGTCGGCGCGGCGCGCTTCTTCATCAACGGCCTCGACACGACGACGCAGGGCGTCGACGCCGTCGCGACCTATCGCGCCAATTTGGGCGGGCTCGGCGCCTGGAACTTCTCGGCGGCCTATAACTACACGCAGAACAAGATCGACGAGCGCCTCAACGCGCTCGGCCCGCTCGCTCAGATCCCCGGCCTGGTCCTGTTCGGCCGTGTCGAGGGGCTGCGCTTCGAACGCGGCCAGCCGCGGACCAAGGTGGTGCTGGCGACCGACGGCAAGATCGCCGGCATCGGTGTGTCGGCACGCACCACGCGCTACGGCTCGGTAATCTCGCCCGAGACGACCGCACCGCTCGGCGCCGACGCGACCAGCCTCACCGCGCTCGGGCCGGACGACCAGATCCTGCGGCCGAAGTGGATCACCGACTTCTCGCTCAGCTACGAGCTTGCGGGCGTTCAGCTGACGGTCGGCGTCGACAACGCCTTCGACATCTACCCCAACCGCCGCCCCTTCGGCCTGCGCCCCAGCAACGTCGGCGGCAGCTACCCCGCGACCTATCAGTTCCTGCCGTACAGCAACTTCTCGCCTTTCGGCTTCAACGGGCGATTCGTGTACGGCCGCTTGGCGGTGAATTTCTAGGTGCGGGCGGCCCTGCTTTGCCCAGGCAAAGCAGGGACACGCCACGGCGGCCAGCGGAGCCGGCACCGCCGGCTACGTCTGACGGCGTGGCCATGCGTTGAGGAACGCGACGGCCACACCCAAACCTTCGTCATCCCGGGCTCGACCCGGGATCCATCGTCCCGCGGGCGACTCGCGCCCTTATTGAAGCAGTCGCGCGCGGCGAATTGGATCCCGGCTCAAGGCCGGAATGACGGTAGAGGATCTGGGCATCGGAAATCGCCCAACCGCCACGCCGTCAGACGGGACCGGCTACGCCGCTCCCGCTGGCCGCCGCGGCGAGTCCCAGCTTTGCTGGCGCAAAGCTAGGCCGCCCGCACCGCGCCCGCTCAATGCCGGTGTTCGCGCCTCAGCGCATAGCGCCCGTCGCTGAACCCGGTGAACAGCCCGGCGATCGCCGGATGCTCGATCGGCTCGTCACTGTCGTCGCGCACCAGGTTCTGCTGGCTGACATAGGCGACGTAGCTCGAATCCATGTTCTCGGCGAGCAGGTGATAGAAGGGCTGGTCCTTCTTCGGACGGATGCTTTCGGGGATCGCCTCATACCATTCGTTAGTGTTGGCGAAGACGGGATCGACGTCGAAGATCACGCCACGAAAATCGAACATGCGGTGGCGAACGACGTCGCCGATGGTGAAGCGCGCGTGGGCGATCGGCGGTGCCGTGAAGACGGCGTCCGACTGGCCGATGGGATCGTGCTCGGGCATGGTTACAATCTAGTGGCTCTTGGCCGACGCACAAGCATGCGCGGGCCTTGCGTCGATGAAACGTCTGCGATACAGGCCCGCCTCCGACCCGCCGGAAGCCCTTGGTTCCCGGTGTAACGACCTCGCGGAGAGGTGGCAGAGTGGTCGAATGTACCGCACTCGAAATGCGGCGTGCCCTCACGGGTACCGTGGGTTCGAATCCCACCCTCTCCGCCACTCCCCCCATCGTCGTATCGCCTGCCGGCATTAACCGGACATCAGGTGTTTGCCCTATAGGTTCCGCGGCGACATCGAACAGGGCGGAAACCAGACACCGTGAAGGCTGTCGTCGAACTCTCCGAACGCACGCTCGCGTTCCTCACCACGCAGCGGCTTGCGCCGACGCCGGCGAACTATCGCCTGGCGTTCCATTGCCTCGACGGAAGTCGCGCCGAGCTGCGCCACGCCGTCGACGGGCTGTGTGACGGTGGCATCCGCCTGACCCAGGCGCAGGCCGACGAACTCTACGAAAGCTTTTTCGGCAGCGCCGCGGCGGCCATCTCGACTGAAGCTTTCGAAGAGGGCGAAGAGCTTCGCCACCAGGCGCTAAAGCTTGCCGACCTCGCCGCTTCCGCCAGCGCCGCCACCAGCGAATTCAGTCGCGAGCTGACCGCGCATCAGCCGGCGATCGCGACCGCCGACGTGGCCGCGCTCCAGCAGATTTTCAGCATCACCATCGAGCGCGCCAACCGCTCGGAGCGCGAGCTGGTGGCGACGACCCAGGAAGTCGCGCGCCTCCGCCAGCAGCTCGAGGCGGTGCAGGGCGACGCGCAGCGCGATGCGCTGACCGGGCTGCCCAACCGTCGCGGCATCGACGAACATCTCGCGACGCTGCTCAACGAATCGCCGACGGTCACGCTCGCCATCTGCGACATCGATCATTTCAAGCGCTACAACGATCGCTACGGCCATGCGGTCGGCGATCGCGTGCTAAAGACCGTCGCCAACTCGCTGAGCGAGTCGGTCGCGCCGCACTTCGTCGGCCGCTGGGGCGGCGAGGAGTTCATCATCGCCACCTCGCTGCCGGTAGACGCCACCGCCGGGCTGGTCGAGCACGCCAAGGCGCAGCTCGCCCAGCGTCACTTCAAGCTGCGTGAAAACGATGAGCCGCTCGGCCGGATCACCTTCTCCGCCGGCGTCGCCAAGGCCGATCCCGCCAATCTCGACGCGACGATGGCCTCCGCCGATGCGCTGCTCTATCGCGCCAAGGGTGCCGGCCGCGACTGCGTACTCGCGGCCTGAGGTTTCCCGTCGCCCTCCCCCTGGCGGGGGAGGATCATTCGATCTCAATCCTCCCCGCCAGGGACTGTCGGGTTGGATTGCCCCAATCCTCCCCCGCCAGGGGGAGGTGGCGCGCCGAAGGCGTGACGGAGGGGGCGGAAGCCGTGCGCTATCGGTTAGGCGTCGCTTACCTCCCCCTCCGTCAGCTTCGCTGCCACCTCCCCCTGGCGGGGAAGGATCGTTCCTATTCGTCCTCCCCCGAGCAACACACCACGACTGGCCCCCCGCGCCCCCACGCGCTAACGGCGGCGCGATGCTGTTTCCCCCCGCCTCGTGCCAGCGCCTCGTCGTGAAGGTCGGATCGGCTCTGCTCGTCGGGGCCGATGGCGCGGTGCGGCGCGACTGGCTGGCGAGTCTTGCCGCCGACATCGCCGTCCGCCACCGCGACGGGCAGCAGGTCGTCGTCGTCTCGTCGGGCGCCATCGCGCTCGGTGCGCGGCGGCTGGGCCTCGCCAAGGGCGGTCGCGGCAGCCTCGAGGATGCGCAGGCCGCCGCCGCCACCGGCCAGATCGCGCTCGCGCAGGCCTGGGCCGGCCTGCTCGACGATCAGGGGCTCACCGCCGCACAGATCCTCGTAACGCTCGGCGATCTCGAGGAGCGCCGCCGCTATCTCAACGCCTCGGCGACGCTGGGCCGGCTGCTGGGCTTAGGCGTCGTGCCGGTGGTCAACGAGAACGACAGCGTCGCGACCGAAGAGATCCGCTTCGGCGATAACGATCGCCTCGCCGCGCGCGTCGCGGTCGCGGCGGGGGCCGGCGGCCTGGTCCTGCTGTCCGACGTCGACGGCCTCTACGACCGCAACCCAGCGCTGCCTGGTGCTACCCATCTGTCCCGCGTCGAGCGGATCGATGCCGCGATCGAGGCGATGGCCGATAGCGGCTCGGCATCGGGCATGGGCTCGGGCGGAATGGCGTCGAAGGTCGCCGCGGCGCGGATCGCGACGGGCGCCGGGGTCGCGATGGCGATCGCCTCGGGCAAGGTCGCGTCGCCGCTGTCGCTGGCGGCCCGCCACACGCTCTTCGTCGCCGATCGAACCGCGCCCGCGCGCAAGGCGTGGCTGGCGGGCGGGCTGACCGCGGGCGGCACGATCCACGTCGATGCCGGTGCCGCGGCGGCGCTGCGCAGCGGCGGCAGCCTGCTCGCCGCGGGCGCGCTGCGCATCGACGGACGGTTCCAGCGCGGCGACGTCATCGCGGTCGCCGGGCCCGATGGTACGATCGCACGCGGGCTCGCCGAATATGACGCCGACGACGCCGCCCGGCTGATCGGCACCCGCAGCGACGAGCAGGCCGCGATCCTGGGCTACGCGCCCCGCGCCGCGCTCGTCCACCGCAACCATCTGGCGCTGCTGTGATCCTGGCGATCACCGGGGCGACCGGCTTCGTCGGCAGCCGACTGCTCGATCGCGCGGTGTCGAGCGGCCACGCCGTCCGCGCCCTCGCCCGCCGCGCGCAACCCGCCCGCCCGGGCGTCAGCTGGGTCAACGGCGCCCTTGGCGACGATGCCGCGCTCGCCCGGCTGGTCGAGGGCGCAGACGCGGTCATCCACGTCGCCGGCGTCGTCAACGTCCCCACCCGTGACGATTTCGCCCGCGGCAACATCGACGGCACGCGCGCGATCCTCGCAGCCGCGACCAGCGCGAGCGTCCCCCGCTTCGTCCACGTCTCGTCGCTCGCCGCGCGCGAGCCGCAGCTGTCCTCCTACGGCTGGTCGAAGCACGAGGCGGAAGCACTCGTTCAGGCGTCGTCGCTCGACTGGTCGATCGTCCGCCCGCCCGGCATCTATGGCCCCGGCGACCACGACCAGCTCGACCTGTTCCGCATCGCCCGTCGCGGCTTCCTGCCGATGCCGCCCGCCGGTCGCCTGTCGGTGATCCACGTCGACGACCTCGCCGCGCTGCTGCTCGCGCTCGCCGGCGAGACCGGCGATCACAGTGTTTATGAAGTCGAAGGGCCCGACAGCCCCCTCTCCTACCCCGATTGGGCTCGCGCCATCGGCGCGGCGGTGGGCGGCCGGGCACGGCCGATCGCCATGCCGCCGCGCCTGCTCGCGCTCGCTGCCCGGGCCGACCGGCTGCTGCGCGGCGACAAGGCCAGGCTCACCGCCGACCGCGTGGCCTATTTCCTCCATCCCGACTGGGCCGCCGATCCGGCGTGCGGCGTGCCACCTGCGATCTGGACCCCCGCCATCCCGCTGGCCGACGGCCTCGCCGCCACCGCGCGGTGGTATCGCGCCGCCGGCCTGCTATAGCCGCTTTCCCGCCGCAATCGCCGGCCAAGGATGGACGACATGAGCGACCGCCAGAGCATCTTCGACGCCGTCAAGGCACAGATCGAACCCTTCAACAAAAAGGGCGTGCCGATCACCGACGCCACCACCTTCCAGGGCGACCTTGAGTGGGATTCGCTGACGGTGATGGATTTCGTCGCCTCGATCGAGGACGAATTCGACATCATCATCACGATGAACATGCAGGCGGAAATCGAAAACGTCGGCCAGCTCGTCGACGCCGTCGCCAAGCTCCGCGACAACTGATCCCTTCACGGAAAAACTGCAGCGATGACCGAAACCGGCCTCCAGCCCGAAACGCTCGACCTCGATCCCGCTCCGGTCGGCCCCGAACGTGACCTGATGAACAAGTTCGACGGCCTGATCGGCGAGCGCCAGGCGCTGCTCGACAGCGGCGTGATCGATCCGTTCGCGATCGTGATGCAGCAGGTCACCTCGCCGACCGAGGCGGTAATCGACGGGCGCGACACCATCCTGCTGGGGACCTACAACTATATGGGCATGACGTTCGACCCTGACGTCATCGCCGCCGGCCATGCCGCGCTCGACGATTTCGGATCGGGCACCAACGGCAGCCGCATGCTCAACGGCACCTTCCGCGACCATATGGAGGTCGAACAGGCGCTGCGCGACTTCTACGGCGTGACCGGCGCGATCGTCTTCTCGACCGGCTATATGGCCAATCTCGGCATGATCTCGACGCTGGTCGGCAAGGGTGAATATGTCATCCTCGACGCCGACAGCCATGCGTCGATCTATGACGGGTGCAAGCAGGGCGTCGCCGAGATCGTCCGCTTCCGCCACAACAGCGTCGAGGATCTCGACAAGCGCCTCGGCCGCCTGCCCACGGAAGCGGGCAAGCTGGTGGTGCTCGAGGGCGTCTATTCGATGCTCGGCGACGTCGCGCCGCTGAAGGAAATGGTCGCGGTCGCCAAGAAGCACGGCGCGATGGTGCTGTCGGACGAGGCGCATTCGATGGGCTTCTACGGCCCCAACGGCCGCGGCGTGTACGAGGCGCAAGGGTGCGAGGGGGACGTCGACTTCGTCGTCGGCACCTTCTCCAAATCGGTTGGCACCGTCGGCGGCTTCTGCGTGTCCAACCACCCGAAGTTCGAGGCGATCCGCCTCGCCTGCCGTGCCTATATCTTCACCGCCAGCCTGCCGCCCAGCGTCGTCGCCACCGCCGCCGCCTCGATCCGCAAGCTGATGACCGCCGACGCGAAGCGCGCCCAGCTGTGGAAGAATGCCGCGCATCTCCACGGCGGCCTGAAGTCGCTCGGCTTCCGGCTCGGCACCGAACAGCCCGACAGCGCGATCGTCGCGGTGATCCTCGACGACCAGGAGCAGGCGGTGCGGATGTGGCAGGGGCTGCTGGTGAGCGGCCTCTACGTCAATATGGCGCGCCCGCCCGCGACGCCTGCCGGCACATTCCTGCTGCGCTGCTCGCTGTGCGCGGAACACAGCGACGCGCAGATCGCTCGGGTGATCGGCATGTTCGAGGCGGTGGGCAAGGCGGTCGGCGCGATCTGAGCGCGTCGCCGTACGAAGCGCCACCATTGCGATAGGTTGCGCCCTCGCCGCTTCCCATCGGGATACTAATACGATACGCCTCGGGCGTGACGCGGGAACAGGCCGAGACAACGGCTCCTGGGGGTGGCGCGCCATGGCGACCGATCGCGCTTGTCGCGATGGCGGTCCTTGGCGCGGCGGTGCTTGTCGCGCTGATCCTCACCTTGGGGAATGCCAATGCGCAGCGCGACCGGGCGCTGGCGCAGCAAAAGCACAGCTATGACGTGATGATCCTCGCCCGCACCCTGTCGGGCACCATCGCGCGGGCCGAAGCCTCGCTCGGCCGTTACGTCATCTCGACCGACCGCAACCTGGGCCAGCTCTATTACGACCAGTGGCGGCTGGCGAAGAGCCAGCTCGACCGGCTCGACCAGATCACCAACGACAATGCCGAGCAACAGCCGCGCATAGACCAGTTGCGCCGCGCCTTCGAGGAGCGCGGCGACCAGCTGTCGCTGACCGCGCTCAACATCAACTACGGCCAGAACCCGCAGGCGTTGTCGCGCTATTACAAGGCGCGGCAGGGGCCCGCGCTCGCCGCGATCGACGGGACGCTCAACGACATCATCGCCCGCGAGCGCAAGCTTCTCGACGAGCGTGCTGCCAATGCCGCGCGGACGGTCGACCGGTCGAGCAGGATCGCCGGCATCCTGTCGACAGCCGGTCTGCTGATCGTGCTCGGCGCGATCGCGATGGGCTGGCTGACGATCGAGGCGGTGGGCCAGCGCGCCATCGCCCGCGCCGAGGCGGAGGCCGCGCGCGAGCGCGCCGAGGAGCTGGCGACCGCCGTCACCGCCGCCACCGACGAGCTGCGCGCTCAGGAAGCGAAGCTGCGCCAGGTGCAGAAGATGGACGCGGTCGGCAAGCTGACCGGCGGCATCGCCCATGATTTCAACAACATGCTGGCGGTCGTGCTCGGCGGCCTGGAACTGGCACGGCGCAGCGTCGACAACGATCCGGCGGTGACGGCGCGGCACATCGACAATGCCACCGATGGCGCCAATCGTGCCGCGGCGCTGACCCGTCGCCTGCTGGCGTTCAGCCGCGAGGATTCGCTGCGACCGGAATCGATCGCCCCCGGCAGCCTGGTCGACGGCATGACCGACCTGCTCGACCGGACGCTCGGCGACGCGATCACGGTTGAGACGGTCGACGAGGCCGGCGACTGGCGCGTCCGCGCCGATCGGGTGCAGCTCGAGAATGCGATCCTCAACCTCGCGGTCAACGCGCGCGATGCGATGAACGGGCGCGGCTGCCTGCACATCGCGACCGGCGCGGCCACGCTCGGCGCCGGACAGATCGGCCACAGCCGCGCTGGCGACTATGTCACCATCGCGCTCGCCGACGAAGGTTGCGGCATGACGCCCGAGGTGCGCGAGCGGGTGTTCGAACCCTTCTTCACCACCAAGGAGGCGGGCAAGGGCACCGGCCTTGGACTCAGCCAGATCTTCGCGCTCGCTCGCCAGCTGGGGGGCGAGATCGCGATCGACACCGCGGTGGGGCGCGGCACCACGGTAACGCTGTACCTGCCGCGCGACCTGGAGGCGCGTACGGCCGGCGAGGTGCTGGAAATCGCCGCGCCGGCGACGGTGACACCCGGCTCGCTGGAAATCCTCGTCGTCGAGGACGACCCCCGCGTTCTCAACGCCACCACCGGCGCGCTGGCGGAACTGGGCCACGTCGCGATCCCGTGCGGCGATCCGATGCTCGCCGGCGAGTTGCTGGAGCGGCATAGCAACATCGACCTCATCATCTCCGACGTGCTGATGCCCGGACGCACCGGGCCGGAGATGATCGCCGCGGTCGGCCCGCTCTTCCCGCACATCGCCGTGCTGTTCGTCACCGGCTTCGCTGGCGAGGCCGATGCCTCGCAGTTCGGTTCTCACCAGGTGTTGCGCAAGCCCTTCACGCTGGCCGGGCTAGAGCGCGCGATCGGCGAGGCGATGGCGCACGAACGCCCCGCGCCGCCGGACCGAATGGCGGCGGAATGATCTCGATCGACACCATTCCGGCAGCCCGGCGGTTAACTATACCATAGGTTAAGATTAGCTCGATATCGGTGGCTTTCTGGATTGCCGAGAGAGCCGATGAACGTTGCGCTGCCTGTCACGACCGATTGCGAAAAGAGGACGAGCGTTCCTGTCCTCGCCATGGCGCATCTTCCGCTGGTGGCGATCGTCGTCGACGCCGACGACCTTACCGTCACCTATGCCAGCCATCGTGCGGTCGAGCGCGGCATCCCGCCGGGCGCCCGCCCCTTCGGCGCGGCGACCGCCGATCTGCTGACGGCGCGGCGGACGACCTCGATCCGTATCGACGACGCCGACGTCACCATGTCGATCACCGTCCTGCCGGACGGCGCCGGCTTGCTGATCGTCGAGCAGGCGGATCACGGCCGCGACGTCGCCAAGCTGCTGCAGATGATCGACAGCATGCCCGTGGCGGTGATGACCGCCGATCCCGACGACGATTTTCGGATCAACTACCTCAACCGCGGATCGGGCCAGATCATGCAGCGCGTGGCGCGGCATCTCCCCGTACCGGTCGAAAACATCCTGGGCAGTTCGATCGACCTGTTCCACGCCGACGGCCACCATCAGCGCAGCCACCTGGCCGATCCGTGCAAACTGCCGATCAAGGGCCGGATCCGGCTGGGCGACGAATATCTGGCGTTCGATGCGACCGCCATCATTGCCGACGATGGCCGCTACCTCGGGCCGATGATCTCGTGGAAGCTGGTGACCGAGGAGGTACAGCTATCGAACACCGTCAGCGGCATGGCCGACCAGCTCGCCCGGTCGTTCGAGCGGCTCAACGACGAGGCCGCGGGCTTGCGGTCGCGGGCCCGGTCGAAGGCGGGCGTCGTGCAGGACCTGACCGATGCCGCCGACCGCATGGACAAGGTGCTCAAGGTCATCTCCGATCGCGTTGCCCATGCCGCCCAGCTCGCCAACCGGATCATCGACCAGGCGACGTCGACCAGCGAATTCGTGACCTCGCTCGAAGAGAATGCCGAACGGATCGAGCATATGTCGCTCGCGATCGGCCGGATTGCCGGCCAGACCAACCTGCTCGCGCTTAACGCCACGATCGAGGCGGCGCGGGCCGGCGAGGCTGGGCGCGGCTTCACCGTCGTCGCCGGCGAGGTCAAGTCGCTCGCGGCGGAGACCGCGCGGACGAGCGCCGAGATCGGCGCGCAGCTCAGCGGCATGCGCAGCGCCACCGCCATGACCGCGGGCGCGATCCGCTCGATCACCGATCAGATCGCCGAACTGGTCGGCGTGGCCGGCGAGGTCCAGCGCGCCAACATCGACCAGGCGGTCAGCGCCTCCGCCGTCAACCGCACGATTTCCGAGGTGCGCGTCGCCGCCGATGATTCCGAGCGCGCCGCCGATGTCGTCAGTGGCCTGGCAAAGGAGCTTAGCCGCGGTGCCGAGGGGCTACAGACCAAGCTGACCGCGTTTCTGCCGTGAAACAGGGGCTTCGATGTCGCATTCAAGGGAACGATATCGCTGATTAAGGGCTGACGCTGGCAACGCCCGCGCCTATACGGCGGACGTTTCCCGGTGCGAGCTTTTCCCTCCATGCCCTTGATCGACCGCTACATGGCCCGGCTGATCGCGTTGCCGCTGTTCGCGACGCTGATCATCTCGGCGATGCTGCTGGTGCTCGATCGCATTCGCCGCCTGTTCGATTTCGTCGCGACCCAGGGCGGGCCGATCGGCGTGGTATGGCGCATGCTCGCCAATCTGCTGCCCGAATATCTGGGGCTCGGCATTCCCATCGGGCTGATGCTCGGCATCCTCCTCGCCTTCCGCCGCCTCGCCACATCGAGCGAGCTCGACGTGATGCGCGCGGTGGGGATGAGCTACACCCGGATGCTGCGCGTGCCCTATCTGTTTGCGATCGGCCTTGCGATCGTCAACATCCTGATCGTCGGGTTCGTCCAGCCCAAGGCGCGCTATTACTACGAGCAGCTGCGCTTCGAGCTGCGTACCGGCGCACTGGGCGCGTCGATCAAGGTCGGCGAGTTCACCCATCTCGGCCAGCGCATGACGCTGCGCATCGAACAGAGCCGCGAGAAGGGTCGCGATCTGGCCGGCATCTTCGTTCATGCGCAGACGCCGAAGAACGACTGGATCGCGGTGACGGCGGAGCGCGGTCGCTTCATGGCGACCGACGATCCCAACGTCATCATCTTCCGCCTGACCAACGGTACGCTGATCCACAACCGGCCGGAATTCAAGACTCCGCGGGTCCTCACCTTCTCGTCGCACGACCTGCCGATCGACCTGCCCAAGTTCGAAAGCTTCCGGCAGCGCGGCGGCGGCAACCTCGAATTCACGCTGCCCGAGCTGGCACGCAACGGCCAGACCGCGGCGACCGAGCAGCTGCGCGACAGCAGCCGCGCCGAATTCCACTTCCGCATCGTCGAGGTGGCGACGATGTTCCTGCTGCCGCTGCTCGCCGTATCGCTGGGCGTGCCGCCCAAGCGATCGACGTCCGGCATCGGCGTCTTCATCGCGATCGTGATGCTGGTGACCTATCACAAGGTCAATGAATATGCGTCGTCGATCGGCGAGCTGGGACGCATCGATCCACTGATCGCGCTGTGGGTGCCGTTCCTGATCTTCGCCGGCCTGGTCTTCTGGATGTACTACCAGCTTGCCTATGTGCCCGGCGGTCAGCCGATCGGGGCGCTGGAGCGCGTGTTCGGCAAGATCGCCAGCGTCGTCAGGCGTCGCCTGCCCGGCGCCCGCCGCAAACAGGCGGAGCAGGCGGCATGAAGCAGAGCTTCTTCCCCTCGCGCGTCATCGCGCTCTACATGGCGAAGCTGTTCCTGACGCGCACCTTCGCCATCCTGTTCGGGCTGGTGCTGGTGCTCCAGGCACTCGATCTGCTAAGCGAATCGGGCCGCATCCTCGCCCAGCCGGGCAATGGCGAGCCGCAGGTGTGGACCTATGTGTCGCTCCGCGCGCCCCAGATCATCGCGACCTTCCTGCCCTTCTCGGTCCTGCTCGGCACGATCCTGACGCTCATCACCATGAACGCGAACAGCGAGGTGATCGCGCTGAAGGCCGGCGGACTCTCGGCGCATCAAGTGCTGGCGCCGCTCGTCATCGCCAGCTTCGGCGTCGCGATCATTACCTTCGCCTTCAACGACCGTATCGTCAGCCGCGCCACCGCGACGCTTGATCAGTGGCAGAGGGTCGAATACGGGCCGCTGCCGATCGACCGCGGCGATCGCACCAACGTCTGGGTACGCGACGGCGACGACCTGATCGAGGTCGACCAGATCCGCGGCCGCGGCGACGCGGTGCAGCTCGGCAGCATTACCGTCTATGATCGTGATGGCGGCAGCCTGAAGTCGATCATCCGGGCGCCGCGTGGCCGTCGCGTCGGCAACGGCTGGGCGATCGCGCCGGCCACCCGCTTCGACGTCGCCTCGGGCCGGATCGCCAACGTCGGCACGATCATCGTCGCCCCCGGCGTCCGGCCGGACCAGTTCACGCTGGGCGAGGTCAATGCCGACGGCCTGTCGTTCGGTGCGCTGCGCTCGGCGATCGGCGACCTGGCGGACGCTGGTCGCCCGACCAAGGCGCTCGAGGGATCGTTGTGGCACAAGCTGTCGGGGCCGCTGTCGGCGGTGCTGATGCCGCTGCTCGGCGCCGTCGCGGCGTTCGGCATCGCGCGATCGGGCAAGCTCTTCATCCGCGCGGTGATCGGGATGATGCTGGGCTTCGCCTATTTCGTCGCCGACAATTTCGCGCTGGCGATGGGCAATCTCGGCGCCTACCCGCCCTTCCTCGCCGCCTGGGCGCCGTTCCTGCTGTTCTTCCTGATCGGCGAAGCGGTGCTGATCCGCACCGAGGAATAGCTCAGCGCTGCGGCGCGATACTGTCCTTCACCGCGAAGACGTCGCGCGCCCAATTGGTGCTAATCGCCCCCCGTCCGTTGATCGAGCAGCCCTCGACCAGCGGAAACAGGTCGCGCTCCACCTGGGCGATCCGCTCGCTCAGCAATCGCAGTTGGTCTCGCGCCGCAATCTGATATCCCGGCCAATCCTCGGCGACCCGCTCGGCGGTCCAGCGCTTGGCATAATCGGCATAGCTGCCGAAATGGCCAGCGAACTCCTCGCGATACCTGCGTCCGATCCGCGCCACCTCGGGTCGCGGGTCTTTGACCAGATAGGCAAAGAGGTGGCGATCCTCCATCGCCATATGCTGTGTCATCAGCGTCGCCAGGTTCCAGCGCGCAGCCGGCAGTGCCACCGGATCCGGCGCCTTGGCGTTCAGCAGCGCCGCAATCTCGGCGCCTGCCGCCTCAAGCCCACGGTGGCTACGGCGCAACCTGTTCAGCATCGTTCCACCCAAATCTTGATGAGGGTTAGAACGACCGGAACGGCGCCGCCTTAAGCGTGGATCGCCTCAGCGACGGCCCAGCGTGCTTCGCATGATCTTGGCGGCCAGATACGGCAGGCCCGCATAGCTCGCCTTGTGATACGGCGAATCCTCGCCGACCGCGGCGCTGATCCGGCGGTGCGCCTCGCCCAGGTGATGATAGGGCACACCCGGCAGCAGGTGATGCAGCGCGTGATAGCGCAAGCCCACCGGCGCCCACAGCATCGGCAGCATCGACGGCGGCGGCACGTTGACCGAGTCGAGATACTGGGCGGTGACCGTCATCGGCTCACCGTCGTTCTCCCACAGATGCGCGACCAAGGTCCGCACCTGATTAACCACCGCCACGCCCGCCACGACGGCCAGCGCGACCAGGAAGCCATGCAACGGCAACGTCCCGGTGGCGACCAACGCCACGACGGCGATCGCCCAGACGCTCGCCGCCGCCTCGATCCGGTTCCACTGCGCCTTCGCCTCGCCTTCCGGCGCGCGGCGACGGAAGTGCGGGTTGATCGCCAGCGCCGAATAACGCTCGACGACGATCCGGCGCAGCCCCGGCACGATGACCGACAGCGGCGACAAGACGGCATAGCGGAACAGCAGCGCCACCGGCGCCAACGCCGACACGATCACGAATACGGGCAGCGTCCATGGCTTCATCAGCGCGAGCGGCAGATATTCGGGATCCTCGCTCGTGCCATAGCGCGTCTTGGCATGGTGCAGGTTGTGGACGCCCTCGTACATGAACGACGGGGTCAGCATCGGCACCCCGACCAGCGCGTTCCAGCCGGTGCGGAAATGCGGCAAGCTGGCATGCTTCATATGGCTGACTTCATGGATGAAGCTCAGCGCGCGATACATGCCCAGCATCGCGACGACGCCGGCGACGATCATCACCGCGGTCGACGACGCGGTCATCGCCACCGCCAACGCGCCATAGCCGACGACGACCGACGCGATCAGGTCCGCCCAATACACTTTCGGGTCGGGCGCGTGCAGGTCGCGCGTCATCTCGGCGGCAGATCGCAGCATCGCCTTGTCGTCGGCGATCCGCTGACGCGGCGCGGCATCCCGCGGCTGGGCCGTCGCGCCGGCGCGCGGCAAGGTGATGCTGTTGTCCATGGCGTGGTCCATTGCTTCAAGATAGTGGCAGGAGCGTGTCTTTTCGAGGCTGGCGGTTGCGACAATCCCGCTGACGGTGAACGACCCAGGCGATGAACGGCCTTAAGGCGATGACAGCAATGTCACTCGCCAGCCATCGGGGCGCACGCTAGATAGCCGCACCATGGCAAGCCTCACCATTTGGCCGATCGACAGCAAGCGCGATCGCAAGACCTTCGTCGACCTGCCCTTTCGTCTCTACGCCGACGATCCCCACTGGGTTCCGCCGCTGAAGGGCGAGGCGCTGGGCCTGCTGACGCCGGAAAAGAACGGCTGGTACAGCCATGCCAAGGCGCAGCTGTTCCTGGCCGAAGAGGACGGCCGCGTCGTCGGACGCATCTCCGCGCATATCGACACGCTGGCGCTCGAGATGCCCGCCGAGCAGGGCTTCGGCCCCGGCACCGGCCAATGGGGGCTGATGGAGGCGGAGCGTCAGGATATCTTCCAGGCGCTGCTCGCGCATGCCGAGGAATGGCTGCGCGGCCAGGGAATGACCCGCGCGCTGGGTCCGATCTCGCAATCGATCTGGGAAGAGCCCGGCCTGCTGATCCAGGGCTACGACCATGCCCCGACGGTGATGATGGGCCATGCCAAGCCCGAATATCGCGGCTGGATCGAGGCGGCGGGCTACCAGCCGGTCAAGAAGCTCGTCACCTACGACCTCGACATCACCCAGGAATTCCCGCCGATCGTCAAGCGGATCATCAAGTCGGGCGAGAACAACCCCCGCATCCGCGTACGCGAGGTGAACAAGAACAAGTTCGAGGAGGAGGCCGCGATCATCCTCGACATCCTCAACGATGCGTGGAGCGACAATTGGGGCTTCGTCCCCCTCACCCCGCCCGAGATCAAGGACGTCGGCGTGAAGCTGAAGCCGATCGTTTTCAACGACCTGATCCGCATCGCCGAGCTCGACGACAAGCCGGTCGCCTTCATGATCACCCTCCCCGACCTCAACGAAGCGATCAAGCCGCTGAACGGCAACCTGCTTCCCTTCGGCTGGGCGAAGCTGCTGCTGTGGCTGCGCGCGCCCAAGGTGCGGACGATGCGCGTACCGCTGATGGGCGTGCGCAAGGAACTGCAATCGTCGCGGATGGCCAGCCAGCTCGCCTTCATGATGATCGAATACATCCGCCGCGCCTCGGTCAGCCGCTACGGCGCCAGCCGCGGCGAGATCGGCTGGATCCTCGACGACAACCAGGGGATGAATTCGATCGCCACCGCGATCGAGAGCCGCGTGAACAAGGTGTATCAGGTGTACGGGCGGGATCTGTAACTCTGCGTTGAGCCTGAGATGCCGAAACGAGTTCGGCATGACGGGCTATTGGGACGCTCGCCACTCTCATGCCGTCATGCTGAACTTGTTTCGGCATCTTGGGCGGTTATGCCGATTAGAACAGCGCCGCGCCGCCCGCCACCAGCCGGAAATTGGGCGACTGTCGGTTAAGCCCCGCGATCGCCTGCGCATCGAGCTGGAACCGCTTGGTCGGCCGCCACGCCACCGACCATGCCGCCAGCGCATGGGTTTCATGCCCCATCGGATCGTCGTCGCGCTCCAGCTCCAGCTCGGCGACGAGGTTGACCATGTCGGTCAGCTTGTAGCGCAGTCCGCCGATACCGCTGTAGGCCAGGTGGCGGCCCTGTCCCGCCTCGTTCACCGCGGCGTCGCCCTCCGCGGTGAACTGCACCGCCAGCTTCTTGGTGAGGTCGTACTGGACCGGCACGATCATCCCCGCGCCCCAGTCGCCCGCTCCCACCGGCGCCTTGCCGACCGCGATCGTTACGAACGGCTGGATGCCGGCGGAAAACGCCTTGCCCTCCTCGCCCGCCAAATGCTGGCGGACCGCGATCGTCACGTCGCCGACATCGTCGAGCCGGTCGATCGAACCCGACGCATTGCGCTCCCGATCATGGCCGAATGCGTCGAAGCCGACCTGCACCTCGGTCTTGCTGCCGACGCCGAAGCGGGTCAGCAGGTCGGCGGTCAGGATCCGGTCGTCGCGGCCATCGCCATGATCCTCGCGCTGCCAGTCGATCAGCGACATCTCGACGTGGACGCGGCCCGGCTCGGTCGTGCAGCTCGACCCACCCAGGCTCGGCCGCGTCGGGCAAAAGCGTGGGCCGTCCTCCTGCGCCGCCGCAGCAGCCGGCAGCGCGACCAGCGCCAGCGCCGCCCAGCGGATCATCGCAATGTCACCCAGGTCGGCGCGTGGTCGCTCGCCTTCTCGCGCCCGCGATAGGCCTTGTCGACGCCGGCATCGGTCAGCCGGTCGGCGGCCTGCGGGCTCAACAGCAGATGATCGATGCGAAAGCCGTGATCGCGCTGCCACGCTCCGGCCTGATAATCCCAGAAGGTCCACACCCCGCCCGTGGGAAAGCGCCAGCGCAGCGAATCGGCCCAGCCCTGCGCCACCAGCGCGCGATAGCCACCACGGCTCTCCGGCTGCATCAGCGCGTCCTCGGCCATCGCCCGGACGGAATAGGTGTCGTCATCGTTGGGGATGACGTTGTAATCGCCCGCCAACACCGCCGGCACTTCTTCCGCGAGCAAGTCGCGCGCGCGCGCCGCCAGCCGATCGATCCAGCGCAGCTTGTAATCGAACTTGGGGCCGGGCCGCGGATTGCCGTTGGGCAGATAGATCGACGCGACCACCAACCCGTCGACATCGCACTCCAGATAGCGGCTGTGCTCGTCATCCGGCTCCCCCGCCAGCCCACGCTGGCGCTCGACCGGCTGCCTGCCCTTGGCGAGCACCGCGACACCGTTCCAGCTCTTCTGGCCATGCCACACCGCGCCGTAGCCGGCGGCCTCGACGTCCGCGATCGGGAACGTCTCGTCGCTCGCCTTCAATTCCTGGAGGCAGACGATATCGGGCGCATCTTCCGACAGATACTCGATCAGCCGGGGCAGCCGAGCCTTGATGCCGTTGACGTTGTAGGTGACGATCTTCACGCCCGCGCTTGTGCGCTCACGCGCCGGGCGCCGCAATTCAAATCGCGAAGCTGGTCCCGCATCCGCAGCCCGAGGCTGCGTTGGGGTTCTCGACCCGGAACGCCGCACCGCCGAGCGATTCGACATAGTCGACCATGCAGCCGCGGACGAGATCGAGGCTGACGCTGTCGACCACCAGCTGCACGCCGTCGGTCTCGGCGATCGCATCGTCGCTCAGCGGCTCGTCGGCGAAACCGAACTTGTATTGGAACCCCGAACAGCCACCGCCATCAACCGACAGCCGCAGGATCGCCGGCCGGTTCTGCTTCGCCGCGATCGACGCGACACGCTGGGCGGCGGAGGGGCTGAGAGCGATATCGGTCATGGTGGCGAGATAGGAGTGCTGGACGGGAAGGGCAACAACAGCAGGGCTTCGTCATCCTGAACCCGTTTCGGGGTCTCTCTGGCGGAAAGAGCCGCGTAAGATGCTGAACCAAGTTCAGCAGGACGGCTAATTGGTCGGGACACCCCGTTCCACAACCCGTCATCCCCGCGCAGGCGGGGATCCATGCTGGCTGACCTCTCGATGAAAGGCGCCATGTCAGCGATGATAAGTTTCCGCCGTCGCGGAAACGACGCCGCCCCGGATCAATCCAGCGCGGACGGCCCGTCGGTCGCAACCGGGATCGCGGTGACCGCCCGATCCTGCGCCGCCAGCAGATAGTCCGCCGAGGTCAGGAACGGCACCGGGTTCACCGCATGACCGTCCATGCGGACCTCATAATGGAGGTGCGGGCCGGTCGAGCGACCGGTCGAACCCATCAGCGCAATCAGCTGGCCGCGCTTCACCTGCTGGCCATCGGCGACCAGGATCTTTGACAGGTGGCCGTAACGGGTCGCGATGCCCTTGCCGTGGTTGATCTCGACCATGTTGCCATAACCGCCCTGGCGGTCGGCGTGGCTGACCATGCCGTCGGCGGTCGCGTAGATCGGGGTGCCGGTCGGGCCGGGGATGTCGACGCCCGCATGCATCGCGGCGGTGCCGCGAAACGGGTCCGAGCGGATGCCGAAGTTGCTGGTGAACTGGAGATGCTCGACCGGCTGCACCGAGGGGATCGCGATCGCGCCGGTCGGTCGCATGTCGAGCTTCTTCCACGTCTGGAAGAGCGTGCGGAACTGGGCGTCGGCCTTCAGGTCGGCGGCGGCGGCGACGCTGGCGGCGGGGACCAGCGGGCCTCCCGATGCGCCGGCGGCGGCTGCGCCCTCGGCAGTGGCCGGAACCGCGGTCAACGCCATCGCGGCGATGCTGGCGGCGGCAAGGACATTACGTACGCGCACTAGGGCAGCGGCGACGGACTGGACGAAAAGCGGCATCGGACCCCAATTGTCATTTCCGCTGGAATCCATGGCTGGATCCCGCGGCGTTCCACATGTCGTCTTGGCAGCAGCCCCACCGCAACCCTGACGCCGATTGTGTGGCCGACGTTGTCAGTTCACCGCAAGAGGTGCGTAGAATTCGCGCGTCAAACCGGCTTTCGCCCGCGCCGAGTCGTTGAACGGTGGCTTAATGAGCCCCCGAAAATGCTGCGTGACCAGCATTTGCCAATGCGCGGCCGGCGCGAATCCGCCGTTTGCGCACAGATAGCCGAACCAGGCGGAGCCGAACCCGACGTGGCGAATCTCGTCGGTGTAGATGCGCCGGAGGATGCCCGCCGAGGCATGATCGCCCGCTGCCTCGATCCGCGCCACCGTGTCGGGCGTCACGTCGAGCCCGCGCGCTTCCAGCACCATCGGCACTACCGCCAGCCGCGCCGCGGCATCGTGCGACGTTGCCGCTGCCGCCTCCCACAATCCGGCATGCGCGGGCAGCGCGCCATAGCGGCTGCCGAGTCCGCGCAGCCGCCGGTCGAGCACCGCGAAGTGCATCGCCTCGTCCGCGCCGACCGAGATCCAGTCGTCGCTGAACGCCCTGGGGAATTGCGCCCCGAACCGCCCCGCCGCATCGAAGGCGAGGTCGATCGCCGAAAATTCGATGTGCGCCAGCGCATGGAGCAGCGCCAGCCGCCCCTTCGCCGACCCGCCCCGCCCGCGCTTCGGCATCCGGCTGGGCGCAAGTAGTTCGGGCTCTGCCGGACGCGCCGGCTCGTCGGGCATCGCGACGTCGAAACGATGGGCCAGCTCGCCGCGCCGCCACGCGCGCGCGGTGGCGCGGGCCAGCGTCACCTTGGCCGCCGGATCGCTGGTCAGCAGGATGTCACGGCACGCGGCAGCGATGGACGTCATCAAATCCTCCCCCGGAGGGAGAGGGGGACCAGCCGCAGGCTGGTGGAGGGGTACTCGCCACCAGCAGTGTCGATCGAGGAGAATACCCCTCCACCCCGGCTGCGCCGCGGTCCCCCTCCCCCTCCGGGGGAGGAATAGCGACACTCCCTCACAACCCCTTTGCCGCTTCCAGCACCGCCTCCGCGTGGCCAGGCACGCGCACCTTGCGCCAGGCCCTGGCCAGCTTGCCCTCGGCGTCGAACAGGAAGGTCGCGCGCTCGATCCCCATATATGTTCGGCCGTACATCGACTTTTCGCCCCACACGCCAAAGGCGTCGCACGCCGCGCCGCTCCCGTCGCTCGCCAGCGTCACGCCGAGCGCGTGCTTGGCCGCGAACTTGGCGTGGCTAGCGGGCGAATCCTTCGAGATGCCGAGCACGCTGCACCCCAGCGCCGCGAAGGCATCGCCCAGCGCGGTAAAGTCCTGCGCCTCGCGGGTGCAGCCCGAGGTATCGTCCTTGGGATAGAAATAGATCGCCGCCGGCAGCGGCAGATCGGTCAGCCGCAGCGGCGTGCCCTCGACGCCCGTCACCGTCACCGCCGGCATCGCCGTACCTTCATCCATCGCTCGCTCCCGTCGCCAGGGCCCAGGCCCGCGCCACCTCCTGACGCGTCGTCGCCAGGCTTTCAACCACCGCCGGCCAGCCTTCCGCCCCCACGGCGCGTGCGATCAGCGCGCAGGTCGCAGCGTCGGGCTCGGCGGCATCGGGTGCCAGCAGGCGACTGGCGACGAGCAGCCGGGTGAGAAAGTCGAGCGCCGCCGGCATCGCCGGCGACATCAGCCCCTGCTCCGCCAGCGCGGCGATCGCCTTATCCAGATGGGGGTCGAAGCCGGCCCGGTTCGTCAGCTGGACGACATGGACGGCGAATTCCAGGTCGACCAGCCCGCCGGGCGCCAGCTTGGCGTCGAGCGGCCCCGCCGGCGGCTTGTGCCGCGCCATCTCGGCACGCATCGCCACCGCCTCCGCCGCCACGTCGCGCGCCGGCCGCTCGCCGCCGAGCACCGCGTCGATCACCGCTTGCGTCGCAGTTCGCGCCGCTGCCGATCCGAACACCGGCCGCGCCCGGGTCAGCGCCATATGCTCCCACGTCCACGCCTCCTCGCGCTGATAGCGGGCGAAGGAGTCGACGCTGACGACCAGCGGCCCCTGCGTCCCCGACGGCCGCAGCCGCGTGTCGATGGGATAGAGCGGCCCCGCCGCGGTCGGCACCGACAGCGCCGCCGTCAGCCGCTGCGCCAGCCGATTGTAATACAGCGTCGCGCCGAGCGGCTTGGCGCCGTCGGACTCGGCAGAAAAATCGCCGGTGAACAGATAGATCAGGTCGAGGTCCGACGCATGCGTCAACGCCGCACCGCCCATCCGGCCCAGCGCCAGGACGATGAACTCGCTGCCCGGCACCGCGCCGTGGCTGCGCGCGAACTCCTCGATCGTCGCCGCCGCCAGCGTCTCGATCGCCGCTTCGGCGACGCGCGCATAGCCCGCCGATACGTCGAGCGGATCGGCGGCACCCACGACGATCTGCGTCCCCAGCGCGAACCGCTTTTCTCCCACGACGCGGCGGACATGGTCGAGCCGCGCCTGGTAATCGCCCGCATCGCCGCCCTGCATCGCCGCGACCAGCTCGGCAACGCTGCCTACGGGTGCGAAGGCGCTGGCGTCGACCAGTCCGTCGAGCAGCGCCGGCCGCCGCGCCAGCTCGTCCGCCAGCGGCGGCGCATGCGCCAGGATCGCGACGAGCTGCTCGGCCAGTCCCTCGCGCGCCTGCAGCAGGCGCAGCGCATTGATCGCGCTCGGCAATTTCTCCAGCAATCGGTCCAGCCGCATCGTCGCCGCCGCCTGGTCGGGTGCCGCCGCCAGCGCGGTGACGAGCGTCGGCAACACCGCCTCCAGCGCGTCGCGCGCGGCACTGCTACGCAGCGCGGGATAGCGACCCGTCCGCCACTCGGCGATCCGCGTGGCGGTTTGCGCGGCCTCGTCGATCCCCGCCGCAGCCAGCGCCTCGACCAGCGCCGCCTCGTCGCGCGGTAGGCCGTCGGTGGCGCCGTCGTCGAGCCGATCGTAGATCGCACCGACCCGCCGCACCGGCTCGTCGAGCAACGCCAGCAGCGCGGCACCATCGTCTAGCCCATGGAGCCGCGCGACATTGTCGAGCGCGGCGCCGGTCGGCAGCGTATGGGTCTGGCGATCGTCGACCATCTGGACCCGATGCTCGATCGTCCGCAACAGCGTATAGGCGTCCGCCAGGTCGCGGGCCTCGCCGGCGTCGATCATCCCCGCCTCGGCCAGCCGTGCCAGCGCGTCACGCGTCGCCGGCGCGCGCAGCGTTGGATCGCGCCCGCCATGGATCAGCTGATGGACCTGCGCGAAGAACTCGACCTCGCGGATCCCGCCGCGCCCGCGCTTCAGGTCGAAGCCTGCCGCCAGCGCCTGCCCCGATGCATAGTGATTGCGGATGCGCCGCGACACTTCGCGGATCTCGGCGATCGCGCCATAGTCGAGCCCGCGCCGCCACACGAAGGGGCGGATCGCATCCAGGAACCGCCGCCCCAGCGCCATGTCCCCCGCCGCCGCACGCGCGCGGATGAAGGCGGCGCGCTCCCACGGCAGCGCCTGCGATTCATAATAGCCGATCGCCGCATCGACCGGCAGCGCGATCGGTGTCATCTCGGGCGAGGGCCGCAGCCGCAGGTCGACGCGCAGCACATAGCCGTCGGCATCGCGCGCCTGCAGCAGCTCGACGACCCGCTTGCCGATCCGCACCGCCGCCTCCTGCGGATCCTCGCGCGGACGATGCGGCAGCGTCGCCGGATCGAAGATCAGGATCGGGTCGATATCCGACGAGTAGTTCAGCTCCGCGGAGCCCTGCTTGCCGAGCGCAATCGCCGCGAAGCCGCGCGATTCGGCTTCGGGGGTCCGCTCCTGGATCGCGGTGCGGATCGCGAGATCGAGCGCATGGTCTGCGAAGCGCGTCAGCGCCGCCGTGACCTCGGTCAGGTCGAGCACCCCCGCCAGATCCCCGATCGCCACCGCGGTCGCCAGCGTCCGCCGCTGCCACCGCAACCGCCGCGAAACCGGTTCGTCCAGCGCCAGCGTCTCGACATCGAGAGCGATGTCGCCCCCCTGCAAACGTTCGCGCAACCCCGGGTCGCGCCCCAGCTGCATCGCGAGAAAGGGCGAATGCGCTTCGGCCCTGCGCAGCGCATCGGTGATCTTCTGTCCCGGATTGGTCACGCGCAGCGACAAAAACAAAATGTCAAGCGAAACATCGGCGCCCCCCGGCCGTTCTATACCGCATGAGCAACGTCGCCACCATGTCTACTGCCCCCAAGCAGCACGACTATATCGTCCGCGCCCCGCGCGCGACCGACGGCATCGGCAAGACGCTGCGCAACGCCTTCGGTGCGCCGGCGCTATCCGCCGATATGATGCTGATGCTGCAAAGGCTGGACGCAAAGCATTAATCGCCGACGCAGCCGATAGAGCGAGCTCGCCTCACCAAAATACCGCGTCGTCCCGGCCTTGAGCCGGGATCCATGTCGCCCTAAACGACTGATTATGTAGAGAGCCGCCAAGCGGCCAAATGAATCCCGGATCGAGTCCGGGATGACGCACTAAGCTGAATCGACCTGCGAAACCCTCACCGCCCCCGGCTGAGCTCGTCGACCTCACCCATGATCGTGTCGAGCGCGGTCTTGCTCGTATCGGTCTCATGACTGCGGCGCGACGGCAGCGAGCCTTCGCTCAGGATTGCCTCGAGCGCGACGCGGCCACGCGCGACGCGACTCTTTATCGTACCCACCGCGACCTGGCAGATCTCGGCCGCCTCTTCATAGGCAAAGCCGCCCGCACCGACCAAAATCAGCGCCTCGCGCTGCGGCTGCGGCAAATGCATCAACGCCCGCTGCATGTCGCCGAGCTCGACGTGACGGTCCTGGCTCGCCGGTGCCGCCAGGATGCGATCGGCGACCAAATCGTCCCACTCGCCCTTGAACCGGGCGCGGCGCATCTGGCTAAGGTACAGATTACGCAGGATGATGAAGGTCCAGGCACGCATGTTGGTGCCGGCCTGGAAACGCTGCCGCGCGGCCCATGCCTTGAGCAGCGTTTCCTGCACCAGATCGTCCGCGAGGTCTCGGCTGCCCGACAACGAGCGACCGAACGCACGCAGGTGCGGAATCACCTGTGCGAGCTGGGTCTTGAACTCGGGATCGCTGAGCGCGACGTGCTCGACCGGCGGCGACGTGTCGATGTCGTCGTCATCCTGGTCGTGGTCGACACGCGAGACAGGCTGGGTCATCAAATTCCGATCGGACGCGGAGCGCGTGGAGGAAAGATAGGGCGTTGTCGCGCTCGTTGCCAGTGCGGCCGTCTCCATCCCGTATCGCTTACAAATAATTGAACAGGATGAAGAATACCACGACGACCAACACCAGGGAAAAGCCCAGGATATAGCGCGTCATCCCCGGCGTCGTGCCGGCGCGCGCCTCGTCGGTGTCGAGCTCGATCTTGTCGTTACGGTCAGCCATGTCGCATCAACCCCCGAAAGACGTTTTGGGTCCGTAACTGTGGGAACCCGCCGGTCAGGCGGGAACCGTCGCCTGGTCGAAGAACAGCGCCTGGCTGATCGCCGCCTTCACCGTCGACCGCTGGAACGGCTTGGTGATCAGGAACGTCGGCTCCGGCCGCTCGCCGGTGAGCAGTCGCTCCGGGAAGGCGGTAATGAAGATCACCGGCACCTCGAATTCGGCCAGGATATCCTTGACCGCGTCGATGCCCGAGCTGTCGTCGGCGAGCTGGATGTCCGCGAGCACCAGGCCGGGCCGATCCTCCATCGCCAGCGCCACCGCCTCGTCGCGGGTCACGGCGACGCCGGTCACGTCATGGCCCAGGTCGCGCACGATCGTCTCGATATCCATCGCGATGATCGGCTCGTCTTCGATGATGAGCACGCGGGCGCGCGTCTGCTTCTCGATCTCGGCCAGCGCCTCGGCGACCAGGCTCTCGACCTCGCTGGTATCGACCTCGATCAGATAGGCCGCGTCTTCGGGCGTAAAGCCTTCCATCGCGGTCAGCAGCAGCGCCTGGCGCGACAGCGGGGTCATCCGCGCCAGTCGGGCGCGCGCCACCGCCTCATGCCCCTCGCCGTCGGTATCGGCGGCGCTGGTCGCCTGCTCGCCGTCGACGTTCGCCGACGTCCAGATGCCCTGGAACATGCGATAGAGGCCCAGGCGGGGATCGACGTCGCGCGGAAATTCCTCCGGCGCCGCCACGATCGCCTCCAGCGTGGCGCGGACATACTTGTCACCCTGCGCCTGACTGCCGGTCAGCGCGCGGCCATAGCGGCGCAGAAAGGGCAAATGCGGTGCGAGTTGCTGGCCAAGCGACATAAGAGACGACGACTCCCCAATTAATTCCAGACAACCGCCTGTATGGCGGTGCGAATGATGGCAATGATCGGCTGCCCCTGCCGACGACGAAAACCCGCTCCCCGCTAGCGTTCGGGAATTTTCGCGCACTGCGGGGAACCATCGAAGCGAGATTTGGTTTCATTGCCGAGATCATGCATTGCGCACGACTGAAACGGCCGGCGCGCTGCGAAAGCTGCGTCGACGACTGTCATCCAGGGGCGCTCAGGGGGATTGATGCGTTTTGGCCGAAGATAAGGACAAGAACACGCCGCCGCGTACCTCTTCTGAGTCGAAGACGCCGAACCGGGATCGCGATGCCGGGTCCGCGCTGCGTTCGGCCTATCAGAAGACCGTCGACGAGCAGATTCCGGACGAGATGCTCGACCTGTTGAGCAAGCTCTCCTAGTCCGCGGTCGATGGCGACCGCACCCTCCTCCCCCACCCCGGCCTCGCAGACCGCACCCGCCCTGTCGTTCGCGCGGCTGACGACGGGTGCGAAGCTGTTCCTGATCCTCAGCGCCGCGCTGCTGCCGCTGGCGTTGATCGCGGTCATCGCCACCCTCCAGACGAGCCGCCTCGCCGATGCCGAGGCGCGGGCACGGCTGCGCGTCGCCGCGAACGAAAGCGCACGGTCGATCTCGATCGAACTGATCGGCGACATGACCGCGCTGCGAGCGGCGGTGAACGCGCTGGCCCAGGATCCCGCCGACGCGCCCAGCTGCGCCCGTGTACAGGGTGTCTTCGCGCAGCAGGCCAGCATCGGCACGCGTTTCTCGATCCTCGATCGCCAGGGCCGCTCGCTGTGCGGCGATCCGGGGGTCGCCGCCGCCACGATCAACCGCGGCGAGCCGATCGGGTCGACGATCATCGCGAACCGCGGCCTGATCCTCGAGGTGCCGGGCGGCCGCGGCAGCCCCAGCGCGCGCGTCTTCTTCCCGCGCGCTTTCCTGGCACAGCTCGGATCACCGGAGAGCAAGGCGGTGCCGATCAGCAGCGCGCTCGTCGACGGCACCGACCAGCTTCAGCTATCCGCGATCGACGGGCTCGGTCCGCTCGATCGCGTCGAATCGATCGAGGCCGACCTCGGCGTCGGCGGGCTGAAACTGCGCACCTCGACTCGCTCGGCGCCGATCACCTCCTCGCTCGTGATCGCGCTGATGCTGCCGCTCGTGATGTGGGCGCTGGCGGCCGGGATCGGCTGGTTCGTCGTCGATCGCATGCTCATCCGGCCGCTCCAGCGGCTGCGCACGAGCGTCGCGCGGTTCACGCCCGGTGACGAGATTGACGTTGGCGCCGCACGCGCGATGCCGGCGCAGGAGATCCGCGAACTCGGCGACACCTTCCGCGCGATCAGCCGCACCGTCGCGCTGCACGAGGCCGGGCTTGCCGAAGGCCTCGTCCGCCAGACCAAGCTGACGCGCGAAGTCCATCATCGCGTGAAGAACAACCTC
Organism: Sphingomonas jinjuensis; assembly: GCF_014197105.1. GTDB lineage: Bacteria > Pseudomonadota > Alphaproteobacteria > Sphingomonadales > Sphingomonadaceae > Sphingomonas > Sphingomonas jinjuensis. The sequence continues at coordinate 216,914 of NZ_JACIEV010000006.1, read as the reverse complement.
CAGGTCATTTCCAGCCTGATCAACTTCCACGCGCGCGGCGCGCCCAGCGGCGATGCGACCAACGCCTATGCCTCGATCCAGCGCCGGGTTGATGCGCTGGCGGTCGTCCACCGCAACCACTTCGCCGAGATGGAGGAGAATCGCGGCCTCAACCTGCGCCCCGTGATCGGCGAATTGGCGAGCAACATTCGCGCCACCGCGCCGGCCGGGTCCAGCATCGGCATCGCGCTCGACATCGATCCCTTCCTCGTCAACCAGGATGTCGGCGTCGCCGTCGCCTTCCTGGTGACCGAGGGCATCGAGCTGGCGATGAACGTCGATCCCGCGGCGCAGGTCCGGGTCGCGATCAAGCCGGCCGATGGCGAAAAGCGTGCCGTGCTTCGCCTCGTCTCCCGCGCCTTCGTCGAAAGCGATCGGCTGCGCGAACTCGCCTCGACCCGCTACGGCCGGGTCATGGAAGGTCTCTCGCGCCAGCTGCGCGCACCGCTCCATCACGATCCCCTGACGGGCGCGTACGAGATCATGCTGACGGTACTGGGCCGCGACTAAAAAATTTTCGCGGGCGCTGGAACCTGGGGCAAGTTTCGCCGTTCCTACCTTCGGATCGCGATCTTATGCCCCCCCGCTCTCGCGATCCACGCAATAGGCCCGGAAGCATCCACCCTCCCCCCCCGGTGATGCTTTCGGGCCTTTAACGTTCTGGGTATCCCCACATCGATCAATGCGCAGACGGAACGATCTTCGGACGTGGCGCATTGCACCCGTGGCATTCACGCCCGTTTGAAGGAGGTTTCGATGCGTAAGCTGGTTGGAATGGCGATCGTCGCTGGCGCGCTGATGGTCAGCGCTTGCAACACCGTCGAGGGCGTCGGCAAGGACGTCAAGTCGGCGGGCGACACCGTCGCCAAGACCGCGGACAAGTCGAAGTAAGCGGCTCCCCGCCCTACCGACGACGGAAAAAAACCCTCGTGCCGGGATACCGGCGCGGGGGTTTTGCTATTCGGGGGGATCGCGGTCGGCCGGCTCGATCAGCGCCTGGCCGCTTCGTCCTTCACCGCGGCCGGGACGGGGCAACCGCCCGCCTCGCGATAGACGGTGTAATAGCCCTTCGCCGGCGGCATCTCGCCAAGCTTGCGCGGCGTCGCCTTGGACGGCGCCGGCTTGCGCACACGATCGGTATGGCGGGCGCACGCCTCGTCGGTCAGCTTGGGCAGTTTCAATGGCTGGGCATGCGCCGCGATCGGCAAGGCCAGCAGGGCAAGAAGCGGCACGTGACGCATCGTCATCATCCTTCGTCCGTCGTTCCAACGCAGATAGCCGCCCACGGGGCCATGGCGATCACTCGAGAATGTGCATCCACAACGGCGCCCCGGCAAGGCTCTGCGAGCCGCGCAGCTTCTCCAGCGCCTGCGCCACGCTGCGTTCCGGCCCCTCGTGGGTGACGATCGCGACGATCACGCTGCCGTCACCATGGGTGCCGCGCTGGATCAGGCTTTCGATCGACACTCCTGCATCGCGCATCGCCGCGGCGATCTCAGCGAGCACGCCGACGCGATCCTCGACGGTGAAGCGCAGATAGGCGCGGCCGCGGCGCTCGCCGGGATCGGCGGCGGCCATCGCCACCAGCGACGCCGCGGGCATGGCATAGGGCGGCCCATATTCGCCGCGCGCGATGTCGATCAGGTCGGCGACCACCGCGCTCGCAGTCGGTCCGTCGCCGGCGCCGCGCCCCTGGAACAGCAGGCGGCCGACGAAATTACCCTCGGCCACCACCGCGTTGAGCGACCCCGTGACGCTGGCGAGCGGATGGTCGAGCGGCACCAGATGCGGATGGACACGCTGGAACAGGCCATTGGCCCCAGCCTCGGCGACGCCGACCAGGCGGACGCGATAGCCCAGCGCCGCCGCCTCGGCGATGTCGGCGGCGATCACCCGGCGGATGCCGTCGGCCGCCACCGCCTCGAACGCCGGCTGCGTGCCGAACGCGATGCTGGCCAGGATCGACAGCTTGTGCGCCGCATCGACGCCGTCGATGTCAAAGCTGGGGTCGGCCTCAGCATAGCCCAGCGCCTGCGCCTCGGCGAGCACCTCGGCGAAATCCCGGCCCTCCGCTTCCATCTTCGACAGGATGAAATTGCAGGTGCCGTTGAGGATGCCATAGACGCGGGCGATCTCGTTCGCCGCGGCGCCCTCGCGCAGCCCCTTGATGACGGGGATGCCACCGGCCACCGCCGCTTCGAACTTCAACGGCACGCGCGCCGCCTCCGCCGCCTGCGCCAGCTCCAGGCCATGATGCGCCAGCATCGCCTTGTTCGCGGTCACGAAGCCCTTGCCCGCCGCCAGCGTGTTGCGTGCCAGCGTCAACGCCGGGCCATCGGAGCCGCCGATCAGTTCGACGACGACGTCGGCATCGTCCCGCGTCGCCAGCGTCGAGGTGTCGTCGACCCAGGCGAAGCGCGACAGGTCAACGCCGCGGTCCTTCGCGCGATCGCGCGCCGATATCGCGACGATCTCGATCGGACGCCCGGCCCGCCGGGTGATGAGGTCGCGGTTCGCATCGAGCAACCGGACGACACCGCCGCCGACCGTACCCAAGCCCGCCAGTGCCACCCGCAACGTTTCGGCCATGTCTCGCCCCTTCTAGTCGCGCGCCTGATGGGGAGAAGGCGGGGGCCTGGTCAAGGGGGCACCACGACGAGAAGCCTTGTCCCCTCCCCACGTCTTCTGCCACCCTGCCGCGCATGACCAGAACCTCTCCAGCCGAACTGACCCTGCGCGGCATCCTGCTCGGCGGCGCGATCACGCTGATCTTCACCGCGGCGAACGCCTATCTCGGGCTGAAGGTGGGGCTGACCTTCGCCACCTCGATCCCCGCCGCGGTGATCTCGATGGCCATTCTGCGGCTGCTGCCCGGCTCGACGATCCTCGAAAACAACATCGTCCAGACCATCGCGTCGGCCGCCGGCACCCTGGCGGCGATCGTGTTCGTGCTGCCGGGGCTGGTGATGGTCGGCTGGTGGAACGGCTTCCCGTTCGTCACGACGGCGGGGATCACGATGCTGGGCGGCATCCTGGGCGTCATGTTCTCGGTGCCGTTGCGCCGCGCGCTCGTCGTGAACGGCGACCTGCCCTATCCCGAAGGCCGCGCTGCCGCCGAGGTGCTGATCGCCGGTTCCAACGACAGCCAGGGCGCGGTGGAAAGCCGCCTCGGCCTCAACGCGCTGGTCGCCGGCAGCATCGCGTCGGCGCTGTTCGCCATCCTCACCCAGTTGAAGCTGGCGGTGGCGGAGGCGGCGACCTGGTTCCGCGTCGGCGCCGGCGCAACCGGCATCGCCGCCGGGCTGTCGTTCGCCTTGTTCGGCATCGGCCATCTCGTCGGCCTGTCGGTCGGCATGGCCCAGCTCGTCGGTCTCGTCACCGGCTGGTTCATCCTCCTGCCCCACCTCACCGCGATCCAGCCGCTGCCCGGCGGCGCGGAGGAATGGGCGAGCACGATCTTCCGCCAGGACGTGCGTTTCTTCGGCGCCGGCGTGATCGGCGTCGCCGCGATCTGGACGCTGCTCAAGATCGCCGGGCCGGTGCTCGGCGGCATCCGCAGCGCGCTCGCCGCATCGAAGGCGCGCGGCAACGGCGAAGTGCTGGCGCTCGAAGAGCAGGACCTGCCGATCGGCGTCGTCGCCGGCGGCGCGCTCGCGCTGCTGTTGCCGATCGGCTGGCTGCTCTGGAGCACGCTGGCGGGCGGACCGCTCGCCGGTGCCGCGGCGATGCTCGTCGCCGGCGCGCTGGTGTTCGTCGCGGTCGTCGGGCTGATGATCGCGGCGGTGACGGGCTACATGGCCGGCCTGATCGGCGCGTCCAATTCACCCGTGTCGGGAATCGGTATCCTGTCCGTCCTCGGTTCCTCGCTGCTGCTGATCGGGCTGGTCGGGCGCGACGTGCCCGCCGACACGACGCAGGCGCTCGTCGCCTTCGCGCTGATCGTCACGGGGCTCGTCTTCGGCATCGCCACGATCGCGAACGACAATCTCCAGGATCTGAAGACCGGCCAGCTGGTCGGCGCGACGCCGTGGAAGCAGCAGGTCGCGCTCATCATCGGCGTCGTCTTCGGCAGCATCGTCATACCGCCGGTGCTCGACCTGCTCAACACCGCCTTCGGCTTCGCCGGCGCGCCGGGCGCCGGGCCGGAAGCGCTGGCGGCGCCCCAGGCCGGACTGATCTCGGCGCTGGCGAAGGGCGTGCTCGGCGGCGGCCTCAACGCCGCGATGCTCGGCTGGGGCGCATTGGCCGGCGTGATCTTCATCGTGCTCGACGAAATACTGGGCAAAACGGGCCGTCTCCGCCTCCCGCCCCTCGCAGTAGGTATCGGCATCTACCTGCCGATGTCGGCGATCCTGCCCGTGGTGATCGGATCGGTGCTCGGCCATATCTACGAGCGCTGGGCCGATCGCCAGCGTGCCGCCGAACTGGCCAAGCGCCTCGGTGTGCTGCTGGCGACCGGCATGATCGTCGGCGAGAGCCTTTGGCAGGTGGTCTTCGCCGGTATCGTCGCCGCCACCGGCAGCGATGCGCCGCTGGCGATCGTCGGGCCAGGTTTCGCGCCGGTGGCGCTGATCGGCGGGACGCTGGTGTTCGCCGCCGTGGTCGCCTGGCTCTACGCCCGCACGCGGGCGGCAGCACGCAGCCAGTGAGGGGCGCCGGGCGGATGATTGTCGACCGAATGCCCTGAGCTTGTCGCGATCCTCACCCGATGAAGGACGCCAAGGCTCCCCCTGCCCGTCATCCCGGCCTTGAGCCGGGATCCATCGGGCGGCAAGCGACTCAGACTGATCATTCAGTCAGTTGCTGGAGGTGAGCTGGATCCCGGCTCGAGGCCGGGATGACGGGCAAGCAGAGGACGACACGCCACCTCTCCGTCATGCCGGGCCGGTCCCCGCATAACCGAACGAAACAGCCCCCGCCCTCAATCCACCTGGATCTGGCTCACCGCCCCAGTATTCGGCTCGAACGAGTCCGCTGCCGGCACCGTCACGTACAGCCACTGCGCCGGGCATCCGACGGGCACCGTAATCTTGCCGATCGCCCGCTTGCCGCCCTGCCCCGCGAGCGGCAGCACCAGCCGGCCCAGCTCGGCGCCGGTCACCGCACAGATCACGTTGATATACGGCCGCTGCGCCGCCGCCGATGCGATGTCATAGGCGATCGCCGACAGGCTGTGCTGCCCCGGATCGAGCAGCAACAGCTGGCGCGCCGCGCCGCCGCCGGTGCCCGAACTGGCCGAGAAGCTCAGCCGGCCGTTGCTGCCCATCCGGTCGATCGAGGCGGCCAGATCCGCCTGGTTCTCGCTGACCTGCCAGTCGAACGCCACGGGGAAATAGGGATCGTCGCCAAAGTCGCCGTTGCGCACGCCATCGCGCGGCTGGTCCTTGCGGAAACTGCGATAGAGGTTCCACGCCACCTCGTAGCGCTGGGCATCGACCAGCCGCTGCGTCAGCGTCACCAGCGCCTGCCCGCCAGGCGATACGCCGCGCGCAATCAGCGCCTGGAACAGCCGCGCGGCATTGGGCAGGTCGGTGCTCGACTGCGCCAGCTGCTGCAGGAACTGCGCGCCCCACGCCGGCTGGCGCGCCAGCATCCGCGCCATGTCGGGCAGCAGATCGGGATCGGTGGTGGCGTTGACCAGCACCGGGAACAGGATCGCGGCGGCGCGCGGCGAGGTGCGCAGCGCGATGTCGTAATGGACCAGCGCCCCGCGGACGTCGTTGCGATCGACCGCGTCCTGGATCAGCCACAGCTGGCCGAGCAATTGGCGCCGCGACAGCTCGTCCGACTTCACCATGATCGCGCGCGCGCGCTTCACGTCGTCGGTGGCGAGGCCGAGCGCGGTCAGCGCGACGACGTTGGTCGGATCGCGCTGGACGATTCCCGCGCTGGTTGCGCGGATCGCCGCCCGCCCGCGCTTCGACGTATCCTGCTGGACCCGCAGCAGCGCATCGCGTGCACCCGCCGCGTCGCTCGACGGATTGGCACGCAACGCCGATTCCGGGGACCGGTTGGCGAGCGACAGGCTGATCCCCGCCCGCGCCATCAGCACGAAGGTGACGAGGATGAGGACGACCAGCCCGGCCTTGATGCCGAGCCCGCCGCCGGCCTTGCCTTCATCCTCTGCGGTCATCGCCGGTGCCATCGGATCAGCGGTTCTTCGGCACGCCGTCACGGCCGTAGTTATAGCCGTAGTCATAGCCATAGCCCGCCGAGCGGCGCGCCTCGAACTTGGTCAGCACGACGCCCAGCACACGGGCGTTGGCGCTGGCCAGACGGCCGAGCGCGGTGCGCACCAGGCTGGACCGGATGCCATGCGATTCGACCGCATAGACGACGCCCTCGACGCGGCTGGCGATCAGCGGCGCGTCGGCCAAGCCCATCACCGGCGGCGAATCGATCACGACATGGTCGAAGCTTTCCAGCAGCTTCTCGACCAGCACCTTCAACCGGTCGCTGGTCAGCAGCTCGGCGGCGTTCGGCGGGATCGGACCCGCGGTCATCGCCGCGATGCCGAACATGTCGACGCGGTGGAGCAGCGGCTCGATCGCATCGTCGCCGGCCAGGAAGTTGCTGAGGCCGCGATTATGGTCGGTGCCGATCAGGTGATGGACCGACGGCGACCGCATGTCGCCGTCGACCAGGATTACCCGGCGCTGCGCACGCGCCAGCGACACGGCGAGCGCGAGCGAGGTCGTCGACTTGCCCTCCGCCGGCCGGGTGCTGGTGATCGCCAGCGACGCGGGCACGCCGCGCTCGGTCGAGAAGGACAGGTTGGTCTGCACCGCCAGATAGGCATCGACCATGTCCGACTTGCGGTCGCCCAGCGCCTCAACCGGGGTACGATCCGACAGCTTGGGCACGCTGCCGAGCAGCGGCAGGCCGACCATCCGCTCGACCTCGGTCGGATCGGCGATCGCCTCGTCGCTCTGCTCGAGCAGGAAGGCCGCCAGCGCACCGAGCGCACAGCCGCTGATCAGCGCCAGCAGCATGTTGAGCACCAGGCGCGGGCTCGATGGCCGCTCCGGCACGTCGGCATCGTCGACCACCGCGACGTTGTTCACGCCGACGCCGCCCGCCACGCCGATCTCCTTGTAGCGCTGCAACAGCGCGTCGTAGAGCTGGCGATTGGTGTCGGCGTCACGCTGATAGATCGCGTACTGGATGTTGCGGCGACGGAAATCGAGCAGCTCGTCCTTCAACTTGTTGACCTGGCTTTGCAGCGCATCCTCCCGCGCCTTGGCCTGGCGATAGTTGAGGTCGATCGACCCGCCGATCCGGCTTTCCTCGCGCGCGATGCTGCGGTCGATCTGTGCGATCTGCGCCTGCAACGCCTTCGCCGCCGGATAATCGGGGGTGAACTGCGGCATCAGCTTCTGGTACTCGCCGGCCAGATCGGCGCGACGCGCGCGCAGCGTTCCGATCGCGCTGTTGCCCAGCGCCTCCGCCGACTGACTGGGGTCGCCGCCATTCTGGCGCAGCCGAGTCTCTGCCTGGATCCGCGCCGCGGTAGCTTCGGCGAGATTATTGTTGAGCAGCGTCAGGTCGTCGGCCGCCAGCGAGCGCTCGCCCTGCGTACCGTTGGTGCCGCTGTTCGGAATCGTCACCAGGCGCTGGGCGCGGGCATAGCCGACCAGCTTGCGCTCCGATTCCTCGACGCGCTGGCGCAGCTGCCCCAACCGGCTCTCGAGGAAGTTGCGGGCGTAGGACGTCGCTTCGTAGCGGCGTTGGAGCGTCTGCTGGATGAAGTTGACCGACCAGGCGTTGGCGACGCGCGCCGACAGGTTCGGATCGGGGCTGGTGAAGCTCAGCTCGACGAGCTGCGACGCGCGAACCGGCTCGATCTTCAGGTTCGCCAGCAGCAGCGAGCCAGCGATCTGGGTCCGCTTTTCGCGGCTACCCGGCGGCAGCGCGCCACGCGCGTCGGTCGCGAAGATCGGCGAATCGGACTTGATGTCGAACATCTGGAAGAAGCTGGGATCGTCGACCAGCCGTAGCTGTGTCGCCACCCGCTCGGCCAGTGCCTTGGACTTCAACAGGCCGTATTGCGTCTGGTAGAATTCCTGGTCGGCGTCGCTCGCGTCCGACTGAACGCCCTGGATGTTGACGATCCGGTCGCTTTCGCGCGCGATCTCGATCGTCGTCGTCGCGGTATACTGCGGCGTCATCAGCAGCGTGATGACCAGGCCCAGCAACAGGCACGCGGCGATGATCGTGCCGATCACCTTGCGCCAGCGGAAGGCCAGCCGCATCACATAGCGGACGAACGGCGTCTGGTCGGCGTTCTCGGCGGGAAAGTCGCCGGGCGCCATCGTCGGCGACGCGGTCGCCAGGCGGCGGACGGGGTTGATGGTGTTCATGGGTCCGCGCAGCCTTAGTTGAGGATCGCCACGAGCGGCGCGACGAGCAGCGGCGCCACGGCCAGGGCATCGCGGAACATGCGGCGCGCCGGCGAATCGCCGACCACGATCACGTCGTTGGCGTAGACCGGCGGATCGACATAGATGCCGCGCCGGATCGCGCCGATGTTGTAGAGCCCCGCCATCCGCTTGCCGTTGACGGTGCGCAGGATGACGACGTCGTTGATCTTGGCATAATCACCCAAGCCACCGCTCGCCGCGACCGCACGCAGCAGCGTCGACTGGTTGGTGACGGGATACAGGCCGGGCTTGTTGACCGACCCGTCGACGGTGACGACCTGGCTGACCGACTCCTTGATGTTCACGGTGACGTCGGGATCGCGGATGTAGCGCCCCTTCAGCAGGCCCGTGATCTCGCTGGCGAGTTCGGTGGCGGTCTTGCCGTTGGCGTCGATCGTGCCGATCAGCGGCATCGCGATGCGGCCGCTGGCGTCGACGACGACCTCGCGCGAGAAGTCCTGCGCGTTGAAGACGTCGATGCCGAGCGTATCGAGCGGGCCGATCAGGCTCACGCGATCGGGCGCCACCAGGTCGCGCCGGTCGGGCGCGGGCAGGCCCACGTCCTTGGTCACGGTCAGGTCGGGCGTCGATTCAAGCGGGGGGTGGCGTCCCCCACAACCTGCCAGCACACACGCGCTCAGGATCACCGGCAACAGTCGTCGGAACATTCCACGTCCTGATTTTTACTGAATTGATTAAGCGTAACGGCGCATACAGGCCGGGGTCCGACCCGTAAAGCCGCCCGACCGGACGCGTCAGCCGGTGAGCAGCGCCGTCTTGGGTGTCCGCCCCGCCTGCTCCAGCCACACCGCGGCAATCGTGAAGACCATCATCATCAGCGCCGTGCGCAGCGGATAGTCGACCGCGCTCGCCGCCAGCGCGAGCAGGATGATGATCGATCCGGCGCGCCCCGTGCGGACGATCGCGCTGGTCGGCGCCCGCCACACCTGGACCGTGCGCAGCAACCACCAGCCGATGAACAGCACGATCAGCGCCGCGCCGGCGATGCCGGCCTCCATCACCACCTGCACGAAATCATTGTGCGCCAGGTTCAGATAGTTGGTCGACAGCAGGTTGAACGGCTCGAACCGGCGATAGACCGCGTCGAACGAGCCGATCCCGGACCCGATCGGAAAGAAATTGCCGGTCAGCTGGATCACCGTCGGCAGCGTCCGCGCGCGCAGGTCCTGCGTCGCATCGAGCCCCTGCAGGCGTGACAGCGAATCGTTGCGGCCGAACACGACCGCGACGACCACGAACACCACCACCGCACCCGCGACGAAGCCGAGCGCGGTGCGCCGGCGACGACGCGGCAGGCGGCGATACCAGCGGCGAATCGCTGGCGCGGCGAGCACCAGCGCGCCGATCAGCGACACGAACGACAGGACGAAGCCGGCGCGCGACCCCGTCGTCGGGATCATCAGCAGCACGAAGGCGCCGATCCCCGCCGCCATCGCGCCGCGATACCGCTGGCGATCGTCGTCCTCGCGGCGCTCCATCGCCCATACCGCGACGAGCGGCAGCACCATCGCCAGCAGCGCCGCCTGGTGATTGCGGTTGGCGAAGAAGCCGCCGGCGAACGGGTCGCTATATTCGTACCAGCGCAGCGCGCTCGACGCACCGCCGGACAGCTGGCCAAGTCCCAGCACCGCGCTGACCAGCACCAGCGCGATCAGCGGCAGGACCAGCATCAGCCGCCGCCGCTCGCTCATTCGCGACAGACCGACCAGCGTCGCCAGCGGCACGACCAGCGAGAAGAAGGCGCTCCAGCCGCGCTCCGGCGACAGGTTGATCGGTCGCCACGGCACCGGCAGCCCGGCCGCGGTGGAGACGCTGGCGTAGAACTCGTGCCCCGCCAGCGACGTCCAGATGCCGGGCGGCAGCGGGATCAGCTGGATCGCGATCGTCGTGGCGATCAGCGCCAGGAAGACGAACGGCCAGCGCATCGCCTCCGCCCGACCGAATCCGGGCAGCAACACCCACCCTGCCATCGCGGCGAGTGCCGCCGATCGCACCAGCACCTGGGTCACGGAATCATAGCGCGACGTTCCGCCGGTCAGCGCCACCAGCGCCATGAAGCCGAGGAAAAGCCAATAGGGCGCGCGGCTGCTGCGCGGCCCCCGCGGCTCCGTCGCCGCGGTCCGGCCGCTGGACATCGAAGGAATAGCCATCCCCGCAGCCCCTAAGCGGCGCGCACGATTTCCGCAACGGGAGTGGGTCATGGGCCGAACTGCAAAAGCCCACGCGAGTGACGAAGGGCCACCCTTCCCCACCCCCGTCATCCCGGCCGTGAGCCGGGATCCATGGTTCAGCGGGCGACTTATCAACAATGAGCCGACCCGCTCGTCGCGAATTAGATCCCGGCTCGAGCCTGTCCTGAGCGACGCCGAAGGGGCCGGGATGACGGGCTGGGGGAGGCCGCGGTCAGGCTCAATCCCGCTCAGTCCGACCGCAATCCTCGACAGGCAGGAGCCATTTCGCTCGTACGCAAGCTAGCCCCTACGCCAAACATCCCTGCGTCCAACCAACCCCCAAAACGAAGAAGGGCGCCCCTCGCGGGACGCCCTTCTCCTGTCCGATGGACGGACCCGATCAGTTGCTGTTCGGGCTGTCGTCTTCGTTGGCAACGATGATGATGCCAGCGATCACCGCAGCTGCGGCGATGATGGCGACGATCACGCCACCGCCGGCCAGCTCGTTCTTGGCCTTCGCCGAGGTGCCGGCGCGAGCCGACGACGTCAGCGACAGCTTGCTCGCGTCGGTCGCCGAGGCGGCAACCGGCATGGCAACCAGCGACATCGCCGCGGCACCAGCCAGAATCTTCTTCATGACATTCATCCCTGAACTCCCTTCTTCAAACTCCGGGGTATGCCCCCGCCCTATTGCACAGCACAATGACGGCGGCAACCTCTCAGCGCGCGCTCGCACCGCAAAGCGGAAAGATGCTGCCCGGGTATGACAACACCTTTCCTCCCCGCGCCAGAAGCAAGCGACAAAACAATGGTTCCGTCAAGGGCGCGGTTCGCATGGGGGTGGTAAACAATAGGTTGATGCCGTGGCAAATACGCCACAGTGCATTACCACCACTTTCGACCCGGCGACCGGCATGGCATGGCGACGCCATGCCTGTCCGCCTGTCCATACTACTGCCGGTTTATAATGCCGGACCTTATCTGGCGGCGCAGCTCTCCTCGATCCTCGCGCAGGATGACGGGGATTTCGAACTGCTCGCGATTGACGACGGGTCGACCGACGACAGTGCCGCGCAACTATTCGACGCAGCGCGGCATGATTCTCGCGTTCGCCTGATCCCGGCGCACGGCAATCTCGGCCAGCGCACGCGGCTGCGCGAATTGCTGGCGCACGCGAGCGGACATTTCGTCGCGATCGCCGACCAGGACGACATTTGGCATCATGATCGCAATCGCCTGCTGCTCGCCGCGATCGGCGATCGGCCGCTGGCATTCGGTCCATCGAGCCTGATCGACGCCGATGGCGCGCCGCTCGGCGGGACATTGCTCGACCGGCTCGGGCTCACGCCCGATCCGGCGATGGCGCTGCGCTCGCTGTTCAAGCCGATGGTGTCGGCGCATGCGATGATCGTGCGCCGCGACTGGATCGACCCCGCGATCTTCGGCCACCCGATGCCGTTCGACTGGCTCGCCGGCACTGCCGCGCTTCACGGCGGCGGCATCGCCTATGTCGACGCGGCGGTGGTCGAGCATCGGCTGCATGGCGCCAACCAGATGAATCGCGACGGCCCCGATTCCCGGCGCCGGCTGGCCGCGCTGCGCAACCGCTACGCCTTCCTGCTCCGCGCGCCGATGCAGTTGCGGCTGTGGCTGATGCTCGATTTCCTCGGCACATCGGCGATGGTGTCTCATGACCGGCGCCGCCTCTTCGCCGAGCTTGCCGCTGCGTGCCGCCATAGCTGGTACGGAACCCCCCAGCTGGCGCTGGAGGACAAGGCACTCCGCCAACTGTTGCGCGATTCGTTGAGGCCGCTGGCGGGCTCGGCCGAAGACTGGGCAATCGCCGAGCGGCAGATCGACCTCGTCACTCGCCGGCTCGCCCATCCGGCGAAACTGACCGAAGCGCTACGGCGCCTGCGCACCCCGCTCGAGGCGGAATTCTAGAAGCAGAGGGCACTCTGCGCGTTGCCCACTCCGGGGAAGGCCGGGGCCCAGTTGCGGTGAACGGCGTTGGTGAACGACTAACGTCCCACGACCGCCCCGCCGCTGGGCCCCGACCGTCGCCGGGGTGGCCATGGCGGTCGGCCGCATCGGGCAACGACAAATGCCTGGCCAAACACCATCCGACGCAAAACGCCCCGGCTTATCGAGCCAGGGCGCTTGCTCATCTCACAAAGTCCGAACCGATCAGCGGCCCGACGGCGGCGCTCCCGCGCCCGGCGGCATCGCGCCCGGCGGCATGCCGCCCGGCGGCATGCCGCCCGCGCCCGGCATCCCGCCCTGCATCATCATCTGCTGCTGCTGCATCTGGCGCAGCACGCTTTCGGGCAGGAAGTCGATCAGCTTGACGTCGAAGACCAGCGTCGAATTCGCCGGGATCGGCCCCTTCGCCTCGGCGCCATAGCCGAGCGTCGGCTTGATCCAGAAGCGATAGGTCGAGCCCTTCGGCATCAGCTTCAGGCCTTCGGAGAAGCCCGGCACCACCGCCGTCACCGGAAAGGGCGTCGGCTGCTCGGACTTGTCGAAGGTCTTGCCGTCGAGCAGCTTGCCCTCATAGGTCACCAGCACGACGTCGGTATCGGTCGGCTTGGCCGCGCCCGGTGCGCCCGGCTCCAGCACCTTATACTGAAGCCCCGACGGCGTCGTCACGACGCCCTTGGCGCGCGCGTTGCGTGTCATGAAGTCGTCGCCCTGCCGCGCCAGCGCGAACGCACCGATGCAGGCCAGGATGATGCCGACCCACAGATAGACGAGGTAGCTGCGCTTGATCGGGCGCAGCGGCACGGCGGTCACGGTCGACATCGGGGTCTCTCGACTAGGCTCGACCGCAACGCCGCGGCCGTCATACGCAAGGAACGCAGGGCCGCCGGCAACGGGCGACCCCGAAAACGCCTCTTACCGGGCGCCGTCGCGCTCGGCGCGCTTGCGCTCCAGCTTGCGCGCACGACGCACCGCCGCGGCACGCTCGCGGGCGCGCTTCTCCGACGGCTTCTCGTAGTGACGGCGCAGCTTCATCTCGCGATACACGCCCTCGCGCTGCAGCTTCTTCTTGAGCGCGCGAAGGGCCTGGTCGACGTTGTTGTCGCGAACGATGATCTGCATAAAACCCCAAAGTCTCCGAAAACGAAAAGCGGCCGCGAACGAACCGTCCGTGCCGCACATGGGCCGCCCCTAACAGCAAGGTCTGCACATTTCAACCGAGTCGGTCACTACCCGCCGGAAATGCCGCCAAGTCGATCGACCAGGATGCCGCGACCACTGTGTCGTCGGCGCCACACCTGTGCCCCAATCGCCCAATGTTGCAGCGCTGCAATGCGAGCGATACGCGGTGACGGCATCCATGATGCCATGCAGACCGCCGCCCTCCTTGATCCGATCGAGACGATGGACCTCGAAACCCGCCTCCTCATCGTCGACGACGATCCCGGCATCCGCGAGCTGACCGCCGGCTTCCTCGCCGCGCACGGCTATATGGTCGACGTCGCCCAGGATGCCGTCGCGATGCGCGTGGCGCTGACCCGGCATCACTATGCGCTGGTCGTCCTCGACGTGATGATGCCAGGCGAGGACGGCCTGTCGGTCCTGCGCAGCCTCGACCGCGCCACCGCTCCGCCCGTCATCATCCTGTCGGTGATCGGCGAGGAAGTCGACCGCATCGTCGGGCTGGAGATGGGCGCCGACGACTATATCGCCAAGCCCGCCAACCCGCGCGAGCTGCTCGCCCGCATCCGCTCGGTGCTGCGCCGGCAGCAGGGTCGCCCCGCACCGGCCGAACCGGCCGCCACCGCCCGCTCCTATCTGCGCTTCGCCGGCTGGCGGCTCGACCCCCTCGCTCGCCAGCTCTTCGACCCCGACGAGGTCGTCATCAACCTGTCCGACGGCGAGTTCCGCCTGCTCATCACGCTGGCCGAGCATCCCCGCCGCGTGCTCACCCGCGACTTCCTCCTCGATCATTCGCGAGGGGCCAATAGCGAACATTTCGACCGCGCGATCGACGTCCAGATCAGCCGCCTGCGCCGCAAGCTCCAGCGCAGCGACGGGCGCGGCGGCGACGATCTCGTCCGCACCGTGCGCAACGAGGGCTATATGTTCACGGCCGATGTCGAGCGTCGCTGAAGGAGGGCGGGCGGGCGCCGCGTCGACCAGGCGCGCCGCGTCGATCGCACGACCGATCTTCCTCCTCGTCATCGCCTCGGTACTGGTGGCGACGGCGATCTCGTTCGTCGTCACCTTCTCGGGCCCGCCGCCGTTCGATCGCCCGCACAGCCTGCGCTCGATCGCGATGACGCTGACCGGCGAACTGCCCCCGCCCTATGACCGCGGCGGCCCGCCGCCCGACCAGGCGAAGCCCCCGTTCGGCCGTCCTGGCCCCGGCCCGCTGCGGCGCCGTCACGAACTGTCCGCTCCCGCCCCACGCAGCGGCGAGCGTGCCGACCCCGCCGCCCGCCTGCGCCTCGCCGCCGAGCTGGAGGCAGACCGCGCCAATGTCCTAGCCTTCACCGAAACCGCCAGCGAGGCGGAGCGCGACGCCTTCGTCGGCAGCTACACCTTCGCCTGGCGCGAAGGCAGCGGCTGGTGGGTCGTCCAGAGCCGCGTCCAGCCCTATCTGACGCGCTGGCACGTCCGCACGCTGCTGGCGATGCTCGCCGCGATCCTGCTGCTGTCGCTGCCCGCCTGGGCCATCGTCCGCGCGCTGACCCGGCCGCTGCGCCTCCTTGCCCGGGCCGCCGACCAGGCCGGGACCGGCGCGGCACTCCCGCCGCTCCCCGGCGGCAGTCGCGAGGTGCGCGACCTCGCCCGCGCGGTGACGACGATGCACGCCCGCCTCGCCCATCATGCCGAGGCGCGTACCGCGATGCTCGCCGGCATCGCCCACGATCTCGGCACGCCGCTGTCGCGCCTCGCCTTCCGCGTCGAGCAGCTGCCCGAGGAGGCACGCGCCCGCGCCGCCGCCGACATCGAGGAGATGCGTGCGATGATCGCCGCCACCCTCGCCTTCACCCGCGACGAAGCGATGGCGGCGGAGGCGAACCGCCTCGATCTCGGCAGCCTGCTCGACAGCCTGGTCCAGGATATGGCCGAAGCCGGCCAGCCGGTGGCGATCGAGCCGGGCCCGCGCGCCGTGGTCCGCGGCGATTCGGCCGCGTTGCGGCGCCTGTTCGCCAACCTGATCGAAAACGCGGTCCGCTACGGCGACCGCGCCCGGATCGGTTGGCACGTCGATGGCGGCACCGTCAACGCCTGGGTCGCCGACGACGGCCCCGGCATCGACCCGGCGCAAGCCGAGCGGCTCTTCCAGCCCTTCGTCCGCGGCGACCCCTCGCGCAACCGCGCGACCGGCGGCACCGGCCTCGGCCTCGCCATCGCGCGGTCGATCGCCACCCGCCACGGCGGTGCGACGACGCTGGAAAACGGGGCCAAGGGAGCGATCGCGCGCGTGGTGCTGCCGCTCGCCCGCTGACACATGCCGTAACATCGTCGCGACGATCCGACATTCGGCGGCAATGCCGGTCCTCGACAAGCCCCCTCACACCGCAGGGAGCACCATCCGCCATGTCAGGCCATCACGATCACGCCCACAGCCTCGCCGACGACCTGAAGGTCATCGAGACGATGATGGCGCGTCGCCGCGCGCTGAAGTGGTTCGCCGGCGCCGGCACCGCCGCCTTCGTCGCGGGATGCGGCGGCAGCGACGGTTCGTCGTCGAGCGTGTCGGTCGTCAGCAGCGGCACCGCCGCCGCTACTCCGACGCCGACCGCAACCGCCACCGCCACGCCGACGCCGACGGCCACCGCGACCAGCAGCAGCACCGCCTGCATCGCCGATCCGACCGAAACCGCCGGCCCCTATCCAGGCGACGGCACCAATTCGGCATCGGGGTCGACCTCCAACGTCCTCACCGTCAACGGCATCGTGCGCAGCGACATCCGGTCGAGCTTCATCTCCACCTCGACCGTCGCGACCGGCACGCTTCTCACGCTCACGCTGACGCTGGTCAACGTCAACGCCACCTGCGCGCCGCTCGCCGGCTATGCCGTCTATCTGTGGCACTGCGACCGCCAGGGAAATTACTCGCTCTACACCGCCGCCGCCGAAAGCTATCTGCGCGGCGTCCAGGTGACCGACGCCAACGGCCAGGTCACCTTCACCACGATCTTTCCCGGCTGCTACGACGGCCGCTGGCCGCACATGCATTTCGAGGTTTTCTCTAGCCAGTCGAACGCGCTGAGCGGCCGCTATGCGATCCTGACCTCGCAGCTGGCGATGCCGGCGGCGGTCGCCTCAACCGTCTACGCCGACACGACGACCTATCCGTCGAGCACCGCGAACCTCGCCCGCGTCTCGCTGACGAACGACAATGTCTTCGCCGACAACACCACGGCCCAGATCGCCCAGCAGACGCCCAGCTTCAGCGGCAGCGTCGCCGCCGGCTACACCGCGACGGCACTGATCGGCATCGCGCGCTGACCAGACCGTCAGCGCGCCACCAGATGGCGGGGGTTTTTTCCCGGTCCCTCGCCTGCCCCGGACCGTTCTCTCCCGGTCCGGGGCACCCTTGCGTCCGGCCCCCGTTCGGCGGCAAGGCACGCCGCATGACCACGCCGCTCGTCCTCTACAACAGCCTCTCGCGCTCGCTCGAAGAGTTCAGGCCGCTCGATCCCGCCAACGTGCGCGTCTATTCCTGCGGGCCGACGGTCTATCACTACGCACACATCGGCAACCTGCGCGCCTATGTCTTCACCGATACGCTGAGTCGCGTCCTGACGTGGAAAGGCTTCCCGCTCACCCACGTCATCAACATCACCGACGTCGGTCATCTGACGTCGGATGCCGACACCGGCGATGACAAGATGGAGGCGCGCGCGCGTGAAACCGGCCAGGACATCTGGTCGATCGCCGCCCATTACACCGACGCGTTCAAGCGCAACCTCGAAGACCTCAACATCCGCCAACCATCGCGCTTCCCGCTCGCGACCGATCATATCGACGGCATGATCGACTGGGGCACCGCGATCGAGGCGAAGCATTGCTACCGCCTGCCCGACGGCCTCTATTTCGACACATCGACCGTCCCCGATTACGGCAGCCTGGCGCGTGCGGCGACCGATGAGGGCGAAAGCCGGATCGAGCCGACCGAGGGCAAGCGCAACGCCGCCGATTTCGCGATCTGGCGCACCAGCGCGCCGGGCGAGAATCGCCAGATGGAATGGGACAGCCCCTGGGGCCGCGGCGCGCCGGGCTGGCACCTCGAATGCTCGGTGATGAGCCGCCAATATCTCGGGCCGCGCTTCGACATCCATACCGGCGGCATCGATCACCGCGAAATCCACCACCCTAACGAGATCGCGCAGAACCAGGCGCTCAGCGGCACGCCAGATACCGGCGCGACCTTCTGGATGCACAATAATTTCCTCGTCCAGCGCTCGGGCAAGATGTCGAAGTCGCAGGGCGAATTCCTGACGCTCCAGGCGCTGATCGACCGCGGCTTCCACCCGCTGGCGTACCGGATGCTGTGCCTTCAAGCGCACTACCGGTCGGAGCTGGACTTCTCCTGGGATAACCTCGCCGCGGCGGCGACCCGGTTGAAGCGGCTGGTTCAGACCGTCGCCGCCTTGCGCGACCGCGGCGAGGGGAAGGGGGCGGCCAGCGCCGATCCGTATCGAGAGCGGCTCGATGCTGCGCTGTCCGACGACCTCAACACCCCCCGCGCGCTGCCGGTGCTCGACGAGCTGCTGGCGGACAAGAAGGTGTCGCCGCAGGATCGCCTCGCCGCGCTCGGCGATTTCGACGCGGTCTTGGGGCTCGATCTGCTGACGCTGACCCGCGAGGCGCTGCGCGTCCGGCCAAAGGATGCAACGATTGACGAGGCGGGTATCGCCGAGCGCCTGGCGCTACGCCGCGAGGCCCGTGCCAACAAGGATTACGCCAGAAGCGACGCGATCCGCGACGAACTGGCGGCACAGGGCGTCGAGGTGATGGACGGCGACCCCCTCGGCTGGGACTGGAAGGTCATTTAAGCCCCTCCCCTTCAGGGGAGGGGTTGGGGGTGGGGTGGTGCCTCGCAGAGAATATAACGTGCGTCCCCCACCCCAACCCCTCCCCTGAAGGGGAGGGGCTTACGCTCAAACTACCGCAACCCCTCCCCCCGCGTCGCGACCAGCGGCGGCACATACGGCAACCCCGCCCCTGCGGGGATCCGCTCGATCTCCGCCTCGATCGCCGCGGCGCGCTTCGCCGCGGAAGGGTGCGTCCGGCTGCGAAAGAAGCCCCCGCCCACCTCGCCGCCGTGCGCGCGCCAGAAGGTCACGGCGATCCGCGGATCGTAGCCCGCATTGCGCAACAGATACATGCCGAGCAGGTCCGCCTCGGTCTCGGTTCGCTGGAACAGCCGCGCATTGCGCCCGAACTCGGATAGCAACCCGAACTTCACGCCCGCCGCCTGCAATCGCGCGCGATGGCGCAGGACGTTGTGCGCCAGCTCGTGCGCCGCGACCACCGCCAGCTCGTCGTCGGTGTAGCGCGCGAACAGCGCCGCGCCGAGCCGCACCATCTGCCCGTCGCTCTCGGCGCCCAGCCCGCCATCGCCGATCACCTCGAATGTCACGCGGCAGCCGGGGCTTGCCGAGATCGCGACGTCGCGCCGCGCATTGCGGTCGACCAGCGTCACCGCCAGCGGCCGATCCGCCGGCTGCGCCGCCACCGCCACCTCGACCGCATCACGCGTCGCTGAACTCTTTGCCGCGGGCGTCGGCGGCGTCGGCACCGGCTTGCCCGCGATTGCCACCAGTTCGTCGTCCGGCTTTACCCCGGCACGCGCGGCGGGCGCCCCCGGCACCACCAGCATTACCGCGACCGACGTCGGAAACTGCGGCGCGCTTTGCCCAGCGGGCAGCGGCAGCGCGGTATATTGATCGAGCGCATGGATCGCCCAGCCCGGCATCGGCGCGGTACGGTCGCACAGGGCGACGTTGCGCGTCGCCAGCCGCCAGCCGATCGCCGCCAGCCGCGCATCCGCCTCGGTCGCGAGCGAGGAGCGTTCGCCGCTCGCGACGAGCGCGGCCGCTAGGAAAAAGCTCAGCATGGCGAGGCCGCTACCACCGCCCCCGCCGCCGCGCTACACCGGGCGGCATGAAGGCCCTGCTCCCCGCGCTCGCCCGCCCGCTCCTCGAACCGCACCTGCCCGACGGCGTCGAGGCGGCGTGGTTCACCAGCCCGGCAGAGGCGAACGCGATGATCGCCGACGCCGACATCGCCTGGGTCGACATGCAGCCGACCCGGCTGACCAGCGAGGCGATTCGCCATGCCGGCCCCAATTTGAAATGGGTGTCGACGATCTACGCCGGGCTCGACGCCTTCCCGCTCGATTTTCTGCGCGAGCGTCATGTCGTCCTGACCAACGGCGCGGGCATCAACGCCGTCGCGGTCGCCGAATATGCCGTCCTCGGCGTGCTTGCCGCCGCCAAGCGGTTCGACGAGGTGGTGAGGATCGCCGATCGCCGCGAATGGCCGATGGACGCGCCGGGCAAGCTCGAACTGACCGACACCAGGGCGCTCGTCATCGGCTACGGCACGATCGGCCGGCTGATCGGCGATCGGCTGGCGGCGTTCGGGGTCGAGGTGACCGGCGTCACCCGCTCGGGCCGCGAGGGCACGCTGACCCCCGATGCCTGGCGCGCGCGGCTCGGCGACTATGACTGGGTGATCCTCGCCGCTCCCTCGACGGATGACACGCGCACGATGATCGGCGCCGACGAGCTGGCGGCGATGAAGGATGGCGCCTGGCTCATCAACATCGCGCGCGGCGACATGATCGACCAGGATGCGCTGGTCGCCGCGCTTCATGCCGGGACGATCGCCGGCGCCTTCCTCGACCCCACCGATCCCGAACCGCTGCCCGCCGACCATCCGCTGTGGAGCGCCCCCAATTGCATGGTTACGATGCACTTTTCCGGGCGAAGCCAGACCAAGATGTTCCAGCGGGCCGGCGCGCTGTTCCTGAAGAACCTCGCCGCCTTTCTCGCGGGCAAGCCGATGGCCAACGTCGTCGATCTCGAACTGGGATATTGAGCGCAGGTTGTGGCGGCCCGCCGCTGCGGCTATCGACCGCGCCATGAACGATAATCCTGTCAAGCTGATCGAGCCCCGGCGTTTCGGCGACGCCCGTGGCTGGTTCACCGAGGTGTACAGCGAAGCCGCCTTCGCCAAGCACGGCATCGACTGCCGCTTCGTTCAGGACAATCACTCGCTATCGGTCCCGCAATTCACGCTGCGCGGCCTCCATTTCCAGGTGCCGCCCCACGGCCAGGACAAGCTGGTCCGCTGCATCCGCGGCCGCATCTACGACGTCGCGGTCGACGTGCGCGCCGGTTCGCCGACCTACGGCCATTGGGTCGGCGCCGAGCTGACCGCCGAGAACGGCCATCAGCTATTCGTCCCCGTCGGCTTTGCCCACGCCTTCCTTACGCTTGAGCCCGATTGCGAGGTCACCTACAAGGTGTCCGACGTCTATGCGCCGCAATGCGATGGCGGCATCCGCTGGGACTCGGTCGGCATCGACTGGCCGATGCCCGCCGGCACGACGCCCGAACTCAGCGCCAAGGACGCCGTCCTGCCATCGCTTAACGAGTTCGACAGTCCCTTCCCCTACGATGGCCGCCCGCTGACGCCGCTGGCTTAAGGAATCTCCACGATGCGTATCTTCGTCACCGGCGGCGCCGGCTTCATCGGCTCGGCACTGGTCCGTCACCTGATCGAGAACACCACGCATGAAGTCCTGAATTTCGACAAGCTGACCTATGCCGGCACGCTGACCACCGTTGACGGCGTCGCGGAGTCGAACCGCTACCGCTTTGTCCAGGGCGACATTTGCGATGCCGAGGCGGTGCGCCGCGCGATCGCCGACTTCCGCCCCGACGTCATCACGCACCTCGCCGCCGAAAGCCATGTCGACCGCTCGATCGACGGGCCGGGCGCCTTCATCCAAACCAACATCGTCGGCACCTTCACCGTGCTGTCGGAGGCTCGCGCCTTCTGGCAGTCGCTCGACGACGAGCGCAAGGCGGCCTTCCGCTTCCACCACATCTCGACCGACGAGGTCTATGGCTCGCTCGGCGACACCGGCTTCTTCACCGAAGACACGCCCTATGACCCGCGCTCGCCCTATTCGGCGTCGAAGGCGGGCAGCGACCATCTCGTTCAGGCCTGGGGCCATACCTATGGTCTGCCGGTCCTCATCACCAATTGCTCGAACAACTACGGGCCGTATCACTTCCCCGAAAAGCTGATCCCGCTGATGATCGTCAAGGCGCTCGCAGGCGAGACGCTGCCGGTCTACGGCAAGGGCGACCAGGTCCGCGACTGGCTCTACGTCGAGGATCACGTCCGCGCGCTGCAGGCGGTGTTCGAGCGTGGCCAGGTCGGCCGCACCTACAATGTCGGCGGCAACAACGAGAAGCAGAACCTGGAGGTCGTCCAGACCGTCTGCGCGATCCTCGACCGCCTGCGCCCGCGTGCCGACGGCAAGAGCTATGCCGAGCAGATCGGTTACGTCACCGACCGCCCTGGCCACGACAAGCGCTACGCGATCGACGCCAGCCGCATCCGCGACGAACTCGGATGGACCCCGGCCGAGACGTTCGAGACGGGCATCGAGAAGACCGTCGCCTGGTATCTGGCCAACGAGGCCTGGTGGCGCCCGCTGGTCGAGGCCAAGGCCTCCGAGCGCCGCGGGATCGCGGCTTGATCCCGGTCGCCGCCGGCGGGGCAGCGCAGTGAAGACCATCCTCGCCACCGGCGGCTCTGGCCAGGTCGGCACCGAACTCGCGCGGCTTTCCTGGCCGCAAGGCTGGGAGGTGGTCGTCCTCACCCGCGCCGACCTCGACCTGACCGATCCGTCCGCGATCACCGCCAAGGTCGGCGAGCGCCCATGGGCCGCGGTCATCAATGCTGCCGCCTATACCGCGGTCGACAAGGCGGAGAGCGACCAGCTGGCGGCTTGGGCTGTCAACGCCCTCGCCCCCGCCGCCTTCGCTGCGGCGTGCAAGGGTGCGGGCATTCCGATCGTCCAGGTCTCGACCGACTATGTCTTTGCCGGGGATCGCGACGGCGCGTGGCAGACCGACGATCCCGTCGCGCCGCTCGGCGTCTATGGCGCGTCGAAGCTCGGCGGCGAACTGGCGGTCCGCACCTCGGGCGCGCGCCATGCCATCGTCCGCACCGCCTGGGTCGTCTCCGCGCACGGCAACAACTTCGTCAAGACGATGCTCCGTGTCGGTGCGCAACGCGACACGCTTGCCGTCGTCGCCGACCAGCACGGCAGCCCGACCAGCGCCGCCGATCTCGCCGCCGCGCTGGCGACGATCGCAATGCGCCTCGCCGACGACACCGACGCGCCGACCGGCACCTATCATTTCAGCAACGCCGGCCCGACGACGTGGCACGGCTTCGCGCAGGAAATCTTCGCCCAAGGGGCAAGCCGCGGCGGCCCGAGCCCCAGCGTCGAGCCGATCCCGACCAGCGCCTATCCCACCCCGGCCCGGCGCCCCGCGAACTCGCTGCTCGACACCGCGACGCTGACGCGCGACTTCGGCATCCGGCCGCGACCGTGGCAGGCCGCACTTTCCGACATCCTCGACAAAATCATGACGGGACCACGCGCATGAAGGGCATTATCCTCGCCGGCGGCTCGGGCACCCGGCTCCATCCGGCAACGCTCGCGATCAACAAGCAGCTGCTACCGATCTACGACAAGCCGATGATCTATTATCCGCTGTCGGTGCTGATGCTCGCCGGCATCCGCGACATCCTGATCATCTCGAGCCCCGACTATATCGACAATTACCGCCGCATGTTCGGCGACGGCGGCAACTGGGGCCTGTCGATCAGCTATGCCGAACAGCCGCGGCCCGAGGGGCTGGCGCAGGCGTTCACGATCGGCGCGGACTTCATCGGCGACGACAATGTCTCGCTGGTGCTCGGCGACAACATCTTCTTCGGTGCCCATCTGACCGACCTGCTGGCGAGCGCGGTCGCGCGCACCCACGGCGCGACGGTGTTCAGCTATCGCGTCGAGGACCCCGAGCGCTACGGCGTCGTCGAACTGGCGGCGGACGGTCGCGCGATCAGCCTGGAGGAAAAGCCCGAGACGCCCAAGTCGAACTGCGCCGTCACCGGCCTGTATTTCTACGACAATCGCGTCGTTCAGATGGCGCGCGATCTGAAGCCGAGCCCACGCGGCGAGCTGGAGATCACCGACCTCAACCGCCTCTATATGGAAGCGGGCGACCTCTACGTCGAGCAGATGGGCCGCGGCTATGCATGGCTGGACACCGGCACGCATGATTCGCTGCTCGAGGCGTCGGAATTCGTCCGCACCATCCAGCATCGCCAGGGCATCCAGGTCGCCTGCCTGGAGGAGATCGCCTTCGAACAGGGCTTCATCACCGCCGATCAAGCCCGCGAGCGCGGCGAGGCGCTGAAGAAGACGGCGTATGGCCGCGCGATCCTGGCGGCGGTCGAGGGGCGCTGAGCCGTCCGTCAGTTACACCGTCATGCTGAACTTGGTTCAGCATCTCGTGCCGCATGCGTTACCGGCGAGAGATGCTGAATCAAGTTCAGCATGACGGAAGAAGGTGATGCGCCTTTCCCTCTCCCAACGGGAGAGGGAAAATGCTGCCGAAGGCAGCGAAGGGTGAGGACGGCAACGCCCGTTGCTAAGCGTTCCGCTCTCGCCATGCCCGCCACCCCAGCCCCGCAAACGCCGCCACCACCAGTCCGACGCTGAGCACCGCCAGCCCCGCGGTCATCCACCGCTCCACCCGCGGATCGACGCCCGCGGCCCACAGTCCCTTGGCGGTCAGATACCCCGGCGTCAGGCACACGATCACCCACGTCACGCCGCTCGCCAGATTCCAGGCGTTGAACCGCCGCGCATCCATCCTGGCCACGCCCGCGACCAGCGGCAGCATCGACTGGAACGGCCCCAGCGCATAGCGGCCCAGGATCAGCGCCGGCCCGCCCCAGCGGCGAAAGAACAGCCGCGCCCGCGCCACCCCGCGCCGGTGCCGCTTGAGCGCCCGCCCGTGATAGATGCGGTGCCCCAGCCGAAGCCCCACGAACCATGACAGCCAATAGCCGGCGACCGCGCCCGGGATCGCCCACGCGAGCACCGGCGCCACGTCCAGTTTCCCGCTACCCAGCAGCGTACCCATCAGGAACAGGATCGGCGTCGCCGGGATGATGATCCCCAGCCCAGCGATCGATTCACCCAGCGCCAGCAGCCCGAACGTCGGCGCCGCCCATTGCCGATGCGCGACGATGAAGTCGCCCAGCGCCTCGATCGGCCCGGCCATCGCGGTTACAGCGACAGCTTCTTGAACACGCCCTCGGGGATCGCGCGGATGATCGCCATCACCGGCCGCCAGCGTGCCTTGACGTAGATGACGTCGCGGCGCTTCTCGTGCGCGTCGATGATCGCCTTCGCCACCTCGTCGGGCTGTGCGGTCAACGGCGGCGGCAGCTTCATCCCCGCGGTCATCTGCGTCGCGACGAAGCCCGGCTTCACCGTCATCACGTGCAGCCCCGCCTTCGCCTGCGCATTACGCAGGCCCGACAGGAACGCCGTCAGCCCCGCCTTCGCGGAGCCATAAATATAGTTCGACCCGCGCCCCCGCTCGCCCGCGACCGAACTGATGCCGATGATGCAACCGCCCTCGACGCCGTTCATGGCGCGCGCCGCGGCAAGCAGATAGCGCGCCGGGCCTTCGTAATTCGTCGCCATGACCCGCGCCGCCTCGGCATCGTCGCTCGCCGAGCGGTCCTGGTCGCCGAGCAGCCCCGCGACCATCACCACCGTGCCCGGCGTCTCACCCAGTCCGGCGAAGAAGGCATCGGGCGCGCCGTCGGTGACGTCGAACGCCACCGCCTTAGGTTGGCCGCCACTACGGACCTCCAGATCGCGGCGATCCGCCTCGATATCGCCGCGCGCGGCCAGGATCACGTGCGCGCCCTTCGCCGCGTAGCCGCGGGCGAGCGCGCGGCCGATGTCGGAGCGGGCGCCCAGGATGACGACGGGAGATGCGATCATAGGTGGAGCCGTTCGGAGAGAAGCGAGGAAAAACGTGCGTCTAGCCCGTAGCGACGGCGCACGTCACGAAATTCGTCGAGCCGCGGATAGCCCGCCGCGATCGTTGCCACCGAGGCACGCGCATCCTTGGCGAGGTAGATTCGTCCGCCATGATCGACCGTGATCGCGTCGAGCCGGTCGAGCAGCGCGAGATTGCGCGCATTGGCGGGGAAATCGAGTGCCAGCGTATAGCCCTCCATCGGAAAGCTCAGCATGCCCAGGCCCTGCGGCCCCATCCGCTTGAGCACCGCCAAGAACGAGGCATCCCCCTCCGCCGCGATCGCCGCCAGTATCTGCTGATAGCCTGCCGCACTGGCCTCGATCGGCAGCACGCACTGATATTGCACGAAGCCGCCGCGCCCATAGATGCGGTTCCATTCCAGGATCGCATCGAGCGGCCAGAAATAGGGGTCGATCGGCACCAGCATGTCGCCGGGCCGCTGCGCTGCATAATACAGCTTGTTGAACGCCGTCACCGACAGCCGGCCGAGGACGAACCCCGGCATGTCGATCGGCACGCGCTTCTTGCCCTTGGCGGGTCGCGCGAACGGCTCGGCGCCTGCGGGAAGCTCCTGGGCAAGCGCATGTTCGCCGAGCAGGATCGCCGACCGCCCCAGATCCTTGCCGCTCGCCAAGCAATCGATCCACGCCACCGAATAGGTCCAGTCGAGCGACTCCTCGAACGCGGCGAACGCATGCACCAGCGTCGGCGCCCGCAGCCGCCGCTGCCGCACCATCGCGGTCTCGACCGGGATCATCGCGAAGGCGACCGTCAGGATGATCCCGGTCAGCCCCATGCCCCCGATCGTCGCCGCGAAAAGGTCGGCGTTCTCGTCGCGCGAGCAGCGCAGCACCCGCCCGTCGCCCAGCGCTAGGTCTAGCCACGCGACATGCTCGCCGAACGTGCCGGCGCCATGGTGATTCTTGCCGTGGACGTCGCTCGCGACCATCCCGCCGATCGTCACCAGCTTCGTCCCCGGCGTCACCGGCACGAACCATCCGCGCGGCAGCATCAGATCGATGAGGTCGGACAGCATCAGCCCCGCCTCGCACACGATCAGCCCGGTCTGGTCGTCGAACGACACCAGCCGATCGAGCCCCATCATGTCGACCGCGCGCGGCGCCAGGCTGGCGTCGCCATAGGACCGCCCATTGCCGCGCGGCAGGCCTTCGCCACGCGCCGCCGCCTCGATGCTGGCGGGCCGCGTCACCTCGGCCTCGATACGCGGATAGCGCCCCCAGCCGGTGATCGCGGTCATATCGACAGCGCGATGACGACCGCGACCAGCGCGCCTACCAGCCAGCTGATCCGGTCGGTCAGGGCAAAGATCACCGGATCGTCGTGGAGCTCGTTTCGGTTGGAAATGATGAGCACCCGGCTGATCCAGTACAGCAGCAGCGGGCAGATGAGCCACATCCGCATCGGATGGGTGTAAAGCTCGGTCACCTCCGGGCTCGACAGGTACAGCGTGACGACCAGCACCGCGCCGTATCCGGCGGCGGCGGCGAGCGGGAACAGCACCGCCAGATCCGTCATCATGTAACCGCGGCCAAGCGGTGCGGGCTTACCCGCCTCGCGCCGCGCGACCAATTCCGAACAGCGCTTCACCGCCGCTAAACTCAGGAACAGGAACAGGCTGAACATCAGCAGCCACGGGGATGTCCGTTCACCCGTCGCCATCACCCCACCGAGCACGCGGATGGTATAGAGCCCGCCGAGCACGATCACGTCGATCAGCATCCGTCGCTTAAGCAGCAGCGAATAGCCGAGCGTCAGCACGACATAGGTCGCCAGCACCGCCCCGAACCGCCACGGCAACGCCACCGCCAGCGCGAACGCCGCGACCATCAGCAGCGTGGACAGCACCAGTCCGTGGACGACGGGCACCTCGGCGGCGGCGAAGGGCCGTTTGCATTTGCGCGGATGATCGCGGTCGCCCGGCAGGTCGAGCAGGTCGTTGACGATGTAGGCGCTCGACGCCGCGAACGAGAAGGCGAGGAAGGCCATGAACGCCGCCAGCAGCGACCAGGGGTCGAGCAGACTGTGCCCCGCCACCACCGGCAGGAAGACCAGCAGGTTCTTCGCCCACTGATACATGCGCAGCGAGCGCATATAGGGACGAAGCGTCCGCTTCTCTTCGGCGACGATCGCCGCATCGGGGAAACGCCGCGTGACGGTGCGCGCGAAGCCCGCGTTGTGCGCCACCGCCAGCGCCTGGCGCGCATCCTGCCACACGCGCAGGTCGACCGCATTGTCGCCGATATAGTCGAAGCCACCGGCGCCGAACTTTGCCACCAGCGCCCGCGCCTTGTTCGCACCAGCCAGATTGACCCGCTCGTCGGTCGCCAGCACCCCGGCGATCCCGCCGACCCGCTCCGCAACCCGCTCCACCCAGACCCGCGGCGACGCCGACGCCAGCCACACCTCGCGCCCGTCGTCCTGCGCGGTGCGGATCACCTCGACTACCTCGGGGCGCAGCGGAATGCTCTCGACCACGGGATCGACGCGGTTCGCCAGCCGCATCTTCAGCGCCGCCTTGCCGCCGCCAAGCCACGTCGCCAGCTTCCACGCCTCGAACGGGTGGCGCGCCACCATCTGCAGCGCCGCTTCGTGGAGCAGGTCGCCTTTCAGCAGCGTGCCGTCGACGTCGACGACCAGGGGCACGCCCGCGCTCACGCCGCGCGGCTTCCGAACGAGAAGTGCTTGTGCGCATAATAGCTCAACACGATCGGGCTCATCACGCCGACCAGATGCGCGACGTCCTCGGCGTGCCAGTGCCAGCCGATCGCCGGCAGCAACCAGTCGGCCAGCCCGACGCTGACGCCCAGAACGACCAGGAAACTGATCGCATTGACCATCGCGAACCGCGCGAACTCGCCCTGCCACCGCCCGCCCGCCGGCTTGAACACGAAGGCGCGCGCCAGCAGGTAGGCCGTCGTCATGCCGACCAGATAGGCCAGCGTCACCGCCCACGGATAATCCATCACATGGCTCAGCAGCCAGCGCGAACCCAGGTTGGCAAACGCCGCAATCCCGCCGGTCACGACGAAGCTCGCGAACCTCTTCCCCTCTTCGCGCCGACCCGCGCCATCGGCCATGCTTGTCACGCCGGCACCCGCGCCGCCATCTCCTGGCCCAGCCGCACGCTTTCGGCGATGCCGCGGTCCTCGGGATAATAGAAACAGGTGTCGGCGACCTGAAGCCCCTCGATCGGCGTCTGCACCGGCGGGATCTTCGCGGCGAAGCCCGGCTCGCACACCGGCTGCGCATATTTCAGCCGGGCGACGCGGCTGGCGAGGATATCATCCTCGGTCAGCGCCGGATTGATCCGCTTGATGTACGAGAACGCCTCGTCCAGCAGCTTCTGGTCGGGCCAGCCGAACTTCTCGTTGGTGACGGGCATGTAATAGGGGACGAAGACGATCGTCTCGCCATTCGGCATCGGCCGCAGATTCGAAAATTCGATGATGCCGGGGATCGCGATATCGGGTTCCGACACGTTGACCCAGAAATGCGGCGTCACCGAGCGCTTCAGTTTGAAGATCAGGCAGGCGACGCCGATGTTGACGATCGCGTCGTACTTCGCCTTCCAATCCGCCGGCAGGTCGGGGATCATGTCCGACACCAGCGGCGTCGGCATCGTCGAGATCACCGCATCGGCGGGGTGGAACCCGTCCTTCGCCTCGACGCCGGTTACGCGGCCGTTCTCGCTGACGACGCGCAGCGCGAGGGTCGAGAGCGACACGCGGCCGCCCATCGCCTCGATCCGCTCGACCAGCCGATCGACCAGCACCTCGCTGCCGCCGTCGAGATAGCCCAGCTCCTCCTGGAACATCGATTTACGCGAATTGCCGATCCGCTTCACGCGGGTCCAGATCCACGCCGCCGAGACATTATCGGCATATTGGTAAAACTTTAGATCGAACAAAGGCTTCCACAGCTTGTCATAAGCTTCTTGCCCCGCCCAGCCCACGATCCAGTCGCGCGCGCTGGTCGTCTCCAGCTCGTCCCAGCTGGCCTTCTTGGTCGACACGAACGCCAGCAGGCCATAGCGCAACCGCGCGATCAGGCTGACCTCCGGATAGGTCAGCAGCGCAAAGGGATCGCCCCATTTGTGCAGCTTGCCGCCCGAGAAATACCCCATCGACGTCTCGCGCCAGCGCATCTTGTCGGCCAGCCCCAGCTCATCGAGCAGCGCGAAGGTCGGCGCATCCGCCTTGCAGATGAAGTGATAGAAGCGCTCGATCGACACCCCGTCGAGGTCGAAATGCGCGGCCATCCCGCCGGGTTCGCTGCCCGATTCCAGCACCTCAACGCTGTGGCCGGCCTTCGCGGCGTGATAGGCGGCGGCAAGGCCCATGGCGCCCGCGCCGATGACGACGACGCGCGACATCAGGTGGAGGCTCCGGACGCTGGGTGAGGGATCGACATGGGATGAGCCTTTACGGGAATTGCGCGCAAACACCCACCCCCGTTCGCCCTGAGCAGCCGCTGAGCGAAGTCGAAGCGGCGTCTCGAAGGGTGGGTCAAGCCACCTCTGCTTCGAGACGGTGCTTCGACTTCGCTCAGCACCTCCTCAGCACGAACGGTGGGGTGGGGACGGGACACGAATGGGCGTCAAATTCAGAATTGAAGAGCGATCTTCGAATACACGGGATGCCGGAATGTTTCCGCCAATGCCTCGTCGAGCGGCGTGGCGCGGACGCCGAAGATCCCCGGCCAGTCGATCACCTCGAACACGTCGGGCGTCGTCAACGCCTTCAGCTGTTTTTCGGTGAACGGCGGGTTCCTGCTGAACAGGCCATAGGTCTTTAGCATCGCCTTGAAGAGGCCATAGGGAATGGTGACGATCGGCGTCTTCGCCCCCGTCGCCTTCTTCATTGCGCGGATCAGGTCGATATAGTCGATCCGTTCCTGCCCGGTGATGTTGTACGCGCCCTCGATCCGGCGCTCGACCGCGGCGACGATCACGTCGCAGAAATCGCCGACGTACAGCGGCTGGCGCAGATACTTGCCCGATCCGGGAATGGGAAAGACCGGCGCCTTCTCCATGAACCGCGCCAGCCAGCCGACATGCTTGCGGTCGAACCAGCCGAACATCAGCGTCGGGCGCAGGATGACCTGCGGGATGCCGCTCGCGGCGACCAGCTTTTCCTGCGCCTTCTTGGTTTCGGTATAATCGTCGACCGCCATCGAGTTGACCACCGACGACGAGATGTTGACGAGATACGGCACGCCCGCCGCTCTTGCCGCCGCCACCAGCCGCTCCGACGCGGTGATGTTGTTGCGGACGAACTCGTCCGGCACCAGCCCGCCGATCTGCGCATGCGCGCTGACCAGCGCGTCGATGCCGTTGAGCTTCTCCTGCCAGCCGTCGTCGCTCGCCAGATCGGCGACGATCACCTCGACGTCGGGATGCTGTTCCTTCAGCACCGCCGAATTGGCCGCGGCCTTGTCGATCGAGACGATCCGATCATAGCCCTTGGCTTTCAGCCGGGCGACCAGGTTCTGCCCGACGAGACCCGCGCCACCGGTGATGACGATGCTGCGGCTCATGGCCGATAGCCCATGACGAGGGTGGGGAAAAACATCGCGCGGGCCGCTATCATCGGATGGGTAAGCGTGCAAGCTTCCCGCCCTCTAGGCGTATCGCGAATAAGCCTACCAACTCCCTGCCGATGCGTCAATTTAGTCGCCCTTCGTATTGTGCGTGACCGATCGGTTGCGCGACTGGCCGACCGAGCGTTCCCCGCCTCGAGGAGAGCCGAATGCTCGCGTGGAGCATACAGCACGTCAGGGTGTCGTTTTCGGGCGGCATTTGGTCTTCACCTACGGGCCGCCGCCGGCATTCCGCTTTTACCGCTTCGACCCCACGACCTATGGCTGGGTCATTACCGCCGACCTGCTGATGACGGGCCTGTAGCCTGCCCCCTCCTCGTATCGCGGCGCCCGGTGGTGCTTGCAACCTACGCTCTGCCGCTGGTGATGTTGCCCTGCCGCTCTGCCGCGCGAGTAGTCGCTGCGCTGCTCGCGCTCACGGTGGTGGCGCCGTTGACAGCACCGCTAGCGATCGGCTTCCTCGCGAGCTGGATCGGAAGGACGATGGCAGGGCACGATCGATGCCAAAGCGTTTGTGCTCTTTGCCGCATTGGTGTGGATCGGCTTGCGTGGGCATCGGCCGGCGCCAGACGCGCATTCGCGCAGCGCATGGCCGCCCGAAGACCGCAGGGCACTTGGCTAGCCGATTGGCGCAAAAGCCTCTAAGCCGCCGCGCCATGCCGCCGAGCCCGACTTCCTATCAGCGCCTGTTGAACCGCGCGATCGATCTGCTGGGCTCGCCTCTGGTGCCAATCGGAGGTGCGCTCCTGCTGGTCCTTGCCGCCAAGCTTTATCTGATCGCCATAGCGGGCAATCCGACGCCGTTTTGGGACCAATGGGGCGGCGAGGCGATCGACCTTTTCATCCCCTATGTCGATGGCCGGCTGACACTCGCCGACCTGATTTCGCCGCATAACGAGCACCGGATCTTCTTTACCCGGCTGTGGGCGCTGCTGGTGCTGGAGCTGGCCGGCAACTGGAACGTGCTGGCGGAAATGATTGCCAATGCACTGCTCCACCTCGGCGTTCTCGTGCTGCTCGCCTGGCTGCTGCGATCGCTCATGGCGCAGGCACCCTGGCTGATGGCGCTGTTCCTCATCCTGCTCTTCGCGGTGCCGTTCGGGATCGAAAACACGCTGTGGGGATTCCAGTCGCAATTCTATTTCGTCCTGTTGCTGTCGGTGCCGGCATTGGCGCTGCTGGCCAGTGCCGCCGCCCTTTCGGCTCGGTGGATGGTGGGGCTCGCGCTCGCGATGGCAGCCTATTTCGCCATGGCATCGGGGGCGCTGACGCCGATCGGCGCGGCCGCGGTGCCGATCGTTCAGATGCTGATCGGTGCGCGGCGGCGGACGCCGCGTGAGGTCGCCGGGGTCGCGATGCTGATCGGCACAACGATCCTTGCCATCGCCGTCACCACCCTGCCGCCCGACACCGGCCATTCGCGCGCGCAGGACATCGGGCAGTGGTTGTCGGCGTTCAGCCGCGCCGCCGGATGGCCGCTGCGCGGAATTATCGTCGCGCCGATCGTACTCAATGCGCCGGTCCTGCTGCTGCTGTGGCGGCTTGTCCGCGACAAGGTCGAGCCCCGCGACGCCGCCTGGCGCCTGATCGCCATCGCGGCGTGGCTCGCGCTGCAATGCGCATCGCTCGCCTATGGTCGCGCCGCGGCGGCGGTGATGTCGCGCTATCTCGATCTGCTGGCGCTAGGCGTGATCGTCAACGCCGCCGCGCTGGTGCGGCTATCCGCCGATGCCGCCGCCGGGCGGGCGCAGGTGGCCGCCACCGCCGGCTGGACGGCAATCGTCGCCGCACTACTCGCGCTGTCCGCCGCCGTGACATTGCCACGCTTCTACCTACTGGACCGCGCCGCGGCACAGTCACGAACCGAGGCACTGAGCCTGTTCATCCGCACCGACGACGTGCGGGCGTTCGTCAGGCCGATGTTCTGGGCGCCGACCCCCTTCCCCGAACGCCTCGCCGCGATCGTTCGCCGCCCGGAGATCGCAGGCCTGCTGCCCGACCAGTTCGGCGTCTCGCCCGCCGTTCGCAGCGCGACCCGTCAACGGTTAGCGCTGCACGGCGGCCTCGGCCTGTCACCGGCGACGACCGCGCGGCTCGCCCTCTATGCCGCAGCTGCGCTATTCGCCGCGGTCGCCGCACTCTGGGCGGCCGCCGCCAGCTTGCGCCTCGTGTATCCGCCCCGCCCCTGATCCGCCTCAAGGACCGTCATGCCGCCTTCCGCTTCCCATCGTCGCGATACGATCATCGCAGGCCTCGTGGTCCTGGCCACCTTCCTGTTAACGATGCCGCAGCCGATCATGCCCGGCATGGGGCTCGACAACGGCTGGATACTCGCCGCCGAATATGCGGCGCGGCATGGCGCGCAATTCGGCCACGACTTTGTCTTCACCTATGGTCCGCTCGCGGTGCTCTCCACCCATCTGTTCGACTCTGCGACCTATGGCTGGGTGATGGCCGCTGACCTGCTTCTGATGGGGTTATGGCTGGCGCCATTAATCCTGTCGCGCCGCCCCGTCGTCATCGCGGCCTATGGCGTTGCGCTGCTGCTGG
This sequence comes from Sphingomonas jinjuensis, assembly GCF_014197105.1. Lineage (GTDB taxonomy): Bacteria > Pseudomonadota > Alphaproteobacteria > Sphingomonadales > Sphingomonadaceae > Sphingomonas > Sphingomonas jinjuensis. The sequence continues at coordinate 182,969 of NZ_JACIEV010000006.1, read as the reverse complement.
CACCTTATGGACCCGACGCACGGCTGACCGGCGCGCTGTTCGCCGCGGTAGTCGTCGCGCTCGCTAGGCCCGGCTATTGGATCGCCGCGGTTGCCGCCTTCTTCGCCCCCCTCGCGCTCGCCAAATATTCGTTTGCCCTCGCCGCGTTGCCGCTGCTGATCCTCGTCGACCTCTATTACTTCGCGGTCCTCCATCGGTTGCCGGTCGCGCTGCTGTCGTTCCTCGCCATGCTCGCAATCTCGCTCCTCCTCACCGGCCAGGCGGCAAGCGGCTGGCTTTCGGGCGCTGCGGCGGTAGGCCAGGTGATCGGCGGCTATTCGGCGGCGATGTCGATCGAGCCTGGTATCGCAAGCTACGGTGCGATGGCTGCGATTCTCGTCACCCTCTTGCTGGTCTTCGCGATGACCGGCTGGACGCTCGCCAAGCGGCGACTGGACGCGCGTGGCCTATTCGGCCTCGGCGCGCTAGCCTGGACATCGTTCATCGCCTTCAAGATGGGCTATGTCCGCGCCGACGCCCATACCGTCATTACCTGGAGCGCCGTCGCGCTTCTGCTTCCGGCGCTCGCCGCCGACCTCGATAGCCGTCGCCGCCTCGGCCGGCCGGAAGCCGCCCGGCTGATTGGGCTCTGCGTCCTCACAGCGCTCGGCACCATGCTGTTCGCGATCAAATTCGACGCGATCGATCCGCCTAAGGTCGCACTGACCAAGCGAGTGTCGGTCTGGACGGCCGCCCCTAGCCGCAGCCTGGTACTGTTTACTCCCAACGGCTGGCAGTCGTTCGCCGACCAGCGCGCCGCAGCGCTGCGCTCGCTCGCCCGCCGCTTCCCCGCCGCCGTGACCGGCAGCGTCGATGTCATCCCCTATGACATCGCCCCCGTCATTGCCTCGGGCCTCGACTATCGCCCGCGGCCGGTGTTGCAGAGCTATTCCTCCTATACCGCGCCGCTCCAGCGCAACGACGCGCTTTTCTTTGCCACGCCTACCCGCGCCCCGCAGACGTTGCTGCTCGCCATCGGCACCGACATCGACCACCGCCTGCCAACGCTCGCCACCGGCCCGTCGCTGCCCGTCATCGCCGCAGGCTACGACATCGTCGGACGCCACCCTCTCGGCTTAGTCCTGCGACGCCGGACCACGCCACGCGGCGCCGTCACCGCTGCCGCGGGCTCCGCCGACTTCGCTACCAACACGTGGGTGAACCTGCCGCCGCATCGTTCCGACCAGATGGTGCTGGCCGCGATCGACCTCGACCGCACGCTCGTCGCTCGTCTCGGCAGCCTCGCCGTGCGCGAGCCGATCGTGTTCATCGAGCTTCGCTTCGCCGACGGACGCAGCGCCCATTACCGCTTCATCTCGGGCATGGCGCAAGTCGGCACCGTTCTGTCGCCGATGTCCCGATCCGCCTTGCTCGCCGACCTCGACGCGGCTGAGGGCACGTTGCTTCCCGGCACTCGTCCCGCAGCCGCCGGCGACGTCGCTGCCTTCCGCATCGTGGCGGATGGCGTCACCCGCATCGCCTATCCGCGCGGGCGCGCGACCTTCTCGACTGTCTCTCTGGCGCAATGACCATCGGTTGCACCGCCGGGCGATTGGGCGCATGAGGCCGGGCCGGAACGAAGGAAGGTAATCATGGCCGCGAACTGGGCCCCCGACAGCTGGACGAAGCACGAGGCGCGCCAGCTGCCCGACTATCCCGATGCCGCTGCGCTCGACGCGGCGACCGACACGCTGCGGACCTATCCGCCGCTGGTCTTCGCGGGCGAGGCGCGCAAGCTGACCGACGAGCTGGCACAGGTCGCCAGCGGCGACGCCTTCCTGCTCCAGGGCGGCGACTGCGCCGAATCGTTTGCCGAGTTCCACCCGAACAACATCCGCGACACCTTCCGCGTCATCCTGCAGATGGCGGTCGTCATGACCTTCGCATCGAAGCTGCCGGTGGTGAAGCTCGGCCGCATGGCGGGCCAGTTCGCCAAGCCGCGCTCCGCACCGATGGAGTCGATCGACGGCGTCGAGCTGCCCAGCTATCGCGGCGACAACGTCAACGACATCGCCTTCACTGCCGCCAGCCGGGTTCCCGACCCGCAGCGGATGATCCAGGGCTATCTGCAATCGGCGGCGACGCTCAACCTCCTCCGCGCCTTTGCGCAGGGCGGCTATGCGAACCTGCACCAAGTCCATCGCTGGACTCACGACTTCATGGGTCGCAGTCCCTGGGCGAAGAAATACGCCGAGACCGCAGACCGCATCGGCGAGGCGCTCGAGTTCATGGCCGCCTGCGGCATCGATCCTGAAACCGTGCCCCAGCTGTCGCAGACCAGCTTCTACACCAGCCACGAGGCGCTGCTGCTCCCCTATGAGCAGGCGATGACTCGCCAGGATTCGCTGACCGGCGACTGGTACGACACTTCCGCGCATTTCGTCTGGATCGGCGACCGTACCCGGTTCGAGGGCTCGGCCCATGTCGAGTTCCTGCGCGGGATCGAGAATCCGATCGGCATCAAGTGCGGGCCGAGCCTGGAGCCCGATGCGCTGCTCAAGATGCTTGATACGCTCAACCCCGGCCGCGTGCCGGGGCGCATGACGCTGATCACCCGCTATGGCTATGACAAGATCGAAGCCGCGCTGCCTCGCCTCGTCCGCGCCGTGACGCGCGAGGGGCATCCGGTGGTGTGGAGCTGCGATCCGATGCACGGCAATACCGTGAAGGCGGCGACCGGCTACAAGACCCGACCGTTCGAGCGGATCCTTGCCGAAGTGCGCGGCTTCTTCTCGGTGCACCGTGCCGAAGGCACTCATGCCGGCGGCATCCATGCCGAGATGACCGGCCAGAACGTCACCGAATGCACCGGCGGCGCGATCGACGTGACCGAGCAATCGCTCGCGGATCGTTACCACACCCACTGCGACCCACGCCTCAACGCGGGCCAGAGCCTGGAGATGGCGTTCCTGCTCGCCGAAATGCTCAACGCCGAGATGGCCGAGCGCAAAAAGGCCGCTGCCTGACAACGATGCCCCCCCCATCAGGGGAGGGGCGCCGCGCCGAAATCACCCCTGCCAGGCCAGGTAGCCGAGCACCGGCACGCCGATCGCGCCGATCATCAGGCACATCTCGACGTCGACGAATCGGCGCAGTCCCCGCGGCTTCGGCGCGGCACCATCCGCCTTGGGCTCATAGCCGACGCAGAGATCGAACCGGCGCGAGAAGAAGCTCGCCAGCTCGCTGCGCAGGTAGCCGCGCACCGCTCCGTCACGATCCTGCAGGACGATGGACCCCGACCGGCGCTCGCCGGCATCCGAATCACGACATGCCATGGTGGCATTTCCACTTATTCGAGTGCGCGAGCCGGCCGCCCGCAGAAGTGATCGAACAAGACCCCGAACCCCAGCGGCACGCCGCCCGAGGTTCGGGCTACACGCGTGCGGCGAGTTGCCCGGCGTGAGCGCGGAAACGCGCGAATGTCGCGATGGCGACCATGACAAGAAGGTGGCCCGCGGCACACGGCAAGTCAAGCGATTGGCGGATCTTCTCTCTTGCGTTCAATGCCTTGAAGTCAGATCGCCGATACAGCGACGGTGGATCTCGTCGTCGTGCCGCAGAACTTGACGATGCGGCTCGACGGCGTCGTGATTGATTGATCGCCGGCGTCCGGCTCAACAAGTCCGCAACGGCCCCAAGCATCGTGGGTGATCCTGCATTAACTCCATCAGTCCGTCGGCCTGGGCCGATCGACGCCATACTGTCGACCGACAGACGGTCTGAAACTACAGCAAATATCGTTAACGCCGATTAGATCAATGTTCTCGCCGCGTTCTGGTGTTTTCGATTAAGTGATGATATTTGCCTTGTCGGCAGAAACTTGAAGCAGCACGTGATCCCAATCGTGAATGCTCGGGGCGATGATATGCCCCCATGCCTGTCGCCCTTGAGAGGCGATATTGCGAGCCGGAGAGGTCGCTTTCACAGTGATCGGGTTTCGGGTGCGTTCTGACGGGCGGCATCGAAGCCGGGCATCATCTTAGCGGATGCGATCGGTGACACGCAGTGCGGTCACCGGCCGATGATGGCGCCCCCCCGAACACATAAAGATCGATCGCTTTCTGGGACATCACGATACGCATGACGCAAGAATTGCCAGAGACATCTGCCGAGATGCCTCAACCCAGAACGCGAGTCGTCGGGTTGGATGCCTTGCGCGGCGGTGCCGTATTCCTCGTTGTGTTTCACCACGTGCTGGTCTTCCTGGGGGGCAACTGGTTTCAGGTTCCGGCATGGCTCGCAACGGTGAATTGGGCGCTCGGCTTCGCCCGGATGCCGACGCTTCTGCTGCTGTCGGGTTTTCTTGCCCAGGGGATCATGAAAGCCTCGCGCGGGCGGATATTTTGGCGGTGCGCCAATCTGGCGTGGCTCGTCCTGCTCTGGACACCGGTCGTTCTGCTGTCGAAGTCGACGGGTGAGACTATCGGGTTGCCCGACATCTTGAGAGAAATGGCGAGACCGAACACCGAGCTATGGTTCCTCTGGGCTCTCGTCGTTCTCGCCTTCATTCCCATCGTCGTCCGGGCGGGCGTGTCGAGATATGTGCTGCTTGCCGTCTTCTTCGCCCTGTCGACGGCGCTATGGTCCGACTATCTTCGACCGTCCTTCTTCGCCGCCGAGCAGATAGGTCGATACGGGATGTATTTCGTCGTGGGCTGCCTGTTCCTCGATGATCGCGCCATGAAGGCGCTGCACAGGCGATCGGCCGCCTATGGCGTCGCCCTGCCCCTGATCGGGCTCGCCCTCCACCTCGCTAAAGCCGGCGGGGGCGGCAGCCTGACCTATGCGCTGCTGTCGATCCCCGAGGCGCTGTGCTTCGCCCTGGGCGCCGTCGCGTTGGTGTCTGCCATCCCGGCCGACTATCTGGTCCGCACGCCGATCGCGCGCCTGGGACGGAATACCTTGCCCGTCTATGTCTGCCATATTCCGGTGATCATGGGGCTCACACTGATCGACCTCAGCGCCCCCGATGCATTCAGCCCCCTGGCGGCGCTGACGGCGGCTGTCGTGGTGACGATGATCTGCCTGGCCTTCCAGCGGATCGCGAACGCCTGGGGATTGGCGTTCCTATTTCACGTACCGCGCCGCCTTCAGGCGCGCGTGAACGGTTGGGTCGAACACCGATGGGCGCGATAGCCCGCGACACGCTGCCTACCCCCTCTCCGCCTCATACGTATGCACGGTGGCGGCACCCACTGGCCCTCACCGCACACCGCCTCTAGCGTCGCTCGACAATGGCGCCGACCGCGCCGCCCGGGAGGATCGACATGCGCTCTATCATCGCCACCTCGCTGATCGCGCTTGCCGCACCGCTCACCGCTGCCGCGCTGCCGACCGCCGCCATTGCGCAAGCCGCACCCGCCTATGAGCGCAGCATCGGCGGTACGCTGACGCGCATCGACGCGATCGCCCCCGACATCGTCCGCATACGCGTCAGCCGCACCGGCGCCCTGCCCGAGGATGCGAGCTGGGCCGTCCTTCCCGCGATGCGCACCGCCCGCGTCGCCGTCACCCAAGCCGCCGACGGCTTCTCGACCGCCGCGATGCGGGTCCGCGTCGATCCCGCCACCAGCGCGATCAGCATCGCCGACGCCGCCGGCAAGCCGATCCTGATCGATGCCGCCCCGCCAAGCTACGACGGCCAGCGCTTCACTCTCAACAAGCGGCTCGGCGACGGGGAGCATATCTTCGGCCTGGGCGACAAGACCGGCCCGCTCGACCGCCGCGGCCGCAGCTTCACGCTGTGGAACACCGACGCCGGCATCACCGAGACGCGCGATCCGACCTACAAATCGATCCCCTTCTATCTCTCGGTAGGCGGCGAGAGCGGCGCCTATGGCGTGCTGCTCGACAACACATGGCGCAGCTGGTTCGACTTCGGCCATCGCGCGGCGGGCGTCACCAGCTTCGGTGCCGACGGCGGCCCCATCGATTATTACGTCATCGCCGGCGGCACCCCGGCCAGGGTCGTCGAGCGCTATGCCGACCTCACCGGCCATCCCCCGCTGATGCCCAAATGGGCGTTCGGCTATCAGCAATCGCGCTTCAGCTACATGAGCGCCGACGAGGTACGTTCGCTGGTCGACCGCTTCCGCGCCGATCGCTTCCCGCTCGACGTGATGTGGCTCGACATCGACTATCAATATTTCGCCCGGCCCTTCACCACCGATCCCAAGACCTTCCCCGACATGGGCCGGCTGGTCCGCGACGTCGGCGGCAAGGGCGTGAAGATCGTCGCGATCACCGACCTTCACATCGCCAAGGCCCCCAACCGGGGCTATGCGCCCTATGACGAGGGGCTTCACCAGGACCGCTTCGTCCACGCCGCCGACGGCAGCGTCTTCGAAGGCTGGGTGTGGCCGGGGACGTCGGTGTTCCCCGACTTTACGCAAGAGGCGTCGCGGCGCTGGTGGGGCACGCTTTACAAGGATTTCGTCCGTGACGGCGTTGCCGGCTTCTGGAACGACATGAACGAGCCGGCGCTGTTCAACGTGCCATCCTCGACCATGCCGCTGGACACCGTCCACCGCATCGACGGATCGGGCTTCGCCCCGCGCACCGCGACCCATGCCGAGGTCCACAACGTCTTCGGCATGCAGAACTTCCGCGGCACCTATGAGGGGCTGGAAAGGCTTCGCCCCACCGAGCGTCCCTTCGTCATGACCCGCGCCACCTACGCCGGCGGCCAGCGTTGGGCGGCGACCTGGACGGGCGACAATTATTCGAGCTGGAGCCAGCTGCGCCTCGCCATCTCGATGACGCTCAGCCTCGGGCTGTCGGGCTTCGCCTGGACCGCGAACGACGTCGGCGGTTTCGGCGGCGGCCCCAGCGCCGATCTCCTCACCCGCTGGTTCCAGGTCGCGACCTTCATGCCGATCTTCCGCGACCATGCGACCAAGGGGTCGCCGCCGCAGGAACCCTGGGTCCACGGCACCGAGCAGGCGGCGATCCGCCGCGCCTATGTCGAGGAACGCTATCGCCTCTTCCCCTATTTCTATGCGCTGGCGGAGGAGACGCACCGCACCGGCGCGCCGATGATGCGGCCGCTGTTCTACGATCATCCCGAGATGGTGAACGCCCCCTGCGACACCGGCGCCAGCTTCGCGCTCGGCCGCGCGCTGGTGATCGCCGGCAACGCATTCGGCGAATCCCCGGCGCCCTATGACGCCTGCCTGCCCAAGGGCCGATGGTTCGATTACTGGACCGATGCCGAAGCGACCACCACAGTCAGAGACAACGGCCCGTTCGGCAAGCAGGACGTCGTCCGCCTGACGCCGCGCGCCGACACCCTTCCCGTCTTCGTGCGCGAGGGCACGATCCTGCCCAAGCAGCCGCTGGTGCAAAGCCTGTCCGACACCCCGGTCGGCCCGCTCGACCTGCACGTCTGGCCAGGCCCGGACTGCGCGACGACGCTCTACGACGATGATGGCAAGGCCGATCCCGCGACCCGCCGCGCCTATCGCCGCCAGCACGTCTCATGCACCGGCGCCATGGGCGGCAACCGGGTAACCCTGGCGTTCGCCGCGGCGCAGGGCGCCTATCGCCCCTGGTGGCGCGAGATGCGCGTGACGATCCACGGCTGGCCCGCCACCAGCGCCAGCCGCGGCACCGTCGACACCGCCCGGCACACCGTGACGCTGACCCTGCCGGCCAGCACCAGGCCGAGCCGGATCGTCATCACATCCTGACGAAGTAACCGCTTGACGCCCCACCCCCCACCCCGTAGACGCCCGCCTCTCGCTGCTAAACGGCCCCTTCGTCTAGCGGTCTAGGACGTCGCCCTCTCACGGCGAAAACACGGGTTCGAGTCCCGTAGGGGTCACCACTTTCGGCCTTTTCTGGCGGAAATTGGCGGATTTAGGCTCAATCTATCGACGCTCAGCCCACCCGGTGGTACAAAGGGGTGGTACAAATGAGGGTTCGTGTGGCGGGGCTGTATCGTCATCCCAAGTCGAAAATGTGGTGGTTCCGCATGGTTGTGCCGGAACGCCATCGGCTTGCCGCCGGCAGGCGCGAGTGGAAATACTCCCTCGGAACCACCGACGAGAACGAAGCGCGTCTTCGGCATGCCGAGAAGCTGGCGGAAATCCGGCGCTACATGGCGGGCCTCGATGCCTTCGCAGCCGCATCCATCGGCGAACAGGCGGATCAGGTCGTCGCGAAGGGCATGGTGGCGCTCGCACGCGCGAACATCGCGCATCAGGCGTCGTTCGACCTCCACTTCGACATGGCCCGCGGTATCGATAATGTGTCCTACGGGATGCTGAAGTTCCTTAGCCTTCGGGTCCGGCAGAGTTGGGGCGGTAAGCACGCGCCCGCGGCAGAGCGCCAGTGTCGGATCATGCGAGACACCGATCTAGAGGATGATCGTCTCGAGTTCGTGACCGATCTGCCGCCTCGGCTGGGATCGGCCTTCCCCGCGCTCGATCATCGCAAGCTCGCCTCCGCGCAGATCGAGGCATTCGAAGAACAGCCCAGCTATCAGGGCGCTGCGTTCCGCGAGATCGCCCGCGGGCTTCTCGCTGCGCGCGACTGGAAAGCTGCCGCATTCGAGACGCAGCTCGTCGCCAACGCGGCGGGCGAAGCGCTGCCGTCGCACGGTGTCCTGTTCGACGCGGTTGCCGAACGCGTTCTGCGGCGTCTGGCGGAACACCGCTTTACCCATTGGCCGGAAGATGCCGAGCTCGTCCTCAACCCCATGACGGCGGCTATGGCCGCCCACCTTGTCGAGCAGGACGCGCCTGCCCCGCAACCGGCCGTTCCAGACGCGCCCGATCGCTCGCTGGGGGCGCTATACAAGCTGTGGCGGGACGCGCGTCGTCTCGGGGACGGCGAAGCGCGGAAATCTGCTGACGAGTGGCTGCTTGCCGTCCGGCGTTTTGAGGAGCTGATCGGCCCGAAGCCGGTGACGGCGATCACCAGCGGGGACATCCGCACGTTCCGCGATCAGTGCTTCAACCTTCCAGCACGCGTGGAAAAGAGCATCAAGAAGCTCCCTGCCAGGGAACAGATCGCCCTCGCTGCCGCGAAGAAGTTGCCGACCCTGTCGGCGCCGTCGGTCGGCAAGCAGGTCGCGGCGATCAAGGCGCTCCTCGCCGTCGCCAAGGAATACGAATGGGTGCCCGTCAACGTCGCGCAAGGCATCAAGGTCGATGGTGCGCGGCATACCGGCACCGAGCGCGACCACTTCAACGACGAAGAGATGGCGCTGATCTACAATTCCCGGCTGATGACCGATCCGGACGCCTGTTCCGACACCATGTTCTGGATCCTGTTCCTCGCGCCCTTCCATGGCTCGCGACCCGGCGAGCATTGCCAGCTCAAGCCGAGCGAGATCGTGCAGGACGATGGCGACTGGATCATGCGCTTCCGCGCCGATCGCCGGCCGCAGCGGGGTGTCGACGGCGGTACCATGCCCGTCCGGCATCTTAAGACGCTGCAGTCGCAGCGAGACGTGCCGCTCCACTGGATCGTTCTGGAGGGTGGCTTTCTCGACTTCGTCGCAGTCCAGCAGGCCCGGCGCTCACCCTGGCTTTTCGACGACCTCAAGCCCGCGAAATACGGCGATCGGTACACCTATCTGTCGCAGGCCATCAATCGCGAGCTTCGCCGACTCGGCATAACCCAAACGGACAAGGCGTTCTACTCCACCCGGCATAGCATGAAGCGCGAAGGCCGTCGTCGCCGGATCCCCGAGATGAACTTGGCTCAGGCTGCGGGACACGCAACGAGGAACACCGGGGAAGCCTATGGACAGGGCGTACCCCTCGACATTTTAAAGGCCGACATGGATCGGCTCGAATTCCGCAGCGTGCATTGGGATGCTGTCGTCCACTGCGCCCGGGCACGCGTAGATCGCTTGAGGGAGCGGATGAGGTGAGTAGGTCATCGGCGCTGCTTCTTTAGCCTGATCATACAATGGATGGTCAACCACGCTCTCGCCATCAAGGAAAGCGGCTGTCTCGCTCCCCCGCCTTCCCACACCGAGCGATAGTCACTACATCGGCGTCATGGCCGAGGCGTGATGGCGCCTCGATACCGCCCGGGGCAGGCGGATCTTGTGGCCATGGCGTGTCGGACGTCGCCCATCGACCGGTCCCCAGGCGAGTGGGTCGGTAGCTTCACAGCAAGGCCGCGGCCTTGCTGCTGGAGACAATCGGAAAGGGGCCGGACCTTCTCCTCAACCGCAGCCTTCGCGCTGCCGCTGATGGAGATGCTTCGTGATCGATTTCCCGCAATCCGCCCGTGAGCGGGTTACCGCCCCAAGCCCGGCGATTTTGAGCTCGGCCGAGGCCAAGATTTGGCCTTCCCCAAAAATGGGCGATAAAAACTCAACGACGGTATTTGGCGTCGCCGACGCCTTGGATGGGCCCGACATTTGTAAACCCATTTCTGTGGAACCTCCGGGTTTCCTCAAAAAGGGGAATAAAAAGTCATGTCGCGGTTATTACAACGACTTAGCCCGAGCCGCGCTGGCCCCTAGCCGAGATCCAGCGACATCGTGCCGGGGACCGTGCGCCCGGCATGGAAAAGAGCAGCAAGTCGTGTCGTGTCCACCGCGCCGCTGGCGACCGGACCGTCTGTCGCTGCGCTCTGTCCGGTCCTCGGTGGAACGACATGCCTTGGCGGGAGGCGGTGCCCCTCCCACACCCTCCCGCGACGTAACGTCCGCACCCGCGTCCGCAATCCCGACGACGCCCCGTCGACGTCACATCCTGCAAGGTCGTCACGCGCTCGGTACTCCGATGCGCGGCACATCGGATCAGCGTCAGACTCAGGCTTGGGGGGCGGGCCGATGAGCCGCTCATCAGGATCCGAACGGCGCCAGCGGCGCCACGACGTTCGTATCCGGTTACGGGATGAGGACGAGGTCGCCCAGTTCGATCACCTCGTGCGTAACGCCGGCTACCACGGCGCTCATGCTCGCGGCGACTGGCTTCGCAGCCATCTTCCTGGCGTCGTCATCCGCCCGGTGCCGCCACCGCCACCACTGACAGTCCACCCGTGGGTCGACGCCGTCGCCGCCATCGATGGACTGGCAGACGAGATCGCAGGACTCACGCCCTTGCTCGAGCGCATGCAGACGGGCGTCCTGCGCTTTGACGATGCCGATCGTCTCCGCGTGACCTTCCCGGCGATCATCGCCCAGCTACTCGTCAAGGCCGACAGGGTCATCAGCGAACTGCACTGCCGGAGCGTCGCCTCATGATCATCAAGGTCAAACGCGGCGATTCCGCCGAGGCGCTGCTGATCTACCAGCGTCGGCTTGACGGAACGCCGGAGGAACAGACCGGCGCCCGCCTCTTCGCCATGAATGGCATTCGCGACGTCGACAGCGCCGCCGCTGTCCTCAACCGGGCGGCGATGCGTAGCGGCCGTGCTGCCCCTATCGTCCACATCATCATCCGTGCCGAACGTGGGCTCAGCGATGATGAGTGGCGCACCGCGATAAACGCGGCACTGGAGGAGGCCGGACTTGCCCGCCAGGCCTGGGCTGCCTTCCGCCACGACAACGACAACGATGATCCCGGCGACCACATGCACATCGCTGCCGTCGCCGCTAACCGGCACGGCACCGCGCCACCCCGCATCCTGCGATCGAAGTCGCTCGACCGCGAGGTCAGTCCCGAGGAAGCAAAAACTCTCCCCAAGGGTGACGTGGTCAGCCGCGCCTGGGACAGCCATCTGGGCCGGCGCCTGATGACGGTCGCCCGGCACCTCGAAGACGAGTTCGGCCTGCGGCCGCTGGCAAGAGACCGAAACGTCCTGGCAGAGCCGTGCCGCACCGTCGGCAGGGTCAGCCAGGGCGAGCGAGACCGCGAACGACGGACGGGCATCGCGCCGCTCGCCGACCTGCTCGATCTGAGCGCGACGCAGGCCGCGTTGGATGAGCGCGACTATGATGCACGGCGCATCGCCTTGGCCGCCCTCGACCTCGAACTGCGACCATTCATCCGCAAGAACGGCGATCTGATCGGTCTTCGTCTGCACCGAATATCGGATCCCACCCGGCACTGCCCGGCATCCGCGCTTGGCGATCGATACAGTCTGAAGGCCATGGATGCGCGATCATCGGTCACGTTCGTGCACTGGTATCGCAGCCAACCGACAACACCCGAGGTAGCGGCCGCACGAGCCGTTGACCCCGCCGAGACGCTCCGGGTGCGCTATGAGGAATATGTCCGCGACCTCGTCGCCCGGCGACAGCGGCTAAGTGAGGAGCGGATCACGGTGGCGGCATGGCAGAAGCGCGAGCGGGCCAAGGCGCTGGCGCGCAGGAAAGCAGCCATGCCGGTGACGCGATCGCGGAGCACGCGTGTCCACCGCGCCGCAGCGATGACGACCTACCGGCTCGAATGCGAACGGATCGACAAGGAAGCCGCGCGGCAGCGAGACGCGATCAATGCGCGCGACATACGCCGTCTGGATTTCGTCGATTGGCTGGAGACGCAGGCCGACGCCGATCCTGTCGCTGCCCGGAAGCTGCTCCAACTTCGAGGGCGCGGCGCTGTCGTTCGGTCAGCTCAGCCGGCTCCCGCAATGTCAGTGTCCACCGCGCCGTCACCCCCAGCCGCGTCGACGGCTCGGTCATACTCACCGACCGAACTAGCGGCGATGGTCGCTGAGCAGGAACGACTGAAAGTCGCTGCCGCGAACCTCATGGCCGAGGCGTCGATACTCCGACAGCACACCGCTGTCGCTGCGCTCGCCAAGCGGCTGAGCAAGATCGGGGTCGAACTGATTCTCGAGGCTGACCGACAGAACCAGCGGGTCCGGGTCGAGCGTGACGCGATCAAGGTCGACGACGCAACGATGATGAGCTTGCCGGCGTCCCCGTCGGCGCATGCCGTGCTGGAGCAGGCCAAGGCGACGCATCTAACGCAGGTCCAGGATGAAGCTGTGCTTGCGGTCGTGATCCGCCATGCCGACGGATTCGCACCTCAGCGCGGCGAAAACCCAGCGTCCTGGCTGCAGCGCTTCTGGAAAATGCCGGTGCCGACGCGCTGGCTGACCCCCGCTCAGGACAAGGCCATCCGGCGAGGCTGGCAAGTGGACGACGAGCAACATCGCGAGCGACGAGACGACGCTCCACCCACGTCGACCTTTAGCCGACCGGAAGAAAGGCCAAACCCACGGCCGATGCATACCTCCACCCCGGCATCGACGGCGACTACGACACATGCGCCTGCACCCGCGTCGTCACGACCGCCATCGCCGACAACGGTCTCGGCACCGACTCGGATTGCCGCCGGCTCGCCGACAATCAGCCCTCACGCCCAAGAAGCTGCGACTTCCGCTGGCGAGCGCCGCGCGGATTCTTCGCTGCCCGTGGCATCGGCGGCCGCACGGCCTTCCAAGCCCACACCAACGGCTGGGTCCCAACCGAATGTGCCGCACGCTGAGGTTCTTGCAGCCATGGCGATGATGAAGGCCCCGCGCTCACCAGCGGGAGCGCCGGGTCGTAGTGCCGATCTACGCGCTCCCGTTTCCGAAGAAACGGCACCGCGACACGAAGCCAATGTCGTGTCCACCGCGCCGCCCCGGACACTTCCTTCGATCCCGACGACGGCAGCGTCGGCTCCGGCAACGCTCGACAATCAGGACCTTGCGCCGCCCACACCGAGGGAAGCCCCCGTGGCGGTTCCTGCGGACCGCATCGTCACGCCTCGGCCAGTCGTAAAGCCCAGCGTGTCGCTCATCGCGAAGTGGCTAGCCGCAACGTACGACGCCAGGACCGACGCTGCTCAGCGGGACAGTCAGGCGCTTGCCGCACGTCTCCTCGAGCAAGACGATCTCGCAATTCTAGACGCGGATCTGCGGGCGCGGGCCATCCGCGAAGCCGACGCCCACCACCGGCGGCTGGCCGACGAGCGTCGTCTCGCCGACGCGGCCAAGTCACCCCCACTCACGTCGGTGATGGAGCAGGAAGTGGCTGCTTCAACGTCACCAGCTGTTGAAACCACAGCTGCGGCGAAGCTGCACCGTCGCGCCGCGGCTTGGCAACTCGGTCAGGCGGGTGACCCCATGAAGCGCTGATGGCCTGGCACTAGCCATCGCGGACATGGTCGTCCGACCATGTCCGCAGCATGGAAAAGGCGGCGCGAGATCCGTCGTTCCTCAGCGGCGGCAACGGCGAAGGTTCTAATGGAAGGGAAAAGAAGGTCGGCATCTGCCGGCTAGCCCTCGCCAGGATCTTCGTCGTCGACCGGTTCAGACCGGTCATCTTCAGCATCCGTGTCGTCACCCCACCGCCTTGTGCGGCTGGGGTCGGCCGCGCGCACCCGGAACCCAAGTCCCATGCTTCCATCACCCATCATGACAATTCTGAATGTTGTCGAACTCGACATAGGCCGTCACCTCGGCATCGATCAGCGCATACCCATTGGTGCCGCCATTCTGACAGCCGAACTGCGCGGAACGGCGGTCGATTTCACCATCGACAGCTGCATCCTGCGGCCAACGGACATGGCGGAGACACTGTTCGCGTGGCTTGGCCAACACGTGATCCGTGAAGGTGCGACGATCACCGGCTACCGGCTGAAGGCCGCGATCACGTCGCTCGCCAGTCTACCGGGTGGAGACGACGCGCCCGCGCTCCGCGCAATGACGGCCTGCCATCGCCAATATCTGCTCGACCTATCGGCGACCAGCGCCGGAAGGCCAGTGTCGTTCCGAGAGGCATGCGAGCAAACGGGAGTGGCCTGCTCGCCCGCCGAGCCCGAGCAAATCTTTGGCGCCTGGGTGCGCTGTGACGTCGCCAGCATCGAAGAGCATGCACAGGCGGACGCGATTGCGACGTTCCGGCTGCTGCTCCGGCGGCTCGCCTCGATCAATCAGGTCGGGCGCAGCATCGCTGACGCCTTGCGTAATCACCTCCGCGTCTGGCTCGACCAGCGCGATGATCCTGCCGCAAAGGCTCACGTCGACGACGTTCTGTCCTCCGCCGGCTGATCACCACGGCCGCACTGCGGCCATCATCAAGGAAACGAACATGTATTCCATCGATCTGACGATCGACGCGCGTGGTTTTGCGCCCACCTCGATTGCGCTCGCTGTCCGTACCATCGGCGCCTGTCCCGCCGCAGGACACCGCCCGGATGCCCGCCTCCTCGTCGGTGTCGGCACGCTGACCGTCACGCCGGTGAATAATGGCCACCGCTTCTCCACCGGCGCCCGCTACCTTGGCGAAGACGCTGAGGTCGCCGATCTCCTCGACTGGCTGGAGCCGCAGATCCCGGCACGCGGTGCAATCATCAGCTGGGACAATTGGGGCTCGGTACCCCGCCGCTTTCTCGCACTAGCTGATCTGGAGCGGCACCCGCGTATCCGGGCGGCGGCGGCCGATACCGCAGGACGATGGCGCGATCTACCACGGGGCCACACCTGGAGCGTTCGCCAAGCGCGGGCGCGTCACCTGCCGTGCCTATGTCCGCTGGGCACACCCGTCGATGAATGCGAGGCGGCAAGACCCGCGGTCCTGCTGCCATGTCCTGAGGCCACTGCGATCGAGCTGGTCGGAGAGGCGATCGCCGGCTGGCAGGCATGGGCGCGGACTTTTGGTGACTTCGACGACGCCGACCACCCCGCGCAGGCAGCGCTTCGTGCCCTCGACCGGTGGCGAGCCGATCAACGCCCGGCCCGCTGATCTCACGCCGCCCCAACCAAGACGGACATTACGTCCGACAGGAGACAAACCATGTACCTCGATCCTGCCCGCATCTGGAAGACCGACAAGCCCAGCTATGTCGTCGTCCTGGATGCCGAAACTCGATACGACCATGCCGTCCACGGGCGCTACCTCGCTGCCGAGCGCTGCACGCCCGCCGACCTTGCCGATCTTCATCCACGCGACCGCCGGCATGACCCTCGCGCGACGCCACGCTGGCCGTGTCGGCAGATCGTGGCGTTGAGTTGGCTTGTACTCACCGACGGCGATGATGGCCTCCGCCCCGTCCGCATGGAGACCAGGGGTTGCCCGGAAACCGACGAGGCCGGGATCGTCGGAGCCTTTCTTGCCGACATGGACCGGCTGCAACACGTTCAACTGACGACCTGGGGCGGATTCCACGCCGACGTGCCGCAAATTCTTCTCGCTGCGGCAGCCGCGGGATTGCGACTGCCGACATCGCTGGCCGGCCTGCACTCACCGTGGCGCCGCGAGGCCAGCGGGCACTGTGACCTCATGACCGAGATGTGTGCTGGCGCGAGGCCGCCGCATCTCGCCGAAGTCGCAGCCAAGATCGGCGTTCCCGCCAAGCTGACCTGCCGGCCCGATCTGGTCAGCGGCTTAATGGATCAAGGCAAATGGTCGTCGGTGAAGGCCGTCGCGGAGGGCGACGTGCTGACCACGTGCATGCTGCTGATGCGATGGCGGCACCTGCTGGGCGGTACCGTCTCGACGCTGGAGGCTGCGAGACGGCTCGCGGCCTTCGTTGCCGAACACTGCGGCCACCGCCCCTATGCCGCAGACTGGCAGAAATATGGCGACGACATCGTCGCTGCCGCTCTCGCAGCCGAAACCCAAAAGCTCGCAGCGCTCGCACCCGCGTCCTGCGGCTGAGCGGCGGTGATGGCCTCTACGACGGGGCGGAAAAGAAATCGGGGCCAAGACCCTAAGAAGTATAACGACATGAGCATCAACGAATCGATGGACACCATGCAGGCGTGGACTCACGCCTTGCGCCTCGGCATGGGCTACCCACAAGTCACTCCCATCGGGGATCCAACGGCTTTCGCCTCAAGCGGGCGCAAGGATCTCGCCGGCGCGCTCGAAGTCGCCGCGATCGTCAAGCAAAGTGGCCAAGACATGGTGCTGGTGGGATTCGATCTGCCCATAGTCGACGGGCCGGTCGACATCTCGCTGTTCACTCGCGCGATCGCTCACGTCGACTGGCATGACGATGTGCAGCCATGGCTCGCCAGCGATGGCAGCCGCATCGAGTTGCTGACCGGGACGCAGCGCTGGTCGGTCGGACCCCGCTCGGTCCTGACCGCGTCCCCGCTGCCGCCACGCAGCCGGATCAAGCGTGGCATCGAGCGGGCTCATCGCCGCTGGCGGGAACTTGCCGGACAGGTGCATGGCATACACCTATCGGGATCACGATTTATCCCAGCCGGCGCGACCTTGGCCGAGGCCGTGCCGATGGAAAGTCTTCGCTCGGCAGCCTGATCTAGCCGGCAGCTCTGGGCTCGGCACCTCATAGAGGACAAGAATTCTCGTGACCGTGTCCGACACCAAGGCCGTGCGTCCTGCGAGAACGACCCAGAAGCGGTCATTCGTCCCCATCCGCCTACTCCCCATCTTCTGCCATTTGATCATCTTCGATGCCGCGGTTGAAGAGGCTTCGACTGCGCTTCGGGGAGCACAACCGAAGAGGTTGCGCTGGGGTCAGCTAAAAGTGGGCGCTGATGTCGTCCAGCTAAAGAGCACGGCTCCGCTTTTAATGAAGCGGAAGTCGGGCGGAGTGCAACGACAGGCCGAACGATCGTATCGACGCTCCATCTGTAGTCGCACGCATCACGCGCCGCATCTAGAAGGTTGACGGAACGTTATGCCACGATGCCGCACTTTCCTGCCCCCATCCACCTCGCGGCGATCCTGTCACTGTCGCTGGCGGTAATCTGCGTCGTCACCATCGCGCTGGATGTGTGGCGCCATCCACCGAATATGGCCGTTATGGCGGTGGTGTGGCCACTGACCGCGCTCTTCGGGAGCGTGTTGTGGCTCGCAATCTACTACCGCTGGGGGCGCTCTACCCGGCAGGACAATGACGATCCGTTTGCCGTTTCCATCTTGAAAGGGGCCAGCCACTGCGGCGCTGGCTGCACGCTCGGCGACATCGTGGTGGAGGGGATCGCCCTTGCCCTGCCTTCGATAGCGTTATGGTTCGGCTACGGCACGCTGTTCAGTACGCGGATGTTCGCCCTGTGGATACCGGACTTCCTGCTGGCCTTCCTGTTCGGTATTGGATTCCAATATTGGAGTATCGTTCCGATGCGGCATCTCTCGCCGAGCGACGGCCTGAAGGCGGCCGTCAAAGCTGACATATTGTCGATCAGTGCCTGGCAAGTGGGCATGTACGGCGGAATGGCGCTGATCCAGTTCCTGTGGTTCCAGCGGCTGTTCGGCGGCCTGGCCACAGCCGACCAGCCAGAATTCTGGTTCGCCATGCAGATCGCAATGCTGGCCGGCTTCTGTACAAGCTACCCGATGAACTGGCTGCTCGTGAGGACAGGCGTCAAGGAGGCGATGTAGCGGCAATTGCGCGTTATGCGTCGTGCCTGACAGAGATCGAAAGGCCGCTGACAGCTGAGATATGGCGCGGCGGTTGACAGGCACTGGCGTGATCCCGAGGATAGCACGCCCGCCTGCCGTGGCTTCAGAGCTGCCGCTTTGATCCAGTCGCCGGAGTTCTCCATGATCGTCATCATCGCGTTTGGCGTCTCGATCATCGTGGCGGCATTGCTGACTTTCAGTCCGTTTGCGCGATCGGACGCCTGGCGCGCGACGGTGACCCCTTTGGCGTCGATCATCGGCTCGGGCTTTCTGATTTGCGGGCCGTTGCTAGCACGCGAATTCGGCGGCGCGGCCCTGCTTGCCATGGCGGCGCTGCTCGTGATTGCCTATGCCGCCGGATGGGTGATCCGCTTCAACATCCGCCATGTCGAGGATCATCTGGCGACCGCTCCATTCGCCGATCCGATCGCCTGGGCGGCGCGCATAACCCAGGGCGTGCTCGCCCTCGCCTATGCCGTGTCGGTCGCTTATTATCTGAAGCTGCTGGCGGAGTTTTCGCTGAAGCCGATCGCGGTCGATCCGGCCTGGCAACCGCTCATCGCCAATATCGTCGTCACTGTGCTGATCGCGGCAATGACCCTGCTCGCGCTCGGCGGCGATCTGCGCAAGGTCGAGCATGTCGCGCATGGTACGGTGTCGATCAAGATCGGCATCATCGCCGGTCTGCTGGTGGCCCTTGGCATCGCCTGGGCGACGAGCGGCGCAGTCCAGCCGCTGCCGCCGGCGCGGGTGGGCTGGGCCAGCCTGCCGGTACTGCTCGGACTGATCATCACGGTGCAGGGGTTCGAGACGTCGCGCTATCTTGGCCACGACTATCCCGCCGAGCTGCGGATCAGGACGATGCGCCATGCGCAATGGATCGCCTCTGCCATCTATCTGGCCTTCATCGCATTGCTGACACCCTTCTTGTCGCGCGCCGCGCAGACGGAGGGCGTCGCGGGCATTCTCGACATCATGGAGTTGATCGCCCCAGCGCTGGGTGTGTTCGTGCTCGCCGGCGCGGTATCGAGCCAGCTTAGCGCAGCCGTCGCCGATTCGATCGGCGCGGGCGGGCTGATCAACGAGGTGTCGCGACGCCGGGTGCCCGTGCCGCTGGCATTCGCACTCGCCGGCTTGCTGGCGATCGCCGTCGTCTGGCTGACCGATCCGTTCCAGGTGGTGGCGCTGTCGTCGCGCGCCTTCGCTCTGTTCTACGCGCTGCAATGCGCGCTGGCGTTCGCGGTGGCGCGGCGCAACGGCGTCGGCGACTGGCGTCACCGCTGCGGCTTCATCGTCATCGGCCTGATCTGCCTAACCGCCGCCGCGGTCGGCGCGCCGGCCGAAAGCTGACCTCCCTCCCGACGCGCATGCAGGAAATATAGTCGCCGATGACCTCACCCACCCTCCCCGTCGACCGGCACGCGGCCGCCGGACAGCTCGGCCGCCTCGCGCTCTACCGCTGGTGGCGCAGGTCGGTGGTGGGCCGGGTCGATCACGAAGCGGTGCTGGCGCGCGTCGTTGAGGAGAGCGGCTGGAGCCCGCGCTTCGCCTTCATGACGATGATGTCGGCCGGCATCGCCGAACTGGGGCTGCTGCTGTCGTCGCCGGCGGTCGTCATCGGCGCGATGCTAATCTCGCCGCTGATGAACCCGATCCTCGGCTTCGGCTTCAGCCTCGCGCTGTTCGATTTTCGCGAGCTGCGGCGGTCACTCAAGGCGCTGGCGATCGGCTCTGCCCTGGCGATCGCCTTTACCGCGCTGCTAGTCCTCGCCTCGCCGCTGCAGGCGCCGACCGCCGAGATCGTCGCGCGCACGCGTCCAAATCTGTTCGATCTTGCCGTCGCGCTGTTCGCCGCGCTCGCCGGGACCTTCGCGATCATCCGTGGGCGAGGCGACACGATTGTCGGCGTCGCGATCGCGACCGCGCTGATGCCGCCGCTCGCCGTGGTCGGATATGGCATCGCCACGCGCAACGCCCCGGTCGGCATGGGCGCTTTCGCATTGTTCGTGACCAACTTCATCACCATCGCGCTGTCGGCGACGGTGATGGCGCGCTTCTACGGCTTCGGTCATCATCTTTCCCGTCGCCAGGGTTGGATGCAGACCGTGGTGCTGGTGCTGGTCTTCGTCGGCATGGCGATCCCGCTCGGCATCTCGCTCAACCGGATCGGCCGCGAGGCGCTGGCGACGTCGCAGACCCGCTCTTTGCTGTCGGACCGATTCGGCGCCGACGCGCGCGTGACCCAGCTCGACATCGACTTTACCGCACAGCCGATCATCGTGCGCGCGGTCGTCATCACCCCGCGCCGCTCGATGCAGAAGACCAGCGCGATCCAGGCGGCGCTGGCGCAGGCGCTCGATCGGCCGGTGCGGCTCAATCTCGACCAGATCCTGCTCGGCGCCGGTGCCGATGCGCTCGCCGCACAGCGCGAGGAACTGCGCCAAGCCGGCGAAGCCACCAATACCGCCGCGCAGCGGGTGACCGATCTGGCGAACGGCATCGCCCTGATCACCGGCATCACGCCCGATGCGGTGACGATCGACCGCGACCATCATCGTGCGGTGGCGGCCGCCGCGGCGTTGCCGGGCGCGAGCGTTGCGACCTATCGCGCGCTCGAACGGCGCGCTGCCGACCAAAGCGATGACTGGGATGTCGCGATCGTCCCGCCGCAGGGGCCGTTGCCGCCGGTTGCCTTCGCCGACGGCGCCGACACGCTCGACGCGGCGGCGAGCGATGCCGTCACCACGTCGGCCTGGGCGGCGCATCGCTGGAACGTCTCGGCGCTCACTGTGCCGGGTCTGCCCGCCGGCGCACCGCCTGCCGAGCCCAATCTCAGTCAGCGACGCGCCCTGGCCATCGCTGCGCTGTTGCGGCAGCAGGGCATCGCGCCACAGCCCGCCCCCGCCGCGGGCCGCCAATTCGCGCTGACGCCGGTGACGGGGAGCGGCCGATGAGCGGCGACATCGGCCTGACCGAACTCGGTACGCTACTGGTCGTCGCCTCGCTGGTGGCGATGGTCTCGCGGCGGATCGGGCTGCCTTATACGGCCGGGCTGGTGCTTGCAGGCATCGGACTCGCCTATCTGCCGGTCGGTGCCGAGCTGCCACTGTCGCGAGAGCTGATCTTCAACGTCTTCCTGCCGCCGCTGATCTTCGAGGCAGCAATGCAGCTGCGCTGGTCGCGCTTCCGCGAGGAACTGCCCCTCACGGTCGTGCTCGCCTTCCTCGGCGTGGCGATCAGCGCGGCCGTGGTCGCCGGCGGCATGCACCTGCTGCTCGGCTGGAGCCTGCTCGGCGCGGCCTTCTTCGGGGTGTTGATCGCGGCGACCGATCCTGTGTCGGTCATCGCAGCCTTCAAGGAGATGAAGGCTGAGCCCCGGCTCAGCATGGTGGTCGAATCCGAAAGCCTGCTCAACGATGGCGTCGCCGCGGTCGGGTTCGCGATCCTCGTCGGCATCACCAACGGCGAGGCGCTGACTTGGTCCGGCGCGTCGCTCGCGCTGCTGTGGACGGTTGCGGGCGGTGTGGTGATCGGAGCCGCAATCGGGTTCGTCGTGCTGACCGTCGCCGGGCGGACGACGGATCATCTGGTCGAGGTGACGCTGACCACCGTGGTCGCTTGGGGATCATTCCTGCTCGCCGAACATGTACATGCGTCGGGCGTGTTCGCGGCGCTCGCGGCAGGCCTCATCGTCGGCAACGTCGGGCCACGCGGCTCGATTTCGGTCGCCGGGCGCCAGCATGTGCAGGATTTTTGGACCTATGCCGCCTTTCTCGCCAACTCCTGCCTGTTCCTGCTGATCGGCAGCCATGAGGCGCACCAGCCGATCGCGTTGGTATCGCTGCCGCTGGTCGTCGCGATCGTCCTGACGCTGATCGGCCGCGCGGCCGCCGTCTACCCGTTGGTGCTGCCGTTCGCGCGATCGGGGCTGCGACTACCCGCGACTTATCAGCACGTGCTGGTCTGGGGCGGCCTCAGGGGCGCGGTAGGATTGGCGCTCGCCCTGGCGGTACCCGCCAGCATCGCGGAGCGCGGGCAGATCGTCGTCATCACCTTCGGCGTCGTCGCCTTCTCGATTTTTGCACAGGGGCTCACGATGCCGCGCCTGCTCCGACGCTGGCAATTGACCGGATCGGACGAGGCGGAACACTAACGCGCCGCTGCTGCGGAACTCCGCGCCGTCGCCAGGGCTTGGAAAGGCCGAAAGGGGAGCGGCGATGACGCGATGGCAGTGGCTGATCCGCCTGCTCACGCGCAGGATGTGGTTCAGGGCCGCGCTGATGTGCGGATTCGGCGGGGCGCTGGCCCTTGCCGGTGCATTGGTGGGTCACACTATTTCCTATCATTTTGCCGCGACGGTTGGATCCAAGTCGGTCGACAGCATCCTCACCATGCTCGCCTCGAGCATGCTGGCGGTCACGACCTTCTCGCTGACCGCGATGGTATCGGCCTATTCGGGGGCGACCAGCACGATCACACCGCGCGCGGTCCAGCTGCTGATCGACGACAGCACCGCGCAGAATGCGCTCGCCACCTTCCTCGGCAGTTTCTTGTTCGCGATCGTAGGCATCGTCGCGCTGTCGACCGGCCTCTATGGCGACACCGGCCGTGTCATCCTGTTCTTCGGCACGATCCTCGTCATCCTGTTCATCGTCGTAACGCTGCTGCGCTGGATCGAGCATATTGCCCGGTTCGGTCGCGTGTCCGACACGATCGACCGGGTCGAGCGCGCAGCGCTGGCAGCGGTGGAGACGATCGCCGTACCGCTGGCGCTGGATGGCGAACCGCCCGCGGTCGAGCAGAGCGGCAGGACGACCGTGCCGGCGCCGACGATGGCGCGGGTCACCCACATGGACATCGCGCTGCTAGGGCGGATCGCCGAGGCGATGGACACCGACATCTATGTGCTTGCCCTCCCCGGCAGACTGGTCGAACCCGGCCGGCCGATGGCGCTGATCGACGGCACCGTCGATGAGGCGGCGGTGGAAGAGGTGCAGCATGCCTTCACGCTGGCGCACCAGCGCGCCTTCGATCACGATCCGCGCTTCGGCTTGGTGGTACTGTCGGAGATCGCGTCGCGGGCGCTGTCACCTGCGGTCAACGACCCCGGCACCGCCATTGCAGTGATCGAAGCCGGCAGCCGGGTGATGCTGCGGCTGCTCGATTATCGGCCGCAGCATATCACTCCCCTACCCGCCAGGGTTCATGTTCCACCGATACCGCTGGCCGCATTGCTCGACGACTGGTGCAGGCCCATCGCGCGCGACGGCGCCGCGATCGTCGAAGTCAGCGTCCGCCTGCAAAAGTCGCTTGGAGCGCTAGCGCGACACGCGCCGGCAGCGCGACAGGTCATCGCGGACGAAGCCTCCGATGCGGTCGATCGGGCACGCGCCGCGCTGACCAGCGACGCAGACCGGGAGCTGGTCGAGCGGACGCATCGCGATGCCTTCGCAGACTGACGCGGGCAATAGCGTCAGCTCTTCGGCAGGGCATACGCCAGCGTGTAGTCGCCGTAACGCGTCCCCAACGCGCCGTGGCCGCCTGCGGTGATGACGACATATTGCCGTCCGTCGCGCCCGCGATAGGTCATCGGTGTCGCCTGTGCGCCGGCGGGCAGCCGCGCCTTCCACACCACTTCGCCCGTATTGAGGTCGAAGGCGCGCAGATACTGATCGGTCGTGGCGCCGATGAAGGCCAGGCCGCCCGCGGTGACGATCGAGCCGCCGAGATTGGGCACGCCCGTCTTCACCGGCACGCCGAGATGCGACCCGAACAGGCCGGTGTCGCGCGCCGTCCCCAGCACCTTGCGCCACAGCACCTTGCGCGTGCCGAGGTCGACGGCGGTCAGATGACCCCAGGGCGGCGCGACGCAGGGCGCGCCGAAGATGCCGACCCAGGCCTTCACCACCGCGACATAGGGCGTGTTGTACTGGGTCTGAAGTTGCGCCTGCATGGCGTTCTCGCCGCCCTGCTTCCGCTTCATCAGCGGCGCCACGCGCGGGTCGTCGCGACGCATCAACCACAGCTTGAACGGCATTTCCATCGTGTTGACGGTCATCACGCCGCGCACCGGGTCGACCGCCGCGCCACCCCAGTCGGTGACGCCGTCGAAGGCCGGATGGCCGATGATCGGCTTCAGCCCCATCGGCTGGTAGATGCCGGCACCCTGCGCGCGACGGATGTCGATCCGGCAGAAGAGCTGGTCGATCGGCGTCGCGCCCCAGGTGGCGACTTCGGTCGGTGCAGGCGGGGTGAAGCTGGGCATGCCGGTCGAGAAGGGCTGGGTCGGTGAGACCCGGACGCCCGGGGTGGCACCGTCGGTGCGCACCGGCCGTTCGGTGATCGCGGCGAGCGGCGCGCCCGTCAGGCGGTTGAGGAAGAAGACCTGCCCCATCTTCGTGGTCTGGATCAGCGCCGGGATCACCTGACCGTCGGGGGCGCGATAGTCGAACAGCGACGGACCGATCGGCAGGTCCATGTCCCACATGTCGCGGTGGACCAGCTGCCGCGTCCAGCGCAGCTTGCCGGTCGCGATGTCGAGCGCGACGATCGACGAGCCGAAGCGGTCGTCGAACGGCCGGCGATACCCGATCCAATAATCGGGCGAGGCGTTGCCCGTGCCGAGATAGACGAGGCCGTTGGCGGCGTCGGCGGTGATCGCGCCCCAGACATTGGGCGTGCCGCGCGTATAGGTCTGTCCCTCCGGCAACGGCGCGATCGCGTCCTGCGAGCGGCCGACGTCCCAGGCCCATACCGGTGCACCCGAAACCGGATCATAGGCGCGCACGACGCCGGAGGGGATATCGCGATTGACGTTGTCGATGATCCGCTCGCCGATGATCAGCCGGTTGTTGACGACGACCGGCGGCGTGGTGCCGATCTGATCCGACGGCTTCGACGTCCCCATGTTGGTGCGCAGATCGATCGCCCCGCCGTTCGCGAAGCTCGGGCATGGCCGACCCGTCTCGGCGTCGAGCGCCACCAGCCGCGCGTTGAACGTCGGCGCGAAGATGCGGTGCGGGCACGGCGTCCCCGCCGGCGCCTCGAAATAGGTGACGCCGCGGCAGACCAGATAATTGTTGCCGGCGATCGGCGCATCCTCGTGCCAGCTCCACTTGGTCCTGCCCGTGGTCGCGTCGATCGCCTGGACGAAGGAGTGCGGCGTACAGGTGAAGAGTGTGTCGCCGATATGGATCGGCGTCGCCTCGGAATGATATTCCCGTTTGTGCTCCTGCGTCTCGGCCGCCATCGGCAGGTCGCCCGTGCGCTGGGTCCAGGCGAGTTGCAGCCGTCCGACATTCTGCGGGGTGATATCGGCGAGCGCCGAATAGCGCCGGCCCGACAACGTGCCGCCATAATCGCGCCAGTCGCCATCCGCTTCCCCGGTCGGAGCGGCGGGCAATGGCGCGGTGCCGGCTGCACCCTGCGCCTCCACGCCCTCGCCATGGAGAAGCACGCCGCCGGTCCCGACCGCCAGCAGCACCGCCGCCGCGACGGGTATCGCCCGGGCATGCGACCGCCACGACCGGGACCGCCATCCGGTCAGCAGCACCAGCGCCAGCAGCACCGTCGGCGCGAGCAGCCGCGGGACGAGTTGCAGTCCGTCCAGCCCCACTTCCCACACAGCCCAAACCAGCGTGCCGAACCAGATCGCGACAAACAACCACCGCCCCAGCCGGGGCACACGGCCAAGCAATGCGCCGCTGACGATCAGCGCGATGCCTGCGATCAGATAATAAGGCGATCCGCCAAGCGAGGCGAGAACGCCGCCGGCGACAGCGAAAAAGCCGCCGAGAATGGCCACGCACCATGCGAGCACCAGCCTGTAGAGCCGCGCCATCGCCATTCCTTTTGCCTGTTTCGCCACCAACGTCCGGTTGCCTGTTTCGCCACCAACGTCCGGAACCGGCAGAAGTCTCAGAAGGATATCGCTTCCCCGGCCGACAAGACGGAATCCTAGTCTCTCGAACGCGAATGCCGGCGTTCGGACGCCGGGCATGCATTCCCAAGCCGGCTTGTCGGCAAACGGCCGCGGCCTCGAAGCCGAGAAAAGGCGGTTGCACCTGAACCGGGACCTTCTGTACTAGACGCGACTAATCGCAAGGACCCGGTGAAATCCCGGGTGGCTATTCCGGCCGCCGATCCGCCGGACAACATCACACATGCAATCCGACCGCGCTGCCCCGCCGCGCCATGTGCCCTGATGTGGATTTCTGATGACATTCGATCTCGCTTCCTACCGCCGCCAGTGGTTCACTGACGGCACCGCCGCCCGCCGCGACGTGCTCGCAGGCATCGTCGTCGCGCTCGCCCTCATCCCCGAGGCGATCGGCTTCTCGATCATCGCCGGCGTTGACCCGCGCGTGGGCCTCTACGCGTCGGTGGCCATCGCGCTGACGATCTCGCTGGTCGGCGGCCGGCCCGGCATGATTTCCGCGGCGACTGCGGCGGTCGCCGTCGTGGTGATCCCGCTCGTCCGCGAGCACGGCGTCGAATACCTCTTCGCCGCCACCATCCTGATGGGGCTCATCCAGATCGGGGCCGGTATGCTGAGGCTCGACCTCGTCATGCAGTTCGTCTCTCGCTCGGTCATCACCGGCTTCGTCAACGCGCTCGCCATCCTGATCTTCATGCCGCAGCTGCCGCAGCTGACCAACGTGGGATGGGATAGCTATGCGATGGTGGCTGCCGGCCTCGTCATCATCTACGGTCTGCCGCGCGTCACCACGGCTTTGCCGTCACCGCTGGTGGCCATCCTCGTCCTGAGCGCAATCAGCATCGGCATGGGCCTGGGCGTCCATACGGTCGGCGACATGGGCAAGCTGCCCGAAGGGCTGCCCAGCATCGCCCTCCCGAACGTGCCGCTGACGCTCGACACGCTGCGGATCATCCTGCCCTACTCGCTGACGATGGCGGCGGTCGGCCTGCTCGAATCGCTGCTCACCGCGCAGATCGTCGACGACATGACGGATACCGACAGCGACAAGCGGCTCGAGTGCGCCGGCCAGGGCGGAGCGAACATGGTCGCCGCCCTCTTCGGCGGCATGGGCGGCTGCGCGATGATCGGCCAGTCGGTCATCAACGTCACGTCTGGCGGCCGCGGCCGCCTGTCGACCTTCGTCGCCGGCGGCTTCCTGCTGTTCCTGCTGGCGGTGCTTGGCCCCTATGTTGGGCGCGTGCCGATGCCGGCGCTCGTCGCCGTCATGATAATGGTGTCGATCGGCACCTTCAGCTGGAATTCGATCGCCAACCTGCGTCGTCATCCGCCGACGTCGTCGGTCGTCATGCTGACGACGGTCGTGGTCGTCGTCGCGACGCGCGATCTGTCCCTCGGCGTCCTCGCCGGTGTTCTGCTGTCCGGCATCTTCTTCGCGGGCAAGGTGCGGCGGATGTTCTCCGTCGAGCGCCAGGAAACCGCCGACGGCGCCGAGGCGACCTATCGCGTCGCCGGTGAGATCTTCTTCGCCTCGGTCGACCGGTTTACCCGCGCGTTCCGGGCGGAGGGGCCGACGCGACGCGTGGTGATCGATGTGACCCACGCGCACTTCTGGGATATTTCCGGCGTCGCCGCGCTGGACAAGATCGTCGCCCGCCTGCGCCGCGACGGACGTGACGTCGAGGTGATCGGTTACAACCAGGCCAGCGCCGATCTCGTCGACCGCTTCGCGTTGCACGACAAGACCGGCGTCGAGTTGGGATTGGCACCACATTGACCCAGAAGCCGACATTCGCAGTGAGGCAGACACTGCCCGAAAGCGGTCGCTTGTTCATGCCAAAGACCCTTTTGTTGAACAGGTAGCCTTACCCGGCCCCACCGCCTTTCGGCGTGGGAATAGGAGCCGATTTGCACCGCCCGTCAGCCGATAAAGGCGGGGCCCGCGATGCGACCGTTCGCGTTGAGCTTCTCGCAACGACGAGGCGATGACGACATGAACACGATTGAGCGCGGCACTGGTCGCACGCTGCTTCTGATCCACGGCCTGGGCGGGAGTTGGCGATCGTGGAGCACCGTCTTGGACCCACTCAGCACCTCGCGGAAGGTCATCGCGGTCGACCTTCCCGGCCATGGGGCTACCCTTGCCGAATCCGACAGCGGGACGTTTGATGGTTTGGTCGGCAGCGTCGAGCGTTACATCGCGGAGGCTGGCTTGTCTGGCGTCGATGTCGTCGGCAGTTCGATGGGCGCGCGGATTGTGCTTGAACTCGCGCGGCGCGGACTCGTCGGCAACGTGGTCGCGCTTGATCCTGGTGGCTTCTGGCGAGGCTGGGAGCGCACCTTCTTCAGAACCACCATCGGCGCCTCCGGTCGCTTGCTGCGGGCCATCCGGCCGGGCCTGCCGGCGTTGAGCCGGAACGCAGCGTCGCGCACGACGCTACTCGCTCAGCTTTCCGCGCGTCCTTGGGCGCTTGACGGGGAGACCGTCGCGACCGAGCTGGAAGGTCTCAGTAAAACGCCTACGTTCGATGCGTTGGTTCGTAGCCTTGCCACGGGACCTGAGCAGTCCGGTCCCGCCGCTGCCGGCACCGGCCGGGTCGTCATCGGGTGGGGCAGGCACGACCGGCTCTGCCTCCCCAAACAGGCTGCGCGCGCGCAGGCAGCCTTTCCCGGCGCCGAGCTCCACTGGTTTGATGGTAGCGGGCACTTCCCAATGTGGGACACGCCGGAGGAGACAGTCGCCGTGATTCTCGACGCGACGAGGTGATGCTCCACCCGCTGGACGGCCCGATTGCGCGATGAAGGCAGCATAGGCCCAAATTCCGTCGTTCAGGAGCTTCAAGGCAGCGCCCGCAACCGGTCGTTCGTTCAGCGTTATCGCCGGCCGGTGGGTCATACTTCCAGACCACCGGTTTACCGAACATGCAAAAGGGCTACAAATCACCTTCTTGGTAATCGGCCGCTCTGGTCCTGAAACCAGGTGAGGCCGGGAATGAGCAGGAACGATCAGGGCAATGACGGCAGAGGTTCCGATCTCCGTAGCCTGACGGACGCTTGTGACTGGTCGGCGACGTCTCTGGGCGCCCGCGCGAATTGGCCGCGTTCGCTCGAAACCATCCTCGACATGATGCTATCTTCGCAATTCGCCATGTGCGTCGGCTGGGGGCCGGAGCTGACGCTCTTCTACAACGACGCCTATGTGCCGTTCCTCGGTTCACGGCACCCCTCCGCCCTGGGGAAGCCCTTGAGCGAGGTCTGGGCGGAAGTCTGGCCTGACATCGAATCTCTCGCCGCGTCGGCAATGGCCGGAACGCCGGTCGGGCATGAAGACCTGCCTCTCACCATGACACGGCACGGCCATCCGGAAGAAACGTGGTGGACCTTCGCCTACAGTCCGCTCCGCGACGATCACGGCGCAATCGCCGGCTTTCTTAACATCGCGACCGAGACCACCGCCAAGATCGTGCACGAGCGCGAACTGGCGGCGCGCGAGGCCGAGCTGAGGGCGCTCAACAGCGACCTCGAAGCACAGATCGTCGCGCGCGCACGCGAGCGGGCGACGACGTGGACAGTCACGTCGGAACTGCTGTCGGTGATCGATCTGCGCACGGGCTGCTTCGACCGCGTCAATCCAGCCTGGACGATAGTCCTCGGTTGGACCGCACAGGAGCTGGAAGGATCGCCGTTCTCCGACTTTCTGATGCCGGACGACGAGCTTGCCAGTGCCGCGGCCTTCGAAGAGGTGCGCGACGGCAATCCGGTGATGCGGTTCGACAATCGCTACCGGACGAAAGACGGTGAAATTCGCTGGCTGTCGTGGGTCGCCGTGCCGTTCGAGGGAAAGCTGTACTCCAGCGCCCGCGATATCACCGGTGAGCGCGCCCAGACGGACAGACTGGCGCTGGCGGAAGATTCCTTACGCCAGGCTCAAAAAATGGAAGCGGTCGGCCAGCTCACCGGCGGGGTCGCGCACGACTTCAACAATCTGCTGACCGTCATCCGTGGTTCGGTCGATCTCCTTCGCCGCCCCGACCTCAGCGACGATCGCCGTGCAAAATACATCGACGCGATCGGCGACACCGCGGACCGCGCGGCCAAACTGACGGGACAGCTGCTCGCCTTCGCGCGAAGGCAGGCGCTCAAGCCCGAGACGTTCGATTGCGGTCAGAGTGTCGCTGACCTGGTATCGATGGTCCGGACGCTCACCGGCTCGCGCATCGTCATCAACACGGTCGTGCCCGAAGAACCCTGCTACGTCCTGGCCGACAAGGGGCAGTTCGACACCGCCATCGTCAACATGAGCATTAACGCGCGCGATGCGATGGACGGCGAGGGAGATCTCACCATCGTCGTCGGTCCCGTGTCGGGTATCCCGGAGATCCGGCTGCATCCGCCGATTGCCGGCGACTATGTCGCGGTGACGATCAGTGACACTGGCAGCGGCATTTCGCCCGAGAACGTGGCGCGCATCTTCGAGCCGTTCTTCACCACCAAGGGCGTCGGCAAGGGCACGGGCCTGGGCCTCTCCCAGGTGATCGGTTTTTCCAAGCAGTCGGACGGAGACATCCGGGTCGAAAGCGGCGAGCACGGCGGCACCACCTTCACCCTCTATCTGCCGCGTGTCGCGATCGATGGCAGTCGCGCGGCGGCGGAAGAGGACGAACCCGTCGCCGTCACGGGCGACGGCGTATGCGTGCTGGTAGTCGAGGACAACAGCAGCGTCGGCGAGTTCGCGACCCAGGCGCTGCGCGAGCTGGGGTACGACACGATCCTGGCGCTCAACGGCGATGAGGCGCTGGCCGAGCTGGAGAAGGATTGCGGCCGTTTCCACATCGTCTTCTCGGACGTGGTGATGCCCGGCATGTCGGGCCTAGAACTGGCGCAGGAGGTCCGCCGTCGCCATCCGCGGCTGCCGGTGATCCTGACCAGCGGCTACAGTCATGTGCTGGCGCAGAACGGCCGCCATGGCTTCGAGCTGCTGCATAAGCCCTACTCAATCGAGCAGCTGTCCCGCGTGTTCCGCAAGTCGATCACTTGGCAGACCCGGCGGTAACGAGGCGCGTGTCGGCCAGCGTCGTCCAATGACGCTGTTACATCGGCCACGCCAAAACCTTGGTTTTGATCCAAATGGTCGGTAATCTGCAGTTCAGGATGGCACGGGGCCATGCCGAGCATGGATAACGGCCAGCGTGACGACCCACGTATCAGACACTAGAAGCCCGTACCTGGTCGATACGCTTCCTCTCATGATGGATCTCACCCGAGCCGCCGAATGGGCTTCGACACCGCTTGGGCCCGTCGACAATTGGCCGCAGAGCCTGCGCACTGCGGTCGACATGATGCTGGGGTCCGGCCATGCGATGTGCATTGCATGGGGCAAGGACCGCACCCTGCTCTACAACGATGCCTACGCGCCAATCCTGGGGAGCCGCCACCCGCAGGCGCTTGGAATGCCTATGGCAGAAGTCTGGCCGGACGTCTGGGGCGAGATCGGATCGCTGGTCGAGCGTACCTTCGCGGGCGAAACATGCACGTTCGAAGACCTTCCGCTCCTGATGACCCGCAACGGCTATGCGGAGGACACGTGGTGGTCGTTCTCCTATTCGCCGATCCACGATGAACAGGGGCGTGTCGCAGGCCTGCTGAACGTTACGCTTGAGACAACCGGCCGGGTGCTGGTCGAACGACAGCGTGACGCCGCCATAGCCGATCTGCGGGCCAGCGAAGCGCGGTACAGGGCCATCTTCGAGAATATCGATGCTGGCTTCTGCATCAGCGAGGTCAAGTTCGATGCGAACGGCGCACCGGTAGATCACCGGGTCGTCGAAGCCAATCCAGCGTTCGAGCGTCACACGGGACTGACCGATGCCGTGGGACGCTGGGCCAACGAGGTCGCACCCGGCATCGAACAGCATTGGCATGATGCCTATGGACACGTCGCCAAAACCGGCAAGCCGGTGCGGTTCGAAGGCGAGGCGAAGCCGCTCGGGCGCTGGTACGACGCGCACCTGTTTCCGGTCGCCGATGGCCGTGTAGCGATGCTCATCGCCGACACGACCGAGCGTCGCCGAACCGAGGATGCCGTCGCCCGCAACGAGGCGAAGTGGCGCACCATCTTCGAGACGCTGCGCGAGGGCTTCGTCCTCGGCGAGCTTGTCCGCGACGAGGCAGGCCGGATCGTCGACTGGCGGTATGATGAGGTCAACAACGCCTGGTACGACCTTGTCGGTATCGAGCGCGGTTGCGCGGTCGGACGGACGATCCGGGAAATTTTTCCTGGCATCGAAGACGCGTGGGTTTTCGAACCCGTGACCGCGGTGGAAACGGGCGAGCCGGTCCGCTTCACGCGCCAGGTCGGGACGCTCGGCCGCTGGTATGACGGGGTGATGCAGCACGCCGGAGACGATCATTTCACGATCATCTTCACCGAGGTCACCGATCGTGTGCTGCGCGAACGGCGACAGGCGGCCCTGATCCGCCTCAGTGACCGGTTACTGGACGAGGAACCAACCGGGGATCTGGGCCCGTTGGCGAGTGCCGTGCTTGGGGAGACGCTAGGCGTCGAGCTCGTCGGTTATGGCGACATCGACCCCGTGGCCGAAACGATCACGGTCGAACGCGATTGGACAGCGGAACCTGCCCTCAGCCTCAGCGGAACGCTACGCCTTCGCGACTATAGTTCGCTCATCGATGATCTGAAAGCCGGAGAAACGGTTGTCGTTCGCGACTGTCGCTCCGATGCCCGTACGCGCGACCAAGCCGCTGCGCTGGAGGCGCGCGGCGCACGCGCCTTCGTCAATATCCCCATGATGCAGCAGGGCGTCTGCGTGGCGATGCTCTACGTCAGCACCGTCGCAGCCCGTGACTGGACCAGTGACGAGGTGCAGTTCGTCCGGGATGTCGCCTACCGCGTCCATGTCGCCATCGAACAGCGGCGGGCACGGGCGCAGGAGGCGTTGCTCAATGGCGAGTTGGCGCACCGGGTCAAGAATACGCTCAGCGTGGTGCAGGCGATCGCCAATGCGACGCTGGCGCGCACCGCCAGCGATGCCGCGGCCACCGAGTTCGGCAACCGGATAAAGGCGCTGGCATCGGCGCACGACGTGCTGCTGGCACGATCCTGGTCCGCGGCAGGGTTCCGACAGATCGCCGAGGCGGCACTGGCCTCCTTCGACACTGCCCGCATCACCATCTCGGGACCGGAGGTCAGGATCGGCTCGCGCACCGCCATGTCGCTGTCGCTGCTGCTGCATGAGCTGTCGACTAACGCCGCCAAGCACGGTGCGTTGAGCGTGCCCGATGGCCGCGTCACGCTGAGCTGGATGATATCTCGCCGCGACGACGTCGAGATCCTCGACATGCGTTGGGCGGAACGCGGTGGTCCAACGGCGGTTGAACCATCCCACCGTGGTTTCGGATCACGCATCATCCGCATGGGTCTTACCGGGTCGGGAGGCGTTAAGCTTCACTATGATACCGAGGGGCTGACAGCAGATATGAGCGCGCCGCTTCACCAGATCATCCAGGGTTAAGTCGATCAGCCACGTCATGGGTCAGTCACAACCGATCGGGCCTTTGCCTGTTCTCATCATCGAGGATCAGCCGGTGCTCCGCATCGAGGTCGCCGATATGGTCGAACGGGCGGGTTTCATTCCCGTCGAGGCAACCAGCGTCGATGAGGCGATCAGCATCCTTGAGACCCGCACAGACATCCGGATCGTCTATATCGATCTCGACATGCCAAGGGGCGTGAAGGGGATCGAGATCGCCGCTGCGATTCGCAATCGATGGCCGCCGATCGAGATCATCCTGACCGCCGCCACCTTTGCCAAGGCCGACCTCGACCTGCCGGTCCGCGCGGAGTTCTATTCCAAACCCATCCATCATGGTGACGTGATCGCTGCTATGCGCCGTATGGCAGCCGACACGGATCGTAGAGGCTGCGATCGACCAGCTTGACCCAGAAGCGGTCATCCGACGGCGTCTTTCGACTTGCCGAAAGCGGACGCTTGTTCATATCGGCAAGTTTGAACGGATCGCAGATGGTGGAATGAACAGGAGGGTTCAGCCGTCTGGCATCGCAGCCAATTTGGCGCTGACTTCTGACACTCTGAGCCGTCCTGACGCCGGTCGTCTAGAGCGTTGTTAATGCCACCGGCTGCCGAGCGGGATCACATCACGTAGTCGCTAGCTTGTCGAATGTGCCGACCAAATAATCGAACACGGCGGCAATCCTCGGGAGAGGTCGCAAGTCCTCATGCGTGACGATCCAGGTCTCCAGTGGAGGCAGGTCTACCCCCGGCAAGACCTGGCGGAGTGACGGGTCGCGCCTGCCCACGCCGCATTGCGTCACGCCGATGCCGACGCCGGCGCGGATGAGCGCCAGCTGGGCCGGGTGGCTGTCGACGCGGGCGACGAACCGCTCGAGTGGGATGTCGCTACGGTGCGCCTCCAGCATGGCGAGGTCGTACCGGTGGCGATCGGGGCCGATGAGATCATGGTCGTCAAGGTCCCCGACGGTGTCGGGTCGGCCGCGTTTGGCGAGGTAATCGACATGCGCGAAGAAGCCGAGCTCGATCGGCGGCACCTTGCGGGCGATGAGCGCCCCTTGCAACGGCTGTTGCATACGGACAGCGACGTCCGCCTCCTGTTCGAGAATATTGGCGACGACATCGCTCAGTTCGATCTCGAGGATGAGATCGGGATGTCGCCGACGCAGCTCCGCCACCATCGGCGGCAGCACCTCCTGCCCGATGAAGTGGGGAACGCTGATCCTGACCCGCCCCGCGACGCGATCCGGCGGAGCGGAGGCCGCGCGAACGAATGCCTCCGACGCGCGCGCCATCGCCCGTGCCGCGGCGCCGAGCGATCGGGCCTGCTCAGTCGGGACCAGCCCGCGGACCGATCGGGTGAACAGCACCGTTCCAAGCGCCTGCTCCAGTGCCTCAAGCCGGGCTCGCATCGTCGGCTGCGTCACGCCAAGCCGGCGCGCGGCGGCGGACAGGCTGCCTTCCTCGAGCACGGCGAGAAAGGCGCGCTGATCCTCCCAGTCGATCCTCTTCATCGAAAATTCTCCAGCAGCTAAACGCAGTTCGTCAATTATCTTCGATCGCCGAGCAGGCCAAATCCCTCCCGAAGGAGAATGGTCATGAAGCAGATCAAAACCGCGCTGGTTCTGGGCGCGACAGGCGGCATCGGCGGGGAGACGGCGGCGGCGCTGCTGCGGCACGGCTGGAAGGTCGTGGCGATGACGCGCGATCCGAAGCGGGCGGCCGCAGCATCGGGAGAGCGCCTGCGCGGCATTGCGTGGGCGCATGGCGACGCAATGGTCGCGGCCGACGTCCTGCGTGCAGCGCAAGGGGTGGATGTAATCGTCCACGCGGTGAACCCGCCCGCCTATCGCGGCTGGGGCGAGCTGGTCCTGCCGATGATCGACAGCACCATCGCGGCCGCCGAAGCGATCGGCGCCCGCATCGTGCTGCCCGGCACCGTCTACAATTACGGGGCCGACGTGCCGGTCGACGTCGCCGAGGACACGCCACAGCATCCGGCGACCGAAAAGGGACGGCTCCGCGTCGAGCTGGAGCAGCGTCTCGCCCGCGCCGTCGATCGCGGGGGCCGGGTGCTGATCGTTCGCTTCGGCGATTTCTTCGGACCGCGTTCGGGCAACAACTGGTTCAGCCAGGGGCTGGTGACGCCCGGTCGGCGGCTCGCCTCGATCACCTATCCGGGCCGCAGGGGCGTCGGCCATAGCTGGACCTATCTGCCAGACGCCGCGGAGACGATCGCGCGACTGCTCGATCGCGAGGACGATCTGGAGCCGTTCGCGCGCTTCCATGCCGAGGGGGTGTGGGACGCCGACGGCACGGCTATGGTCGACGCGATCGCCAGGGCGGTCGGCCGGCCAGAGACGAGCGTGAAGCCGCTGCCATGGCCGCTGTTCGCCGTCCTCGGCCTCTTCAATGAGACGCTGCGTGGACTGTATGGGATGCGTCATCTCTGGCGCGTCCCCCTGCGCCTCGACAACCGCAAGCTCGTCGCGTTCCTCGGCGAAGAGCCGCAGACGCCGCTGTCGATCGCGGTAGCGGGCACGCTGCGCGCGCTCGAGATCGATTGAGGTGCTACGGCGCGCATGCATCCAGCGGGAGGCTGATCGTCACCTGTGCACCGCCATAGGTCGAAGCGCCGATCGCTATCATGCCGTGATGCCCCCCGATGATCTGCTGGACGATGGCGAGACCCAGGCCGGATCCGGCAAGTCCTGCCCGCCTCGCCTGCTCGCCGCGGCGATAGGGCTGGAGCATCTCGGCGCGCTGATCGGGCGAGATACCCGGCCCATCGTCCTCGACCGCCAGCCAGGCGCGATCGGCGGCCGAGCCCGTCGTCACTACGACGCGTCCGCCACCGTATTTGATGGCGTTGTCGATGAGGTTGGCGACGACCCGGCGGAGCGCGAGCGCGTCGCCGAGACAGGGGGCGTCGTCGAGCGCGAGGTCGATGGTGCCCCACTGGCCACGGGCGTCGCGCTCCGCCGCCTCGCTAGCGGCGATGTCGGCAAGGTCGACCGGCAGGCGTTCGGGGCCGGTCGCCGTCCCGCGCGCGAAGGCCAGCGCGTCGGACAGCATCGCGTCCATCCGCTCGAGATCGCGTTCGAGCGGCGTCCGCGCGGCCGTGTCACCCAGTGCCGCGACCCGCAGTCGCATTCGCGTGAGCACGGTGCGCAGGTCGTGCGAGATCGCGCCGATCATCAGCGCGCGCTCGCCGAGCAATGTCACGACACGCTCCTGCATCGCCGCGGCGGCTTCGCTGGTCCGGCGAATGTCCGCGGCGGCTGACGGGGCGCCGGCGATCGTCACCCGCGTGCCGTCGAAGGCGAGCATCGCCTGGACGACGCGCCGTAGCGG
Organism: Sphingomonas jinjuensis; assembly: GCF_014197105.1. Lineage (GTDB taxonomy): Bacteria > Pseudomonadota > Alphaproteobacteria > Sphingomonadales > Sphingomonadaceae > Sphingomonas > Sphingomonas jinjuensis. The sequence continues at coordinate 145,813 of NZ_JACIEV010000006.1, read as the reverse complement.
TCGTGTCTCGCGCGCGGTACCCCAGAGCGCGAGCAGCACGACCAACGTCGCCGCGGCCCCCATCCATTGGCTCGCCGGCCAGCCGAGCAAGCGCGGCGCGTCCTTGTCGCCGGTCGAATTCGTGTCGATCACGATCACCCGGCCATCGGGCAGCCGGGCGGATGCGCGGGCGAGAAAACCCTCGACCCCCGACGAACGGGCGCGCGGTATGAAGACCGTGCTGACATAGGCCCGAACCGAGGTGCCGCTGCGGATGAAGCTGCGCAGACGCGCCGTGAGCCGCGGCGCGTAGCGCAGGTCGGGGGTCGACGGTTCGGCGGACAGGATCCTCGTCACGACATCGAGCCCGTTCGCGCCGCGCAACACCAGCGGCAGCCGGTTCGGAGTTTCACTCGCGGCAAGATCGATGATGCCGGCGGCGAGCTGGAGACGCGGGAACGGGGCCTGTCTGAACGGCGGGCGATGCTGCTCGCGCACGTAGAATAGCGTGACGCCGAGCGTGCCGAGCAGGACGAGCGCGCCGAGAAGGATGAGGATCAGCCGTCCGAACAGATCGAGCCGGCGGATCATCCGCGGCGCACCGCAGCCGCGAGGATATAGCCGGCGTTGCGCACCGTGCGGATCAGGCCTGCAGCCTCGCTGCCCGCCTCCTCAAGCCGCCGGCGCAGGCGACTGACCTGCATGTCGATTGAACGGTCGAACGCATCGGCGGCGCGGCCCCGGGTCAGGTCGAGCAGCCGCTCGCGCGACAGGACGCGTTGCGGCGCCTGCGCAAAGCTGAGCAAGAGGTCGAACTCGGCGGCGGTCAGCGACAGCTCGGCGTCGCCGATGTGGACGCGCCGCGCGGCGGGGTCGATCGCGAGATCGGCGAGGATCAGCCGCTCGCCCTCGACCGGTGCTCCACGGCGCAGCACCGCACGGATGCGGGCGAGCAGGACCTGCGGGTTGAACGGCTTCGACACATAGTCGTCGGCGCCGCCGTCGAGCCCCGCGATCCGGTCGCCGTCCTCGGCGCGCGCGGTCAGCATCACGACCGGCGGGCCGCCGCCCGCTCGGATCCGGCGACAGAGCGACAGGCCGTCTTCACCAGGGAGCATCCAGTCGAGCACGACGAGCGCGACCATGCGTTGGGCCAGCACGGCATCGAGTGCCGCCCCGTCACGCGCGGTCGCGACCGCGAAGCCATTCGCCGCGAGAAAGGCGGCGAGCAGTTCGCGGATATCCGCATCATCCTCGCAGACGGCGATCAGCGGCCGGTCAGGCATGGTCGCATCAAGCGCCCGGCTGAGGAGCGAAGCAAGCCGCGTTACAAAATGTTACGCCGGACCGTTGTGCCGTGATCACCCGGTGACGCGCCCGTGCGAGCGGGCGTGCATCAATCAGGAGGCAATCGATGAAGTCAGCTGCTCTGGCGCTCGTGCTCACCATCGCCGGCACTGCGCACGCGGAAGGCGTTCCCGAATGCAGGATCCGGATGTTGCGCCCCGTCGCCGACGACATGGGCAATCACTGGCCTGCCGGAAAGGTGCTACCCGTGACGATCATGCGCCGCGATGCAAATGGGCTGTCGTTCTGCGCCCATGGCGGGTCATGCGTCCCGCGGATGGCCGGCGGGCAGCAGACGGCGGCGCTGGTCAATTGCCGGCCCGGTGCTTCGATCGGCAATGGCGACTACAGCCTCGTTCCCGATCCGGCGGTGATGGGCGCGGAAGGGGCGCGGCGTTTCCGATCGGCCGATGCAGTCGGCAACCGGCTAGCGGCGCTGGGGTTTTCGAACGCGTCGATCGCCGGTTGGTCCCAAGCCTATGTTCTCCATCCAACCTCTCAAAAGGGTCGGTTGGTCGGGCAGGCGCTCGCGGGATCGAAGGCGGCTCTCGCCAAGATGCAGGCGATAATGCCATGAAGTGGGTGCTGATGGCTGCCGCCGCCGCCCTTGTGACGGCGACGGGCGTGCAGGCGCAAGAGACGCCGCGCAGCATCGTCCCGATCCACGAGGTCGACATCCGCCCGGTGGGTACGCCGCGCTACGTCATCGAGGTCGTCGTCAATGGCGCGCCGATGATGGCGGGGCTCGATACCGGCTCGACCGGGTTGCGGCTGCTGCCCCGTGCCGCGGCCCGGGCACGGGTCGCGCCGGGTGGCGAGGCGGAAACCTATTCCTACGGCAGCGGCGTCGAACTCGACGGCCGGCGCGTCGAGGCCGATGTCGCGATCGGTGGCGCGCGCGGGCGCGTGGCAATCCAGGCGATCGATCACGTGACGTGCGTGGCCCACCAGCCCGACTGTCCCGCCGCACGCGTGTCCCCGAATGCCTATGGCCTGATGGGGTCCGGACAGCCGGGGCAAGGATTTCCCGCGATCATCGGCATCCGGTTGATGTCGGGACGCGTGGACAACCCGTTCCGGGCGCTGGGCGTCCGTCGCTGGATCGTCCATTTGCCTCAGCGCGGCGGTGGCGCGGGTGCGCTGGTCCTCAATCCCGACGCGCGTGACCTTGCCGGCTTCGTGCCGCTGCAGCCGGGCGCGGCCAATCCGCGCGGCACCGTTGCAGGCTGCGTCTCGCTCGCCATCCCCGGGGCGGAGCGACTATGCGGTCCGACCCTGCTCGATACCGGTGCGCCGGGGCTGACCGTGCTCGATGCGTCGGCGCCGCCGCGGTGGCAGGAGGGAAGCCGGGCACGGATCGACTTCGCCCCGAAGCGCGGCGGTCCGCCGCCGGCGCTCGGCTTCGTGACCGGCGACAGGGCGCATGGTGCGCAAGCCACGTTCAAGCCCGGCGGCAGCGACCGGGTCACCATCCATGCGGGCACGCTCCCCTTCTACGCCTATGACGTGCTGTTCGACGCCGATAGTGATACGATCGCGGTACGGCCCAACGGGGAAGCGGGGCCAGCCGTAGTGCCGCTGAACCCGCAGGAGGACCGCTTGATCCTGCCCCTGATCGCCGCGCTCGCTGCCGCTGCATCCGCCGACCTACCCGTCGGCAGCCGCTACGTCTCGCTCGGCAGTTCCTATGCCGCCGGGCCCGGCGTGGGCGTACCCGATCCGACAAGCGGCGCCTGTGCGCGGTCGATGTCCAACTATGCCCGGCAAGTGGCGGCACGTCGCCGACTACGACTGGTCGACGCCGCCTGTTCTGGTGCAACGACTGCCAATATCCTTGACCATGGCCAGCACGGCTTCCCCGCACAGATCGCGGCGGTGACCTCCGACACACGATTGGTGACGATCCTGATCGGCGGCAACGACATAGACTATATCGGCACTCTCGGGTGGCTGACCTGCCGCGATACTGGCGGCGTAGATTGCCATGTCCGCGACGCCGGCGACGTCGAGGCCCGGCTCGCCGCGCTTCCCGCCTCGCTCGACCGCGTGGTCGCTGCCGTACGGCAACGCGCCCCTGCAACCCGGATCGTCCTCGTCGGCTATCTACCCGCCATCCCGGCGAGCGGCCCCGGCAACTGCGCGGCGGTTCCGCTCACGCCGGCCGACGCGGCGCGGATGCGTGGCGTAGCGATTCGGCTTGCCCAGGCGATCGGCGGCGCCGCCAAGCGCAATGGCGTTGACGTCGTGCGCTCAACGCTGGTCGGCGAAAGACATGACGCATGCGCACCGCAGCCTTTCGTCGCCGGCTTCCACCCCGCAGCCAATCCCGGATGGCCCACGCCCGTCCCATATCACCCGAACCAGGCCGGCATGGACGCTATAGCCGCCGCGCTCGACAAGGTTCTTGGTTGATGCGTGAGGCGACTGCCCGCGAGCTAGCGGTGCGGACCAAGGTCTGAGCAGACCCATTAACCGACACTCAGCTGCTTTTAGGCACCGCCCAACTACGGTCGTTCGTTCATCTGCTTGGTCAATTGCCCAGTCGGGCGCAGCCCATCGCTTCCAACGACGAAGGGTGGGACTTTCCTGGCGCTCTGCACGGCTACATAATGGTCCGGTCGCGCCTTCAATGTCATCCGCTAGTCGGTCAGTGGAGCGACAAGCTCTCCCATGTCGCAGACAGTCACAAGACCACTCCGGCATCCGGGGCTGCACCGGTGGCGAACCGGCTAGCAATCGCCCAGGTGCGAAGGTCGATGATCGCTACGTGGTCGTTTTCGAGCGAGGCGTAGAGCATGTCGCCCGCGAGGTTAAGCCCCGGCGCGCCGGCGCCGAGCGGCAGCCGCGCCTCCTCGGCGAGCGTGACCGGATCGAGCCGCGACAGGCTCTTGTCCGCGAGGTTCGACACGATCAACCGGCCGTCCGCCTGCGCGATCACGCGCACCGCCTCGCCACGCATCGTCCGTCGTGCGCGTTCCTCAAGCGTCGTGGCGTCGAGCGCGTGGATCGTACCGCTCGGCCGATCGATGACGTAGAGCGTCCGCTCGTCGTGGCTGAGGGTCATGCCCTCGGGCGCGGTGCCGATCCGCCGGCGCAGCGGAGCGACGCCCATGTCCTCGGGATCGACCATGATGACCGCGCCGCTCAGCGTGTCGGCGACATAGGCGCGCGCACCGTCGCGGCGGACGACGAAGTAATGACTACGCGCCCCCCCGACCGGTATCAGCCGCGAGGGCGCCTTGTCCTGCACCGGATCGTCAAATCGGATCAGCATGCTGTCCTTCTCCGACAGGACGTACAGCCGGCCGGCATCGTCGACGCGGACAGCGTGCAGCCGCCCGAACGGCGCCAGATCGATCGTCCGGGCGAGCGTACGCTGTGCAAGATCGATGATCCACAGCTCGCTCCCGCCCGCACCCGGCGCCTTCCAGCTCTCAACGCCATAATGGCCGACAAAGGCGTAACGTCCGCGGCGATCTGCGACGATCTCGTGCGGCTGGGTGCCGAGCGCCACGATGCCGATGCGTGTGCCACTGGGCAACGCGTAGAAGGCGACCCGCCCCCTCCCCTTCTCGACCAGCGCCAGCGTTCCGCCAATCCGAGCCGATGGCGCGGCCCTTGCCGCCGCCCGCGCGCCGAGCGCCGTCGCCGCGACGAGCCCACTGGCCAGCATCCACAATCCCTGCCGGCGATCGATCCGTACCATCGGCCCGTTCTCCTTCGGCTCAGTCGCGATCGCCGGGCATCGCCGGCCAGTCAGAATAACCAACCGACCCGCCGCCATACCAATATGCCTTGGGTGCCTCGGCCAGCGGCGCGCCGGTGCGCAGGCGCTCGACGAGGTCGGGATTGGCGATGAACGGTCGCCCCATGCTGAAAAGGTCGGCGTCACCCTTCTCCAGCACCGTTTCCGCGAGGTCGAGCGTGTACTGGTTGTTGGCGATATAGGCACCATCGAACCGCTGGCGGAGTGCCGAAAAGTCGACGCCGTCCGCATCGCGCGTCTCCTGCGTCACGCCCTCGATATCGTGAACATACAGCAGGCCGCGCTGCGACAGCGCGTCGATATAGATGCCGAAGGTGTCCATGACCTGGCTGTCGAGCGGGGTCTCGCCGGGCATCGTCGTGGCCGGCGAAAGGCGGATGCCGACGCGCCCCGCACCCCAGACGTCAACGACCGCGTCGACCACCTCGAGCGGGAAGCGCAAGCGGTTCTCGATCGATCCGCCGTAGCGATCGGTGCGCTGGTTGGTGCTGTCACGGACGAACTGTTCGAGCAGATAATTGTTGGCCGAATGAACCTCGACGCCGTCGAAGCCCGCCGCCTTCGCGTTGGCGGCAGCGCGGCGATAATCTTCGACGATCCCGGGAATCTCGTCCGTCTCAAGCGCGCGCGGGGTGACGTGGTCCTTCATCCCGTCCTTGGTGAACGCCTGCCCAACAGGCTTGATAGCCGAGGGTGCTACGGGCGGCTCGCCGCCCTGCAGATCGGGATGCGAAATGCGACCGGTGTGCCAAAGCTGGAGGAAGATCAGGCCACCGCGGTCGTGCACAGCCTGCACGATCGGCCGCCATGCCTCGACCTGTCGATCGTTCCAGATACCAGGCGTTAGCGCATAGCCGACCGCCTGCGGCGAGATGTTCGTCGCCTCGCTGATGATAAGACCCGCCCCGGCGCGCTGCCCGTAATAGTCGGCGGCGAAGGCGGGAGGAACGCCGTCGTCGTCGGATCGGCTGCGGGTGAGCGGTGCCATGACGATGCGGTTACGCAGCGAAAGGTCGCCGATCTTCACGGGCTGCAATACGGGGGACGACGAGTGGTCAGGCATGTCTGGTATGTCCATCTAGCGGAAGCGAGGCGCCGGCTAAACGGTCGAGAAGTCGCATCGGTCCGGCGTTAGCTCGCAATCGCTTTCCGTTAGACGGAGCAAACGACCCACTTCCGGTCGTCCACGCCGTCTCGGCAGCTAGCCGGAAGCGGACGATCGTTCAGGCAAGTTGCTTTGGTTGAAGGTGGCCCGGGGCCGCTGGGAACTGCATTTTGGCAATGGTTCTGCTGGCGGCGCGGGATAGGTCAAACGGCAGCTTGGCTTGCTACCGGCTCGAAATCACCTAGGTCTGCGCCATGCCTGACGACACGCGCATCTACGAGCCAAGCCCGCGGCATTGCGAGCCAATCACCGCCGACAATCCCGGGGTTAAATGTCCGGCATGGAGCGTAGCGATCGCACAGGACCTCCTCGATGAGGCGGAAGTGGTCGGCAGTGCGCTGCAGGCGACGCGGGACGGTGTTGGATTCGTCGGACGGCGGACGCGCGCGATCGAGGAGGGCATGCTGTGGCACGGTTATCCGGAGGCTTGGGACCGGATGGACTTCGATCTCAAGCAGAAATGGCTCGCAGAAAAAGCGATAAGCAAGCGCGATCTTAGGAGCTATAAGACCAGAAGACAGGTGCGTGACGCTTTTGGAGGACGACTCGTTGGCGGTTGAGAATCAGTTCAGGCTCTTCGGCGACAAGTCGAGCTTCGCGCTCGAATTGTGCCTGGCGTCCGAGCAGCCCGACCGCAGCGTGCCCGAAGACAGTGTCGGTTCCTGGGGTGGTTGGCGACTGTGGGTCGGTGACGTCAACTTTTGCCGTCTTCAGCTCGACACCGCCGACGGGCCCGTCGAGGTGCAAGAGGTAAGATGGTTCCTGGCACCGCTAATCCGTTGGCTGGTGGGCTCGTGGACGCCACTCTTCCATGAAACGCACCTGCCACCCGAAACCGGCTGGGGAGACCGTCGTCCACGCTGGGCGCGCCTCGCCTATCTGGCGATGATGGAGCTATCGGGCGATAGCGAGCGCTTCCGGAAATGGCAGGATTGGGCCAGCCGCCACGCGTTGCGTTCGGCCGCCGAAGGCGGACTGGTGCCCGACATCTTCTTTCAGCGGGTCGGCGACGAACTCGAACTGAGCTGGGGCGACCGACTGCAGCCAGGCGGCGAGAGCGCGACCTTCCTTCTGGAAGACGGGCGCGCACGCGTGCCGGTCGACGATGTCGGGGAGGCTCTCTCCGCAGCAATCGACTGGTTCCTGGAGCAGCCTTCGGTCGCGCGTGCGCCTTGGTCGGACGAGGTTAGAGAGACCTGGCGCTGTATTGCCGATGGGCAATCGGGCCTCGAGCCCCTTCACTGGTATCTCGACTCACGGCGCGAGGCCGGACCGCTGTCGAACAAGCTCTTTGCCGGGCTCGATGCACTCGGCAAAGCACGTCCTGTGATCGACGGAGCATGGCTTGGAATACTTGCGCCGGAGATTGCGATGTTTGGGGACCTCACACCCCAGATTTCGCAGGAAGCGGCGGTGACCTTGCTGACCGAATTCTATAATGCCAAAACCCAGGACCGGGAGCCGGAGAACCTGTCGGAGCTGGTTTACGACGATCCTGCCTGGACCAGCACCTCGCCGTTCGAGGCCGGCTACGCGCTCGCACTTGATGTGCTCGATGAGGCCGATCCCGACCCGGACGCCCCCCGGACGAAACTTGAGGAGCTGCTGCACGGCCTGTCGATCTGCGTGCGCAACGTCGAGCTCGGAGAGCAGGGTCCGCGCGGAGTCGCGTTGGCGGGGGCGGGGCTGCGTCCAACCATCCTCGTCAATCTCGACCATCCGATGAACCGTGGCCTAGGCCGCCGGTTCACCGAGGCGCACGAACTTTGCCATATCCTGTTCGACCGACAACGCGCCCGGCCGCTCGCGCACAGCAGTACGCCCTGGGCCGCGCCCTCGGTCGAGCAACGCGCCAACGCGTTCGCTGCCATGCTGCTCATGCCGACAACTCGTGCGAAGCGACCGACCGCAACGACGCTTGCAAGTCTGAGCCGCGGCGTCTCGATTTTGGCGGACAAGCTGGGGGTGAGCCGGATAGCGCTGCGCCGGCATCTTGCGAACCTCGGTGAGATCAACGACTACGAGCGCGATCATATGCTTGGCGCGAGAGATGGTTGGGCGGGCGAAGAACGGTCGGGTGCTCGTTGGGGGTTGGGCTAGCAGAGGGGTTGTCCGCGCTCGTGGTGAGGGCATGCTTCGGTATCGCCAGCATCCGCGGCGCGGTGGCCCGCACTTCTTAGACCTGATGGCGATATTGTTTTAGATCCAGCGCAGCGCCGTGATGGGTCGCGAGCAGGTCTATCTGACTCGCTTAAGAGCGACCATCCCCGGCTGGAGATGCTCAACGCGTGTCTCTCCGGCGAGTTAATTAAGCGCTACGCTGATCTGATCGAGACCATGCTTGCTGGGACAGCCGCACGGCATGTGCTGACCCGGCCCTCACTCCAGACTGCGCTCGGTAAAATCCGCGCTGAAACGCTGCAGATCGTCGCTGGCTTTCTGATCTGGGACACGGCTGCACGGCTGTTTCCCAAAATCAACGACCGGCTGCTGGGTGCCGAATTCGCTGACCTCGATCATTTGCCGGCTTGGCCCGCGATCGATCGCAATCCTGACAGCGAGGCAGCCTGAATTTGCAGCTCTCCTTCGAACCTGTGTATCGGCCATTGAAACGTCTTGGTCGTGAGCCGACCGGCAGCTCCCGTACCGGGCAGACCCAACCCTGGTCATTCAACAGTGTTTTGCCCCTTTTCAAAAGCGGACGCTTGTTCATCTCTGTTGAGGACGCAGACCGTGGGTAGTCTTTTGTTCAGGCGACGCATGTCTGCTACACGTAAGAACCCAGCCTAGCAGAATGACCTCTTCGCTATTAGCCAAATAACTCCGGCACCGACTCCCAGCAGGCCAATTAGGATCGTAATCCGTGCGGAGACGGGCCACTTGTCCTTCCACGTAAAGTGGAGCTGTTCGTCCATCCAGCCAATCTGCGATTCGGCGAACAGCTTGTAGTGTGCATACCAGCCGCTTAAAAATACCTGCCGACCAATCGTGGTAGCGTAATATTCCGCATCAATGACATCGAGTTCAGCCTTTGCAGCGACCGTGTCCTGACCAGACTGAACGCTGCGGTAGAGAGCCTTCAATCTGTTATACTGAGATAGCAGCTTGTTGGCGGCCTTCTCATAATCCTCGGCTCGGTAGAACGAGAGATATACGCTGGCGAAGCCCGCGATGAGCAGGATCGCCGATGGCACCTTGGCGGACAATGGCTCGAAGATAAGGGCGAAGATCCCCACCGCGCCCGAGATCAGGCCCACCCAGCCCGGCCCCTTGCCTATGATGTCGTAGGTAGCGAACGTCTTCTTCGCGCCGAAGCCCACGTCATAGCCCTTCTCGGCTATGGTTCTCAGCAGCAGGTCCTTGTCCATCATTGCTCCGACTGATCTACGATGGGGACGTGAATGCGGTCCTTGGCGACCACAACACCGTCCTGGACGGCGTAGCAGTCGACGATGTGCTCGCCACGGAAGTCGGAGCGCTCCTTCTTCATCTTCGACCCACTGTCGGCCTCAATCTGGCCGCGTATCTTATCCAGCCTGATCGCCTCCGGCCCCCGGTTCAGCACCTTCCAATAGACGTGGTAGATGCCCTTGATGTCCTGGTCCACTATCCAGAACTGCAGTGATTTGGACTTGAACACCTTGAGGCGGCCCAGGCCCAGCCCCCTGCCCGCCCTCAGCAGGATGGTCCTAAACCCGTGCTGTGACACCTCGCACTCAAGGCGGAGCGTGTACCTGATGTCCACGGGAAAGCGATCCTCGATGAACTCCTCGGTGTTCTCTGCGGTGTAGCCAGCCTCCGCGATGTAGGCCTTCTTGACCTCGGTGGTGTCAGACAGCGGGTAGGCCCTGCCGAACAGCTTGCGCCAGCGATTGTTGGCCTTAGCCTCCTCGCCCGCCTCCAGCGCCTTGTCGGCCAGCTCCAACCCCTTCTTGGCCTTGGCCTCGAACCGCTTGTGTACCTTGACGTGCTGACCACTGCCCAGCGCCGCGTAGCGGTCCTGCTTAGGCTGGTCGGCCAAATACTCCAGGAAGTCACGCATCATCTGACCACACGAGTAGTGGGTGGTCTTGTCGAAGTCGGACGTGGACAGCAGGAAGTTGTGTACCAGGGTGTCGATCAGCAGGCCGCCCATGGCCACGCCGTGCTTGTTCTTCCAAGCTCGCGCCATCTTGCACAGCCGACGCAGGTTGCCATTCTTGTCGTCGTCAATCTGCCTCGTGGCGGTCAGCTCGGCCCTCGGCTTGGTGAGCCGCCAGCTGCCGCCGTTCTTGGTGTATGGATACCAGAAGCCGCTCTCGTCCTCGAAGACGGGCTGAACCTCGATCTTGAAGTTGGCGTACTTGACGACGACCACCAACGTGTCTGGATAGACCTCGGTGTTGGGGTAGCGGGCGAGGATCGCGTCGGCCGCCTTGCGGAGCAACTTGTACTGCCCACCGTCCTTGTAGTCGGACCAGCAGCCCGCCGGCATGATGTAAAGCATATCCAGGTCGGAGATGCCCCGGATGCCGGTCCACCTACCATATGACCCCACCTGGAGGCTGTTGGCTGTTCGGGACTCAGTGGCGCGGAACTCCAGGTTCAACGCGCGCGTGACCTCGCCATAGCGAAGTGAGATCGTCGCCTCATTGTCGATCGCGATGTTCGAGAACAGCGTCTTGAAGTCGTCGGCCCTGCTGATGATCGCCTCCCTGCGTTACCCCTGCAGGTTCGGCACCCCCACCGATTTCGCTTACGCCACAGGCCGCGCCAATATGGCGTTGATCCCTGTTTGTTCAAGCCGCTTACCTCCAGCTTGCGACAATGCGAGCCCATCAACCTAGAATTTGGTACCGGCAATTGCGCGCTCTAAGGTGAGCGTGGCCCGCAACCGTTCTTGGAGTATCGTCGGCTTGGTGGAGTTTCGCAGGAAGTTGGCCGGTTGGCTCATCGGGGCCGCGGCCCGGGTCGGTCGGCCGGCGGCGGAAACGGGGCACAATTCCCGGTTCGTCGACCTCGCCCCGACCGACGAGGCCGATGCGGCCGGCGTATACGGGGCCGCCCTGACCGATGCGACTGAGAACCCCCGCGTGATGAACATCGCCCTCACCGGACCTTACGGGTCGGGCAAGAGCAGCATCATCAAGTCGTTCCTGCTAAGATACGAACACCCGGTCCTGCAGATATCACTAGCCGCCTTCCTTCCCGAAACGGTCTCCGGCGCACCAAAGGCGAGCCGACAGGAGATCGAGCGGAGTATCCTCCAGCAGATGCTTTACGGGGCGGACGCGAACCGCCTCCCGCTCTCGAGGTTCAAGCGGATCCAGTCGCCCGGGCGGTGGTCGGCCTTCGTCTCCCTGTTCACGGCTCTCGGCCTGATCGCCTGCTGGCACCTCATGCAGAGCCGCGCGACCGTCCTCTCGGGCGCCTACTTCAAGCCGCTCGGCCCGACGTACTGGTTTAATCTGCTCGGGATCGTGATCGCGGGCGCATTTATCTGGCTGGTCTGCCATCGCATCTACGTCGCCAGCTTCGGCATTTCCCTAAAGAGCATCTCGCTGAAGGACATCGAGATCACGCCCACGGCGACGACCGAGGAGTCCATCCTGAACCGCCACCTAGACGAAATTATCTACTTCTTCCAGTCCACGCGATACGACCTCGTCGTCATCGAGGACCTCGATAGATTCGAAAACCCAGACATCTTCGTCACACTGCGCGAGATCAACAGCCTGATTAACGCCAACTCGGGTGTCAGGCGACCGGTCCGGTTCCTCTACGCACTCCGCGACGACATGTTCGCGAATACGGACCGCACAAAATTCTTCGAGTTCATCATCCCGGTCATTCCAATCATCAACAGCTCCAATTCCATCGACAAGGTGCTGGAGCAGGTGAAGCGCCTCTCGATAGGCGACAGGCTGAACCAGCAGTTCCTGCGGGAAGTTTCCAGGTACCTGGACGATCTCAGACTGATCCGGAACATCTTCAACGAGTACGCCATCTACGCCGCCAACCTGGAGACCGGGAGCGAGGGCGATCTGGATCCGAACAAGCTGCTCGCGATCCTGATCTACAAAAACGTCTTCCCCAGCGACTTCGAGCATCTCCATCGCGGTCGAGGCAATCTCGCAGGGGTCCTGCGCCGTCGCGACGAATACGTCACGGCAGTCGAGGCCCGGTACGCGGGCGAGATCTCCCGCCTCGAAGCGCTCCTGGACGAGACCGACCGGCAACTGCCCACCGACCTTGCGGAGTTGCGCAGGAGCTACGCGATGGCTGTGATCGAGCGGGTCCCCGACGGCTACACGCAGATCGGGACTAACCAGGGCAACATGATTTGGCTCACCGCCCTGTCCCGGAGCGACCGCCTGGACGAGATCCTGGCCTCGAGTCACGCTTACGTAAGGAGCGTGAATGGCGGCCAGCAGCGGGTGCAGTTCACCGGGCTGGAGCAGGAGGTGGGCTCGGGCAGGACCCTCCAGCAGCGCACGGAGGAGGTCGAGCGGAAGTCGACCGCCTCCCGGGACGCGACCGCAAGGAACATCGCCGACCTCCGCGTCAAACTGGGCGGGGTCCGCCTGGCAAGGTTCAACGAGACCATCCGCGAAGGCGCGGCAGACCTCAACGACCTATTCGAGCCATTCGGCGAGGGTGCAGACCTCGCCCGCTTTCTAGTCTTCGAAGGGTATCTGGACGACACCCACTATCAGTACACCTCGCTGTTCCACTCAGGCCGGCTCTCGCCGAGCGACAACAGGTTCCTGATCCGCATCCGGGGCTACGGCAACCCGAAGCCGGATTTTCAGATCGACAATCCCAGGGAGGTCATCGCCGCCATGCGCGATGACGACTTCGGCCGGAACTACGTCCTGAACGCCCGGATCGTGGACTGCCTCCTTGGCAACACGACGACATATCCGGGGCACACGGCCAGGTTCCTGGATTACGTCGCATCCGACTTCCCCGCGTGCGAGGAGTTCCTGGAGACCTACTACGCGCGCGGCGCGGCGGTCCCCACGCTGCTCGCGAAACTGGGGAGTGGTTGGCCGGGCTTCATCGACGCGGTCCTGGGCAGTCCGGCCAGCCTCGCGCACGTCGCACAGATCCGGCCAGCCTCGCGCACGTCGCACAGATGATGAGCCATCTGCCGGAGGAGCTGCTAAGCCGGCTCGCCGACGAGCACCCGGCACTACCGGCCTTTCTCTCAGAAAGGCTGCCCGACGTCCTCGCCCTCGGGATCGGCTTCCCTCCGGAACGCCTGCACTCGCTGCCCCTGCAGATCGTGGACGTCTCGGCTCTCGAGACCCATCCCGGCTTCGTGCGCGTGCTGTTCGACGGAGGCCTGTACGAACTCTCGATCAGGAACCTCGACTTCGTATTCCGGGCCGTCCTGGCGATCGCAGAAGATGCTAGACCGCACGAGCAGAACTACACGCTCGCCCTTGAGACCGGGAGCGCCCCGCTGCTGGCCCGGATCGAGGATCGCTTCGACGAATATCTCGAAGCCGTGCTTCTCCGCCTGCCCGATAACCGGCTGGAGAACGTCGCCGCCATGCGCCGCATCGTGACGCGAACCGACGTCGACGAGCGATTGATCGTCAGATTTCTGGAGCGCCAGACAGCCAGCCTCCCCACTCTGGACGACGTTCCCGCGGCTTTCACACCGGTGCTCTTCGAGATTAGGAAGATCGAAGCGACTTGGGAGAACTGCTTGGCATTCATTATCCAAGGCACCTTCAACGAGAGCGTCCTCACCGACTTCCTCAACTCGGCGGAAGCAGTGGCGACGCTTTCTCGGCAAGTAGTTCCCGACGGCGAGGCGGCCCTACCGCTGCGCGAGTTCCTCATCAAGAACGACGCGTTGAGCGACGCCGCCTATGCCGCCTACGCCGAAGCGCTCCCCCGAAAGCTCACCGCCTTCCCGGACGGTATCAATCCGGAGAAGATCAGGCTGTTGGCCGGCCGGAACCGCGTCGAGTTCTCCGGCAGCGCCCTTACACGCCTGAACGAAGACCGAACGGCCGAAGTCGCCTTCGCCAGGAACAACATCGACGAGTTCCTCGCCGTTCAGGACGACTGCGACCTGGACGACGACTTCCGGGAGAAGCTGCTCGCGACCGACATTTCCGACGAAAACCGCCTCGAGGTGATCCGCTCGATGGACCTGGGCGCGCTCGACGGGGAGCCGGCGCGAGCAGCCGCAGTGGGCGGGATCCTCCTGCGCACAGGGGTGACGGTCGACAACCTCGACCTCGACGGCGCCCGGGCGGCGATCAAGCACGTCCGGCCTCTCCAAGCGCAGATCGGCCTGCTCAACATGCTGCATCACCTTCTGGATGACGGCCAGGTGCGCGGATTGCTGAGCCAGCTGCCGCCGCCGCTGCCGGAGATCGGACCGGGGTGGGCGACCCCCAGGCTGGAGGGCAGCGAGACCAACATCCGGTTCGCCACCTGGCTGAAGGCGCGCGGCTTCATCTCCTCGTGGAAGCGGGGCGGGCTGTTGGACGACGACATTCGGATCAATCTGTTCAGGAAATAATTTGCGTGCTCGTCTCCGCGGATGGGCTGCGGGGCCGGCGTGCGCGCGGCTCTATTTCGCGTTCCGGCGTAAACGCGCTTGCTGGCACCTCTCGACAGCTGTTGCTTGATCCCCATCCTGACAACCGCTGCACGAAGGTGCCTCACCGGTAGGCGTTCAACCGCAGTCCTTACTGGTTAAGGAATGGCAACATGCGAGCAGCCGCCGCCGTAAGCAGACGTTCCGCTTACCACCAAAAAGCGGCATAGTGGAACTGATTGACCATCCAGCGGGGCACGCTATCTTTAAACTCTCATCAAGGTACACAGGTGGTACAAACGACCGACTTGAGGTTGAGCTAAGTCGTTGTTTCTCAGTCTTTATCCCTCCACATTGCTCCTCCCGTAGGGGTCACCAGCGTGGCAATCCAGCCATTCGTCGATGCCCTCATTCCGCCTCTGGCGTTGCCGGCGTGTGTCGCCCGGCGAAGCTGCACGCGCTGCTCATGCGACCGAGGCATAGGCGCGACAGGGTGAGGTCAATGGTGCCGAACCTAGCATAATCCCTCGCCATTTCCGTGGCTTGAGCTCGGCGAAAAACGAACCGGCGGGACATCGGCCGCGCCGCCACATCGTCTCGACGCGGGTTGCACTCGACGCCGCCAGCGGTCACCATCACGCGATGAACCGTTGGCTATCGCTTCCCCTGCTCCTCGCTCTCACCGCCGCCACCGATCCGGCTGCGCCCATCCTGTCGCCCGACCGTATCAAGGCGGACGTCCGCACGCTCAGCGGCGACGATTTCCACGGTCGCGGACCGACGCAGGTCGGCGAGACGGTGACGCTCGCGTTCCTCGAAAAGCGTTTCGCATCGCTCGGGCTGAAGCCGGGCGGCGACGACGGCTATCGCCAGCGGGTGCCGCTGCTCCGCTGGACGCGCGAGAAGGCCGAGTTCCTGATTGCGCTGGGCGGCAAGGCCCGGACGCTGACGCCCGGCGTCGAGATCGCGGCCTCGTCACGTATCGTCGGCGCGTCGACCGTCACGAACGCGCCGGTCGTGTTCGTCGGCTATGGCATCGTCGAACCCAAGCTCGGCTATGATCCCTATCGGGGCCTCGACGTGCGCGGCAAGGTGGTGGTCGCGCTCGCGGGCGATCCCGACGTCGAGGCGGGGCGCGACCTGGGCTTCGGCGGGCGCGCGTCGAGCCCGGCGGCGCGCACCAAGCTGACCGAAGCGCAGAAGCGCGGCGCGGTCGCCTTCTTCCAGATCCACGATACCTTCCCGTCGAGCTATCCCTGGCTGCAGCTGGCCAAGGGCGACGCGGTGCCGGGCTATGCGCTCGACACCGGCACGGTGCCGCCCGCCTTCGGCATCCGCGGGACGCTGCGCAACGACATCGGCGTCGCGATGCTGCGCGAGGGCGGGCTCGACTATGCCGCTGCCAAGCGGGCCGCGCAGTCGGCCGCGTTCACCGGCGTCGAGCTGAAGGGCGTCAGCTTCTCGGGCACGACGCGCACCAGCCTGGCGCGGGTCGTCAGTCACAATATCGTCGGCATCCTGCCCGGCACCGATGCCGCCGCCGGCAGCATCCTCTACGGCGCGCATTGGGATGCCTATGGCGAGAACGACTTCGATCCGCCCGCCGATCGCATCCGCAACGGCGCGGTCGACAACGGCACCGGCACGGCGACGCTGCTCGAGATCGCGCGCGCCTACAGCGCCGCCAAGCGGCCACGCCGCTCGGTCGTCTTCGCGCTCTGGACGGCGGAGGAAAAGGGGCTGCTCGGCGCCAGCTGGTACGCCGATCATCCCGTCCTGCCGCTCGACACCACCGCCGCGCAGTTCAACCTCGATCCGCATGTCGTGCTGGGCCGCACCCACGACCTCGAGCTGATCGGCGTCGGGCGTACCCCGATGGAGGCCGACCTGGCGCGCGTCGCCGCGGCGCAGGGTCTGCGGATCGTGCCCGAGGAGAATACCGAGGCAGGCTGGTACTATCGGTCCGACCATTATGCGCTGGCGTTGAAGGGCGTGCCGGGCGTCTATTTTCGCGCCGGTCGCGATCTGGTCAACGGCGGGCTGGCAGCCGGCGAGCGCGAGCGGGCGCGCTTCAACGCGCAATGCTATCACCAGACCTGCGACGAGTTTAACCCCGGCTGGGACATGACCGGCGCGGCGCAGGAGGGCAGCGTCGCCTACGCCCTCGGCCGCGAGATCGCCGAAGGGACCAACTGGCCGACGTGGAATGCCGCTGAACCGTTCGGCACCGAGCGAGCGAAGAGCGACGGCCAGCGCCGCTGAACATCAGGCGCCGGCTCAGCCCGGCCGGGAGGCGAGCACGGCGTCGAGCAGTCCCGGAAATCGGCGGTCGAAGTCCGATCGCCGCAGCGTGTTGATCATCTCGCGCCCCGCCTGCGTCGTCTCGATCAGCCCCGCCGCGCGCAACAACTTCAGGTGGTTCGACAGCGTGCTCTTCGGGATCGTGTCGCACGGCGCGGCGTCGGTGCAACTCAGCCGCTCGGTCGCGGCCAGCCGCGCGACCATGTCCAGCCGATTGGGATCCGCCAACGCGTGCAGCGCTAGGTCGAGCGGCACGTCCTCCAGCCTGGGATGAGTGAAACGGGGCATGGACGGGATATAGGGACGATCGATACGGTTTAATAGTTCGATGTTCTTGAACTGTCGAAATGAACATCCATCTTGCCGCTGCCGACAGCGCACCACCTCGTGATCGCGGGCGTCAATTTGGAGAATTCACATGTCGATTCAGGGCAGGAAAGCGCTCGTCACCGGCGGGTCGCGCGGCATCGGCGCGGCTATCGCCAAGCGGCTGGCGGCCGATGGCGCAACCGTCGCGATTACCTACGCGGGCAACAAGGCCGCAGCCGACGCTACCGTCGCAGCGATCGAGAGCGCCGGCGGCACCGCCTATGCCTTTCAGGCGGAAGCCGCCGATCCGTCGTCGCAACGTTCGGGCGTCGCACAGGCCGCGGCGGCATTGGGGGGCATCGACATCCTCGTCCATAACGCCGGCGTCGCCGAATTTTCGGTGGTGACCGAGGACAGCGACGAAACCTTCGACCGTCAGTTCGGCGTCAACGTGAAGGGCCTGCACGTCGGCACGCGCGCCGCGCTGCCACACCTCGCCGGTGGCGCGCGGATCATCCTGATCGGCAGCATTTCCGGCGAGAAGGCCTTCCCGGCAACCTCGGTCTACAGCGCGACCAAGGCGGCGGTGGCGGCGCTCGCTCGCGGTTGGGCCAAGGATCTCGCGCCGCGCGGCATCCTGGTAAACACGGTGCAGCCGGGACCGATCGATACTGACATGAACCCCGCCGACAGCGAGTTCGCGCAGCAGATGATCGGCGCCATCCCGCTCGGCCGCTACGGCAGGGTCGAGGAGATCGCCGGCGCGGTCGCATTCTTCGCCGGGCCGGATGCTAGCTACATCACCGGCACGACGCTCAACATCGACGGCGGTGCATCGGCCTGATCGGGTCGCCGGCCTGCTATCGGGTTGCAGAAACGAAGCGCGTCACGTCGTCGAGGACGGGTGCCCGGCCACGAAACGGACGCGCCATCGCCAGCAGCAGGCCGACATGGCCGACCTTGGCATAGCCACGCAACTCGACGCGGACGCCGCCGGCGCGAAGCCGCGCAGCCAGCGCCTCGCTGTTGCGTGGCCGCACCGTCTCGTCGTCGGCACCGAAGGCCAGCAGGGCCGGCGGATCGCCGACCCCCGCATGAGTGATCGGCTGCGTCTCCGCGGGGCGTGGCCAGTCGCCGAACGCGGCACGGCTGGCGTCGACGTCGAAGGGCACGAAGTCATAGGGGCCGGCCAGCCCGACCAGCCCCTTCACGTTCGCCCGAGCGGGTCCAAGCCAGCGCTCGTCGACGGCGAGCATCGCGGCGATATAGGCACCCGCCGAATGCCCCATCAGGATCAGCCGGTTGCCTGCTCCGCCATAGTCCGCGGCATGCGCCCCGGCCCAGCGGACGGCAGCCGCCCCGTCCTCGACGAAGGCAGGATAGCGCACCTTGGGGACGAGCCGGTAATCGGGGATGACGACGACGAAGCCGCGCGCTGCCAACGCCCGCCCGACGAAGGCATAGCCCGCGCGATCGCCACTGTTCCAGCTGCCGCCATAGAAGAAGACGACCACCGGCCGCGGTGTTTCGCCCGACTGCCGCGGCCCGTAGACGTCGAGCCGCTGCCGGGGGTCGGCGCCATAGGCCACCCCCTGCGCGCGGAGCACGCCGCCGCGATCCTTCGGTACGACCGTGTCGAACAGCGACAACGGCGTGCAGCCGGCCGATGCCAGCAGCGCCGCCATCGCCAGCACGGCACGACGACCCCTTCCCGTCAACGATGCCGGCACGCTCATCCGATCTTCCGGATCGTCTCGTGCAGCGCCGCGACCGGAATACCGAACTTGCGCACCACCATGCGGTTGAGCGCACTGCGCCCATCGGGCTGGAGATAGATCCATTGCTCCACGCCGAGCCGCCCCTTCATCGTGAAGCGGATGTGCAACAGGTTCGCCTGCACCTCGACATCGACCGGCCCGACCGCATCGCTTAGCGTGGCATCATAGCCGCCGTCCGGGCGCTGGCGGAGCCGCCAGCTCCGCATGCGCGCCGGCTTATCTTGCTCTTCCACCCGCTGGACGAGCGTCAGCGTGCCGTCGGGCCCCGTCCGGCCCTGCCCTTCGACATGGACCGGCTTGGCATGCGAGAAGACGACCCGCAGCATGCCTTCGCCAACCGTCTTGCCCGCGAAGAAAACCTCCGGGGCGAAGGTCGGGCCGAGTGCGGCCAGGTCGGCATGTCGCGGCGTCGGCACGCAACCGGCTACGGGCAGCACCAGCGCCGCGACACCCAAGCGCCAGCGGGAGCGGCGACGGTTCATCCGGGATGTAGAAGGTTGGCCGTCCCATGCTGGCGACAGCCGGCCCCGTTGCAGATCGCGGTTCATGGCGCTCCAACACGCGAGCACGGCGCAAGGTTCGATAGCGCCTACCTCAGTCGATCCTCGATCCGCGCCGCCAGCGACTCACGGATTGCCTGGCCGCTACGGATCTTGCGCCAGGTGTTGTAGCTGATGCCGAACTGCTCGGTCAGCGTCTCGTCGGTCTCGCCGCGAAGGTCGCGGCGCATGCGGTCTGCGATCGAGGGCTCGACGGGCCGCAATCCGGTCGAGGCGGTGCGTGCCGGCGTGGTCATATCGTCTCCTTGATGATCCGAGCGATCAGCTGGCCGCACGCCGCCGTGCCGATCGCGCCACCGAGATCGAGGGTACGGCCGACGGGGTCGGCGAGCGTAGCGTCGACCGCCCGCTCGATCGCGCGGCCCGCGTCGACAAAGCGCCCGTCGTTTGTTGCGCGGCCATGCCATTCTAGCAGCATCGCCGCCGACAGGATCAGCGACACCGGGTTGGCGATGCCCTGCCCGGCAATATCGGGGGCGGAGCCGTGCTGTGCCTGCGCCACGCACATCGCGTCGCCGACGTTGATCGAGCCGCCTAGCCCCAGCCCGCCCGACAGTTCGGATGCCTCGTCGGACAGGATGTCGCCGAACATGTTGGTGGTGACGATGACGTCGAAACGCTCCGGGCTGCGGATCAGCAGCGCCGCCGCCGCATCGACGATCACCTCGTTGAGCGTCACGTCCGGATAGCGGGCTGCGACCTCGCGGACGACGCGCAGGAACAGGCCGTCGGACAGCTTGAGCACATTCGCCTTGTGGACCGCGGTCACGCGGCGCCGCCGGTTGCGCGCCAATTCGAACGCCGCCACCGCGACCCGGCGACACGCCGCAGCGGTGATTTTGCGCACCGCCAGCGCGGTATCGGGATCGGGCATGAACTCGCCCGCACCGGCATACATGTTGCGATCGGCGTAGAAGCCCTCGGTCCCCTCGCGCACAATCACGAGGTCCAGCCGATCGCCAAGCAGCGACAGGCCTGGCCGCCCCCGTGCGGGGCGGATGTTGGCACCCAGCGCGAAGCGGGTGCGGAAGAAGGCGGACGGGTTGATCCCGCCCTGCGCCGCGGGTGGATAGTCGTAATGGGATACCGGACCCAGGACGACACCGTCGACCGCGGCCGCGGCCGCGACGACGGTGTCGGGTAACGTCGTGCCCTGTGTCCTGAGCGCGGCGAGCCCGATCTCGTGCGACGACAGCGTCAGTCCCAATCCGAACCGCTCATTGGCCGCGTTCAGCACCGCGACTGTCGCCGCAGCGATTTCGGGACCGATGCCGTCGCCGGGCAGCACCAGCAGCTTCACGCCACGTCCCCCCGCGGCGGGACGATCCGCGGGGAGAAGCGCCGCATCAGAACTTCACCTTCGCACCGACGAAGAACGACCGGCCGATGATGTCGTACGTCGCCGAGTCCGTCGTCAGCGGCTGGCCGCTGACGAACGGTGGCCCCTTGTCGCCGATATTGGTGACGCCCGCGGTGAACTGGAACCGCTCGGCGACCGAGAAGGAAATGTCGAGATCGAAGTAGCTATAGGCCGGGACGCCCGGCGTCGTCGCGGTCGGGCTGACGACGCGATCCTGATGGATCATCTTGTCGATGTAGCGCCAGCGGCCGGTGATCCCGAACGCGCCGTTGCTGTAGCCGAGCGAGGTCACCGCCTTCCACTTGGGATGCGAGATCTGCGGGCTGACCGACGCGTTGCCGATGCTGCCGGCGTAATCGAGCACCGGCGACCCGGGCAGCGACGACACCTCGAAGCTGCGGATATAGGTGACGACCGAGTTGATGCGAAGCGCGCCCGGCTCGCCCTTGAGGCCGAAGCCCTCCAGCCCGATCCCCCAGTCGAACTGCGCGTCGATGCCGTCGGTGCGATAGGTGGCGAGATTGAGCGCGCCTTCGCGACCGAACGAGATCGCGCCGGAATTGGGATCGCGCGTGACCTGCTGGCAGAACACGTTGTTGAGTGAATAGGTCGGGTTGCTCAGCCCGTCGAAGTTGAAGCAGCGCGGCAGGATGCTGGTCAGCGCCACCGTGCCGATCGCATCCTTGATGCTGATCTTGTAGTAATCGACCGACACGTTGAACGAACGGAAGATCGGGGTCGCGAACTGCGGGCTCCACACCGCACCGACGGTGTAGCTGTCCGACTTCTCCGGCGTCAGGTTGGGGTTGCCGCCGGTGCTGCCGAATGCGGTATCGTTGACGTAGGTGAAGGTGGGATAGATCGCCGCCGGCACGCCCTGCGCCAGGCACAGCTGCTGCACCTGTGCGGCATTGCCGCTCGCGCGGATCGCGCTGCGGCTGTCGCACGGATCGCCGGCCCCCGGCACCGCGCCGATGTTGACCGAACCGATCGTCGTCGGCGCGAACAGCTCGCCCAGGCTGGGCGCGCGGATCGAGCGCTGATAGCCGCCGCGGATCAGCAGTTGGCGGAACGGCCGATAGCTGAGGTCCGCCTTATACGCATCGACGCTGCCGAACCCCGAATAGTTGGCACGGCGATAGCCCAGGTTGGTGCTCAGGCTCTGGATCAACGGAATGTCGGCGAGGATCGGCAGCTCCAGCTCGCCGAACACCTCCTTCACCCGCTGGCGGCCGCTGGTCGCGACGATATTGTCGAACGACGGCGTGTCGCCGCGGATCAGCGCGCTGTCGGGACGATAGGCGAAGCTGTTGTTGCGATAGGCCGCGCCCACCGCGAAACCGACGTCGCCGCCGGGCAGCTTGAACAGCGCGCCGGTCACCGTACCCTCGATCACGGCCTGGCGGGTCTCGTTGATGTTGGTGTTGTTGCGGACGATGAACTCGCGGCAGCCGGCGCTGAAGGCGTTGTTGCCGAACGGATTCCAGGCATAGCCGATGCAGGTGCCCGCGGGTCCCGAGTAATTGGCGGTGCCGCTCAGCACCTGCGCGATGTTGGCGCGGCTGGTGTCGTTGAACTGGACGTTGGTGAACTGCGTCCGCCCCAGCGAGCCATAGACGTCGAAGTCGAGCTTCGTGCCGGGGATCTTGCCGCGCAGGCCAGCGACACCCTGGTAGACGTCATAAGCGAAGGTCTGCGAGCGCGGGCCGGAGGCGGTGAGCAGCTTCGTCACCGACAGGTTGGTCGCCGCGTTCGGATTGGCACGGCTGGCGAGCAGCGTGCGCAGCGCCGCATTATTCTGCACGAACGGGCTGTTGATCGGAACGGTCAGATACTTGCCCGGCCCGGTCGATCCCGGCGCGCTGCTGTCCGCGGCCTTCGAATGCATGAAGTTGAACGAGCCATAGGCGGTCACGTCGCCGAAGTCGTAATCGAGCTTGGCGGCGGCGTTGAACTTCTCGAGCGGCACCTGGATCGAGAAGTAATTGCCCAGCGCCACCGCGATCTGGCGGCAGTCGGCGGTCTGGCGCAGCCCGAGCAGCCCCGAATTGAGGCCGCGGTAATTCTGCACGCAGTTGTTGCCGGCGCTCTGGGTGAAGATCGTGCCGTCGGTGTTGAAGCCGATCGCGCCATTGTACAGCCCGTTGCTCGTCGCGGCGAGCGGCGTCGTGCCGGGATAGGTCGCGAGCAACGCATTGACCGCCGCGACCGTCGGCTGGCCACCGAACAGGCCGTTCTCGATCAGCCCTTCGGGCGGGCGGGCGAGCAGGCGGATGTTGCGGAAGAACGGCCGCTCCGATCCGCTGACGCGCGCGCGATCGGAATATTCGAACGCGAAGATGGCGTTGCCGCGATCCTCGGCGAAGCTGCCACCGGCGAGCGCGGTGATCTGATAGTTGGCGGCGTCGCCCTGCGTCGTGCCGCCGAGGCGGCCGCCGAGTTCGATGCCGTTGAACTTGCGGCGCAGCTTGAAGTTGACGACGCCCGCGATCGCGTCCGAACCATAGGTGGCCGAGGCGCCGCCCGAGATGATCTCGACATTCTCGATCATCACCATCGGGATGGTGTTGAGGTCGATCGAGCCGTTGGGGTTCGACGCGATCGGGCGGCGCCCGTCGACCAGCACGAGCGAGCGGTTCGAGCCGAGGCCGCGCAGATCGCTGTACGCCTGACCGCCCGCAAAGCCGGTGCGCGCCTGAACGTCGCCGACCTGCGCCAGGCCCTGGGCGGCGCTGAACTGGGGCAGCTGGCCGATCGCGCGGTCGAGCGTCGGCTGACCCGCGCCTTCCAGCGCACCGGCGCCGATCGTCACGATGGGCGAATTGGACTGATAGTCGCGCCGCGCGATGCGCGATCCGGTGACGATGATGTCGCCGCCGACCTCACCCGGCTGGCCGGTTGGTTCGGGCGCCAGCGTCTCGCCCTGCTGCGGCTCGGTGGCGTCGATCGACGACGGCGCGGCCTCCACCGCCGAAGGGGCGGTGCCCTGGACCGGCGTGGTCGGCGCGGGCGGCACGGCCTGCGCCGAAGCGGCGGTCGGCAGCGCCAGCGCGGCGAGCGCGATCAGGCTGGTGGTGGCGAAATAGGCACGCGTGTGGCGCAGGCGCTGGTGGCGCATCGAACCCCTCTCCCTTGTCGACGCATCTTGCTGCGCCCTTGTTATGACGGTGGTGCCGATACCGGCTTGCCCCGACTGCACGCACAAACCACGGCTTTGCTGTCACCAACCTGTCACCGCGTCGCCGCCGCCGTACGCTGTCGTGCGCGCCGCGCCAGGAAGGTCGCGATGGCCGGGCCGATCAGCATCACCGCGGCAAAGCGCGCAGTCTGCGCCGCCATGATGAACGGCGCATCGACCGGCAGCGACGTCGCGATGATCGCGACGCTCTCCAGCCCGCCGGGGCTGGTCGCGAGCCAGGCGGTGAGCGGGTCGATCCCGAATACCGCGTGCAGGATCAAGGCGATACCGCCGCACAGCGCGACCAGCGCGATCGACGCCAGCGCGACTCGCGGCAGCATCCGCAACGCTGCGCCACGCGCGTCACGCGTGAAGCTGAGGCCGATCCGCCAGCCGATCAGCGCGAAGGCCGCTACCGTCGCGGGCATGGGCACTGCAAGCCTGCCCAGCCCCATCGCCTCCACCGCAAGACCGAGTCCCATCGTCACGATCAGGGTGCCGGCCGGCCAGCGAATCACCATTGCCAGTGCTGCGCCCGCGACGGCCACCGCCAGCGTCGGCAGCACTATCGCCGCCGGCACGACGCGTGCCGCCGACGTCGGATCGGCGCGGAGCAGCGCCGCCAGCGCCGTCGCCGACATCGTCACCACCAGCACGCGGGTATAGACCATCACCGCGACCAGCCGCGCGTCGGCGCCATCGGCCTCCGCCATCAATACCATCGCCGCGGCACCGCCCGGCATCGATCCCCACACCGCCACCGTCCCCGGCACGACGCGCATCCGGGCAAGCGTGTAGCCGATGCCGCCGCTCAGCAGGATCGTCGATGCCGCAATGCCCGCGAACAAGGGCCAGCGCGCGGCGACGCCCGGTCCGATGCCGTCCGCCATCGCCCCGGCGATGACGCAGCCGACCGCCGCCTGCCCCACCGTCACCGTCCAGTGCGGCATCGCCAGCCCCGGCCGGATCGCGGCCACGCCGATCGCCGCCAGCAATGGCCCCAGCAGCAGCGCCGCCGGCACCGCCAGCGCCTGCAGCACGGTCGTGACGAGCGCGGTGACCGCGATCAGCAGCGCCCAGCCGATGACCTTAGACAAGCCGCGCCACGAGCGGAAAGGCACCGGTCAGCACAGCAACGATCGCGAACACGACGCACGATCCAAGCGCCCATTTCAGCGTGAACCGCTGATGCTCGCCCAGTTCGATACCGACGAAGCCGACCAGCAGATAGGTCGACGCGACCAGTGGGCTGAGCAGATGCACTTGCTGTCCGACCAGCGCGGCGCGGCCGATCTCCGCCGGCGTCAGACCATAGGCGCGGCCCGTCTCGGCCAGGATCGGCAGCATGCCATAATAGAAGGCGTCGTTGCTGATGAAGAAGGTGAAGGGCGCGCTCAACGCCGCGGTGATCGGCGCGAGGTAGATCCCCATCGCCGGCGGGATCGCGCCGGTCACCGTCGCCGCCATCGCGTCGACCATCTTGGTGCCCGACAGGATACCGGTGAAGATACCCGCCGCGAACACCAGCCCCCCGACTGCCAGCGCATTGCCGGCATGCGCAGCCAACCGTTCGCGCTGTTCGGCCAAGGAAGGATAGTTCACACCCATTGCGATCGCGAAGGCGAGCATGAACAGGACCGGCAGCGGCATCAGCCCGGCGACGAGCGCCACGAGCAGCGCGGCGGTCAGCGCGGCGTTGAACCAGAACAACCGCGGGCGGCGTGCCTCGACATGGCTGTCGGGATCCTGCGCGATCACTTCGCCGGCAGCCGCATCCTCGTCGATCGCATCGGCAGGCAGCGCGGCGAGCCGCGCACGCTCCTTCAGGCCGAAGCGATAGGCGACGAAGATTACCCAGCCCGCGGTCGCCAGCATCGCCGGGATCAGCGGCACGAAGATCGTTCCCGCATCGAGCTTCAACACGCTGATGACACGCGCGGTCGGCCCGCCCCAGGGCAGGATGTTCATCACGCCCCCCGCCATGATGACGACGCAGGCGAGCATCCGCACGTCCATCTTCATGTGCCGATACAGTGGCAGCATCGCCGCGGTGGTGATCATGTAGGTGGTGGCGCCGTCGCCATCGAGCGACACGATCAGCGCGAGCAGCGCCGAGCCGACCAGGATGCGCACCGGATCGCCATGGACGGCGCGGACGATCGCCTTGATCAGCGGATCGAAGACGCCGACGTCGATCATGATGCCGAAGAACAGGATCGCGAAGACCAGCATCACCCCGGTCGGCGCCAGCGCGGCGACCCCGGCGAGCATCATCGCGCCAAGCCCCTGCTCCGCCGGCCCCAGCAGCGCCGCGGCGATCAACGCGAAGATCGTCGGCACGATGATCAGCGCGAGCAGCGCCGACAATCGCTCGGTCATGATGAGGACCATGAAGGTCGTCACCATCAGAAAGGCGAGGAGCGACAGCATGCGGCGACGTGATCCTTCAGCACGACCGCGCCGGCCCTGATCCGCCGTCCGCGATCTTCCTCCCCCTGGTCGTCCATCGCCACATGGGACGATGCCGCCATTCCGGGACGCTAACGCGCGAAGCTGTCACCAAGCTTTCGCGGGCGGCGTGGTGAAACGGACTACCGCGCGCAGGCCACGACCGCTCGATCCGTCCTCCAGCGTCAGCGTCGCGCCGATCGCGCCGGCCAGCGCATGCGCGATCGACAGGCCAAGGCCGCTGCCCGCGCCGCCGCGCGTGCGGATCGGCGTGAAGCGCTCCACCGCGCGGCCGCGGTCGCCCGCCGCGATGCCCGGCCCTTCGTCCTCGACGGCCACCGCCGGCCCTTCCTCCAGCAGCACGCGCACCGTGCCCGGCCCGCCGTGGCGGATCGCGTTGTCGACCAGGTTGGACAACAGCTCGATCGCGAGCGCCGGGGCGGTCAGTGCCTCGCGCGGGGCCCCGCCCACCGTCAGCGTCACGCCGGCGGCCGCCGCGGCGTCCTCCTGCTCGCCGACCACCGCGGCAACGATCGCGGCAAGGTCGACGCGCTCGATCGCGGTCTCGCCCGCTATCGCATTGTCGGCACGGGCGAGCGCCAGCAGCTGCGCGATCAGCCGCGCCAGCCGGACCGACCCCGCGTCGATATCCTCGATCGACTGGCGCGCCTCCGCACTGCCCGGCGGCAGCGTCCGCAGCGCGGCGACATGCGTGCGCAGGATCGTCAGCGGCGTGCGCATCTGGTGCGACGCATCGCCGGTGAAGCGCCGCATCGCGCCGATCGCCTCGCCCAGCCTCGCGAGCAGCGCGTTGAACGCGGTGACCAGATCGCGCAGCTCGCCGGGCACCCGGGCCAAGGGCAACGGTGTCAGGTCCGATGCCGCACGCCGGTCGAGCTCGCTGCGCAGCCGCACGACCGGCCGCAGCCCCCAGCGCACCGACAGCGGCAGCAATAGTACCGCCAGCACGATCAGCGCCGCCTCCAGCGCGACCAGCGCCAACAGCAGCCGGCGCACGTCGGCGGCGCGCGCGTCGAGCGTCTCGGCGACCTGCACCACCAGCGGCCGCGCGATCCCCGGCAACCGCCGCGTGCGCACGACCAGGCGGACGTCGCGCCCCAGATAGCGGCCATCGGCGAAGCGCGGCGCGTCTGCGTCGGCGGCGGGCGCAAGCGGCGGCAGGTCGGGATAGCCGGTCAACACCCGGCCGTCCTGGCGGACGCCGTAGTAGACGTTGTCGCGCGCCGTATTCTCGAGCATCCCGAAGATCGTCGGCGGCAGATCCAGGGCGACGGCGCCATCCTCCACCGTCAGCGAGTCGGCGATGCCGCGTGCCGCCGCATCGAGGATGCGATCATTGACCGCATCGACCGTCGCGCGAATGGCCAGCGTGCCGCCGACGCCCAGCGCCAGCGCGACCGCGATCATCGGCAGCGCGACGCCCGCCAGCACCCGCGCGGTGAGCGTGTCGAGGATCGCGCGCGCCGGCATCAGCTCGCGTCGAGGAGATAGCCCATCCCGCGCATCGTCCGTATCGCGGGGCCGTCGGGCTCCAGCTTGCGGCGCAGGCGGGCGACATAGACCTCGACCGCATTGGGCGCGACCGGCTCGTCATAGCCGAAGATCTCCGACGCCAGCCGCTCCTTGGACACGATCTTGCCCGGCCGCGCCGCCAGCCGCTCCAGCACCGCCCATTCGCGCCGCCTGAGCGCCAGGTCGCGCCCCGCCAGCGTGGCCACCCCGCGTGCCGGATCGAGGACCAGCGCGCCGATCGTCGTCGTCGCCGTCGCCTCGCCGGTCGACCGGCGCAGCAACGCGCGCACCCGCGCCTCCAGTTCGTCGGGATCGAACGGCTTCAGCACATAATCGTCGGCGCCGTTGTCGAGCCCCGCTATCCGATCGCCGACGGCATCGCGCGCGGTCAGCACCAGCACCGGCGTGCGATTGCCCGCACGGCGGATGCGGCGCAGCACCTCGATCCCGTCGAGGTCGGGCAGCCCCAGGTCAAGCAGGATGAGCGCATAGGGCTCGTCAGCCGCCGCCGCGAGCGCCCCCTCGCCGTCCGTCACGACGTCGAGCGCATGACCTTTGCCGCGCAGCATGGCGGCCATGCCGCGAGCGAGCGCGGCGTCGTCCTCGACGAGCAGGATGCGAGCCATCGGCGCACCTTGGCATTGACTTAAGGTAACGCCAACGGATCATTGCACCATGCGCCGCCTGTTCGCCCTCGTCATGCCGTTCCTGCTGGCGGCCTGCGGTGCGGTTGGCGGCGATGGACCGGCGGGCGTCGCGGCGCGGGCGGAGCGCGAAGGACAGCTCGTCATCTGGTCGTCGACCGACCGGCCCGTCGTCGGCGAGTTGCTCGCCGACTTCCGCGCCCGCCATCCCGCCATTCGCCTCCGCTACGTCGAAATGCCGGCGCTGCCGATCCACCGCCTCGTCCAGGATCGCGCCCGGTCGGGCGGGACGATGCCCGACATCGTCTGGACCTCGGCGATGGACCTTCAGATCAAGCTGGTGAACGACGGCCACGCGCTCCGCTACGCCTCGCCGCAGGGCAGTGCCCTGCCGAGCTGGGCGAACTGGAAGAGCGAGGCGTGGGGCGTCACCGCCGAGCCGATCGTCATGGTCTACAATCGCCGGCTGCTGCCCGCCGACGCGCGCTTCGGCAGCCATGCTGAGCTGCTGCGCGTGCTGGAAGCGCGGCTGCCGCTGCTTCGCGATCGGGTCGCGACCTACGACATCGCCAATTCGGCGGTCGGCTATCTCTATCTGTCGCAGGACGTCGCCGCGAGCCGCCTCGCCTGGCCGATCGTCCGTGCGCTGGGCGTCAACGGCGTCCGCAAGTTTCCGACCAGCGAGCAGGTGATCGCCGACGTCTCCGCCGGCCGCTCGGTGATCGGCTACAACGTCCTCGGCTCCTATGCGGTCGCCGAGCGTCGCCGCAACCCGGACGTGGCCGTCGTCCTGCCCGCCGACTACACGCTGCTCGCCTCGCGCATCGCGGTCATCCCCCGCACCGCGCCGCATCCCGATGCCGCGCGGCTGTTCCTCGATTTCCTCCTGTCGCGCGAAGGCCAGGCGCACCTCGCCGCCCGCGGCATGCCCTCGGTCCGCCCCGACATGCCGCCCGTCGATGCCTTGACGATCCCCGCCACCTCCCAACGCGCCATCCGCGTCGGCCCAGCCCTGCTCGTTCTGCAAGACCGCCTGACCCGCGAGCAGTTCCTGCGCGAATGGGCGCGATCGACCGGTGAGGGGCGAGCGCGCTTGCCGTGATCACACCGGCTCGCCACGACGCGCGTAAGCTCAGTTGGAACCTTCTGCTTCTGCAGCTGGCTCCGTCGAGGCTTGCTGGGCGCGGGCGGCAGGTGGGAACAGGTGGCTCACCAAACTCGTGATGGTCGGGCGGAACGCCTCCAGCTCTGCCTCCGCTGCCTCATCACGCAGGTTGGCAATCATTCGCGATGCCGCACGCTTACCGCGGTCGTTGAATGTTCGCTGCAGCCTACGGGCATCTTCCGGGATCAGCGCAGCGAAAGGATTAGGCGCGCCGGCCGCCATCCTTTCGATCAGGCGCTGCGTGAGAGGCTGGCCGAGGTTGCCACGATCCTCGAGCCATTCACGCTGCCCGGCGCGATCCCACACCACGTCGGTATACATTGCCTCCAGATCGACCGGGATATTGAACCCCATCCGGGCCAGATGACGCAACCTCACCGGCATGTCGAGTTGGAACACGCGCAAGCCAAGGTGTCCAAGGTCCAGCCGGGTCATCTCATCCCCCAGCGATCGACGCGCGGCGATGCCGCTGGCATCGGCGTCGAACAGCGCCGCCGCTCTCACCCGGTCCGCCGTCGGGCGATGACGCAGTGTCAGCATCCAGGCCAGCGCCCGACTGCCCAGCGCCGACGCTCCGCCATACGCACCATCGCCTGCGCAGATATTCACGCGTTCGAGCTGCACGTCCGCAAACACCTCCCATGCGCGCGTCAAGACCACCCGGTCGCTCTCGCCTTCGATAAAGATCGTCGGTCGCCGTTGGGCGGCAATGTCGCGAACGGCGGCGAGCTGCGCCTCCATGTCGTCAAAGCGTTTCTTCGCCTCCGCGACATAGGGCGCCACGATCGGCATCAGCCCCATGCTTTCGTCCACGTCGTCGTGTGCGCGTGTCTGAATGACGGTTTCGTGCCCGTCCTTGGAAACGAAATGCGAGGTGATCCATCCCGCCGCCTCGGGCCGTTGGCGGTCGAGCCGATAGAAGATAGGCGAATGCGTCGTCACGAACAGCTGGAACCGGTCGCTATCGGCAATGAGATCGACGAAGCCGTTCCCCATCTTGAACGCTGCCGACATCTCGACGTTGTTTTCAGGCTCCTCGAAACCCCACAGATGCGTGTAGCGGACGCCGCCCTGAGACATCAACGTATCACGCTTCTCGGCGATGAATCGCAGCATCATTGGAATGTGTCGAATCTTGATGCCGTCGCCGCGACGCGGCAGCGGCACCTCTCCAGAGTTAATTTCGAGATTCTCGAATATCTCGCGCAGGTTTTCGGGCAGCCGCATCGTCGCCTCCGCCCCAAACGTACCCTGCAGCGTGTCCAGCAACTCCTGCAATTGCTCGCCAAGCTGCGCCTGGAAAGCGCCGGCAGAATCCTTCAGCGGCTGCTCCGCCACCGAAGACAGCACGTCATAGAGCCGCCCCTGTAGATCGGCGAAGAACGCCTTGTCCTTGATAGCCGGGATATAGGTGAACTGAACGCGATCGAGCAAAGCTGGAATTCTGCTGCGCGGAGGGAATTCAGCCCCGCCCACGAAGCGCCTCTGCTCCAAGTCGCGAACTTCGCCGCCACGCCGCCAGACTTTCCGCCACTCGACCTGCGTCGGCAAATCGTCGCGATGATAGCCCTCGGGCAGATCGAAGATGATCGTTACTTCGATCTGGGGCGCCTTGCGCTGTCGGACAGCCGCGAACTGATTATAGTCGCGTGCGAACTCGAACGGTTCGTCAGCTGTCGTGCGCCCGTTGAAAAACAGGTTGAGCGCTCGTAGCACGTTCGACTTTCCCGCATCGTTCGCGCCAACGAGCGTGGTGATCCAATTGGCGTCGACATCCGCGCTGGCGATCGAGCGAAAGTTTCTGATCGATATACGACTTATCATGCATGCTCCCCCACTACGTCTTGGGGCCAAGACGTGGTCGAGCGCAACACGACGTCTGATGAAGAGTGGAAAACATAATCGAAAACGGTTGTTTATGTCCGGTCCTACGTCGGAGCGTAGGTAGTGCCCCTCATTAGCGGCTATCCTCTCCTATTAGTCCGATAGTTCTTCCAACGCCAACCACCTCCGCATCGCGCAACGCGTCGATCCGCGCCGTCGAATAGCCCAGCTCGGCCAGCACCGCCGCGGTATCGCTGTCGGCGGTCGGCATCGCCGGTTGCCGCGTCGGGGTCGCGGAATAGCGCGGCGCCGGTGCGGGCTGCACCACCCCGCCCGCCTCGACGAAGGTATCGCGCGCGACATTGTGCGGATGCTCCGGCGCCTCGTCGAGCGACAGCACGGGCGCGAAGCACACGTCGCTTCCCTCCATGATCGCGCACCATTCGTCGCGCGTCTTGCCGGCGAACACCCCCGCCAGCACCGCACGCTGCTCGGGCCAGCGCCGCGCGTCCATCTGCACGGCGAACTCGGAGCCGAGCCCCGCCTTCTCCTTCAGCAGCGCATAGAAATGCGGCTCGATCGCCCCGATCGCGACATAGCCGCCGTCCGCGGTCTGATAGGTGTCGTAGAACGGCGCACCGCCATCGAGCAGGTTGACGCCGCGCCGGTCCGCCCAAAAACCCTGCGCGCGGAACGAATAGATCATGCCCATCAACAACGCCGAGCCGTCGGTCATCGCGCAGTCGACCACCTGACCAGTTCCGGTCGCCTTCGCGGACAGGATCGCTGCCAGCATCCCGAATGCCAGCATCATCGCGCCGCCGCCGAAATCGCCGATCAAATTGAGCGGCGGCACCGGCTTGTCGTCGGCGCGACCGCAGGCGTGGAGCGCGCCCGACAGCGCGATATAGTTGATGTCATGCCCCGCCACCGCCGCATAGGGGCCCGTCTGGCCCCACCCGGTCATCCGCCCATAGACCAGCCGCGGATTGGCGCCGATCAGCTCGTCCGGCCCCAGCCCCAGCCGCTCCATGACGCCGGGCCTGAACCCCTCGACCAGCCCGTCGGCAGTCGCGACCAGGTCGCGCACCACCGCGGCGCCTTCCGCCGATTTGAGGTCGATCGCCACCCGCCGCCGGTTGCGCGCCAGGATATCCTTGCGCGGGTCGAGCGGCAGGTCGCCGCCGGCCCCGCCCGGCCGCTCGACGCGGATCACCTCAGCGCCATGATCGGCCAGCATCATGCACGCGAACGGCCCCGGGCCGATCCCCGCGATCTCGACAATGCGGATCCCGGCGAGCGGCCCGGCGGCAGCCTCCATCAGCGCGGCGCCATGCGGATCGCGCCGTCCAGGCGCACGTCCTCGCCGTTGAAATAGCCGCATTCGATCATCGTCAGCGCCAGCTGCGCATATTCCGCGGGGTCGCCCATCCGCTTGGGGAAGGGCACCGATGCGTTGAGCGCCTCGACCGCCTTTTCGGGCAGCCCCATCAGCAGCGGCGTTCGGAAGATGCCGGGCAGGATCGTGTTGACGCGAATTCCCTCGCTCATCAGGTCGCGCGCGATCGGCAGCGTCAGGCTGACGACGCCGCCCTTCGACGCGGAATAGGCCGCCTGCCCCATCTGCCCGTCCTCGGCCGCGACGCTCGCGGTGTTGACGATCGCCCCACGCTCGCCATCGGTCTGCGGCTCCAGCGTCAGCATCCCAGCCGCCGACTTGGCGATGCAGCGAAAGGTGCCGACCAGGTTGATCTGGATGACCTGATTGAAGGCGTCGATCGGGAAATGCTTGATCGACCCGTCCTCCTTGCTGCGCGACGCGGTCTTGATCGCGTTGCCGATACCGGCGCAATTCACCAGGATACGCTCCTGGCCATGGGCCTCGCGCGCCTTCGCGAAGCCCGCGTCGACGCTCTCGTCGCTGGTCACGTCGACCTTGGCGAAGATGCCGCCGACCTCAGCCGCGACCGCCTCGCCCTTTTCCGCGTTCAGGTCGAAGATCGCGACCTTCACGCCCTTCGCCGCCAGCGCGCGTACCGTCGCCTCGCCCAGGCCGGAGGCGCCGCCGGTCACCACCGCGGCTACCATATTGTCGAGCTTCATCGCATTATCCTTCCGTCACATCCGTTCGATGATGATCGCCGGCGCCATCCCGCCGGCCGCGCACATGGTGACCAGGCCGTAGCGCCCGCCGGTCCGCTCCAGCTCGTCCAGCACCGTACCGATCAGGATCGATCCCGTGGCGCCGATCGGATGGCCGAGCGCGATCGATCCGCCGTTGACGTTCACCTTGGCGCGATCGAGGTCGAGGTCGCGGACGAACTTCTCGGCCACCACCGCGAACGCCTCGTTGATCTCCCACAGGTCGATGTCGTCCTTGGTCAGCCTCGCCTTCGCCAGCGCCTTCTTCGCTGCCGGGACCGGCGCGTTGAGCATCAGCGTCGGGTCGTCGCCGACATTGGCGGTCGCGACGATCCGCGCGCGCGGCGTCATGCCGTGCGCCGCCGCATAGCCCTCGCTCGCGATCAGCACCGCCGCCGCGCCGTCGACCACGCCGCTGCTCGATCCGGCATGATGGAGCGGCACGATGTCGACATCGGGATACCGTCGCGCAATCAGGCCGCGGAACGTCGTCCCCTTCTCGTCGATCGGCCAGTCCGCCAGCGCGGTGAAGGCGGGCTTCAGCCCCGCCAGGCTCTCGCGCGTCGTCTCGGGCCGCGGATATTCGTCGCGCGCCAGCGCCACCGAGCCGTCGGCGTTGGTCACAGGTACCACCGACCGATCGAACCGCCCCTCGTCGATCGCTCGCCTGGCGCGCCGCTGGCTCTCATGGCCGAACGCGTCGAGATCCTCGCGGCCGATGCCCTCGATCGCCGCGATCGCGTCGGCGCAGACGCCCTGGTGCGATTGCGGATGCGCGGCATCGAGCACCTCGTTATGCGATCCCATGAGCATCGGCGGCAGACCCAGTTGCTGGTCCTGCGCCATCTGCTCAGCCGTATAGCTCATCATCCCGGTGCCGCCGGCGATGACGAGGTCCTCCATCCCGCTCATCACCTGCGCCGCCGCCAGGCTGACCGCGGTGATCCCGCCGCCGCAGAAACGGTCGAGCGTCACCCCCGAGGCGCTGGTGTCGTACCCCGCCGACAGCGCAGCCATCCGCCCCAGGTCGCCGCCCTGCTTGCCGCGCTGCATCGACGTCGACCAGATGATGTCGTCGACGTCGGCGGTGTCGAGCCGGTTACGTTCGGCGATGGCGCGCAGCACCGTCGCCGCCAGCTCCTGCGGATGAAGATGCGCCAGCGCGCCCTTCCCCGCCTTGCCGATGCCGCGCGGCGTCCGCACCGCATCGATGATATACGCGTCGCCCATCGGCCGCTCTCCATCGGCTGCGGTCAGATCGACCGCCCGATCACTTCCTTCATGATCTCGTTGGTGCCGCCGAAGATGCGCGTCACCCGGCTGTCGCGCCACAGCCGCGCGATCGTGTATTCGTTCATATAGCCGGCGCCGCCGTGCAGCTGCAGCGCCTCGTCGCACACCCGGTTCTGCAATTCGGTATGCCACAGCTTCGCCGCCGACGCCTCCGCCGTGGTCAGCTCGCCGCGGACATGCCGCGCCAGCGCCCAGTCGATGTGCGCCCAGCCGACCTGAAGCTCGGTCGCGATCGTCGCCAGCGTGAAGCGGGTGTTCTGGAAATCGAACACCTTGCCGCCGAACGCCTCGCGCTCCTTGGTAAACTTGACCGCCTCGTCATAGGCGCGCTGCGCCGTGCCCTGGCCGCAGATCGCGATCGACAGCCGCTCCTGCGGCAGCTGGTTCATCAGGTACGCGAAGCCGCGCCCCTCCTCACCCAGGCAGTTGGTGACGGGCACGCGCACGTCCTCGAAGAACAGCTCCGACGTATCCGCCGAATGCTGGCCGATCTTGTCGAGATTGCGCCCGCGCTTGAATCCGTCGCGATCCGCCTCGACCAGGATCAGCGACACGCCCCGCGCGCGCTCCTTGGGATCGGTCTTGGCGACGACGATCACCAGATCGGCGTTCTGGCCGTTGGTGATGTACGTCTTGCTGCCGTTGACGACATAATGGTTACCGTCGCGCAGTGCAGTGGTGCGGATCGCCTGAAGGTCGCTGCCCGTCCCCGGCTCGGTCATCGCGATCGCGGTGATCGCCTCGCCCGACACCATCTTGGGGATCCACTCGCGCTTCTGCTCCTCTGAGCCATAAGCCAGGATGTAATCGGCGGTGATATCCGATTGCAGCGTGATCCCTGCCGAGCAGCCCGCATAGGACAGCTCCTCGTCGATCACCGCGTTATAGCGGAAGTCGAGGCCGAGGCCGCCATATTCCTCGGGCATCGTCGGGCACAGCAGCCCTGCCTCGCCGCACTCGCGCCAGAACTGCCGATCGACCACACCCTCGCGTTCCCATCGCTCGATGTTCGGCTCCAGCT
Source organism: Sphingomonas jinjuensis (assembly GCF_014197105.1). Lineage (GTDB taxonomy): Bacteria > Pseudomonadota > Alphaproteobacteria > Sphingomonadales > Sphingomonadaceae > Sphingomonas > Sphingomonas jinjuensis. The sequence continues at coordinate 109,458 of NZ_JACIEV010000006.1, read as the reverse complement.
TGGCGGCGAAAAACTTGCGCACCTGCTCGCGGAACATCTGAAGCTCGTCGTCGAACACGCTGCGTCCGGCAGACTCGATCATGGCGCCTCTCCTTTCCCCTGACGTCAACGTCAGTGGGTTTGGGGCATCCTACAGATGGAGTCGCCTAGCGCAATCGGGATGAGCCGTCGCCATCGACGCGAACCAGCCGGTGCAGCGGTCTGCCCGCCTACGATCGCTGCCATCACGAGCGGCCAAAATTCTGGAGAACCGGCGAACCGCTCAGCGTTGGGAGTCGCAATGAAGACGGCCAGGACCGCGATACAGACTAGTGCCGTGATGCTCTGCACCAAGAGTAACCGTGAAAAACGGCTATCCGTTTGGGCGGGACGGAAGAGGTCCTTCCGCGACTGAGATATTCTCAGGTGATCAATCAGATATTTGCCAGGAGCGAAGGCGACGGCAGCCAACCCGATGTATAACAAAAACTCTTATGGGCACGGCGTCCGACACCAGCGAACGCTAGTTGGGGCCGTTTGGCTAGGCAATCTCGAAAGCGGCCGCGCGAACCGATCGACTAACCCCCGCTCCGCCGCTAGCAGCGCGCGGATGCAGGCATTGTCGGCGATGCGCCGTGATCTGGACGGGCTGGGGGCGATCGGCCGGCGGCGCTCTCTCGCCCCCAGGCGAGGCATCGATTTCACCTCGAACGACTATCTCGCGCTTGCCGCCTCCGCGCGGCTGCGCGACGCGGCGCTGACCGCGATCGGGCGCGGGGTCGCGATCGGGTCGGGCGGCTCACGGCTACTACGCGGCAATACCGACGAGCATGAGGCGCTGGAGGCGGAGGCCGCCGCCTTCTTCAATGCCGCCGCCGCGCTGTTCATGGCGAGCGGCTATGCCGCCAACGCGATGCTCTTCGCAACGCTGCCCCAGCGCGGCGACCTGGTGGTCCACGACGCGCTCGTCCATGCCAGCGCGCATGAGGGCATGCGCCTGGGCCGCGCCGACACCGCCGCCTTCGACCACAACGACGTCAATGCCGCCGCCGACGCGATCGCCGCCTGGCGCCGCGGCGGCGGCACCGGCACGCCCTGGATCGCGGTCGAAAGCCTCTACAGCATGGACGGCGACCGCGCCCCGCTCGCCGATTTCGCCGCGCTTGCCGAGCGGACCCAGGCGATGCTGCTGATTGACGAGGCGCATGCGACCGGCCTCTACGGCGCCGACGGCCGCGGGCTGGCGGCGGCATGGCAGGGGCGCGAGAACGTCGTGACCCTGCACACCTGCGGCAAGGCGATGGGCGCCGAGGGCGCGCTGATCCTCGGCCCGGGAATCGTCCGCGACGTCCTGGTCAACCGCGGCCGCGGCTTCATCTTCTCGACCGCACCCTCGCCGCTGATCGCCGCCGTCGTGCGCGAGGCGATCCGCGCCCTCGCCGACGAGCCGCAGCGCCGCACCCGGCTCGACGTGCTCGTCGCCCATGCCGGCGCCGTCCTCGGCCCGCTGGGCGTGTCGCTGTCCGGCTCGGCGATCCAGCCGATCGTCATCGGCGAGGATGCGCGCACCATGGCCATCGCCGCCGCGCTCCAGGCGCAAGGTTTCGACGTCCGTGGCATCCGTCCGCCCACCGTCCCCGCCGGCACCGCCCGGCTGCGGATCACCCTGACCCTCAACATCGACGAGGCCGCCGTGTCCGATCTCGCCGCCGTCCTGGCGCCCCATCTGTGAGCCCGACGATCGTCGTCACCGGCACCGACACCGACGTCGGCAAGACCGTCTTCGCCGCCGCTCTCGCGCAGGCGCTCGGCGCGCAATACTGGAAGCCGGTGCAGGCCGGGCTCGATCCCGGCAGCGACGCCGGCACCGTCGCCGCGCTCGGCGTGCCCGCCGCCCGCGTCCTGCCCGAGGCCTATCGCCTCCTCATTCCCTGCTCCCCCCACCTCGCCGCCGAGATCGACGGCATCGCGATCGATCCCGACCGCCTGGTCCCGCCCATGGTCGACGGCCCGCTGGTCGTCGAGGGCGCCGGCGGTGCGCTGGTCCCCGTCACCCGCAGCCTGCTCTACGCCGATCTGTTCGCGCGCTGGGGGCATCCCGTGGTGATCGTCGCGCGCACCGCGCTTGGCACGATCAACCACAGCCTGCTGACGATCGAGGCACTCCGCCACCGCGGCGTTCCGATCCTCGGAATCGCCTTCAACGGCGACGCCAACGAGGACAGCGAGGCGACCATTGCGGCGCTCGGCAACGTCCGCCGCCTCGGCCGCCTGCCGCGCCTCGATCCGCTCGACCCGGCCTCGCTGGCGCAGGCGTTTGCCGCGCATTTCCGCCTACAGGATTTCGCATGACCGCCTCGCCGATCTGGCACCCCTTCACCCAGCACGGCCTCCGCGAGCCGATCCCGCTCGTCACTCATGCGCAGGGCGCCGCGCTGTACACGCAGGACGGCCGGCGGATCATCGACGCCATCTCGTCCTGGTGGGTGACGACGCACGGCCACGCCCATCCGCGCATCGCCGCCGCGATCGCCGACCAGGCGCAGCAGCTCGACCAGATCATCTTCGCCGGCTGGACACACGAGCCGGCCGAAACGCTCGCCGCCGGCCTTACCGCGATGATGCCAGCGGAGCTGACCCGCGTTTTCTTCTCCGACAGCGGATCGACCAGCGTCGAGGTCGCGCTGAAGATGGCGCTCGGCTATTGGCTCCACCGCGGCGAGCCGCGCCACCGCATCGTCGTGCTTGAGCACAGCTATCACGGCGACACCATCGGCGCGATGTCGGTCGGCGCGCGCGGCGTCTTCAATCGTGCCTATGCGCCATTGCTGTTCGACGTCGCGACGCTGCCCTTCCCCGCCGCGCCCCACGAACAGGCGACGCTCGACGCGCTGGAGGCGGAATGCCGCGCCGGTGCCGCCGCCTTCATCGTCGAACCATTGCTGCTCGGCGCGGGCGGCATGCTGATCTATTCGCCCGCGACGCTGGCCGAGATGGCGCGCATCTGCCGCCGCCACGGCACGCTCTTCATCGCCGACGAGGTGATGACCGGATGGGGCCGTACCGGCACGCTGCTGGCGTGCGAGCAGGCCGGCGTCGTGCCCGACCTGCTCTGCCTGTCGAAGGGGCTGACCGGCGGCGCCGTTCCGCTTGCCGTCACCATGGCCAGCGAACCCGTCTACGCTGCGCACTACGGGCCGGAGCGCGAGCGGATGTTCTTCCACTCGTCGAGCTACACCGCCAACCCGATCGCCTGTGCCGCCGCCAATGCCAACCTCGCGATCTGGCGCGACGAACCGGTCCTCGCCCGCATCGCCGACCTGGCGCACCGCCATGCCAAGCGCCTCGCCGCCCTCGCGGGCGCCACCAACCCCCGCCAGCTCGGCACGATCACCGCGTTCGAGATCGGCAGTACGGAGGGCTATCTGTCGACCCGGGCACCCCGGCTGCTCGCCCATTTCCGCGACCGCGACATCCTGCTCCGCCCGCTCGGCAACACGCTCTACGTCATGCCCCCCTATTGCATCGACGACACCGACCTCGACACCATCTACGCCGCCATCGCCGACGTGCTGGTGCGCTGACGCTTCACCGCGGTCCCGGCGGCAGTTTCTCCTCCAAATACCGCGTCATCAGCGAATAGAGGTGAACGCTCGTACCGGGCTTTTCGTAGATGCCGTGGGTGCGATCCGGGTAGGCCATCATCTGAAACGGCTTGTTCGCCGCGACCAGCTTGTCGGTCAGCACCTCCAGGTTCTGGTAATGGACATTGTCGTCGCCGGTGCCGTGGATCATCAGCAGATTGCCCGTCAGCCGGTCGGCGAAGGTGATCGGCGATCCGTCGCGATAACCGTCGGGGTTGCCCGAGGGCACGCCCATGTACCGCTCCTGATAGATGGTGTCGTACAGCCTCATGTCCGCGACTGCCGCCACCGCGATGCCGGTCTTGTACAGCTCGGGATAGCGAAACATCGCGTTCAGCGTCATCGATCCGCCGCCGCTCCAGCCCCAGATGCCGACCCGGTCGGGATCGATATAGCGCCGCTCGCTCAGCATCTTGCGCACTCCCGCCGCAAGATCGGCGGAGGCTAGGATGCCGACCTGGCGATAGATACTCTTGCGCCATGCCCGCCCGCGCGGTGAATTGGTGCCGCGCGGATCGATGCTTGCGACCAGATAGCCGCGCTCCGCCAGCATCCGGTGCCACAATGCGGTGCGACCGCCGAAACTGTCGGCGACCGTCTGGCCCCAGGGTTCGCCATAGACCTGGAACAGGATCGGATAGCGCTTGGCGGGGTCGAACCCCTTGGGCTTGATGAGCCACGCGTCGAGCACCGTCCCACCGCCGATAGTGAGCCGCAGGAACTCGGTCTTGCCCAACCCTTCCTGCGCCAGCATCGCGTTGATCGGCGCATTGCGCGCCAACACGCGGATCGCCCGGTTGGTGCCCAGGTCGATCATCTCGGTCGTCGGCGCGGTGTCGAACGTCGAGAAGCTGTGCCGCGCATAGCGCCCGCCCGGCGCGATGTCGTAGCTGTGCGTGCCGGCCTGTCCCGCCGGCGTCACCCGCTCGACCAGCTTTCGGCCGGTCAACGTCGCGCGGTACAGATAGCGCCGCGTCGGATCGCCCGGCGCCGCGGTGAACCACACCCGGTTGTTGGCGGGATCGACCTGCAACACATCGATCACGTCGAAGTCGCCCGGCGTGCGCAGGTCCAGCCGCTTGCCGTCGCGCGATGCGGCATAGAGGTGCCGCCAGCCGTCACGCTCGCTCATCCAAGTGAACGCCGCGCCCTCCTTCAACCAGGTCGGATCGCGGTTCGCCTCGACCCACGCCTTGTCACGCTCGGTGAACAGCGTGCGCGTCGATCCGGTTGCCGGATCGGCCAGCATCACCGCATAGCTGTTCTGCAACCGGTTCGCCTGCTGCAGGAACAGCGCCGCGCTGTCCGGCGTCCAGCTCATCTGCGGCACGTAAAATTGCCGCGGATCGCCCTCCAGCTTGACCCAGCTCGTCGCGCCCGTCGCAACGTCGACGCTGCCGACCCTGACCGCGGAATTGACCGTCCCTGCCTTGGGATATTGCAGCGGGATGACCTTCGAATATTGCCCTTGCGTGTTGGTGATCAGGTTGAACGTGCCGACCCCCGACGTGTCGAACCGCCAGAAGGCGATGCGCTTCGAATCGGGGCTCCACGACCAGGCCTTGGTCAGGAAGAACTCCTCCTCGTACACCCAGTCGCCCAGCCCGTTGACGATCAGCGCGTCGCCATCGCGGGTCAGCTGGCGTGGTGCGCCGCCCGCGACAGGCTCGACGTACAGGTTGTTGGCGCGGACATAGGCGATGCTGCCGCCGTCGGGCGCAAACTCGGCATACATCAGGCTATGCGCCGGCGCGTCGCCACCGATCCGCCGCAGCGCCTTGGTATCGAGGTCGAGCAGCCAGTAATCGCCCAGCGCGCGGGTTCGCCGGAACGGCTGCCCCTCGGTCAGGATCAGCAATTTGCGCTGGTCGGGCGAAAACGCATAGCGTTCGATCGCGATCGGCTTCGCGCCCTTCTCCGCCACCAGCATCGTCGCCGGCACTACAACGCTGCGTCCGTTACCCGCCACGTCGTAGCGAACGAGGTCGGTGCCGCCGGGCACCGCGGTCGATGGCTCGATCGCCAGGAAGCCGCTGCCGTCGCGGCTCCACTCGCCACCGGCGACGTCTTCCGACCGGATCGCATCCTTGCCGACGATCTGGTCGATCCGCAGCGGCGCCGCCTGCTGGCCGATCGCCGGCATCGCCGTGGCCACCAGCAGCATCGCCGCCACCTGTCGGATATATCGCATTGACGTCCCCTCGGCGCACCCCGCGCCCGGGCGACATTCTCACCAGCCTGCGTCCCGGCGCAAGCCGCGCGTCAGTGCGACCCGCCGTCGTCCGTACGTTTGCCGGGCACCGCTTCGACATGCTCCAGCTTGGCGAGCAGATCCTCGAACCCCTCGACGTCGCGCACGCGATAGCTGCGGCGGAATCCCTGGCCCAGGACCTCCAGGTCATGCCTCGTGAGCAAGCCGACGGCGACGATGCGATCCTGGTCCATGCCTTCGCCAACCGCCGGGGAAGGGCGATGTTCCTGAGTCAAGCCGATCAGATCGCCCGACATTAATCGGAAAGCGCTGCGGCGAGGTCGTCACTCCACCGCCGCGTGAACGCCTGCGACGCCCGTGCCCAGGGCGCGACGCCGTCGAACGCGTGATAGGCGCCCGGCACCACCGCCAAATCGACCGGCACCCCCGCCGCCGCCAATCGACCGGCGAAGTCGATGTCCTCGTCCAGGAACAGATCGAGCGTACCGACACCGATGAAGGCGGGCGGCAATCCCTTCACGTCCGTCCGTCGCGCCGGCACGATCGTGGCGGGCACCCGGCTCGACCCCGCCGGCACGCCGAGCAGCGACGACCAGCCGAAGCGATTCGCCCCGGGCGTCCAGACGAACTCGCCCGTGCCCGGCCGCGCCGCGCGGCTGCTGCCGGTACGGTCGTCGAGCATGGGATAGATCAGCAGCTGATAGGCGACCGGCACCTTGCCCTCGTCGCGGGCATGGAATGCCAGCATCGCCGCATGGCCACCGCCCGCGCTGCCGCCGCCGATCGCGATTCGCCGCCGGTCGACGCCGAGCGCGTCGGCCTGGTCGTGGACCCAGCGCAGCGCCGCATAATTGTCCGCCAGCGACTGCGCGATCCGCGCCTCGGGCGCCAGGCGATAGTCAACCGACACCACCAGCCAGCCATGCTCGACCGCCGCCGTGGCCAGCGCCCCCGGCACCCCCGCGCCGCCCGACACATAGCCGCCGCCATGGATCCACACGATCGCACCCCGACCCTGCCGGCCCGGCGCGCCGTCGAACACCAGCGTCCGCACCGCCGGCTCACCGCCCAGCCCAGGCACGATTCGCTCGACCGGCGGCCGCTCCTTCAGCGGCGACGACGGCGGCGGGCGCAGCGGGCCGACCCCCGGCCGATGGCGAAAGCGTTCGAGGTTCTCCGCCGTCACCACCATCTCGGGCCGGCGCCGCAATTCCTCGACCATCTCGGGATCGACCGCCGCGAAGCGATCGGGCGCCAGCGCGGCGAGGCGGCTCGCGGGCCAGGCGGCCAGCGCGCCTGCGATCAGGCTGCGGCGATCGATCATGCGTCCCCTCCCTTGCGCGGGCGCGGCGCCACGATCGTGCCGCGGTCGAGCGCTTCGGGGATAAGAGCCAGATTCTGGATCGCCGCCAAGCCCCATTGCGCCGAGGCGTTGGTCGATACGAACGGCCATTCGACGACGCCGTCCACCGCATGCCGCGGATCGCTCGGCCAGGTCCCCAGTCCGGCATCGCCCGACAGGAACTCGGCCGCCGCGCGGGACGCCAGCGCGGAATCCTTTTCCTGGAAAGCCGCATAGGCGGTCAGCCGCGAATGCCCCTCGCGCAGGTTGCGCGGCCCGAACGGCGGCCCGAACTTCGCCAGATACTCGGCCTGCGGCGCATTGTACCACCGGCAGTATTCGAGCCATGCCGCCCGGTATCGCGGCACGTCGAGCAGCCGGATCAGCTCCGCGCTCACCTCGACCGCACCAAATACTGCATTGAGGTGCGAGAAGCTGATCGGCCGGTTCTGGTCGATGAACCGGCCGCTGGCCAGATCGAACGGCGCGCTCCCCGTCATCCAGCCGTGCGGCAGCCGCCCGATGCTGTCGAGCCCGGCGACGATCCGGTCGCGCCAGCGCGTATCCCCCGTCCGCTCCCACTCGGTCAGCCAGGCGGCAGCGAGCGGGCACCAGGTCGTGCCGAACGTCATCTCGATCGTGCCGGCGGGCAGCACCGGCCGCTTGTTGCCCGGCACCTTGCGCCCGATCTCGACGCTCGTCAGCGTCTGGTCCGACGTGGTCAGGTTGCGCAGCAGGTCGCCGACGCGTTCGTCGGCGGTCAGGTAATAGAAGATCCGCCGATAGCTCGCGTTGCTCACCCGCGGCTGTTTCGAACTGTCGCTGAAATGCTGGACGCCGTGGCGCGTCCCCATCCCCTTGAACCGGCCCAGGCGATAGACGTCGACCTCGCCGGTGTGCCGCGTCATCGCCTCGGCAAAACGCCATGTCCGCGCATCGCCCGTCCGCAGCGCCTGGTACCAGAGCCACAGGTCGGGCGAGAGCTCGCTGTTGTCCCACGCGAAACCACCGATGTCGTAGCGCCAGACATGCCGGTCGCTGTCGTAGGTGTGCATGATGTCGCCGTGGTTCCAGAACCCGTACCACGATCGCCGATCGACCTCGCCGATGTAGAAGTCGATCAGGTTGACCAGCTGGTTCTCGATCGCCGTTCGGTTCGGCGTCGAGCGATCGGGCAGGCCGTAGTCGGCGAACACCCCCGCGGCATGGAGGTGCGCCGGCGCCGCCATCAGCTGCGGCGGCTCGGCCTGCATCGCCGCCATCCGCGCCAGCACGCTGGTCTCGGGCGTCGCGGGCAGCGCCCACAGCATCAGCTCGCTCGTCCGCGCGATGCCCTTGGCATCGTCCCAGCCCGGCTCGTAATCCTCGTAGGTGACCGACAGCCCTTCGTTCTGAGCGTCATAGCCCTCCATCCCCATCGTGCCGTGATAGGGGCGAAGGTCCATCGCCGGCGCCTCCGGCGACCATAGCCAAGCGGTCAGCGTCGCCGCATCGCCCGTAGCGCCATCGATATGCAGCGCAGTGGGATGCCGCTGCCAGAAATAACGCGACGCCAGCGCCGCCCCGCCCTGCGGCCCGCCGACATAGGCGAGCCCCGGCGCCCGCTTGCCCTCGCGCGCGTCGACCCAGCCCTGCCCGGCCGCCGTGCGCTTGGTAATCGCGAAGCCGTTGGCGTTGGGCTGCTCCAGCCGGAACGAGTCCCACGCCGGTATCCGCTCCAGCACCGCCGCCACCGATTTGGCCATATCCGCGATCGGCGGCGTCGCCTTGCCCGCCACCTGCGCCGCACGGAACGCCGCGCCCGGATCGCGCCGAAGCCCCGTCAGCGGCCGCACGCCTTCGACGAACATCGCCCCGTCGGTCGCGATCCGCACGTGCCGGTCGTGCAGCGCACCCGTCATCGGCACCGACGCGCAGACGCCCAGGGCGGACACGAAGTCCTTCGCCACGTCCCCGTCATGGACGAAGCTATGAACGAGGCGCAGCGCCGCGGACCCGGCATAGGCATAGAGCCGCACCACGAACGGCAGCCACCGCCGCTCGCCCGCCGCATGCCGCCCCTCGATCTTCACCACCGCACGCACCGGGCCGCGCTGCTCGATCGTGACCCGTTCGATCACCCCCTCGAACGGCACCGCCGTACCCGCTTCGGGATCACCCTTCACCGCGCCGACCAGCGTCACTGCGCCCAGCACCTGGCGCCCGTCTTGGCTTGCCCCGCGCACCAGCGCCGCGCCGCTCCTGCCGATCGTCCAGACCAGTGCGCCCGAGCGGATCGTCACCGCATCCGCCGTCTCGCTCACCCTCACCGGCGCGCTCGGCGACGTCTCGCGCCCCTCGTCCACCACCAGCCGCTCGGGCGCGACATCGGCCGGTAAAGCATGCGCCGTCCATTTCACCGACCCGTCGGGCCAGGTCGCGGTCACCCATCCTTGCGAGGGCACCGCACCGCCGTCGGCCGTACGCACCGTCAGCCGCGTTCCTTTCCTCACCGTCCCCCGCGGCCAGGCGACGCCGAACGTCTGACCGCCGTGCATCGTGGGCGCCGCACCGTCGATCCATCGCACCGGCGCCGCGGTCACGCGCGTCGGTGCCGCCCGCGCCGCCATCGGCATCAGCGTCGCCGCGCCTCCCATCAGTCCATGGCGGATCGCGTCGCGTCGATTCACATGCATCGGCTGGTCCTTCAGCGCGGGGTGATGGAAAGGTGGCGGATACGCAGGTGGCTCCACGTCGTGCGCAGTCCGAAATGCCCGCCGACATAAGGTGCCGCATCGTTGAGCGTGAACAGCCGCGCCCCGTCACGCTCGACCGTGACCAGCGGCCCGTCGGCGATCAGGCGTATCGTCGTCCAGCGGTTCGGCACCAGCATCGCGCCCTGCGCCGACAGGTCATGCTCGGGCAGCAATGGCCGCACGCCCGGCGTACCGACGTAGCGACGAAAGCGGGTCGTGGTGTTCCGATTGCCGCCGATCCCGACATAATAGGTCTTCAGATCGTCATAGGCCGCGAACGCCCCAGATCGGGGACTCGCCAACACCGACGATCCGTCGGCATTGCGTGCCATCCAGAAGGCGTTGAGATCGCTGACCTTGTCGTTCACGCCGCCATCCGCGACCGCCATCGCTTCGAAGCTGATCGTCACCCTGGCGGGCAGCGGCTTGCGCCACCACAGCGTCACGCCCTTGGGGCTGTCGATGTCGATCGTGCCGCGAGTCTCGGTCACCCGCGTATCGGGCGACTCCGCCTCGATCCGCCAATGCGCCAGCCCCGGCGTCGCCGCCGCCAGCACCATCGTCGTGAACCCGATCCAGGCCATCCAACGCCCTCCCGCCCTCTTGGCGGGGCTGGCAAAGGGCATAGGCGCTGCCGCACCTCTTGCCAAGCCGATCCCGATATATTGACATTGATCCCAATAGTTGGGAGTTGATGGTCATCCGGGGAGAGGAGAAGCGTATGAGGTACAGCCTCGCCGTAGCGCTCGCGCTGACGTCCACCGTCCAGGCCGCATCGACCCCGCCACCGATGCGCATCGTCGTCGCCGGCGATTCCACTGCGCAGGACTATAAGGCCGATCGCTATCCCCAATCGGGCTGGGGCACGATGCTGCGGTGTGCGGTCGCGGACAACGTCACCATCGACAATCGCGCGATCGGCGGGCGCAGCACCAACAGCTTCATCCGCGAAGGCCGGCTCGACAAGATCGCCGCCGACCTGAAGAAGGGCGACACGCTCCTGATCCAGTTCGGCCACAACGACGCCAGCATCGACAAGCCCGAACGCTACACGACGATCCCGCAATATGAGGCGAACCTGCGCCGCTTCCTCGACGTTGCGAAGAAGGCCGGCGCCAAGCCCGTCATCATCACCCCCGTCGCCCGCCGCGATTTCAGGGACGGCGTCGAACAGCCCAGCTTCCCCACCTATGCCGACGCGGCCCGCCGCGTCGCGCGCGCGACGCACACCCCGCTGATCGACCTCGGCGCCAGCTCGCAGGCGCTGGTCCAGGCCGCGGGGCCGGACAGCGCCAAGGCCTATTATCTTCACCTCGACGCATCGGCGAACGCCCCCGGCTTTCCCAAGGGCGTCGCCGACGACACCCATTTCAGCGAACTGGGCGCGCGCCGCATCGCCGATCTCGTCGCGATCGGGCTGAAGGACACGCGGCTGCCGGTGGCGAAGTACGTGCGCGTCCGTACCCCTGCCCTGACCCGCGCAACACCGGCGGGCGGCCCGACGTGCGGATGACGCCGGCGCCGTTGATCGGTGCGCTGGCGCTAGCCCTCCTCCCCACCCCGGCGAAGGCCGGGGCCGAGGTGCGGGGCAGTCGTGATGCGTCGAGCAGCCTGCAACTGGGCCCCGGCCTACGCCGGGGAGGCGCGATGGAATACGACCTCTCCCACCCCCACCCCTATGACGGCAGATCGGGCTTCGAACCTGGCCCCGGCAAGCTGTTCTCGATCGCCGTCGAACCCGGCAACTACCGCATCACCCTGACCCTCGGCCGCCGCGATCGAGCGACGACGACGACGGTGAAGGCCGAATCCCGCCGCCTCATGCTCGACGCCCTCACCGTCCCCAGGGGCCGCACCCAAACCGCGACCTTCATCGTCAACACCCGTGTCGCCACCCTCGCCGCCCCACCCGCCAACGCGCCCGGCGGCAGCGCCGTGCGCCTGAAGCCGCGTGAGCAGGGCAGCTTCAGCTGGGACGACAAGCTGACCCTCGAATTCCTGGGCGACCTGCCCGACAGCGTGACGGTCGAGCCCGCCAACGTGCCGACGATCTTCCTCCTCGGCGACTCTACCGTCACCGACCAGCCCGCCGAACCCGCCGCCAGCTGGGGGCAGATGCTCCCCGCCTTCCTCACCCCCGACATCGCCGTCGCCAACCATGCGGAATCGGGCGAGACGCTGAAGTCCTTCCTCACCGAGCTGCGGTTCGACAAGGTGCTCGAAAGCGTCCGTCCCGGCGACGTCGCGCTGATCCAATTCGGCCACAACGACCAGAAGGCGAACTGGCCGCAGACCTATGCCGCCGCCGACACCACCTATCGCGATTACCTGCGCACCTACATCGCCGAGCTGCGACGCCGCGGCGTGACGCCGATCCTCGTCACCTCGCCCGAACGGCGGATGTGGAACGGCGACCGGATCAGGCCGACGCTCGCCGACTATGCCGCCGCCGTCCGCGCGGTCGCTGCGGCCGAGCAGGCGCCCGTGATCGACCTCAACGCCGCCTCGGTTCGGTTCTACGAAGCGCTCGGCCCCGCCCGCGCGCCGCTCGCCTTCAACGACGGCGGCAAGGACGCGACCCACCACGACAATTATGGCGCCTGGGTGCTAGCCCGCGTCATCGCCGCCGGCTTGGCGAAGCTACCGATCGGCGCCCATGTCCGCGCCCAGGACCGGCAGTTCGATCCCGCGCATCCCCCCGCCCCCGAAAGCTTCCGCCTCGCCGCCAGCAGCGCGCGCGACGCCACCACACCGGACGGCAATTGATGACCACCCGCCGCACCCTCCTCGCCGGCAGCCTCGCGACGATGCTCCCGCTGCCCGCCTTCGCCGCCGAGCCCACGGTGGAACGCTTCCCGCTCTGGCCCGGCACCCCGCCCGGGGCCCCCGCTGGCAGCGTCGCCGACCAGTGGGTGAAGCGCTCGCCGACTGGCGGCGCCGACGATATCGCCTGGCCGCACGTCGGTGTACCCATGCTCACCGTCGTCCGCCCCGCCACGCCCAACGGTGCCGCGGTGCTGATTTGCCCCGGCGGCGGCTATGCCCGTGTCGCGGTCGGGCGGCTCGGCGGCGGCATCGCCCGCGACTTCGCGAGCCGCGGCATCACCGCGTTCGAGCTGCTCTATCGACTGCCCCACGACAATTGGGCCGCCGGCTCCGACGTGGCGCTCCAGGACGCTCAGCGCGCGATGCGCCTGATCCGCGCCGGCACGACCCGCTGGGGCATCGACCCGTCCCGCGTCGCCGTCACCGGCTTCTCCGCCGGTGGCCACGTCGCCGCCAGCCTCGCGATCCGATCGAGCCTGCCCCTCTACTCGCCGATCGACGCCGCCGATCGCTTGCCGGCGCGCCCCGATGTCGCCGGCCTGTTCTTCCCCGTCATCACCATGAGCGACGCGGGCGTCCACGCCCAGTCGCGCCGCGAGTTGCTGGGTACCCGCGCCGCCGATCCCGCTTGGCAGCGCCGCTATTCGATCGAGCAGAACCTGCCCGCCGACATGCCGCCCACCTGGGTCGCCTGCAACGGCGACGATCCCGTCGTGCCCGCCAAGAACAGCCTGCTGATGTACGAGGCGCTGCACGCCGCCAAGGTGACCGCCGCGCTCACCATCTATGAAAAGGGCGGCCACGGTCCGCCCGCCGCGCATCGTGACGGCACGCCGGTGCCCTGGGTCGACCAATTCGTCGCCTTTGCCGGCGACCACGGTTGGCCGCTGCGCCTCCCCTCGTGACGAAAGCTTCCGCCATGCGCCGCCTGCTGCTTCCGCTATTCCTCCTCGCGGCGCCCGCCGGCGCAGCGGTCACCGGTCCCGCCGACTGGACGGATGCCAAGACCGGCCACCGCATCCATCGCATCTCGGACGCGCCGGGCAATTATGCGCTGTATTTCAACTACAACGCCTATACGCCGCAGGGCGATCTGATGATCTTCCAGACCGCCGACGGCATCTCGGTGCTCGACCTGAAGAGCTGGCAGACGCGATCCATCCTGAAGCGGCCCGGCATCCGCCTGCTCTTCGCCGGCCACAAGACCCGTACCGCCTATTTCGCTGAAACCAAAGGCGACGTCACCACCATCTACGCCGCCGCGATCCCCACTGGCGCCGTCCGCCGCATCGGCGAGGTGCCAAAGGGCAGCCAGATCGACACGATCAACGCCAACGAAACGCTGCTGGCCGGCCAAGTCGCCGAACGAGCCATGGAGCTGCAACCCGGCACGCGCGGCCGCGATGCGAAGACCGACCAGGCCGCCTATGCTGCGCTCGGCCCCGACGGCAGGCCATTGCCCTATGCCGAAGCCAAGGAGGTGCGCCTCAACGACCGTCTCGAGGCACGCATCCCGATGGAGATCTTCACCATCGATACCCGCACCGGCGCGCGCCGATCGGTGATCCGCTCGACCGACTGGCTCAACCACTTGCAATTTTCGCCGACCGACTCCGGCTTGCTGATGTATTGCCACGAAGGCCCCTGGCATAAGGTCGATCGCATCTGGACGGTCCGCACCGATGGCACCCAGAACACCAAGATCCATGCGCGCACCATGAACATGGAAATCGCCGGCCACGAATTCTGGTCGCCCGACGGCCGCACCATCTGGTACGACCTGCAAACCCCGCGCGGCGAGGATTTCTGGCTCGCCGGCTACACAGTCGCCGACGGCAAGCGGCGCTGGTATCACCTCGATCGCAACCAATGGTCGGTGCATTACAACGTATCGCAGGACGGCCGCCTCTTCTCGGGCGACGGCGGCGACAGCGAGATGGTCGCCCATGCCCCCGACGGCAAATGGCTCTACCTCTTCCGCCCCCGCGCCATCCCCGACGTCGCCGGCATCCACGCCACCGATGCCGCCAGCCTGATCCAGCCGGGCGTTCTCGAGGCGGAAAAGCTCGTCGACATGGGCCGCCAGGACTATCGCCTCGAACCCAATGCCCGCTTCACACCGGACGGCAAGTGGCTGATCTTCCGCGCCAACATTCAGGGAGACCCGGCGATCTACGCGGTCGAGGTGACGCGCGCTTCCTGACGGCTCACTCCGCCGTGTCGCTCGCCACCGTGCTCCCCGGAAAATACCCCAGGTGCGGGGGCTGGTTATACGCCGTGTTCTGCCACGCCACGCCGGCGCGATAGATTGGGTCCTGCATCAGCGTCACCAACCGGTGCGTCGTCGGATAGGGCGTGACATAGAGGCGCAGCTCGCGGTTGTCCGCCGAACGCCACACCACCTCCTCGCGCCAGTCACCGAGGATATCCGCCTGCAACGCCGGGTTCGCCTTCGTCCCGTTGTTTGACGCGACGTCGGCGGGATGCAGCAGCGCCGCCGCCGTGCCCGCCGTCCAGTTCCACTTGCTGATCGTCGTCCCGTCGAGCAGCTCCTGCAACAGGTCGCCGTCCCAATAGAGCGCGAAGTTGGTGGCGCGCGGCGCCGGCCCGATCGCCCGGCCATGGACGTCGAACAGCTCGCGGCTGTTCGATCCCCACATCTCGGCGCCGACGTATCGCGGGTCGATATCGGCGGCGAGCCCGCGCCCGGTGTCGGTTGCCGCCGGCTTGGTCCACAATATCGCGCCGGTGCGCGCATCGAGCAGCGCCGATCCGATGCCGCCGTTGCGCTTCACCTCCTCGTGGACGCCCCATTTCTCCAGTCCGGGCCGCAGCGGATCGAGGTCGGCGACGTGCATCGCATCACCGTGATAGAGCGGGTCGGTCCACAGCCCCTTGCCGTCGTTGTCGATCGCCATCGATCCATAGATCACCTCGTCGCGGCCATCGCCGTCGACGTCGGCGATGCTCAGCTGATGATTGCCGCGCCCCGCATAGTCGCCATTCCCCGGCGCGGCGCTATCGAAGGTCCAGCGCCTGGTCAGCTTTCCGCCGCGATAGTCCCAGGCGGCGACGACGGTGCGCGCATAATAGCCGCGCCCGAACACCATGCTCGGCTGCTTGCCGTCGAAATAGGCCGTGCCCGCAAGGAACCGGTCCGATCGATTGGCATAGCCGTCGCCCCACGTGTCACGCAGCTGCTCGAAGGTCGGGTTGCCGCCCGGATAGCGCGGCGGATCATAGGGCGCCGTCGCCAGCGCCCGGCCGGTGCGTCCATCGAACACCGTCAGATATTCCGGCCCCTTCAGGATGCGTCCCTGCAGCGGCGCGACCCTGGTGCCGTCGGCCAGCGTCTTGGCGCCCGTGCGATCGGGCTGCGGCACCTCGCCGTCATGCCCGCGCCAGTCGGCCCTGGCATTGCCGATCACCGTCCCGACGCCGTCGACGGTGCCGTCAGCGGTCTTCATCGCCACCTCGGCACGCCCGTCGCCGTCATAGTCGGCGACCTGGAACTGGGTATAGTGCGCGCCGGCGCGGATGTTGCGCCCCAGGTCGATCCGCCACCGCCGCTTGCCGTCGAGCGTATAGGCATCGATGTAGACATTGCCCGTATAGCCGGCCTGGCTGTTGTCGTGGCTGTTCGTCGGATCCCATTTCAGGATCAGCTCGTACCGCCCGTCACCGTCGAGATCGCCGACGCTCGCATCATTGGCATTATAGCTATACGCCTCGCCCGACGGGGTGACGCCAGGCGCCGGCGGATCGAGCGGGATCGACAGATAGCCCTTGGGCGCCATCAGCGCCGGAGCGCTGTCGCCGCCCTTGCCCGCCACCCGCACCGTGTAGCGTCCTATCCCGTCGCCACGCGGGTCGACGAAAGCGGTCGCGGTCGTGATCGGCGCGGCGTTGATCTTGCGCCCGTCGCGATACACGTCGAACCCCAGCCCCGCGGCGTCGCTGGCCAGCAGTCGCCACGAGATCAGCCAGCCGCCATCCTTCGCCGGTGTCGCGACCACGCCGCGATCGAGCCGCTCGACCACGCGCGGCGTCGTTGCCGCCTGTGCGGCAGCGATCATCGACGTCGCTGCGAACGCCAGCGCCAAGCCATTGCCGTGCATCCTGAATCCCTCCATCGCTTTCGCGCTCACGCCGAAAGTTCCAATAATCATGATTGCATTTCAGATTTTGGCAACATAGAAAGCGGAACAAAGGTTCATCATGTGGATGATCCACATCACCGCGACGGCAAAAGCCGCGCCGTTTCTGGGGAGGGTTGGTACGTTGCCGCAGCTCGATTCGTCCGTCATCCGTCGCACTGCACCTGCCGCGCGCGTGCTCGCCACCACGTCCGCGCTGGCGCTGACGATCGGTGCCTTCGCCACTCCTGCCATCGCGCAGACCACCCCCGTCCCCGGTGATCGCAACGTCGCGCCGTCGTCGGCGGCGGTCGAGCCCAAGACGCCCGCGGAAACGCCCGCCGGCAATCCCGCTCCCGCTGCCGGTCAGGACATCAGCCAGGACGACGGCAACGATCCGCAGGCCGCGCCTGCCCCCGGCGACGTCGTCGTGGTCGGCACCCGCGCCTCGCTCCAGTCGGCGATCGCGCGCAAGCGCAACGCCGGCACCGTCGTCGACTCGATCGTCGCCGACGACATCGCCAGCTTCCCCGACAAGAACGTCGGCGACTCGCTGTCGCGCGTCACCGGCGTCCAGCTCAGCCGCGATTTCGGCGAGGGCGTCCAGGTGTCGATCCGCGGTGTCGAGCCCGATCTGAACCGTGTCGAGGTCAACGGCGTCAGCCAGGTGTCGGCGCTCGGCACCCGTGCCGGTGACTTCCGCGAACTCGCGACCGAGCTCGTCAAGTCGATCGACGTCTACAAGGGCTATCAGGCGAGCCTGACCGAAGGTGGCCTCGGCGGCACGGTGTCGATCGAGACGCGCAAGCCGCTCGAGTTGAAGAAGGGGCTGGCGACGGTCGTCTTCTCCGAACAGCACCTCGACCTGACTCAGGACTGGCGCCCCCGCGCGACGGTGATCGTCGGCACGCCCAGGTTCCTGATCGACGGCCTCGGCGTCCTACTCAATGCCACCTACGACGACAAGTCGACCCGCCAGGACTATGCCGCCAACACCGGCTGGACCCGCCTCGCCGACTTCGACCACTCCGATCAGAAGACGGTCGCCGACCCGCTCTATTCCAACTTCAATACCTATGCGAGCTGCGCCGGCGTCGGCGGCCAGAACGCGTCCAACGCCACTGCCCGCCGCCTGGCGTGCGAAACCCAGTTCTTCGACTGGGCACCCAACGGCCCGCGCTATCGCAACCTCGTCCGCCGCGACAAGCGCCTGTCCGCCGACCTGACCGTCCAGTATGAGGTGGCGCCCAATTTCCGCGTCTATGGCGAGGCCGTTCTCAACAATCGCGACCAGCGCCTCTTCGACACCAACTATGCGCTCGATCTCAGCCGCTTCCAGCGCTTCCCGCTGGATGCGCAGCTGCCCGCCGGCCTCAACGGCGGCACGTCGCGCCCACAGGTCCAGCAGAGCAGCGCCACGGTCAACGCAAATCACGTTGTCACCAGCTTCACGACGGCGGCGAACCCGGTAAATATTGGCACCGCGACGGCCCCAACATACAGCGGATCGAGTAACATCCTTGGCGTCCAACGCCGCGACTTCCAGTATAATCAGCAGTCCCGCTATTATCTTGGTGGCTTCGACTGGAATTTCGATCGTATCAAGATCAAGGCGATGGCGTCGCATGCCACGGCCAACACCACCAGTGAAACGAACCTGATCTCGCTGTCCACGGGCATCGCAAGCGTTAACATCGACACGCGCAACGATCTTGGGATTCCGGTCTTCACCTATCCCAGTGCGATCAACCCTGCCGATCCCAGCATCTACACCAACTTTACGCGCCCCGGGAACGGCCTTGGTACGACATCGACGGTTCTTGGCCCGACGGTTCAGTACCGGCCCGGCTACAACAAGAACACCGAGGATCAGTTGAAGCTCGATGTCGATTGGCTAATCGAAGCCGGGCCGCTCAAGAACATCCAGTACGGCGGTCAATTCCGCAGCCAGGACTATGTCGTGTACACCGGCGGTGGCTCGCGGATCCTGTCAGGCGGCGGCACGAGCGCTCCGGTTTATCAAACCTCCGCCAACGTATCGTACACGACCACCATCGTGCCGACGGTCACCCAGCGCATCACCCCGACCGGCACGATCGGCGCAGGCGGCTACAACGTCCAGCTGACGCAGGCTGAATATGCCGCGCTGTTGACGTCGCTCGGCACCACCAGCGGCGGGGCACCGTTGTTCAGCGGGCTGCAGGGCGCTCCCGGCAACATCCCCAGCCGGATCGCGTTCGCCAATTTCGATCCCAAGGCGATCGGTCAATTCTACGACCTGTCCGGCTTCGACCAGGACCTCGTCTTTGAATCCAACGGGCTGCCGCAGATCCCGTCGGCGAAGATCAGTGAAAAGATTGCCTCCGGCTATGTCCAGGCGAACGTCGACACGCGGGTGTTCGGGCTGCGCCTCAGCGGCAATGCCGGTGTCCGCTATACCTACACGCGCGACCAGGGCACGGGCACCAACATCGCTCGCGTCACCCGCTTCACGGCGACCGGGGGCACCGAAACCGTCTTCCTGCGCGCGCAGCAGCTGTCACTGACCAACGATTATTTCGATGTTCTGCCAGCCTTCAATGCGGCGCTGGAAATCACGCCCAACCTCGTCCTGCGCGCCAACTGGGCGAAGAATCTCGCACGTCCCCGGCCGACCGACCTTGTGCCGAACATCAACTGCCTCGACGACGCTACCATTTCGGCGGCCGACGACATCTGCACCGCGGGTAATCCGGCGCTCAAGCCCTATCGCGCCGATCAGTGGGAAGCGAACCTCGCCTGGTATCCGAACCGCGATACGCTGGTCAGCCTTGGCTATTACAAGAAGTACGAGAAGAGCTTCGTCGTCCCCAATGTGACGCGCAGCGGTGTCGACCTGTTTGGTGACGGAGTGACCTACACGGTGCGTCAGCCAATCAACGGTTTCGGCGCACTGCTCGATGGCATCGAGGCGAGTGCCCAGACGGCCTTCACCTTCCTGCCGCAGCCGTTCGACGGCTTCGGCGCGAGCGGCAACGTGACCTTCGCTCGCGCGATCCGTACCAACCTTACGAACAGCGCCACGGGCCTGCCGCTCGACGAATATCCCGGCTTGTCGAAGTGGACCTACAACGCCAGCGTCTTCTACGACAAGGGTTGGCTCAACGCTCGCCTGAGCTACAATTATCGGTCCGATTGGCTGGTCGAGGCGGTGAACAGCGTCAACAGCAACAACCCGATCTATCGCAAGGGCGAAGGCTACCTGGACGGTAAGATCACCTTCCGCTTCCCGCAATGGCACTACAGCCTATTTATGGAAATGCAGAACATCAACAAGGAATACTCGCAGAGTTACATCAAGAACATTGGCAGCTTCGAAACCTACTACCCCGGCCAGCGCTTCTTCGCCGGCTTCCAGCTGAAGTTCTGACCCTCCGGGCGATCACCGTTCCTTCCCCTCGCCGGTCGCTCCCACGGGTGGCCGGCGGCTTTTTAAGCGGGGTCATCCACGGCAATTGCCAGATTGCGAGAAAGCGTCCTAAACGATGGACATGAAAACCTCGGTGGCGAGCCTGGAGAAGGCGGAAGCGGGCGGCGGCCCTGTCGGCGCGGGCAGCCAGACGCTGATGCGCGGCCTCGACCTGATCGAGGCGGTCAGCCACGAGATGCTGACGCTCAGCGAACTCGCCAAGCGGCTCGACCTGACCAAGAGCACCACCCACCGCCTGCTCAGCGCGCTGGTCGATCGCGGTTACCTCGCCTTCACGCCGCGCGCCGGTTATCGGCTCGGCCCCAAGCTGCTGCTGCTCGGCACGCTGGCGCAGGCGCAGGCCGATCTCGTCCAGGTCGCACGGCCCTGGCTGGAGGAGCTCGCCGCCGCGACCGAGGACACCGTCCACCTCGGCGTTCTCGACGGCGACCATGCGCTCTATCTCGACAAGGTGCCCGGCCGCCGCCGCATCAACATTTCCAGCCGCGTCGGCGATCGCCAGCCGCTGACCTCGACCGGCCTCGGCAAGGCGCTGATGGTCGATCACAGCCCCGCCTATTGGCGCGAGCGCTTCGTTGCCGACCAGGCGGAGGGCGCGCCCAAGGCCGATCAGGCCGTCTGGGAAGAGCGGATGGCCGGCTATGCCGCTGCCGGTCGCGCGTTCGACCTTGAGGAGAACGAAGACCAGATCCGCTGCGTTGCCGCGCCGATCCGCGATGCCCGCGGCGTCATCGTCGGCGCGATCAGCGTGTCGAGCGCGGCGCAATATATGAGCGACGAGCGCATGACCGAATTGACCGACGACGTGCGCGGCGTCGCCGGCTCGATCAGCCGCGAACTCGGCTTCGAGCCGCTTGCGGCCTGACCCCTTCCTTCACCAGGAGACCGATATGTTGCTCGCAGGCAAGACCGTGCTCGTCACCGGCGCGTCCGCCGGGATCGGCCGTGCCGTCGCCGTCGGCTGTGCCCGCCATGGTGCCGACGTCGCGCTGAACTTCAGCCGCGACCAGGCGGGTGCCGACGCCGCCGTTGCGGAGATCGAGGCGCTGGGCCGCAAGGGCATCGCCATCCAGGGCGACGTCGCAGATCCGGAGACCGCCAAGGCCTTCGTCGCCCAGGCGACCGCAGCGCTGGGCTGCATCGACGTCTTCGTCAACAATGCCGGCATCTGCCCCTTCCACGCCTTCCTCGACATGCCCGTCGAGACGTTCGAGCGGACGATGCGCGTCAACCTGCACGGCGCCTATTTCATGGTCCAGGCGGCGGCCAACCAGATGGTGAAGCAGGGCGACGGCGGCTCGATCATCGCCATGTCGTCGATCTCGGCGCTGGTCGGCGGCGAATACCAGACGCATTACACGCCCACCAAGGCTGGGCTGCATTCGCTGATGCAGTCGGTCGCGATCGCGCTAGGCAAGCACAATATCCGCTGCAACTCGCTGTTCCCCGGCACGATCCTGACCGACATCAACAAGGACGATCTCGCCGACGTCGAGAAGCGCAGGTACATGGAAAGCCGCGTGCCGCTCGGCCGGCTCGGCCAGCCCGACGATCTCGTCGGTCCTACCGTCTTCCTCGCGTCGGACCTGTCCGCCTATGTCACCGGCGCCTCGCTGCTGGTCGATGGCGGCGCTTACGTGAACCTCCAGTAAGCGCCGCGAGAGTCACGATGATGACCCGCCGCGACGTCGCGCTTGGCGGGCTCGCCCTTCCCTTCGCCGCGCATGCGCGCACGCTGATCGACGTCCGCCATGTCGGCGCGCGCGGCGACGGTCGGACGCTCGATACGCCTGCGTTCAACGCCGCCATCCTCGCCGCCTCGCGCACCGGCGGCACCGTCGTCGTGCCCGCCGGCCGCTATCTCTGCTTCTCGATCCGCCTGCGCAGCCGCGTCACCATTGCCCTGGCGAAGGGCGCGGTAATCGGAGCCGCCGACCCCGCCCGCCATGCCGGCGCCTACGACCTGCCCGAGGATCGCGGCGATCAGCTCTATCAGGACTTCGGCCACAGCCACTGGCACAACAGTCTGATCTGGGGCGACGACGTCGAGGACGTCGCGATCACCGGCCCCGGCCTGATTCACGGCCTCGGCCTCACCCGCGACGGTCCCGGCGCCCGCTGGCGCAGTCAGGCCGGCGAGCGTCCGCTCTCGATGCGCGGGATGACTGCGGCCGAGATCGCCCGGCTCGAACCCACCGCCGCCAGGATGCGCGGCCTCGGCAACAAGGCGATCGCGTTGCGGGGCGGCCGCAACATCCGCCTGTCGAGCTTTTCGATGCTGAAGTGCGGCCACTTCGCCATCCTCGCCACCGGCACCCGCGACCTGCGCATCGACCGCCTGACGATCGACACGGACCGCGACGGCATCGACCTCGACTGCGTCTCCGACACGGTGGTCGAGCGCTGCCGCGTCAACACGCCGAACGACGATGCCATCGTCGTGAAGAGCAGCCTCGCGCTCGGCCGCCTCGTTCCCGCCGAACGCGTGACGATCCGCGACTGCGACGTGTCGGGCTTCGATCTCGGCACGATGCTCGACGGCACTCGCCAAACCACGCAAGCGCTCGCCCCCGATCGCGATCGCCCCACCGGCCGGATCAAGCTCGGCACCGAAAGCAACGGCGGCTATCACGACATCACGATCGAGGATTGCCGCTTTACCCACTGCCGCGGGCTTGCGCTGGAGACGGTCGACGGCGGCGTCATGGAGCGCGTCGTCGCCCGCCGCCTGACCATGACCGGCGTCACGACCGCGCCGCTCTTCCTGCGCCTCGGCGACCGCCGCCGCGGTCCTGCCGGCACCGGCATCGGCGCGATCCGCGACGTGGCGATCGAGCGGGTCACCGCGACCGGCATCGACCATCGCTTCGCCGCCACTATCGCCGGCCTCCCCGGTCACCGCATCGAGCGCGTCCGCCTCGCCGATATCGACCTCACCTATGCCGGCGGCGGCACCGCCGCCGACGCCGCGCGCCGCCCCGGCGACCTCGCCGATGCCTATCCCGAACCGAGCATGTTCGGCGTCACCCCGGCCTGGGGCCTGTGGCTCCGCCACGCCGCTGATGTGATCGCCAAGAACCTGCGCCTGGCGACCGTCGCGATCGACGCTCGGCCGCCCGTCGTCACTGACGATGCGCCGCGTTTCACCGTCACCCCGCCATTGACCTAGGCCACATTCGGCATTACCAAATTCTATAGGCCAATACCACATAATGGGCCGTTAGGGGATTTTGATGCCGTCGATCCATGCCTTCCGGATGCAGCTGAAGCCCGGCGTGATCGACGAATACCGGCGCCGCCATGACGAGATCTGGCCCGAGCTGACGGCACTGCTGACCGACAGCGGCATCCATGATTATTCGATTTTCCTCGACGAAGAGACGCTGACGCTGTTCGCAGTGCTCAAGCTCGCCGACGTCAATGCCCGCGACGCGCTGCCCGACCATCCGGTGATGAAGCGCTGGTGGGATTACATGGCGCCGCTGATGGAGGTGCAGGCCGACAACCGCCCCGTCGAAACGCCGCTACCGATGATCTTCCACCATGCGTAGTGCGCTCCTCGCCACGCTCATGGTGGCCGCGGCGACCCCCGCGCTCGCCCAGACTGCCAGCCCCACCGAAAACCTCGCCGCGCCGGTCAAGACCTTCGGCCGCGTCAGCTACGACGCACGCTCCTTGATGATCGACGGCAAGCGCCAGGTGATCTGGTCGAGCGAGTTCCATCCCTTCCGCCTGCCCAGCCCCGACCTGTGGCGCGACATCCTGCAGAAGATGAAGGCGAGCGGTTTCAACACCGTCGCCATCTATTTCGACTGGGGCTACCACAGCCCGAAGCAGGGCGTGTACGACTTCACCGGCATCCGCGATGTCGAGCGCGTACTGACGATGGCGAAGGAGGAAGGGCTCTACGTCATCACCCGCGCCGGCCCGTACGTGAACGCGGAATTGTCGCGCGGCGGCTTCCCCGGCTGGCTGGTCAACCAGCGCGGGAAGGCGCGCACCGACGATCCGGCGTACATGGCCGCCGCCGACGAGTGGCTGACCCGCATCGACGCGATCATCGCCCGCCACCAGATCAACAGCGGTGGCAGCGTCATCCTCCACCAGATCGAGAACGAGCTGGCACTGACCACGCCGGCGCAGCGCCGCTACATGGATCACCTCTATGCCAAGGCGCGCGCCGACGGCATCACCGTGCCGATCTTCCACAACGACCAGGGCCGCAACGGCGATTGGGTGCCGGAGAGCTCGACCGTCGCCCAGGTGGTGAAGGGCCCCAACGACCTCTACGCCTTCGACGGCTATCCCGGCGGCACCTGCACCGTTGCCGGCAAGCCGACCCGCGGTTCGGCGGCGCCCGACTGGGGTTTCTACGGCCCTGGCGGCGCGAAGGGCGGGGCCAGCGCCTCGCCCGACACCCCCGCCTTCCTCGCCGAATTCGGCGGTGGCTGGTTCGATTACTGGGGCTCGAACGGCGGCTACGCCTGCAACGCGATCCAGCGCGGCAAGCGCTTCCAGCGCGTGTTCTACGGTACCAACCTCGCCAACGGCATCGACATCCACTCGGTCTACATGGGCTATGGCGGCACCAGCTGGGGCTGGCTGCCCGCGCCGGTGGTGTTCACCAGCTACGACTATGGCTCGGCCATTTCCGAGGGCCGCGGTCTTCGCGACAAGGCGCTCGAGATGAAGCAGCTCGGCGGCCTGATCGCGAGCGTCCCCGACCTCGCGGGCATGATCGCCGCAGCGCCCGCGACGGTCTCGTCGGCCAACGTCCAGGCCTATCACAACCGCAGCCTCGAAACCGACGCGCGTTTCCTGATGGTGACGCACAAGCCGTCGAACGGCGCGACCGACGACGCCTTCACCATCACCGCCGACCTGCCCGACGGCCGCTACACCTTCCCGCAGGCGCAGCCGATGCGGCTCACCGGCTTCGACGCCAAATGGCTGGTTGCCGGCGTCACCCTGCTCGGCCAGCGCCTCGTCTATTCGACCAGCGAGCTGCAAGCGACGCTGCCCCTCGCCGGTTCGTCGCTGATGCTGCTCTACGGCCGCGCCGGCGAGCCCGGCGAAACCGCACTGCGCTATGCCTCCGCCCCCAGCGTTCATATCCTCGAAGGCCAGGCCACGAGCCGCTTCGACGCAGCTCGCGGCGACCTGATCCTCGACTACACCCACCAGGGCCGCACCGTCGTTCGCATCGAGGGCGGCGGTCGCCCGCCGCTGACGCTGATCTTGGCCGACGAGGCCGAAGCGGTTCGCTACTGGCGCCAGGGCCCCGCCCTGGTCCGCGGCCCCGCGCTCGTCCGCCACGCCGCCCTGACCCGCGGCACCCTCGCCCTCACCGGCGACACCAGCGATCAGACCCCGATCGAAATCTGGGCGCCCGCCGGCAAAGCCAGCTGGAACGGCAAGCCGCTCGCCACCAGCCCGACTGCGATCGGCAGCCGCACCGCCACCCTGCCCGGCCCCGCGCCGATCACTCTGCCCGCGCTCACCGTCTGGCGAACCGCAGACGGCACGCCCGAGGCCGACCCGCGCTTCGACGACAGCCGCTGGCAGGTCGCCGCCGGCGCGCCCTATGCCAGCATCACCGCCCGACCCGACGGCCAGCCCAACCTGCTCGCCGACGCCTATGGCTTCCACGACGGCGATATTCTCTACCGCGGCCGCTTCAGCGGCAGCCCCGACGCGAAACAGATCGCGCTCTACTATGGCGCGGGTGGCTCTGGGATGCTGCAGGTCTGGGTCGACGGCGCCTTCGTCGGCCAGCATGAACTACCCAGCGGCCTGCCCCGCCCGATCACCACCGGCCTGGCCCGCTTCGACCTGCCCGCCGCGGCGCAAGCCCCCGGCGAGCATGTCGTCACGGTCATGCTGCGCAACAACGGCCATAATTGGGATCTCGACGTCGACGACTTCCACAAGGAAGCGCGCGGCCTGATCTCCGCCTCGATCGAGGCGCCCGGCGGCCGCAGCTTCGCGGTGCCGATCGCGTGGAAGATCCAGGGTCGCACCGGCGGCGAAGCGCTGGCCGACCCCGCCCGCGGCCCCGCCAACAGCGGCGGCCAATATGGCGAGCGGATGGGCTGGCATCTCCCCGGCTTCGATGACCGCCGCTGGGCCACCACGACGCTGCCCGCGACCAGCGCAAAGCCCGGCACCAGCTGGTATCGCACCAGCTTTACCCTGGCCGTACCCAAGGGCCAGGACGCAACGATCGCGGTCGCGTTCGGCGACACCACCACGCCACGTTCGGTCGCCAAGTATCGCGCGCTGCTGTTCGTCAACGGCTGGAACATGGGCCAGTTCATAGCCCACATCGGCCCGCAGCGCGTCTTTCCGATTCCCGAAGGCATCCTGAACCACCGCGGCCCCAACAGCATCGCGCTCGCCGTCACCAGCGACGGCGCGCCCGGCGATGCGCTGGAGGCCGTCAAGCTCGTCACGCTGCGCAACATGCGCGGCGGCATCCCCGTATCCCCGGTCGCGGCACCGACTCGCCCCGACCAACTCATCCAGGAGAAATAACGTGGCCGCCCTCACTCACGACGTCCCCCGGCAGGAGGTCACCCAGGCCATCGCCAAGCTGATGGACAATCTCGTCAACATCAAGGACGAGACCGGCGAGTTCCTGCTCCACCTCGAGGATGGCCGTATCATCGACACCAAGGGCTGGGCCGGGTGGGAATGGACCCACGGCGTCGGCCTGTTCGGCATGTGGCGCTATTACGAGCAGACCGGCGACAAGACTGCGCTCGCCATCATCAAGCAGTGGTTCGAGGACCGCTTCGCCGAGGGCACGCCGACCAAGAACATCAACACCGTCGCGCCCTTCATCACGCTCGCCTACCTTTATGAGCACGAGCCCGATCCGCGCTACATTCCCTATCTCGACGCCTGGGCCGAATGGCTGATGGCGCCCGACGGCCTACCCAAGACCGAGGAGGGTGGCTTCCAGCACATCGTCTACAACGACGAGAACCCCGGCGAGATGTGGGACGACACGTTGATGATGAGCGTGCTGCCGCTCGCCAAGATCGGCCTGCTGCTGAACCGCCCGCATTACATCGAGGAGGCGAAGCGCCAGTTCCTCGTCCACATCAAGTATCTGTTCGACAAGAAGACCGGGCTGTGGTTCCACGGCTGGGACTTCAACGGCCGGCACAATTTCGCCGAGGCGCTGTGGGCGCGCGGCAACTGCTGGGTGACGATCGCCATCCCCGAGATCATCGAGATCCTCGACCTGCCGCAGGGTGATGCGCTCAGGATGTTCCTGATCGATACGCTCGCGGCGCAGGTGAAGACGCTTAGCGAGACGCAGGATGCCGAGACCGGCCTGTGGCATACGCTGGTCATGGACCCGTCGAGCTATCTTGAGGCGTCGGCCACCGCGGGCTTCGCCTATGGCATCCTGAAGGCGGTGCGAAAGGGCTATCTGCCGCGCCAGTACGAGGCGGTCGGGATCAAGGCGGTGAAGGGCGTCCTGGCCAACATCGACGAGCATGGCGAGCTTCAGCAGGTCAGCTTCGGCACCGCGATGGGCGACACCCAGCAATTCTACAAGGACATCGCTCTCACCTCGATGCCCTATGGCCAGAGCCTGGCGATGGTCGCCCTCGCCGAGTTCCTGCGCACCTATATCTGACCACACATAAGCCCCTCCCCTTCAGGGGAGGGGGTGGGGGTGGGGGCGGAGCCTCGCAGAGCACATCGCCCGCCCTCCCCCACCCCAACCCCTCCCCTGAAGGGGAGGGGCTAGGAGAGAGACTGAAATGGCCACCGACCCCATCGCCGCCAACCCGGCCATGCCCGTCCACCCCACCCGCCCGGTGCGCTGGTACAACCTCATCGCCTATGGCTCGAACGACGTCCTGGGCGCCGGATCGATGGCGGTCATCTCGACCTGGATCCTGATCTTCTACACCAGCTTCTGCGGCCTCTCCGCCGCGCAGGCGACGATCATCTTCGGCGTCGCGCGCGTCCTCGACGCCTTTACCAGCCCGATCATCGGCCACCTCTCCGACAGTATCGGGCGCAGCGCGATCGGTCGGCGCTTCGGCCGCCGCCGCGTCTTCATCCTGGCGGCGATCCCGCTGCTGCCAAGCTTCGCGATCATGTGGGTCGCGGGGCAGAGCTTCTGGTATTATCTCGTCACCTACGTCCTGTTCGAGATGGTCTACGCGATGGAGATCATCCCCTATGAGACGCTCGCCAGCGAGATGGCGACCGATTACCGCACCAAGGCGAAGTTCGCCGGCGCGCGCATCCTGTGCGGCCAGCTTTCCGCCATCGCCGCCGCCTTCCTGCCGGGCTGGCTGATCGCGCGCCTCGGCCCGGATTCGCCCGACACCTACCTCTACATGGGCATCATCTTCTCGGTGATGTTCATGGGCGCCGCCGGCCTGCTCTACGCCTTCAGCTGGGAACGCCAGCGTCCCCCCGGCCTCGACGACGAGGAGGCAGCGCGCGACCGTCCGACGCTCGGCGCGGCGTTCAAGGCGCTCTATCGCAACCTGTTCTCGACGCTGGGCATCCGCGCCTTCCGCCTGCATCTCGGCATGTATTTGGGCGGCTATATCAGCCAGGATATCTACAACGCCGCCTTCACCTATTTTGTGATCTTCGCGCTCGCCGGCACCACCGGGATCGTCGCGAACCTGGTCGGCGTGACGTACATCGTCCAGCTGATCGCGGTGGTGCTGGCGATCAATTTCGCGCTGCGCCTCTCGCCCGCCGCCGCCTATCGCTTCGCCGCCTTGAGCTTCGGGATCGGCGTCATCGTCTTCCTCGCCATGTACGCCGCGGGCTATACCGCGACCTCGGCGCTGTTCTGGCTGCCGGTGGTATTCGCCGGCCTTGGCCGCGGCGCGCTCAATTACATTCCCTGGGCGACCTACAATTACATGGCCGACGTCGACGAGATCGTCACCGGCCGTCGCCGCGAGGGCGCATTCGCCGGCGTCATGACCTTCGTGCGCAAGATGAGTCAGGCGCTCGCCATCATCCTCGTCGGCCAGGTCATGCAGGCGTCGGGCTTCGTGTCCAAGGCGACCGTGCAGAGCCCGACCGCCATCGCCGCGATCGTCATCGTACTGGGCGCCGGCACGCTCGCGATGCTGGTCTTCGGTGTCCTCGTCTCGACCCGCTTCCGCCTGACCCCCGCGACCCACGCGATCCTGCTCGACGAGATCGAACGCTTCCGCGCCGGCGAGCGTACGCCATCGGATCGCGCCCATGCGGAGGTTGTCGAGGATCTATCGGGCTGGCGCTACGACCAGCTCTGGGGCCGCAACCCGGTGGCACGGTAGAAGCACAGGGCCCGTTGCCCGCCCCTCCCCCCGTTCGTCCTGAGCGAAGTCGAAGGACGTGTCACAGGCGAAACGGCCCGCCGCAGGTGCTTCGACTTCGCTCAGCACGAACGGGAAGGGGTCTAAAGCCCCAACCGATAGACCCGGTTCGCATTCCCGGCGAACATCGCGTCCTGCTCCGCCTCGTCATACCGCCCGGCCAGCGCGTGCAGCGTCTCCATATACCGGTCGATCGGGGCGAACAGCAGGTCGGTCGGTACGTCGCTCGCCATCAGACAGCGCCTGGGCCCGAACATCTCGATCGCCTCATGCACGAACGGCGCGACGTCGTCCCGCTGCCAATCGCGCTTGATAAAACCCAATCCGCTGATCTTGACCGCGACCTGCGGCAGCGCCGCCAGCGTGCGCATGCCGCGACGCCAATCGGCGACGCCATCGGCATCGCTCAACACCGGCATCCCCAGGTGGTTGATGATCACCGGCACCCCCGGGTTGATCGCCAGCGTCGGCACCAGGCCCGGCATCTGCCCCGGATAGCATTGCAGGTCGAACGACAGCCCATGCCGCGCCAGCGCAGCAAAACCCTCCTGCCACTGGGGATCGACCGTCAGGTCGCGGGGCGTGTAGCTGCGCCGTGGGTCGGGATGCCAGTTGACGATATGCCGGATGCCGCGCACCCGCGGATGCGCCGCCTGCGCGGCCAGTTGCGCCTCGATGTCCGCAGCATTCAGTGCAGCAAAGGCGACGATACCGGTGGGCAGGTCACCCTGCGCCTCGAGCCATTCGGTCTCGGCCAGCGCATCGTCGGGATGCACGCCGGCATCGACATGCACCGCGCCGGCCACGTTCCAGCGGGCGAGCGCCGCGCGATAGTCCGCCACGCCGAAATCCCGCGCGATCGGCTCGACGCTGCCGTTGGGGCCGTCATCGGCGAACGGCGGCGACAGCCACGGATAGCGCAGCCGGGACAAGTCCCAGAGATGGATGTGCGCGTCGACGAATGGCCGGGTCATAGGAATACCTGACTACCCCCCACCGTTCGACCTGAGAAGAGGCTCAGCGCAGCCGAAGCCCCGTCTCGAAGCCTGTCCTGAGCGCCTGCCTTGCTGGCAGTCGAAGGGGGCAAGCCACATAAGCTGTGGTTCGAGACGGCGCTTCGACAAGCTCAGCGCTTCCTCACCACGAACGGGAGGGGAGAGATGCTTCAATACGTCGTCCGCCCCCCGGAGGTGTCGAAGGTCGACGCCGTCGTGAAGCTGCATTCCTCGCTCGCCATGAAGCACACCATCGCGGTCGATTCATGCACTTCGCCCAGCCGTCCCATCGGGATCTTGGAGCGCATGTAGTCGACCTGGCTCTGCGGCAGCTGCGCCAGGATCGGGCTTTCGAACGTCGCCGGGGTCAGCGCATTGGCGATCACGCCCTTGCCCGCCAGTTCCTTGCCCAGGCTCTTGGTGAAGCCGATCACCCCCGCCTTCGTCGCCGAATAGGCGGATGCGTTGGGATTGCCCTCCTTGCCTGCCACCGACGCGACATTGACGATCCGGCCATAGCCGTTCGCCAGCAGGTGCGGCACGATCGCGCGGTTGCAATAGAACAGGCCATTGAGGTTGACGCCGACCACCTGCAGCCAGCTGTCGATCGGAAATTCATGCACCGGCACCGTCGCTCCGGTGATCCCGGCCGAGCAGACCAGCACGTCGATCTTGCCCAGCGTCGCCAGCGCCGCCTCGGCGGCCTTGGCGACGGCATCGGCGTCGGACACGTCGACCGCGGTCACGCCCGCTGCGCCGACCTCGGCCTGCGCCGCCGCCAGCGCGTCGGCGTTCATGTCCCACAGCACGACCGTGCCACCCTCGGCGACGATGCGCGTGGCGACGTCCTTGCCCAACCCCGACGCACCACCGGTGACGACCGCCGCACGGCCAGCGAAGCGACCCGCGA
This sequence comes from Sphingomonas jinjuensis, assembly GCF_014197105.1. Lineage (GTDB taxonomy): Bacteria > Pseudomonadota > Alphaproteobacteria > Sphingomonadales > Sphingomonadaceae > Sphingomonas > Sphingomonas jinjuensis. The sequence goes on along the minus strand of NZ_JACIEV010000006.1, from coordinate 77,857 downwards.
AGGTCACGCCGTGGCTCCGGTCCAGGCGACGAATTCCTGGCGCTGGCGGCCCAGCTTCTCGATGCCGAGTTCGACGATGTCGCCCGCCTTCAGATACCAGGGCTCGGGCTTCTGGCCCAGGCCGACGCCCGGCGGCGTACCGGTGGTGATGATGTCGCCCGGCAGCAGCGTCATCAGCTTCGAGCAATAGGCGACGATCTCGGCGACGGTGAAGATCATCGTCTTGGTCGATCCGTCCTGCATCCGCTTGCCGTTGACGTCGAGCCACATCGACAGCGCCTGCGGGTCACCCACCTCGTCGGCGGTGACCAGCCAGGGGCCGACCGGCCCGAAGGTCGGGAAGCCCTTGCCCTTGTCCCACGTCGGCCCGCGCTCGGTCTGCCAGTGGCGCTCGGACACGTCGTTGACCACGACATAGCCGGCGACATGGCCAAGCGCGTCGGCCTCCGACACGTTGTTCGCCGCGGTGCCGATCACGATGCCCAGCTCGACTTCCCAGTCGGTCTTCAGCGAATCCTTGGGGATCGTCACCGGATCGTTCGGCCCCTGAAGGCAGCTGATCCACTTGTTGAACACCACCGGCTCGCTTGGGATCGGCAGGTTCGATTCCGCGGCGTGATCGGCATAGTTCAGCCCGATCGCGACGAACTGGCGCGTTCCGCTGAACGGGACACCGTAACGCGGCTCGCCGTCCACCACCGGCAGCGACGTCACGTCGACTGCGGCGATCCGCGCCAGGCCCTCGGCCGACAGATCGGCAGGGGTGATGTCGGCGAGGTGCGCCGACAGGTCGCGGATGCGATCCTGGGCGTCGATCAGACCGGGCTTCTCGCTACCCGGCGCGCCGAAACGGCAAAGCTTCATGGGATCGGATCTTTCTGCTGCTATCAGTGAGTGTAGGGGCGATGCATCGCGATCTCGCGATTGAGCTCGACGCCGAAGCCTGGTGCGTCCAGCGCCGACGCACGGATCTTGCCGTTCTCAGGAACCGGCTCGCCCAACAGCTGTGGCGCGAACATCGGCACCACCTCGGTCGGGCCGGGGTGCATCATCAGAAACTCGGCGAACGGCGAGTTATGGCGCGTCACCACGAAGTGATAGCTGTAGACGCTCGATCCGTGCGGCACGACCATCTTGCCCGCCGCATCGGCGAGCGCGCTGATCTTCAACAGCTCGGTCACGCCGCCGCACCAGCCCACGTCGGGCTGGATGATGTCGCAGCAGTCCATTTCCATCAGCATGCGAAAGCCCCAGCGGGTCGCTTCATGCTCGCCGGTGGTCACCAGCATCCCGGTGGGCACGTTGCGCTTCAGCTGTTGATAGCCCCAATAGTCGTCGGGGCTGATCGCCTCCTCGATCCACTTCAGGCCATGCTCGTGCGCGGCGATCGCGAGACGGGTCGCATAGTCGACGTCAAGCGCCATCCAGCAATCCCACATCAGCCAGAAATCGGGCCCGACTTTCGCCCGCATGTCCGCCAACTCAACGATGTTCTTCTTGAGTCCCTCGATCCCCTCGGCGGGGCCATGGTGCAGCGGCATCTTGCCGCCGATGAAGCCAAGCTCCTTGGCCACATCGGGCCGCGCGCCGGTGGCATAGAATTGCAGCTCGTCGCGCACCGCACCGCCGAGCATATGGTACACCGGCTCCTGCCGCAGCTTGCCAAGCAGGTCCCACAACGCCAGGTCGACGCCCGAGATCGCGTTGATGACCAGTCCCTTGCGCCCGTAATACTGGGTCGAGAAGTACATCTGGTCCCAGATCTTCTCATAGTCGGTCGGAGACCGCCCTTCGAGAAAGCGTGCAAGATGCTTCTCGACGATATAGCAGGCGGGCTCGCCGCCGGTCGTCACCGCGAAGCCGATCGTGCCGTCCTCGGCCTCGATCTCCACCACCAGCGTACCGAGCACGTTGATGCCGAAGCTCTGCCGCGACTGGCGATATTCGGGATAGCGGCTCATCGGCGTCGCGATGTGATCGTCGATCCAGTGGCCGGCGCCCTGGTCGTGATAATCGGCGCCGCCGCCACGGACAGTAAAGGCGCGGACATGCTTGATTTTCGGCAACGACACGATCGCCACGCGGCAGCTCCCCTCTCTACGGCCCTGTGCCGAAGATGCGAAACGGCACATTGCCTGTTTCACTTTATGGAATACAGCGTTACTTGATGGAATATCCCGCGTCAAACGCCAATCGACAAACGGCGGCGCAGGAGAGAGGATCATCACCGATGCCCGCCCCCGATCGCCCCCGCGTCGCGCTGTTCGTGACCTGCCTCGTCGACCTGATGCGCCCGTCGATCGGCTTCGCCTCGATCGCGGCGCTGGAGGACGCGGGGTGCGAGGTGATCGTGCCCGAGGCGCAGACCTGTTGCGGCCAGCCCGCGCTCAATTCGGGCGACCGCAGCACCGCCGCCGACATCGCCCGCCGCACCATTGCCGCGCTTGAGGGGCATGACGCAGTGGTCGTACCGTCAGGATCGTGCGCCGCGACGATCCGCGTCCATTATCCTGAAATCCTCGAGGACGATCCGGCCTGGTTCCCGCGCGCGCAGGCATTGGCGGCGAAGACATGGGAAGTCATGGCCTATCTCGACGAGGTCCGCGGCTGGCGCCCGACGAACGTCGATCTGCCCGCGACCGCCACCTACCACGACAGCTGCTCGGGCCTGCGCGAACTCGGCATCAAGCACCAGCCGCGCCGGCTTCTCGCCGCTGTGGGCGGCCTCGGTCTGACGCCGTTGGCGGGCGCGGAAACCTGCTGCGGCTTCGGCGGGACCTTCTGCGTCAAATATCCCGCCATCTCCAACGCCATCGTCGGCGAAAAGGCAGCCGCGATCGATGCCACCGGCGCGCAGCTGCTGCTGGCGGGCGACCTCGGCTGCCTGATGAACATGGCGGGCAAGCTTCACCGCGACGGCTCACCCGTTCGCGCCTTCCACGCCGTGGAGATACTTGCCGGCATGGGCGATGGCCCGGCGATCGGAGAGACCGCATGACCGCCGCCTTCGCCGCCCGCGTCGACGCCGCGCTCGCCGACCCGGTGCTGAAGATCGCCGTCGAGCGCACCGCCGGCACTGCCGAGGCGAAGCGCACGCTCGCCGTCGACGCCTTCCCCGATTTCGAGGCTGCCCGCACCCGAGCCGCCGCGATCAAGGATCATGTCGTCGCCAATCTCGGCGCCTATCTCGAACGCTTCGAAGCCAATGCCACCGCCGCAGGCGCCACCGTCCACTGGGCGAGCACCGCGCAGGAAGCCTGCGACATCGTCCTCGCCCTCTGCCGCCAGGCGAAGGCGAAGAGCGTCGCCCGCTCCAAGTCGATGCTCGGCGAGGAGATCGGCCTGCCCCATGCCCTCGCCGAGGCGGGGATCGAGCGGATCGAGACCGACCTCGCCGAACACATCATCCAGCTCGCCGGCGAGCGCCCCTCGCACATCATCTGGCCCGCGATGCACAAGACGCGCGAGCAGGTATCGGCGCTGTTCAAGGCGAGCCACCACGCCCCGCACGAGGAGGAGACGATCGCCGCGATGGCGGAAAGCGCGCGCCGCCACCTGCGCGATGCGATGCTCGGCGCCGACGTCGGCATCTCGGGCGCCAACTTCCTCGTCGCCGACACCGGTGCGGTCTGCACCGTCACCAACGAGGGCAATGCCGAACTGTCGCTGGTCCCGCCGCGCATGCACATCGTGACGGCGGGGATCGAGAAGATCGTCCCCTCGATGCCGCACGCCGTCCATCTGCTGCGGATGCTGTCGCGTTCGGCCACCGGCGCGCCGCTCAGCCAGTACACCACCTTCTACACCGGCCCCCGCCGCCCCGGCGATCGCGACGGGCCGGCGGAGATGCACATCGTCCTCGTCGACAACGGCCGCACCCGGATGCGCCGCGAGGGACTGGCCGAGATGCTGCGCTGCATCCGCTGCGGCGCGTGCATGAACCACTGTGTCGTCTTCCGCCAGATCGGCGGCCATGCCTATGGCGGCACCTATCCCGGCCCGATGGGCGCCGTCCTGACCCCGGCGATCGACGGCCTCGCCGCCAGCCGAGACCTGCCCAACGCCTGCACCCTCAACGGCAAGTGCCAGGAGGTCTGCCCCGTCCGTATCCCCCTCCCCACCCTTTTGCGCGGCTGGCGCGAGAAGAGCTGGCGCGAGGGGCTGGAGCCTGCCAGCGTCCGATCGGGCCTTGCGCTCTGGGCCTGGTTCGCGCGCCGCCCCCGGCTCTATCGCGCTGCGACGGCCACCGCGCTCAAGAGTGCGCGCCTGATGGGCGGCGGCTGGCTGTCGCGCCTGCCGCTCGCCGGCGGCTGGACCCGCCACCGCGACATGCCCGCCCCCGCGCCCAAAAGCTTCATGGACCAGTATCGCCAGGGCCGCCGCCGGTGAGCGCGCGCGACGCCATCCTCGCCGCGCTCGGTCCCGCTTCGGGCGACGACCTCGACCGCGCCGCCGCCGCGCTGCTGATCGATCCGGAGCGCCCGCCCGTCGATCCGACGCAGCTGGAGGAAACCTTCGCCGCACGGCTGCTTCTTCCCAGCGTGGCGGCCAGCTACGCCGCGGTAGCAGGCTTTGCCGACGTCCCCGCCGCCATCGCCGCCTATTGCGCCGAGCACGGCCTGCCCCGGCATCTCTGCGCCCCGCCGGACCCGCGCCTCGACGCCGCCGACTGGTCGGGCATCGATCGCCACCTCGATCCGGCTCCCGACGAGCCGCTCGCGTTGGCGGTCGCGGAGTGCGGCGTCGCCGAAACCGGATCGCTGGTGATGCGCACCGCGCCGACCGCGCCGATGCTCCCCAACTTCCTCGCGCTGCACCACGTCGTCGTGGTGCCGCGGCTGGTCGCCTATCTGGAGGACGCGCTGCCGACCGAGCCGATGCCGCGCGGCTATTACTGGATCACCGGCGTATCCGGCACCACCGATATCGAGGGAACCTATGTACGCGGCGCCCATGGCCCGCGTTATCTCCATGTTATTCGATTAATATCCGAAAATTAGACCGGTATATGTGTTGGTAAATATTAAGCTATCTTCACGAATACTTTTGACGTGTTGTATCATGAAAGGAAGATGAACGGACGACATCATTTGCATGTCGTTCATCGTCACCGGCATGACATGAATTGCCCTTAGGCGCCCGGCTCACCAGGGAAGTTCACTAGGGGTTATCCATGACCAAGTTCGCCAGCCTCCGCCGGGGGTTCATGGCCGGTTCCGCCATGCTCGTCGCCGTCGCGCCGGGCATCGCCCACGCCGACGCGCTGAAGCCTGCCGCCGACAAGGTCGCTGCCGCTCCCGCCGCGACCGATCCCACCACGCCGCCCGCCGCGACCCAGGACGACCAGACCGGCATCGCCGACATCGTCGTCACCGCGCTGCGCAAGGAAACCAACCTGCAGAAGACGCCGATCGCGATCTCGGTCGTCAACGACCAGGCGATCCGCGACCGCCACATCCAGAGCCTTTACGACCTCGCCGACGGCGGCGTTCCTTCGCTGCGTGTCGCGACGTTCGAGGCACGGCAGAGCGCTCTCACCGTCGGCATCCGCGGCATCGTCCCGCTCGACGCCAACCAGCCCGCGCGCGAGCAGGGTGTCGGCATCTATGTCGACGGCGTCTATCTCGGTCGCCAGCACGGTCTCAACGCCGCGCTGTTCGACGTCGAGCGCATCGAGGTGCTGAAGGGTCCGCAGGGCACGCTGTTCGGCCGCAATACCGAGGGCGGCGCACTCAATATCGTCACCAAGGGCCCGTCGGGCGAGTTCGGCGGCAGCGTGCGCGCCGGCATCGCCAACTATGGCGGATACAACGGCGAGCTTCACCTCGACCTGCCCGAATATCACGACGTCTCGGTCAAGGTGGACGGCATCGTCCAGTACCAGGGCCCGACCACAAAGAACCCGCTCGCCGGCCAGACCGGCTGGAATTACTACGACCGGCGCGGCGGCCGCATCGCCGCGCGCTGGCGCCCGGTCGACGGGTTAACCGACGACCTGTCCTACGACGCCGGGCTCGACAAGAACTCGCCGTTCTACAGCCAGCTGCTCAACTACAATCCCAACGGCTGCGTCGCCGGCACCCAGGCGGCCGCGCCCAACTGCCGTCTGCCGGGCACCAACTACACCACGCTGACCGGCACCGTGAAGCCGCTACTGCCGAACGTGGTCGTCAACGGCGACAGCCGGATGAAGGTCGCCGATATCGGCGTTCCGCAGCAGCCCAGCGTCGACAAGACGCACGGCATCACCAACATTTTGAAGTACAAGGCATCGGCCGACGTCGAGCTGCGCTCGATCACCGCCTGGCGCGGCGTTACCGCGACGCAGTGGGACAATTCGGGCGGGGCCCACCGCGTGCCGGTCGTCACCTACACCGCGCTCGGCACCGTCTCGACCGCGTGCTCGGCCGCCGCGCCCTGCGCGTTCAGCCGCTACAGCCTCGCCGACCTGCGCCAGAACCAGTTCAGCCAGGAATTCCAGGCCGTGGGTTCGGCCGATCGCTTCGATTATGTCGCCGGCCTCTATTACTTCAACGAGCATGTGTCCGACGACGCCGCGACGCCCAACTCGAACGGCCTCGTCGCCACGACCAATGGCCTCGGCCAGGTCATCGGCTACAACTACGTCATCCTCGATCCGTGCAAGGGCTCGGCGGGCTTCGGCTCGCAGCCGGGCTGCCGCTCGATCGATCGCGCATCTGAGGTCTGGTCGAAGAGCTACGCCGCCTATGGCCAGCTGACCTGGAACATGACCGACGCGCTTCACCTGACCGCCGGCGGCCGCTACACCCACGACAAGAAGCGCGGCGTGCTGCACTATTCGCGCAACGTGAATTACGACGTGAACACCGCGGCGGCGACCGCGGCGGGCTACCAGCCGCTCGACCGGACCTGGAACCGCTTCAATCCCACCGTGACGCTCGCCTACGACGTCAGCGACGGCGTCCACACCTATGCGAAGTACGCGACGGGCTACCGCGCCGGCGGCGCCAGCTCACGCACCGCGAACTACCAGGCGTTCGGGCCGGAGGATATCAAGTCGTACGAGATCGGCCTCAAGTCCGACCTGTTCGACCGCCGCGTCCGCTTCAACCTGGCGGGCTACATCATGGACCGCAAGAACAGCCAGGTCGATATCAGCTCGATCCAGCCGTTCAACGGGTCGAGCTTCAACAACCTCGTCACCATCAACGCTCCCGGCAAGACCCGCATCCGCGGCATCGAGGCGGACGTGACGGTGAACCCTCTCGACGGGCTCCAGCTCACCGGCTCCTACGCCTATACCTACACCCGCATCCCGCCGGTGCTGATCAACTACACCGCGGGCGGCGTCACGAGCAGCGTGCTACAGAACTTCTACATCGTCTTCACGCCCCGCAACGCGGCGAGTGCGGCGCTCGATTATCAGCGGCCGGTCGCCGGCGGCGACACCACCGTTCGCCTCCACCTCGACGCCAACTATGCCCAGGCGACGCAGGCGTTCGACCAGTTCGCGACCAAGGCCGACGCCTCGTTCCTGGTCAACGGCCGCCTCGCGCTTGCCGGTATCCCGATGGGTGCGGGCGGCCAGAAGCTCGAGGTTGCCGTCTGGGCGCGCAACCTGTTCGACGCGGCCTATGTCTATCGCCGCGATCCGTCGAACAGCCTGCCCGGCGCGCCGACCAGCAGCGTGACGACCGGCAGCATCAACAATGTGCTCGGCGACTACGGCAACTTCAACGCGCCGCGCACCTTCGGCCTCGAGGGTCTGTTCCGCTTCTAGACTTTCCCGCCGGCTGGTAAGGCGGGAATGACCAGGATGACGCGGAGCCCCGGTTCCGCGTCATCCAACGTCACCCGGCCATAGTGCAGCCGCACCACCGCATCGACCAGCGCCAGCCCCATGCCATGTCCCGGCTTGGTCCGGTCGAGCCGCCCGAACCGGCGCAGTGCCGTCGCCCGTGCCTCAGCGGCGATGCCGGGGCCCTGATCCTCGACCACCAACACCGCCTCGCTGCCGTCGTGCAGCACCGTCAGCGTCACCGCGCCCGCGCCATGCTTCAGCGCATTGTCGATCAGGTTCAGCATCACCTGCATCAGCAGTCTGGCGTCGCCCGTCGCCGACACCAGCGGGTCGCCTAGCACCGCGATGGTCCGCCCGGCTTCCTCGGCGAGCGGCATCATCAGCTCCACCGCCTCGCGCGCGATCCGGGCCAGCCAGACCTGCGTGAACCCCGCTCGCTGTGCGCCGTTCTCGATCTCCGCAATTCGCAGCAACGCGCTGAAGGTCGCCAGCGCCTCGTCGACGTCGGCCAGCGCCGTCGCCGCCTCGCCCGTCGGATCGGGCGGCAGCACCGCCAGCCGATTGCGCAGTCGGGTCAGCGGCGTGCGCAGCTCGTGCGCGATCGCGCTCGACGTCTGCGCGGTGGCCGCCATCAACGCCTCGATCCGATCGAGCATCGCGTTGACCGTCACCGCCGTCCGCTCGAACTCGCTGCCCGATCCGTCGACCGGCACCCGCCGCGCCAGGTCGCCGGCCATGATCGCGCGCGCCGCATCGTCGATGTCGCGCATGCGTCGCCGGATCGCGCGCATCAGCACCACCGCCGCACCGACGACCAGCACCACGATCGCGCCGAACCCGATCAGATAGATGCGCACCCGCGCCCGATCGTAATGATCGATCGGCTCCGTTTCGCCGACCGTCACCAGCCTCGCCCCACCCGCCAGCCGCCGCACCAGCGCGCGGCCGTGCGTCAGCCCGGCGATGGCGTCGTCTCGCGCCAATGTCGAAAACCCCTCGGGCAGCGAGCGGCGCAGCCGAATATTGCCCGCGCGCCGCCGCCCCTCGCCATCGATCAGCTCGAAGCCCAGATCGCCCGTCTCGCGAGCCCGCGCCAGCGCGTCGATCCGTGCGCTCAGCGCCGGCAGCGGCACCGCCACGCCGTCGGGCGCCAGCGCCCTGCTCTCCGCCGCCAGCCGCGCATCGACCAGCTGGCGGATCGTCGCCCGCGAACTCTGGTGGATTGCGATCGCCGCACCGGTCGTGACGATCAGCAGGACCCCGACGAACGCCCCGGTCAGCGCTCGCAGCGAGCGCAGCTCAATCATCGCCGCGCATCATGTATCCGACCCCGCGCACCGTCACGATCGGATCCTCGGCGCCATCGGCGGTCAGGTGGACGCGCAGCCGCCGGATATAGGCGTCGACGATGTTGGTCGTCGGCTCGATATCGTAATCCCACACCCGCTCGATCAGCATCGCCCGCGTCATCACCGTGCCGGCGTGACGCGCCAGTTCGGTAAGCAGCCTGAATTCGGTACGCGGCAGCTCGATCGACACGCCGTCGCGCCACAGCCGGTGCCGCGTCGGGCTGATCGTGAACGCACCGACGCTGATCGTATCGTTCGCCTCGGGTGCCCAGCGGCGCGCGCGGGTCAACGCGATCAGACGCGCGTTCAGCTCCTCGGGATCGACCGGCTTGACGACATAGTCATCGGCACCGGCCGACAGCCCCTCCACCTTCTCGCGCGACTGACCGAGCGCGGTCAGCATCAGCACCGGCACCCGGATCGCGCCCTCGCGCAGCCGCTCGACGAGCGTCACGCCATCGACCCCCGGCAGCATCCGGTCGAGCACCACCGCGTCGAAGCTGTCGGTACCGATCGCCGCCATCGCACGGCTGGCATCGCCGACCGCGGTCACCGCATGGCCGAACCCGGTCAGCTGCGTCGACAGCTGCCCGCGCAGCACGGCGTCATCCTCGACGATCAACAGGGACAGAGGGTTCATGATCGCTCACCGTTACCGCGATGGCGGGTTAGCGCGGCGATCCGCCGTCGCGCAATGGCGCGCCTGTAATCGCCGATTCGCCATCGCGATCGACGTGGCCGATCGGCCCGTTGTGGTTTTATATGACTTATCTTGCGGGTAGACCACGCTGTTCGCGTTGCATCACGAGCAGGCCGCAGCACGTTGTTACCGCTCAATAACTCACTTCGGTTTGATAGGATTTTATTAGGCGACCCCGAAGACATTCGCCGCATGTTCGCACGGTTTTCGATCAACGCCGATGTTCCCGCGTCGATGCTCCGCATCACGATGTCGGGATTTTTTGAGCTACCCGATATCAAGCGCTTCGTGTCGATGCTGCGCATCGAGCACACCAAGTTGCGATGCAGGAAGAACCAGCACGTCACGCTCGTCGACATCCGCGACATGAAGATTCAACCGCAGGGCAGCGTCGAGGGATTCCAGAACGTCCTCAACGATCCCGCGCTGGTCTCCCGCCGGATCGCCTTCATCGTCGAACCTGGCCTCGCCCGCGCGCAGATCCAGCGTGCCGCCGCCGGGCGTCCGGCGATGTACTTCTCGACGCTGGCCGCAGCGGAAGCTTGGCTGATGTCCGACGCCATTCCCATCGCCGACGTCACCTGTCTGCCGCCGCTGATTGCGGCGATGCGCGTGCTACCGGCCTGATCGCCTCGACAGAGGAGCGCCAGGCCGCCTATCCCCTCCCGAACGATCGAGAGGGAATGGCCGTGGAACTGAACCGTCGCATGATGCTGGCCGGCGTGGGCGCCACCGGGCTGTCCGCCTACCTGCCCGCCCAGGGTATAGCCGCGCCCGGTGACGCCGGCGCCAAGGCATTGCTCGACCGCACCTGCGACTGGTTGCTCGGCGAATACCCCGAGGTCGCCATGTCGCTCGGGATCGACAAGGACGCCCGCGCCGCGCTGCGCCCACGACTGTCCGACCGCTCCGCCACCGCCGAGCAGCGCCGTGCCGCCGACACCGCCCGCTTCCTCGGCGATTATGCGAAGCTCGACCGCCGCTCGCTGTCCCCCGCCGTGGCGCTCGACTGCGATGTCGCGCACAGCGCCTTCCGGCTCGCCGCCGATGGCTGGCGCACGATGCCGGTGGGCGAGGTCGCCATCCTCAACGCCGATCACAATTACGCCAGCAGCCCCTATGTTGTCGCGCAGAACAGCGGCAGCTACGTCACCCTGCCCTCGACGCTGGAGGAACGCCACGCGGTCGCGACCGCGGCGGACGCCGACGCCTATCTTGCCCGCATCGAGGGGTTCGCGCAGCAGATCGACGCCGAAAGCGCCCGTGTCGCGGCTGATGGGGCAAAGGGCGCGATCCTCCCCGGCTTCCTCAACGACATCGCCGTCAAGCAGATCACCGGCATGGCCGATCGCCCCGCCGGCCAGTGGAGCATCGTCGACAGCTTCGCCGCCAAATGCGCGAAGGCCGGCCTCCCCGCCAGCTACGCCACCCGCGCCGCCGCGCTGGCCTCGGGCAAGGTCGCCCCCGCGCTCCGCCGCCAGGCCGCGGCGCTGGCCGCGCTGCGCGCGAAGGCCAGCGACGTGCCCGGCGTCTGGGCCCGCCCCGATGGTGATGCCTATTACGCTTGGCTGGTTAAGGCGGCGACCACGACCAACTACACGCCCGACGATCTCCACCGCCTCGGCATCGAACAAAATGCGCAGCTCAACGCCGAGATTGATCGGCTCCTGAAGGCACAGGGCCTCACGCAGGGCAGCGTCGGCGAGCGACTGACTGCGCTGTCGAAGCGCCCCGACCTCGTCTTCGCCAACGATGACGCCGGGCGGGCGAAGCTGCTCGCCTATGTCAACGGCCGCATCGCCGCGGTGCGCACGCGCCTGCCCCAGGCGTTCGGTACGCTCGTCAAGGGCAACCTCCAGATCAAGCGCGTGCCGCCCGCGATCCAGGACGGCATGCCCAACGGCTATGCCGGCCCCGGCTCGATGGACGGTTCGATCCCCGGCACCTATTACATCAACCTCAAGGATACTTCGATCTGGCCGCGCTATTCGCTGCCGACGCTGAGCTTCCACGAGGGCATTCCCGGCCACGTCTGGCAGGGCGAATACAGCTACAAGCTGCCGCTGATCCGTTCGCTGCTGGCGTTCAACGCCTATTCGGAAGGCTGGGCACTCTATGCCGAACAGCTCGCCGACGAGCTCGGCATCTACGCCGACGATCCGCTGGGCCGGATCGGCTATCTTCAGTCGATCAGCTTCCGCGCCTGCCGCCTGGTCGTCGACACCGGCGTCCACTATAAGCGCTGGAGCTTCGACCAGGCGCTCGACTGGTTCGCCAACGGCACCGGCCAGCCGCGCGAACAGCTCCGCTCAGAACTCAACCGCTATTGCGCGTGGCCGGGACAGGCGTGCGGGTACAAGATGGGTCACAACGAGATCAACCGCCAACGCGACCGCGCCAGGGCGGCGCTTGGCGACCGCTTCGATCTCAAGCGCTTCGACGATGCCATCGTGCTCGGCGGCAATGTCCCGTTGACGCTGCTACCAGGCATCGTCGACCGGTACGTGGCGAGCGCATGATCCGCCCCGCAGACCATCCCCCCGCCCGTTCGTGGTGAGGAGGCGCTGAGCGAAGTCGAAGCGCCGTCTCGAACCACCTGCCCTTCGAGACGAGGCTTCGACTGCGCTCAGCCTCTCCTCAGGGCGAACGGATGATGAAACCTGTTAGTACCCCAACCATTTACCCCGCCTCACCCAAAGTTAGGACGTATCCCCATGCAAACCCGCAAACTCGGCTCGCAAGGCCTTGAGGTATCCGCGCTCGGCCTCGGCTGCATGGGGATGAGCGACTTCTACGGCAGCCGCAACGAGGTCGAATCCATCGCCACCATCGACCTTGCCATCGATCGCGGCATCACCTTCCTCGACACCGCCGACATGTACGGCGTCGGCGCCAACGAAGAGCTGGTCGGCCGCGCCGTCCGCCAGCGTCGCGAATGGATCGTCGTCGCCACCAAGTTCGGCATCATGCGCGGGCCCGACGGCGCTCAGCTCGGCGTCAACGGCCGCCCCGACTATGTCCGTGCCGCCTGCGACGCCAGCCTGAAGCGCACCGGGCTCGACTATATCGATCTCTACTACCAGCATCGCGTCGATCCGCAGGTGCCGATCGAGGAAACCGTCGGCGCGATGGCCGAGCTCGTGACCGCCGGCAAGGTCAAGTATCTCGGCCTGTCGGAGGCCGCGCCCGATACCATCCGGCGCGCCCATGCGGTCCACCCGCTCACCGCGCTCCAGACCGAATATTCGCTGTGGACCCGCGATCCCGAAACCGAGATCCTGCCGACGCTGCGCGAGCTTGGCATCGGCTTCGTCCCCTACAGCCCGCTTGGCCGCGGCTTCCTGACCGGCGAGATTACCTCTCCCGACCAGTTCGCCCCCGACGACGCGCGTCGCAACCACCCGCGCTTTCAGGGCGAAGCGTTCCAGGCCAATCTCGATCTCGTCGCCGCGATCAAGGCGATGGCCGCCGACAAGGGCTTCACCCCGGCGCAGCTCGCGCTCGCCTGGGTGCTGGCGCAGGGCGACGACCTCGTTCCCATCCCCGGCACCAAGCGCCGCTACTATCTCGAGGACAATCTCGGCGCGCTCGACGTCATCCTGAGCGACGACGACCTTGCCCGGATCGACCGGATCCTGCCGCCGGGCGCCGCCACCGGCACGCGCTATCCCGCACAGACGATGACGGCACTCAACCGATAGCCCCTCGACTGTCGCCGCCGAGCCATTATATACCGTCCGTTATGGAAGACCTTCTCACCGCTCCGACCCGAGGCCGCCCCCGCGGCTTCTGTACCGAGGCGGCACTGGCGGCGGCGCTCGGCGTCTTCTGGTCGAAAGGCTATGAGGGCGCGTCGATGGCCGACCTGACCGAGGCGATGGGGATCACCAAGCCCAGTCTCTACGCCGCCTTCGGCAACAAGGAACAGCTGTTCCACAAGGCGCTCGACCTCTATGAGACCGAAAAGCTCGCCTATGTTCGTGAGGCGCTCGCTCAGCCGACCGCACGCGGTGTCGCCGAGCATCTGATGCGCGGCGCGGTGAAGGCGCAGACCAGCGACTGCGGGCCGAAGGGCTGCCTCGGCGTGATCGGCGCCACCGCGTGCGGTGCGGAGGCGGAGTCGATCCGTGCCGAGGTCATCAAGCGCCGCGAATCCTCATCCGCCGCGATCATCGATCGGTTTCGCCAGGCGCGCGACGACGGCGACCTCCAGCCTCACGTCGAGCCCGAGGCGCTGGCGCAATTCCTCTACACCATCCTTCAGGGCCTCGCCGTCCAGGCGGGTGCCGGTGCGACGCGCGAGGAACTGGAACGCGTCGTCGATACCAGCTTGGCGGTGTTCCCCAGCAGGTAATTTACCGGGCGGTACAAAAAGTCGTTGACGGTCCCCGCCGGCTCTTCTATACCGATCAGTATAGAACAACAGCCGCAGGGAGAACGCCCATGGCCTTCATCGCCTTCAACGAGATTGGTAGCGCCGCCGCCGTCCGCCACATCGCCCAGCCAGCCGTCCGGCCCATCGCCGAGGTTGAGGTGCAGACCGACCGGGGTCGGTTGTCACCGCTCGAATGGTCGGTCGTCGCGGTCGCCCGCCGCGACCGGATGTCGTCGCTGCGTCGCCCCGGCCGCTTGTCGACCGCGCTGCGCGCCGTCTTCGTCCAGCCCAACCCGATGCTTGCCGACGAGCGGCTCGAGGCGCTGCGCCGCGTCGCCGTCCTGACCTGGCATCACGGCTACGCGATCCCCCCGGCCGAGGTGCGCCGCTTCATCGCAGCCGGCTTCACCACTGCTCAGTATGAAGCGATGGCGGACAGCATCGGCGCGGCCAAGACGCGCAAGACCCAGGGCTGAGAGGCTTTCCCACCCGCTTTACCGCGGTTCCGCCCCGGGCGGCCCCGCGGGCGAGATGGCGGGTGGTGACGACCGGAACCCTTGGCCGCGACGCCGGTTGGCTTATCGGCTGATAAGGGAGCCCGTCATGATCCGAGCCATATCCACTAGTGTCGTCGCGCTTGCGCTGGCGTCCGTGCCGGCCGCCCAGGCGGCACCGCGATCCGCATCGTCGACGCCGAGCGCTTCGTCGCTGTCGCTGGCCTCCGCCGCGCGCGCCGGGACGACGCGCGGCAAGACATCGCGTCTTGGTGGCGGGTCCGGTGCGGGCGTCGTCATCATCGCGCTGGCCGCCGTCGCCGTTGGCGGTGGTATCTACCTCGCCGCCAAGAACGACGACGACGGCTATCGCCGCCCCGCCAGCCCATGATCCGTCAGTTCCGCACGTCCAGCCGCTTGCGATAGCCGTCGCCGATCCGCTGGCCCAACGCCTCCAGCGTGATCGAGGCGATGCGATCCTCGATCGGTGCATCCGACCGCAGGATGTCGGCGATCGCGATCTGCGCCTGAGTGATGACGTCGACCAGCTGAATACTGCTCATGTGCGCGCGCAACGTCTCGGGGTTAGAGCCGAGGTCGTAGGCGAGATCGGACAATTGCCCGGTCAACGCGACCAGTTCCTCGGCGAGGACCGCCGCCAGCACGCCGTCGATCACCGACGGATCTGGCGTGACATCATGGCCCATCTTCATTTGCTGCACAGCTTGACCAGAGTCGCGGGAAGCTGGTCGAGCGCGACCGGCTGCTGCGCCATCTTGCGCGCCAGGGTGAAGCCGTTGGTTCCCTCCGGCGCCTGCTGGATGCCATAGCCGCCGACCGCGCTCAGCGCATTCATGCCGGCAGCGCCGTCTTCGCTGGGTTCGCTCATCAGCAGCGCGACGGCATCCGCCCCCGCCGCCTTGGCGACCGATGCGAACAGCACCGAGATCGACGGCCGCTCGCCCGCGACGGGATCGCGCGGCAGCAGGCGCAGCTTCCCGTTAGGCCAGCTGTCGATGACGAGATGCGTCTCGCCCGGGGGTGCCAGATAGATGGTGCCCTGCTCCACCGCCATGCCGTCGGTCGCCAGCACGACCTTGGGGGCGATCTCGTCGTTCAGCTTGGCGACCATGGTTTCGGCAAGGCCCGCGCCGATGTGCTGGACGACCAGCGTCGGCGGGCAGTTCGCCGGGAAGGTGCCGAACAGCTCGAACAGGTTCTTGGTGTTGCCCGCATCCGCCCCGATCGCCAGCGGGCGGCCGTTCCACTCCAGCGCCGCCGCCGGGGCCGCCTTCGCCGCCACCGCTGCGCGCACGTCGGCCGATTTCGCCGCCTTGATCCGCTTGCCCAGCTTGCCGATGATCTTGTCGAGTTCCGCCGGGGTCGCGACCTTGGGCTTGGGGAAGCAGTCGATCGCGCCCAGCCGCAGCGCCTCGACCGACGCCTCCGCCCCCGCCTCGGTCCGGGTCGAGAACATGATGACCGGCATCGGGCGCTTTTCCATCACCTCGGCCAGATATTCGAGCCCGCTCATCCCCGGCATCTCGACGTCGAGCGTGATCACGTCGGGGCGGAACTGCTCGGTCATCGCCCGCGCTTCGTCCGCGCCGTCGGCGAGACCGACGACCTCGACATTGGGAATACGCTCGAGCGCACCGGAGATCAGCGCGCGCATCGTGAGCGAGTCATCGACGACCAGAACCTTGGTGGCGGCCATGGGGAATGTATCTTTCTTCGTGGGAGGCGGAGGGGTGTCAGGCGGCTTCGGCGAGCGACGGGCCGGCATCGGCGAGCCGGTCGAGCGCCAGGATCAGGATCAGGCGATCGTCGATGTTGGCGAGCCCGTCGAGGAAGCTCGCCGCGGGCACGTCGCCCATGTCGGGCACCGGCTGCATCGTCTCCATCGGCACCTCGACGATGTCGTTGACCGCGTCGACGATCAGCCCCTGCAGCTGCTCGCCGATGCGCACGACGATGATGACATGGCGCGCGCTGGGATCGGTCAGCCCCCAGCCCAGCCGATGGCGCAGGTCGAGCACGGGCAGCACGACGCCGCGCAGGTTGACGACGCCGCGGACATGCGCGGGCACGTTGGGCAGCGGCGTGGCGGGCGACCAGGCGCGGATCTCGCGGATCGCCATGATGTCGACGCCCAAGATCTGGTCGCCGAGCTGGAAGGTGATGAACTGGCGGGTCATGACGGACTACTCTCCTGGGCGGGCGATCAGTGGAGGACGCGGCGGATCGCGGCCGCCAGCTTTTCGGGGTCGAACGGCTTGACGATCCAGCCCGTGGCGCCGGCGGCGCGGGCGCGCTGCTTCTTTTCGTCGGAGCTTTCGGTGGTCAGGACCAGGATCGGCATCGTCCGGTAATGGTCCTGGACGCGCAGCTGCTCGATCAGGCCGAAGCCGTCGAGCCGCGGCATGTTGATGTCGGTGATGACGAGGTCGGGGGCGGCCCCGTCGATCGTCTCCAGCGCATCGACGCCGTCCTCAGCTTGGACGACGTCGTAGCCGAGATCGACGAGCGCCGCCTTCAGCAGCATCCGCATGCTGGGACTGTCGTCGACGGTAAGGATCGTGATCGCCACGCGCGTTTCCTTGTGCATTGATTGGCTGGTCATCAGAAGAACTCGACGTCGCCGGTGGACGACGCGACGGGGACCGGTTTGGGCGCCACGATCGGCGGCGCCGCCGCGGAGATGGTTCGGCATCGCGCCAAGCCGAGCGCCGGGCGGAATTCCACCCGCCGCGCCCCCACCCCGCCGACGTCCTCACCGACCAGCGCGATCCGCTCGTCGGCCAGGAAACGGCGCGCGAACGCTGCATTGGCACCGCCGATGTCGCGATAGCCGTCGCGCATCGAGGCGCCGCCATAGATGCGCGCCTTCAACGCGTTGCGGGTGGCGCCGCGCGACAGCATCGCGTTGATCAACACCTCCATCGCATAGACGCCGTAGCGCTGCATCGACGCCGCGTCGGTATCGCGACCCGGCTCGGCGAGCAGGAAATGGTTGATCCCGCCAACCTTCACCACCGGATCGTAGAGGCATGCCGCGATGCAGCTTCCCAGCACGGTGGTCAGCACCACGTCGGCCTCGTCGGAGATGCGGGTTTCGCCCTGGTAGATGTTGAGCCGGCGCAATCCGTCGGCGCGGGCCGCGGATGCCATCATGCGCGGCACTCCTGGAGCAGGCGGTGCGCGATGCGGTCGAGCGGCAGCTGGATCTGAACCGCGCCCATCGCCTTCGCCGCGGCGGGCATGCCGTAGACCACCGATGTCGCCTCGTCCTGCCCGACCGTCACCGAGCCCTCGTCGCGCATCGCGAGCAGGCCCGCGGCGCCATCGGAGCCCATGCCGGTCAGGATCGCCCCGACCGCCGAGGCGCCCGCGGTCTGCGCCACCGACAGGAACAGCTTGTCGACCGAGGGACGGTGGCCGTTATAGCGTTCGCCCTCGATCAGGCGGCATCGGCGTACCTCTCGGCCAGAGATCGTCAGATGATTCACGCCGCCCGGCGCGACGCAGACCAGCCCCGGCTCCAGCACCATCCCGCCCGCCGCCTCGACGACGCGCGGCTTCGACAGTCGGTCGAGCCGCGCCGCGAACGTGCTCGTATAGTTGGCGGGCATGTGCTGGACGATCACCGTCGGCGGGCAATTCTCCGGGAAGCTGGAGAGCAGCCGGATCAGCGTCTCGACGCCGCCCGTCGACGATCCGATCGCGATCAGCGCGTCGGGCCGCGGGCGATAGTTGCTGGGCGTCACCGGCGCCGCTTCCATCGGCCGCGCCCCACGACGCGACCGCGCCGCCGCCTTGACGACGCTGGTCAGCTCGTCGCCATAGTCCTTCAGGCTGAAGGCGCTGTGGCTCGGTTTGCCGAAGCAGTCGAACGCTCCCAGCTCCAGCGCCTTCAGCGTCGCGTCGGCGCCCGCCTGGGTCAGCGTCGACAGCATGACCACGGGCATCGGCCGCAGCCGCATGATCTTGTCGAGGAATTCCAGCCCGTTCATTCCGGGCATCTCGACATCGAGGGTGATGACGTCGGGATTCAGCTCCTTGATCATCGTCCGCGCGGTCGCGGGGCAGTCGGCCTCGCCCACCACCTCGATCATCGGATCGGCGTTGAGCAGGTGCGACACCATGGCCCGCATCGAGGCGGAATCGTCGACGACGACAGTCCGAACGGTCATCAGGACACCTTCTGGAAAGTGGTTCGGCCGATCCATGAGAAGCGTCCCGCCACTTCCGGGGCGAGCCGTTCGGAATGACCGATGTAGAGGAAGCCGCCGACGACGAGCTGGTCGGCAAGCCGCGACTGCAGCCGCGCCTTCGTCTCGTCGTCGAAATAGATCATGACGTTACGACAGAAGATCGCGTCGAACCTGTTGCGCATCGGCCAGCTGCCGAGCAGGTTGAGGTAGCGGAACGTCGCCAGCTGGCGCAGCAGCGGGTGAAGCTGCGCGCCGCCGGCCTCGCCCTTGCCGACCCACACCTCGCGCAGGGCCGGCGGGATCGTCTTGACCGTATCGGCGTGATAGCGCGCGTTGCGGGCCGAACTCAGTATCTCGGTCGACAGGTCGGTGCCGAGCAGCCTGAAGTCCTGCTTGGCAAGCGCTCCCGCGCTCTGTCGATCCGTCCCCAGCAATACCATCAGCAGCGAATAGGGTTCTTCCCCGCTGGAACAGGCCGCCGACCACAGCCGAACGCGACCCCCGGTGGCGAGCCGCTTCTTCAGCGGCGGCCAGCAGGTCTCCATGAAATGCTCGAAATGATGGTTCTCGCGGAAGAAGCTGGTATGGTTCGTCGTCAGCGCATCGATCGCGTGCGTCCGCTCCTCACTATCCTCTTGGATCAGCGCGATATAGTCGGCGAAGCCGGTCAGCCCGCAGGCACGGATGCGCCGCGCCAGCCGGCCATAGACCAGCTGCGCCTTCGTCGGTTGCAGGACGATGCCCGCTTCCTCGTAGGCGAGGCGCGCGATCGCCGTATGATCCTCCGGCTCGAACGAGAATTCGCGATGGGAATAGGCCAGGTTCACGCCGCCAGATCCCGCCGGACATTGTCGCGCCGCCAGCGCGAGATCAGCGCATCGACGTCGAGGATCAGCGCCACGCGCCCGTCGCCCAGAATCGTCGCCCCGGCGAGACCGTGGATCGCCTGGTAATTGGCCTCCAGGCTCTTCACCACGACCTGTCGCTGGTCCTGGATGGTATCGACCATCAGCACGCCCTGGCCGCCGTCCGATTCGACGACGAGCAGTACGGCTTCGGCAGGCTCGGTGGCGGCGCCGACGATTCCCAGCTGGTCGGCGACGCGGTGGACCGGCAGATAGGTCCCGCGCACGTCGAACACCGCGGCGTTGTTGCTCATCCGCTTCACGCAGCCCTGGCCGGGCCGCACGCTTTCGACGATGTGGCTCAGCGGTACGACGAACGTCTGCTCGCCGACCGTCACGATCATGCCGTCGAGCACCGCCAGCGTCAGCGGCAGGCTCATCGAGAAGCTGGAGCCATGGCCCAGCCGCGACTGGATGCCGATGCGGCCGCCCAGCGCCTGGATGTTCTTGCGCACCACGTCCATGCCGACGCCGCGGCCCGAGATGTTCGACACCGTCGCGGCGGTCGAGAAGCCGGGGGCGAAGATCAGATTGTCGATATCCTCGTCGCTCAGCTGCGCGTCGGCCGACACGATGCCGCGCTCGACCGCCTTGGCGCGCACCCGGACGCGGTCGATACCGCGGCCGTCGTCGGCGACGGTGATGACGATCCGGCCCGACTGATGCGCGGCCGACAGGCGCACGACGCCCTCGGCGCCCTTGCCAGCCGCCAGCCGGTCGTCGGTCGATTCCAGGCCGTGGTCGACGGCGTTGCGGATCAGGTGGGTCAGCGGCTCGCCGATGCGCTCGACGACGGTCTTGTCGACCTCGGTCATCTCGCCCTCGACGTCGAGGCGGACGCGCTTGCCCGTCTCCTGCTCCAGTTCGCGGATGATCCGGGGCACGCGGCTGAATACCGTCTTCATCGGCTGGGCGCGGATCGCCATCGTCGATTCCTGCAACTCGCGCGTCAGGTGGTCGAGGTCGGTCAGCTCGTCGATCGGCGGGCAGCCGTTCTCGGACAGCCGCTGCGCCAGCATCGCCTGGGTGATGACCAGCTCGCCGACGAGGTTGACCAGGCGATCGAGCCGGTCGAGTTCGACGCGGATCGTCTGCTGCGTCGGCGGAATCGGCGCGGCGGCCGGCTTGGCGGCAGCGACCGGTGCCGGATTGGGCGCGGAAGCGGGAGCAGGCGCTGCGACGGGCGCCTCGACCACCGGCGTCGGCGCGGGGGCCGGGGGCGGTGCCGCGACGACCTCGGCGACCGGCGCCGAGACGATACCGTCGAGCAACGCGTCGATCGCGGCGGCTTCGGCGGCCGCCGCGGCTGCCTGCGCCGCGGCCTCGTCCACCAGCCGCGTCACCTCGACATCGCCGTCGAGGAAGTCGAACACGCCGCGGATCGCCGCCTCGTCGTTCGTCCCCGGCACGCTCAGCGTCCAGCCGAAGTACGAACGCTCGGGCTCTACTTCGGCCGGCATCGGCAGCGCGCTGGTATCGACCGACATCACCGTCGCGCCCATCGCCACCAGCTCGCGGATCAGCAGCAGCGGCTCGCCGCCGTGGTCGAGCGCGCTGGCCGACGGGCGGACGACGACCTGCCA
Organism: Sphingomonas jinjuensis; assembly: GCF_014197105.1. Classification (GTDB taxonomy): domain Bacteria; phylum Pseudomonadota; class Alphaproteobacteria; order Sphingomonadales; family Sphingomonadaceae; genus Sphingomonas; species Sphingomonas jinjuensis. The sequence goes on along the minus strand of NZ_JACIEV010000006.1, from coordinate 56,454 downwards.
GGCAGGCGGTTCGTCGGCCGCCGTCGACTCGTCGTCGAACATCGCGAACAGATCGTCGAAGCCGTCTCCCGCTGCCGCGACCGGCGCGGGGTCTGGCTCGGGCTCTGGTGCCGCGACCTCCGCGACGGGCGCAGGACCACCGGTGGCGGCGGCGCTCAGCCGCTCCAGCATCGCGGCGTCGGCGGGCGGCTCCTCATGGTCGCGCGCCGCGGCGATGTGATCCGACAGCACGTCGAACGCCGCGATGATCGTGCCGACCAGGTCGTCCGACAAGGCCAGCGTGCCGTTGCGCACCAGGTCGAGCAGCGTCTCGTAGCTATGGGTATAGGCCTGGAGCCGCTCGTGGCCGAACGCGCCGGCGCCGCCCTTGATCGAGTGGACCGCGCGGAACACCGTGTTGATCGTCTCGGGATCGTCGGCACCGCCACGGATCGCGGCGAAGCAACCTTCCAGCGTCGCGAGGCCTTCCTCGCACTCCTGGAAGAAGATCTGCTGGATTTCGTCGAGGTTCATCGATCCCTCCCTCAGCCGACCGGCTCGAGGATCGCGCCAAGCCCCGCCAGCGTCGCCATGTCGACGAGCGGCTGGCTGGGATCGACGATCGCGAACGTCAGCTGCTGGGCCTCGGCCGCCGCCCTCGCGCTGGCGAGCAGCTGAAGGCAGGCCTGGCCGACGCGGACCACTTCGGCGCCATCGATCGTCAGCGGCTGGCGCGTGTCGAGGCGGGCGAGCAGATCATGGCGCAGCTTGGTGGCGGCGGCGGTGTCGAGCGAGGCGCCGAGCTGAAGGGCGGTCATGGCAGCGGTCTTCCGATTGGAGGCGTGGATGGCGGTCGGCCGTCAGAAGGCCGACCAGTCGTCCTCGGCCGCCGCGACCGCCACGGCGGCGCTACCCGAGCGGCGTCCGCCGCCGACGTTGCGCGCGGCCCGGCGCGCCGCTGCGGCTGCCCGGTCCTGCAACTGGTGGACGGCGTTGGACGGTGCCGACACGCTGTCCTGCTTGCCGACCTTGAAGCGCGCGACCTGGCGCGCCAGCTCGTCCGCCTCGGCCGACAGGCTGCGCGCCGCCGCGGTCGCCTGCTCGACCATCGCGGCGTTCTGCTGGGTCACGCCGTCCATCTCGGACACCGCGGTGTTGATCTGCTGGAGGCCCATCGCCTGCTGCTCGGCCGACGACGCGATCGTCGACACCAGCTCGCTGATCTCGGCGATCCGGCCAATGATCCGCTGCAGGGCCTTGCCCGTCTCGCTGACCAGTTCGACGCCGGCGTCAACCTGCTCGGAGCTGGCGAGGATGCGCGTCTTCACGTCCTTCGCCGCTTCCGCCGATCGCTGCGCGAGCGCTCGCACCTCGGAGGCGACGACCGCAAAGCCCTTGCCCGCGTCGCCGGCGCGTGCCGCCTCGACACCGGCGTTGAGCGCCAGCAGGTTGGTCTGAAAGGCGATGCCGTCGATCACCGTGATGATCTCGGAAATCTCGCTCGATCCCCGCTCGATCCCGCTCATCGCATCGACCGCGCGACGGACGACGTCACCCGACTGCTCGGCCTCGACGCGCGCCTCGGCGACGACGCTGTTGGCACGGCTCGCCCCGACAGCCGTCTCGCGGACGGTGGAGGTGATCTGGTCCATCGCCGCCGCGGTCTGCTCCAGGCTGGCCGCCTGCTGCTCGGTGCGCTGCGACAGATCATCCGACGCCTGGCGAATGTCGCCCGCGCCGCTGTTGATCCCGCTCGCGGCTTCCGTCACCGCGCCGATCACGCTGGCGACTTCATCCATGGCCCGGTTGAAGTCGATGCGCAGCCGCTCATACTCGCCCGGGAACGGCGTTTCGGCGCGGAACGACAGGTCGCCCGCGACCAGCTTGCCCAGCCCTTCGGCCAGTGCGCCCACCACCTGATTCTGGGAGACGCGTGCCTGCCGGATCTGCTCCGCGTTGGTCCGAAAGACCTCCATCGCCCGCGAGATGCGGCCGATGCAGTCCTTGAATTCGGTATTATGGATCGGCGTGGTCAGGTCGCCTGCGGCCAGTCCCTCCATGCGAACGACTGTTGCGACATAGGGATCGCTGATCACTTTGCCGGCGAGCCCGAGGATCGCGATGGCGATGGTCGACACGACCGCGGCCGCGGCGACGAAATAGATGCCCTGAGCGGGCTCGGCGAGGCCGGCGGCGAAGGTACACGCCATGCCGCCGGCCGACATCAGCGCCTGCACGATCAGCAGGACCTTGAACTTCAACTTGATCGGGGCGTCTTTTTCGAACCAGCGGAACATTGCCAAACCCTCTTTGGTCTATGCCTCTCCAGGCTCCGGGGGGCGGCAACGTGGCCGAACCCGAAGGACTGCGAACCACTGAAACCTATGTTCCACTATTGAAGATCAGGTTAACCTGAGTTGTGGTTCCTTTTCAGAGATCTTGCGACGTGAAAAAACGGACGACGCGGGATCGCCAGGGGCAGTGTTCTGATCGGCGTCGACGCCTCGCGGGTCAGCCGTCGGGTCGAGGGCTGCGATGGCCGAGGCTGGTGCCGGCGTCGAGCAGCAACGTCACGCCGCGGACATCGCCGACCATCGGCAGCGAAATCCGTCGGGCCATGAAATAGGAACCCGGCGCGCTCGCGGGCAGGCCAGGCGGCAACGGGCCGCCCCCTTCGCACCGCACGGAATAGCGCAGCATCGGATCAAGCCCGCACGGCGCCACCATCAGCGGTTCGCAGCGCATCTCGTCGCCCAGATGGAGGCTGACGACGACCGCCAGGCGCAGGTCGCGTGCGACATACAATACAGCAGCCGCCTGCCGACCGTTCATATCGCAAAGCGGATAGACCGTTCCGGTCTGGATGGCATCCTTGACCCTCGACAGCCGTCGCGCCGGCACAGTGCCCTTCTCGCCTGCTCCACTTCGGTCGGCCAACAGTGCGGCTGCCGACATTTCATCTAATTCGATCGCTCGACCCATGGTGGCTCGCTCTCCCGATAACGGCGTCCAATCGCCAGCGGCACGACCTGCGACCGTCCGTAGGACATTTTATACCGTATGTGAATAGTTTGATCGGATAAAATGTTGGAGTTATGGACTCAATATTACCTTTTTTGCTCCCAAGTGTGCCTATAGGCAAAGCGTACGATACCGTGATCAGGTCATATTGCCCCTAGCTTGCAAGACAGTCATGTAGGAGTAATGCGAAGGAGTCACAAAGCCCCAAGGTGGCGGTTCGATGTGGAAGGCGCTTTCCCCCCGCGTTTCAGGGCTTTAAGTCGATCCGATGCTGAATCCCTATGAAGAGGTATCGGACCATCGCGTCGATGCCGATGCCCGCAAATCGGGGCGGCGACTGCGCGGCGCCGTGGCCCAGCATCTGGGTCGGGCCATCGTCACCGGCATCTTCCAGCCGGGCGACATCATGCCCGGAGAGGTCGCGCATGCCGAGGCGCTGGCGGTGTCGCGCGGCGCCTATCGCGAGGCGATCCAGACGCTGATCGCCAAGGGACTGGTCGAGAGCAAACCAAAGGCGGGAACCCGCGTCCAGCCCAGGCACCGCTGGAACCTGCTCGATCCCGACGTGCTCGACTGGGCCTTTGCCGCCATCCCCGATCAACGCCTCGTCCGCAGCCTGTTCGAGTTACGCGAAGCGATCGAGCCGGTCGCCGCCAGGCTGGCGGCGGAGCGCCGCACGAAGCCGGAACTGCGCACGATGCGCGAGGCGCTGGCCACGATGACCCGCCTGACCATCGGGACCGAGGCGGGCCAGCAGGCCGACCGCGAATTCCACGTGTCGATCCTCCATGCCTCGCAGAACGATGCGCTCATCGCGCTCGCGCCGAGCATCTCGGCGTCGATCAGGCTGACGACGCGATTGCGCCAGCGCGAGTTGACGATGCCGCGCGATTCGATCCCCGATCACCGCTCGGTGTACGACGCCATCGCCGATGGCGACAGCGCCGCGGCCACGGTGGCGATGACCACGCTGATCCGGAACGCGCTCAAGGATCTGCAGGAACGGGTTCTCGTCCGCTAGCGCGTGACCGCGGCCACGTCGGCGGGCGACCAGCCGCCGCCCAGCGCCTGGTACAGCTGGACGAAGGCGTTCAGCCGATCCGCCCGTGCCTGGACCAACGTCAGCTCGGCGGTCAGCAGACCGCGTTGCGCATCGAGCTGGTCGATGTACGACGAATAGCCGGCGCGATAGCGATTGCTGGCGTTACGCAGCGCCCCGGCGAGCGCCTGCCGCTGCGCCTCCAGCGCGGCGGCCTGCTGGCCCGACCGCAGCACCCCCGCCAGGTTATCGTCGACCTCGCGAAACGCGGTCAGCGCCGCACGGCGATAGGCGAACGCCGCCTGGTCGCGTCGTGCCGTCGCCGCGCTCGCCTGTGCCCGCAGCCGCCCGCCGTCGAACAGCGGCGACAGGATGCTGCCGCCGATCGAGAACACCCCGATCGGATTTGCCAGCGCGGTCGACAGCACCACGCCCGCCGATCCGGTCAGCGACAATCCCGGCAGCAGCGCCGCGCGCGCGCTGTCGAGGCTGCGATCGGCGGCGACCAAAGTCTGCTCGGCCTGGTACAGGTCGGGCCGCCTGCGCAGCAGATCGGCGGGCAGACCATTTGGCACCACGGGCACCACGAAGCGGTCGAGCGGCAATCCGCGCGGGATCGGGCCGGGATTGTCGCCCATCAACAGGCTCAGCGCGTTCTCCTGCCGTGCCACCGCCAGCTCGGCGGCCGGCACCAGCTGCTCGGTCGCGCGATACTCGCCCTCCGCCTGGCGCAGTTCCAGGTTCGAGGTATAACCCGTCTCGGCCCGCCGCCGCGCGATGCGCAGCGCCTCGGCCCGCGCCGCCAGCGTTTCCCGCGCGATCGCCAGCCGCTGGTCGAGCGCGCGCAGGCTGATATAACCCGTCGCCACCTGCGCGGCGATGGCGAGCCGAACCGTGTCGCGCGCACCCTCGCTCGCCAGCGCCTGCGCCCGCGTCGCCCGGTTCAGCGCCCGCAGCCGCCCGAACAGGTCGAGGTCGTAGCTCGCCTGGAACAGCGGCTGGACGCCCAGCGCCGTGCTCGGCGTACCGAACGGGCTGACCGTCTGCCCCTCCGTTGTCGGCACCCCGACGCTGATCAGCGGCGCTCGGTTGGCCCGCGCCAGCCGCTCAGCGGCGCGCGCCTCCTCGACCCGCGCGATGGCGGCGCCGAGGTCGGGGTTGCCCGCCAGCGCCCGCTCGATCAGCCCGGGTAGTACCGGATCGCCGAACGCCTGCCACCACCCCGTCGTGACCGGCGCGCCGCTGCCCAGCTGCGTCCGCCACGCCGGCGGCGGCACGACGGCCGTCGTCGCCGGCGGCACCGGCCGCGGCCCGACACATCCGGCCAGCGCCAGCACAGCGGCAAGAGCTACGACCCGCCTCACCGGATCGTCGGCGCCCCGGCGGTGTCGACGCGCACCTGAACCGACATGCCCGGCCGCAATCGCGCATAGAGCGGCTGGCCCGGATCGATGCGGATACGCACCGCGATCCGCTGCGGCACCTTGGTGAAATTGCCCGTCGCATTATCCGACTTGAGCACCGCGAACTCGGATCCCGCCGCGGGCGAGATTTGCTCGACCCGCCCGGTCAGCCGGGCATCGGCGAGCCCGTCGACGCTGAACGACGCCGGCTGCCCCACCATGATCCGCGCGGTCTGCGCCTCCTTGTAGTTGGCGATCACCCACACCTCGGGCGGCACCAGGAACATCAGCTGCGATCCCGCGGTCACATACTGGCCGACCCGCACGCCGACCTCGCTCAACCGGCCCTTCTCGGGCGCGCGAATGATCGTGTTGGCAAGGTCGATCTGCGCCAGCCGCAGCGCCGCCTCCGCCCCCGATACGCCCGCCGCCTGGCCGCCGCGCCCCACCTCGACGGTGCGGATGTCCTGGCGGGCGATCTCGCGCGCGGCGGTCGCCTGCTGCACCTGTGCCTGCGCCTGGCGAAGCGCCGCCAGCGTCTGGTCGCGCTCGCGCTGCGACACCGAACCATCGGTGACCAGGTCGTCGACGCGCGCCATGTCCGCCTTGGCGCGCATCAGCTGCGCCTGGGCATTGGCGACCGCCGCATCCTGCGCGGTGAAACTCGCCTGCCGGCTGCGCGCCGCCTGCTGGGCGTTGGCGAGCGTCGCCTGCTGTGCCTCGACCTGCGCCTGCGCCTGATCGACCCGCTGGCGATAGATGCGGTCGTCAATCCGCACCAGCGGCTGACCTGCGGCGACATCGGCGAAGTCGCGGACGAACACCTGCGTGACATAGCCCGACACCTGCGGGCTGATGATCGTCACCCGGCCGCGGACATAGGCGTTATCGGTCGACTGATAGGCGCTCGAAAACGGCGGCAGCCGCCACGCCGCCAGCACGGCCAGGACTCCCGCGACCGCAACCAGCGCTAGGATTGCCAGCACCAGCGGACTGTTGCTCGGCGGGCGCCAGCCCGATCCGACCGGTGCCGCCGGTGCGGCCTGCGCCTCGGCGGCCCGCTCTTCGGTAACCGGCTCTACTGCGACGGGGGAACGCGCATCGCTCATGCCGCCGCTCCCTGCCTCGCCGCGCGCCGCTCGCGCCAGCTCCGCCGCATCAGCAGGAACCACAGATAGCCCGACGTAATCCCCGCCAGCATCGCGATCAGCCGGAACACATCGCCATATGCCAAGACATTCGCCTCCCGTGTCGTCGCCTGCGCCAGCAGCGCCGATCCCTCCGCCCGCGCCAGCGCCGGATCGCCGACGACGCGCCCCACTGCTGCGCCGCCGCTAGCGATCCGCTGAGTCACGATCGGATCGGTGGGATCGAGGTTCTGGACCAGCGCGGCACTGTTCGCCTTTTCGCGGATCTGCTGATAGCTGCCCAGCATCGCCGTGCCCGCCAGGCTGCCGATCGAATTGACGATGCCGAACAGCGCGATGAAGCTGATGATATGCCCCGCCCCCTGTTGCAGCGCGCGGGTCATGCCGAATAGCAGCGCCGGCCCCAGGAACAGCGTCGCGGCGAAGGCGATCGTGCCCTGCGTGACGTACAGCTGCGGGGCGCGCGTCAGGCTGGTCGCGTGGCTGTCGACGTAGGCCGCGATCGCCACCAGCGCGATCGCCATCATCACCGGGTGCGTCAGCCGCGTGACGTCGAGCGTGATCGCGCTGACCGCGACGCCGATCGCGGAGGCGACGAAGATGATCGTGAAGAACGGCACCAGCTGATCGTTGTTCTCGCCCAGCAGCGTCAACAGCCCGACGGCGGCATAGGTCTGTTCGGACAGCACGATACGCGCCATGATCGTGACGATGGTGAAGCGCAAGATATCCGCGCTGGCCAGCCACTTGACGTTGAGCAGCGGGTTGGCGCGGTTATGCTCGACCGCCAGCGCCGCTAGGAACAGCGGGATCGCCGCCGCCAGCGCCCAGCCGATCCACGCCGCATTGGTCCACCACACGTAGCGCCCGACCCCCAGCACCGCCGCGAACAGCGCGGTGCTGCTCGCGAACAACGCGAACGTGAGGAAGTCGAGCGGCTCGAACGCCTTCTGCCGCACCGTCGGCGGCAGCCGCAGCCAGGCGACGCCGGCGAAGCTGACCAGCACCATGCCCAGCTCGAACAGATACAGCGTCCGCCACTGCGACATTGCCAGCAGCTCGGGCGAGAACAGCCGCGCCAGCGGCGTTGCGCATTGCGGCACGCCGATGCCCAGTACGACGCCCTTCAACCGCCATTTCGCCGGCAGCGACTGCATCATGTAATAGAGGCACAGGCTCGACAGCGGCGCCCCCGCCATCCCGCTCGCCGCGCGCACCAGAATCGCCGAGGCGAAGCCGTGAACGAACAGATGCGCCGCGGTCAGCGCGACATAGATACCCAGAAAAATCAGCGCGAACGGCCGCAACCCATATTGCTGGCGGAACTTGATCATCAGCAGGTTGATCGACACGTTCGTCATCACATAGACGGTCGGCAACCAGGCGATCTGGACGGGATCGAGCCCCAGCGCACCCTGTAGCGTCACGGTATTGGCGGCGATCAGCGCGTTGCCGAACCCGCCGGTCAGCCCGACGATGATGCCGATCACCGCATAGGCGATCCGTCGCGCATGCGGGTGGTCGGGCGCACCGGGCGAACCGGGCAACGCCGGACGTTCATGCTCGGCGAACGCCCATTCCTCTTCCGCCAGCCATCGCCGAAGCCGCCCGATCATCGGGGAAGCGTAAGCGGTTGCAGCCTATCTGTCCCATCCAAATCCTTCGTCACACCAGCAACCGCACACCCAGCGCCGCGACCAGCGCCACCGGCATCGCCACCGCGCCCACCTTCAGGAAGCGCCAGAAGCCGACGTCCTCGCCCTCGCGCCGGATCACCTGCAACCACAGGATCGTCGCCAGCGACCCCGTCACCGACAGGTTCGGCCCCAGGTCGACACCGATCAGCAGCGCATCGACCACTTCCCGCGGCGGCTGCGCCTGCGCGACCGCGCTGCTCGCGACCAGCCCGGCGGGCAGGTTGTTGACCAGGTTCGACCCCACCGCCAGCAGGCCGCCAGCCCATGCCGCCGCCGCCTTGGGGTCGCTTCCCGCCGCGTCGCGCAGCTGGCCGGCGATCATCGCCACCACGCCGGTCCGCACCAGCGCCTCGACCAGCACGAACAGCCCGGCGACCAGCAGCAGCACGCCCCACGACACCGCCTTCGCCAGCTCGACCGGCGATTGCCGCGCCACCGCCGAAATCAGCAGCGCACTCGCGATCCCCAGCACCGCGGTCGGCAAGCCGAGCGATACGTCGAGGGCGGACGCAACCAGCAGCACCACCACCGTCGCCGCTACCGCCGCCACCGCCAGCTTGCCGGTACGCGTCAGCGCGACCCGCTCCTCCACCGCCGCGCACTCGCCGACGATGCGCGACCGCTCGACCCAGCGCAGTGCCAGGAAGGTCACCACGATCGACGCCACCGACGGCAGCGCGAACGAGGCCAGCCACTGGCCCAGCGGCGGCGTGTGTCCGCCGTACAGCACCAGGTTCGCCGGGTTCGAGATCGGCAGGACGAAGCTAGCCGCATTGGCGACCAGCGCGCACGCGAACAGCAGCGGCAGAGGATCGACCTTCGCCCGCCGCGCGACCGCGAACACCGCCGGGGTCAGCACCACCGCGGTGGCATCGTTCGACATGAACGTCGTCACCAGCACGCCCGCGGCATAGACCAGCGCGAACAGCCACGGTGCCGATCCCCTCGCATGGCCCACCGCCACCGCCGCGATCCAGTCAAACACGCCATGGAGCCGCGCCACCTCGCTTAGCAGCATCATGCCGATCAGGAACAGATAGACGTCGAGCCCCTCGCCCACCGCATGGCCGGCGGCGCCGAGCGGCACCAGCCCCAGCACGACGAGCAGCACCGCGCCCGCGACCGCCCAGATCCATTCGGGCCAGCGCATCGGCCGTCCGATCACGCCCGCAGTGGCAAGTCCCGCGATCCCCCAGGTCGCCAGCGTCGCCGCGCTCACCAGCCGCAGCCATTCTTGTTCGGTCCCAATTGCGTCCCCTCGATCCCCGCTTCCAGCCACGCCCCGATCGCATGGCATTCGCGTCCCGGCGCGACTGGCGGCCAGCGCTTGGGGATCGCATCGGCGCCGCGCACCAGCACGTCGATCGCGTCGCGCTGGCCGGCGCACGTCACCTCGACCCGATGCACGCCCGCCTCGATAGCCGACACGGCGCGCCGCCATAAGCCTTCGGCGTCGCGCACCATCGGCCCGATTCCGCGGCCGTCCACCGCCAGCATCGGCACATCGTCCGATCCCATCACCGTGGCGAGGATCGTCACCGCATCGGGCCGCGGGACCTGCGCGGCATCCGCCGGTCGCGTCACCAGCCGGATATCGCTCGGCGCGACGATCTGGACATGCGGCCAGGCCTCGCCGATCCGCCGGAAGCGCCAGCTCGCCACGCGCCCGTGGAGGCAGACGATCGCATAGCCCGGCCGTCCGCCGTCCTCCTCGATCTGCCCGGTCGATCGGGTCGCGCCATACAGCACGCGGCCGTCGTTCAGCAGCTCGTTGTAATGGGTATGCCCGGTATCGACGAAGGCGACGCCGCCCTGCGCGAAGCCGCTCGCGATCTCGTCGACGTCGGCCGTCAGATCGCCGGGATAGGCGTGCATGAACACCGCCGGCACCTGCCCCGCCGCCTCGGCCCGCGCCAGCTCCTCCGCGATCCGCCGGCGATCATGCTGCGTCAGGCGAAAATCGGGCCCGCCTGCGCCCGCCGACACGACGTCGAGATACAGGCAACGATAGCCACCGATCACCTCGGTCTCGGGCCGATTGGCCTCGGGCACCGCCGCCTCATAGGCGTCGAGATCACCCGGCTCGAAGTCGTGGTCGCCCGGAATGATCCGCCACGGCCGCGTCAGCGGCCGTAGCGTGTCGATCATCCGCGCATATTGCTCGGGCTCGCCATGGTTCGCATTATCGCCGGGGAGGAACACGAAGTCTGCCGACGCGCCGACATGCGCGTTTACCTCCGCCACGATGGCGCGCAGCCGGTCGAGTGACTGCCACCCGTCGGCCGCCTCCAGATGCAGGTCGCCGACATGGACCCAGCACAGCGCTGCGCTCACGCTGCCGCCTCCGGCGTCCCCGCACAGGCGGGACGCAGCGTGCCCGCAAAACCGATCCACAGCAGCAGGCTGACGACCGCGAAGCTGCCGAGGATGTAGAACGCCGCCTGATAGCCGATCGCCTGCGCCAGCCAGCCGCCGATCGCCGGCGACAGGCTTGCACCCACGCCCTGCACCGTCATCACCGCGCCCTGCCCCACGTTGACGCGCCCCGTGCCGCGCAGCAGGCAGGCGACCAACCCCGGCACCGCCACGCTCTGCAAGCCCGCTCCGATGCCGTCGAGCGCCTGCACAGGCCACACGCCCCAATGCTCGATAAAGCTGCCCGCCAGCGCCCCGCGCAGCGGCAGTGCCGCGAACGAGATCAGCAGCACCAGCCAATAGCCGCGCCCCGCCGCCACCTTCATCGCGATCAGGCTGGCGACGATCATCACCGCCTGCGCCACCATCACCGTCGTCGCGGTGAACATCGCCGCATTGCCCTTGCCCGCGCCCACCACGGCGAGCCCGTACAGCGGCAGCATCGCGCCGTTGCCCAGGTGGAAACAGGCCAGCGCCGCGGCCAGGATCAGCATCGGCTTGTTCGACAGCAGGGTGCGAAACCCCTCCGCCTTGCCGCCTTCTTCCTCTTCGCCATCCTTGCCGTCGCCTTCCAGCCCACGCGCGGCGCGATGGTTGATCGCCCGCTCGGGGATCGACAACACCGAAATGATCGCGAGCACCCCGAACGCCGCCGCCAGGAAGAAGATCGCCGGCATGCCGAACTTCCAGCCCAGCCAGCCCGACAGCCCGGCGCCGACCATGTTGCCGGCGTGGTTCCACGCCTGGTTGCGCCCGTTCTGCGCGTTGAATCCCTTCTGGCGAACCACGCCCAGCGTCATTCCCGCCACCGCCGGCCCGATCGCGGCGCCGGCGATCGCGGTCGCGACCTGGCTGACCGTCACCACCGCCCATGATTGCGACCACAGGATCAGGAACGAGGCGAGCACCGTGCAGATGCCGGTGACGACGACGACCCAGCGCTTCTTGTCGGTATGGTCGATGAGGGCCCCGGCGGGCGCCGTCATCAGCATGCCGGCGACGCCGCCCGCGGTCATCACCGTGCCGATCGGCCCCGTCTGCCAGCCGCGCTGTTGCAGGAAGACGCCCAGGAATGGCCCGATGCCCGCCTGCATGTCGGCCATGAAGAAATTGAGCGCCTGGAGCGAGCGCGTCGCCCGCTTGCGATCGTCGGGGCGCGACGGGGGAGCCGCAGCGTCTGCCGGAATCGTCGCCATCGTCCGTCTGCTCCGCTCGATTGTATCAAAATATTGCTGGTGTGCCCGCCCCTAATCCGCAGCATTGATCCAAGTTCCTCGCGCGAATGCGCTTTTGCTTGGCTCCATGCGCAGCCACAAGCGTTTGGGACGAGCGGCGAGGAGGCATGAATGGCACAGAGTGACGACGACACGGTCCGCTACGACGGCTCTGCAGGCGGTTGGGGTTCGGTGAAAGGCATGACGAAGGTGCTGCTGCGCGAGCGCTCTTCGCCCGGGACGCTCGATACGCTGGCCCGTCAGAACAAGGCCGGCGGCTATATGTGCAACTCGTGCGCCTGGGGCAAACCGGCCGAGCCGCACACCTTCGAATTCTGCGAGAACGGTGCGAAGGCGACGATCTGGGACCTGACCCGTGATCGCTGCTCGCCCGATTTCTTCAAGCAGCACAGTGTCACCGAGCTGCGCGGCTGGGAAGATTACGATCTCGAGATGCAGGGCCGCCTCACCGCGCCGATGCGCTACGACGCCGCGACCGATCGCTACGTCGAATGCTCCTGGGCCGACGCGTTCCAGGGCATCGCCGCGGAACTGAAGCAGCTCGATCCGAAATCGGTGATCTTCTACGCGTCGGGCAAGGCGTCACTGGAAACCAGCTACCTCTACGCGCTGCTCGCCCGCGCCTATGGCAACAACAACCTGCCCGACAGCTCGAACATGTGCCACGAGACGACGTCGGTGGCGCTGAAGGAATCGATCGGCTCGCCCGTCGGCACCTGCAAGCTCGACGATTTCGAGCATTGCGACGCGATGCTCTATTTCGGCCAGAATCCCGGCACCAACAGCCCGCGCTTCCTCCATCCGCTCCAGGATGCGGTGAAGCGCGGATGCAAGATCATCGTCTTCAATCCTGTCCGCGAAACCGGCCTGCTGCGCTTCGTCGATCCGCAGAACCCGCTGCAGATGGCGACGCAGAAGCCGACCGACCTTGCCCATATGTATCTGCAGGTGCGTCCCGGCGGCGACATCGCCGCGATCATGGGCCTCGCCAAGCACGTCCTCGCCGTCGATGCCAAGCGGGCTGCGGCGGGCGAGCCGAGCGTGCTCGACCACGGCTTCATCGATCAGCACACCACCGGCTTCGATGACTTCAAGGCCAGGGTCGAGGCGACCGGCTGGGACGAGATCGAGCATCACAGCGGCCTCAAGCGCGCTGACCTAGAGGCCGCCGCCGACGTCTATGTCGCCGCCGAGAAGACCATCGCGGTCTACGGCATGGGACTGACCCAACACGTCCACGGCTCGCAGAATATCCAGACGCTCGTCAACCTGATGCTGATGCGCGGCAACATCGGTCGCCAGGGTGCGGGTATGAGCCCGGTGCGTGGCCATTCCAACGTCCAGGGCCAGCGCACCGTCGGCATCAGCGAAAAGCCCGAACTGGTGCCGCTCGACAAGATCGCCGAGCAGTTCGGCTTCGAGCCGCCGCGCGACGAAGGCCACACCACCGTCACCGCCTGCGAGGGCCTCAAGGACGGCTCCGTCCGCGCCTTCATCAATTTGGGCGGCAACTTCGTGCGCGCCATTCCCGATCACGGCATCATCGAACCGCTGTGGCAGCAGCAGGCGCTGACCGTCTACATCGCGACGAAGCTCAACCGCAGCCACCTCGTCCACGGCAAGGCGTCGTATCTGCTCCCCTGCCTCGCCCGGCCCGAGGAAGACATCCAGGCGTCGGGGCCGCAGTCGGTGTCGATCGAGGACAGCTTCAGCCACATCCACGGCAGCTGGGGAAAGCGCACCCCCGCCAGCGACAAGCTCCTGTCCGAAACCGCGATCGTCGCGGGCATCGCCGAGGCGCTGCTGCCGCCCAATCCCAAGCTGCGCTGGCGCGATTGGACCGGCAACTATGCGCTGATCCGCGATGCCATCGCGGAAACCTATGCCGAGCAGTTCCACGACTTCAACGAGCGGATGTGGGAGCCGGGCGGCTTTTATCGCGGCAACAAGGCGCGCGAGCGGATCTGGCTGACCGAAAGCGGCAAGGCGGAATTCAAGACGCCCACCACCCTCTCCGCGCTCGGCGTCGGCGAGGCGGAGGGGAGGATCACGCTTATCACCATGCGCTCGAACGACCAGTTCAACACCACCATCTACGGCCACGACGACCGCCTGCGCGGGCTCGAGGGCAGCCGCATGATTCTGCTCATCAACCCGCGCGAAATGGCGCGCCGTAACCTTAGGGCCGGCGAGATGGTGAGTCTGGTCGGCGACGCCGGCGACGACACCCATCGCGAGGTCCGTGGGCTGAAAGTCACCCCCTTCGACCTGCCCGACGGCTGCGTCGGCGGCTATTATCCCGAAACCAACCCGCTGGTCCCGCTATGGTATCACGACAAGGCGTCGAAGACCCCCGCGTCGAAGGGGGTGCCGGTACGGATCGTCAGCGAGGGCGGTAGCTGATCGTCGCCGTTCCGCTGGCCTCGACCGGCAGGTAGAGGCCAGCGCCCGTCGGCACGATCCGGCCATGCGTCACGCGATCGATCCTGGCGGCAAGGATGATGTCGCCCAGCCGCTTCGCCGCAATGGCTTGCTTCGCCGACGTCAGTACGCGCGCGTAATCCTTGGCGAAATTCTGGGTCAACGACCCGCTGATCGTCGCCAGCACGGCGGGCGTTGCAAACAGTCCCGCGAGCAGGTCCACCTGCGGCTTGTCGGTGTGGGTCACCGCGCTCAGCTCGCGGAATTCGACGACTTCCGAATTGGGCTCGTTGTACGGCACCGCGGTCAGCCAGACGCGCCCCTTGGCGCTTTCGATCGGCGAATCGGGCGCCTTTGCATCGACATCGACGCCGACCGCGATCCTTCCGCCCTCTGTCGCGAACATCGTGACCTTGCCGAACTGCGCGTCGATCCGCCCGATCTTTGGCGCTACGATCCCGCGCGCGTTCAGCTTGACCAGCGCTTTCAGCAGCACCGGCTCGATCTGCGCATAGTCGGCCAGCACGGGCGTCGCGAAGCTGAATCCCGGCGCCGCCGGCTGGCGCGCCAGGGGCGGTAGCGGCGTCGGTGCGGGATCCGCCGGGCGCTGGCCGACGAACGTCTCGGTCAGCACCTGCGCCGTCGCCACCAGGCGAAGCTTGCCGCCCGACACGCGATAGCCGTCATAGCCCACCTGCTGCGGCGTTACCCGCATCCACACCGGCGGGTCGTCGCCGTTGAGCTGGATCGACGTGAAGGCCCTGGCCCACGCGTTCTCCACCTGCCGCCGCACCTCCAGCCGCTTCAGCTCGCCCGGCAGCGTCCGCTCCAGCTTGGCGACCACCCCCGCCAGCTTGCGATCGGCCTGGTCGGTGAAGGTGACGCGCTGCCCCAACAGGTCGACGCCGGGCGGCTCGCGCCAGTCGTAGCTGATCTGCAGCCGCGCCTTGGGCGTCCAGTCGCGCTGCATGTCGAGCCGCACCACCGCGCGCACGATCGCCGTTCCCGTCGCCGTCTCGCTCGCCACCCCGCCGACGTCGCGCGCGCTCAACCGCGCCCGCACCGGCAGCGTCACGACCAGCCGGTCGCCCGATCCGCGCAGCGTCATCGGCCCGCGCGTCACCTCGCCGACCAGCCGGCACCCCAGCGCTGGCGTCACCTTGCGCTCGCGCCCGAACAGCCGGACCTTCTGCGCGGGAACGCATTTGTCGCGATGCTCGTCGATCGACCACAGCCGCACCGGCACCGCCTGGTTCAGCCCGCGCGCGACGTCGGTCAGCTTCGCCTCGATCGGCACGACGATGGTGGAGGCAGTGTGTGGGATGTCGGGCGGCGTCGTCACCCGCTTGGGCGCGGGCTCCTCCTGACGCCCGCACCCCGCCAGCATCGCCAGCGCAACCGCGGTGCCGATCTTCAACGCGCCATCCTGCGCCATGCCGCGTTCGTCGCTCCAGATTGTTGCTGGAGGGGAACGACCGAGGACGAAAGCGGTTCACACCGATGATGGCGACCGTACCGCTTCGCACCAACCCCAGCACTGCCCTGCCCCCGCCCCCTCCGGGCGTGGCGGGGTTCAGCCTGTTCTTCGACCTCGACGGCACGCTGATCGAGATCGCCGAGACGCCCGACGGCGTCGTCGTCGAGCCGGCGCTGCTCGCCGCGCTGGGCAAGCTGGCCGATCGCCTGCCGGGCCGCGTCGCGCTCGTCAGCGGCCGGTCGCTGGCACAGCTGGACCAGCTGCTCGGTGTCGGCACGACCGGCCGATTGACCCTGGCGGGCAGCCACGGCGCCGAGCTACGCATCCCCGGCGCCGACCATCCCGCTGGCGACCGACCCGCCGCGCTCGACGTCGCCAGCCGCGCGCTCGACGCCTTTGCGCAGCCTCGCGGCCTCCTCGTCGAACGCAAGACGATGGGCACCGCGCTCCATTATCGCCAGGTGCCGGCAATGGCCGACGAGGCGGAGGTGGAGGGCGCCCGCCTCGCCGCGGCGCACGGCCTCACGCTCCAACACGGCAAGATGCTCGTCGAGCTGCGGGCGCCCGGCGACAAAGGCCGCGCCATCGCCGCACTGCTGGAGACGCCCGCCATGGCCGGCACCAGCCCGCTCTTCTTCGGCGACGACGTCACCGATGAGGACGGCTTCGTCGCCTGCACCGATGCCGGCGGCGACGGCGTCCTCGTCGGACCGCCGCGTGCCACCGCCGCTCACTACCGCCTGCCCGACGTCGCCGCCGTCCGCGGCTGGATCGACCGGGCCATCGAGGAATTATCGTGACTGCCGACATGAATCTCTGGCCGATCGGCAATTGCCAGGTTTCCGCCCTGGTCGATCACGAAGGCAGCTTCGTCTGGGGCTGCGTGCCCCGCGTCGACGGCGACCCCGCCTTCTGCGCCCTGCTGGCGGGCGACGAGCCCGACACCGGCTATTGGCGGATCGACCTGGAGGGCCGGGTCACCACGACGCAGCACTATCTACGCGGCACGCCGATCCTCGTCACCCGTCACGAGGACGCGGCGGGCAACGCCGTCGAGATCACCGATTTCTGCCCACGCTTCTCGAACAGCGGACGCCTCTATCGCCCCACCGCCTTCGTCCGCATGGTGCGCCCGGTCGCGGGCTCGCCGCGCATCCGCGTTGTGCTGCGCGTCGCCACCGACTGTGGCCGTCCGACCAGCATCACCCAGGGGTCGAACCACATCCGCTACATGATGAGCGACCAGACGCTGCGGCTCACCACCGACGCGTCGATCGATCGCCTGCGGGCCGAAAACTTCTTCCGCCTCGAACAGCCGCTCCACTTCTTCCTCGGTCCCGACGAAAGCTTCACGGGCATGCTCGGCAACACGCTGGCCGAGATGCTTGCCCGCACGACCGAGGAGTGGCGTCATTGGGTCCGCGGTCTAGCGACCCCGCTCGAATGGCAGGATGTCGTCATCCGCGCCGCGATCACGCTGAAGCTGTGCCAGCACGAAGAGACCGGCGCGATCGTCGCCGCGCTCACCACCTCGCTGCCCGAACACGCCGACAGCGAACGCAACTGGGACTATCGCTACTGCTGGGTCCGCGACGCCTATTACACCGTCCAGGCGCTCAATCGCCTCGGCGCGCTCGACGTGCTGGAGGGATATCTGGAATATCTCCGCAACATCGTCGACGACGCCCGCGGCGGTATCATCCAGCCGCTCTACGGCGTCGCCGGCGAGACGTTGCTGACCGAACGCGTCGCCGAAGGGCTGCCCGGCTATCGCGGCATGGGCCCGGTCCGCGTCGGCAACCAGGCCTATGAACAGGTCCAGCACGACGCCTATGGCCAGATCGTCCTGTCCAACGTCCAGGCGTTCTTCGATCAGCGTCTCTTCCGCATGGCGGGGCTCGAGGACTTCCGCGCGCTCGAACGCGTCGGCGAACATGCCTGGGCGGTGTACGACAAGCCCGACGCGGGCCTGTGGGAGCTGCGCACCAAGGCGCATGTCCACACCTATTCCGCCGCGATGTGCTGGGCGGCGTGCGACCGTCTCGCCAACGCAGCCGAGGCACTCGGCCTCGACGATCGCCGCGACTTCTGGGCTGAGCGCGCCGCGACGATGCGCACCCGGATCGAAGACGCCGCCTGGCGTCCCGACACCCAGCGCATTTCCGCGACCTTTGGCGGCGACGATCTCGATGCCAGCTTGATCCAGTTGCTGGACCTGCGCTTCTTTACCCCCGATGACCCGCGCTTCCAGGGCACGCTGCGCGCCGTCGAGGAAGGCCTCCGCCGCGGCAGCCACATGCTCCGCTACGCCACCGAGGATGATTTCGGCCTGCCCCACACCGCGTTCAACGTCTGCACCTTCTGGCTGATCGAGGCGCTCCACGTCACCGGCCGCAGTGCCGATGCGCGCGTCCTGTTCGAGGAGATGGTGGCGCGGCGCACGCCCGCCGGGTTGCTGTCGGAGGATATCGACCCCGCCAGCGGCGAGCTGTGGGGCAATTATCCGCAGACCTATTCGCTCGTCGGCCTCATCAACTGCGCCGTCCTCCTCTCGCGCCCGTGGAACAGCGTGCGATGAGCCGCCTCGTCGTCATCTCCAACCGCGTCCAGCAGCTCAACCAGGGCCCGGGCGGCAACCAGGGCGGCCTCGCCGTCGCGCTGCTCGCGGCGTTGCGCGAGCGGGGCGGCGTGTGGTTCGGCTGGTCGGGCAACACCACGCCCCAATTCACTGGCGAGATCCGCGACGAGAGCGAGGGCAACGTCAGCACGGCGACGATCGACCTCGAGCCGCAGGATATCGACGAGTATTACAACGGCTTCGCCAACCGCACGCTGTGGCCGCTGTTCCACTTCCGCATCGACCTGACCGAATTCGAGCGCGATTTCGCCGGCGGCTACGCGCGCGTGAACCGCCGCTTCGCCGATACGGTCAAGCCATTGATCGATCACGACGATCTCGTCTGGGTCCACGATTATCACCTGATCCCGCTCGGCGAGGAGCTGCGCCATCGCGGCGTCGCCAACCGCATGGGCTTCTTCCTCCACATCCCCTGGCCGCCATCGGAGCTGCTGACGTCGCTCCCCAGCCATCGGCGGCTGGTGGAATCGCTGTTCGCCTACGACGTCGTCGGCTTCCAGAGCGACGACTGGCTCGACAGCTTCCGCGACTATGTCGTCACCCGGCTCGGCGGCATCGAAGGCGAGAACGGCAAGCTGACCGTCGGCGAGCGCAGCATCTGTGCGATGGTCGCGCCGATCGGCATCGACACCGCCGAGTTCGAGGCGGCAGCCGTCAGCCGCGAGGCCGCCTTCGCCCGCGACCGCATGTATATGTCGGCGACCGGGCGCAGCCTGATCGTCGGGGTCGACCGGCTCGACTATTCCAAGGGGCTCGAAGAACGCTTCCTCGGCTATGAACGCTTCCTGTCGCAGCACCCCGATCGACGCGGCCTGGTCTACATCCTCCAGATCGCGCCGCCGAGCCGCGAAAAGGTCGATACCTATCAGGAAATCCGCGCCACCCTCGACGCGCATTCGGGGCGGATCAACGGCGAATATGCCGACATCGACTGGGTGCCGATCCGCTACGTCAACAAGGGCTATCCCCGCGCCGAGCTCGCCGGCATCTTCCGCGCGGCGCGGATCGGCCTGGTCACACCGCTACGCGACGGCATGAACCTCGTCGCCAAGGAATATGTCGCGGCGCAGAACCCGACCGATCCCGGCGTGCTGATCCTCTCCACCTTCGCCGGCGCCGCGCGCCAGCTGAAGGACGCGGTGCTGGTCAATCCCTATAGTGCCGAGGAATTGTCGGATGCGATCGTCACCGCCCTGACCATGCCGCGCGAGGAACGCATCCGCCGGTGGGAGGCGCTGATCGACAACGTCCGGCGCGAGGACGTCCACTGGTGGTGCGACCGCTTCATCGCCGCGATGGAGCGCGTCGAAGAGGCTGCCTGACCAACAATCCTCCCCCGCCAGGGGGCGGTGGCGCGCCGAAGGCGTGACGGAGGGGGCGGAAGCACCGCGCGATCGTGAGCGGCTCGCCCACCTCCCCCTCCGTCAGCGCTGCGCGCTGCGACCTCCCCCTGGCGGGGGCGGATAAGGATTACGCCGTGTCCCTGACCACCAGCTCCGGGATCATCACGACGCCTGCTGCCTCCTGCCCCCCGATCCGCTTCAGCAGCGCATCGACCATCGCCGCCGCCCCAGCGGCGATGTCCTGGCGGACCGTCGTCAGCCGCGGCACGATCTGCTCGGCGAGCGGCAGGTCGTCGAAGCCGGTGACCGGCATGTCGTCCGGCACGCGAAGGCCACGGTCGGCGAGCGCGCGCATGGCGTTCATCGCGATCATGTCCGACGCCGCGGCGATGCCGTCGATCCGTTCTACCGCCGCATCAAGATGCGCGGCGATCTCGCCCGCCATGATGTCGCTGGCAAGATGCGTGTCGAACTGCACCGGCGCCTCCAGCCCGGCCGCCGCCGCCGCGTCGCTCAACCCGCGGAAACGCTCCGCCAGTTCCGTCGTGCGCACCTCGCCCAGAAACGCCAGCCGCCGGCACCCCCGCGCGATCAGCCGCTCGCCGGCCAGTTGCCCGCCCAGCCGGTTGTCGACGCCGACCGCGCAATGCACCTGCCCCGGCATCGTGCTGCCCCACGCCACCAGCGGTCGATACCAGCCTGCGACCCGCTCGATCGCATCATATTCCGTCGACTGGCCGATCAGCAGCACGCCATCGAGCATCCCCGAATCGACGATCCGTTCCAGCCAGTCGTCGGCGTCCGGGATGACCCGCGACAGCATCAGGTCGTAATCGCGCTCCGTCACCTGCTCGGCCAACTGGCCCAGCATCGCGGTGAAGAACGGATCGGACAGATGCTGCCGCCGCTCATGCCCCAGTGGCACGACGACGCCGATGACGCCGGTCTTCTGCGACCGCAGGCGGCTTGCCATCTGGTTGGGGCGAAAACCATGCTCGTCGGCGATCCGCTGGATCCGCTCGCGAGTCTCGCGGCTGACCAGCGCCTTGCCAGCGAGCGCGCGCGACACCGTGCCCGGCGACACGCCGGCGATGCGGGCCAGTTCGGTGATGTTGCGGATACGGGTCGACGGTTCGCGGAAATGGGTCACGCGCACATTCCTAAACGCCAACTAAGATCATGCAACTAGGTGGAAAACTTTCCCAACATCCGGGATCATGCGTTTGGATGGCGATCGCCCGCCTGTCTTATCGCGACGCGACGCGATAAGGCGATGCGATGACGGAACGACCTCCCCTCGCCTATCGCCACACCGCCGGCACCGGCCCCACCATCATGTTCCTGCCGGGCTATGCGTCCGACATGAACGGCACCAAGGCGCTTGCGCTCGAAGCCTGGGCGCAGCGCCGTGGTCACGCCTTCTTGCGGTTCGACTATGCCGGCTGCGGCGAGAGCCAGGGCGACTTCGCCGACCAGACGCTGGCGGGCTGGCGCGACGACGTGCTGGCGATGATCGACCAGGTCGCGGCGGGACCCGTCGTCCTCGTCGGCTCGTCGATGGGCGGGTGGCTGATGCTCCTCGCCGCGCTCGCCCGGCCCGATCGGGTCAGGGGCCTCGTCGGCATCGCCCCCGCACCCGACTTCACCGACTGGGGCTTCACGCTCGACGAGAAGATGAAGATGCTCAACGAGGGGAAGCTGCTGCGCGCCAATCCCTACGGCGCCGAACCGACGGTCTACACCGCGCGCTTCTTCCAATCGGGCGAGGCCAACCGGTTGATGTTCGGCGAGATCGGCTATGACGGGCCGGTGAGGCTGGTGCAGGGCCAGTGCGATCCCGACGTGCCGTGGATCCGCGCCGCTCGCTTGGCCGAGCTGCTGCGTTCAGCCGATGTGCAGACGTGGCTGGTCAAGGACGGTGACCACCGACTGTCGCGCGACGCCGATGTGGCGTTGATCGTGCGGGCGGTGGAGGATGTACTCGCCGCGCTATGATCCTGCTCGCCTTCCTCCTCCAGGCCGCCGCGCCGGCGCCTGCCGCCGCCCGCTGCACCGTCCCGACCAGCGCCGACGCCCGCGCCGCGCAGCGCCAATGCGCCGGGCTCGCGCTGGCCAAGGACGCCAAATGGCCCGCCGCCGCAGCCGAGTTCGAGGCGGCGGCGCGGACGTCCGAAACTGCGCGCGACGGCCAGGCCGCGATCTACTGGTCGCAGGCCGGCAACGCCTGGCTGGCCGCGGGTCAGCCGACGAAGGCGCGCACCGCACTCGATACGGCGCTGGTCGCTGGCACGCTCGCCGGCCTGCCGCTGGGCGAGGCCTGGCTCGACCATGCCCGCGCGAACGTCGCCGCCGGCGAGATGGAGGGCGCACGCAGCGACCTAGACCAAGCGCTGCTCAACGCCGCCGACGATCCGCTCGCCTGGCTGTTGTCGGCAACGCTCGCCCGCCGCATGAACGACGCACCCCGCGCCAGGAAGGACATCGCCGAGGCGCTTCGCCGCTCGCCCGACGACGCATCGGTCCAGCTCGAAGCGGGCAACATCGCCGCGCTGTCGGGCGACGAGCCGGGTGCCCGCGACCATTGGGGCCAGGCGGCCCGCATCGCCCCCGACACCCCCGCCGGCCTCAGCGCAAAGGCCGCCCTTCGCCAGTTCGATACACCGAGCAAATAAATCCTGCCCCGGAGGGGGGGGGGGAGGGGGATCGCAGCGAAGCCGTGGTGGAGGGGTATTCTCCTCATGCGACGCATCCCGTGGCTTACCCCTCCACCAGCCTCTGAATGGTCCCCCTCCCCTTGCAGGGCGGGACTGGCTTGCACGGAACCCCATCGACGGGCACCGGTTGTCGCACCATGAAGTATCTTCACACCATGATCCGCGTCGCCGATCCCGACGCGACCATCGCCTTCTTCCGCCTGCTTGGGCTGGAGGAAGTCCGTCGGATGGAGAACGAGGCCGGGCGTTTCACGCTCATCTTTCTCGCCACACCCGACGACATGAACGCACCCGGCGAGCGCGCCAATGCCGAGGTCGAGCTGACCTACAACTGGCCCGCGGACGGCAAGGAGCCGGAGGTCTATACCGGCGGCCGCAACTTCGGCCATCTCGCCTATCGCGTCGACGACATCTACGCGACCTGCCAGCGGATCATGGACGCCGGCCACATCGTCCATCGCCCTCCGCGCGACGGCCACATGGCCTTCGTCAAGACGCCCGACGGCATCTCGATCGAACTGCTGCAGGACGGCACGCTGCCGCCGCAGGAGCCGTGGGCCTCGATGCCGAACACCGGCAGCTGGTGATGTCACCGCTGGAGGTTGTGCGGATCCCGGTCCTGTCGGACAACTATGCCTGGCTGATCCACGACCCCGCCTCGAACGAGACCGTCGCGGTCGATCCGGGCGAGGCGCAGCCGCTGCTCGATGCGGCGGCGGCGCGCGGCTGGTCGATCGGCCAGGTCTGGACGACCCACTGGCATCCCGACCACACCGGCGGCAACGAGGCGATGCGAGAAGCGGGCGCTCGCATCACCGGCCCTGGCGCCGAGCGCGCCAAGATCCCGACGCTCGACGTCGAGGTCGGCGAGGGTGACACCGTCCGCATCGGCGATCACGTCGCTCGGGTCATGGCCGTTCCCGGCCACACCCAGGGACACATCGCCTTCCACCTCGCCGACGACGGGATCGTCTTCACCGGCGACACGCTGTTCGCGATGGGCTGCGGCCGATTGTTCGAAGGCACGCCCGACGACATGTACGCCAACATGCTCCGCTATGCCGCGATGCCCGATTCCACGCTCGTCTACTGCGGCCACGAGTACACTCAATCGAACGGCCGCTTCGCCCTCACCGCCGAGCCTGACAATCAGGCGATCGTCGAGCGGATGCGCGTCGTCGACGACCTGCGTACCCGCGGCGAAGCCACGATTCCCACCACCATCAGCGAAGAGCGCGCCACCAATCCCTTCCTGCGCGCGCCCTCCGCCGAGAAGCTGGGCGAGCTGCGTCGCGGCAAGGACGGCTTCAAGGGCTGAACGAAGCCGCGCCCGCCGTCGGGCTGGCGCCCACCGCTCAGCCCATCAGCCGGACGACACCCAACAACAGCACGTACAGCATGCCCGCCAGCGCCATCGCCGCGGGAAGCGTCAGCACCCAGGCGAGCGCGATATTGCGCACCGTCCGCCGCTGCACCCCCTCGCCGCTGCCCACCATCGTGCCCGCGACGCCGCTTGACAGGATGTGGGTGGTCGACACCGGCATGCCCTTTACCTGCGCCAGCAGGATCGTGCTGGCCGCGACCAGCTCCGCCGCCGCGCCCATGCCATAGGTCAGGTGGCTCTTCCCGATCCGCTCGCCCACCGTCATCACGATCCGGCGCCAGCCGATCATCGTGCCGAGGCCCAGCGCCAGTGCCACAGCGATCTTCACCCAGGTCGGGATGAAGCGCGTGCCCTTGCTCAGCAGCTCGGCATAGCCATCGAGCCGCTGCTTCTCGCCAGCGTCGACGCGCCGTGCATCCTCGTCCTTGGTCAGTTGGTGGAGCGTGTCGGCGACCAGATACATCTCGTTGCGCAGGTTGGGCGTCTGCGCCGCCGGCACCTTGCGCAGCGAACCATAGCTTTGCAGGTCGCGGTCGATGTCGCGCGACACCGCCGACAGTGCCGCGTAGACGGGCGCGCGATCGACGCTCTCGGTCTTCAGCGCCTGGCGCAACGTCTCGTGCGCCGTGTCGGGGGTCATTAATATCCCGCCCGCGCGCTCGTCGAAGACGCTCCGCGCCGCCTGCCCCGCCGCGACGAACGCGGGGGTCGAGCTGTCGGGCATCGTGCGGTTGAGCGCATAGGCGGTCGGCGCCACCCCGATCAGGATCAGCATGATGAGCCCCATGCCCTTCTGCCCATCGTTGCTGCCATGGGCATAGGAAACGGCGGTGCAGGTGAAGATCAGGAGGATGCGGATGTGAAGCGGCGGGGGCTTTCCCGCCTGGGGCTCGCGATACAGCTGTGGATCAGGCAGCGCACGCTTCATCACGCGGATCAGCAGCAGCGCCGCGACGAAGCCGATCACCGGGCTGACCAGCAGCGCCAGCAGCACCTTTTCCGCCTGGCCCCAGTCGACGCCAGCGGTGCCGCCGCTGCTCATCATTTGGTTGGCGAGGCCGACGCCCAGGATCGATCCGATCAGCGCGTGGCTCGACGAATTGGGCAGCCCCAGGAACCACGTGCCCAGGTTCCAGATCACCGCCGCCAGCAGCAGCGCGAAGATCATCGCATAGCCCGCCGCGCTGCCGACCCCCAGGATCAGGTCGACCGGCAGCAGCGTGATGATCGAATAAGCCACCGCCCCCGTCGACACGACGACGCCGATGAAATTCCAGACGCCCGACCACACGACCGCGGCGATGGGCTTGAGCGAATGGGTGTAGATGACCGTCGCCACCGCATTGGCGGTGTCGTGAAAGCCGTTCACGAATTCGAAGCCGAGCGCGATCAGCAGCGCCAGGCCGAGGAACAGGAATGCCCCCATCGCCAGCGGCTCGCCGACCTGTTGCGTGTCGAGGAACACGCTGATGCCGGCATAGGCCAGCCCGCCGAACAGCACGACGAAGAAGCCGATCGTAGCGGCGGGGTGGACACGGTGATCGAGAAGATGGCGAGCCGGCGGCGATGCCGGTTCGAGCCAGGGTTCAGCGACGTCGAGCGTGCGCGTGGCCATCAGCAGTCCTTATCGAGGATGCTTCGCCATTAACCTGTTCTATGACGCTTTGAAGACTCTGGCGGGGTATTTGCCGGCCATCCGTCCTTGGACGATACATCCTCACCCCTCCGGCGCTACGCGCCTCCCTCCCTCTCCCGCTGGTAGGGGGAAGGAGCCCGCTGCCGCAGGCAGTGTAAAGGGTGAGGGCGACGAAAGCCTACGACATCCGCCGATGCTTGCCACCGTATCGCGCACCCAAATACTGATCGATCCCCGCCATCTCGCGCGCGGCGGCGGCGCGGCGCTCGGCGCAACAGGCGAAGGGATCGCTTGCCCCGGCCGCCCGCTCGCGCACGTTGTCGTGCAGTTCCTCGATATCGGCGCGGCTCAGCAGGTTCTTCTCGCGCAGCAGGCAGATCAGGCTCTGGAGGATGACGAGACTGGTTTCGTCGCCCTCGTCGCGCACATGCTCGCGCAGCTCCATGGCACCTCTCCTTCTTGTCGTTGGAGCGATGCTGCGCCTGATGCGCGCCGTTGGCAAGCCGGGCTGAGCCAGAGCACTCCGCCCTCCCTTCCCGTTCGCCCTGAGGAGAGGCTGAGAGAAGTCGAAGCCTCGTCTCGAAGGGCATGTGGTTCGAGACGGCGCTTCGACTTCGCTCAGCGCCTCCTCACCACGAACGGTATGGGCAGAGCTTACTCCAGCCCGCCGCCCAGCGACCGGTAGAGCTCGATCAGGTTGGCGCCCCGCGCCAGCCGCGTCGTCACCAGCTGCTGCTGCGCGGCATAGCTGGTCCGCTGCGCATCAAGCGAGGTCAGGAACGAATCGACGCCCGCCCGATAGCGCGCATCGGCCAGCCGCGCGGCAACGCTCGCCGCCTCGGCGCGCTGGCTCTGCGCCGACACCTGTTCGTCGATCGTCCCGCGCTGCGCCAGCGCGTCGGCGACTTCGCGGAACGCGGTCTGCACCGTCTTTTCATAGGTCGCGACCGCCACCTTCTGCGACGCGCGGGCATAGTCGAGGTTGCCGGCGTTGCGGCCGCCGTCGAACAGCGGCAGCCCGATCGAGGGCGCGCCGGTGTAGGTGAAGCTGCCGCCGCCGAAGAGCCCCGACAGCGCGGTCGAGATCGTGCCCAGCGTCGCCGTCAGCGAGATGCGCGGAAAGAACGCCGCCCGCGCCGCGCCGATGTTGGCATTCTGCGCGATCAGCTGATGCTCCGCCTGCAACACGTCGGGGCGCCGCAACAGCACCTCTGACGAGACGTCGTCGGGCAGGCTGGCGATCGTCGCGCGGCCATCGCCCAGCTCCGTCGGGAGCAGCTCGGCGGGCACGGTCGTGCCGACCAGCAGGTTCAGCGCATTCTGGTCCTGCGCGATTCGCGTGCGCAGGCTGGCGATGTCGTTGCGCGCCGCCTGGTAGTTGGTTTCGGCCTGTCGCGCCTCGAGCTCGCTGGCGACGCCGATGCGGAACTGCGCGCTCGTCAGCCGCCACGTCTCCTCGAACGCCTTCAGCGTCTGTTGCGACAACCGCAGCTGGTCCTGGTCCGACGCCAGCGTCAGCCAAGCCGTCGCGATCTCCGCGATCATCGCGATGCGCGTGGTG
This sequence comes from Sphingomonas jinjuensis, assembly GCF_014197105.1. Taxonomy (GTDB): domain Bacteria; phylum Pseudomonadota; class Alphaproteobacteria; order Sphingomonadales; family Sphingomonadaceae; genus Sphingomonas; species Sphingomonas jinjuensis. The sequence goes on along the minus strand of NZ_JACIEV010000006.1, from coordinate 29,343 downwards.
CGCTGCGCCTCGGTGGTCGCGAAATACTGCTCGAGCGCCGCCTTCGTCAGGTTGCGTACGCGGCCGAACAGATCGAGCTCGAATGCCGAGAAGCCCGCGTTGACCGAATAGAATTCGATGTTCGACGACGTCGTGCCGACACCCGCCCCGGCGCCGACCCCGGTGCCGCCGCCGGTCCCGCCGACCGCGCCCGACCCGGTGCCGCCGGTCGACCCGCCGGTGGCGCTGCCGCCGGATGCGGCCCCCGCCGCGCCAAAGATGTTGTTCGTGTAAGTCGCCGAGCCGCTGATCGTCGTCGACGGCACCAGGTCCGCCCGCTGAACTCGATACTGGGCACGCGCCTGCAACACGTTACCCGCCGCGATCTGGAGGTCGCGGTTGTTCTCCAGGCCCAGCGCGATGACGCGGCGGAGGCGGTCGTCGGTGAAGAAGTCACGCCAGCCGATCTTGGTCACGTCGGGGGCATCGGTGCTCGCCGCCGGATAGATGCCGCCCTGCGGCAGCGTCGCGGGCACCGCGCCCGCCGGGCGGACGTATTTGGGCGCCAGATTGCAGCCCGCCAGCATGGTCGCCGCGGCCAGCACGGCGGCGGCACGGGTATAGGTCTTGGTCATGGCCTCAGGCCCCTTCCGCCGCCGGCATCGCGGGCGGCACGTCGGTGTGGCGATCCTGGTCGGTCTTCTTGCCGTCGTGCTGGTTGAACAGGCGAAGCACGACGACGAAGAACATCGGCACGAAGAAGATCGCGAGGATGGTCGCCGACAGCATGCCGCCCACCACCGCGCGGCCGATCGCGTTCTGGCCGCCAGCACCGGCGCCGGTAGTGATCGCGAGCGGGAACACGCCGAAGATGAAGGCGAAGCTCGTCATCAGGATCGGCCGCAGACGAAGCTTCGCCGCCTCCACCGCCGCATCGAACGCATTCATGCCCTCGCGCATCTTCTCTTCGGCGAACTCGACGATCAAAATCGCGTTCTTCGCCGAAACGCCGATCGTCGTGATAAGGCCGACCTGAAGGTAGATGTCGTTGCTGAGGCCCGTCAGCGTCGCCGCCAGCAGCGCGCCGATCACGCCGAGCGGCACGACCAGCATGACCGAGATCGGCACCGACCAGCTTTCGTAGAGCGCGGCCAGGCACAGGAACACGATCAGCAGCGACAGCGCATAGAGCGCGGGCGCCTGGCTGCCCGACAGCCGCTCTTCATAGCTGAGCCCGGTCCAGTCGAGGTCGGTGCCCGGCGGCAGCTTGGCGTGGATCGCCTCCATCGCCTCCATCGCCGCGCCCGAGCTGACGCCCGGCGCCGCCCCGCCCTGCAGTTCGAGCGCCGGCTGGCCGTTGTAGCGCGTCAGCTGCACCGGCGCGTTGGCCCAACTCTGGGTCGAAAAGGCGTCGAACGGCGCCATCGCCCCGGTGCTGCTGCGCACGAAGAAGTCGCCGATCGATTCGGGGCTCATGCGATAGGGCGCATCCGCCTGGATATAGACGCGCTTGACGCGGCCGCGATCGATGAAGTCGTTGACGTAGCTGCCGCCCCAGGCCGCCGCGATCGTCGAATTGACCTCACCCAGATCGAGGCCGAGCGCGCGGGCCTTGTCCTGGTCGACGTTGACCTTCAGCTGCGGCGCATCGTCCAGGCTCATCGGCCGCATCTGCGCGACCTGCTTGTCCTGCATCGACATGCCGAGCATCATGTTGCGAAGACCGGTCAGCTTCTCGTGCCCCATGCCGACGGTGTCGGTCAGCCACAGGTCGAAGCCCGTCGCATTGCCCAGCTCGGATACCGCAGGCGGCACCACCGCGAAGATCATCGCGTCGTGGAACTGCGAGAAGGCACCCATCGCCCGACCCGCCAGCGCGCCGGCGCGGTTCTCGGCGCCCGAGCGCTCCTCCCACGGCTTCAGGTTGATGAACGCCATGCCGGCGTTCTGGCCCTGTCCGGCGAACGAGAAGCCGCTGATCGTGAACACGCCGGCGACGCTCGCGCCTTCCTGCTTGAGGAAATGGTCGCGGACTAGGTCGAGGCCCTTGTCGGTCCGCGCCATCGTCGCGCCCGGCGGCCCCTGGACCAGCGCGATCAGATAGCCCTGGTCTTCTTCCGGCAGGAAGCCGGTCGGCATCCGCACGAACATGAAGCTCATGATCGCGACGATCAGCGCATACAGCAGCAGCGATCGCTTCCAATGCGTGGCCGTGCTGCGGACGCCGTTTTCATATTTGTGGCGGCCCTTGTCGAACGTCTCGTTGAACCACTGGAAGAAGCGCGAGACCGGGCCGGTGCCCTTTTCCAGCCGCTTGGGATCGTGCGGTTTCAGGATCGTCGCGCACAGGGCCGGCGTCAGGATCAGCGCGACGCCGACCGACAGGATCATCGCGGTGACGATGGTGATCGAGAATTGGCGATAGATCACGCCCGTCGAACCGCCGAAGAATGCCATCGGCAGGAACACCGCCGACAGCACCAGCGCGATGCCGACCAAGGCGCTGGTGATCTCGTCCATCGATCGCCGCGCCGCCTCCTTGGGCGACAGATGCTCTTCCTGGATCAGGCGTTCGACGTTCTCGACGACGACGATCGCGTCGTCGACCAACAGGCCGATCGCCAGCACCATGCCGAACAAGGTCAGCGTGTTGATCGAATAGCCGGCGATCGCCAGCACCGCGAAGGTGCCCAGCAGCACCACCGGCACCGCGATCGTCGGGATCAGCGTCGCACGGAAGTTCTGCAGGAACAGGAACATGACGAGGAAGACGAGCACCACCGCCTCAAGCAGCGTCTCGACGACCTGCTTGATCGACAGCCGCACGAACGGCGTGGTGTCATATGGATAGACGACCTTCACGTCGGGCGGGAAGGTCTTGGCGATCTCGGCGGTGCGTTGCTTGACCGCGTCGACCGTGTTCAGCGCGTTGGCACCAGGCGCCAGCTTCACGCCGAAGCCCGACGCCGGATGGCCGTTGTACGCCAGGTTGAAGCCATAGACCTCCGCGCCCAGTTCGACCCGCGCGACGTCGCGCAGCCGCACCACCGCGCCCGACGGGCTGGTCTTCAGCCGGATCATGCCGAATTCCTCGGGCGTCTGCAGTCGCGACTGCACCGACACCGTGGCGTTCAGCATCTGCTCTTTGGGCGCCGGCAACGCGCCGATCTGGCCCGCCGATACCTGCGCGTTCTGCGCCTGGACGGCGGTGGTGACGTCGGACATCGTCAGCTGGAAGCTCGACAGCTTCACCGGATCGACCCAGATGCGCATCGCATATTGCGACCCGAACACCTGCGTCTCGCCGACGCCGTTCACGCGGCTGATCGGATCCTGCAGCTTCGACACCAGGATGTCGGCCAGGTCGTTGCCGTCGTGCGAGCCATTCTCGGAGTAGATTCCGACGAACATCAGGAAGTTGTTCGACGATTTCAGCACCTGGACGCCCTGGCGCTGCACCTCCTGCGGCAGCAGCGGGGTCGCCGCCGCCACCTTATTCTGCACCTGCACCTGCGCGATGTCGGGGTCGGTGCCCTGCTCGAAGGTGAGCGTGATCGTCGCCGCGCCCGCCGACGTCGACGAGGACGAGAAATAGCGAAGGTTGTCGATGCCCTTCAGCTGCTGCTCGATGATCTGGGTGGTGGTCCGCTCCAGCGTCTCGGCGTCGGCGCCGGGATAGGTGACGTTGATCGCGACCGCGGGCGGCGCGATCGTGGGGAACTGCGCGATCGGCAGGCTGCGCAGCGCGAGCACGCCCGCCAGCATCAGGATGATCGCGATCACCCAGGCAAAGATCGGCCGGTCGATGAAAAAGCGCGACATGGCTGTGGTCCTCGACCGTTACTTCTGCTGGCCCTGGCCGCCCTGCGGGGCGGCGGGCTTGGCGTTGGGCGACCACGGGCTGGGCGTGACCGGCGCACCAGGGCGGAGCATCTGCGCGCCCTCGACGATCACCTTCTCGCCCGGCTTCAGCCCGGCGATGACCAGCCAGTTGTCGCCGATCGTCCGCGGCGCGGTCAGCACGCGCTGTGCCGCCTTGTTATCGGGGGTCACCACCAGCACAGTCGGTCGGCCGCGCTCGTCGCGCGTCACGGCGCGCTGCGGCACGAGCAGCGCATTGGCCTGGACGCCCTCGACCAGCTGCGCGCGCACGAACATGCCGGGCAGCAGCAGGCGGTTGGGGTTGGCGAAGGATGCGCGGATCATCTGCGATCCGGTGCTGGGATCGACGGTGACGTCGGCGAACTTCAGCGTGCCCTGGATGGGATAGGTCGAGCCGTCCTCGAGCAGCAGCTTGACCTGCGCCGACCCGTCGCCGCGCGCCAGCTGCCCCGCCAGGATCTGCTGGCGCAGGCGCAGCAGGTCGGCGCTCGACTGGTTGATGTCGACATAGATCGGGTCGAGGCGCTGGATCGTCGCCAGCGCATTGGTCTGCCCCGCCGTCACCAGCGCGCCGGTGGTCACCACCGACGCACCGATACGGCCGCTGATCGGCGCGCGGATCGTGGTCCGCGCCAAATCGATCTGCGCGGTCCGCAGCGCTGCCTGCTGGGCGGCGACATCCGCCTCCGCCTGCTGGGCGCTGGTGATCGCATTCTCGTAATCCTGGCGCGCGATCGCATTGATCTTGACCAGCTCGCCATATCGCCGGGCCAGCGCCCGGGTCGACGCGATGGCGGCACGCGACCGGGCCAGCGCCGCGCGCGCGTTCGCTACCGCCGCCTGATAGGGCGCCGGATCGATGCGATAGAGCGCCTGGCCCTTCGTCACCTGGTCGCCTTCCTGGAACAGACGCGCCGTGACGATCCCGTTCACCTGGGGACGGACCTCGGACGTCTCATAGGCGTTGGTGCGACCGGGCAGATCGGTGGTCAGCGTCACCGACTGCTGCTGCACGGCGACGAAGCCGACCGCCGGGGGCGGCGGCGCGGCTTGCTGCTCCTGCTTGTTGCCGCAGCCTGCGACGAACAGCGCGCTGGCGAGCAGGACGGCAGTCTGGCCGTAGTTTGGCTTCATCGCGGCTTCATCCCGGATCAATTAAAGGCTAGGGCCGTTCACGATTGATGTGAACGACCGCTCACATAACCGCGCCGCTAGACCTCATGCTGCGGTGCGGTCAAGGAGAATTACGCGTTGGCCAGTGCGTTGTCCCTCGTCTGCCCACCCGATCGTGCTGCGCTGCGGCGTGACCGCGTCATCGCGGCGGCGCGAAAACTGTTCGAAGACAAGGGCTTCCACTCGACGGGGATCGCCGAGATCGCCACCCTGTCGGGCGTCAAGGTCGGCCAGATCTACCGCGACTTCGCCAGCAAGGAAGAGATCGTCGCTGCGATCGTCGAGGCGGATTTTGCCGCGTTTTCCGACGCTTCGGGCTTTCGCACCGCGATCGCGTCGCGGAACAAGGCGGGCGTCATCGCCGCGATCGATCAGATGTTTACGCGCGTCGACGGCAAGCGCCTGATGCCCGAAATCATCGCCGAAGCTTCGCGGAACCCCGCCGTCGCGGCGACGATCCGCGACCTCGACACGCGCTGCAAGGGCGAACTGCTGGAGGCTCTGGAAGTGCTTGCTCCCGGCGTTGACCGCCGCCACGCCCGCGAGATCGCTGCCGAGATCGTGCTGACGCTGATCGTCGGCACCTGCCACCGCACGGTCGCGCGCCCCACGCCCTCGGATTGTGCCGCCAACCAGGCGCTGCGGACCATCGTCGCGCGCGAGTTGCACAAGCTCGCGGGCGATTAAGTCACGCGGGAACGACCTGCGGATCGTCCGCCACGGGCGGCGCAAATAGGCCTTGCCGCTTCGCCACCACGGTGGGGACCAGAAGCTGCCCAGCGACGTTCACCGCGGTCCGCCCCATGTCCAGGATCGGGTCGATCGCCAGCAACAGCCCCGCCCCTTCCAGCGGCAGGCCCAACGTCGTCAGCGTGAGCGTCAGCATCACGACCGCGCCGGTCAGCCCCGCAGTCGCCGCCGATCCGAGCACAGACACCGCGGCGATTAGCAAATAGTCGGTCGGATGCAGGGCCAGCCCGAAATATTGCGCGACGAACAGCGCCGATATCGCGGGATAGATCGCCGCACAGCCATCCATCTTTGTCGTTGCCGCGAACGGCACCGCGAAGGCGGCATAGCTGCGATCGATACCCAGCTTCTCCGCCGCCGCTTCGGTGACGGGCAGCGTCGCGATCGACGAGCGCGACACGAAGCCGAGCTGGATCGCCGGCCAGGCTGTCGCGAAGAAGCGCCGTACCGACAGGCCGTTGATCGCCAGCAGCGCCGGATAGACGACGCCGATCACCAGCCCCAGGCCGATATAGACCGCCGCCGCGAAGGCCCCCAGCGCCGACAGCGACGTCCAGCCGTAGTCCGCCACCGCGCGCCCTATCAGCGCCGCGCTACCGATCGGGGTCAGCGCGATGATCCAGCGCAGGATGCGGCGAAAGATGGCGAGCGCCGACGCGTTGAAGGCCAGGAACGGCGCACCCGCCTCCCCCACCCTCACCGCGGCGGCGCCGATCGCGACGGCGACGACGATGATCTGGAGGACGTTGAACGACAGCGTCGTCGTCGCCCCGCCCTCGGCCAGCTTGGTCGATGCGCCGAGCCCCAGGATGTTGGCGGGGATCAGCCCGCGCAGGAAATCGAGCCACGATCCCGTCGTCGCCGGGCGCACCGCGGTCGCGATATCGACGCCGGCATGCGCCCCTGGCGCCAGGACCGTGCCGAGCAGCAGTCCGATCGCCACCGCGATCGCCGCCGTGATCGCGAACCAGACGAGCGTGCTCACCACCAGCCGCGCCGCATTGGCGACATCGCGCAGTGCCGCGATCGAGGCCACGATCGCGGTGAAGACCAGCGGGACGACCAGCGTCTTCAACAGCCCGACGAACGCGTCGCCGACGATCCGCAGTCCCCGCGCAATGGCCTCGCCACCGCTGGCCGGATCGAGTGACCGGGCGAGAAAGCCGAGCAGCAGACCGATCGCCATGCCGACGAACACCTGGGCCGAGAAGGGCAAACGTACCGCGCGTATCATGCCCACCCAGATAGCGCGCCAGCCATCCAGTGCGAGCAAGCGTTCGTGTCGCGCGACCAACCCGCGCTTGTCCGTTGGCCGCCGGTCGAACCTGCGTTACAGTCGCCGCGGCATCAACGAAGGAGCGCGCCGCCATGATCGACCACCTGCTGCTCGCCCACCCGCGCAGTGTCGGCGAAAGCTACACCGAGCACGCCCGCGTGGCGTCGGGCATCGGCTTCGCGATGATCGGCGGCGGTCTCGCCTGCCTCGTCCACGCGGTCGTGCCCGCCTGGCATACCCGTACCGGCAGCAATGTCATCAAGCGGCTCTATGCCCGCCTGATGTCGCGCCAGCCCGCCTTCGCGAGCCAGACGCCCGCTTTCGCGCAGCCCGCGTGGCAACTGGAATACGAAATCTGATCGACGGGCGCGCCGGCCACCGCCGGGCGCCGCATCACCCCCCGTGCGCCGCCCCGTGCAGCGCCGCGGTCAGCTCCGCCGGCGCGCTGGGCTTGGGACAGATCGTCGCGCGCGGATAGCGCTGGCGCAGTTCCATGTCGTCGGCATGGCCCGAATGGAAGATCAGCGGCACGCCATCGGCATAAAGCCGGTCGGCCGCCGGAAACACCGCGCCGTCCGCCAGCCGCACGTCGAGCAGCGCCGCGGCGAGCGCCTTGGCCCCTACCCGATCGATCGCTCCCTGCGCCTCGACCAGCGTGGTGCAGGGCCCGACGACGCAGAAGCCCGCATCTTCAATCGTTTCCTGCAGGTCGAGCGCGATGAACAGCTCGTCCTCGACCAGCAATACCGTTTCACTCATGAGCGAAGACCGTGCGGGGCAGCGTCACGGCGAGGCGGTAGTTGCCGCTGTCGACGCTTCGCGTCACCTCGCCGCGCAGCTGACGGATGCTCGTGTCGACGAGGATCGAGCCGAAGCCTGCCTCATTGGCCGGCATCGGCGCATCGCCGCCGCGCTCCTCGTCCCACAACATGTGTACGCCGTCCTTCTCTACACGCCAGCTGATCGACAATCGCCGCTCGCCCGAGCTGCCGAGAGCACCATATTTCACGGAATTGGTTGCCCACTCGTGAAGCATGAGCGCGATCGGCGACAGGCTACTCCTGTCTAGCGCAACATCCGGGCCATCGATCTGGATCCGTGCCTGATCGCGATAAGGCGCCAGCGTCAGGTCGACGAGCTCGCCGAGCCCGATCGCCTGCGGCCGTCCCGCCGGCGACGCCAGCGAATGGGCGCGGCCGAGCGATGCGATGCGCTGGCGGATATCCTCGGCAAAGGCGCGGACGTCCTTCTCGCTGCGCGCGGCGATCGTCACCATGCCGGCGATCACCGCGAACAAATTCTTCACGCGGTGGTTCATCTCGCGCAGCATCAGCTCGCGCGTTTCCGCCAGCGAATATTCGGGCGTCACGTCGATCGACACGCCCACCAGCCGCTTGGGATTGCTGCCGGCGACGATCCGGCCGAAGCCCTTTACCCAGCGCATCTGCCCGTCGTCGCGGCGGACCCGGAACGTCGCCTCGTAATCCTGATTGTCGGTGACCGCCCGGGTCAGCGCCGCCTTCACCGCGTCGATATCGCCCGGATCGATCCGATCGAAAAGCGGCTCGACATGGCCGGCGTCGTCGGTCGCGACGTCGAACAATCGCTGCTCGACCCCGTCGAGGACGGTTTCGCCGGTTTCCGGGCAATATTCCCACACGCCGATCCCCGCGGCCTTGATCGCCAGATCGAGCCGCTCGCGCTCCGACGCGAGCTGGCGCTCCAGCGCCAACGCCTCGGTGATATCGGTCAGGACCAGGCTGGTGCCGTCGACGTTCCCGTTCTGCGTGCGATACGGCAGCACCCGCAACGAATAGACGTGATCGCCATCGACGGTCGTCACCCGGCGCTGCACCGCCGGCGCGCCGCCCGCCACCGCGATCGCGTCGTCGAGGTGCCCCGTGCCCTTCAGCCGGCTCGCGACCTCGGTCAGCGGGCGGCCGCGATCGGCGGGCTTCAGCGGGAAGATCGCCGTCGCCGCCTCGGTATAGCTCCTGACGTGAAGCTGCGCGTCGAGCACCACGACCGCCAGGTTCGTCGATTCATGGAAGTTGCGCAGGTCGGAGATGGCGATCGTCAGCTGATCGACCTTGCTCTTCAGCTCGTCGTTGACCGTGGACAGCTCCTCGTTGGTCGACTGGAGCTCCTCGTTCATCGACATCATTTCTTCGTTGGAGCTTTTCAGCTCCTCGTTCGCCGTCTCCAGTTCCTCGATCGCCGAGCGCAGCCGATGCCGCGTCAGCCGCAGCTCGTCCTCCAGCACCTCAAGATGATCGCCGCTCGACTCGAGGTCGCGCAGCTCATTCTGGTCCGCAGCCTGGAATGGCCCGGTGTCGCGGAAGACGAACAACAGCGTGCCGTCGCCGAGGGGATCGCAGATCACCTCGACCGGCTGGGTGCCGAAATCGGTTTCGACCAACACGTTGCGCGCGATCACGCGGCGGCGCTCGTCGCGAGCTTGGCGTAACAGCGGGCCGATGACGGTACGCAGGCCCGGCCGCGCCAGGTTTACCGCACTGCTGCCGCCAGTGCGCGTCACCGGAAATTCGAAATAGCGGCTCAACCGGCCATAGGCGGAGACGATCGCGCCGTCCTGATCGACGATCAGCGTCGGCGGCGCATAGCGTTCGACGAGCCGCCGGATCGCGACCGTCTCGCTGACCAGCGACGGCGATCCGTCGCGCAGGTCACGGTCACGCCGCGGCGGCGCCAGGCGCCGGCTGCCCGGCAACTCGATCGGATATTGCGGCGCGCCCGGAGTGCGCTCGAACAACCGTGCCTGCTGGTCGATCGGCTGGAACAGATGCTCGAACCGCCCGACGCTCTCCGACGGCCCCAGGAACAGATATCCGCCCGGCTTCACCGCATAATGGAGCAGCGGCATCACCGATTGCTGGAGGCGATCGTCGAAATAGATGAGCAGGTTGCGGCACGACACCAGATCGATGCGCGAGAACGGCGGATCCTTTACCAGGCTGTGGCTGGAAAAGCGGATCATGTCGCGGATCGACGCCGCGATCGTGAACCGCTCCGCATGCGGCACCGTGTAGCGTTCGCGGAACGACGACGGCAGGTCGGCCAGCGCCGAGGCGGGGTACTGGCCCTCGCGCGCGATCGCCAGCACCTGCTCGTCGATGTCGGTCGCGAAGATCTGCACCGCCACCGGCTGGCCCAGTTGCGCCGCGGCATCGGCGAACAGCATCGCGATCGTATAGGCCTCTTCGCCGCTCGAGCAGCCGGGAACCCAGACGCGGATATCCTCGCCCGGCTCGTGATCGCGCAAGAGCGGCTCGATCGCCTGTGCACGCAGCGTCGCGAAGGCGTCGGCGTCGCGGAAGAAGCGGGTGACGTTGATCAGCAGGTCGCGGAACAGCGCCTCGCACTCGTCGGCATCGCTGCGGATCCGCGCCAGATAGGCGTGGCCCGTGTCGATCCCCAGCACATGCATCCGCCGCTCGACGCGACGCACCAGCGTCGAGCGCTTGTAGCCCGAAAAATCATGCCCGATCGTCGCGCGCAGCACCCGGCACATGTCGTCGACGTGATCGGCGACGACGTCCGCTTCCGCCTCGTTCGCGCCATCGCCCGAACGCCGCTGGAAGAAGGCACGAATGCATTCCAGGATCTCGCCGGCCGGCTTGATGTAGTCGATCAGCCCGGTGCCGACCGCCGACAGCGGCATCCCGTCGTAGCGCGCACTCTCGGGCTGCTGGACGACGCAGACGCCGCCGTTCTCCTTGATGGCACGAAGCCCGGTGGTGCCGTCGGCCCCGGTCCCCGACAGGATGACGCAGGCCGCGTTCGCCTGCTGGTCGCCCGCCAGCGAGATGAAGAAATCGTCGATCGGCCGCCGCATGCCGCGCGGCTGCTGGAAATCGGTCAGCTCGAGAACGCCGTCGCGGATCGCCAGGCCACGTCCCGGCGGGATGATATAGACCTTGTCGGGCTCCAGCCGCTCGCCGCCCGCGCATTGCAGCACCTCGAGCACCGTGTTGCGGTCGAGCAGCTGCGCCAGCATGCTTTCGTGATTGGGATCGAGATGCTGGACGACGACGAAGGCGAGCCCGGTCGGCAGCCGGGCGGGCGCCAGCATTTCGCGAAGCGCCTCCAGCCCGCCGGCCGAGGCGCCGATGCCGACGACGGGCACCGTCGTGCCGGGATCGATGGCGTGCGGCGATGCCACGGCATCCGCGACGTTATGCATCGGTGGTCGCTTCGAGCTCGGCGAGGATCATCTTGGCCTGCGCCACGAGCGACGCGCTGTTGGCGATCGTCAGCAGCGTGCCCTCGACGACGATCCCCGCCTCGCTCGCGATCGGGGCGAGCCGGCCGAGCGTCGCCGACAATTCGCCTTCATAGCCGGCCAACATCTCGGGCTGCGAGCGGCTGACGTCGAACTGCGATGCGAAGAACAGGTTGGTCCGGCCATCGCCCGAGCGTAGCCGCGACATGTAGAGCAGGTTGACGAACGGCGTGCCGTCCTTGCGGAAGTTGACGATGGGCGTGCGCACGTTCGGCTGGCGGTCGTTGGTCAGGAACTCGCGCAGCCGGGCGCGCGGTTCGATATTCGGCGCCTCGCGCTGGAGCAGGCGACAATTTTGCCCGACCACGTCCTGCGGTGCATAGCCGGTCAGCGTCGAAAAGGAGTCGTTCACCATCAGCAGCGGCAGGTCGCCGACCGCCGACGCGATCGCCAGCGCGACCCGCGACTTCTCTAGGTAATCGACCAACGTATGGGGAAGCTCAGGCTCCACGCCTTCTCCGTATCATTTCATGTGGATTGCCGCATCAACGGGCGATCCACAAGAGTGCTAGCATGTTCTCGCGGCACGCCATCGTACCAATTGATACCGGATCGGATCAGTCCAGGACCGCCGCAATTCGGTCGGCCGATCGCTGCCAGTCGACGCCCCGCTCCGCAAGCCAGTCGTCCCGATAATAGGTACAGGCATAGCGATCGCCGCCGTCGCACAGCAGCGTCACGATGCTACCCTCCTCCCCCGCCGCCGCCATCTCGTCGGCGATCGTCAGGCAGGCGTGCAGGTTGGTCCCGGTCGACCCGCCGACATGCCGGCCCAACCGCGTCGACAGCGCCCGCATCGCACCAATGCTGTCCGCATCGGTCACCGCCTCCATCCGGTCGATGATCGACGGCACGAAGCTCGGCTCGACGCGCGGCCGGCCGATGCCCTCGATCAGGCTGGCACAACCTTCGGGCAGCATCGTCTGGCCACGATCGGCGAAATGGCGGTGGAAGACCGAATGTTCGGGATCGGCGACGCACAACCGCGTCGGATAGCGGCGATAGCGCAGGAAGCGCCCGATCGTCGCCGACGTGCCCCCCGTGCCCGCGCCGCAGACGATCCACGACGGCACCGCGAACCGCTCTTCGGCCATCTGCGCGAAGATGCTCTCGGCGATATTGTTGTTGCCGCGCCAGTCGGTCGCCCGTTCGGCATAAGTGAACTGGTCGAGATAATGGCCGCCGGTTTCCGCCGCGAGCCGATGCGACACTGCATAGACCGTGCGCGGATCGTCGACCATGTGGATCTCGCCGCCGTGGAAGCGGATCGCGTCGAGCTTGGGCGCCGCGGTCGACGCCGGCACGACCGCGATGAAGCGGAGGCCCAGCATGCGCGCGAAATAGGCTTCGCTGACCGCGGTCGATCCCGACGAGGATTCGATCACGCAGGTGTCGGGGCCGATCCACTCGTTGCACAGCGCATACAGGAACAGCGACCGTGCCAGCCGATGCTTCAGGCTGCCGGTCGGATGACTGCTCTCGTCCTTCAGGTACAGGTCGATGCCCGGATGATGCGGCAGCGGCAGGTGGATCAGATGGGTGTCCGCCGACCGGTTATAGTCCGCCTCGATCCGCCGCACCGCCTCGTCCAGCCACGCCCGTCGCGCCAATGTCTTCTCCCTCACAATATCGTCCGCACCCGCCAGAGTTCGGGAAAGAGCACGACGTCGAGCATCTTGCGCAGATAGGCGACGCCGGACGTCCCTCCGGTCCCCCGCTTCAGACCGATGATGCGCTCGACCGTGGTGACGTGATTGAAGCGCCAGCGGCGGAAATAGTCCTCGAAATCGACCAGCTTCTCGGCCAGCTCGTAGAGGTCCCACTGCCCGGCGGGATCGGCATAGACCCGCGCCCAAGCGCCGATCAACGCCTCGTTCTCGTCGCGCTGCTGCGACAGGTCGGCCCGCTCCTCGCCCACGTCATAGCCACGCCGCGCGAGCAGCCGGATCGCCTCGTCGTACAGGCTGGGCCGCGCCAGGATCGCGCGCAGTCGCTCGTCCAGCGCCGGGCGATGGGCATGCGGCTTCAGCATTGCCGGGTTGCGGTTGCCCGCCAGGAACTCGATCGCGCGATACTGGTACGACTGGAATCCCGACGATTGCCCAAGCGAGTCGCGGAACTGCGAATATTCGCTCGGCGTCATCGTCCGCAGCACGTCCCACGCGCCGTTCAGCTGCTCCAGGATACGCGCGACCCGGCTCAGCATCTTGAACGCGATGTCGAGCCGGTCGCCCGCGAGCGCTGCGGTCGCCGCCTCCATCTCGTGCAGCGCCAGCTTCAGCCATAGCTCGCTGGTCTGGTGCTGGACGATGAACAGCAGCTCGTCGTGCGCCGAGGACAACGGGTGCTGCGCATCGAGGATCGCGTCGAGCGACAGATAGTCGCCATAGGACATACGCCCGCGAAACGACATCTCGGCGCCGTCGCCGGCGGGGTCGAAGGGGGTGTCGGTCATCGAACTGCTATGCCCCAGTCCAATCCTCCTCCGCCAGGGTGAGGATTGCCGTCACGCCAGCCCCCGTCTCACCAACAGCGCCTGCGGATCGGCATCCCGCCCGCGAAAGGCGCGGAAGCTCTCCGCCGCCGGCCGGCTCGCGCCCTTCGCCAGCACCTCGTCGCGGAACGCGTCGCCTGTCGCGCGATCGACCAGCCCCGCCTCGGCGAAGCGACCGAAGCCGTCCGCCGACAGCACCTCCGCCCACAGATAGCTGTAATAGCCCGCCGCATAGGAGCCGGCGAAGATATGGCTGAACGCATGTGGGAAGCGGTGCCACTCGGGCGGACGGATCGTCGCCACCTCGTCGCGCACCGCCTCGATCACCTCCATCGGGTCGGAGCCCATCGTGCCGAGGTGAAGCAGCAGGTCGAACAGCGAAAATTCGATCTGCCGCACCACCATCATCCCTGACAGGAACTGGCGCGCGGCGACCAGCTTCTCGAACAATTCGGGCGGCAGCGGCGCGCCGGTCGCATGGTGACGCGACATGCTGGTCAGCACCTCGCGATCCCAGGCGAAATCCTCCATCAGCTGGCTCGGCAGCTCGATCGCGTCCCATTCGACGCCGTTGGTGCCGGCGATGCTCGGCCGGTCGACGCGGGTGAACAGGTGGTGGAGGCAATGCCCCGTCTCGTGCAGCAGCGTGACGACGTCGTTGTGGCTCAACAGCGACGGCGTCTCGTCGCCCTTGGGCGTGAAGTTGCACGTCAGATACGCGACCGGCAGCCCGACGGTGTTGCCGTCGCGCAGCCGCGGCCGCGCGTCCGACATCCACGCCCCCGGCCGCTTGCCCGGCCGGGCATGGAGATCGAGGTACAGCCCCGCGAAGATCGCGCCATCCTCGTCGGCGACGTCGTAATAGGCCGCGTCCTCGTGCCACAGCTGGACGTCGTGGCGCTTGGCCAGCCGGATGCCGAACAGCCGCCCCAGCAGCGCCTGCCACCCTTCGATCACCCGCTCGACCGGGAAGTGCGCGCGCACCGCCTGCTCGTCGACCGCAAAGCGCTCGGCGCGCAGCTTCTCGGCGACATAGCCGACGTCCCACGGCTGCAGATCGTCGATGCCCAGCTCGGCCGCGGCAAAGGCGCGCAGCGCCTCGACGTCGCGCTCGGCCAGCGGCTTGGCACGCTTCGCCAGGTCGCGCAGGAATGCCAGCACCTCGGCGGCATCGGGCGCCATCTTCGTCGCCAGCGAATAGGCCACCGGATCGGTGAAGCCCAGCAGATGCGCCAGCTCGTGGCGAAGCGCCATGATCCGCGCGATCCGCGGGCCGTTGTCGAACTGCCCCGCCTGCGGCCCCTGGTCGGACGCACGCGTGGCGTTGGCGCGGTAGACCCGGGCCCGCAGCTCGCGGTCATCCGCAAAGGTCAGGATCGCACTGACGCTCGGCTGGTGCAGCGTGACCAGCCAGCCATCGAGCCCCTTCGCCTCGGCCGCCGCCGCGAACATGGCACGGTCGGTGTCGGACACGCCCGCCAGCATCGCGGCATCGGTCACATGCTCCGACCACGCATCGGTCGCGTCGAGCACCGCGCTGCCGAAATCGGTCTGAAGCTGCGACAGTTCGAGCGAGATCGCCATGTAACGCCCCCGCTCTTCCTCATCGAGCGCGACGCCCGACAGGCGGAAGTCGCGCAGCGCCTGCTCCACGGCGACGCGGTCGCTGCGCGGCAGGTCGGCGAAGGCAGGCGTGACCGACAGAGCGACCAGCATGTCGTAGACATCGCGGTTCTGACGCAGCCGCGTACCGGCCTCGACCAGCCGCTCCAGACCGCTGGCATAGGCGGCACGCAGCTCCGGCGTGTCGGCGACACCATGCAGATGCGATACCGCCGACCACAAGGCGTCGATCGCGTTGCCGGCGCGCTCCAGCGGCATCCACGCCTCCTCGAACGTCGTCGGCTTCGCCGCCACCAGCGCCTCGACCACCGCATCCTGATCGGCCAGCGCCCGGTCTAGCGCGGGCAGGATCGCCTCGGGCGTCAACGCCTCGAACGGCGGCAGCTGGGTCGGCAGCAGAAGCTCGGCAACATTCATCGGATCGGTGACTCGCTGGGTATCGGGACGACCGACATAGGCGCTCATCGGTTAATCGCCAGTCTCGGCTTGCGTCGTTTCGAGCCGGATCATAGTGTCGTGCGGATGCAATACACCAGGATGATCGCGGCCGTCGCCGCCCTTGCCGCCAGTGCGGGCTATGCCCAGTCGTATCGGCCAAGTTTCCATCCCGACGCGCTGAAGGGTCCGCCCCCCGGCAAGCCCAACGAGGTGATGGTGCTCGGCACGCCGCACCTCTCCGGGCTGCCCAAGGATGTCGACCTGGCGCTGCTGGCGCCGCTGCTCGACCGGCTGGCCGCGTGGAAGCCGACCGGCATCGCGACCGAGGATCTGTCGGAAATCCAGTGCGACACCCTGCGCCGTTACCCCGCGCGCTATGCCGACACGGTCAAGAGTTATTGCTGGGACCCTGCCCCGGCCGCCCGCGCCACCGGCCTAGACGTGCCCGCCGCCACGACGGAGGCGGAGCGGGTGCTCGCCACTTGGCCGGCATCGCCCAGCGCGGCGCAACGCCGCCGCCTCGCCGCCGTCTTCCTGGCCGCGGGGGAACGCGGGTCCGCCTATGTCCAGTGGCTTCGCCTACCCGCCACCGAGCGCCGTGCCGGCGACGGACTCGACGAGGCGCTCGTCGCCCATCTCGGCCAATATGCCGCCCGCCGCAACGAAACCGCGCAGATCGCCGCGGCGCTCGCTGCACGGCTCGGGCTCGAGCGACTGTGGAGCGTCGACGATCATAGCGCCGACACCCCCGACGATCCCGATCCTGCCGTCAACAAGGCAGCGGGCCAGGCGATCATGGCGGCGTGGCGAAACCCCTGGAGCGCCGCCCGCCACACGGAAAGCGATCGGCTGACCAAGGGACTGGGGCAGCCGGGCGGCGTCCTCGCCCTCTATCGAGCCGTCAACGCACCACGCGAGGCCGACCTCGCCTATCGCGGCGATTTCGGCGCCGCACTGGTGGAGCCGTCGCCGCAGCAGTTCGGTCGCAACTACGTCGGCTATTGGGAAACGCGCAACCTGAGGATGGTGGCCAATATCCGCGAGGTGCTCGGCCGCTACCCCGGCATGCGGATGCTTGCGATCGTCGGTGCCTCGCACAAGGGCTATTACGAGGCCTATCTCAACCAGATGCACGACGTCCGTCTGGTCGATACCAGGCCTATGCTTCGCTAGGCTCAGGCGACCCTGCGCTCCAGAGCGACATCCTTCAGCGCGAGCAGCGCCATCGCCGCGTCTGCGTCGATCGGTCGGCTGAACAGATAGCCCTGCAGCGTGTCGCACCCGCGCGATACCAGTTCGCTCTGCTGCTCGATGTTTTCGACCCCCTCCGCGGTCGTCTCCATCCTGAGCGCGCCGGCCAGGTCGAGGATCGCCTTGACGATCGCGCCAGCGCTCTCGTCGCTGGCTATGTTGGTGATGAAGGATCGATCGATCTTCAGCTTGTCGAACGGGAAGGAGCGCAGATAGCTCAGCGACGAATAGCCGGTGCCGAAGTCGTCGAGCGCGATGCGGACCCCCATCGCGCGCAGCTTGTGCAGGATGTCCGTGACCGCATCGACGCCGTCGAGGAACACCGACTCGGTGATCTCGATTTCCAGCCGGGTCGGCGCGATGCCGCTGCGCGCCAGTGCCTGGAGCACCACCGCCTGGAAGCCGGGCGCACGGAATTGCAGCGGCGAGACGTTGACCGCGACCCGGATATGCGGTGGCCAGTCCGCCGCGACCCGGCACGCCTCGTGCAGCACCCATTCGCCCAGCGCGACGATCAGCCCGGTTTCCTCGGCGATCGGAATGAATTCGGTCGGAGGGATATAGCCCTCGATCGGATGCGGCCAGCGCAGCAGCGCCTCGAACCCGCGGATGACGGCGTCGCCCGTCCCGACGATCGGCTGGAAGCGGAGCTCGAGCCCGCCGGTACGGATCGCGGCGCGCAGGTCCGCCTCGATCTGGCGCCGCCTACGCGCCGCTTCGTCGAGCGATTGTTCGAAGAAGCGATAGACCCCGCGCCCGTCCTGCTTCGCCCGGTACAGCGCAAGATCGGCGTTTTTTACCAGCGCCTCGCCGGTCGCGGCATCGTCGGGGAACAGCGAGATGCCGATGCTGGTGCCGCTTGGGATCGTCTGGCCTTCGACGTCGATCGGGCGTGCGAAGCTGTCGAGGATATCGTGCGCCAGCCGCCGGGCACGGCTACGGTCGACGCTCTCCTGCACCACGATCGCGAATTCGTCGCCGCCCAGCCGCGCGACCACCGCATGACCCGACAGCTCGAGCAACTGCTCGCCGACCCTGCGCAGCAGCGCGTCGCCTGCGGGGTGGCCGAGCGAGTCGTTGACCGCCTTGAACCCGTCGAGATCGAGATAGAGCAGCGCCAGCCGCTCGCCGCTTCGCGCGGCGCGTGCCATCTCCTGGTCGAGCGACTGGCGAAAGAACGCCCGGTTGGGCAGGTCGGTCAGGATATCGTGGAAGGCGAGGTGCGTGATTCGCTCCTCGCGCTCGACGATCCCCTGCGACATCGCGTTGAACGTCGCCGACAGCCGCCCGACCTCGTCGTCGGTCTCCACCGCCACTTCGGTCCGCTCGCCCGCCGCCAACCGGCGGGCCGCATGGTCGAGCGCCGCGATTGGCCGCGCGATGCCGCGCGCGAGCCGCCCCGATCCGATGCCGATCAGTACCAGCCACGCCAGCCCCGCCAGCACCAGCCCAAACTGGATCGAGCGATAGGGCGCCATCGCCCGATCCATCGGATAGGCCAGCAGCAGCGCGGCGTCCGGCCGGCTGGCGACGCCGGGCAGCAGCTTCAGCATCGCGAAGCTCTGGCCCGACGCGCCGGGCAGGGTCACGACGGTGTCGACGGGCAGCGTCGCCGCGACATGCCCATCCCCGCCTCCCCACCCGTCCGCGTCGCGCGTCAGCACGCTCGCCCGCAGCGGAATCGATGACAGCCGCTCCAATCCGCGCATCTCCTGCGCGTCGAGCGGCACGATCAGGGCGATCCGCCCGATCTCGATCGGCGCCATCACCGGCGCGGTGACGATTCGGCTGGCCTTGCCGCCAATCGCGATGACGGCATCACGGCGGGCGTCGCTCATCGCCGCGGACAGCGCCGCCAGCCTGCCCTGCGCGGCACCGGCATCGCCGATCACCTGGCCGCCCTGATCGATCAGCACCGCCTGCGGTACGTCCGCCCGCGCGCTCAGACTGGCCAGCGCCGACACGATCGTCGCCTCGTCGCCACTCGCCACCGCCGAGCGAAAACCGAAATCGCGCGCGACCACGTCCGCCGCCCCGGCCAGCGACCGCGCCCGTTCCTGCCAGAGGCGGTCGTAGACGCTGCCGCTCGCTGCCAACTCGTCGGCAGCAGTCCGCCGGGCGCTCCGCTCGATCATCACCTGCGCGAAGATCGTCAGCGCAACGAGACCGGCGGTAAACAGGCCAGCATAAAGGACGGTCAGCCGCGCGCGAAGGCTGCGGAAGCGGGAACGCCCCATCACGGGCGCAGCCGAACGACGGTGGAAAGGCCGCCTCCGGTGAGCGCCGCAGGTTGCGACACCGCATTGCCCTTTGCCCGGATCGACGGATGCCACACCAGCAGCGTCCCGCGCCCCGCGCCGACGCCCGCGAACGACACCCGTCCCTGGCCATCGGTCACCGCCGCATAGGGCGTCGCGGTGACGTAGATGACGCCGCTCATGCTGTCGTGGATGTTGCAGCCGAGCGCCACTGCGCCCGGCTTGTCGAACGTCACACTGCGGCTTTCATCGCGGCCGTACAGCTTCAGATCGAACCTGCGCGCCGATGAAAAGGAATAGACGTGGTGCCGGACGCGATCGAGATTGGGAAAGCTGACCGCGGCCCCGACGGGCACGATCAGTACTCGGGGATCGAAGGCGATATTGCGCTGGGCGACGCGATAGGGCCCGTGCGCGGCGGGCATCGGCGTACCCGGCAGCGTCAGCGTCACCACCGCGCCTGGCAGTGGCTGGCCGTCGGCGCTGAGCACCTGGATGCCGACCGGCCCTGCCCAGGCCGGAGCTGCGGAGAAAAGGGCAAGACTTGCGAGGGCCGTACGGGCGATGAACATGCCCCTCCCTTACCCGACGCAAGTTGCCGCGACGTAAACGGATGATTTAACTCGAAATTGACCATGGAATGGCAAAGCGGCGGCGATGAAGCGTCACCATCTTGCCCTCGGTTGCCTCTGCCTCTCCCTCGCCACTCCCGCCGTGGCGGGCGATCGACGAGCCGGGGGCAAATTGTTGCTCACCAACGGCGTCAGCAGCGTCGAAGGCGCGGCCGGCGGTGGCCTCGCCAGCTGGGCGCTGATTGCCGGCAACGAGACGCGAGACGGCATCGGCGGCAGCGCGCACGCGACGTTGGTGGCGCTTCCCGACTTCGACCTTGAGAGCGCGGGCGTCGCGATCGGCATCAACGACCGGGTCGAGCTGTCCTACGCCTATCAGCGCTTCGACACGCGCGCCGCGGGAGCGGCGCTGGGGCTTGGTCGCGGCTTCACCTTCGCGCAGCATATCGTCGGCGCCAAGCTGCGCATCGCCGGCGACGCGGTGTGGGATCAGGATCGCTGGCTGCCCCAGTTCTCGATCGGCGTTCAGCACAAGATCGCCGACCAGGGCGCCGTCATCAGCGCTGTCGGCGGTCGATCGTCCCGCGGCACGGATTTCTACCTTTCCGCCACCAAGGTGGTGCTGGCGCGCAGCGTGGTCCTCGCGACGACGCTCCGCGCAACCAAGGCCAACCAGTTCGGGCTATTGGGCTTCGGCGGCGACCGCCGGCGCGGCTATTCGGCGCAGGTCGAGGGGTCGGCGGGCATCCTTCTGTCGCCATCGCTGCTGGTCGGAGCCGAGCTGAGGACCAAGCCCGACAACCTGCGCTTCGCCCGCGAACAAAAGGCCGCGGACGTGTTCGCGGCCTGGGCGATCGGCCGCCATGCCTCGATCACGGCGGCGTTCGTCGATCTCGGCGACATCGCCACCATACGCCGTCAGCGCGGCGCCTTCCTCTCGCTCCAGGGGTCTTTCTGAGATGTTCCCGTTCGCTTTGGCCCTAGCGCTCCAATCGGCCCAGCCCGTTCCCGCCGGAGAGGAGCCGGTCGCCCCCTATGCCCACGCCAATGCCAACGCCGGTGCGACGCCGTTCGAGGGCCAAGCAATGTGGCGTGCCTTTGGCGGCGAGCCCGGCGTCCGCGCGATCGTCGACGATCTCGTCGCACGGAACGTCGCCGATCCCCGGATCGCCGACATCTTCAAGAGCCGCGATTTGGTCCGACTGCGCCGCACTCTGTACGAGCAATTCTGCTATCTGCTCAACGGTGGCTGCGATTACTCGGGCCAGACGATGGCGACCGCACACAAGGACATGGGCATCCAGCAGGCCGACACGGCCGCGCTCGTGGAGAACCTTCAGGCCGCCATGCGCCACGCCCGCGTCCCCTTCCCGGCGCAAAACCGCCTGCTCGCGAAGCTCGCGCCGATGCACCGTGATGTCGTGGCGAAGTGAGCCGGTTCGGGCAGCGGGCATTGCCCTGGCCCGTTCAGCGACTGGGCGACCGGAGCTCGATCAATTCCTGGACGGTCCCGTTCGGCGCGGCACGTTCGAGCAGCCTGGCAAGCAGGTCGACGGCGTCGGTGATCTGGTCGGGGTCGTCGACGAATTCGCGCCCGAGCGACAGCCCGCGCATCGCCCAGACGACGAGCCGGATCGCAGCGGTGTCGCGCGTCTTGGCTCCTAGCCGTTCAAGGAAGGCGGTGGCCGCCAGCTGTTCAATCGCCGCCTGAACCGGCTTGATCAGCGCGGCGAGCTCGGGGTCGCTGCGCGAGGCGACGAAGATCTCGAGCACCGCGATGCCGGATGGGCGCGACAGCACCTCCCACGAAATGCGCGGCCAGTCCGACACGCGCGAGCCAGTATTCCACTCGCGCTGGAGTTCCTGATAAGCGAGAACTTCCTGCTCGAACACCCAGCGGACCACCTCCGCGATGAAGGCGGCGCGGGTGGCGAAGTGGTGGGTAATCGCGCCGCGGCTGACGCCCGCCTCGTCGGCGATCTCGGCGTTGCTGGCGCGGCTGTAGCCGAGGCGGCTGATCGCGCGGACGGCCGCCTCGAACAAGGCGGTGCGCGTCTCTGCGGTGCGCTGTTCCTGCGTGCGTCGCCGCGTTTTCGTCTCGCCCATTTTCGCTCCCGGCGTCTTGATGACGGATTGCCTGCCCCCGAACAAGTCGGGGCCAGGGTGTACCGTCAAAAGCGCCACTCGAAGGCGCCGCCGATGCGGCGGAAGGCGGCGTCGGGCAGCGTCTGGACGTACTGGCCCGCCGAGAAATTGCCGGGGAAGATCGCCGCGGCATAGCGCTTGTCGAACAGGTTGCGGACGAAGACGCTGAACCGCGCGTGGTCGCCGATATCGCCGATGCCGATCGTGGCGTTGACGAGCGAATAGCCGGCCTGGATCGTATTGGGATCGTTGATCGCGTAATAGAAGCGGCTGCGATAGCGCCAGTCGGCGTTGACGAACACCTTCAGGTCGTTGCCGATCGGCTGGTCGACATTGGCGGCCAGGCTCGTCGTCCACTTCGATGCCCCGATCAGTGGCGATCCCGCGGCATTGAAGCTGGGGCCAGGCAAGGTGCAGCCCTGCGCCGCGGTCTGCCCGGTGTAGCAGCTGACGTTGTAGTTGCCGTAGCGCGTGTCGAGATAGGTGACGCCGCCCGACAGGCTGACCCCGGCGAACGGGCGCACCACCGCCTCCGCCTCGACGCCGCGGGTCTTGAGCGTGCTCGCGTTGCCGGTGCGGAAGGTGCCGAGGCCGCCGTTGAGCGTCGGATCGAACACCTGCGCCTGGAAATCGCGGAAGTCGTTGATGAAGCCGGCGACGTTCAGGCTGACGCGGCGATCGGCGAGGTCGAGCTTGGCGCCGATCTCATAGGCGTCGACCTTTTCGGGATCGACGCCGAACGCGACGCCTGCTGCCGAGCTGACCGCCGGTCCCTTGTAGCCGCGCGTGTAGGTTGCATAGAGGTTGGCGGTGGGCGCGATCGCATATTCGATGCCGGCGCGTGCCGAGAAGCCGTCGGCGTTGCGATCGGCGACCAGCGGCGCCGCCAGCGTACCGACGCAGCGTTGCCCGCCGCTCAGCAGGAAGGTGACGAGGTTGCAGACGCCCGGCACCGCGGTGACGGTCGTCGTCGAGTTGATCTCGTCGCGGGTGTAGCGGCCGCCGGCGATCAGGCGCAGCGATTGGGTGAGGTTGAACGTCAGCTGCGCGAAGCCGGCATAGCTCTTGGTGCGATAGTCGAAGTTCGACGGCCGTTGACCGGCGACAGCCGGATCGCCGAGCTTGCCGGGAACACCCCGAACGTCCCCGCCTGCAGGATCTGGGCATCGATGTGCTGCTCGAAATAATAGAGCCCGGCGGTATAGTCGACGAAGCCGCGACCGTTGTTGGTGACGCGCAGTTCCTCCGACAGCTGGTGGGATTGGGAGTTGGCGATATTGGTGTCGAAGAAGGCCACCGGCGTCTGATCGACGTCGTTGTTGGCGCGCGCGTTCAGGTCGCGATAGGCGGTGACCGAGGTGACGGTGAGCGGCCCGGCATCGTAGCTCGCCGACAGCTGGGCACCGAAGCTGCGCTCGTCACGCACCACGTTGGTGCTGCCGATCGCGGTCTTGTTGTTGGTCGGTGATGCGACGACGCCCAGCGCGGTGTTTTGCTGGAACACGAAATTGGCCGGCGCGAACGGACGGAACGCTGCGGGGATCGGCGTCGGATCGTTGCCGCCGAACTTGCGGATCGTCGAATAGGCCTCGACTCCCGTGTTGTTCTGATAATCGGCGATCGCATAGAGCGACAGTCGATCGGTCGGCTCCCACAGCAGCTTGGCAGTGCCGAAGTAGCGACGCACGGGATTGAGGCGTCCGGGGCCGACGAGCTGGGTCGAAGGCTTCTGATACTGATAGCCGCCGCTGACGCGCAACGCGATGGTGTCGCCGATCGGCAGGTTGACGACCGCCTGCGCCTGCACCTGGTCGCGGCTGCCGGCCTGGACCCGCCCGCTGCTGCCGAACACGCCGAGTTTCGGCTTGGTGGTGGCGATCAAGATCAGCCCGGCGGTGGTGTTCTTGCCGAACAACAGGCCCTGGGGGCCGCGCAGCACTTCGATCCGCTCGACATCGGCGAGCGAGTTGAGCGGTACATAGCGCGGGAGCGTGATGTTGACGTCGTCGACCGCGATGCCGACCGCCGACTCGATGCCATAGTCGAAGGAGTTCGTGCCGACGCCGCGGATCGCGAAATTGGGCACGCCGGGCGTGGCGGTGAAGTTGAGACTCGGTGCGCGCTGGGTGATGTCGGCGAGCTGAGTGGCGCCGGTTTCGCGGATCGACTGGCCGTTCACGACGGTGATGGCGATCGGCACGTCGCGCAGGTTTTCGGCGCGGCGCTGCGCGGTGACGACGATGTCGCCGTCGGGCGTGGTCGCCGGGTCGGTCGCCTGCGTTTCGGTCCCGCTCGAGGTCGTAGTCGGCGTGGTCTGAGCCGCGGCGGCGTTCGACAGCGCCAGCGTGCTTGCACTTAAAAGAATCGCGACGGTGCGCATGGCATGTTCCCCTCACCCGTGATGCGGTCGATGCCGCTTGACAACAAGCATCGTGCGTCAGAAACATACTGTCAAGCACGTATGTGACAAGGTGCGCGGGAGGGTAGATGGAATGGCGGGTCGAACGATCATCTTGGCCGGCGTGATCGCCGGATGTGCGGCGATGGCGTCGGCGCAGCGGCAACCGACATCGGCCACGCCCGTGTCGGGGGATCGACAGGCGGAGGCTCGTGCCGCCGACACCGAACGCCGGATGCGACCCGACGAGCGAACGACGCTCACCCACGGCCTGTGGGCGATCCCGCTGATCCCCAACGTCAAGATTCCTGCGGAGGCGGTGCTGGGGGCCGGCTATATCACCGGGCTCCCTCGCCTCGGCGTCCCGGCGCTGCTCGAAACCGATGCCAGCCTCGGCGTCTCCTACATCGCAAATCTGCGCAAGGACGGCGCGACCGCACTGCCGTCGGCAACCGCGATGGGGGCGACATGGAACCCCGATCTGATCCGCCGCGGTGGCGCGATGATCGCGCGGGAGGCGAAGGCCAAGGGCTTCAACGTGCTGCTGGGCGGCGGCATCAACCTGATGCGCGATCCGCGCAACGGGCGCACCTTTGAGTATTTCGGTGAGGATCCGCTGCACTCGGGCGTGCTCGGCGGCGCGGCGATCGACGGCACCCAGTCGCAGCACGTCATGTCGACGGTGAAGCATTTCGCGCTGAACGCGCAGGAGACGGGGCGGCACGCCGTCGATGGACGGATCGCCGACGATGCCTTCCGGATGAGCGACCTGCTCGCGTTCGAACTCGCCATCGAGCAGGGGCGACCGGGTTCGGTGATGTGCGCGTACAATCGCGTCAACGGCGCGCCGGCATGCGGCAGCGACTACCTACTCAACCGCGTGCTCAAGCAGGATTGGCGCTATCCGGGCTTCGTCATGTCCGATTGGGGCGCGGTGGGCGCGCTCGACTTCGCGATCGCAGGGCTCGACCAGCAATCGGGTGCGCAGATCGACAAGCAGATGTTCTTCGCCAAGCCCTTGGCCGAGGCGGCGGCACGCGATCCGGCCTACGCCACGCGATTGCAGGACATGAACCGGCGGATCCTCCGATCGATCTACGCGGTTGGTCTGGATGCGAACCCGCCGGCCAAGGGCCCGATCGATGTCGCCGGCAACGCCGCCCTCGCGCGGGCGGTCGAGGACGAAGGCATCGTGCTGCTGCGCAACCGGAACGCACTGTTGCCGCTGTCCAAGGCGGTGCGATCGATCGCGGTGATCGGCGGCTATGCCGATGCCGGCGTGCTGTCGGGTGGCGGATCGACGCAAGTCCAGCCGGAGGGTGGGCCCGCCGTGTCGCTGCCGATGGGCGGCGAGGGACCGCTCGCCAAGTACAACAACCAGACCTATCACGGCACCGCACCGCTCGCCGCGATCCGCGCGCTGGCGTCCAAGGCGAGCGTCAAATTCGTCGACGGCCGCTATCCCGCAGAAGCTGCCGCGGCGGCAAGGGCGGCGGACGTGGCGATCGTCTTCGCGACGCAATGGATGGCGGAGGGCATGGACGTGCCCGACCTGTCGCTTCCCGGCGGGCAGGACGCGCTGATCGCCGCCGTCGCCGCCGCCAATCCGAAGACGGTCGTCGTGCTGGAGACGGGCGGCCCCGTCCTGATGCCGTGGCTGGACCGAAGCGGCGCGGTGCTCGAAGCATGGTACGGCGGAGCGCGCGGTGGCGATGCGATCGCGGCGACCTTGTTCGGCGACGTCAATCCGTCGGGGCGCCTGCCGGTGACGTTCCCCGCCTCGCTCGATCAGCTGCCGCGCCCCGCGCTGCCCTATGCCGGCATGGTCGACCGTGACTTCGCCGCCGGGCTGGCGGCGGGCAAGAGCTATCCGATCGACTATGACATCGAGGGAGCTGACGTCGGCTACCGCTGGTTCGCGCGCAAGGGGCTGGCGCCGCTGTTCCCGTTCGGGTTTGGACTGAGCTACACGCGGTTCGACCATGGGCCCCTGAAGGTCGTCGGCGGTGCCAGCCCACGGGCGAGCGCCGCGATCCGCAATGTCGGCCAACGTGGCGGCAGCGAGGTGGCACAGCTCTATCTCGTGTCGACGCCGGCCGGCCCGACGCGTCGGCTCGCCGGCTTCGCCAAGGTGGCGATTGCGGCCGGCGCGACCACGACCGTGATGATCCCGATCGATCCCAAGCTTTTGGCGGAAAGCCGCGGCGGCAAATGGTCGATGGCCGCCGGCCGATACGGCTTCGCCTTGGGTCGATCCGCCACCGACCTGGGGCCGGTCGTCACGATCACCCTGCCGGCGCGCCAGTGGCGCTGATACCGACGTTGGAAAGGGCACAGACATGATCGCCATCCGTATCGCCTGCATCGCCTTGTCGCTGGCAACGCCATGCATCGCCGCCGCCCAGTCGATCCCGGTCGCACCGATGGCGACGCCGCCTCAGGTTGGGGCGATCCCACTCGGTACTGGCGGCGTTCCCGGCATGCCGGCGGAAAGCTGGTTTACCCTCGCCGGACGCCCGACCGTGCGTAACGTGTCGACTGCGACGCTGCTTCCCGTTCTGCCCGACAAGGCAAAGGCGACGGGCGCGGCGGTGGTCATCGCGCCGGGCGGCGGCTTCGTGATGGAATCGATGGAAGCGGAGGCAATGAAGCCGGCGCGCTGGCTTGCCGATCACGGCATCGCCGCCTTCGTGCTCAAGTACCGGCTGGATGCCACCCCGGCGCCGATGGACGCGTTCAAGCAGGCGGCACTCGCCCGCTTCGCCGCTGCCGCCGCGGCCGAGGCGAAGGGCGGCGCCGACATTGCCGCGCCCGCACCGGCGCTGGCGGATGCACAAACGGCGATGCGACTGGTGCGCGACCGTGCGGCACAATGGGGCATCGACCCGCACCGGATCGCCTATATGGGCTTTTCGGCCGGCGCGATCATGGGCATCGATCTGGTGAAGACCGCTGCGCCCGGCACCCTGCCCGACCTGCTCGCCGCCATCTATCCGTCGATGGCACCCGCGACGGTGCCAGCCGCCGCCCCGCCGTTGTTCGTCGCCGTGGCGAGCGACGACGAGCTGTTCGGCAAGCAAGGCTATGGCCTTCCCGACAGCTGGCGCCGCCATGGTCGGCCGGTCGAGCTCCACGTTTACGAACATGGCGGCCACGGCTTCGGCTTCGACGGCAAGCCGGGAACGACCAGCACGGGCTGGAACGCCGCATTGCTTGGCTGGCTGCGCGCCCATGGCTGGCTCGACCGACAGAAATAGCGGCGCCGTGGCAACGAGACGAAGCGACGCGGTCTACTGTGACAACGTTAATGGCGGAGATGGATTTCGCCAAGACTGCCGGACGCTAGACCGCAAAGGGGGCCGATCGAGTGTTGCCATGCAGCCGAGGAGCCATGCGCGACATCGACCACGATTGATCGCAGCGCCCGCGACCGCGAGGGTACGGGCGCCGATGCCTCCGGGCGATGGTCATACGTCGATCTCGGGTCGGCGGGTCGTTCGCGACCTCACCGATCGGATCGCCGCGTATAGCGGGCTGACGATGATCGTGAGCGACAACGAGAGCCGTCCTCACACATCGCTCGGCTGGTTGACGTCAGTCGAATATTCTTCGGCCGCCATCGAGATCACGGTCTAACGAACGCCGGCAACTCACCTTCAACCTGGATGAGAAATCGAGAGCCCCTGACGGGAAGCGTGAGGCATAGCGGAGCCGCCAATCGCTAGGATCGACCCATTCTTGCTTTTCCTACGATCTCGATGGGCCATCACCTCCTGCCGGACGTTGAGAGCGCAAGCGTTGCAGTCACGCAACGTTTGAGGATCCGACAGGCTGATTACGAACCCGAGCAGTGTCGCACCGGCGACGGCGGCGAGCTCCACCAGGTAGCGGGCGCTGATCACCCGGTACTGACGACCAACCACGGCATACCAATCAGCGACAATCAAAATCAGCTCAAGGTAGGCGCGCGCGGCCCAGCTCTGCTCGAAGACGAGGTCTACCGCGGGAAGATTAATCACTTCGATCACGAGCGCATCCCGGAGCGGATCGTCCACGCGCGCGGCTCGGCCGCGCACGGCTATTTCGAGTTAAACCGAATCGCTGGCGGACGTGACCTTGGCCGATCTGTTCCAGAAGGTCGGCGTCCGCACCCCGGTTTTCACTCGCTTCTCAACCGTCGCCGGTGGATCGGGTTCGGTCGACACCCCGCGCGACGTTCACGGCTTCGCGGTCAAGTTCTACACCAAGCAGGGTAATTGGGACCTGGTCGTGACGTGCTCCCCGGAAATCATGCCATTGGTAAGTTAGCTCGTCAGATGGAGAGGAGCGATGCGGCGAGGCCGTTTACCGAGGATCAGATCATAGGCGTGCTGCGTGAGCACGAGGCTGGCGTGAAGACCGCCGAGCTGTGCCGTAAGTACGGCATCAGCGATACGACATTCTACAACTGGAAGTCGAAATACGGCGGGATGACCGTGTCGGAAGCGGCGCGGTTGCGGACGCTGGTGGATGAGAACCGGCGGCTGAAGAAGCTGCTGGCGGAGTCGATGCTGGACGTGTCGGCGCTGAAGGATCTGCTGGGAAAAACTGACCCGGTCTGTGGATCGCTACGCTGCGGTGGAGAAGCTGATGGCCGACCACGGCTTCTGCGGGCGTCGCGCTTGCAGGCTGGTCGGGGTCAACCGGTCGGCATGGCAATATGAGTTGCTTCGCGGGAAGGACGATGCTGTCCGCGAGCGGATGCGCGAGATCGCGAACGAACGTCGCCGGTTCGGCTATCGCCGGCTGGGGATCCTGCTCA
>NZ_JACIEV010000005.1 GCF_014197105.1 Sphingomonas jinjuensis | reverse complement strand
CGCCATCGCCACCCGATATGACAAGCGAGCCGTCGCCTTCCTCGGTGCCGTCCATCTCGTCGCGGCCTTCATCACACTCAAGTGATGACACGCCCGAGTTCGGCATGACGGTATATTGCGGCAGAGCCTATTACGCCTCGACCGTCACCCTCGGCCCCAGCTCTCCCGCCACGGCGGGCACATCGCGGCCCTTCGCCAGCAGGCGTTCGCGCTCGACCGGGCCGGGGAGACGCCAGCCGGCGGTGGCGGCGGCGTCGAAACCGAAAAATCTACCGTAATAGGCGGGATCACCGATCAGCATCATCGCCTGGTCGAGCCCCTGCGCCGCCGCGGCGTTGAGCGCATGCGTCATCAGCATCCGGCCCAGCCCGTCGCGCTGCCGCGCCGGCTCGACCGCGACCGGGCCGATCATCACCAGCGGATGAGTGATGCCTTCGTTATCGGTCAGCGTGATCGGCCAGCATTGGATGGTGCCGACGAGTGCGCCGTCCTCGACCGCGGCGAGGCACAGCGCATCGATCGGCGCCGCATCGCCGCGCACCTTGTAGGCGGTACGCGCGTGCCGGCCCGTGCCGAAGGCGTGGTCGAGCAGCGCCTCGACGGCGGCCGGATCGACGGAGGCGAGAGGGACGAAATCGACCATGAGCGGCCCCTTCGTCGTCGCGCGTGGCAAAGGCAAGCGGCAAACGTTGCCGACGCGTGCGCCCACGACTATGCCGCGGCGCCATGCACGACAGCCTCCAGCTGGAAGTCCACGACCTCGAAGTCATGGTGCTGACCGGCGTCTATTCTGAAGAAACCCATCTGCCGCAGCCGCTGCGCATCTCCTTAACGGTCGATTTGAGCTGTCCCGAGCATTTTGCGCCGGACACGCCTCTCTCGGCGTCGAAGAACTATCTCGACCTGAAGCATGCGGCGACCGCGGCATTGCCGCCGGGCGTCCACTTCACGCTGATCGAGGGGGTCGCCGACCACATCTGCGAGACGATGTTCGTCGGCGACGCCCGTGTTCAGCGGGTGATGATAAAGATCGTCAAGCTCGCGATCGCCGAGGCGGGCGAATCGATCGGCATCACGCTGGTACGCCACCGGCGATAGCGCGCGTGCGCACGCAGGCGCCAAGCTGCTGCAGCACGAAGCCATAGTCCTGGCGGGCGGCGGCGGCGTCTTCCGCCGACAGGCTCTGCGTGCTGCGTTCGGGCAGCGCGCGGGGCAGCGAGCAGGCGAGGCGATACCAGAGCAGCGTATCGCGCTGCGGCGGGCCGGCGGCCTCGTCGACGATTTCCGACAGCGCCACCGCCCAGCGCGGCTGCTCGCCGGGACGGCGCAGCACGGTGAGCGACACAGGCGGGCCGTTGGCGGTGGTCAGGAACACCTGGGTCTCGCCTTCGCCCGGCAGCGCGCCGGGGACGTGGAAGGCGTTGCCGATTCCGGTGATCCGCGGCGGCGCATCGCGCGCGACGAGCGCGGTGGCGACGCTGCGCACCCGGGCGTCGAGCGCCGGCGTCCAGGCGAGCTGGGCGTCGGGCGCGACCAGCTGGAGCTGGCCCGCCGCCTGGGTGGGGCGGGCGAACAGCAGGACCCGGGCCCTCTTCAGCTTGGGCAGGCGGCCGTCGGCGCCGGTGCCCACATCGAGCAGATAGCCGATCCGCGGCGGGATGCCGTCACGCCCCCTGATCAGCGCCGTCACGTCCGCCTCGACATAGTAGCGGGTGAGGCCGGGAGCGAGGCCCGGCGCATCGGCAGGCTTTACCTTCGCGGTCGAGCGGATCGTCGCGTCGGCGATCACCGGCGCGGCACCGACGAGGTCGGCGACATCGGCATAGGCGACGCCAGCGGCGAGCGGTGCGGGCATCGAGGTCTGGGCGGCGAGGGGGGCCGCCAGCGCGAGCGCGAGCACCGATGAAACATAAGTAATCATTGTCCATCCTGCTAACGAAAGGGGGCTTTGCGATACAGTCATAAATGCGCCATGCGCCGATTGTACGTTTGTTGCGTCCGACAAAGCGTTTGCACCGGTCGTAGCGTCAAGATAGGACTCGCGATCTGCATCCGGTACCGCTAGCCGGACCAGAAGGCCGCTGCGTGGGCCCCGCAAGGGGAAACCTGCGTCGGCCCGCGAAATTTAGGGAGTGTCGTTGCTGAATGGCCTATGCTGACCAGAAGATGTCCGGCGGCAAGATCGTGGCGATCGTCATCGTCGCGCTCATCCATGCCGCGCTGGGCTACGCCTTCGTCACCGGCCTCGCGTACCAGTACGTGAAGAAGGCGAGTGAGAAGCTGAATACCTTCGACGTGGAGGAGCCGCCGCCGCCGCCGCCGGACGAGCCGCCGCCCCCGCCGCCCGATCAGCCGATGACGCCGCCGCCGGTGGTGTCGCCGCCGCCGATCGTGCAGAATCCGAACCCGCCGCCCGTCGCGATCGCGACCGTGCCGACGCCGCCCCCGGTGTTCGTGCCGACTCCGATCGCCGCGCCGCCGGCCCCGCCCGCTCCCGCCCCGGCTCCGCCGCGGGTGTCGCAGGCGGCCGGTCTGAAGGGTAACCCGGGCCAGTTCTTCAGCTCGGACAACTACCCGCCGTCGGCCATTCGTGCCGGTGCGCAGGGTCGCGTGGTCGCCCGTTTGACGGTCGGCACCGACGGCCGCGTCACCGATTGCTCGGTGACGACGTCGAGCGGCAATTCGGATCTGGACGCCACCACGTGCCGGATCGCGAAAAGCAGGGTCCGTTTCAGCCCGGCGAAGGACGAGAATGGCACCGCCATCAGCTCGACCTATAATCTGCCGGTCCGTTGGACGCTGCCGGAACAATGATAGCTTTCCCGGGGCGGGCGCCCGTCGCGCCGCCCCGGTCCATGCGAAGACATTCTTAGAGGGATCAACGCAACCATGATTACCACTATCCTTGCGGCGGCTGCGCCCTCCGCTGCCGAGAATCAGTTCGGCCTCGCCTCGGCGCTCCGCGAAGGCGGCATTATCTCGCAGTCGGTGTTCAGCATCCTGGTGCTGATGTCGGTCGTGTCGTTCTACATCATGTTCTCGAAGCTGTTCGAGCAGCAGAAGATCATGAACCAGGCGAAGCGCGTCCGTCAGGGCTTCTGGAAGTCGAACTCGTTGCGCGAGGGCGCTGCCAAGCTCGACAAGAATTCGGCCTACAAGCAGCTGGTCGACGACGGCCTGGCCGCGCAGGACCAGCACCAGAAGCTGACCGATCCGGTCGAGGCGCACGACTGGCTGCACGGCTCGCTCGCGCGTTCGGAAGCCGCGATCAACTCGCGTCTGGGTGGCGGTCTCGCCTTCCTCGCGACGGTCGGTGCGACCGCGCCGTTCATCGGCCTGTTCGGTACAGTCGTCGGCATCTATCGCGCGCTGATCAAGATCGGTGCGTCGGGCGATCCTTCGATCGACAAGGTCGCCGGTCCGGTCGGTGAGGCGCTCATCATGACCGCACTCGGCCTGGTCGTCGCGGTTCCGGCCGTGCTCGCCTACAACTGGCTGCAGCGCCGCAACAAGTCGATCGCGGAAGACCTGTCGGCCTTCTCGAACGACGTGCTCGGCTTCCTCGCCTCGAACGGTGCGGTCCGTCCGTCGATCGGTTCGCCGGCGACGGCTCCGGCCAAGACCAATCCGGGCGCGACCACGACGGCCGGTCAGGCCGGCGGCGTCCAGACCCGCGCCTGAGGTGAATGGGCGGGGGCCGGCACCGGTTCCCGCCACTCCTGCCGGCCCCGTTCAGCCGGCAGCAAAGATCTGAAGGATAGGATAGCTCTCACATGGCGATGAGCACGGGTGGTGACTCCACCGAAAAACCGATGTCGGACATCAATACGACCCCTCTCGTGGACGTGATGCTGGTTCTGCTCATCATCTTTCTGATCGCGGTTCCGGTCGCGATCCAGACGGTGAAGGGCATCAAGCTGCCGCAGGTGCGGTTCGATCCGACGACGACCAAGCCCGAGAACGTCTCGCTGTCGGTGACCACCGATGCGGCGGGCCAGTGCGCGGTGTACTGGAACACCACGCAGGTGAACAGCAAGGAGCTGCTCGACCGCGCGGTGGAGAAGCTGAAGGCGGAGATCGCGCGCCAGGGTGGCCCCGGCAACCCTGACCTCGAGCTGCCCGAAGCGCATATCCGCGCCGACGTGAATACCCCGTATCGCTGCGTCGGTGGCACGATCTACACGATGCAGATGGCCGGGTTCGCCAAGGTCGGCTTCATCTCGTCGCCGCCGCCCGGCGCCGCCGGTTGAGCCCGGCAGGCCACACCAGGAGTAACGTAACATGGCAATGAGTGGTGGCTCCGACGACGGCGAGCCGATGATGGAAATGAACACGACGCCGCTGATCGACGTCATGCTCGTGCTCCTCATCATGTTCATTATCACGCTGCCCAAGCCGACCCACGCGGTGAAGGTCGACCTGCCGGTGAACGATCCCCGGCAGCAGAAGCCGCCGGTCGACCCGCAGAAGAACAAGATCGCGATCGATCCTGCTGGCACCATCACGTGGAACGGTGCGCCGGTCGACGACGTGACGCTGCGGCAGTATCTCGACACCGCCGCGGGCATGAACCCGGAACCTGAGCTGCACTTCCAGCCTGATCCGAATGCCCGCTACGAAGTGGTCGATCGGACGCTGGCGGTGATCAAGCGGTCGCAGGTGACCAAGCTCGGCTTCATCGGCAACGAGCAGTATCGCAGCGACTTCTGATCGATTGGGGCGGACATTCGAAACGATGAGCGAAGGGCGGTCCCGCGAGGGGCCGCCCTTTTCGATTCCGGATCGGTCGGGCGATGCGATGGCGACGCGTCCGATCCGTGCAGCGCTGAACGACCGCGCAGGCGGGCGGGATATTGCGGGAGACCCCAGCTGGTGATGGCTTAGCCCGCTGGTTTGATCGCGACGGCTACCTAATCGGTCGATGGCCGGCGATCGGTGGAGCACCTTCGCCCGATCACCGTACGGAAGGGGCTCATTGCCAATGACCAATTCGCCTTGGACGCCGGGGCGTGCCGGGACCGGAGGCTGATCGCCGAGGCGACGCCGATCGCGGTGCTGGCGCCAGACGGCGCCGAGCCGAACGCTCACGCCCGGCCATTGCGAGTGGATAGCCGCCACAGTACCGAGCGGATCTCACCGTAGGTAGCGTGCGCTGAAGCGGCACACGCGGGGCGCGGCGGACGGATGGCCCGGCGAGCGTGCACCGGCTGCCGACGCGGTGCTGCGCGCAGCGTTACGATGGTCGACGGCGCCAGCGACAGCATAGTGCCGACGATGCTGGATATGCTTCGGCCAGGGCCGCCAGGTCGGCGCAGTCAAAGGTAGCAGCGCTGAACAGCGTCAAGTGATTGCGGTCGCGATTGCCACTCGAGGCAGCCAAAAGCGCGCAGCTTTCGCTGACGGTGAATGACGGCGCAGTCGCGCGGAGCGTCACCCGACATCGCAAAGCCAGAGGCACCTCCCTCGAATCGTCCCGTTTCGGTCGCGATCGGTGGAACCAGCCGCTTGCACATGCGTCATCGAAGTGACACAACAGTGTCACAGAAGTGAAACATGGAGGCGGCGATGCGAGCAGTGATGGTGGTGGCGGCGGTAGCGGGCATCGGCATGGCGACGCCGACGCTGGCGCAGGATCGCACCGGGTTCCAGGCGATCGCGGCAGGCGATTTCGCCGGGGCGGCGCGGCAGATCGAGGCGGAGCGCCGGATTTTTCCGCAGCGGCCCGAGCTGATGCTCAACCTGGCGGCGGCCTATGCCAAGCTCGGCCGGATCGCGGATGCGCGCGCGCTCTACGGCGAAGTCCAGGCGGTGCCTGTCGTGAACATGGACATGCCGAACGGCGCAGTGGTGTCGTCGCACGACATCGCGGCGCGGGGGCTGGAGCGGCTGCCGGCGCGCGTCGAGGCGTTCGCGACGCGGTGAGTGAGTGACGGAGCGCCGCGGCTCGATGCTGCGGCGTTCGGGAGCGTGCGGCTTTGGTTGAGTGATACGGGGCGGTTGCGGTCGCGGCAGCTGGCTTGTGAATACGCTTACCCACCCCCGGCCCCTCCCTTGCAGGGAGGGATGATTTAGCAGCGTCGTCTTGCCGCTTTAGAGTCGCGGCAGCGTGACCCCCTGTTGGCCCATGTATTTGCCCGCGCGATCGGCGTAGCTCGTCTCGCAAGGCTCGTTTCCGGCTAGAAACAGGAACTGGCAGGCGCCCTCGTTGGCGTAGATCTTCGCCGGTAGCGGGGTGGTGTTGGAGAATTCCAGCGTCACATGACCTTCCCAGCCCGGCTCGAGCGGGGTCACATTGACGATGATCCCGCAGCGCGCATAGGTCGACTTGCCGAGGCAGATGACCAGCACGTCGCGCGGCACCCGGAAATATTCGACCGTCCTCGCCAGCGCGAAGCTGTTGGGCGGGATGATGCAGACGTCGGTCTTGCGATCGACGAAGCTGTTCGCGGCGAAATCCTTCGGGTCGACGATGGCGTTGTCGACGTTGGTGAAGATCTTGAATTCATCGGCGACACGGGCGTCATAGCCGTAGGACGACAGGCCATAGCTGATGCAGCCCTCGCGGCGCTGGCTTTCGACGAACGGCTCGATCATGCGGTCACGCGTCGCGCGCTCGCGAATCCAGCGATCGGACAGGATGGACATCGGCTAACCCCTTCGCCCATGTCCTTTGCCGGCTTTCGCGGGTGAGGCAAGCATGGCGGCTCGGCCGGGGCCGGTGGGCTCTTGCCATTGGGGGGATTCGATGCGGGCTATGATCGATCTGGCGCATCGCGTCCGGCGCAAGGCGATGGCGGTGCTCGGCGTGAAGACACGCGGGGTGAAGGTGATGGCGTTCGATGTGGCGGGGCGGCTGGTGCTGGTCCGCCACCGCTATGGCAGCCCGCAGCTGATGCTGCCGGGCGGCGGCGTCGGCCGGCGCGAGACGCCTGCGGCGGCGGCGGCGCGGGAGATCGCTGAAGAAATTGGCTGCACCCTTGCCGAAGTCGAACCGGCCGGCATCTTCGCGGCGCGGGCCGAGGGGCGGCGGGATACCGTCCATCTGTTCCGCGCGCGACTGGCCGGCACGCCGCAAGCCGACGGGATCGAGATCGCCGAGGTCGTCCCCGTCGATCCCGACGCGCTGCCGGACGCGGTATCGCCCGCGACCCGTCGGCGGATCGACGAATGGCGGGGGCGGCGGCAGGCAAACGGGCGGTGGTGATGCGGATCGAGACGATCGGCGGGCGGCGGGTCGCCTTCGCCATGGCCTGCGCGCCCGAATATGGCCCGGCGTTGCGAGCGCGGATCGCGCCGTTGATGACGGGGTGGGGCCGATCGAGGCGGCATTGGCGGTCGGCGTCGCACTGGCCGAGGCGCAGGCGGCGGGGACGCTGCCTGACGTCATGGTGTCGCTCGGCTCGGCGGGATCGCGGCGCTGCCGGCTGGGCGAGGTGTACCAGGTCGCGAGCGTGGCCTGGCGCGACATGGATGCGTCGCTGCTCGGTTTCGTGCGCGGGGTGACGCCGTTCGTCGACCACCCGGTGTGCATTGCGCTGGAGACGCCGATCGCGGGCATGCCGGTCGCGACGCTGTCGACGGGGGCGGATGTGGTCGGTGGTGCCGGCTATGACGCGATCGACGCCGACATGGTCGACATGGAGACGTTCGCGGTGTGGCGGGCATGCCAGCGATTCGGCGTTACGCTGGTGGGCTTGCGCGGCATTTCGGACGGGTCGGGCGAGCTGACGGGGATCGAGGGATGGGCCGAGTTGCTGGGCGTGATAGACGACCGGCTGGCGGCGGCGGTGGATCGGATGGTGGAGGCCTGGTCGTCCGACTCAAGGCCGGGGTGACGGGGACTTCTGCCAATTCCGATAGCGCTGGGCGAGGAGGGTGGCGCCGAGGATGAAGCCGCCGGGGGCGAAGAGGATGACGCCGGCGAGGGCGGCCTGCTTCCAGAAGGGCGTGGGTTTCGGCTCCTGATCGCTCACCGGGCGGGGCCGATGCCGAGGTCGGCGGGGCCGAAGGCATGGGGCAGCAATTCCGACAGGCGATAGCTGGCGATCGCGTCCCCTTCTGCCGCGCCGCAATGGACGGGCAGGTCGACCCCGCCCATCTGCGCCGCCTCGTTGAGGACCTGGCGACAGCGGCCGCAGGGGCTGACGGGGCCGGTGCCGGTCGGGCGGCCGTCGGCATCCATCGCGCCGCCGATGACGCCGACCGCAACCACCTCGGCCAGGCGCCCTTGCGCGCTGGCGGTGGCGATCGCGACGGTTTCGGCGCAGAGCGACAGGCCGTAGCTCGCATTCTCGACATTGGCGCCGGTGACGAGCGTGCCGTCCTTCATCAGCAGCGCGGCGCCGACCGCAAAGCGCGAATAGGGGGCATGGGCGTGATGCGCGGCGGCGCGCGCCGCCTCGATCAGCCGGGTCGCGTCGTCATTCATGGTGCCACCACGTTCCAATTGACCGGTCCCTTCATACCGTCGACGCGGCGCAGGTCGCTCGCGCGCCACAGCCGCCACGGCCGCGCCGTGTAGCCGGGGGCGATGAAATTGCCCATCGTCCACAGCGGCCGGTCGAGCGCCGCCGACAGTTCATAGTCGCCCTCCACCGCGCGACTGATGCGCAGGATGACGGGATGGCGCAGGTGGATCTCGACGGTCTTCGCGAAACGGGTGAGGTCGGCGATCAGTGCCGCCTTGTCGGGACGGGTCGCGCAATCGTCGCGATAGCTGACGTCGACCGCCGCGGGCAGCGCGTCGTCGGCCTGCGGGACGACGGCGTTAAAGGCGTTGGCCTGCGCAAGCCCCGGCTGGCACAGCGAATAGAGGTGAAGCGCGCCGCGGCGGAGGCCGGCGTCGGGCAGCGCGGCCCAGTTCGCCTCGAACGACGGGTCGCGCCGATCGGCGCCGGATGTCGCGACAATATAGGCGAAGTCGGCACCGCGCGCGCGGAGCATCGGCCATTCGACCGGCGGCGGGTTCTCCGGCAGGTCCACCCCCTGCACGGGATAGCGCGCGACCGAGGGGTGCCAGGCGGTCGCCGACATCCAGACCGCGAGGCACAGCACCCCGGCAAAGACGAGGAGTGCGATCAGGCGGGTTCCATAACCGAAGCGATCAAGCACGAATATGCAGCACGCAGATAAGAGTGAACAGGCGCCGCGCGGTGTCGAAATCGACCGCGATCTTGCCGTCGAGCCGCTCCATCAGCAGTTCCGCCGCCTCGTTGTGGATGGCGCGGCGGGCCATGTCGACGGTTTCGATCTGTTGCGGCGTGGACTGGCGGATGGCCTGGTAATAGCTGTCACAGATCGCGAAATAGTCGCGGATCGGGCGGCGGAAACGCCCGAGCGCCAGTACGAGCGTTTCGAGCGGCGTTCCGTCCTCGCGCTTGATCGCGAGCGCCAGCCGCCCCTCCTCGACGCTGAGGGCGAGGCGGTAGGGGCCGGCATAGCCATCGGCATGTTCGCGCTGGGGGGCGAAGTAATTGGCCTCGATCAGGTCGAAGATCGCGATCCGCCGCTCTTGCTCGACATCGGCTGAACGCCACAGGATGGTGCGTTCGTCCAGTTCGACGTCGATGATCCGCGGGTCGGCCACGCCACAGCGGATAGCGCCGGGTCATGCGGGTGTCACTTATCACCGCGTCACGCGGCTGGCACTTATCTCCGCATCACGCGGATGGCACTTATCCCCGCCTATCGCAGCGACGATGGGTTGAGCGCGGCGGTCGGGCAGGGGTAAGGCGTCGGCATCATGGCAACCCTCGCATTTCCGACTCCGCTGCAGCCCGAGCCGCAGCAGCTGCCCCGCAACGTCGAGGCGGAGGCCGCGATGCTCGGCGCGATGATGATCGACAACCGGCTGGCGGACGATCTGGTCGACCGGCTGGAGCCGGCGCATTTCTACGAGCCGCTTCACGGCCGCATCTTCGCCGCGATCAAGACGCTGCGCAGCAACGACATGCTCGCGACGCCGGTCACGCTGCGCCCGATGTTCGAGGCGGACGAGGCGATGAAGGAGCTGGGCGGGCCGGCCTATCTGGCGGGGCTGACCGGGTCGGGTGCTGGCCTGATCGGCGCGCGCCAATTCGCGCAGCAGATCTATGACCTGGCGATGCTGCGCGCGCTGGTAACGGTGGGCCGGACACTGGTCGACCGCGCGATGGACACCAGCGAGGAGGTGAATCCGCGCGCGCAGATCGAGCTGGCCGAAGAGGAACTGTACAAGGTCGCGGGCGACGGCGGCGCGGAAAATGCGATCAAGACCTTCGCGCAAGCGACCACCGCCGCGGTGAAGATGGCCGAGCGGGCACTGAATTCGGGCGGCAATCTGTCAGGCGTCACCACCGGGCTTGATTCGGTGAACTCCAAGATCGGCGGCATGCACCATAGCGACTTGATGATCCTGGCGGGTCGTCCGGGCATGGGGAAGACGTCGCTCGCCACCAACATCGCGTTCAACGCGGCGCGGCGCTGGATGCGCGACATGGCGGACGGGATCGCGCCTGCCGATTCGGTCGGCGCCAAGGTGGCCTTCTTCAGCCTGGAAATGAGCGCCGACCAGCTGGCAACGCGCATCTTGGCCGAGCAGTCGAAGATCAGCTCCGAATCGTTGCGCATGGGTAAGATCAGCAAGGCGGAGTTCGCCCAGCTGGCGGCGGCGGCAGCCGAGCTGGAGAACCTGCCGCTGTTCATCGACGATACCGGCGGCCTGTCGATCAGCGCGCTGCACACGCGCGTTCGGCGGCTGCAGCGGCGGCACAATAACGAGATCGGGCTGGTGGTCGTCGACTATCTTCAGCTGCTGACCGGGTCGGGCAAGTCCTCCGAGGGCAACCGCGTGCAGGAGATTTCGGAAATCAGCCGCGGATTGAAGACGCTGGCGAAGGACATGAACGTGCCCGTCTTGGCTTTGTCGCAGCTGAGCCGCGCGGTGGAGAGCCGCGAGGATAAGCGGCCGATGCTGTCCGACCTTCGCGAATCGGGCTCGATCGAGCAGGACGCCGACATGGTCTGGTTCGTGTTCCGCGAGGATTATTACCAGGCGCAGAAGGAGCCCAAGCGCCCGATGGAGGGCGACGACGCGCGCGTGTTCGAAGACCACGCGAAATGGGCGAGCGACATGGAGCGCATCTATGGCCTGGCCGAGCTGATCGTCGCCAAGCAGCGCCATGGTGCGACCGGCAAGGTGGTGCTGAAGTTCGACCCGACGATCACGCGGTTCAGCGACTATGCGGGATATTGAGCGGGGATCGGTCGCTCCTTCCCATATATACCCGTCACCCTGAACTTGTTTCAGGGTCTCGATGGGGAACGTACTCCGCCCGCCCCACAGAGATGCTGAAACGAGTTCAGCATGACGGGGTTGGAAGTAAGCCCCTTAGAAAATCGGGTCTTCACCCGGCTCGGCAGGGCGGTGGATGCCGCATTCCACCTTGTCCCAGCCGCGCCAGCGGCCGGCGCGGGGATCTTCGCCGTGGCGGACCTTCGACGTGCAGGGCGCGCAGCCGATCGACAGATAGCCCTGTGCCTCAAGCGGATGGCGGGGCAGGTCGGCTTGCGCGAAATAGGCGTCGAGATCGCCCTTCGACCAATCGGCGAGCGGGTTGATCTTCAACCGGCCCTCATCCTCCTCGAACCGCGGCAGGGCGGTGCGGGTGCCGGCCTGGAATCCCTTGCGACCCGATATCCAGGCGTCGAACGGCGCCAGCGCGCGGCGGAGCGGTTCGACCTTGCGCAACTCGCAGCAGCCGTCGGGGTCGTAGGACCAGCGCAGCCCCTTGTCGTCGCGCGCCGCCAGCAGCCGGGGATCCGGGCGGTAGACGCGCAGGTCGGTGAGGCCGAGCCGCTCGGCGAGCTCGTCGCGATAGGCCAGCGTCTCGCCGAAGATCTTCTGAGTGTTGGTGAAGACGACGGGGATGTCCTTGTCGATCTGCGCCACCATGTGCAGCAGCACGGCGGACTCGGCGCCGAACGACGAGACCGCGGCGGTGCGGCCTGCCAGCTCACCGGTCAGCAGCTCACGCAGCATGTCCGGCGCCGCGACGCCGGCGAAACGCGCCTGCATCGCTGCGGCATCGGCGGCGGTGAAGGCGGGGGTCAGGTCGATCGCATCGATGCGACGGGCGGCTTCACCCATGGCGGCGCTGCCAGACCGGGACGCGGCCATCGGCGGCCTTTTGATAGACGTCGTCGTAGCGATCGAGACTGCGGCGAAGGACCGACTGGTCGATCGGCTGTTCCGGCGCGAAACTGTCGAAGCCGCAACGGCGCATCGGCGACACTTGGTCGACCAGCACGTCGCCCGCTGCGCGCAGCTCGCCCGTGTAGCCAGCCTCGCGCAGGATGCGGGCGGAGCTATAACCGCGACCATCGCGGAACGAGGGGAAGCTGACCTCGACCAGCATCAGCCGATCGATGAAGGGCAGCAACGCGCGCGCGTCGTCGCCCGCCTCCAGCCGCACCGCGCTGGCGTTGCCGGGATCGGCGACGAACGAATCGAGCGTCATCGCCGGTTCGTCGTGAACCTCGTCGTCGCGAAAGCGGAGCAGGTTGTCGGTGTCACCGGCGAGATCAGCCATAGATCGCTTCCTTGAACGGCTGCATGCCGATGCGGCGGTAAGTGTCGAGAAACCGTTCGCCCTCGCTGCGTTCGGCGACGTAGCGGTCGGCGACGCGCTCGATCGCGTCGACGATGCCGTCCTCGTCGAAGCCGGGACCGGTGATCTTGCCGAGGCTGACGTCCTCCGCCCCCGATCCGCCGAGCAGCAGCTGGTAATTCTCAGTGCCCTTCCGATCGACGCCGAGGATGCCGATGTGGCCGGCGTGGTGGTGGCCGCAGGCGTTAATGCACCCCGAGATCTTCAGCTTCAGCTCGCCCAGATCCTGCTGGCGCGGCGCGAAGCGGGTCGCGATCTTCTGCGCGAGCGGGATCGAGCGTGCGTTGGCGAGGCTGCAATAGTCGAGGCCGGGGCAGGCGATGATATCGCTGATGAGGTCGAGGTTCGCCTCCGCCAGTCCGGCGTCGGCCAGCGCCTGCCAGACGGCGTAGAGATCGGCCTCGCGGACGTGGGGCAGGACGATGTTCTGGGCGTGAGTGACGCGCAGCTCGTCGTGCGAATAGCGCTCGGCGAGATCGGCCATGACATTGATCTGATCCGCCGAGGCATCGCCGGGGATGCCGCCGATCGGCTTCAGCGACACGGTGACGATCGCATAGCCAGGCTGCTTGTGGGCACTGACGTTCTGCGTGCGCCAGATAGCGAAGTCCGGGTCGTGCGCCGCCAGTTCGTGCGGGACCGAGGGGACGGCATCGAACGCAGGCGGGGCGAACATCGCGCTGATCCGCGCCAGCTCAGCGGCGGGCGGATCGATGCCCAGCGTCAGGACCTGGGCGAATTCCAACTCGACCTCGTCTCGATAGCGATCGGCGCCGATCTCGTGGACGAGGATCTTGATCCGCGCCTTGTAGATATTGTCGCGCCGGCCGTAGCGATTGTAGACCCGCAAGGCGGCCTCGAGATAGCTGAGCAGCTGGTCGGCCGGAACGAAGTCCCTGATCTCGGGCGCGATCATCGGCGTGCGGCCCATGCCGCCGCCGACGAAGACGCGGGCGCCGAGGATCCCGTCGCGCCGCGTGATCTGGAGGCCGATGTCGTGCAGCCGCATCGCCGCGCGATCCTCGTCCGCCGCGATCACCGCGATCTTGAACTTGCGCGGCAGGTAGGTGAATTCGGGGTGAAAGGTCGACCACTGGCGCAGCAGCTCGGCCCAGGGGCGCGGGTCCGTAACCTCATCGGCGGCGGCGCCGGCGAACTGGTCGGAGCTGATGTTGCGGATGCAATTGCCGCTGGTCTGGATGGCGTGCATTTCCGCCTTCGCCAGCTCCGCCAGAATATCGGGCGCGTCGGCGAGCTTGATCCAGTTGTACTGGATGTTCTGCCGCGTGGTGAAATGGCCGTAGCCGCGGTCGTAGGTGCGCGCGATGTGCGCAAGCAATCGCATCTGGCGGCCGTTGAGGGTGCCGTAGGGCACCGCGACGCGCAGCATATAGGCGTGCAGCTGGAGGTAGAGGCCGTTCATCAGCCGCAGCGGCTTGAACTGGTCCTCGGTCAACTGGCCAGCGAGGCGGCGTTGGACCTGGTCGCGGAACTCTTCGACGCGGGCGTCGACGATGCTCTGGTCGTATTCGTCGTACTTATACATGCTGGTTCTCGCGGATCATATCACCCAGCTTCCCGCGGCGGGATCGGCGGGCTTGAGCGTCAGGTCGGGACGGACGGTTGGGCCGAGCGCGCGGATGCGGTCCTTGATGTGCGCGGGGCGGGGGCCGTCCGGGGTCTGAGTGGCGTCGATGACATAGGCACCGGTGACGCGGCGTGCGCCTTCCTCGGCGCGGGCGATCGCCTCGCCCTGGTCGGCGACGTCGGCGGCGTCTTCGACATGCCGCGACCAAGCGGCGCCGGACCACCAGATCACGTCGCCGGTCGCCAGATCGTTGCCGGTCAGGATCTTCATGCCATCGTCTCCGCCACGCGCGCCCAGGCCGCCAGCTTGTCCTCGGCGTCGGACAGTTCGACCACCTCGCCGACCACGATGATCGCCGGGCTCTCGACCGACTCGCGCGTTACCATCGCACCGAGATCGGCAAGCAGCGTCTTGAGCGCGCGATGCCCCTCAAGCGTTCCCTTCTCGAGCACCGCGACCGGCATGTCGGGGGCGACGCCATCGGCCATCAGCTTGTCGGCGATGGCGGCGGCGGTGGCGACGCCCATGTAGATGACGAGGGTACGGCCCTGGCCGGCAAGGCCGGACCAGTCCTGGTCGGACAGGCCCTTGCACTGGCCGGCGACGAAGCTGACCGCGGAACTGTGATCGCGATGGGTGAGCGGCAGCATTGCCTCCGCCGCGCAGCCGAGCGCGGCCGACACGCCGGGAATCACCTCGACGGCGAGGCCGGCGGCGCGGACTGCCTCCACCTCCTCGCCGCCACGGCCGAAGATGAAGGGATCGCCGCCTTTCAGCCGCACGACGATGCTTCCCGTCTTCACATGCGCGACGATCAGCGCGTTGATCGCCTCCTGCGGCAACGTGTGGCGGTCGCGACGCTTCGCCACCGAGATGCGCTGCGCCGTGGCGGGCGCGAGGTCGAGGACGCGGGAATCGATCAGGCCGTCGTGGACGACGACATCGGCCCGGCCCAGCGCCTCGACCGCGCGAACGGTGAGCAGACCGGGGTCGCCCGGGCCTGCGCCGACGAGGATGACGCGCCCGCGGGCGGTGGGGTCGAGGAGGGTGGCCATGGTCGGGGACATGGGGCCGCCACCCTGATCTTCGCAATGCATCGATGCTTGGGCGACCGACAGGTGAACTATCGGCGACGTTTCGCAGGAACCAACCTGCCTTTGGTGGCGTTCGTCGCGG
Organism: Sphingomonas jinjuensis; assembly: GCF_014197105.1. Lineage (GTDB taxonomy): Bacteria > Pseudomonadota > Alphaproteobacteria > Sphingomonadales > Sphingomonadaceae > Sphingomonas > Sphingomonas jinjuensis. The sequence goes on along the minus strand of NZ_JACIEV010000005.1, from coordinate 270,496 downwards.
GATTGTTGCCCGGCATCAGGTCGTGCGTCACGCTCCCAGTGCAGTGAAGGAGACTGAAGGATGGTTTCACGATTGATGGCCTATGCGGCCGCGGCAAGCCTGGTGGCGAGCCCGGTGATCGTAGCGCCGGCGATGGCCGCACCGGCCGCACCCTCCGCCGCCAAGCTGTCGCTGGCGCCGGCGGCGCGTGCCGGGACCGCGTCGACGAAGACGACCAAGCTGGGTGAGGGCAGTGGCGGCTATATCGTCGCGGCGATCGCGGCGGCGGCGGTGATCGTCGGCATCATCCTGATCGCCGACAGCGACGACAACCCCAACAGCCCGTAATCATTAGCGCTCGACGCTAGCCAAGGCCCCTTGTCGCGGTTCGCCGGTTCGATAGGACCGGTGGATCGAGGCGAGGGGTTTTTCATGCGCGCTATGATGGCCGCAGCGGCGGCGATGATGGTACCGGGCGTAGCGTTGGCTCAACAGCCGGCGACGGCGGCCCAGGCGAGTGACGCAGACCGTGCTCTGCTCAAGCTGTTCGCCGATACCGACGAGCGAGACCTGCGCGAAAATCCGGTCAGCGCGATCGGTCGCGGCGACTTGCGCTTCGCCGACAGCTTCGGCGACTATCTGACCGAAGCGCGCACCGAGCGGGCGCGTCGTTACATCCGCGAGGATCAGGCGGCGCTGGACCGGATCGATCGGGCGAAGCTGACGCCCGTCGACCAGATCGCCTACGACGTCTTTGCCGCGGATCTGGCGCAGGGCGCCGTCGGACTGTCGCCCGACGTCTGGGCGGTCACCCGGCTGCTGCCGCTGAGCCACCAAAGCGGTTATCAGGTGTGGTATCCCAGCTTTGCCTCCGGCAAAGGCGCGGCGCCGTTCAAGACGGTGGCGGACTACGAGAACAACCTGAAGCGCAACCGGGGCTATGCCGAGACGCTCGACCGTTCGATCCCGTTGATGCGCGAAGGCATGGCGAAGGGCGTGACCCAGCCCAAGCTGGTGGTGCGTAACATGATCGAGCAGTTCGACAATCTCGACAAGGACGGGGTCGAGGGATCGGTGTTCTTCGCGCCGACCAAGACGTTCCCGGCGAGTATCCCGGCGGCGGAGCAGGCGCGGCTGAAGGCCGCCTATGCCGCACAGATCCGCAATGTCATTCTGCCGGCGCACAAGCGGGTGCGCGACTTCCTCGCCAACGTGTATCTGGCGAAGGCGCGCGATACGGTGGGGCTGTCGGCGCTGCCCGGCGGCGACAAGCTGTACGCCTATCGCATCTACAGCAACACGACGCTGCCGCTGAAGGCGGAGGACGTCCATCGGCTTGGGCTGAGCGAGGTCGCGCGGATCCTGAAGGAGATGGAAGCGCAGAAGGCGCGGGCCGGCTTCACGGGAACGCTGCCGCAATTCTTCGACTATCTGCGTACCGACGCCAAGTTCCAGCCCAAGACGGCCGAGGAATTACGGCTGGGGTACGAGGCGATCGGGCGGCGGGTGGATACGACGATCCGCACGCAATTCTCGCTGATCCCCAAGACGCCGCTCGAAATCCGGCCGGTGCCCGACTTCAAGGCGCGCACGGCGGCGGCGGGGTCTTACGAGGAGGGGACGCCCGACGGCAGCCGGCCGGGGGTATTCTACTACAACACCTTCGACCTGCCGATCCGCTTCACCTGGGGGATGGAGACGCTGTATTTGCACGAGGCGGTGCCGGGGCATCATTTCCAGATCAGTCTGGCGCAGGAGAATGCGGCGCTGCCGGCGTTCATGCGCTTTGGCGGGAATACGGCCTTCATCGAGGGATGGGCGCTCTATGCCGAGACGCTGTGGAAGCCGCTGGGGCTGGAGACCGATCCGCTGCAGCGGCTCGGCGGCCTGTCGGACGAGATGCTGCGCGCGATGCGGCTGGTGGTCGATACCGGGCTTCACGCCAAGGGCTGGAGCCGCGACCAGGCGATCACCTACATGATGGCGAACTCGCCGATGAGCCGCACCGACGCGACCGCCGAGGTCGAGCGTTACATCGCGATCCCGGGCCAGGCGCTGGCCTACAAGATCGGGCAGCTGACGATCCTGAAGCTCAAGGCGCAAGCCCAGAAGAAGCAGGGCGCCCGCTTCGACCCGCGCGTGTTCCACGCCGAGGTACTGGACACCGGCGCGTTGCCGATGCCGGTGCTGGAGAAGAAGATCGGGGATTGGTTGGCGCGGTGAATTCTTCGAACCCCTCCCCTGAAGGGGAGGGGTTAGCTCGCTTGGTACGCCGCCACCGCGCGCAACACCGTTGCCGCCAGCTCCGGGCGGCAGATCAGCAGGTCGGGGAGCAGCGGGTCGGCGCAATTGTAGACGAGCGGGCTGCCGTCGATCCGCGAGGCGTGCAGCCCCGCCGCCAGCGCGACGGCGGCGGGGGCGCAATTGTCCCATTCATACTGGCCGCCGTCGTGGAGGTAGATGTCGGCCTCGCCATCGACGACCGCCATCGCCTTCACGCCCGCCGAGCCGCGCCCGACGCTCGTCGCACCAAGGGATTCCGCGACCGCGGCGGCGACGGCAGGCGCGCGGGTGCGGCTGACGACCATGCGCGGCTGGACGCCGGCGATCCCGCGGCAGGCGATGCCCGCGGTCGAGTAGAGGCGGCCCTGCGCCGGCACCGACACGGCGCCGATCACCGGGCGTCCACCGACCGCCAGGCCGATATGCACCGCCCAGTCGTCGAGGCCGTCGGCATAGTCGCGGGTGCCGTCGAGCGGATCGACGATCCACACCCGATCCGACCCGCAGCGCGCGGGATCGTCGATCGACTCCTCCGACAGCACGAAGTCGCCGGGCCGCTGGGCGTGGAGGCGATCGAGGATCAGCCGGTTGGCCTCGCGGTCGCCGCGATCGCCGAGCGTGCGACCCCGTTCGCTGCCCTCGGCGCGGATCGCTAGCAGCAGCTGGCCCGCCTCCTGCGCGATGGCGGCGGCGAGGGCGGCGTCGTTCACAGGTCGTAGCTCCAGATGCCCAGCACCTGCTCGACGATCCGCTCGGCGGCGGCTTCCGCGCTTTCACGGCGGGTATCGATGCGGATTTCGGGCCGCTCGGGCGGCTCGTAGGGGCTGGAGATGCCGGTGAAGTTGGCGATCTGGCCGCTGCGCGCCTTGGCGTAGAGCCCCTTCACGTCGCGCGCCTCCGCCACCTCAAGCGGGGTGTCGACGAAGATTTCGAGGAACTCGCCCTTTGGCATCATCGTGCGGACCATGTCACGTTCGGCGCGGAAGGGCGAGATGAAGGCGGTGAGGACGATCAGCCCCGCATCGGTCATCAGCTTCGCCACCTCGCCGACGCGGCGGATGTTCTCCACCCGATCAGCATCGCTGAAGCCGAGGTCGCGGTTGAGGCCGTGGCGGATATTGTCGCCGTCGAGGAGGAAGCTGTGGCGACCCATGGCGTGCAGCTTCTTCTCGACGAGATTGGCGATCGTCGACTTACCCGATCCCGACAGGCCGGTAAACCACAGCAGTCGCGGTTCCTGCCCCTTCTGCCGGGCATGCGCCTCGCGGCCGATGTCGATCGACTGCCAGTGGACGTTCTCCGCCTGGCGCAGCGCCTGGTCGATCATGCCGGCGGCGACGGTCGCGTTGGTTTCGCGATCGATCAGGATGAAGCCGCCCAGCGTATGGCTGTCAGCATAGGGCTCGAACACGATCGCGCGATCGGTGTAGACCTCGGCCACGCCGATGTCGTTGAGGGCGAGCGTCGGCGCCGCGAGTTCGGCCTGGGTGTTGACGTCGACGACGTGGCGCGGCGGCTGGACGCTGGCACCGACCGTTTGGGTGCCGAGCTTCAGCCAGTAACCACGGCCGGGTACGAGCGGCGCGTCCGCCATCCAGACGATCGTGGCGACGAGGCGATCGAAGGCGGGTGGCGGGTCGCCGGCGGCAGCGATGACGTCGCCGCGCGAGCAATCGACCTCGTCGGCGAGGACGAGCGTCACGGCCTGTTCGGCTTCGGCGGTCTCGCGGTCTCCATCGAAGGCAACGATGCGGGCGACACTGGTGATCCTGCCAGACGGTACGATTCGGACGCTGTCGCCGATCTTTACACGTCCGCCGGCAATCGTGCCGGCAAAGCCGCGGAAGTCGAGATCGGGGCGGTTGACCCACTGCACCGGCAGGCGGAACGGGCCGGCGGCCGCTTGATCGGCATCGATCGGAATCGCCTCCAGATGCTCGAGCAGCGCAGGGCCCGCGTACCAGGGCATGTCGGCGGATCGGTCGACCACGTTGGCGCCGGTCAGCCCCGACAGCGGAATAGCGGTAAAATCACCGATCCCGATCGATGCGGCAAACGCGCGATAGTCTGCGACGATCGCATCGAAGGTCGCCTGGTCGTGATCGATCAGGTCCATCTTGTTCACCGCCAGGACGATGTGGCGGATGCCGACGAGGTGCGCGAGGAAGCTGTGCCGCCGGGTCTGGGTGAGCACGCCCTTGCGCGCATCGATCAGGATGACGGCGGCGTCGGCGGTCGAGGCGCCGGTGACCATGTTACGGGTGTACTGCTCATGGCCTGGAGTGTCGGCGACGATGAACTTGCGGGCCTCGGTCGAGAAGAAGCGATAGGCGACGTCGATGGTGATGCCCTGCTCGCGCTCGGCGGCGAGGCCGTCGACGAGAAGTGCGAAGTCGATGTTCTGGCCCTGGGTGCCGACGCGCTTCGAGTCGGCTTCGAGGCTGGCGAGCTGGTCGGCGAAGATCGCACGGCTGTCGTAGAGCAATCGCCCGATCAGTGTCGACTTGCCGTCGTCGACCGAGCCGCAGGTGATGAAGCGCAGCAGCGATTTCGATGCATGCCGGTCGAGATACGCCGCGACGTCTTCGGCGATGAGGGGGGAGGGTTGGTAGGTCATGCCGCCAAGACTTCGGTCAGAACGTCATCCTGAACTTGTTTCAGGATTTCTTCAGGCGAGCGCGTCGCTCCGTGGCGACGAGATGCTGAAACGAGTTCAGCATGACGAAGTTGGGGGACAGCGCGCATCAGAAATACCCCTCGCGCTTTTTCTGCTCCATGCTCGCGCCGGCATCGCGGTCGATCGCGCGGCCCTGGCGTTCGGAGGTGGTGGAAAGCAGCATCTCGCGGATCACCGCAGGCAGCGTGTCGGCCTCGCTCTCGACCGCGCCGGTCAGCGGATAGCAGCCGAGCGTGCGGAAACGGATCGAGCGGGTCACCGGCTTTTCGCCGGGCATCAGGCGGAAGCGATCGTCGTCGACCATCAGCAACAGGCCGTCGCGCTCGACGGTGGGGCGCGGCGCGGCGAGATAGAGGGGGACGATCTCGATCCCTTCCGCGAGAATATATTGCCAGATGTCGAGCTCGGTCCAGTTCGACAGCGGGAAGACGCGGATGCTCTCGCCCTTGCGGATGCGGGCATTGTAGAGGTTCCACAGCTCGGGCCGCTGCGCCTTGGGATCCCAGCCATGAGCGGCGGAGCGGAACGAGAAGATGCGCTCCTTGGCGCGGCTCTTCTCCTCGTCGCGACGCGCGCCACCGAATGCGGCATCGAAGCCGCCGGCGGTCAGCGCCTGCTTCAGCCCTTCAGTCTTCCACAGATCGGTGTGGCGGCTGCCATGGTCGAACGGGTTGATGCCGGCGGCGAGCGCTTCGGGATTGCGATGGACGATCAGCTCCATGCCCGCCGCCTGCGCCGCCCGGTCGCGCAGCGCGTACATGTCGCGAAACTTCCAGGTCGTATCGACGTGGAGCAGCGGGAAGGGCGGCGTTGCCGGGAAAAAGGCCTTGCGCGCCAGATGCAGCATCACCGCCGAATCCTTGCCGACGGAATAGAGCATCACCGGGTTCGCCGCCTCGGCGACGACCTCGCGCAGGATATGGATGCTTTCGGCTTCGAGCCGTTGGAGATGGGTTAGCCCGCTCATGACGTGGGGCACATAATGCGCCCCGCCGCGATGGGGGCACAAGTTATCCTGTCGAGCGATGAAGTCCCGTCAGGCCGGGTCGCGATCGGCGACCGAATCGAGCAGCCGCCCGCCCGCCATGAACACCGCGACCGGGCAGCAGGCGAAGAGCGCCCAGCCGCCATAGCCCGGATATTGCTCCAGATAATGAAAGCCGCGCTCCACCGCGCCGGAGCCAAGACCATAGATGACGAGGAAGGCCTCGAACTTGGTCTTGATGGTGAAGAGCCGAGTGATGCTGTTCAACATGCCAGACACTTAGGCAAGGTGCGTGCCAGCGGCGGAAATGGCTAACGTCGCGTTAAGCGACATGGTTAATTGTCAATTAACCCGACGCTTCTGTGCGCCAGGTCAGGCAAGAACCGACAGATCGAGTGCCTCCAGCAGCGCGAGCCGCCCCCGCTCTATCCGCGCGATCAGCGCCGGATCGCCGATCGCGGCAGGGTCGATGGCGTCGGGCCAATGCGTCTCGATCACCGCGGCGATGCGGTCGAGCAGGGCGGCGTCGACCAGAAAGCGCGGATCGATGGTCGCGGGATCGGCGACGACGCGAAGGCGCAGGCAGGCTGGACCGCCGCCGTTGGCCATCGATTCGCGCACGTCGACGACCTCCACCCGGCGGATCGGACCGTTGCCGGCCTGATGCCGCTCGAGCCAGCGCCAGACCGATGGCGTCGCGCGCGCCTCGCCGGGGACGATCAGCGTCGGGCCCTGCGGAGTCGTCACCAGCTGCGCGTTGAAGAGGTAGGAGGCGATGGCGTCGGCGAGGCTGACCTCGGCGGCGGGCACCTCGACGATTTCGATGTCGGGGAGCAGGCGGCGGAGATCGGCGTAGACGGCGTCACGATTCGCAAAGGCCTGCTCGTGTGCGAACAGGACGCGCTCGTTGGCGACGGCGACGACGTCGTTGTGGAAGGCGCCGGCGGCGATCGCTTCGTCGGACTGACGGACGAAGAGCGTGCGCGCGGGATCTAGGCCGTGGTGGCGGGCGATGGCCTCGCTCGCTTCGCGATGCTGGCGGGCGGGGAAGGGGCCGCCGGCGACGCCATAGACGAACACCTCGACGCCGGGCTCGCCATGCGACGAGCACAGGCGCATGTGGTTGGCGGCGCCCTCGTCGCCGAAGGGGGCGGGGACGGCGTCATGGACGGCGAAGGCGGGGTCTGCGAATGCGAGCCGCAGCTGGGCGAGCGTCGCGGGCCACTCGTGGCTGCGATGCGGCATCGTCACGAGGTTGGCGACCGTCAGGTGGCAGCGGCCGTCGGCGGTGTCGGGCGCGGGCGATACGGTGGCGGCATTGGCGGCCCACATCGACGAGGCCGACAGCGCCTGCGCCTGAAGATGCGGCGGGGCGTCGGCATAGGTCAGGCCGAGGCGACCCAGCCAGCTGTGATCGGGGCGCGGGTGCGGCAGGAGGATGCCCTGCGTCAGGCCGAGCGCCAGATTGGCGCGCATCTTGGCGATGCCCTGAAGCGCGGCGGCGCGGGGATGGCTGACCTTGCCGGCGTTGCGGGTGGCGGCGAGATTGCCGTGCGACAGGCCCGCGTAATTGTGGCTTGGGCCGACGATGCCGTCGAAGTTGATCTCGACCGGCATCACAGCACCCGCGCGACATGGCGGACGACATCGTCCTCGGCGACACCGAGCGCGGCGGCGCAGGCGGTGCTGAGCACGATGCCGTCGCCGACGCTGCGGACCTGGCCGAAGGCGCAGCGGAACTTGGTGAGATGCCCGGTCGCGACCAGTGCTTCCTCGCCGCCGTCGCTGTCGATCGCGACGATACGAGCCTCGCGCGCCTCGGCGATGGTGCGGACGCGGTCGGTGCGCGCGGTCATGGTCGGGCCGCCGTCGAAGATGTCGACGTAATTCTCGAACGCGAAGCCCTCATTCTCCAGCATCCGCATTGCCGCCCGTCCCGAAGGGTGGGGCAAGCCGATCACGGCGCGCGCGGTCTCGGTGAGCATCGCGGTGTAGATGGGATGCTTCGGCATCAGGTCGGCGATGAACTGGTGGCCGTGGACGCCGTTAAACTGGTCGGCATCCTGGAAATTCATGCCGAAGAAGCGGCCTGCCAGCCCGTCCCAGAACGGCGAGCCGCCGGCCTCGTCGATGATCCCGCGCAGCTCGGCGAGGATGCGGTCGGCGAAGCGCGGGCGGTGCGCGGCGATGAAGAGGTAGCGGCTGCGTGCGAGAAGAAGGCCGAGGCCGCCGGCCCGCTCGCCGGGGTGGAGGAACAGGCCGCCGACCTCCGCCGACCCTTCGAGATCGGTGGTCAGCGCCAGCATCTCGGCGCGGAAGGTGCGGTCGAGCTCGCGGCTGTGCTGGGTCAGCGTGCCGAGGCGATAGCTGTAGAAGGGGTGGCGCTGGCCGACCTGGGTGAAGAGCTGGCAGGTGCCGCGAACCTCGCCGGTGGCCGTATCCTCGAGCATCAGCACGAACAGCTCGTCGACGAGCGTATCGTCGGCGCGGGCGAAGGCGTCGGCGCTGCGGTCGAGCTTCGCCTTCAGCGCGCGGCGCTCGGGCGGCAGGTTGGTGAAGCCGCCGCCGGTCAGCTTCGCCATCTCATACAGGTGCTGGAGGTCGTCGGGACGGGCGGCGCGGATGACGTAGCTCATGGACGGCCCTTTTCGGAGATGGACAGGATGGCGAGGGTCGAAAGGGCGGCGCGCTCGTACAGGCTGTCGAGGATCATGAACTCATCCGGTGAATGGATCGCGCCGCCACGAACCCCCATGGTGTCGACGACGGGGACGCCGGCCGCGGCAATGTTGTTGCCGTCGCACACCCCGCCGGTGGCGCGCCAGGCGACCGGGATGCCGAGCGTCGCGCCGGCGTCGGCGACGACGGCGAACAGGCGCTCGGCGGCGGGGTCGAGTGGTTTGGGCGGGCGATTGAAGCTGCCGTGGACCTCGATCGCGACGTCATGCGCGCGTTCGACGGCAGCGACCGCATGGTCGATCGCCTGGCGGGCATAGGTGATGGCATCGCGGTCGCCGGGGCGGAAGTTGACGCGCAGGATCGCGAGATCGGGGACGACGTTGTTGGGGCCGCCGCCGTCGATCCTGGCGGGGTTGACCGACAGCGCGGGGCCGCGCGCCTCGGCAAGGCGGAGCGCGATGTCGGCGGCGGCGACGACGGCATTGCGACCCTCATCGGGATTGCGGCCGGCATGGGCGCTGCGGCCGCGGACGACGATCGAGAAGTTGCCGGTGCCGCCGCGCGCGCCCGCCAGCGTGCCGTCGGCGAGGGCGGGCTCGTAGGTGAAGGCGGCGACCTTGCCGCGCGCGGCCTGGGCGATGAGGGCTGCGGACGAGAAGGAGCCGGTTTCCTCGTCCGAGTTGATGACGACCTCATAGCCCAGGCGGTCGGCGAATGACGTCGTCTCCACCGCCTTTAGGGCGGCAAGCATCACCGACAGGCCGCCCTTCATGTCAGCGACGCCGGGACCGCCGATCGTGCCGTCGCCGCGGTCGCTGACTAGCTGGAAGGGGTGATCGGCGGGATAGACGGTGTCCATGTGGCCGGTGAAGAGCATCTGCACCGGCGCATCGGGGCGGACGCGCAGGTGGAGGTGGCGGCCATGGTCGAGCGCAACGACCAGGCCTTCCGCGCCGACGCTGGCGGCCGGGGCGGGATCGACCAGCGTGAGCGTGCCGGGGAGGGCGGCGAAGGCGTCGGCGAGTTGGCCCGCCATCATCGCAAGGCCGACAAGGTTTCGCGTGCCACTGTTGATCGCGGACCAGCGCTCAACCTGGGTGCGCATCGGGGCGGCGTCGATGGTGTCAACCACGACCTGATGCGGCTGAGATGGTTTCATGCGTTACTGGTAGCGGGGTGCGCCGCCAGTCTCCACCCCCTCCGTCGAGCCGGGGGAAGCCCGGTATGACGAAGTATGGCTAGAAACTGTACACCACGGAGGCCCGGGTCGTGGTGTCGGTCGAAACCGAGCCCACGGGCGGCTGGCTTTCGTATTGGATGTTGTACGACAGCGATGCCGAGAGCGGCCCGATCAGCTTGGCGTTGAGCGCCGTGACGCCGCTGATCGTCGAATTGAAGCGCTGGACATAGGCCGCACCGTTCTGCGTGACCGATAAGCCGGGCAGCAGCTGCCAGCGAAACGCCAGCGAACCGCGGCCGGCGGGACTGGACTGAACGGTCTGGTCGGTAAAATAGGTGTGGCGGAAGGCGGGGCCGAGTTCGAGGTCCAGCGACATGGCACGCGACTTGAGGACGCTGTAGCCGGCGCCGATCGATGCGGAGAAGCGGTTCCAATAGCCCAGGAACTTGTCGCTCTCATACTGGCCGGCGCCGTACATGTAGAGGCGGTCGTCGATCTTGTAGTTGGGCTCGTAGCTGGCGAGATAATGCTCGCGCGTCGTGACGCCCTGGTTTTCCTGATAATCGGCTTGGACGCGGAACTTGTGGCGCCATTGAAGGCCTTCGCGCTTGGCGTCGATCACCGCGCTGCCGCCGGCGATGTCGCTGTTGCCGGTCGAGATATAGCCGCCCAGCTGCGCACTGCCGCTCCACAGGTCGAAGACGGTGGCCTGGCGGATCGTCTCCTGGCGCGCCGCCTCGCGATCGGCGCGCCATTTCTGAGCGATGGCGAGCACGGCGTCGGCGCTCGCCGGATCGGCAAGGCGGGCATATTTGACGATCGTCGAGATTTCCCCGTCGTTGCCGGTTTCGATCGCGGCATCGAGCATTGCCTTGATCGCCGCCGGGATCGGCACCGGGCTGTCGCCGGGCGGCGGGGCGTCGGCGAGGACGAGCGGCAGGGCCGCGACAAGAAGAACCAGCCGACGCATCACGGGCAGCCCTTATCGGCTGGTTTCCGCTACGGCACCATCGCTTCGCTTGCCTGCGGCCAAATGTGGCTTCAGCGCGGCGAGTACATCCTCGTATAGCTTTTTTTTGAAGGGCACGATCAGGCGCGGCAATTCGTGGGCATCGACCCAGCGCCAGGCGCGGAATTCGGGATGTGAAGTGGCGATGTTCACGTCGCTGTCCTGGCCGTCGAAGCGGAACAGGAACCAGCGCTGGCGCTGACCGCGCCATTTGCCCTTCCAGATCTTGCCGATCATGTCTTCGGGCAGATCGTAGACGAACTCGCCTGGTGCCTCGGCGATCAGCGTCACCTGGTGAGGCGCGATGCCGGTTTCCTCGCCGAGCTCGCGGATCGCGGCGGTCAGCGCATCCTCACCGGGGTCGACCCCGCCCTGCGGCATTTGCCAGGCCTCCAGCGTCGAATCGAGCCGCTGGCCGACGAAGACCCGGCCGTCGCGATTGGCGAGCATGACGCCCGCGCAGGGGCGATAGGGGAGATCGCTCATGCGTCGGCCACCTGCTCGGCCAGCATCGCCCGCACCGCGGTAAGGTAACCCGTGACGTCGCCCTGGCCCGAAGGGATCGCCTGGCGCATGTTGATGAAGCCATGAATATTCCCCGACGCCTCGCGGTAGATGGTGGGGATACCCTTTTCGATCAGCGTGGCGGCATAGCGGCGGCCCTGGTCGCGCAGCGGATCGAGCCCGGCGGTGACGATCACGCAGGGCGGCAATCCCGTTAGGTCGGCGCGGATCGGCGAGGCGCGCATATGATCGAGGTCGGCGGCATAGGCGTCCTCGAACCAGCTCATCGATTCGCGGGTCAGCAGGTAGCCGGCGTTGAACTGGTCGTAGGAGCCATAGGGCTCGACCCGGTCGACGACGGGATAGATCGGCGCCTGGACCAGCACCGGCACCGTGGCGGGCTCGTCGCGCAGCGCGATGGCGGTGACGATCGTCAGCGCGCCGCCGGCGCTGTCGCCCATCAGGACGAGGCCGGTGACGCTGCGCTTTAGCTCGGGCGGGCTGGTGGCGACCCAGCGTGCGGCGGCTTCGCAATCGTCGGGTGCGGCGGGCCACCGATGCTCGGGGGCGAGGCGATAGTCGATCGCGATGACCGGCACGTCGAGCACCCGTGCCGCCTCGGCGCAAAAGCTGGCGTGGGTGTCGAGATCGCCGATGACGAAGCCGCCGCCGTGGAAGAAGACGACCGCGGGTCCGGCCTCGTGCCGATCGGCGGCGTCGAACAGGCGGGCCGGGATGGCGCCGGCGGGGCCGGGGATCGACAGATCGCGGACCACCGCCAGCTCACCCTGCGGTACCTCGGCGACTCCCTTGGTCGCGAGATACAGCTGGCGCGCGGCGGCGGGCTCCAGCTCGTGCATCTTCGGGCCGGGCATGTTGTTGAGATAGCCCAGGAACGCGGCGACGTCGGGGCGGACGAAAGGGTCGGTCATGCGCTCTCCTGCTTGGGAAGGGGGCTTCCAGCGCCTACCTAGGCGGCGTGATCCATGTCGTCCATCATCCCGACTATGTCGCGCCCGCGCCGGCGCGATCGACCTATCGCTGGAACAAGAACGGGCTGATCCGCGACTTGCTGCGCGACGAGGGTGAGCGGCTGTGCTGGCACGAGCCGGAGCCGATGCCGGCGCGCTGGCTGGAGGCGGTGCATGACGCCGATTACGTCGCCGAGGTGCTCGCCGCCGATGTACCTGCGGCCAAGACCCGGCGGATCGGCTTCCCGGTGACCGAGGCGGTGGCGCGGCGCGCGGCGGTCGTGCCGGGCGGCACATGGCTGGCGGCGAAACTGGCGCTGGAGCATGGCTTTGCGGCGAACACCGCTGGCGGCAGCCACCATGCGCTGGCGGATACCGGGGCGGGCTTTTGCGTGTTCAACGACCTGGCGATCGCCGCCAACCGCCTCGTCGAGGAAGGAGCGGTCGGGCGCGTGCTGGTCGTCGACTGCGACGTGCATCAGGGCGACGGCACCGCGGCGCTGCTGGCGGGACGGGCGGAGATCACGACCTACTCGATCCACGCCGAGAAGAATTTCCCGGTGCGCAAGGCACGCTCGACGCTCGACGTCGGGCTCGCCGACGGGATCGGCGACGAGGAGTATCTCGCCACGCTGGAACGCACGCTGGTGCCGCTCCTCGACGAGGTGGCGCCGGGGCTGGTGCTGTACCAGGCCGGCGTCGATCCCTTCGTGGGCGACAAGTTGGGGCGGCTGGCGCTGACCCGCGAGGGGCTGGTCGAGCGCGAGCGGTTGATCGCGCGGCTGATGCGCGCGCGGGGCGTGCCGCTGGCGAGCACGGTCGGCGGCGGATACGGCGACGATGCGGTGGAGATCGCGCAACGGCATGTCACGGCGGTGATGACGCTGGGCGAGGGTTTCGCCTAGGCTATCGCTCCATAAGGCGCGGCATGAGTTCGACGAAGTTGCAGGGGCGGTGGCGGCTGTCGAGCTGGTCCTGAAGGATGCCGTCCCAGCCGTCCTTCACCGCGCCGGTCGAGCCGGGCAGCGCGAACAGATAGGTGCCCCGCGCGACCGCGGCGCAGGCGCGCGACTGGACGGTGGAGGTGCCGATCTTGGCATAGCTTAGCCAGCGAAAGAGTTCGCCGAAGCCTGGGATCATCTTTTCGGCAGTGCGCTCGATTGCCTCGGGCGTGACGTCGCGGCCGGTGACGCCAGTGCCTCCGGTGGTGATAACCACGTCGATGTCACGGTCGTCGATCCACGCGTTCAGGCGGGCGACGATGATGTTGGCGTCGTCCTGTTCGATGGCGCGATCGGCGAGGATGTGGCCGGCGGTGGTCAGCCGCTCGACGAGAGTATCGCCGGAACGGTCGTCGGCGAGGGATCGGGTGTCGCTGACCGTCAGTACGGCGATGCGGACGGGGAGGAAAGTGCGGGTGTCGTCGATCGGCATGTCCGCGGGGCTAGGCGTTGGCGGGCGCCTATTCAATCCTCCCCCGCCAGGGGGAGGTGGCGCGCCGGAGGCGTGACGGAGGGGGCGGAGGCCGCTAACGTAGTCGTCGCTTACCTCCCGCTCCGTCAGCTGCGCTGCCACCTCCCCCTGGCGGGGGAGGATTTGCGGAAACGCCTTAGCGCATCGCCCCTGCGCCGATTTCCGAACCGATGCTGGCGCTCGCGAGGCGCGAGGGCTGCGCGTTCATTCGGATCGCGCTGGCGCCGGGGAGCCCGGGGAACCGCGGCCACATCCCCTGCGCCAAGGCGGTGCGGCTGGCGGACTTCGCCTTGCCGCCCTGCGCCTCGTACATCCAGTAGTTGCGCAGCACCGTCGTGACGTAGCCGCGCGTTTCCCAATAGGGGATGCTCTCGATGTAGAGCAGCGGATCGCCGCGGTCGTGAACGATCGCGTTCCACTCGCCGACCGGCTTGGGGCCGGCATTATAGGCAGCGATGACCTTGGGCAGCAGACCGCCGGTGACGCCGGCCATGTCGCGCAGCCGCTCTAGATGGCGCTGGCCGATGTCCATGTTGGTCGACGGCCGCGTCAGCTGCGACCGGTCGATCGCACCCAAGCCCTTTTCCCGCGCGAAATCGGTCGCGGCGGCGGGCATGATCTGCATGAGGCCATAGGCGCCGGCGGGGCTGACGACCTTGTTGCGGAAGCCGCTTTCCTCGAGCGTGTGGGCGTAGACCAGCGCCTTGTCGACGCGCCAGCCGCTGTCAGGGGTCCAGGCGGGGGTGGGATAGCGAGCCTCGGCCTCCGCTGTCACGCCGGCCGGGCAGTTGTGTGCGAGCCAGACGGTGGTGGCGGGCAGGCTGAGCGCCTCGGCGATGCGGACGAGGCCGGCGAACTCGCTGGGCGAACCGATCTTCGCCTGCTGGCGGATGACGTCGTCGGCAAGGTCGGTTTCGCCGATTTCGACCAGCGCGGCGGCGACGCGGACGTTGGGGCGCTGGCCGAGTACCGCCCAGTCGCGGGTGACGACGCCGCCCATCGCGGGCTTTCCGTCGCGCATCGCCAGCGCCTGTCGGGCGAGCTGACCGTAGAAGCTCTCGCTATATTGTGCCGCGGCCTTCAGCCGGCCCTGAATCCGGTCAGGGCGTCCGCAGACCATGTCGGCGCGGCTGGCCCAGTATAGCGCCGCGGCACGCAGATCGACGTCGTTGGCGCGCGCGGCGGTGCCTTCGAACCCGTTGCCGGCGGCAACGCAGTCGTTCTGGCGCCATGCCGCCAGCGACGCGGTCCAGCGGCCCTGGAGCGCCCAATCGCCGAAGCCGACACCGGCAAGGCCGCCCATGTCGCGCGCCCGTGCGTCGTCGCCGGACAGGAAATACATCCAGGCGATCTTCGCCTGCCATTCGGTCTGCGCCTCGGGCGAAAGCCCCTGCGTCACTTCGAGCAGCGCCTGTGCCTCGGCGCCGGCGTCAGCCTTCACCAGTGGCGCCATCTTGGCGGCGAGATCGGCGGCGATCGCATCGCTGGCGGTCGCCTTGGCGCGGCTGCGGCGGGGAGCGCCGTCCTGCCAGATCAGGCGCTGCTGCGACGGCAGCGGCGCGAGGTCGGTTGCGCCCTGCGCGCGGGCGAGGCGGAGCAGGTCGGGCGCCTGGGGCAGTTCGGGCGCTTCGGTGAGGAGGGCGGTGAGCGTCGTCAGCTCGGCGCGGGGGGCGCCCTTCGCGGTCCACAGCTCGGCGCGGGCGATGGCGTGCAGCGGCCCCGGCTTCATCGTGTCGAGCGCGATTTGCGCATCCTGCCAGCGCGCGTCGCGGATCGCCTGGAAGACGGTGCGGTAGCCGGAACGCTGCTCCGCATCGAGCTGATCGGGCAGACGCTCCGCGCTGCGAGCCGGGGGGGGCGCGACGACGCGGGGGTCGAGCGGTTCGGCAGCGGTGGCGGGATCGGGCGACGGCGTCATGGCGGTCGCGGCGGCCAGCAGCGCCAGCGAGATCATGCGGGCATTCCCCCCTTAAACAACTGCAGGTCGCGCCAAGCTTCCGCCTTCGCGACCGGTTTCTCGATCAGGAAGCGCGGGTGGAAGCTCGCGACGACCTCGACGCTGCCGTTCTTAGCCGCGAAGGGATGAAGAGAGCCCCGCGTCGCCATGAGTTCCGCCCCGAGGATCGCACGGCTCGCCGCATTGCCCATCACCAGCAGGCGCTTGGGGGCGACCAGCCCGACGTGATGGCGAGCGATGTCGTGAAGCCGTTCCTCCGCCTCGCGCGGCAGACGACCGGCGACGGGGCGGCGGACGCAGACCGCGGCGATATGCACCTCGTCGCGGGACAGGCCGATCGCGGCGAGCATGCGATCGAACAGCCGTCCCGATGCTCCCGCGAGCAAACGGCCTTCGTCGGCATCGTCGCGGTCCGGGCAGTCGAGCAATACCATTGCCGTAGCGTCGGCGGGGCCACTGGCGAGGATCGTCGCGCCGCGCCATGCCGCCTCGGGCACGGCATCGCCGCCGCGCCAGGCGAGGAAGGTGGCAAGGTCGTCGGGCATCGCCGCGGCGGCGACGGCGGCCGGTTCGACCAAAGCCCGTTTCGGCACGGCGGCGGGCGGCGGGGCGAGCCAGTCGCGGGGGGTATCGTCGACCAGGATGTCGACGCCCGCGTCTGCCCACCAATCGAGCGCACTCGCCGCGGCGCCGTGCCAGTCGAAATGCTGATCTGCCCCCATCGATGCTGTCTAAGGGCATAGTTGACGTGGCGGTCAACTTGTCGGATCGGCAATGCAGGACAGAACGTTGCCGACCCAAGCCCGATCGCGGGTACGGCTACGCGGGAGAATGGTGCCATGAGCGAACGCGAGTCGATGCCCTATGACGTGGTGGTCGTCGGCGCTGGCCCCGCGGGCCTGAGTGCGGCTATCCGGCTGAAACAGCTGGCGAACGAGGCTGGCGCCGAATTGTCGGTCTGCGTCATCGAAAAGGGTTCGGAGGTCGGCGCCCATATCCTGTCGGGCGCGGTCGTCGATCCGCGCAGCCTGGACGAGCTGCTGCCCGACTGGCGCGAGCAGGGGTGCCCGATGGCGGAGACGCCGGTGACGGAGAACCTTCACTGGGTGCTGTCGGCGAAGCGCAAGACGGTGCTGCCGCACCTGTGGACGCCGCCGTTCCTGCACAACAAGGGGACCTATACCGGCAGCCTGGGCAATCTGTGCCGCTGGCTGGCGGGGCAGGCCGAAGAACTGGGCGTCGAGATCTTCCCGGGCTTCGCCGCGGCGGAAGTGCTGTACGACGAGCAGGGCCGGGTAAAGGGCGTCGCGACCGGCGACATGGGCGTGGCGCGCGACGGCACGCACAAGGGCGATTACCAGCCGGGGCTCGAACTGCATGCGAAGTACACCTTCTTCGCCGAAGGTTGCCGCGGGTCGCTGACCAAGCAGGTGATCCGGACGTTCGACCTCGCCGCGAACAGCGATCCGCAGGTCTATGGCCTGGGCGTCAAGGAGTTGTGGGACATCGATCCCGAACTTCATGTGCCGGGCCGGGTGATCCACACCCAGGGCTGGCCGCTCGACGACGATGCCAATGGCGGCGGCTGGATCTATCACCAGGCCAACGGCCAGGTGTCGATCGGCTTCGTGACGTGGCTGAACTATACCAATCCCTACACCTCGCCGTTCCAGGAAATGCAGAAGTGGAAGACCCATCCCGAGGTCGCCGCGCTGCTGAAGGGCGGCAAGCGCGTCAGCTATGGCGCCCGCGCGATCAGCGACGGTGGGCTGCAGTCGATCCCCAAGCTGGTGTTCCCGGGCGGTGCGCTGATCGGGGATAGTGCGGGGTTCCTCAACGTGCCGCGGATCAAGGGCACGCATACCGCGATGAAGAGCGGGATGATGGCGGCCGAGGCGGCGTTCGCGGCGGTGCAGGCCGGGCGCGAGCATGACGAACTGGTCGCTTACCCCGAGGCATTCGAGCAATCGTGGGTGAAGAAGGAGCTCTCGATAGTCCGCAACGTCGTGCCGCTGGTGAAGAAGTTCGGCGATTTCCTGGGATCGGGGCTGGCCGGCGTGACGATGTGGGCGGAGCATCTGGGGCTGAAGATGCCCTTCACGATGAAGCATCATCCCGATCACGAGACGCTTTGGCGCAAGGATCTGGTGAAGCCCAAACTCTATCCCAAGGCGGACGGCGTGCTGACGTTCGATCGCCTGTCGTCGGTGTTCCTATCGAACACCAACCACGAGGAGGACCAGCCGGTCCACCTGGTGCTGAAGGACCCGTCGCGGCCGATCGACTATAACCTGCCGCTCTATGACGAGCCGGCGCAGCGTTACTGCCCGGCGGGCGTGTACGAGGTGGTGGGGCAGGAGACGGGCGATCCGAAGTTCGTCATCAATGCCCAGAACTGCGTCCACTGCAAGACGTGCGACATCAAGGACCCGACCCAGAACATCAACTGGGTGGTGCCCGAGGGCGGTGGAGGCCCGAACTATCCCAACATGTAAGCATCTGTTCGGCGGCGCGGCGGCGCTGCTGGTCGTCCTGCCGCTGCCGGCGCTCGCCGACACGCCCAACGTCGCGGCCTATCTAAAGGCGCGTGCCGCCGATGCCGATGGGCGGAGCGAGGTGGCGGTGGCGGGCTATGCTCGGGCGCTGTCGAGCGCGCCGGGCGATGCCAAGCTGGCGGTGCGCGCGTTTCGCGAGGCGCTGGCGGCGGGCGACATGACGCTGGCGAGCCGGGCGGCGGCGATATTGCGCACGCAGGGCGAGGTGCCCGCCGACGTTGCCCTGCTGGCGATCGGCGAGGCGGCGCAGGCCAACGACCCGGGGGCGGCGGAACGCGGCGTCGCGGCGCTCGACCGGACGCCGCTCGGGATCCTGTCGCCGGCGGTCCGCGGGTGGATCGCGTCGGCGAAGGGTGTCGATCCGATGCCGGTGCTCGGGCGCGCCGCGGTTCGGCCCGATCCGCTGGCGCAGCGTTTCGCCAACGAGACGCGCGCGCTGCTGCTGATCGCACGCGGCGATACGGCGCAGGGACTGGCCGCAGTGGCGGCGGCGCGCAGTGCGGGGGCGCCGGCCGACCTGTCGGTGGCGGCGGCGCAGCTGCTGTTTGGGCGCGGTCAGGAGGCGGAGGCGCGAGCGCTGCTCGATGGCGACGATCCGGTCGTCGTCGCGATGCGGCGCGGCTATCCTGCGAAGCCGACGCTCGCGTTCGGGGTGTCGCGGCTGTTCGGCCGTGTCGCCGCCGATCTGGCGGGGGGTGATTCGCCGAGTGCGATCGCAATCGCGCTGAGCCGGTCGGCGCTGGTGGCCGATCCGACCGACGGACGCGCCAGGCTGTTGCTAGCGGATGCGCTGGCGCGCGACGGCGGCACCGATCGCGCGCTGGCGACGCTCGCGAAGCTCGACCGCGACGACCCCTTCGCCGCCGCGGCGCAGGCCAATCGGGTTGCGATCCTGGCCGCCGCCGGCCGCAGCGACGAGGCGCTCGCGGCGGCGAAGGCGCTGGCGACGCGCGAGGGTGCGGTCGCCGCGGACTGGCAGCGGTACGGCGAGCAGCTGACGCTGGCGGGGCAATATGCGGAGGCGGCACGCTGGTATCGCCGCGTCCTCGACGCCGACGCCGCGCGCGAGCCGTGGACGGCGTGGATGCAATATGGCGGCGCGCTCGACCAGGCGGGTCGCTGGGCCGAGGCGAAGCCAGCGCTGGAACGCGCGGTGAAGCTGGCGCCCGACGAGCCGCTGGCGCTCAACTATCTGGGCTATGCACGCGCCGAACGCGGCGACGACGTGAGGAACGCGACGCGGCTGCTCGAACGCGCGGCGGCGCTGGCGCCGGACAATGCGTCGATCGCGGACTCGCTGGGATGGGTGTATTTCCTTGGCGGCAATATCGCCAAGGCGCTGCCGCTCGTCGAGCGGGCGGCGGCTGCGGAGCCCGACAATGCCGAGATCGCAGAGCATCTGGGCGACATCTATTGGTCGGTCGGTCGACGCTATGAAGCGCGCTACGCTTGGCGCGCGGCGGCGGTGGTGGCGGAGCCCGACGAGGCGACGCGGCTGGCCGGCAAGGTCGCGAGCGGATTGCCGACGCAGCGATGATCGCCGAGGCGGCACCGGCGAAGATCAACCTGGCGCTGCACGTCCGGCGGCGGCGGGCGGACGGCTATCACGATCTGGAGACGCTGTTCGCCTTCGCGCGCGATGGCGATGTGGTGACGGTGGCGGAGGCGGAGTGGGACCGCTTCGAGGTCGTCGGCCCGTTCGCGGCGGCTTTGGGACACCCTCACCCTTCCGCGGCTGTGCCGCTCCCTCCCTCTCCCGGTGGGAGAGGGAATCAGGGATGGGCCGATAACCTCGTGACGCGCGCAGTCGATGCCTTTCGCGAGCGCTTCGGCGTCGCGGCGCATTATGCCATCACGCTCGACAAGCGACTGCCGATCGCGTCGGGGATCGGGGGCGGGTCGGCCGATGCGGCGGCGACGTTGCGGGCGCTGGCGACGTTGCATGGGCTTGCGCCGGACGCGCCGGCGTTGATGGACATCGCGTCGTCGCTGGGGGCGGATGTGCCGGCGTGCCTGGTCGGGCGGACGACGCTGGGCGAGGGGCGGGGCGACGCGCTGCGGCTCCTCGACGACAGCCTCGCGCGGACGCCATTGCTGCTGGTCAATCCCGGGGTTGCGGTGTCGACGGCGGCGGTGTTCGGCGGCTGGGACGGGATCGATCGCGGGCCGCTCGCCGAGGGGGCGTTGATCGATCGGGCGCTGGCGTCACGCAACGACCTGGAGCCGCCGGCGCGGCAGCTGGCGCCCGCGATCGACGCGGTGCTGGCGCTGCTGGCCGGTGCGCCGGGCGTGATGTTGTCGCGGATGTCGGGGTCGGGCGCGACGTGCTTCGCGCTGTTCGCGAGCGAAGCCGAGCGGGATGCTGCAGGGCAGGCCGCTAGCGCGAAGGGCTGGTGGACGTTGGCGACGACGCTGGCGTGATGCTCGCCTAACGGGTCGTCACCACCAACTCGCCGCCGCGCACCAGCGCCGCATGGGTGACGCGGAAGTCCGCCAGCGAATTGCCGTCGAGCGTGGCGCTCACCGGAGTACCCGCAGCCGGGCCGGCCCGCCGGATCGTCAACGTCCGGCCGCCGCCCATATCGATCCGCGTCGTCGCGAAGGCCGGCGTCGACACCAGATACCATGGCTCGCCCGGTACCAGCGGATAAAGGCCGAGCGAGGCGAATACGTACCAGGCGGTCATTGCGCCAGCATCGTCGTCCATGCCGTCGGCGAAACCCTGCGGCGCGAGCTGGAAGCTGGGGCCGACGAAGGGCACCGGCAGCTTGCCGGCATTGGTGTAGGGATGCTCGATCGGCTTCGTCAGGATGGTGTGGACCAGCGTCGCAGTCGGCTGCGGCTTGCCGAGAGCAGCGAAGAGCCAGGGGACGTGGATGTCCGGCTCGTTGGTCATGTTGAACAGGCCGGCGTCGAAAAAATGGTGGAGCTGATCGACGAAGCGGTCGCGGCCGACGGTCTTCGCCATCCAGTCGAGGTCGAACACCGGTGCCCAACGATATTGCCACAGCGTCCCCTGATACAGCCCGCGCGCCTTGACGGTATCGCCGTCGGCGCCCGGCGTTTCGAACACCGAACGCCACATCGGGCGATAGTCGAGCGCGCGCGTCGTGAAGTCGGCGGCGACGTCGCGACGACCCAGGTCGGCGGCGAGCTGGGCGACGGCCCAGTCGTCATAGGCGGCCTCGATCTGCTGGTCGGGCGTTTCACGCTGGAGCGTGGCGCTGTCGGCGATCATGCCCGCGAGCGTGGCGGGAGCGTCGAAGGCGGCGAAACCCTTGCGGCGAAGGTCGAGCAGGGCGATGCCGGCATGCTCGGTGCGCACCGAGATGAAGGGTTCGGTCTTGGTCGCCCATTGCGGCTTGGTGCGGGCATAGAGCACCTCCAGCGAGCGGGCGAGATCGTTGCCGCGCTGGGGCTGGAGTAGCGCCAACAGCGGCAGCTGGGTACGGTAATTGTCCCACAGCGACCAGCTGGCGTAGCGCGTCTGGCCGGCAGGCGAGCGGGCGATGCTGCCGTCGTTGTCGCGGTGGCGACGATCGGGATCGTCGATCGCGACGGGGGTTTGCAGCACGCGGTAGAGCGAGGTGAAGAACAGGGCGCGCTGGTCGCGTGGACCCTGCGGCTGGACGCGGCCGAGTTCGCGGTCCCAGGCCGATGCGGTGGCCGCTGCAATGACGGAGAAGGCGCGACTGCCGAGCTCGCGGCGGCGGACGAGCGCTGCACCGTCGCCATCGACCGAGGACAGACCGGTGCGAACCTCGACGACGTCGCCCGGTCTGGCGGTCAGCGACAGCTGCGCCACGTCGCCGGCGCCGATCGAGAGTGTCTGCCGAAGCGGGCGACCGTTGAGCGTGATCGCGGTGTCGCTGAACAGCCGGTACGCGCCGACGTCGCAGACCGAGCCCGCGATCAGTTCGGCACGAAGGCCATCGCTCGAACGTCTGGTCCAGCTGGCGGACAGTCGCTTGGAATAGCTGTGGCGGGGATCGATCGCCAGCGTCACCGCGCCGGCACGCGGCAGCGTCAGGCGGATGACG
Source organism: Sphingomonas jinjuensis (assembly GCF_014197105.1). Taxonomy (GTDB): domain Bacteria; phylum Pseudomonadota; class Alphaproteobacteria; order Sphingomonadales; family Sphingomonadaceae; genus Sphingomonas; species Sphingomonas jinjuensis. Next base: position 248,204 of record NZ_JACIEV010000005.1, on the reverse strand, counting down.
CCGGCGCCGCGCGTGGCGGTGAGTTCGGCAGCGATGCCGTCGTCGTAGCGGACACGATAGATGCCGGCGCTCGCGCTTTCGCCGGCTTTGTCGATCAGCGACCGACCGGCGCGGTCGGCATAGCGCAGCGACACCATCAGGTCGCCGCCGGCCCCACCACAGCCGACGCCGACGCCGCGGGTGTGCGAAAAGCCGAGCAGCGTCGTCGCGGCATGATCATAGCCGGCGTGATTGGCCGGGGCGGTGTCTGGGCCGAGCTGCACCATCCCGAACGGCGCGACCGCGGCGGGGGTCAGCTGGCCGAAATCGGCGAGCGTGCCGACGAAGGGATCGACCAGCTGTGACGGCCGCTCCTGTGCCGAAGCATGGCCGGTGAGGGCCAGGGACAGCGCGAGCAGCGGGAGCGACCGGTTCATGGGCCGCGTCCTAACCGGCGGGAAGTGGGGGCGTAAAGCTGGCGCTTGACGGGAAGCGTGGGCGCGCGCTTCCTCGCGCGCATGGGGGAGAGGCCGGCACGATCGGGGGACGACACCGCACGCGGATCGGTGCTGCGCGCACTGGTCGGCACCTATGCCCAGCCGCTGGGGCGCTATTTCCGCCGCCGTCTCGCCTCGGCGGAGGATGCCGACGACATGGTGCAGGAGGTGTTCCTTCGCCTGAGCCGCTACGATGACCCCGCCGATATCCGCCAGCCAGAGCATTTCCTGTTCGTCACCGCCGCCAACGTGCTCCGCGACCGCGCTCGGCGCGAGGCGGTGCGCGGTGGGCCGGCGCTGCCGATCGACGGCATCGACATGCCGAGTTCGGATTTCGCGCCCGATCGCGTCTTGGAAAGCAGGGACGCTGCCGCGCGCATCCGCGACGCGCTGGCGGAGTTGCCGGAAAGGACGCGCGACGTGTTCGTGTTGCGACTGATGGAAGGGCTGAAGATGGCCGATGTCGCCCGTGCATTCGGCATTTCGACACGTGCCGCCGAAAAGCATCAGGCGCGGGCGCTAGCGCATGTCGCGATGCGGCTGGAGGATTGGCGGCTTGGCTGACGCGCGGCTGATCGAGGCGGCGCACTGGGTCGAGCGGCGAGCGGAAGGGCTGCCACTTGCCGGATTCGATGCGTGGCTGGCGGACCCGGAGAACGAGCGGGCCTGGCGTAGCGTGGACGCCGCGCGCGGGACGGCGATGGCCGAGGGCGACCACCCCGATCTGCTGGCGATGCGCCACGCGGCGGTCGCTCGTGCGGCGCTGGTTCGGGGCGAGCGGCTTTCAGCGCGGTGGTGGCCGGCGCTGGCGGCGGCCTGCCTCGCGGTGGCCGCGGCGCCGCTCGCGACCTGGTACGTCATGCGCGGCAAGGTGGCAGCGCCGACGTCGCCGGTGCTCGCGACGGAGGTCGGGCAGCGGCTGGTCGTTCGGTTGCCCGACGGATCGCGGATGACGCTGAACACCGAGAGCCGGGTGCGGCTGGCCTATAGCGACAGCGAGCGGCGGTTGGTGCTCGAACGCGGCCAGGCCTTTTTCGACGTCGCCAAGCATCAGTCGCGGCCGTTCGTCGTCGTCGCGGGCGGCGAGCGCGTGACCGCGCACGGAACGGAATTCGACGTGCGGCTGGAGCCCGGCGCGGTGCGCGTCGCGCTGGTCGAGGGGAAGGTGTCGGTCACCCCGGAAGCGGCGCACGGCCCCGCGGTGATGATGAAGCCCGACGACGTGCTGACCGCGCGCGCCGGGACGATCTCGCTTCGCCACGCCGAGGGGCACGCCGCGTCGCTGTCGAGCTGGAGCGAGGGGCGGCTGGTGTTCGAGGACGAGCCGCTGGGCAAGGCGGTGGCCGAACTCAACCGCTATGGCACGCCGCCGATCGTCGTTGCCGACGCGCGTGCGGCGCGGGTGCGGATCAGCGCGTCGTTGCGGACGGGCGAGATCGATCCGTTCCTCGACGCGCTCGAACTGGGCTTTCCGGTGAAGGTCGTGCGGCAGTCCGATGGCGGCGCGCGCATCGAGTCACGGCACTGACGTAAATTTTTGCCAGAGGCGCGTTCGGGTTTTCGAGACCCTTGCGTCTTGAGTGGAGAATGGCCGGCGAAGGTCCGGCATTTGGGGGAAATTTAGCATGACGGTGAACCGCAAGCGCGCTCTGCTGCGTGGTCTGTTGGTGACGAGCATGGTCGCGGGTCTGTCGCTGCCGACGTTCGGCGCGGCGGCGCAGGCGGCGGTGGGCGTCAAGATCGCACGCCAGGACCTGGGCCAGGCGCTGATCGCCTTTTCGCGCCAGAGCGGCCGCCAGATCCTGTTCGCGCCCGAGTTGGTCCGCGGCAAGCGCGCCAATGCGATCGCCGGCCAGATGGGCGTCGATGCCGCGCTGGCGGCGATGCTGCGCGGTTCGGGCCTCGCCTACAAGGCTACGGCAAGCGGTGCCTATCTGATCGTCGCGTCGTCGCAGCCGATCCGCCCCGTCGCAGCCGCTGCTGCCCCGGTCGCCGCGACACCGGTGCAGACCGCCGAGGCGACGCAGACCGCCGATCCTGCGCAGGCGGTGACCGAAGAGGAAGCCCCCGACGTCATCGTCACCGGCTCGGCACGCCGCCAGCGTCGTTTCGACGTGTCCTATGCGGTCAACTCGCTGGGGCAGGACGACATCAAGCGGCTGGCGCCGCTCAACTTCGCCGACCTGCTCGGCAAGCTGCCCGGCATCCAGGTCGAGCCGACCGGCGGTGAGGTGCAGAACATCACGCGCATCCGCGGCATCCCGACCGACGACGGCTATGCGCAGTTTCAGCAGGACGGCCTGCCGCTGTTCCATGACATGAACGGCAACTTCTTCCGCGGCGACAGCCTCAATCGCTACGATCTGATGACCGAGCGGGTCGAGGTGGTGCGCGGCGGCCCGGCGCCGATCTATGGCAGCCAGGCGGCGGCGATCGTTAACTCGATCACCGCGAGCGGCACCGACACGCCGCACGGCAAGGTGCAGGTGACCGCGGGCACCACCGACCTCTATCGCCTCGACGCGATGCTGTCTGGCCCGCTGGGCGACGACACCTATTATGCGATCGGCGGGTTCATCCGTCGCGACGGCGGCCAGCGCGACAACGGCTTCCCGAACGATCGCGGCGGCCAGATCCGCGCGAACCTGAAGCACGACTTCGGCAACGGGTTCATCCGCGTGACCGGCAACTATCTGAACGACCACAACGTCTTCTACCTGCCGATCCCGGTCGCCGATCCGCGCAATCCGGCGGTGTCGCTCGACAAGTACATCGACTTCTTCCACGGCACGCTCAATTCGCCGTATCTGCAGAATGTGCCGCTTCGCTATCGCGACGCGAATGGCGTGGTGCGGACCGACGTCCGCAATCTCGAGAGCGGTCGCCATATGGAGTATGGCAACTTCGGCGTTCAGTTCGAAGGCGATTTCGACAAGTGGCTGGTGTCGTTCAAGGGCGGCTACACGCGCGGCCGGCTCGATTTCGACGCGCTCTATTCGACGTCGAACCCGGCCGATGCGACGACCTTCGCCAACGGCTTCCTGACGGCGTCGCGCACCGCGTTCGGCGCCAACGTCTCGCGCCTGGGCTATGCGCTGGCGGGCACCTATGGCCAGACCCCCTATGATCCGGCTAGCGCCTCCGGCCTCGTCGTCCAGGCGCAGTATCGCGGCGTCGGCTCGTCCTTCTATTCGGGGCAGAGCGACCTCAGCGTCACGCGCAGCTTCGAGACCGGCATCGGCAAGCACGACGTTCGCGTCGGCGTCTATGGCGCGGCCTATGGGCTGACCAACAAGGCGATCTATCAGGATTACCTGTTCGAGGTACGCAGCCAGCCGCGCCCGCTCGACCTCTATGCCTATTCGGCGAGCGGCCAGATCCTCGGCCGGGTCACCGACAATGGCGTGCTGCGCTATGGCACGACGCTGAATCAGGGCGAGGTCGATACCCGGATGTGGGCGGTGTACGCCAACGACACCTGGGAAGTCGTGCGCGGCCTGCGCATCGACGGCGGCATCCGCCATGAGGAATACACCATCAACGGCTATGGCCTGTTGTCGACATCGGTAAACCTCGGGGATCCGACGACGCTGGCGGACAACACCGTCCGCGGCTTCACCGGCGCCCGCCAGCAGCGCACCGGCAAGCCCAGGATCACCAACTGGACGGTCGGCGCCAATTACGACGTCAACGACCATCTCGGCGGCTATGCCCGCGCCTCCCACCTGGAGGTGCCGCCGCAGTCGACCAGCTTCTACGGCATTGATCCGGTGATCCTGACGACCAAGGCCGACCAGTTCGAGGCCGGGCTGAAGGCGTCGTTCGGGCGCAACTATCTGTACCTCACGGGCTTCTACACGAAGTTCAATCCATTCAACGCGTCGTTCGTGGCGTTCAACCCGGCGACGGGCCGAAACGACCAGTCGGTGCCGTTCATCGGCGAGGCGACAGTGAAGGGGATCGAGGCGGACGGCACGCTGGCGCCGGTCAGCTGGTTCTTCGTGTCGGGCTCGCTGACGTACCAGAATCCGCAGTACAAGAACCTGCAGAACAGCTCGGGCGCCGATCCGTCGGCGGTCAACGGCAACCAGATCATCCGCGAGCCCAAGTGGTTCGGCAACGTCCGCCCGACCTTCGCCTTCGAGCGCAACGGGACGGGGATCGAGCTGTACGGTCGCTACGAGTACACCGGACTGCGCTACGTCGACCTGTTCAACCAGACGCGACTGCCGGCGTTCGGCACTTTCGGCCTGGGTGTGACGCTGACGCGCGGGACGGTGCAGTTCCAGGTCGTCGGCGACAACATCACCAACGCGCGCGGCCTGACCGAGGGCAACCCGCGCACCGACCAGCTGAGCGGCCAGTCGACGCGTGACGCGATCTACGGCCGGCCGATTTTCGGCAGGAGCGTTCGCTTCATCCTGAGCAAGTCCTGGTGATTCGCGCCGCGATCGCCGGGATCCTGCTCGCATCGAGCGGCGCGGCCGTGGCGGCTTCCTGCCCGCCGCGGCTCGGGCCGGCGCTGTTCCCGACGCTCGCCGTCGATGCCGGCGGCTGGGTGCGGGGGACGGCGGTGAAGCGGATCCTCGCATCGCGGAAGGCGCGCATGGCGGCGTGCCGTGGAGTCGCACCTTGTGTGGTCGAGGCCGCGCATTGGCGCGACGCCGATCGCGCCGCGCTTGCCCAGGCCCGGGATGTCGTGGCGCCCAGCGCTGCGATGCGGCTGGCCGGCGACAGCGGGGCGGCGGCGGTAACGCGTGAGATCGACGGCCTGGACCGCGTGCTCGACGTCTATGCCGGGGCGCAGGCGCCGCTCTATCCCAAGATCGACGGGCCCGACGATGCTGCTGGCTCGCCGGCGCGGGCGGCCAAGGTTGCCCGCGCCGTGAAGATGGCGGCGTCATGCGTGCCGAGCAGCGGTCTGCGCGACGAGAGTCTGGGCCTGGCGCTGGCGCTGCTGACGGTCAACGATCGGACCGAGGCGATCGCGTTCGAACCGCTCGATGCCCGTCACCATGCCGGTGCGGTGGCGTTGGCGAAGCGCACCGACTGGAGCCGCTTTCCCTACACCGCGCTGATCGTGCCGGGCATCGGGCCCGAAGAGCCGGGCGTGCAGCTGTCCACCGCGAGCGATGCCAATGCCCGGATGGCGGCGGATCGCTATCGCCGCGGGCTGGCGCCGCTGATCGTCGTCACCGGCGGATCGGTTCATCCGCGCCGGACGCGCTTCGTCGAGGCGGTCGAGATCCGCCGCGCGCTGGTCGATCGCTATGGCGTGCCGGCCGAGGCGGTGGTGATCGAGCCTTATGCCCGCCACACCACGACCAATCTGCGCAACGTCACGCGGCGGCTGGTGTCGCTCGGCGTGCCGCTCGACCGCGATACGCTGATCGTCACCAACGTCGATCAGAGCCGCTATATCGAGGGCGCGGAGTTCACGGCGCGCAACCTGCGCGAGCTCGGCTACCAGCCGGGCGCGGTCGGACAGCGGGTAAGCGCAAACGATCTGGTCTTCAGGCCCTCACCGCTGTCGCTGCGGATCGATCCGGCCGATCCGCTCGATCCGTGACCTAGCTGTTCTTCGACTTGGCGTGGAATGCGGCGAATTGCGACCGCGCCTCGGGCGTCATCAGATGCTGCATCATCGACCAATAGCCATTGACCGCGGTTTCGCCGGCGGCGGCATAGGCGCGCTGCATGTTGGCGCGCAGCTCGTTGAACAGGCGCTGTTCGAGATCATGACCCTCGGCACTGAGCCGTAGGAGACGCTGGCGACGGTCGCGCTGGCCGGGCTCCTGAATGATGAGGCCGCGCTTCTGCAGGTCGGTCATAACCCGGCCAAGCGACTGCTTGGTCACGCCGAGCAGGTCGAGCAGCTCGCCGACCGACAGCCCCGGCTGGCGCGCGACGAAATAGAGCACGCGATGGTGGGCGCGACCGATCTGAAGCGCGGAGAGTTCTTCGTCGGCCCGGCGCAGGTGCGATTTATGGGCAAATAGCAACAGGTCCATGCCGCCGCGGATCGCGTCTTCGCGTAGATACTGCGCGGGTGCCGGCCAAAGGAGCTCTGTCATCGGCCTAGGTGTTGCCTTCGCGTCGAGCGCTCCGCAACCGATTTTATGCACCGGTCAAAGCCGATGGTCCGGTTCATGGACTTTTAAAGGGGCTGCTGCCAAAAGTCGCTCCTCGCCCCGCCGCCCGCGGGGCGTGGCTGACGGTCGAAGGTCTGACGCATGTTTTCGGTGATGGTTTCGTGCGTCAAGGTCTCGCTGATCCTGGGGGTGGCGGGCTGGCTCCTCACCGGACTGCTGCGTGAACCCGACCGCAGCTGGATCCGCCAGCGGGCGCTGTGGATCATGCCGGCGATCTACACGGGGGCGATGTTCGCGCCATCGATATGGGCGATCTTCGGTTTCGCATTCCTGGTCGTGCCGCTGGCGGCGAAGCGTCGGGAGGATGTGGCGCCTTTCCTGCCATTTGCGATGCTGGGCATACCGGCGATGAGCCAGGAGATCCGCGTTGGCGGATCGGCGCTGTTGACGGTGACGTCATGGCACTGCGTGTTCGTGGGCGCCTTGCTGGCGCTGTCGGTCCACCGGCGCAGCGGACCGGCATTGCGGATCGGCGCCGGGGCAGCGGTACCGTTCGTCCTACTTTACATTGTGACGATCATCACGATGATCCACGGCGCCAATGCGACGACGTCCCTACGGTCGCTGATCGAAACCTTCATGCTCTATGGTATTCCGTTCCTGATCGCGGCGCAGGGGCTGCAGACGCGAGCGGATATCCGTCGCTTCGCGACGGCGTTCATGATCGCGATCGCGCTGCAGGCGGTGATCGGTCTCTACCAGTCGCGCGCCTACTGGCCGATCTACGAGAACATCTTTTGGTCGACCGGCATTCCGTTGCCGAAGGCGCTCGCGTTCAAGGTGCGCGGGGGCATGATGCGCGCGACAGGGAGTTACCTCGAATCGAACTCCCTGGCTGGATTGTGTGCGTTCGGGCTCATCCTTGTACTAGCGATTCGCAACGTTTTCCGGAGCACTATCGCATTCCAGATTGCGGTGCTGGTGATGCTGGGTGGCATCTATGCGACGGTGTCGCGGGGCGGTTTCGTGTTCGCTGGCCTCGCCTGGCTAGGATTCGAGGCCTATCGTGGCAAATATGCCCGGGTCGGCATAGCTGTGGTGGGAATGGCAGTGCTCTACGGTGCTGCAACCATCGGTGGCCGCTATATCGCCGGCCTGGCGGCGTTTACCGGTGGATCGGAGGATTCGCAGGGCACTGGGGAATACCGTCGCCAGCTTTTCGACCGCGGTATCGAAGAGATTATGCGCAGCCCTGTGTTCGGCTATGACTGGGCGACGATCAAAGTCGTGATGGGTGACCTGCGGCAGGGCGAGGGCATCATCGATTTCGTCAACGGCTACATTCTAGCCGGGATTACCGGCGGCGTCGGCGCGATGCTGATGCTGTTCATGATGTTCGTCATCGCGGCGGTGCAGGTGTTCCGTGTCCGCAACCGACTTCCGGATGAGACGACCGCCCGGATTGCCGCGGCCTGCTTCGGCGTGCAGGTCGCGACCGTCGTCACCTGCTTCACCTCGGGGTTCTTCGGCAACGCGGCGGTGCCCTTTGTCATGTTGCTGGGCGTTGGCGCGGTGCTGACGTCGAAGTCGATCCAGCGCGGCGCGCGTCCGGCGGCATTCACGCCGATCCGCGCGGAGCCGCTGCCTGCCGCCTGATCATTCAGCGATAGTCGCCGCCAACGGGAGACGGGGTCGGCGAGGGCGTCGGGGCCGGGACTGGGCGACGACGCACGCCGGGGAGTTCGCCCGGCCCGCGGAGCGGCTCGATCGTGACCGCGTTGGCGGGCTGGGGCGCCGTGCCGAGCATCTGCGTCTTCATGCACTGGCCAGGCGGTGCGCGCTTGACCTGCTGGCAATTCCACAAGGGCTTCTCATAGCCGCCGACGCGGTCGCGGAGATAGCTGAAGGTCATCGACGCGATGTCCGCGGCGTTCAGCGGCAACGTCGCCGGGCGCTTGGCCGGATCGATCCAGGCGGAGAATTTGCAGTAGGTGCGCTCCCCGCACGCCTGCTGCGCCAGCGCGGGGTAGGTTTCGGGTGCGACGCCGCGGGGCAGGACGACGAGGAAACTGTTGGGATCGGCCTCCACGCTGGCGGGCGTGCCGGTCGTCGCGGCGGTGGCGGCATCCGTGGTCGCCACGGCTGCCTCGTCCAGCGCGGCGCCCAGGCGATGCGCATCGGACACCGCCGCCAGCTTGGCGATCGACGGCTCGTCACCCGACACGGTGCGGCCGAAGGCGGGCGGCGTGCCCCACCAGCCGGCCCAGCGGAAGAACAAGTGACTGCCGACCTTTACGACCTTGTCGAGGCTCGACTGCCAATAGGGCACGACCCAGTCGGTATGATAATGCGTCGAATAGCCGACCGGTCGAAAGACTGATCCCGACAGCGCCATCTCGGCGATCTCGCGGGCACGGCGCCAGCCGGCGTCGGGTGGCGACCAGCGGGTGAGGGCGCCGTCACAGGTGAAGGTGAACTGGCAGCCGGTCGATCGCTCCGCGCCCTCGAACACGACGCCGCACACGGTCTTGGGAAAGGCGGGATGGCGAAGACGGTTGAGGACGACCTGCGCCACGGCGCGCTCGCCCTTGGCGTCGTCGCCGGCCTCGTAAAGCACTGCCGCCGCCAGGCAATCGACCGCGCGCGCGCGAGCGTCGGTGGGGCCGCTAAAGCGGAACGGCCGCGCCGCCGGGTTGGGCGCGTCGGAGAACGGAACAGACGCGTTGTATTCGCGCGCGTCGTCGGACGACAGATCGACGAATCGAACCGGCTCGACCGGCGGTAGCTCGGCCTGCGGCACGATGCGCTTGGGCAACTTGATCGCGATCTTGCGCGCGGCCGCCAGGGCCGGAGGATGAAGCACCACCCAGGTCGGCACTGCGACGGCGCCGAGCGCGATCGCGCCCAGCGCCACGCCGGTCTTGGTCGAGATACTCACTGCTCGGGCAGGAAATCCGGCACCGAGAGATAGCGCTCGCCCGTGTCGTAGTTAAAGCCGAGCACGCGGACACCGTCGGGGAGATCGGGCAGCTTCTTGAGGATCGCCGCAAGGGTGGCACCCGACGAAATGCCGACGAGCAGACCTTCCTCCCGCGCCGAGCGCCGTGCCATGTCCTTGGCGACGTCGGCGTCTACCTCGATCACGCCGTCAAGCGCCTGGGTGTGAAGGTTGCGGGGGATGAAGCCGGCGCCGATGCCCTGGATCGGGTGCGGACCGGGCTGGCCGCCCGCGATGACCGGCGACGCCGTGGGTTCGACCGCGAAGACCTTCAGGTTCGGCCATTCCTTCTTCAGCGTCTCGGCGACGCCGGTGATGTGGCCGCCGGTGCCAACGCCGGTGATGATGACGTCGATCGGCGAATCGCGGAAGTCGTTGAGGATCTCCTGCGACGTGGTGCGGACGTGGACGTCGATGTTCGCTGGATTCTCGAATTGTTGCGGCATCCAGGCGCCGGGCGTCTGCGAGACGATCTCGAGCGCGCGTTCGATCGCGCCCTTCATGCCCTTCTCGCGCGGCGTCAGGTCGAAGGTCGCGCCATAGGCCAGCATCAGCCGTCGGCGCTCGATCGACATCGATTCGGGCATGACGAGGATCAGCTTGTAGCCCTTCACCGCCGCGACCATGGCGAGGCCGACACCGGTGTTGCCGCTGGTCGGCTCGACGATCGTCCCGCCGGGCTTGAGGTCGCCCGATGCCTCGGCCGCCTCGATCATCGCCAGCGCGATGCGGTCCTTGATCGAACCGCCGGGATTGCTGCGCTCGGACTTGATCCACACCTCGCTGCCCGGAAACAGGCGCTGCAGGCGGATATGGGGCGTATTCCCGATCGTCTCGAGAACGGTGTTCGCCTTCATGGCTGTGCTACTCCGTGTTGGGGCTCGGCTTCGAGCATGTCGGGAGGATCAAAGGTTCGCGCCCGCTTGAGTTCCGGGAACAGGTGCGACCAGAGAAGCGTGATGCCGATCGCCGCGCAGCCGCCGAAGACGACCGCGCCGACCGGCCCGAGCAGCGAAGCGAGCAAGCCGCTCTCGGCTTCGCCGAGTTCGTTCGAGGCGGAAATGGTCAGCTGCGACACCGCCGATACGCGGCCGCGCATCGCATCGGGCGTGTGGAGCTGGATCAGCGAGGTGCGGACATAGACCGACACCATGTCCGCGGCGCCGGCGACGATCAGCGCGACGAGGCTGAGGTAGAAGTTGGTCGAAAGACCGAACGTCAGGATCGCAGCCGCAAAGATCAGTACCGCGATCAGCATCTTGCGGCCGACGTCGGATTTCATTGGCCGGAACGAGAACCACAGCGACGCCACGGCCGCGCCGATACCCATGCCCGCGGCAAGGAAGCCAAGGCCGCTCGCCCCGACATGGAGGATGTCGCGCGCGTAGATCGGCAGCAGCGCGGTGGCGCCGGCAAGCAGGACGACGAACAGGTCGAGCGTGATCGTCGCCAGCACCAGCCGGTTGGCGCGGACGTAGCGGAAGCCGTCGAGGATCCGCTGCATCGGATGGCGGTCGGTCTGCGCCGGCGGCTGCGGCACCTTGCCGATCAGGAACATCAGCCCGAGCGCGAGGACGAACAGCGCCGCGACGGTGGCATAGGCGACGTCGGGGTGGATCGCGTAGAGGAGGCCGCCGACGCTCGGCCCGGCGATCGTGCCGGTCTGCCACGCCAGGGTGCTGATCGCGATGGCAGTCGGCAGGCTTTCGCGCGGGACGAGGTTGGGCGCGAGCGACGAATAGGCAGGCCCTGCGAAGGCGCGGGCCACGCCGACGAAGCCGGCGGCGACGAACAGGAAGGGCAGCGACAGGTCGCCGATCCACGTCAACACGCCAAGCATCAGCGCGTTGACCGTCAGCAGAAGCGTGGTAAAGCGAACGATCCAGCGCCGGTCGAAGGTGTCGGCCGCCAGCCCGACCACCGGGGTCAGCAGGAACAGCGGCACGAACTGGACCAGCCCGATCATGCCGAGGAGGAACGCTGCCTCCCTGATCGGCATGGTTTCACGGGCGATGCCGTAAACCTGCCAGCCGATGATGATGCCCTGCGCCGACAGCGCGATGGTGCCCGCGAAGCGCGACAGCCAATAGGCGCGGAAGTCGGCGATACGCAGCGGGTGGACGATTTCGGCCATGTGAGAGACGCTTTGGCCGCTGTCAGCGCCGGGAGCAACCGCGGGAATTGAAAGGAGCAATGAAGCAGGACTATAGGCACCCACATCTCCCCTACGGAAACGAGGTTTTCCTGATCGTGGCCAAAGCCCCTGTGCGCACCAACGAGCCGCCCATTCCCAACCGCGAGCGTCCTGCCGAACCGCAGCCGTTCGAGGCGAACCCGGAACAGTTGCTTCAGTTCTACAAGGAAATGCTGCTGATCCGCCGCTTCGAGGAGAAGGCGGGCCAGCTCTATGGCCTGGGCTTCATCGGCGGCTTCTGCCATTTGTACATCGGCCAGGAAGCGGTCGCCGTCGGCCTTCAGTCGGCGCTCGACGGCGAGCGAGATTCGGTCATCACCGGCTATCGCGACCATGGCCACATGCTGGCCTATGGCATCGATCCCAAGGTCATCATGGCCGAGCTCACCGGACGTGCCGCCGGCATTTCCAAGGGCAAGGGCGGCTCGATGCACATGTTCTCGACCGAGAAGCGATTCTACGGCGGGCACGGCATCGTCGGCGCGCAGGTGTCGCTGGGCACCGGCCTGGCCTTCAAGCACAAGTACAGCGGCGACGGCGGCGTGTGCCTGGCCTATTTCGGCGACGGCGCGGCCAACCAGGGCCAGGTGTACGAGAGCTTCAACATGGCCGAGCTGTGGAAGCTGCCGATCATCTTCGTAATCGAGAACAACCAGTACGCCATGGGCACGAGCGTCAATCGCGCGTCGTCCGAGGACCAGCTGTATCGCCGCGGCGAAAGCTTCCGCATCCCCGGCATCCAGGTCGACGGCATGGACGTGCTGGCGTGCCGCGGTGCCGCCGAGGAGGCGCTGGCGTGGGTGCGCGCGGGCAAGGGGCCGGTCATCCTCGAGATGAAGACCTATCGCTATCGTGGCCACTCCATGTCGGACCCCGCCAAGTACCGCAGCCGCGACGAAGTGCAGGCGGTGCGCGACAAGTCCGACCCCATCGAGCACGTCAAGCGCCTGCTGACCGAGCAGGGCGTCAAGGAAGAAGAGTTGAAGAAGGTCGAACAGGACATCCGCAAGACGGTCAACGAAGCCGCCGACTTTGCCGAGAGCACGCCCGAGCCCGAGGTTGGCGAGCTGTACACCGACGTGCTGGTGGAGACTTACTGATGGCCGTCGAGATCAAGATGCCCGCGCTCTCCCCGACGATGGAGGAGGGCACGCTGGCCAAGTGGCTCGTCAAGGAAGGCGACCAGGTGAAGTCCGGCGACATCATGGCCGAAATCGAGACTGACAAGGCGACGATGGAATTCGAGGCGGTCGACGAAGGCACCGTCGCGAAGATCCTGGTCGCCGAGGGCACCGACAATGTGAAGGTCGGCACCGTCATCATGACGCTGGCCGCCGAGGGCGAGGACGCCTCCGCCGCAGCGCCTGCCGCGACGAAGGATGACAGCCCCGCGCCGCAGGCGAAGGCGGACGAGAAAAAGGCCGACAAGGTCGAAGACTCGGCACACCCGGCGCAGGAGAAGGTCGACACCGGCGCGCGCCAGCTGTTCGAGGCGGCCGCGCACAAGGCCGAGGTCGAGAACCCCGAAGTGCCCGCGGGCACCGAGATGGTGAAGACCACCGTCCGCGAGGCACTGCGCGATGCGATGGCCGAGGAAATGCGCGCCGACGAGCGCGTGTTCGTGATGGGTGAGGAAGTCGCGCAATATCAGGGCGCCTACAAGGTGACCCAGGGGCTGCTCGACGAATTCGGGGACAAGCGCGTCATCGACACGCCGATCACCGAATATGGCTTCGCCGGCGTCGGCACGGGCGCAGCGATGGGCGGCCTTCGCCCGATCGTCGAGTTTATGACGTTCAACTTCGCGATGCAGGCGATCGACCACATCATCAACTCGGCCGCCAAGACCAACTACATGTCGGGTGGCCAGATGCGCTGCCCGATCGTGTTCCGCGGTCCCAACGGCGCGGCAAGCCGTGTCGGTGCGCAGCACTCGCAGAACTATGCGCCGTGGTATGCCAGCGTCCCCGGCCTGATCGTGATCGCGCCCTATGACGCGCAGGACGCCAAGGGCCTGCTGAAGGCGGCGATCCGCAGCGAGGATCCGGTCGTGTTCCTGGAGAACGAGCTGCTCTATGGTCGCTCGTTCGACGTGCCCAAGCTCGACGATTTCGTCCTGCCGATCGGCAAGGCGCGGATCATGCGCGAGGGCAAGGACGTGACGATCGTCAGCTATTCGATCGGTGTCGGCCTGGCGCTGGAAGCCGCCGAGACGCTGGCGGGCGAGGGGATCGACGCCGAGGTGATCGACCTGCGCACGTTGCGCCCGCTCGATCGCAAGACGGTGCTCAAGAGCCTGGCCAAGACCAACCGCATCGTGGTGGTCGAGGAAGGCTGGCCGACCTGCTCGATTGCGTCGGAAATCGCGGCGTTCGTGATGGAGGAGGGCTTCGACGACCTCGACGCCCCCATCCTTCGCGTCACCGACGAGGACGTGCCGCTGCCCTATGCCGCCAACCTCGAGAAGCTCGCGCTGATCGACGCCGCCAAGGTGGTGAAGGCGGTGAAGAAGGTCTGCTACAAGGGCTGATCGGGGTTGCCGCCGCTCGCGTCACTGGGTGATGTGGGCGGTGGCGACGGCCTGCTGGAACAGCTTGTTGAGGGCCGCGGTGATGTCGTCGTCCGATGTCACCTTGTAGTACAGGCCAGTCGATGCACACGCCTGGAGCGCAGGCTCTATCTGGTACAGATAGGGCACCACGTTCGTCTGCGACCAGTCGTTGCCATCCATCGAGCTCTGCAGGAATTCGGTGTAGAGGACGGCGATACGAAGCCCGCGATTCTTGATCGCCGTGCACAGGGCGGTATCGATCGCGACTTCCGGGCGGCCGTTGGGGCGATATTCGTCGCGCATGCCATCGGTGATAACGAACAGAATGCCCTGCGGGGAATCCCCGGAAGCGTTCGTGCCGTTGCCAGGCGTCGGGATTACATTGTTCGCTCGCGTGAAGGCGTCGCTGGTCGCGGTATCGGTATCGTTGTTGCAGAAATCCTGCTTCGGGCAGCCGTTGTTGTAATATAGCGATGTCTTTGCGCCCGCGGCCGCAGACGAGACGCTACTGAGATTATTCGTCAATCCGGACAGAATCTTGAAGCTGTTGTTCGCGCGCGAATCGGAGGCGGCGAAGGTCGCCATCGCTGCGCGATATTTCGCCTTGTTGTTCTGCGCGAGCGAGGTCGCCTGGCTCATCATCGCTTGAACCGCCTTGCGCGCTTCGTCCACACGCAGCGGGATGCCGAACGACGTCGCCACGCCATAATAGTCCGTCCACTGGCCGTTCGCGTCCTGTGCCCGACCGTCGTTGGTGGAATGGCACGCGAACGCGCACCCCCCAGTCTTCGACCGCAGCAGCGTGATGCCGGCGCTGGTCGCGGGAAACGCCATCGATCCCGACGTGTCGAGCAGCACGTAGAAATCGATATTCGGCGCGACGGCCGCCTTCGTTTCCGATTTGCCGCCGATCGTAATCGTCCGCATCCCGAGTACGCCCGAAAAGCTATTAGTAGACTGAGCGGTCCACGTGATGCTTGCGGTCCGGTTGTAGGCCGTCGAACTCGCCGACTTGGTTGTCGAACAACTGCCCGTGCTGGCATTGTCAGTAACCGACACCGCCAGTTGCGTGCTGTCCAGCACGTTGATAACCAATCCATCCAGCCCTGTCGTCTGGTTGACGAACAGCAATCGGGCCTGGGCGCAGGCGTCGGCGCTTGTCTTACTCATCATCGGCGTCGTGACCGCCGCCAGCGCCGCCGCATCGGCGACGGCGTTGAGCTTCGTCTGAAGCCGCGCCGCGCGCACGTAATCGATCGCCATGCCGGTCGAGAAGGTAAGCGGGATCACCGCAAACCCCATCATCATCAGCACGTTGCCACGACGATCGGTTACGAGGCGGCGGAGCCGGGAGGCAAAGGCATGGAACATCGTGACGATCTCGAAGCGAAAGGGTGCCGGGGGGTCGATCACTGCTGCATCGTGACCGAGGTCGACGCGCGCGGACTCATGATGATCGTCTCGCGCAGCGGGATCGTGCCGAAGAACTTCGACCCGAACAGCGGCGTGTAGGTGTAGCTGATCTGCGCGACGATCATCGACGTGTTGGCCTGGCGGATCGCGAGCGGCAGGTTGAAGTAGGTGCCGCTTGCCAAGCCTTGCGCGTTCTTCCCGCGACTCCAGTCGACCGTGGGATAGGCAAGGTCGTTCATCTTGACCTGCGTGACCGTGATGATCGCCGCCGACGCCTTGTAGGGAGACATCACCTGCTGGGACGAATTGAGGATGTCGATGACATCCTGCTCGTCGACGGATGTATATTGCGAAGTGAGGTCCGCGACCGTGCGCGTGGCGCGCGTGACCTTCCGCCAGGCGGAGACGGCGTCGCACACCTGAAAGCCACCTACGTAGAGCACCGTGAGGAACGGCAGCGACATGGCGAATTCGATCATCGCGACGCCGCGCCGTGCGGCAAGAAGGCGGCGGATGAAGCGCACGGCCCGCATCACGAAATCTCCGACTTGAACACCTGGGTCGAGACCATCAATCGCTTGCCGCGCGACAGTGTCGATAGATCGAAGCCGAGCGGACCCGGTGCGACGTTCCAGATGTACATCAGCCGTACGATCGTGATCTCGCTCGAGTCGCCCGGGTCGAACGCGCTGACCGGTTTGCCGGAGCTGTCGTAGGTGATCGTCGGCGTCGACGTGTCGATGCTGGAAAATTGGGCGGCCGATTGCACGTCGACGATCAGGTTCGCACATTGCATGAAAGTGGGCAGGCTAGTGCAGGCCTGCGTTTTGAACTGGGCGGCGGTCATTCCCGATTTTTGCGCTGAGCCGGTTACCAGGATGCGGACAGCTTTCTCGCTTGCCGTATCGAGTGCCTGCTGCGCAAAGAAGACGAGCGAAGTCTGCAGGATGGCGATCAGCAACGCGAAGAAGGGGATCGAGACAATCGCGAATTCGACGATCGTCGCTCCGCTCTTGTCGGCCATGAGCCGCCGAAGGGGTCGACCGCGTCGACGTGGCGGGACAACGGGAGTGGCGACCATGCTGGCGGGACTACCGCGGCTTGATTAAATTTCGGTATAATCCCGGCGTGTCCGATCCATTTTCGCTTATCCGCGGCCAGCTTGAAGGTGTGATTTACCCGGCGTACGATGCCGTCGTCGCGCTCGATCGCCGACTGGAACAGCTCGCCCGGCGGACGCGCGATCCGCTGGTGGCGCAGATGCGGCTGACCTGGTGGTTCGAGGCGCTGGGTGCGCTCGACGCCGGCACGGTGCCGGCGGAGCCTTTGTTCGAACAACTCGCCGCCGAGGTGTTGCCGCGGGGCGTGACCGGTGCCGCGCTGGCCGAGATGGCGAGCGGTTGGGAAGTGGTGTTGGAGCCGCGTCCACTTCCCGACGAGGCGCTATGCCGGTTCGCACGCCAGCGTGGCGAGACGCTCTTTGCCGCGGTCGGTGCGCTGCTCGGGACGACCCCACCGGCAGCGGCGGGCGAGGCATGGGCGCTGGCCGATTTTGCCGCCTCGATCGATGGCGAGGAGCGCGCCCGCGCGAGGGATCTGGCGGAGGCCCGGTGGCGTGACGCCACGATGTCGCCATGGCCGGCGGCGGCACGACCGATGGGGGTGCTGACGCTGCTGGCGCTACTGCCGCTTCGGTCTCGCGATGGTACGGCCGGCGGGCTTGGCGCGGCATGGCGTGTGGCGCGGTTCCGGCTTACCGGTCGGTGATCTTTCGCAGGGGAAACGGACGATGTGGCGATGGGTGGCGGGAGCCGGCGCGGTGGTGGCGGCGGGTGCGGCAGGCGTGCTGATGCTTGGTGACCGGCCGGCGGTGCAGGCGGCGCTTCCCGCCGCGCCGATGCAGCGGGCGGGCATCGACGACGCGCCGCTTCCCGACAGCGTACCCAAGGCGTCGCCCGCCACGCGCGAGCAGAAGCGGTTCAACCGCTACGACAAGAATCGCGACGGCGAGGTCACCCGCGAGGAATATCTGGCGCAGCGGCGCAAGGCGTTCGCCAAGCTCGACCGCAACGGCGACGGGCAGCTCTCGTTCGACGAATGGGCGATCAAGGCGACGACCAAGTTCGCCGCCGCCGACCGCGACAAGTCTGGCGCGATGAACGCCGCCGAGTTCGCGACCACCGCGGTCAAGCGGAAGCCGCGTGCTCCCGCGAATTGTCCGCCGCCGTCGGCGCCCCAGTCGGAAGAGAGCTGAGCCACGTCGCCAGCGCCGCACGCCCGCGATCGGTGTACATCTTCTTGCGGTCGGCCTTCTTGGTCCGGCCGGGGATCGGTGGGAACAGGCCGAAGTTGACGTTCATCGGCTGGTAGGTCTCGGCCTCCGCTGCGCCGGTGATGTGGCCGAGGAGCGCGCCCAGCGCGGTTTCCGGGGGCGGCGGCGTCAAGGTTCGGGCGGCCAACTCGGCGGCAGCGAACCGGCCGGCGAGCAAGCCGACCGCCGCGCTTTCGACATAGCCTTCGCAGCCGGTGATCTGGCCAGCGAAGCGGATGTTGGGCCGGTTCTTCAGCCGCAAGGTCGGATCGAGCAGTTCGGGCGAACGGATGAAGGTGTTGCGGTGAAGCCCGCCCAACCGCGCGAACTCGGCATTCTCCAGACCCGGGATCGTGCGGAACAGGCGGACCTGCTCGGCATGCTTCAGCTTGGTCTGGAAGCCGACGATGTTCCACAGCGTGCCGGTGGCATTGTCCTGGCGCAGCTGGACGACGGCATAAGGCCAGCGGCCGGTGCGCGGATCGTCGAGGCCGACGCCCTTCATCGGCCCGTAGCGCAGCGTATCGACGCCGCGTTCCGCCATGACTTCGACGGGCATGCAGCCCTCGAAATAAGGTGTGTCCTTCTCCCACTCGCGGAATTCGGTCTTCTCGCCATCGAGCAGGGCCTGGTGAAAGGCGATATACTGCTCCTTGGTCATCGGGCAGTTGATGTAGTCGGACCCTTCGCCCTTGTTCCAGCGCGACTGGAACCAGGCGATGTCCATGTCGATGCTGTCGCGATAGACGATCGGGGCGATCGCATCGAAGAAGGCGAGCGCGTCGCTACCCGTCGCCGCACCGATCGCCTGGGCGAGGCCGGGGGCGGTGAGAGGACCGGTGGCGATGATCGCGGGACCGTCGGGCAGCGCATCGATCCGTTCGCGGACGATCATAATGTTGGGATGCGCCTCCAGCGCGGCGGTGACGCCGGCGGAGAAGCCGTCACGGTCCATCGCGAGCGCCGACCCCGCAGGGACGCGGTGGATATCGCCTTGGCGCAGGATCAGTGAGCCGAGCGTTCGCATCTCCTGATGCAGCAGCCCGACCGCGTTGCTCTCGGCATCGTCGGAGCGGAAGCTGTTCGAGCAGACGAGTTCGGCGAGGCTGTCGGTATGGTGCGCGGGCGTCATGGTGCCGCCGCCGCGCATTTCAGACAGGCGGACGCAATAGCCGGCCTCGGCCAGCTGCCAGGCGGCTTCCGATCCGGCGAGGCCGCCGCCGATGACGTGGATGTCGTGGGTCATGACGGCGCGGGCTACACCACCGCGTGCGCGACGTCACGCCGTCAGCGCGGCCTTGCCCTCGTCGGCATCGTCGTTCGCCGCCGCCTGGGTCAGGCCACCATCGCGGGCGAGCGCGGCAAAGGTGCCGCCCTGCGCGACCAGCTCATCGAAGCTACCCTGTTCGACGATCCTTCCCTGGTCGAGGACGATGATGCGGTCGGCGGCGCGTACCGTCGACAGGCGATGAGCGATGACGAAGGTGGTGCGGCCGGCGCGCAGGCGGTCGAGGCTTTCCTGAAGCCGCGCCTCGGTGGCGACGTCGAGCGCGCTGGTCGCCTCGTCGAGGAGCAGGATCGGCGCGTCCTTGAGCAGCGCGCGCGCGATGGCGATGCGCTGGCGCTCCCCGCCCGACAGGCCCTGGCCACGATCGCCGACGGGGGTGGCGAAACCCTGCGGCTTGCGCATGACGAAATCGTACGCGCCGGCGATCCGCGCGGCGTCCTCGATCTGCGCCATCGTCGCATCGGGATTGCCCATCGCGATATTCACGGCGATCGATCGGTTGAACAGCCCCGCCTCCTGGAACACGACGCCGGTCGCGGCGCGCAGGCTGGCGAGGGTGACGTCGCGAATGTCCTGGCCATCGACCAGGATGCGGCCCTTTTCAGGGTCATAGGCGCGCTGGAGCAGGCCGAGCGCAGTGGACTTGCCCGAGCCGGTCGGGCCGACGATCGCCACCGTCTCACCGGGCGCGACATCGAAGGCGAGGTCGTGGACCGCGCCCGATCCCCTGGGATAGCGGAACGAGACATTGTCGAAGCGGACATGCCCCCTGGCGACGGTCAGCGGCTGTGCGGCCGGGGCCTCGACGATATGCGATTCCTGATCGAGCACGCCGAAGAACAGCGCGAGCGACGGCAGGCGCTGGGCGACGTCAACGATGAAGGTCGTCATCATCTCGAGCCGGGCGACGAGCAGCGTGGCGAAACCGACGAAGGCGACGACGTCGCCGATCGTCGCGTGGTGGCGCGACACCAGCGCCGCACCGACGCCGAAGATCGCAACGATCGCGATCGACGAGGCACCGCGGGTCAGCACCGCCGAGATCGCCCACCAGTTGAGCACGGGATATTGCGCATGGAGCAGGTCGTGGAGCGACGACTTGACTTGGCGGAGCTCGCCGGGAACGGCGAGGAAGCTCTGAAGGACGGTGACGTTGCCGAACAGGTCGCCGAGCTTGCCCGACAGGTCGGTAAAGCGGTTTTCGACCATCGCCTGGCCGGTCGAGGTCCGCCGCACGACGATCAGGTTGACCGCCGAATAGATCAGCATCAGCGCGACGAGGACGAGCGCCAGCCGCCAGTTGGTGAAAAACGCGATCGGCACCAGCGCGAACAGGATCGCGGCGTTGGTGATCTGGTCGCGGAGCAGCGGCAGCCAGAGCATGAACAGGCTGTCGCAACCCGAAATCATCATCCGCATCAGCCGTCCCGAGCGTGCCTCGTTATGGAACGACGGCGGCAGCGCGAGCAGATGCTCGACGAAGCTGGCCATGCCGGCGAGGCGCCGACGGTGGGCCAGGCGGTCGGCGATCAGCGAGATGACGACGGCGGACAGGAAGCCCATCGTGCTGATCGCGCACCAGAGCGCGACATAGCGCATCGGATTGGCACGGGCGGTCAGCGCGTTGATCGCCTTGCCGAACAGCAGCGGCTCGAGCACCTGAAGCACTGCGATCAGCGCACCGGCGCCGATCAGCGCGCCCGCCTTGCCACGTTCGGGCCGAAGCAGCCCGAGTGCCCGCGTGAAGACATGACCGCGCGCAGCCGCGAAGAAAGTGGAGGCCATCGGGAACCTTGCCGCTATTCGGATTGTTGGGCACCCCGGCGCCCAAGCCGCGCCGGAAACGGGCGCGCGATTAGCCGCGGAATGGTTAACAGTCTATGGCGGTCTGCACATTGTGCGCACCATAACGGGACGAACCGAGGGATAGGCGGCGATGATCGATCATCTTGGGCTCGCGGTAATCGACATCGGTCGTTCGCGGCGCTTCTACGCCGCCGCTCTAGCGCCGCTCGGTTACCGGATCATTGCCGACACGAAGAACGACGCCGGTCATTCGGTCGTACTGATGGGAGTCGGCGAGACAGTCGACTTCGTGATTGGTGACGGCGAGCGGCCCGGGGAGGGAAGCCATGTCGCCTTCCGCGCCGCGAACCGTGCCGAGGTCGACGCTTTCCACGCCGCCGCGCTCGCCGCCGGCGGACGCGATCATGGCGCCCCCGGGCTGCGGCCCCAGTACGGCACGGGCTATTATGCCGCCTTCGTGCTCGACGCCGACGGGATCAACGTTGAGGCGGTGTTTCACGAGGAGCGGGGATGACGATCTACACCATCGGCTATGAAGCGACGACCATGGCGGAGTTCCTGGCGGCGCTCACCTCGGCCGGAGTCGAGCGCGTCATCGACGTCCGCGCGCTGCCGCTGTCGCGGCGGCCAGGCTTTTCCAAATCGTCGCTGGCGGCGTCGTTGAAGGAGGCGGGGATCGACTATGTCCACCTCCGCACACTTGGCACGCCCAAGGAAGGGCGCGATGCGGCGAAGAAGGGCGATGTCGCGACGCTGGAGCGGGTCTATGCCGAACAGCTCGAGCTGCCCGAGACGCAGGCAGAGGCGGCAATCATGATGGGCCTGGCGGCGGAGAAGCCGAGCGCGCTGCTGTGTTACGAGCGCGATCCCTGCCACTGCCACCGGACGCTGTTGTTGCGCGCGGTGGGCGAGGGGGCGGAGGTGGTGGATTTGTATGCTTAAATTGCTCCGTCCTCACCCTTCGCTGCCTGCGGCAGCTTTTTCCCTCTCCCGCCGGGAGAGGGAAGAGGCCCGCTGCCGAAGGCAGTGGGGAGAGTGAGGGTGGGTCAGTTACCCAGCGATCGGTAGCTTGATCGCCCCATCCGTCCCACGCACCAGCGGGCCGTAGGCGATGACCTCTTCGAGCAGCAGCGGCCCGTAGAGGTGCGGGAACAGCGCGCCGCCGCGGCTTTCCTCCCACTTCAGCGAACCGCCGAAGCTGCCGAGATCGATCGCCGCGATCTGGAGATCGTCGACGCCAGCGAAGTGCTTGTCGACGGTTCCCGCCAGCTGGTCCTCGGTCGACAGGTGGATGAACCCGTCGCGGCGGTCGTCGGCTGAGCCTTCGAACCGGCCATCGCGTTCCAGCGTGGCCAATTCGTCGGCGGTCAGCACCTTATAGGCGATCTGCGGGCGCTCGCTCATTCCTCGATGTCCTTCTCGCCCAGCGTGGCGGGCCCGGTGCCGTCGTCGACGATCAGCTGATCCTCGACTGGCGCGGCGGGCGCCTGAGCGAGTTCCTCGGCGACCAGCTCCTCGGCGGGATTCTCGGGCTCTTCCTCTTCGTCGATGCGCGCGGCGGACACGACGTGTTCGTTCTTGGCAACGTCGAACAGCGTCACGCCCTGCGTGTTGCGCCCGGTGACGCGGACGTCGCCGACCGAGAGGCGGATTAGCTTCGCCTGATCGGTCACCAGCATCAGCTGCTCGCCCGAATGTGCGGGGAAGCTGGCGACGACGTCGCCGTTGCGCGCCGAGGTCACGATGTTGGTGATGCCCTGGCCGCCGCGGCCGGTGCGGCGATATTCATAGGCCGAGGTGCGCTTGCCATAGCCGTTGGCGGTGACGGTGAGGACGAACTCCTCCGCCGCCTCGAACTCGGCCATGCGCTCGGGCGAGAGCGTCACGTCGCGCTCGCCTTCCTTCCAAGGCGCCGCCTTCAGATACTGGTCGCGCTCCTCGGTCGAGGCGTCGAAGCCCTTCAGGATCGACAGCGAGATCACCGCGTCGCCCTCGGCGAGGCTGACGCCGCGAACGCCGGTCGAGGTGCGGCTCTGGAATTCGCGCACGTCGGTCGAGGCGAAGCGGATCGCCTTGCCCGCCCGCGTCGCGAGCAGCACGTCGTCCGACTCGGTCAGCAGCGCGACGCCGATCAGGCGGTCGCTGCTGTCGTCGTCGAAGCGCATCGCGATCTTGCCCGCGCGCGGCACGTTGGTGAACGCATCCATCGAGTTGCGGCGGACGGTGCCGTTGGCGGTCGCGAACATGACGTGGAGGTCGCTCCACGTCGCCTCGTCCTCGGGCAGCGGCAGGACGGCGGAAATCGTCTCTCCCGCATCCATCGGCAGCAGGTTGATCATCGGCCGCCCGCGCGTCGCCGGCCCGCCCTCGGGCAGGCGCCAGACCTTCATCCGATAGACCTTGCCCGCGGTCGAGAAGAACAGGACGGGCGTGTGGGTCGAGGTGACGAACAGGTTCGTCACCGCGTCCTCCTGCTTGGTGGCCATGCCGGCACGGCCCTTGCCGCCACGCTTCTGCGCGCGGAAGGTGTCGAGCGGGGTCCGCTTGATGTAGCCGTCCGCGGTCACGGTGACGACCATGTCCTCGCGCTCGATCAGGTCCTCGTCGTCGATGCCGTCGGCGGCAGCGGCGATCTCGGTCCGCCGCGGGGTGGCGAAGATCGAGCGGACGTCGACCAGCTCCTCGCGCAATACCGCATAGAGGCGGGCGCGGTTGGCGAGGATCTCGAGCAGCTCGTTGATTGAATCGGCGAGCGTCTTCAGCTCGTCACCGATCTCGTCGCGGCCGAGCGCGGTCAGGCGATGGAGGCGCAGGTCGAGGATCGCCCGGACCTGGACGTCCGACAGGCGATAGGTGTCGCCGACCCGCTCGCTCTCCACCGCCTCGACGAGGCGCAGGTAGGAGGCGATCTCCGCCACCGGCCATTCGCGCGCGAGCAGGGCGGCGCGTGCTTCGGCGGGGCTCGCCGAGCCGCGGATCATGCGGACGACCTCGTCGAGGTTGGTCACCGCGATCACAAGGCCGAGCAGGATGTGGGCGCGGTCGCGCGCTTTCGCGAGCTCGAACTTCGAGCGGCGGGTGATGACCTGCTCGCGGAACTGGACGAAGGCGCTGATGATGTCGCGCAGGTTCAGCGTCTCGGGCCGGCCGCCGCGGATCGCGAGCATGTTGGCGGGGAACGAGCCCTGCGCGGGCGTGTGCCGCCACAGCTGGTTCAGCACCACCTCGGGCGTCGCGTCGCGCTTCAGGTCGATGACGATGCGGACGCCTTCGCGATTCGATTCGTCGCGGATGTCGCTGACGCCCTCGATCCGCTTGTCCTTCGCCGCCTCGGCGATCTTCTCGACGAGCGCGTTCTTGCCCTGCTGGAACGGGATCTCGGTCAGGACGATCGAACGCCGATCGCCGCGGCCCTCCTCGACGATGTGGCGCGAGCGGACGATGATCGAGCCGCGACCGGTCTCATAGGCCGAGCGCGCGCCCGCACGGCCGAGGATGATCGCGCCGGTCGGGAAATCGGGCCCCGGCACGATGTCCATCAGCTCTTCGGTCGTGATCGCGCCGTTGTCGATATACGCCAGGCACGCGTCGACCACTTCGCCGAGGTTATGCGGCGGGATGTTGGTCGCCATGCCGACGGCGATGCCGCCGGCGCCGTTGACGAGCAGGTTGGGGAAGCGCGCCGGCAGCACCTGTGGCTCGCGCTCGCTGCCGTCGTAGTTGGGCTGGAAATCGACGGTATCCTTGTCGAGATCCTCCATCAGATAATTGGCCGACCGGGCCAGACGCGCCTCGGTGTAGCGCATCGCGGCGGGCGGGTCGGGGTCCATCGAACCGAAGTTGCCCTGGCCGTCGATTAGCGGCAGCCGCATCGACCAGTCCTGCGTCATACGCGCCAAGGCGTCGTAGATCGCGGTGTCGCCGTGCGGGTGGTATTTACCGATCACGTCACCGACAATGCGGGCGGATTTGCGGTAGGGCCGGTTGAACAGGAAGCCGCTTTCGTTCGCCGAATACAGGATGCGGCGATGGACGGGCTTCAGGCCGTCGCGGACGTCAGGCAGCGCGCGCGCGACGATCACGGACATGGCATAGTCGAGATAGCTCGACTTCATCTCGTCGACGATGGAGATCGTCGAGACGTCGGAGGGTTCGGCGAGGGTCGTCTCGTCGGCCAAGGGTGCGGCTCTTTCGGGTTGTTACGAGGGTGTCACGCCCGTCTACGCCGCCGCTGCTCGCTTGTCACGCGCGCGTGTACGCTTACGCGCGCGCGTGATCGACGGTGGCCGCTCACTTTTTGCAGACGGCTTTCGTCGCGTTGCCCGGTTTGCCGCAGTCGTAGGTGACCGACTTGCCATTGGCCAATTTGGTGGTGACCATTTTGCCCGACGTCGTCGTCTTCTTGACGAACTGGCCATTGGCGGCGCGCTGGGTCGTCGTCTTGGTGGTCGTCTTCGTCGCGGTCTGCGCGTCGGCGATCGCCGCGGTACCGGCAATCATCGCGCCGGCCGACAGAAGGATGAAGGGAAGCGACTTGGTCATCAGACACCTTCCTATATTGTTATGGGGTGCGGCGCTCCAAGACAGGGGGATAGGAGCGCCGCTGACCCTTTTCTGCGCCCACACCGCTGACGGCGATGTGGCGCGGGCATGACAATGCCGTCACTTCGTGTCACGGTGCAATCTCTAAACCCTGATAATCGAACAACTTGCCGCTGTCGGGCGCCTTCAATCCATCGAGCACGTCGAGCAGCTGCACCGCGGCGCGATCGGGCGTGAACAGTGTGCCTTCGCGCACCCGGCCCTGGAACGGGCGTGACAGCGCGGTGTCGACGGTGCCGGGATGAAGGCCGACGACGATCGCGCGATCGTTGCGCCGACGCTCCTCGATAGCGAGCGTGCGGACGAACTGGTTGAGCGCCGCCTTCGCCGCGCGATAGCCGTACCAGCCGCCGAGCTTGTTGTCGGAGATGCTGCCGATCCGTGCCGAGAGCACCGCGAAGACGCAGCGCCCCTGGCGCGGCATGATCGGCAGGAAATGCTTCGCGACGATCGCCGGGCCGATCGCATTGATCGCGAACTGACGCGCGATCCAGGCGGGATCGAGCTCGCCGATCGACTTTTCGGGCGTCCGATCGCCCTGGTGCAGCAGGCCGGTGGCGACGACGACCAGATCGAGGACTCCACCCGTTGCCACTCGCGCCGCCGCGGCGGCGATGCTGGCCTCGTCCTCGATATCGATATGCGCCTCGCCGGGCAGCGAGCGTGCGAGGCGGATCGGCGCCTGGCCTTCCTCCGCCAGCGCGTCGGCGATGGCGGCGCCGATCCCGCCCGAGGCGCCGATGACGACCGCGCGGGTCATCGCGCGAACCGCCACTGGTCGTCGCTGCTCGCCTCGACATCGAAGCGATAGCCGTCGGCGTCGAAGCCGCGCATGTCGTCGACGTTCTCGATGCGATGCTCGACCAGCCAGCGCGCCATCATCCCGCGCGCCTTCTTCGCGTGGAAGCTGACGAACCGGTTGCCGTCGCGGAAATCGACCGCAATGACGCGGACGCTGGCGGGGAGCCGTCCGTCGACCGCCGCCCAATATTCCTGGCTGGCGAGATTGAGGACGGTGTTGGAGCCTTCGGCGGCGAGATCGTCGGCGAGCGCGTCGGCGATGCGATCGCCCCACCAGTCGGTCAGCTTCTTGCGCCGCGGCGCCCAGCGCGTGCCCATCTCCAGCCGGTAGGGCCGCATCGCATCTAGCGGACGAAGCAGGCCGTACAGACCCGACAGCATCCTGAGGTGATCCTGCGCGAACGTCACCGCCGCCTCGTCGAGCGTCGCCGCGTCGAGCCCGGTGTAGACGTCGCCAGCGAAGGCGAACATCGCTGGACGCTCGGGCGCCTCGGCAAAGTCGCGGTATCGGTCCGCGTTGAGCTTCGCCAGCGCCGGCGAGATGTGCATCAGTTCCGATAGCTTCTTCTGCGTCAGGTGCGACGCCGCCTTGGCGAGCACCGCCGCCTCGTCGGCGAAGCGCGGGCTCGTCGGCTCGACGGGCGGGAGCGCCGATTCATAATCGAGCGTCTTGGCGGGGGAGATCACGGCGATCATCGCCGCCGGGTAGCGGCATGGGCGCCCGCGTTCAATCGCGGTTCAGCGGCGGACCGGCATTTGGAACCGGCAATCATTCCCTTCGCTTGCTGGTACGCCGCGGCATCGTTAATGCCGCGGGCGATCCGCGAAAGCGCTCAACAGGAGAGTTCGCCCCCATGAAGACCATTTCGAAGCTTGCACTGGCGCTCGCGCTGACGACTGGTGTGAGCAGCCTCGCCATCACCGCCTCTCCGGCGGCTGCGGCGAAGAAGGAAGAGAAAAAGGGCGGGCTGAAGCTCAGCCCCGAAGCGCTGAAGCCGGCGCAGGCCGCGCAGACCGCGCTCGCCGCCCGCGACGTCGCGACGGCGGAGCCGCAGGTCGTGGCGCTCGAGGCTGCGGCCAAGACCGACGACGACAAGTACATTGCCGCCGCGCTGCGCTATCAGCTAGAGCAGACCAAGATCATCGCCGGTCAGCAGGCAAACCCGAACGCGCCGATCAACGAGGCGGTTCTGGCCGCCCCGCTCGACGCGCTGATCGCCAATCCGTCGACCCCGGCGGAAGATCGCGGCAAGTACGCCTATCGCCGCGGCGCGCTGGCCTACAACGGCAAGCAGTATCCCGTTGCGATCCAGTATTTCGAGCAGGCGCAGAAGCTCGGCTACGTCAATGAGGACATGGGCCTGCAGATCGCACAGGCGAAGGTCGCCAGCGGCAACGTGACCGGCGGCCTGTCGGACTTGAAGGCGGCGATCGACGCGCAGACCCAGGCCGGCAAGAAGGCGCCGGAGGATTACTACCGCTACGGCATCGCCCAGTCGAACAAGGCGGGACAGAAGCAGGTCGCGACCCAGTGGATGCTCGATTACGTCAAGGCGTATCCGACGTCGAAGACGTGGCGCGACGTCATCGTCACCTACGGCATCGGCCAGGGCAGCATCGCGACGCTCGACAAGCCGCAGAAGATCGACCTGTTCCGTCTGATGCGCGCCACGGGCTCGCTGGCCGATCAGTACGACTATGAGGAATATTCGCAGGCGCTTGCCGACCGCGGTCTGCCGCAGGAATCGAACGCGGTGATCAAGGAGGGCATCGCGTCGGGCAAGGTGCCCGCCGCCAATGCGCTCGCCAAGGAGCTGCTCGCCAATTCGGCCAAGGGCATCCAGCTCGAAGGCTCGCTGACCACCAGCGAGAACAAGGCGAAGGCCGCGGCCTCCGGCGACATCGCGGCGCAGACTGGCGACGCGTATCTCGGCACCGGCAACTATGCCAAGGCGATCGAGATGTATCAGCTGGCGCTGCAGAAGGGCGGCGCCAAGGTGAACGCCGACGAGGTCAACACCCACCTCGGCATCGCCCAGGCGCGTGCCGGCGACAAGACCGCCGCTACGGCAAGCTTCGCCAAGGTCACGACCCAGCCGCGCGCCGGTATCGCGCAGCTGTGGACGACCTATCTGCAGGCACCGCCCGCTGCCGGTGGTGCGGCACCGGCGGCTGCACCGGCTGGCTGAGCGTGATTGCGTCACCCCGGGCCTAGGCTCGGGGTGACGTGGCCCGTTCGGTCGGTATCGCTTAGAAAGGGTGGCTTGTTCTCAGGGGAGGGCTCAGCCACCTTTGCCTGGAGACGGCGCTTTGGCTGCGCTCAGCGCCTCCTCAGCACGAACGGATCGATAGGTAGCGAGCCGAGGAAGCCCCAGCCATTTGGTTGCGCATTCCCGTTCGCCCTGAGGAGAGGCTGAGCGCAGTCGAAGCCTCGTCTCGAAGGGTAGGCCAAGCCGCCTGTGGTTCGAGACGGCAGTTCGACTTCGCTCAGTGCCTCCTCGCCACGAACGGGATGGCGGAAGGCGATTGAATTGCGCCCGACCGACCGATCTGTTGAAATTGAGGTTTACCGCGCGTCGACGTCGACCGGTACGCCGCTAATCGACTTCGCGGTGCGGATCGTCAGCGACGTCTTCACGCTGGCGACGTTGGGCGCGGGCGTCAGATGCGTGGTCAGGATTTCCTGGAAGCTCTTCAGGTCCTCGGCGACAATCTTCAGGATGAAGTCGATCTCGCCGTTCAGCATGTGGCATTCGCGCACCTGGGGGATCGCGGCGACATGCTGTTCGAACGCCGTCAGGTCATGCTCGGCCTGGCTGCGCAGCGACACCATCGCGAAGACGGTGATCGGATAGCCCAGGCTCGCGGCGTCGAGATCGGCATGATAGCCGCGAATGACGCCCGCTTCCTCCAGCGCGCGGACGCGGCGCAGACAGGGCGGAGCAGTCAGACCGACGCGTTCGGCCAGATCGACGTTGGTCATCCGTCCATCCTGCTGGAGCAGGGCCATGATCTGCCGGTCGATGCGATCGAAAGCCATTGTCAACGCAACTCCTAGGGCGCCCATGAACCACCGGTGCGCGTCGCCCTCATAATAAAATTGCGGGGATACGCAATTGTCCCACTATGCGACGTCGGGTTTTTTGACGCGTTGCGCGTTGCAACAGGGCCATTAAGGAACTGTTACAGGGCGCGCCGCAGAGGGCCGCGCAGGGGGACATGCGTGAGGTTCGACGATAGCCTGAAGACGGTGTTGGCCGGCGAGTCCGCGACGGGGGTCGGCGCATCGGCCACCTGGCGTCAGCTCGTCGACCTGCTCGGTCGTGGGCGCGCCCGGGCCGACGAGCCGACGATCGCCCGGCTGCGGCTGCTCCGCCAGGCGGTGCCGACCAACGTACGCGCCGCCAGCGCACGGGCGCTCGCCTTCGCGGCGCCCGGCCCCGAACTGGTCGGGCTGTTCGCCGAGGACGAGCTGGCCATCGCCGCCCCCGTCTTGCGCACGGCGAAGCTGCTCGCGGTCGACTGGATCGCGATGCTGCCGCGACTCAACCCCGAAGGCCGGTCGGTGTTGCGCCACCGCCGCGATCTGCCCGAAGAGGTGATGCGCGCGCTCGATGCGTTCGGGCCGACCGATTTCGTCCTGCCCTGGGACGGCGGCGATACCGCCAACGACGACGCCCCGGCCGCGCCTCCCGCTGCCCCACCGGCGCCCGAACCCGATGCGCCGACGCCAGGCGTGGGCGATGCCGCGGTCAACTATGCGGTGCCGCCGCCGCCCGCCGACACGCCGCTGGCCGACACGTCGTTCGTCGCGCTGGGCGACATCGCTCGCAGCCTGCCGTTCGTCGACAAGGCGTTGCGCCAGGCGGAGCAGGTCGAATCGCCCCAGCCGGGGGCGCAGGGTGGCTATGTCATCGCCGACCTCGTCGCACGGATCGATGCCTTCAACCGCGCCCGCGATGCCGGTCCGCGCGAGCGCGAGACCGCGCCGACGGCGGCGACGGGATTCACCTTCGAAACCGACGCGGCCGGCGTCATCCGCCGCGTCGATGGCGTTGCGCCAGGGCCGCTGGTGGGCGTTTCGATCGCGTACGGCGGCGCGCAGGGCGTCGTCCGCGTCGATGCGGCGATGAACGGGGCGCTGCGCCAGCGCGCGCGGTTCGGCCATGCCAGGATCGATGTCGGCGGCTGGTCCGATGCGGCGGGATCGTGGCGGGTCGCCGGTGAGCCGATGTTCGACGAGCGGACCGGTCGCTTCCTCGGTTTCCGTGCCGCCGCCCGCCGCCCGCGGATCGAAGAGGGCGCCGAACCGGCGCCGCGGCAGGGCGCATCGGATGCGATCCGCGAACTGGTCCACGAACTGCGCACGCCGACCAACGCCATCGCCGGCTTCGCCGAGCTGATCGAGGCGCAGCTGCTTGGCCCGGTGCCACTCCACTATCGCCATCACGCCGCCACCATCCGCGAACAGGCGATGCTGCTAATCGGCGCGATCGACGATCTCGACACGGCGGCGCGGATCGAGGGCAGGGCGCTCGACCTGCGGGTGACCGAAGTGCCGCTGGCGACCATGCTGCAGCGGCTGGCCGACGAGCTGGCGCCGCTCGCGCAGAACCGCGGGGTCGAGGTGATGGTCGATGTCGATCCCGCGCTGACGCTGTACGTCGACGAGCGGGCCGGCGAACGACTGTTCGCGCGGATGCTGTCGCTGGCGATCGGCGGGACGAGCGGCATGTTGCGCGTCGCGGCATCGACCGGGGACGGCGTGGCGACGATCTCACTACCGGCGCCGGCGACGGGCAGCGACGAGGAGGCGGGATCGCTACTCGGCAGTGAATTCACCCTGCGGCTGGCTCGCAACCTGGCGGCGGAACTCGGCGGAACGCTGACGATCGCGGGCGATCGGCTTGTCGTGACGCTGCCCGCCACGCCGCGCAACGCGGTTGCCGGCTGAGCGGATCGTATCGCCGCTTGCGCGCGAGGGCCGGTCGCCGCTAAAGGGCGGCGCTGGGCGGGGAGTGGCGCAGCCCGGTAGCGCGCCTGCTTTGGGAGCAGGATGTCGCAGGTTCGAATCCTGTCTCCCCGACCAACTCCCGCTAAGTTACTGATGTCAGGTTTCCAACCCGGCGATCGGGAACCGTTGTACCCCTGGTTGTACCTACTGGGGGAGCAAGGAGGGGAATTGCCGAACCTGAAACTGCGCGGCGGCAGCTTTCATTCGCGGCGGCAAATGATGGTGGCCGGCCAGCCGCTGCCTCTCTCCATTTTGTTACGAACCGGGGGTTTTCACCGCGCGCATTGGATCCGACGAACTGAGCGTCGCAGCCGGGAATTGTGCAGCAGACCTGCCCTTCACCGCCGGCTGGGTCGGGATCGGCTGCTTCATGCTTCAATTTGCCTGTCTGTTCGCCGCGTGGGTGCGACCTGATCGGGGAGCGCGTGACGAAGCGACAAACGCTAAACGGTCGGGGCCCTTACTACCACGATCGGCCGTCCGATTGAGCCGCACGGCTCCCGATAGCGGCCGTTCCGCTTTCGTCCGGGTGGCGTACCCGGAAGCTGGCATGTCGTAGCTACGAAAGGCTTGTTGAGTGACGTTCAAGAGCCTTGGGCAACCGTGACCGTCAACAAATAAGTGGATCGCAAATGGCGATAGCGATCGGATAGCGATCGAACGCATGGAGTGCGCGCTCCGCTAGTCAGAAAATCGCTCGTTTCGCGCCGTTGACCATATTCGCATATCCCCCAACCGAGCCGTCTCGTTCAAGTGGACGATCCTGGCGCAGCAATGGAGAAAGACGTTCCCTTGGATCCCTGGGCGAGCGCATACACAATGTTGCAGAAATGGCGCTGCGCGTCGGCCATTAATGGATGTTTGCTGTTGAGCGGGGGCCCCACACCGGCCAACGGATGCATTTGGGGCATGTTGTCATCCGAAAGCGCACTCAATCCGACGGCGTGGTGCCCGTGTCTGTTTCGCTTCTGCGGTTTAGCGCCTGGCGGACGCGATCGAGCAGATCGTTTTGGTAAGGCTTGCAAGGCTGTCGAAGCTGCGCAGGGGACCCTTTGCGACAAGCTCCTTGCTATGCCCAGTGGTCATCAGAACAGGCAGATCGGGCGCACGACGCGCGAGTTCCCTGGCAAGGACCTCCCGTCGTTGCTCCCTGCTCAGCATACAGGCGCCCATTGACGACGGCCGCAAGCTACCACCAGCCAACGACCGGTGCGACGTACGATCTTGCAGTTCCACTCGCGACCTGTCTGATCGAGAAAGGCTTGCTGCAGATGGGCGGCGTGCTGAGCGAAGTCGTGGAAGTCGATGCGATGATGGGCCAGCACCAATTGTCCGCCCGGCCGAAGGGCACTCGCGACGTCGCGCGCCATTTGCCGCATCGCGTGAGGCGAAAGATAGTAGAGCAACTCGGCGATGACAATGATGTCATAGCGGATGCGCGGGAAGCGGGCCGGCACCGCGAGGCGGATCGCGCGGGCGCGGTGACTATGGTTGCGGAGCGCCAATCCGACGAGGCGGGTTCCCGCGGCCGTTGCCTCGGTGGCGTCGAGCCTGAGCGCTCGTGCGGCGATCATGCGGCTGTTCGATCCGTTGCCCGCAGCGAGTTCCAGTATGCGCCCATGCGGTCCGGCTCCAATCGCATGCCGGATCGCCGCGCGTTTTGTTGCTTCGTCATGATCGGAGAAGGTGCGCCATGGATCCGAGTCGTTGCTGAAGGTGCGCTCGAACCCGGCGAGCGTGATCGGCTTCATCGCCCGGCCATCGGCGCGAAGACCTCCTGAGGCCGGCTGAAGGCGGCGATCTGGCCCGGCGTCATGGCGAAGCCGTTCGGGTCGTCGGTGATGGCGCCGGCCTGCGTCTGATAGCGACGAAGCGCCAGCCGCTTGGCGAGACGTTCCTGCGCGGTGAGCGGAAGTGCGCGTGCGCCGCATAGGCGCTGCCCTGCGGGCCATACGGGATAGCGCCACCAGGTCAGGCCGCACTGGCGGTGCGCCGCGGCCGCCACGACGCGATGGTCGGGATGGTCATCAGCGAGCGATGGCGCGAACGCCAGCAAGGGCCGGGGTAGCTGCATCGCCGCGCGCATGACGTAGCGATGCACGGCGGACGCCGTCTCGCCAAGTCGCCCGTCGGGAAGGCCGAGGAAGACGATCGACGACGCGTTGACGCCGAGATCGCGCATCACGCGTCTCGTTTCGCGCTGACGCTGGCGCACTAGTCGCTCGCGCGGCCACAGTCGGCTGCCGGGATGCGACGCGGCACCATCGCTGACGACGACGATCGCGATCGTTGCTCCGCGCCGTGCAAGCCGCTTAATCAGCGCATGGGCGGCGATCGCTTCATCGTCGGGATGGGGCGCGACGATCAGCAAGGCGCGCGTGCGACCGGGAAGGAAAGTCACAGCGCCGGCCGCAGCACGCCGGCGGCGACGGCGGCGCCCACCTGCATCCGCTGCGCGTCAGGGCCGGGCTGGCGAAGGTACATGGAAAGATCGGTGATCGCGTCGGCAAGCGGGTGGTCCACAAACAGCGAGGAGACGCCCACCGCCTCCTGCGCCAGTGCCAGCGCCTCGCCGCCCGATTCATAAACCGCGGCACGGGCTGCAGCGACGCGGGGTAGGCGAGAGGCATTGTCCTCGAACCAGCCATCGGCGGCGCGCCTCACTGCCGCTGCTGACGCCTCAGCCAATGCAAACAGCCGGGCGAGACGTCCTGCCTGATGCGGGTCTGCGGCGCGATCGAGCGCCACGAGATGGTCGCGGACGATATCGACCAGCCGCGCAATGCCGCCGGCCTGGACCGCCGTGAAGCGCAGCGCGCCGCCGCTGAACCACGGCTCGCGGACATAGTCGCCGGACGCCCCGATCAGTGCCTCCTGTTCGACAACGGCATCATGCCAGCGCACGACATGCGTTTCCGATCGCTGCATGCCCACGACGCACCAGATGCTGCGATCAATGGTTGGCGGCGCGGCAGCCAGATCGATCAGCACTAGCTGCCGGCCGCCGTCCCCCTCCACAGTGACAAGCGCGTGGGACAGGATGCCAGCGCCCGACGCAAAACTCTTGCCGCCGTTCAGGCGACCGTCGACCAAATGGAGCGGTGCGCCCTTAAGGTCGGCATTCCAGACGCCGAACGTCGCGCCCTTGTCGATCGCCGCTCTCAGCGAGTGGCGTTGCGCCGGGGTGCCATAGCGGGCGACGATCTGCACGGCGTCGACATGCCCCTCGAACAATCGACCGAGCGGCAGGTCCTCGCGACCCACGCGATAGAGGAGCCCGAGCAGGGCGAGCAGCGATCCCGCGTCCGGCGGATCGCCCAGGAAGGGGCTATCGTTGGCGAGGGCGGCGAGCCGAGCGGGCAGGGCGGTCATGCCGCCTTGACCGAGACGGTATGGGTGAGCGCTCGCAGCGTATCCTCGGCCATGGCGAGTGGAACTTGCCGCATACCGCCGGGCGCCTCTGGGACAACGCGCATGGCGAATGCCTCGGCATTCGGGCAGTCGCGAGCGACCCCGCGCAGGTGATCGGGGGTCAAGCGGATCGCATCCGCCAGGGCCACGAAATCGCTGTTCGGAAAGCTATGGCGAGCGAGCGCGTGGTGGCGATACTGCCACACCTGATCGAGCGGATGCGTGACGCGGACGGCGTCCAGTCCCATTCGATCGAGCATGTGCAGCGCCGTTGCGAGGCCGCCCTGCGCCCGGCCGATCCGCCGCGCTGAGGTATGGACCACGCTTGCGGCGTCGCGGCGGACGCGAAGGCCGAGGCGGGCGGCATCATCGACCAGCCTGGCGTCTTCCCCGCTTGCCAAGAGCGCGAACCCGCCAAGTGCCGCATAGGCCTCGCTGCGGATTGCCAGATTGGCACCGCTGGCGTGGTGATGTGTCGCGGGGGCTTCCCAGGCGAGGGGATCGATCAAGCGGCGTAGCGCATAGAGCTGCGCATAATATTGCTCGATACTATCCTGCGCGTGATGCTGCTCATGGTCAGTGCGGATCACGTCACCCGCGACCAGATCGGCCATGCCGATAGCGGCCATGGTCGCGTGGAGCCAGTCGGCGCGCGGCTGGCTGTCGGCGTCAGTCGTCATCAGGACACCGCCGGCCCTTCCCAGCGCTGCAACGCCCAGCGCCATGGCGGCGCGACGGGCGATCCCCGCGTTGGCTGTCGTTGATCGGGCCGTCGCAATCCGCACCGAATGACGCGATCGCCCCGCGTAGCCGGCAGCGATCCGGCCGCTATCGTCGGAGCAACTGTCGAGGAGCAGGCAGAGGACCACGGTAGCACGCGGCGGAACCGCAAGCCGTTCGATCGCGTCGAGAAACCGGGGAAGCCGCGCCGCTTCATTGCGCGCGGGGACGCAGATCGCGAACCGCAGCGAAGGATCGGTCGACGCCGCCGCTATGCTCACGCCTGCAGCTCGCCCTCGTCGCTCCCATCCCAGTACCGAATCCGGTGGGCATGAATCTTGATCATGACCACGCCGGGCGTGTCGATGCCTTCAGGGAAATAACGATCGAGATCCTTGGTCCAGTGCGCCTCGAATTGCGCCGCGTCGTCGATCAGCTCGGCGTGCCCGTCGACGGCGACGAACAGGGGCGAACCGCCCAGCATGCCCGCGGCGCCGGTATAGCTGAGGCAGACCTCCGGCTGACGACGGATGTCGGCCACTTTACGCGAGTCATCATAGGCAAAGAAATAGCTGTCACCGGCATAGTCCACGTCGCTGTTATTGCTCATAGGGCGCGCCGTCATGGCGCGATCGCTCGAATGAGTGGCCAGCATCGCGAAATCGAGATTGGCCATCCTCGTCGACAGTTCGTGCAACGTCAACTCTGCCACGGCGCTGAATCCTTGTGCTGCGAGCTTGGACGACCGCCTTACGCCGCGTCGCTCGTATCAAGGTCGAAACGAGCGCTAGCGAAACTGGTTCAACACCTTTCATGTTGATGTCGATCGCTAAAGCAAGTGTCTAACAAGATTGGCCAAGGGCGGCGCATGAGCTTTGATAGTGCCGCTCGCTCCCTTCAGCTCGGAGACGGCGAACGGGGCGTCGTCATCCTGCCGGGTCGACATGGCCAGATCTTCATTTCCGCCTGGAAGGCGCGATCCCAGGCGGCTCGCGACCGTCACCCATGCGCAGCGCCTCGGTTCCAAGCGTCCTGCCGCGTGCGGCTCCAGTCGCCGGCCGGCTCTCGCGCGTCGCGTGGTTCGAAGAGGGGCGTGACGAGGAGGTGCGGCATGGCAAGGGCAGCGATGCCGGCGAAGAGGCCGCGCACACCGCTCGGATCGACATGGTGGAGGATCACCGCCACCAATCCAGCCAGCAACACCGCCGCCGCGAAGACCGGCGCAACCGTTCGCAGATAGGCATAGGTGGTGCTGCATCCCAGCCGATCGCGGTGCTCGAACGTCTGCGGTAGGGCGTGGAGCATCAGGAACCCGATCGTGAAGCCGACCAGCGGAGGCAGAA
Organism: Sphingomonas jinjuensis; assembly: GCF_014197105.1. Classification (GTDB taxonomy): domain Bacteria; phylum Pseudomonadota; class Alphaproteobacteria; order Sphingomonadales; family Sphingomonadaceae; genus Sphingomonas; species Sphingomonas jinjuensis. The sequence continues at coordinate 211,184 of NZ_JACIEV010000005.1, read as the reverse complement.
GCAGCAGCGCAGCCATCCCGCCCGCAAGGCGCACGTCCCGACGCCGCCAGGCCAGCCAAAGCAGAGCCGTGCCGGCTATGCCGCCGGCCTGAGCGATGATCGGCGTGAAGGTCGACACTCCGAACGACGCCCCTCCCGCGACGCGAAGCAGGGATGCATAGCCCGCCGGATGCAGCGCCGCCGGCGCCGCGATCAGCGCTATCCCCCTTGCGCCACGCTCCGCGATCGATCCATGCGGCGCGTCCTCCAGGCCGAAGTGGACCGCCGATGCGACCAGGAAGGCTGGCAACGCCACCGAAGGATCGGCCGTCCACCACAGCATGGTCGCAAGCGACACGACGGCATAGGCTGAGAGGAACGCCGGACGTTTGGCCGGCTCCACGACCGCAAGATCGCCAGCACCATGAAGCATGCCTACGACACCGATGCCTGCGATCGCAAAGGCCAGCTGACCCGCCAGCGAAGCGCTTGACGCCGCCGCCGCTGCTGCTGTCAGCATCAGCCAGGCAGCCCGACGTTTCATGCCCGGCTCGGGCCTTCGCCCAATGCCTTGTCGAGGTTTGCCGCGGCATAAAAGGCGTAAGCGACCTTGGCGACGACATCCATGATGAGGATCGCCCAAACCGACGTGGGATCGCTGATCATCTTCAGTCCCTCGGGACCGACGAGGAAGACGATCGGGTAGAGGAACCAGATCACGGTCAGGAAAGAGATGTTCTTGCCATAGGCGATCGCCAGGGGCTTGCCACGCTCTGCAACCGTCGCACGCAATGGCCCCCAGAGGAGATACAGGACACCCACGAAGGCGACGCAGGACCACAGATACCAGACCCACTTCGCTACGGGCGCCGCGGCAAGCGACGAAACCAGCCCGGCCACGATCATCAGCACGTCGAGAACGATGATCGAGGTGAGATAGCCCCCAACCTCTCCCGTCCGGCCACGTTCGTGAAAGGCCGTCAGGACAAGTCCCGCCAGCAGGATCGGCGTCGTCACCGACCAGTCGAGATACCGGGCGAGATAGGTCGCCGTTCCATCGCCCTTGACCAGAGTCCCGATGCCGAAGGCCATCGCCAGATATGCCGTAGCCGCGATGAAGGGCACTGCCGCATGCAACAGTGTATGGTGTCGCGCTGGTGGCGCCTTGCTGCCCTTGGCATAGATCGCCAGCGAGGCGAGCGACATGATCGCGAACCCGATCAAGAAAGCAGTCTGATCCATCAGGACATTCCTCGCTGCGGATCGACCGTCTGCCAGATCCACGAACGCAACGCGGATTGTTGCAAAATGTTGCTAAAGGCGATGCCGGTTTCGATCTTTAGGCTATGATGCCGGGAACCCCGCTAGCGGCAAAAGCTCCGACTGCGGCGATCCGCCGAGCGGCTGATCCCCTGAGCAACGAGGCCCCCCCCGGCAACCGAGGTCGAGGGCCGAGCATTCTGGTGGGTATGCCAGCCGATCCCGAACAGACCGCCACCATCGTCATCAGCCGCGCCGTGCGCGTCGGTCATGAGGAGGCGTTCAGCGCCTGGGTCGATCGGCTCGATCGTCTTGCCGCCGGCGCATCGGGGTATCGAGCGGCGATCCGGCTGGGCCAGACGGCGGGGTTCCAGCACCTGCTATTCCGCTTCGACGATCGCACCGCCGCCGATGCCTGGCGGTGCAGTGAGCCGATGGCGGCGCTGAGCGCGGAGGCCGATCGTTTCTCGACCGCCCTGCTCCAGCTCGACACTGGCAATGTCGTCGCCTTCGAGCTGCCGAGCGACGCCAGCGCTAGCAAGTGGAAGCGGTTCGTCACGACATGGCTCGCGATCTTCCCTATCCTGCTGATCGTCAGTTCGCTCGTCCGCCTGCCGCTCAAGGACGCGCCGCTGCCGTTGCAGCTGATCCCTTCGTCGCTGCTGCTCACCGCGACGCTGCAATGGATCGTGTTGCCGCGGCTGCAGCGCTACACCCGCTTCTGGGTGCTCCAGAACAGCGCTGGTCGCTTGCAAACATGAGGGAGCGGCGAGGCAATCGGCCTCGCCGCCCCTCGGTCGATCAATCGCGCGACGGGCTCGATGCGTTGACCGGTTCGGGTGCCGACACCGCGCGAAGCGTCTGCTCCTGCGCGTCCGGTTCGATCCGCCGCTGCCGATCGATCCGATCGATCTTCACCGGCCCGCCCGATTTCAGCGCCTCGACGATCGCCTCGATCACCACCAGATCCGCCAGCCCTTCCTCACCATCGAGTTCGACGACCGTGTCGTTGAGGATGCAATCCGAAAAATAGCGCAGCTCGCCGCCGAACTGGTCGGTCGCCTTGTAGCGCTCATGCTCCTTGTCGCTGCCGACCTGGCGCGTCTGTTCCAGACCGAAAGCTAACCTGAAAGCTGGCCGGCATCAGCGACGCATGCGCGTCCAGCGGCGGTCGCAGTTCGAACCTGCGCGGATTGCGAGCGAAGTCCCAGACCCGGACATGGCACCAATCGTGGCGATGCTCTTCCGACACGGCCAACTCGTTACGGCTTATAGGAAAGGGCGTGCGCTTCGATTTATTGGTGGTCTTCACTTCGATAGGGCGAGGTCGATCATCGAATTCGACGCAGGCGATGGCGTAGCCGGTGCCGTCGTTGTCCTGGTGCGAAACTCAACGAACGCGATCGGCCGGATCGTCTCGCCGGCGGCAATCAGCGACGATCTTTTGTGAAGAACGATACTCGGGTGAAGCTTTCACGACGAAGGGCGATGCCCGCCGACCCGGCGGTCCGCGACTGGATGGCGCGATGCGGCGAACGAATGGCCGCTGGCGAAAAGTAGCGGCACATCGTTGGCCCCGACGCGCCGGATAGCTCGCCGCGTCGGGGCCGCGTCAGGGGCGCTCCCCGTCATCGGCCGCTAACTTTTTTTGCGCACACATTTTGTACCCATCGCTGCGCAACTCGCAGCCAGACGGGTTATTCGTTGACGAGAAATCGACGACTAAGCGGGCCGGAGAAAAATTCGGAGAATCCTGTCTCGCCGACCAACTCTCTCTCGGTCACGTCCTAACGCTCAGGTCTCGCCGCAGGTAGACCAAGCTGTGCCCCCCGCCGCGCGCGGTGCGGAAGATCAGGCGATAGTCGCGGGCGAGCGCCTCCTCGACCAGCGACAGGGTCGATCGGTTCCATTCAGCCAGTGGCTCGTCGAGGGTGACGATCACCGGTGGACGCTGCGCCAGGATACGGCGGACCTCGGCGGTTTCGTCGATACCGCTGGCGCCGCGCTCTGGCTCATAGGCGAGTGTCGACGGGAAGGCGCGGCTGGTCGGCAGGCAGGTGTTCGACAGATAATAGGTGATCGAGTCGCCCGCGAAGACATAGGGGCACGCTCGCCCGCTGTTGGCGGCGACGATCCGGGCGACGGCGCGCGCGCCTGTGCCATCGTCGGCCGGCAGCAGCACCTTGATGACGAACATCACGATTCCGCCGGCGAAGAAGGCGGGCATCGCCCAGCGCCGACGGCCGAGCGCCCCCGCGGCGATCACCGCGAGCGGTGGCAGCAGCGGTAGCGCGTAGTGGTCGAAAAAGGCGCCGATCATCGCATAGGCGACCAGCGCCGCCGCGAGCCAGCCGAACGCCAGCCTGATCTCCGGCGAGCGTGGGCGCGTCCGCCAGACGGCGATAGCGGCGATGACGAACGGCGCCAGCTGCGCCCAGGTCCCGGCGAGGCGGCCGGCGATCTTGGCGGCAGGATATCCGCGGCGCAGCGCGACCGAGGCGAAATTGGCGAACCAGAAGGCGTCGAACGCTGCGGCCCCGCGAGCAGCATAGATCGCCATCACCGCCAGCGTCGGCGCAAGCGCCGGGACGATCCACGCGGTTGCCGCCAGGGACAGCATCGACCACGATACGCCGCCACGACGCGCATAGTAGAGATGGGCGACGCCGAGCCAGGCACCCTCGACGATCGGCGTGTACTTCGTCTGGATCGCCAGTCCGGCAAGAAGGCAGGCAGCGGCGCCGCTCGCCAGGATTGTGCCGCGCCGCCCCTCCTGCGCCCACCGCGGGAGGTTCAGCGTCAGCAGCGCGGCGCCGGCGACGAAGAGATTGTAGAAGACCGGCGACTGGCCGGCGCGCCCGCTTAGCAACGGCAGCCACAGGAGATAGGCGACACCCGCCGCCACGGCCGGGCCGCGCGCTGCACCGAGCCGTTCGGCACCGCAGACGATGACGAAGGCCGTGGCGGCCGCGAACAGCGTCGCGACGAGCTGATAGGCGAGGATGCCGTCGCCGGGCAGCAGCCGCATCGCCGCGTAGAGCGCGAACAGGCCGACCGGCTTGCGATCCCAGATGTCGAGATAGGGCCACGCGCCATGGAGCATGCGGTCGCCGACGAGGAGGTAATATTGCTCGTCGACATGGACGATCGGGTTGCCGAAGTCGTGGCAGCGCAGCGCGATGGCGACCAGCAGCATCAGAATGGCGATCGGCCAGGGCGATCGCCTGGCAACGGCTGTCCACATCGGCTCCAACGATCAGGCGACCACCGGCGGATCGTGCCGGTCGGCGGCCAGTCTAGGGCGAGTGCAGACGCGAAGCGACCGAACTATTTCGCGCCGCGTCGCTGCGGGTCGGGGCCAGCCGCGTCGTTCTAGTCCGTATGCGGGTCATGGGAATGGTCGATAGCGTGCGGCGGTGGGTCGAGCGGCCCCGTGTCGCTCGCGTACTGCGGACGGCGGGACGCGCCGTGGCGCCGCTGCTCTCGCTCGGCATCCTGGCGGCGGCACTGGTCGAATTGCGTCTGCTCGACTGGCATGCGGTGGCCGCGATGGTGCCGCGCGATCCGCGCTTCTGGCCGATGTTCGCGCTGGCCTATGCGACGCCGGTGCTGTGCGACTGGGCGATCTATCGCCGGCTATGGGGCGTGCCCGCCAGCGGTATCGCGGCGCTCGCGGGCAAGATGATCGGCAATGACCTGCTGATCGGCTATGCCGGCGAGGCCTATCTGATCGCCTGGGCAAGAGCGCGCGGCCAGCCGGTTCGAGCCGCACTTGCCGCGGTAAAGGACGTGTCGATCCTGTCGGCGGTGGTGGGCAACGGCGCGACGCTGTTCCTGACCATCGCGGCACTGCCGTTTCTCGGCGCGCTACAGCTGGGCGTGCCGGGGTGGATCGTGGCGGCATCGGTCGCGGTGATCGCGGCGCCGCCGCTGCTCGCCCTCATCCTGCGCCGGCGTCTGTTCGGCCTGCCGGCGGCATCGCTGAGAACGGTCGCTGCGATCCATGCGGTGCGGGCGACGGCGACGGTCTCGCTGACGGCGCTGCTGTGGCACCTCGCGATGCCGCAGGTCGCGGTGTTCTGGTGGCTGGTGCTTTCGGCGCTGAAGCTGGTCGTCTCGCGATTGCCGCTGGTGTCGAACAAGGACCTGGTCTTCGCCGGGGTGACGGTCGCGCTGCTCGGCCATCAGGCGGGGGTGCCGCTGATGCTGTCGATGATCGCGACGCTGACGCTGGCAACGCATGTCGCGGTGGGTGCGGTGCTGGGCATCGCCGGGATGGCGGACGCGGCGATGCGCCGGGGCCGGGTCGCGGCGCCTGTCGGATAAAATTTCCTCCCGCGGTGCGGGACCGTCGCCATGGCGTCGTCATCGATGTGACGGAAGGTTGCCGGGGGGCATTCGACCGGGGGTGGCAGGGCGGCATGGCGTCGCCGCTGCTGCACGATCCTCAGACGCATCCCCCGGGAATCGGCCGCGCGACGATGGACCCGACCGATGCTGCTCGATCTTGCCGACCGACCCCATTCACCGACGCCTCCTCATTCGCGGGCGGCCTATCAGGCGCCCCGCTGGAGCGTGCTGCTGCCGTTCTTCAACGAAGAGGCGTGTCTGGCGGCGACGATCGAGAGCCTGGGCGCCCAGTCGGTGCCGGTGCGGCTGATCCTGATCGACAATGGATCGACCGACGACAGCGCGGCGATCGCACGCGATTGCTGCGAGCGGCTCGGCCTCGACTATCTGCTGCTGACCGAGAAGCGCGCCGGCAAGGTCCAGGCGCTCCAGACCGGCCTTGTCTGGGTGCGGACGCCGCATGTCGCGACATGCGATGCCGACACCTTCTACCCCGTGGACTATCTCGCCGCCGCAGAGGCGGTGCTGGCACAGGAAGGCTGCGTCGTCGCCGGCGCCTATTGGTCGCAGCCCGACGCCGACCCAGGCGTCCGTGCGGCGGCTGGCCGCAAGATGCTGGCAACTGCGCGGATGCTGCCGCGTCAATGCCACACCGGCGGCGCCGGCCAGTGTTTCCGCACCGACGTGCTGCTGCGCGCGGGCGGCTTCGATCCGCAACGCTGGGGCTATGTGCTGGAGGATCACGAGATCATCCACCGGGTCATGCGCTTCGGCGCGATGCGCTATGCGAGCGACCTGTGGTGCGCGCCGTCGCCGCGCGAGCGCGATCGTCCGTCGATCCGCTGGACGCTGATCGAACGGCTGGCCTATAGCGCGTTGGCGCCGGTCGCCGGCGACTGGTTCTTCTATCGCTTCCTTGCGCGCCGCCTCGCCGCGCGTCATCTGCTGAGCCGAAGCATCCGCGAGCGCGCGTTCCAGGATGCCGAGCCCTGCCGAACCCCGATTGCGCCAAGGACCCTGCGTGCCGCGTCTCACCCTGTGTGCGGATGATTTCGCCTTTTCCCCCGCGGTCAGCGCGACGATCGCGGCACTGGCGGCTGACGGACGACTGAACGCGACCAGTTGCATGACGGTGATGCCCAACTGGCACGCCGATAGCGCGCTGCTGGCGGGGCTGCCCGATCATGTCGAGATCGGCCTTCACCTCGTCCTGACACTTGAGCGACCGGCCACCGTGATGCCGCGGCTGGCGGCGACCGGCACGTTGCCGACGATCCGCGCATTGCAGGCGATGACGCGACGCCCCGCGTTGCCGATCGACGAGATAGTGGCGGAGATCGAGGCGCAGTTCGATCGGTTCGAGGAGGCGATGGGCCGGGCGCCCGACTTTGTCGACGGGCACCAGCACAGCCACGCGCTGCCGCAGATCCGCGAGATTGTTCTGGCGACCACGGCACGCCGCGCACCGCGTGCCTGGCTGCGGACCAACGAGGAGGCCCTTGCCGCAATGATGGCGCGCCCGTTCCGCGGCAAGGCACTGGCGAGCGCCTGGCATTCGCGCGGGTTCGCGGCGGCGGCGGCGCGGCATGGCCTGCGTTGCAACGACGGGTTCGCCGGTCATTACGGCTTCACGGGCGACTATGCGGCGATCTTCCCTGCGTTCCTGCGGCGGCCGGGCGGGCAACACTTGGTGATGTGCCATCCCGGCGCCGGCGATCGCCCGGGCGATGCCATCGCCGCCGCACGGCTGGTCGAGGCGGAGGCGCTTCGCCGGCTGCCGCTGTCCCAATTGGCGGCGGAGAAGGAATTGACCTTCCCGGCCTGAATGGTCGAACAGGCTGGACGATGCGCGTCGGCGGCCTTCAGGCGATCTTCTTGGAACAGCGCGCGGTGCTTCACCGCCTCCTTGTCGCACGGCTGGGCAGCGCGGCGGAGGCGGACGACGTGCTCCAGGACATGTGGCTGCGGATCGACAGCCTCGCCGATCGACCGATCGACCAGCCCGCCGCCTTCCTGTTCCGCGTCGCGACGAACCTGGCGACCGACCGGCGAATCGCGGCGCAGCGGCGTCATGCGCGTGACGGATCGTGGCACGACGTCCAGCCGATCGCGGCAGAGATGCCCGATACCGAGCGGATGCTGATCGCGCGCGACCGGCTGGCGCGGGTCGAGGCGGCGATGGACGACATGCCCGACCGGATGCGTACCGCGCTGCGCATGTTCCGCTTCGACGAGCAGCCGCAGCGAACGATCGCCGCGACGCTGGGGATCAGCGTCAGCGGCGTCGAGAAGCTGTTGCGCCGTGCCTATCGTCGTATCGTCGATGCGGTTGGCGACGATGGTGCGGATAGCGTGGAGCGGCGTCGTCATAGCGATGAAGGGAAGTCCGACAGTGACGACTGACACGCGGATCATCGACGAGGCGATCGACTGGCATCTTCGCGAGCCGACGATGTCGGCCGACGACTGGGCTGCATTCGTCGTCTGGTTGGAGGCCGATGCGGCGCATCGTGCCGCGTACGATCGCGTCGCGCTGGCGGATCGCCAAATGCCCCCGGTCCCCGAGCCGATGGTGGCGGCGAACGACGATGCCCCCGTCGCCCGGCGCTGGCCCTGGCTGGCGGGCGGTTCGATCGCCGCGGCGCTGGTGGCGGCGCTGGCGCTGGCGGTGATGACGGCGAAGGGGCCGCAGCCCTATGCGGTTGAGACGGCGGCGGGCGAGCGGCGGGCCATCGCACTCGACGACGGCACCCGGATCGACCTGAGCGGTGGCACGCGGCTGACGCTCGATCACGGCGATCCGCGGGTCGCCTCGCTCGATCGCGGTCAGGCGGTGTTCGCGGTGCGTCATGATGCGGGCAAGCCGTTCACGCTGACCGCAGGTACGCTGACCGTTCGCGACGTCGGCACGGTGTTCGATGTGGCGCGCACAGGCGCGCGATTGAACGTCGAGGTTGCCGAAGGATCGGTGATAGTCCAGCCCGAGGGCGAACGCATCCTGCTGGCGAAGGGACAGACGCTCGCCGCCGATCCTGCGACCGGCGCGGCGGTGCGGGGGACGATCGATCCCGATGCGGTCGGCGGCTGGCGATCGGGGCGTATCGCGTTCACGCGCGCCACGCTGGCCGACGTCGCGGCGACCTGGCAGCGGCTCTATGGTACGAAAGTGGTCATGGCCGGCGAGTTGCCGAACCGGCCGTTTACCGGCATGGTCGAGCTGACGGGCAAGGCTGAGCGCGACGTGCCGCATGTGGCAGCGCTGATCGGGGTGGATTGGCGACGCAGGGGTGACGACTGGATCATCGGGACGTCGGTCCGCGCGCCGCGCTGACGCGATCCTTTTCCTTTCAGCTTTATCGATCGCTTCGCCGGCCGGCGCGCAGTTGCGTGCCACCATCGCCGTGCCCGTATCGACGCTCGACCGGGCGCTGCCAATGGTCGGTCGGCAGGCGGGCATCGATATCGTCAGCGTCGAGACCGGTCTGGCGCAGGTGCCGACGCGCGCCGTGGCGGGCAAGCTGGCGCCCGTGGTGGCGCTGCGCCGCTTGTTGCGGGGCACCGGCTATCGCGCGGTGGCGATCGACGGCCGCAGCTTCCGCATCGTCCGCGACCCCGCGTCACACACCGCGGGCAAGACCCACGCCCCGGTCGCGACCGCAGCGGGCGACGTCATCGTCACGGCGAGCAAGCAGCGCATCCCGCTGCTCCGCTATCCCGGCAGCCTGTCGTCGATCGACCTCGCCGCGCCGGTGCTGGCGGGGCGGCAGGACCTGGGCACGCTGACCCGGGTGTCGCCGATCCTGCAGTCGACGGGCTTCGGGCCGGGGCGCGACAAGCTGTTCATCCGCGGCATCGCCGACAGCAGCTTCGTCGGCGCAGCCCAGTCGACCGCGAGCGTCTATGTCGGCGACGTCCAGCTCGGCTTTTCCGGCGCCGATCCCGCGATCAGGCTTTACGACATGGCGCGGGTCGAAGTGCTCGAAGGGCCTCAGGGAACGCTCTACGGCGCCGGCGCGATCGGCGGGGTGATCCGGCTGACCCCGAATGCGGTCGATCTGACGAGGGCCGGCGGTGCCGTCGAGGCGGGCGCGACGCTGACGTCCGGGGGGGCGCCCGGCGGCGACGTGGCGGCGACGCTCAACGTGCCGCTGTCCGCCGCGGTCGCCGGGCTTCGTGGCACGGTCTACCGCGCGCGTGACGGCGGTTATGTCGATGATCCGCAACGATCGCGCCAGAACCTCAACGGTGTCGAGACGACCGGCGGGCGATTGACGCTGCGCATCGATCCCGGCGACGGCTGGACGGTCGAGCTGGGCGGATTGGGGCAGCGGATCGAGGCTGCCGACGCTCAATATGCCGAACGGCGGGTGGGTGCGCTGGCACGGCGTACGACGCTGGCCCAGCCCTATTCGAGCGACATCCTGTTCGCGCGCGGCGTGGTGACGAAGCGCTGGGACAGCGGCGTCGAGCTGGTGTCGGCGACGGGCCTGGCGATTACCCATGCCGACGACCTGTTCGACGCCTCGCGTCGACCGGCAGGGCAGGGGACGCCGATCATTTATCGTACCCAGAGCGAGCGGCAGCTGGCCAGCCACGAGATGCGGCTGTCGCGGTCGCTGGATGACGCGGCTTCCTGGGTCGTCGGCATCGCCCTGCTCGACAATAACGATAGTCGGAACCGGACGGCGGGCTTCGCCGACGCGCCGATGGAGATCATCGGCGTCACCAACCGGACGCGCAGCGCGTCGGTGTTCGCCGAGGGATCGGTGCCGCTGCGCCGGTCGCTCACCGCGACGCTCGGATTGCGCGGCACGGTGGCGCGGGTCGACGGCGACCCGTCGTTCCGGCCGCGCGAGGCCGACTTCGTCGCCGGCCAGGCATCGAAGCGGGTCGATCCCACCGCAGCCCTCACCTGGACGGTGACGCCCGACGTGGCCGTCTTCGGGCGGATCCAGTCGGGCTATCGCACCGGCGGCCTCGCCGTCGCGCTGGGTGTCGGTCGGGTGGCGGATTTCCGATCCGATTCGATCCTGCTGGAAGAGGTCGGGATCAGGCGCCTGCGACGGGGGTCGACCGGGCTTGCCTTCTCCGCCGCGGTGTCGCGCGCGTCGTGGCGCAACATCCAGGCCGATCTCGTCAGCCGGCGCGGCCTTCCCTATACCGACAACATCGGCAACGCCCGGATCGGTGCGGTCGAGGGGAGCGTCGACTGGGTGCCGATTGCAGGCCTCAATGCGTCGCTGTCGTTCCTCTACACGCAGAACAAAGTACGCGGCGCGCTGGCGAATACGTCGCAGGCAGATAACCGCCGGCTGCCCGATACGCCGCCGATCGCGGCGGTGGCGGGGCTCGCCTATCGCTGGTCGGTGGGTAGCGGGGATTGGCTGAGTATCGCCGCCGATGCCTCTTACGTCGGGCGCTCGGTGCTGGGAACGGGCGACCTGTTCGATATCTCGCAGGGCCGCTACGCGGTGGCGAGCGCGTCGGCAGCCTGGACGCACGGGTCGATGACGGTGTCGCTCAGGGTCGACAATGTCGCCGACGTCGCCGCCAACCGCTTCGCCTCGGGTAATCCGCTGATCCTGAGCGCGCGCGACCAGACGACGCCGCTGCGCCCGCTCAACGCGCGACTGGGGGCGGGGTGGAGCTTTTAGCGCGGTAGAGGGTGAAACGCTTGTTGCCGAGCGGCAGCGTCGTCGCGTCGGCGCGATACGCCAAAAGGTGACGTTCGACGCGCTCACGCTGCGCCAGATCCTCGCCATCCTCAACCGTCTGCATGACGACGACGTCGGGACGGCGCGCGAAGATCCGGTCGATCTCGGCGGGCTGATCGATCCCGACCGCACCGGCCTCGCGGGCGAGCATCAGGTGGGTCGGAAACAGATACGCCGTCACCGGCCGTCGCCCCGTCGCGGTGTAGAGCATCGTCGAGCCGTTATAGACATACAGCGTGCCCGGCCCCTTGCCGATCGCGGCGACGGTGCGCTGGAATTGGGCGGGCGTGCCGCGGGTGCGCCGCTCCGCCTGGAGAACGATCTGTCCTGCGACGAAGACGACGGCAGCGACGATCACCCCGATCGCGCGACCGCGGCGACGATGCGCGACAAAGCCGGCGGCACAGCAAGCTGCGGGAAGCATCACCGGCAAGGTGTAGTGATTGAACCAGGATCCGAAGGTCAGGAACCCCAGTACCGCCGCCGCCAGCCAAAGGCGAAGGAACAGCGCGGCCTGCCGCTCCACGCCGTCGCCCGGGTGCCGCGGCACGGCGATGGCCATCGCCAGGAGGGGCGCGAGGAGCAGCGTGTCGGTCAACAGGTTGCCGATCGCCTCGCCGATCGGATCGGCGCGGCGCTGGGTGATCGAGACGAAATTGGCATACACGAACGCGTCGCCATGCCCCGCCGCCAGGAAGGCCAGCCAGGCGGCGATCGTCGGCACCAGCGCGGCCGTTACGAGCAGCGCGCCGAGCATCAGGACAGCTTCGATCCGACGCTCGCGCCGCCACTCGTCCGCCAACAGCCACAGGCCGAACGCCATTCCCTCAAACACCGCCGCATATTTGATCTGGAGCGCCAGCCCGACCAGCAGCATGGCCAGGACCGCACGACGCCATCCTCGACCGCGATCGAGGATCATCGTCGCCGCGCCAGCCATCAACAGGTTGTAGAATACCGGCGACTGACCGCCCTGGCCGTCGGCGAGGTTGAGCCAGAGGAGGTAGAATATCCCCGCCAGCAAGGCGCCGCGGTGCCATCCGGCGCGAGTCGCGATCCGTCCGATCAGCAGCGCCGTCGCCACGACCGCTGCGAGCGCCAGGAACTGGTAGAGCCAGATCCCGAGCGGCGGCGGCCAGTGGCCGGGCAGCCAATAGACCAGGAACAGCCCCAGCGGCTTGCGATCCCACACATCGACATAGGGCCAGGCGCCCCCCGCCATCATCCGCCCGGCGGTGTAATAGAATTCCTCGTCGACCCCGACGATCGGGTTGCCCAACGTCACCGCGCGTGCGGCCAGCGCGGTGAGGAGCAGCCAGGCCAGGGCCGGAACGCGCATCGCCGTGGCGGCCGGGGATTTGACGATCGTCCGCATGGCCCGAACCGCCCTATTCGCTGCGGCGGAGCAGTTCGACCAGATGCTGCTTCCAGAACCGGGCGGCGGTATGGGTGCCGTGGCCGCGTGTCTCGGCCGTCTCGGGGATCAGGATGAAGCGGGCATCGCGCATCCGAGCGACCGAGCGCTGCGGATAGTCCAGCCCGCGTGGATTGATGAAGTCGTCGGCCGAGTTCACCCAGGTGGTCGGCGCGACGATCGCCTCCATCTGCGGCCAGGGCGCATAGTGGCGCGAGGCGTCGAGCTGGTAGACGAGGTCGTTGGCGTCGGTATTGGCGATCGACGCCGCCACCCGCTCGCCAGCAAAGGCTTCGGCAGCGTCACGCGTCGGATATTGCGCCTGAAAATAGAGCGGCGCCGCGCCGGCCACGAACAACAGGCTGGCGGCGGTGCGCAACCCCTGCACCGGCGGGGTCCGATACTCGCCATTGGCCCAGGCGGGATCGGCCTTGATCCCGTCGATGGCGAGCTTGCGCCACATGCGATTTAACCCAGCGATCTCGATCGGCTCGCACGCCAGCGGCATCAACGCCCTGGCATAGTCGGGATAGGTCTCGCCCCAGACCAGGCTGTGCATGCAGCCCATCGACGTGCCCATGATCAGCCGCATTCGGCGGATGCCGAGCCCGTCGTGGAGCAGCCGGTATTGGGCCGCGACCATGTCGTCATAGTCGTAATGGGGGAAGCGCATGTGCAGCCCGTCCGACGGCTTCGACGATTTGCCGTGCCCGATCCCGTCGGGCAGGATGATCCAGTAGCGGGTGATGTCGAGCGGCTGGCCGGGGCCGTACAGCTCGTCGGCGAACTGCGGACTGAGGAACTGGCGCCCGGTGCCGCCAGTGCCGTGCAACACCATGACGGCATTGTCGATCTCGCCGCGCGCGTTGCGATGGGGCTGGCCCAGCATCGTATAGTTGATCCGCAGCGTGGGCAGCGTCTCGCCCGACCGGAAGCGGAAGTCGCGGATGGTGTATTGCGCGTCGCGCGCCGGCCATTTGGAGACGACGGGGGCGGGGCGCGCGGCCGGCGTCAGTGGCGTGGGGGCAGCGGCAGTCTGCAGCAGCAGGAGCGAGAGGAAGATCGACATGCGCCATCGTCGCCGCTGGCCGGGCGATGGGCAAGCGATTGTCGTCGCATGCCCATCGATCCAGCCCCGCCCATGCGCTACGCTGCCGCGCGACAAGGGGAAAAATCGGAATGGCCATCAACTGGAAACTGGCGCTGCTGCTCGCCACGTCGAGCGCCGCCGACGCCAAGCAGTACGACCTGCCGGCAACGCCGGCGACGGTGGCGTGGGGCCATTACGAAGCGGCGACGACGCCTGTGCTTACCGTCCGATCGGGCGATACGGTGGTCGTGCATACCCTCATCACCAACAGCCCCAAGGGGCTCGAGGGGGCAGGGCTGCCCGCCGACCAGGTGGAGCCGGCGTTGCGCGCGGTGTTCGACGGCGTGCCGGCATCGGCGCGGGGACCGGGCGGCCACATCCTGACCGGCCCGATCGCGGTGGAGGGCGCGCAGCCGGGCGACACGCTGGAGGTACGGATCCTGAAGGTCGACCTCGCCATTCCCTATGCCTACAACGCCTTCGGGCCGACGACCGGCTTCCTGCCCGACGACTTTCCCCATCGCCGGATCAAGATCGTGCCGCTCGACCGCCGGCGGATGATCGGTGCGCTGGCGCCGGGTGTCGAGGTGCCGTTGCACCCCTTCTTCGGCTCGATGGGGGTCGCGCCGCCGCCCGCCTTCGGCCGTTATGATTCGACCGCGCCCTCGATCCACGGCGGCAACATGGACAATCGCCGGCTGGTCGCGGGCACGACGCTGTTCCTGCCGGTCCACGCGCCCGGCGCCCTGCTCGAAGTCGGCGACGGCCATGCCGCGCAGGGGAATGGCGAGGTTGACATCACCGCGCTGGAGACGTCGCTGACCGGCACGCTGCAACTCGTGCTGCACAAGAAGGGGGAGGGGCCTGCGCTGGAGGCCGCCTATCCGCGCGCCGAAACCCCCGACGCCTATATCGCGATGGGCTTCGACGAGGATCTGTCGAACGCCGCGCGAAAGGCCGTGCGCAACATGATCGGCTTCCTGGCGGAGACGAAGGGGATGTCGCGCGACGACGCCTATATGCTGGTCAGCACCGCGGGCGATGTTGAGGTGACCGAGCTGGTCGATCGCAACAAGGGCGTCCATGTCGTGCTGCCCAAGCAGGTGTTCACGAAACGCTGACGCCGGCCGGCAACCGTTGCCGCGCTCACCGGTTGATCGTCGATGGAACACGACGCCGACGCACCGAGCCTGAACGACAGCGACCTGCGCTACCTTCGCCGCTGCGTCGATCTTGCCGCCGAGGCGGTCGATGCGGGCGACCATCCCTTCGGATCGGTTCTCGTCGTGGCATCGGGTGAGGTGCTGTTCGAGGACCGAAACCGGGTCGGCGGCGGCGATCCGACGCGGCATCCCGAATTCGCGATCGCCCGATGGGCGGCCGAGCATCTGTCGCCGACGGAGCGGCGTGCCGCAACGGTCTATACCTCGGGCGAGCATTGCGCGATGTGCGCGGCGGCGCACGGCCTCGCCCGGCTGGGGCGGATCGTCTACGCCACGTCGACGCCGCAGCTGATGCGCTGGCAGGAGGAGCTTGGCCGCCCGCCGATGGGGATCGCGCCGCTGCGGATCACCGATGTCGTGCCCGACGCCGTCGTCGCAGGGCCGGTCGAGATATTCGCCGCAAAGGTGAGGGCGCTCCACGCCCGAAGCGGCTGAACCGGCTCAGGCGGCCAGCCCATTGTCCTCGACGTGCGCGGCGATGTCGCCCGCTGTGGTCCACCAGATACGCGGATCGTTCGCCTCGCGCAGCTCGGCCAGCACGCGGGCGAGCGGCGGGACACGGTGCGCCTGGCCCATGATGTAAGGGTGGAGCGCGATGCCCAGCACCACCGGCCGTCGATCGCATTCGGACAATAGCTGCTCGACCGCCGATCGGATCATCGCGGCGAACGTCTCGCCCTCCTGACGCCGCTGGATGATCGCCGGCAGATCGTTGATCTCCTGCGAATAGGGCACCGACAACAGGCCGCCATGCGCGGTCGAAAGCCGTGTCGGCTGGTCGTCGTGCGCCCAGTCGAGGACATAGCGATAGCCGTGCCTGGCGAGCAGGTCGGGCGTATCGCGGCTTTCCGAGATCCACGGGCCGAGCCAACCGGTCGGCCGCATTCCCAACGATGCCAACCTCTCGGTGACCTCACGGATCAGCCGGTCCTCGCCATGCTTGGATAGGCTGCCCTGCGCCTTGGCGTTGCTGCCGCCATGCGCGGCGATTTCGTCGCCGCGGTCGCGGCATGCCTCGGCCAGGCCGGGGCAGCGGTCGATCACGTCGGCGTTGAGCAGCGCCGTCGTCCGCAGCCCGAGCCGGTCGAACAGGTCGAATAGCCGCCACACGCCAACCCGATTGCCGTAATCCCGCCAAGCATAGTTCATGACGTCGGGTTCGGTCTGCGATGGCGCCAGTTTCGCGCCCAGGCCACCGCCGAAGTCGAACACCTCGTGATTGACGCCAAGATAGATCGCCAGCCGGCGACCGCCCGGCCAGTCATAGGCAGGACGGGTGGTAATGGGGCTGTAGGAATAGCGATCATGGGAGCTGCTCATGACGGCGCCAACGTCTGGATGGCGGAAACGTCACCGGGGTTCGCGAGTGTGTGGCTGCAAATAAAGGATCGCGTGTCGGCGTTCGCCGGGTACAGCAGCATGCGATGATCCGCTGCCTGCCGCTCCTGTCGCTCGTCGCCGCCGTGCCTGCGGGCGCGCAGGAAAGCGGGGAGGTCGTCGTCGTCGGTCGCGGCCTGGCGGCGCGGCCGGGCGATGCCGCCGCGTCGGCGGTGACGATCGATCGGGCGCGTCTCGACGAAAGCGCCAGCGGCCGGCTCGAAAACGTCCTCGCCGACGTCGCCGGGCTCCAGCAGTTCCGCCGCTCCGATTCGCGCACCGCCAACCCCACCAGTCAGGGCATCAGCCTGCGCGGGATCGGTGGCAACGCATCTAGCCGGGCGCTGCTGGTCCTCGACGGCGTGCCGCAAGCCGATCCGTTCGGTGGCTGGGTGCCGTTTCCGGCCTATGCGGTCGATCGCATCGGCCTGATCCGCGTCACCCGCGGTGGCGGCAGCGGCTATCTCGGCCCGGGCGCGCTCGCCGGATCGGTCGAGATCGAGAGCGCCGGCGCGGCCGATCAGCCACCGCTCAGCGCCGACATCGCCTATGGCAGCCGCCATTCGCTTGATGCCTCTGCGTCCGCTTTGCTGTCGCGCGGGGGCGGGTTCGTGACCGTTGCCGCCAGCTACGCGGGGGGCGACGGCTTCGTCCCCGTCGTCGAGTCGCAGCGCGGACCCGCCGATCGTCCCGCACCCTATGAGCAGGCCTCGATCGCCATCCGCACCGTCGTGCCGGTCGGCGCCACGACAGAGATGCAGGCCAGCGCCTCCGCCTTCACCGACACCCGCGAGCGCGGCACCGCCTTCACCCGCAATCGGAGCCAGGGCGCCGACGCCAGCCTCCGCCTCGTCGGGCGCGGCGCATGGGGCTGGTCGGCGCTCGCCTATCTCCAGACGCGGGCCTTCGCCTCGCAGTTCGCCGCGGTCGATGCTGCGCGCGCCGCGGCAAGCCTGACGCTCGACCAATATAACACGCCCGCAACCGGTCTCGGCGGGCGGATCGAGCTGGCGCCGCCGGTCGGCGCAGGCCGCGACGTACGGATCGGTGCCGACGTTCGCCGCGTCGATGGGCAGACGCAGGAGAATTTCACCTATGTCGCCGGCACGCCCACCCGTCGCCGGATCGCGGGCGGCGAGGCGCTGACCTGGGGGGTGTTCGCCGACGCCTCGACGACGGGGCCGGTCACGCTGACGCTGGGCGGACGGGTCGATCGCTGGCGGTTGAGCGACGGTCGGCTGCTCGAAACCACCATAGCGAACGGCGCCCCCGTCACCACGGCGCGCTTCGCGGCGCGCAGCGGCACTGAGTGGACCGGCCGCGTCGGAGCGGCTTGGCAGGTGGCGCCACCACTCAAGCTACGAGCCTCCGCCTATCGCGGTTGGCGGCTGCCGACGCTCAACGAACTGTACCGCCCGTTCCGGGTCGGCGCCGATGCGACCGCGGCCAACGCCGCGCTCGCTCCCGAGCGACTGACCGGCGTCGACGGCGGGATGTCGCTGACCCCCGGCGCTGGGCTGACGCTAGGCGCGACGCTGTTCTGGAACCGGCTGGCTGGCGCCATCGCCAACGTCACCGCGGGCCGGGGGCCGGGCAATTTCGCCGGCGTCGGCTTCGTCGGCGCGGCAGGGACCTATCGCATCCGCCAGAACCTCGACGCGATCCGCTCGACCGGGCTCGAGGTCGACGCCCGCTGGGATCGGGGCCCATTCTACGTGCTGACGTCATGGAGCCACGTCGATCCGCGCGTCGAGGCGCATGGGCTTGCCGGGCCGCTCGACGGCCTGCGGCCCGCACAGACGCCGCTCGACAGCGTGTCCGGCACGATCGGCTGGCACCGCGGCATCATCGGCGCATCGACGACGCTGCGCCACGTCGCGCGCCAATTCGAGGATGACCAGAACAGCCGTGCCCTGGCGCCGGCGACCACGCTCGACGCCTATCTCGCGCTGCCGATCACCCGCGGCCTGGCGATCGAGCTTCGTGGCGAGAATTTGTTCGACGAGCGCGTCGAGGCGGGGATCAGCGGCGCCGACATCGTCGAGCGCGCGACGCCGCGAACGCTGTGGATCGGGCTGAAGCTGCGCGGCTGACGGGGCGGGAAGTGGTGGGCCCGGCACCTATCGGACTCATCCCGCGCTACGGCTGTTTTCTGCCATTCCTTATGGCTGAACCTCTGAGAATACCCCCACCGATACCCCCAAGTATGGTGGCATACCCCTTGATGAAGCGCGATCCGGAGCTAGGCTGCTGAAATGAACGACGATCTCGCTACCGCCCTTGACCACCTTCGCCGCTTCCTGGCGACGTTTAACGAAGGCGACTTGGTCGACGAGGAGAGCGAGCTGACGGCCGACGATCTGCGGGCGATCGCCGCGGCGGCCGAGCAGCGTGCGTGACCGACGAGGACAAGGGCCGCTCTCGGCTGGTCGACCTCGCGCGCGAGCACGGCACCAGCTTGGCCGCGCTGTCGATCGAGATGGGGCGGAACGTCTCGTACCTCCAGCAGTGGGCGACGCGCGGATCGCCCAAGTTCCTCGACCCCGCCGACCGTCTGTGGCTGGCGAAGCGCTTTCAGGTGAACGAGCGCCAGCTCGGCGCGAGAGATCCGTGGGAACCGGGTCAGCCGTGAGCGAAGATGCGGTGTGGCTCGAGGTCGCGGCGTGCGCCGTCCTGGCGACAGCGGGGCTGGCCTCCGGCGTGCTCGCCCTCGTTCACTGGCTCGGCTGACGATGTGCAATCGCGCCCGCTTCGCCGGCGAGCCGGAGACGCTCCACGAGCGCTTCGGTGGCGGCTGGCTCACCGATCGACCGCGTGACAACACCTTCAACCCGCAGGAGCTGCGGCCCAACAAGCGCGCCTATGTCATCCGCGAGGAAGCGGGCGAGCGCGGCGTCGACGTGATGAACTGGGACGTCCTTGGCGGGCAGGCCAAGTGGTTCATGACGAACGTCCGCAACCTGGCGCTTCCGCAATGGGCGCGGTTGGCGGAGCGTCCGGAGAATCGCTGCCTCGTGCCGCTGACCGAGTTCGCCGAGTTCACGCCGGAGCGGCACGACCTGGGGGACGGCAAGAAGCCGCTGAAAGGTGAGATGTGGTTCAGCGTCATGGACCAGCCGGTGTTCGCCGTCGCCGGCTTCTGGCAGCGGACCGCCGCCGGCGATGGCTTCGCGATGGTCACTTGCGACGCGAACGAGCTGGTCGAGCCGATCCACCCGAAGGCGATGATCACGATTGTGCATGAGGGGGACTGGACGACCTGGCTGCGTGGCGGTCTTGACGAGGTGAGGGCGCTGCAACGGCCCTATCCAGCTGCGGCGATGACCATGCGCGGCCCGGTGTTTCCGACACGGGGAAGAGACGCCTAGCCGAATCGGTCATGATCTGTTCTCGTGACGCGATGGACTGGCGATCGATCTCGATGTTCACGAAAGTGCCCGACATGAAGCACCCGCTGGAGGACGAGTTCGCCAGCGCGATCTATCGCGGATGGGTGAGCGGCGGCCCCACGTGGGACCAGCTGCCTGTTGCCGACCGCGAGCAATGGCGTGAGAAGGCTCGCCGGTTCGGCGGGAACGACATCAGCGTAGCGCCGTGGCAGAAGAAGGTCGCCGAGGCTGCGAAGCCATCAATCGTGCCGGCCTGGATCTAACCGAAATGATGGAGCGGCCCGACGGGGTCGCACCGTCCTCGCACGCGGGGGTACCGCGCTCGTCCGATGGACGGGCCGCATAAGCAGCTGCTGCCACTGCTTTTCTTTGACTGCAACTGCTCCGATATGGTCGCAGACGATAAGGAGAAGCGCCATGACCGTGCCAGTCGAGTTCCCCGATGGCAGCATCAGGCACGTCCCCAGCGTTACTGTCACAACGACCCGGCGACCAATAGGGCGGCGACCGGGGCCGTCCTCTCACCACCAAGAACCTGCTTATGATCCGAACTGGACCTTTGAGGCAGCGCTCGAAGGGAAATGGTTTGCGCACCCGCGTCGCTAGGCTGGCGGCTGTTCATAGGCCGGCTTGGGAAAGGGCAGCGCCGGATAGCGACAGCCGCGAGCGAACCTCGGCTTGAGGAACCGCAGGTATCGGAACTGACGAAGCCGGTGTGCCACCGCGCGATTGCGGTTGGAACGTAGGTGCGACGCGCGGGGGCTCGACGCCGTCCGGCTGTTGGACATTAGGCTGTCATGATACCACTCGCCATCGAGTTCCCAGAATCGGCCCTGATGCTCGCCGTGGAAGGTAAAGCCCGCCGCTTGGTAGACGGTGCCGAACAGCCCGCAGCGCTCGTCAGCGAACGACTGTATCCATTTCACGGCCGGCCGCACGCGGCGGATCAGCCGGATCGAATAGGCCAGCGCCTTGCTCTCGCTGTTGCGTGGTGCGGCGTCGTCGAGCCACATGCGGTTGAGTTCGAGATATTCGTTCATGGCGGTGCCGGTGACGACGCTCCCGGCTGAGGCGGGGTTCATAGCGAAGCCGTATTGCAGCACGCCCACCAGCCGCCGATCAATCCAGACGCCCAGGTGAAGCGTCGATGCGCGATAGACGCGCCGGCTATAGTGATTGGCTATGATGATGCCGTTTGCGATCTGGCGATCGAGCAGCGCGACGGCGAACGCCTCGTCACCGAAGCCGATCGCGTCGCCCTCGCTATGGGCGAATAGATAGCCGATACCCTCACCCGCCGCGCCACGCGGGCGCGCGAAATCCAACGCCGGGAGCCCGACGCTTAGCAAATTCTCCACTGTCTCGGTTCCATCGATGCCGTCCCGCGCAAGCGGGGCGGGATGACCGGCGTTGCCGCCCGGTCGTGACGGGGGTCTCTACCCCTCGTCGGCTCTGCCGGTGGCCGCCGGCATCACCCGCGGCCTATACGGCGCGCGAAGAAAATAGACAGATATGTCTCTTTTCAATTGCCGGCATAGACGTTCGTGTCTATAACGGCTGCATGAACAGCGATCAGTTCCGCCGCTACCTCGCCAAGCAGGGCACCACCTTCGAGTCGGGCAAGGGCGGCCACCTGATCTGCCGTCGCGAGGGCCGCATATCGGTCCTCCCGCAGCACGGCGGGGCCAAGCAACTCGGCACCGGGCTGATGCGGAAAATCAAGAAAGACTTGGGGATCGAATGATCCCCGCCATGAATGCCAAGGAGGGCAAAATGCAGTACCCGGTTGAACTAACCCCCGACGACAACGACACCGTGATGGTAACCTTCCCCGACGTCCCCGAAGCGTCGTCGTTCGGCGATGATGCCGACGACGCACTGCTTCAGGCGCAGGACGCGCTGGAAACCGCGCTTAACGCCTACATCACCGATCGCCGCGACATTCCCGCGCCGTCAGATGCGAACGGGCGCCCGGTTGTTAGCCTCAGCCTGCTCGCCGCGCTGAAGGTCGGCATCTATCAGCGGATGCGCGCGCGCGGATGGCGCAAGGCGGACCTCGCACGGGGCATGTCGCTCAATCCCCGCCAGATCGATCGCCTGCTCGACCTGACGCACGCGTCGACCGTCGAGCAGCTGGAACATGCAGCGGCGGTGGCAGGCGGCAAGTATCTGATCGAAATGCGTGAGGTTGTCGGGTTCGGCGAGCGGCCGGTTCACGTCAGCGTCTGAGTAGGGCCGACCGCGCGAACGCAGCCGGCCCTATGGGTCAGGCAAGCCGCGCCTGAAGCGCAGCGTGCGAGGCGTCGTTCTCGGCCGCCAGCGACGCCAGACGCTGGCGTAGCTTGCCTTGGTCAGCCTCGCTCAGCACCGCGCCGGCTTCCGCCGCGATGTCGACCGCGGCGGCAAAGGCAGCCTGCGCGGTGCCGATCAGCTTGAGGATCTTCTCGAGGTCCATCGTCCATTCTCCTTACGTGGGGGTCATGTTGCCGAGGGCGCCGATCGCGGTCAGCGCCTGCGCAATCGCGGCGGAGTAGCTGTCGACGTTGCCAGCCTTGTATGCGGCACGTGCGGCGCGCACCGCTGCGTAAGCCTGCTGGTCGGCCAGGCGCAGAGTCGGCTTCATCGCCGCGCTGACCAGCCCCGCGTCGAGCGCAAGCGTCTCGGCTTTCGCCGCCGCCTTGTAGGCGAGCTCGACGCCGGCGAGCGCCTTCTCGTTGATCCTCGTCGCGTCGGCCACCGCGGCGGGTGAGGGCGGGGCGGTCGGCACTGTCAGCGCCGTGCACGCGCATAGGCTCGCCGCGAGGGCGAGGGACAGCAGTCGCTTCATGGGTCGTCTCCTTCAGGCTTCGTTGTTGGAGGTCGGTCGAGCCGGGCCGCCGGCGATCCACACTGGCCCGCCGATCACCGGCGTCCCGCGCGGCCAGCGCCGCGCGATGCAGCGGCTTTTCGCGATGCGGACTATCGACACGCAATCGCCCTGGTTGCCGCCCAGCACCTCGTAATGGGTCTGCGTCTCGCCCAGATAGAAGCCGACGTGCCCGCCGCCCTCGCGCTGGAACACCAGCACCGCGCCGGGAGCGAGCCGCTCTGGGCGGATCGGCGCCTGCCAATCCGCCCACGACTTGGCGCGCAGCGCGATCGGCGGCGGCGTGATCCCGGCGTCCGTCATGCAGGTCGCCGCGAACAGGCCGCACCAAGGCACGCTGTCGGCATTGTAGGCGATGCCGAGCACCTTCGCGCCGAGCCGTTTCGCCCAACCGAGGATCGTCGGGTTGTTGAGCGCGCCGGCCGCCTCGCGCGTGCCGAGCTTCGCCCGCGCGGCGATCAGCCACGCTGGTTCCTTCGCCATGTCGTTCTCCTGTGATAGACGCTTCAAGAGCGCGCGTCGGACTGGGCGGCGCGCTCGGCGCCCCGCCCGGTTTGCGTGTCACTGCGGGCGGTGGCGGGGCGCCTTATTCGACCGGCTTGTCGTCAAAGCTCGGCGTGTTCCGCCGCACCCAGCTGAGCGCGATCGTGATGATGCCGGCGCCGAGCGCACCGATCCCGGTGCCCGTCATCAGCGCCTCGAGCGGCTCAGGACGCCGGGTCAGCACTGCACCGGCTGTGAACATCATGGCGAGGATCGTCACCGGCATGTCGATCGTCCAGCGATGCTGCTCGCGCGCGGTCTGGACGACGTAGAAGCGGACGGCTGCGCAGGCGCACAGCGCGGCGATCATGCTGCCCGCTTCAAACGGATAGCCGAGCGCGTGCCAAACGACCGGCACCGAAGATGCTACGGTCGCCCCCTTGTCACGCACGATCGCAGCCGCGGCGACCGGTAGGAATGCCCCCATGGTGATTGCCCCTCTGATCATCATCGCGTGGACACCACGCCAACGGAGGCGACGAGCGCCAGGAATGCGATCGCGGCCGGGCGCTTCAGCAGGCGAAGTCGCGGCCACATTCGCAACGGGAACGGCTCTTTGCGGAGCTGCTCAATCATCGCGGGTTCGGAAAGCGTGTAGAGGGTCAGAAAGACGAGCCCGAAGCTGATCGCCAGCGGGTCGGTCAGCCGCTTCGCTATCAGGAACCAGGCCGTCGTGACCGGCTCCAGCGGATCCCATCCCCATAGTGACATGGCTTCGACGCCGCATCGCATCGCGATCCCGGTTGCCCCGACCACGCCAATCAGGCGGAAGATAAAGGCTGGAGCCGGCCACCCGTCGCGCTCCTTGTGTCGGATCATGTCCTTCACCAGCTTGCCGACTAGCATCAGGGCGAGGATCGCCGCCGTCGTCATCCAGGCGAGATTGATGGCGACGAGCCAACCGTGGCCGTCGAAGCTGGGCGGGGCGACCGTCATCGGTCCATTCGCGACCGCCTGGACCGCGAAGCTGTTGTTGCTCATGCTGTGCTCCTGAAGGGCGGGGAGAGACGCGACCCGCACGCCGCAGGTGTCCCGATCCGGGATCATCCAAATCGGCGGTAATTCGTTGGTTATTAACGCGTTGACTAACCTCGGCCGCCCGTTGAGCTTTGCGCGCAGGCGAACAACGATTCGCTGAAACAGGGGTTAAATTATGAAAACCGCCGTTACGGCGCTGCTTGTCGGCGCCTCTTTGCTCGCGTCGGCGCAAGCCAACGCTGCTGAATATCTTCTCTACACGGTCTACGGCACCGGGACGGTGAATGTAGATCGTGGATTCCCCTCAGGGGACCGGACCAACTTCTCTACGACGCGCGACACCGTCTTCCAATTCCTGCTGCCCGCAAGTGCCGCGGGCTCACTCTCGACGAGCAGCGGTTTTTACGATCGCCAGACCAATCAGGTCAGCGTCACGGCATCCTCGACCCAGCTGCTTTTCACGTCTGGACAATCGAGCGAACAGTTCGCGGCCAATGTGCAGTTCGGCGCGCGCGTCTCGATCTGTGGCGATTTCTCAAACGGCTTGCCGGCTCAGAGCTTCGTCGCCGACAGCACCTGCTCCAGTGGTAGTTCGAGCTTCAGCGCGGGAAGCGCTGGGCTCACCACCAGCATCAACTATTCCGGCAACGTAGCCAGGGTGTCGGTCGACCGTATCACGGGCGAAAATCTGCGCGTCGGCCTTATCGCGGTTCCTGACGTGCCCGAGCCCGCCACTTGGGCGATGATGCTCGTCGGCTTTGGCATGATTGCGGCGACGGCGCGCTACCGCCGTCGCTCGACCAAGATAGCCTACGCCTGAGGCTAAGCGGCGCGGTGCATCAGAGCACCGCGTCGCGACCGGCGACGTAACCCTGATAGCGCAGTCCGTTGGTATCCCGGACCCCCACGCGGAGCGACCAGACAATCTCGCCGATGCCTTGGAAGTAGAAGACCCACCCAGCGCAGTTCTGACGGATCATCTTAACCCAGTCGGTTTCGAGCTGCTTCGCCAGCGCCGTCTGCGTGTAGGCGAGCAGCGTGTCAGCGTACTGCTTACCGTTGCCGGGATTGGCTGGGTTGCGATCGACGCTGTAGAACGCGCCGTGCTGCGCCGCCGCCTCGTAGAGCATTGGGCGCTTGCCCGCCGCCAGCACCGCGCGGGTGAAGTTGCGCAAGCGTGTGGCTAGGCTGGGCAGTGAGGCGCGGAAGTTCGCGTCGATTTTTGCCGTGGTGAAGTCAGTCGCGGAATAGTCGACGTTCGAGCCATCCGGCTTCATGCTGTCGAACAGGTAGCCTCCGCAGCCCAGGTGAACGAGCCGGGTCCAGAGGGTCGGCCGCCATGCGCGCATAATGTCGAATCCGCTGACACCGTCCGAGGCGAACGTCATCGCGCAGGGCTCGACACGCGCCGCGAAGCTGCTGCCGAAGACGGTCTGCCAGATGTCGAGCAGCTGGTTGTTCCGGTGACAGTGCATGCGCTCGGCCACCAGTGCGCAATCGCCCTCGGTAAAGGCTACTTCCCAGTTGACGTTATCGGGATTGACGCTCGATCCCGCCGGTCGATTGGTCTTGGCGCGCAGCACCACACATCCCATCCCGCCAACAAGGATCAACCATAGGCTGCCGGCCGCCGCTGCGGGCGAGAGAGTGTTGGTTTCGTTTTGCCCGGTGTAGGCTGGTTTGCGGGGGTCTTGCGGATGGGGGATCAGCCCCACCGTCAAGGCTGGCTGCGCACCGTTCCCGTAGAAGCCTGCGGCAAAGCCGCGGATTGCCAGGTTCTGGTTGCCGCGCATTCCCACGCCGTCGTACATCGCGAACTTGCGGTTCTCGTTGCCGAACTCCGGGACAATCTGGATGCTGGGATCGAGCGTGTCGCGCAGCGTAATGCCAGCTTCCTGCATGCCGGCGTCGGTCAGGTCGACCGGGATGACGAACTGCAACTTGCTGAATGTCGGGCGCACCGCCCTGATCGCGTTGCAGGCCAGCGCGATGTCCTGCGTCGACTCGCCGTCAGGGAAATAGTAGCCGGTCTTGCCCTGATCGCCGTAGATCTGATTGGGCTGGCCGCGAGCCTGCATGTGGTCGCGAACGCTGGTCACGGTTTCCTGGTTACCGCTCTGCAGGTTGAGCGTCCGCATTCCATCAGAGTCGTAGACAGCGACGAACTCGGGGTTGATCGCAGCCGTGACGCCCTGCTTCTTGATGACCGGATTGGCCGGGCAGACGCCGCTCCAGGTGAAGGCACGATAGGCGTCGCCGACGTCAGCGTGGTCGACCACGACCGTGCCAGAGCCGTTGCCCGACACGATCGTTGCTCCGCTGCCGTTGACCGGCGTGATGTTGGAGCCGACTGGCAGGGTATAGACCCAGCGGCCGACGAGTTGCGGGACCGTGAACGAGAAATTGCCGTTGGTGCCGTCGCCCACCGCCGCGTATTTGCCCGCATCTGCGGACATCATAGCGTATCGGTAATAGGTCGTGGTCTGGTCGTTCCAGCCCCAGCGGACCGGCGTCGCCCCAGGGTTGTTGATAACGATGCCGCTGGTGCTCGCGACCTCAGGCGTGTCGTTGTACTTCGCGTACTGGACGTCAATCTGCGTCTCAGCGGCAGTCGCGGTGTAGGTAATATCGCTGCCGCTGACCACCGTCTCGCCGACTATCCATGGCCCGTAGGGGTTGCCGCTGCCGGTCTGGCGGGTGCGGTGCTGCAGCTTCGTCGGCACGATGCCGGTGCTGGTCAGCTTGCTGACGAACGTCGGGCCATCGTTGGCGTCGCGCGTGGTGCTGACGAAGTTCAGCGAGCCGAGCAGCTTTTTGGCCGAGACGTTCGTGACCTTGGCGAGCGCGTCGATGTCGTTCTGGCCGAAGCCACCATGGCCCAGACCCCACAGCTGGCCCAGGATCGTCGGGTCAAGCGCGAAGGTGGTGACGTCGGCCGGCGACCAGCCGGGGATGATCGTCAGCGTCGTGCCGTCAGCAGAAATGCGGAACGTGAAGGTGTGCTCGGCGTCGCGGGTCTGGATGCGCGACGGGCCGCGCCACAGACCGTTGCCGTCTTGGTTCACCGGACCCGACGTCGGCTTGATGTAGTAGGTGGCCTGTCCGTTGACGACCTTGACCATCTCGAACGAAATGTTCGGGTTTGCGCTGTTGTCGAACGTCCTGTCATAGGGATTCATGCCGACAAGGATCGCGATGAAGTTGTTGGCGTCTTTCGAGCCAATGATGGGCACGATGGGAATGCCAGAGCCGCCAGTCGTCTCGCGCGGAATGACAGAGAAGGTGCCCTCGGCGGTCGGCGCGCTGAACCCGCTGTCGAAGGCGGTGAACTTCAGGTCCTGGTAGGAGCCGGTGAAGACAGCGTGATTGTTGCCATCGAGCGTGTACTGGTTGAGGGCGTTCTGACCGAAGACGCCCCAGCCCGGCAGGGTGGTGAGCGGGGTGCCGGACGCGCCGCTGAACGACTTCGAGACGTTCTGGCTCTGGACCTGCGCCGCCTCGATCGTCTGCAGCGTGACGGTCACGGTCTGCGTCGCGGTCGAGCCGTCGGCGAAGGTCACCACCAGCGGCAGGCTCCGCGTCGCCTGGACCGAACCGTCGGTCAGCGCAGCGTCCGCGACCGAGAAGTTCGGGATGGCGCTATTCGGAATATAGACGTTCGAGGCGTTGGCGCCCGACCCGGCCGCGATCGAGGCGATCGGCTTGTTCGCCTCAACCTTGTAGAACTTCCGCGTGTTGCCGGGCTGCGCGTAAGCGTTCGGGCTCGTGATCCCGCCGACGATATCCGGCGTCGCCAGCGTGACCTCGACACTGATCGTGTCGGTGCCATCGGTGAAGGTATAGTCGATCGCGCCTGCGCTGACCGCCGTCGTGCCGCGCACCAGCGGGTAATAGCTGTTCGACCCGCTACCGACGAGGTCGCCGACGACGAACCGGCCGTCGTTCGGGCTCCCGGTCGGCTTCTGATTGGCGCCGAGGAACCGGCCGACCTCGAACCCCGCGCCGGCCGCCGTGGAGCAAGTCAGCGTCCCGGTGATGGTCATCGGCACGTCCGGCGTGGGGCCGGTGCCGGTGCCAGCCTCCAGGGCGGTCACGCGAACGGCAAGCGCCACCTTCTGGGCAGTCAGCGTTGCGACCTGGCCCTTCAGCGACAGGATCGTTTCGTTCACGCTCGGCATCAGTGCGCCTCCAAATCTGCAATGCGGGGTTCGAGATCAGCGAGGTCGTCGCCGAGGGCGGTCAGATTGTTCTGGAAAGAACCGACCAGCAGCGTCATCCCGATCACCTGTGAGACGTCGAGGCTGCTGTCGTCCGGCGTGTTGTCCAGCGTGGCGATGGCGCCGCCGATCTCAAGCGTGGGCAGCACCTCGATCTCGAAGACCCAGGTCGGCCGAATGGTCAGCTTCGTGCTCATTCGGTCACATCCTCCAGGATCTCGATGGTCATCGTGTCGGTGGAGATGCGCTCGCGGCCGCGCTTCAGTTGGATGTCCCAGCGCCAGTCGCCGACCTGCCAGTCGATCGTGTCGGCTGAGAGCTTGAAGGCCGGCTCGTCGTTACGCGTCACCGCCTCGACCGTGATCGGCTGGACGATGTCGCGCCCAAGCCGCGCCTCGCTGGTGACGACGACGCCGAGGGCGACGACATTGACGGCCAGGCCGGTCTTCTCGTCGCGCACGACGAAATAGGCGAGCAGGGTGTCGCCCTGCTTGCGGGTGATATCCGCCACGGCTGTGCTCCTCAGGTGTAGGTGACGGTGATGACGCTGTCGCGCGGGCTGTTGACCGCGCCGGCGAGCACCTCGCGGACGGCAAAGCTTTCGATATATCCGGGCTGCTTGCCGCTGCCGCTCGGGTTCATGACCCTGAGAACCGCAGTCGTGTCGTCGACCTGGTAGCTTGTGCTGCTCGTACCCTGCGCACCGAGCCCGCCGGGAGCCGACAGCGTTGAACCCGCGGTGCGGCTCAGCAGGGCGACGTTGCCGCCTGTTGCGGCGGGCAGCGTCACGCTTCGGTCCAGCGCGCGCAGCACGATCGGCACCGCTGCGCCCGCGCCTGCCAGCGCCATTCCGGGCAGCATCAGCCGATCGCCTTCGTCAGGCCGGTCACCTCGATCCGGTCGGCCGCCTTGACCACGAAGTAGAGGCTGTCACGCGCGCCCGCTGCCGTCGAGAGCGTGACCGTCGATGTGTTTCGCCAGGCGCTGCCGAACGCGAGCTGGCGCCCGCCGGTGCCATCCTGGACGATCTCGATGAACCCCGATTGCCCAGGCTTCGCACGCGACGGATTGCCGAGCGTCCGGTTGCCCCCCAGCGTGACGACGCCGTTGAGCATCGCGCCGAGGTCGATGGCGATCGTCGACTGGTCGGTCAGCACCACCGGTACCGCAGCGTCCCATACCGCCGCGCCGGTCAGCGCCTTGGCAGCAGCGCTGCGGAACTCCGCGGCGGTCGCCGTGCCGAGCAGCGCCGCCGCGCCCAACGATAGGGCGACGCGCATCGCAGCGGCATCGTCGACGCCGATGGTGATCGTGTCGCTGGCGTCGTTGATCGCGAGGCCGAGGCCATCCTCGGCGCGGAGCAGCGCCCCGACCACGTCGCGGACCTGCTCGTCGGTGTAGCCGTCGAATGTTCCGCCGGCAGCAAGCCATTCGGCAAGGGGGCGCTTCTGGCGAGCCATCTGGCGCGCGGGACTGTCGGCCATCAGTGTCTCCGGGGTCAGGCGGTGGGAGCCCGGCCAATGCAGGCCGTCTCGACGTTGCGCAGGCAGTGGCCGGGCGCGGCGCCCAGCAGCTCGAACAGCCCGTCGATCGCCCAGGCGACCGGCGTGGCCCACGGTGCCCCACGCTGCAGCCCGCGGCCGACGTAGCTGGAGATCGTCTCATCCGCTGACGGGCAGGTGTCGGCCAGGCCGAGGAAGAAGAAGGGTCCGACGATCAGCACCTGCGCCAGCTGGTCGATCGAGACGAGGATCTGCATGATCCAGGCGGCGAGGCGCTTCATCATGCCGGCCACCCGCCGGTGATGTCGATCGCCTCAACCGCCGCGGCGCTCGTCGCGGCCTTTACCGCGGCTGCGAGCGCCTCCGCACGCTGCCGAACCGTGTTGATGCGGGCGGCTACTGCGATCCCCACCCCCAGCGTACCTGCGGCGTCGAGCACCTCCACCCGCTCGCCATCGGCCTCGACGAAGGTGAAGGGCTGCTGGAAGTTGGTGGCACCGAAATTGATCGACGTCAGCGCCAGGACGTGCGCCGCGATAATCAGCTCGCGAGAACCGGCGTCGGTCTTGACGCGCCCGCTGGGCGTATCCGCCCCAGCCGACGCCACCACCGCGCTGCGCTGTTCGATGCGCGCCAGCGCCAGCGCCTGCGCCTCCGCCAGCTGCTCGGCCGGGGTTGGCCCGGTATCGCTGTCGTCAGGGAGGTCGACGGCGTCACCGCCATCCTCGAACAGCACGCGCCAGCCGCCATCCCAGGCGAGGACGGTGAGGACCACGCGCGGCGCGGTATGTTCGTCGGGCGCCCAGAAGTCGCCGACCTGAGGCAGGTTCGTCATGCTTCCTCCACGCCGAGCAGGGTGGTGCCGGTCGCGATCGTCATGGCGACCGTGCCGACGTTCTCGATGGCGAAGCGCACCACGTTCGCGGCGCGGCAGACGCCGCTGGTGATGTAGAGGTCAGTCGCCGATGGCTGCCGAGCCGGGAAATAGGCCCGGAACGTCATGCCGATCGTCGCGCCGGGGCAGGGCACGTCGTGAGGGACGGCCTGACCCGGCTGGATGACCTCCTGCTGGTCGGAGACATACTTCGCCAGCACGCCGCGCACCGGCGGTGGCGGGTTGAAGTTACCGGCGCTGGGCGGCGCCCCGTCGGGGAACTGGTTGCCCGTCTTCTCGCTCTTTGGCGAGATGACGCCGACCTCATTCCCCATCGCCGCGAAGGCGGCGAGCCGCTTGTTAGGATCGCTGACGCGGTTGTCGTTGACGCGCAGTTCGACGTCGCCCTTGCGGCCGATGATGGCGACGCTGGCGCCGACCGATCGCAGGCCGCAGTCCACCAGCTCGTTGCGGCTGAACGAGCAGTCGATGGTGGTGTCGTCGTGGAGCAGCGTCGCGCCCGTCTCCAGGCCGCCGCGGAGCCAGCGGTTTTCGTCGATCGTCACGCGCCGGCTTGCATAGCCTTCGAGATTGCCGAGCAGGATGGCGTCGACTTCCTCATGCTGGTTGCCGCGATATTCGACCCCACACGCTCCGCGCAGTCGCATGGGCTTGCTGACCTTACGCAGGTGATTGTGAAGGATCTGGATGTTGTGGTCGTTCGCCTGGCCCGCGATCGTCGCCGGGGTGACGCCGCCGTTGACGTCAAAGCCGAGCACGCCCTCCTCGATCGTGTTGCCCTGCATCAGAATATCGAGGCGGCCGGCATAGTGGTCGGGCGGCCCGAGGTTCCCGGTCATCGCAGCGCCGGTGAAGTCGCGGAAGGCGTTGAACAGTAGCTTGATCGTGTTCGCCTGGTCTGCGCCAGTGTTGCGCAGAGGCTCGATGTCGATCGGCCCCGGCATTCCGGGCAGCGTCATGCGCATGAAGGTCGAATATGCGACCCACATACGAGCGATGCTTTCCGCCGAGATCGCGTTGCGGTTCTGCTTCAGAATGCCGTCGAATAGCGATGACATGACCCGAAGGTCGAAATTCTGGGCAACATCGGTGGGCTTGAAGCCGTGCGATACATAGAGTGCGTCGCCCTGCCAGCCGAAGAAGCCGCATAGCTCGAATGTCAGGCCGGTGACGCCGGCAAAGGCGCAGAGATGATTGTTCTCGACGAACCCGTTCGTCTCCACGGAGCCGTAAAAGCCCACCCGGCGCGCGCCGATATCGGCGAGGTTGTCGTTCGGATCACCCGACCGGCTGTTGCCCATCAGGATATAGCCCTTGCCCCGGTTGTAGATCCGGGTGCTGCGCGGACCATCGCCTTCCAGGAACGTGCCGCTTCGCACGTTGCCCGGCGACGAGTTGAGCAGATCGAAGTCGTTGGGGCCGCCGGTAGCGACCTCCGGGTTCGTCCAGGCACCGCAGTCGAGATAATAGTCGCCGCTCTTGTCGAGCCCCCCGAAGCGCGTGCCAGGCAGCAATAGCCGCCGGTACCCGTCGCTCATCAGCGAGGCGAGCGCGTTGTTGTGGTCGGGGTCATTGCGCTGCCAGGCATCGTCGAGCGCGATCTGTTCGCTCATCTTCTGACGCGCGCTCTTGCCGATGCTGAACATGAAGCGGTCGAGCGCCGTGCTGGGGTCAGGGCCGACCAGCTTGAAGCTGTGCACGGTGAAGATGTCGCCGGCGTCAGCGCCCGAGGTCAGCACGATTGGTGCGACCCCGCCGGGAGCGGTAAAATCGATCAACCCCAGCTCTTCACCGTTCAGCTCGATAACTGCCGCATCGGTGTAGCTGAACGCGTACTTCGGATCGGAGAAGTCGCCTTCAGCAGGGAAGCGCGTCTGCCCCTGGGTCGCGGTGATGTCGACGCGATCGGGCGTCGCGGCGTCGCGGCCCGCCGGCCCCGCTGCGCCCGACACCGTTACCTCGACGATGCTGGTGCCGATCTGGAACTGCGCGCTGCCGCCGAAGTTCGGCCGCTGCTGCGGCACCCCCGGCAGTCCGCCGGGATCGCTCGCGCCGTCGGCGCCGCTCACCGCCGCCAGCGCCCAGAACTCGCCTTCGAGCCACACCGACCGGTCGCCGCCGACCGGCGTCACCTGAAGATCGTAGGCGAGAACGACGTCGTCGCCCTGCTCGCCGAAATAGGGGAGCGCCGCCATCGTCGCCTCGGCGACGCGGATGGCGATCGTCGTGCGGAAGCTGCGGCCACGCTCCTCGCTGCGCAGGACGATGATGCCCTCCGCTTCGGGATCGCCAACGGTCCGAAGGTCGACCAGCGGCGCGCCGGGCGCGTTCGGCGTCTCGCGTACCTGCAACCGGAAGGCCGCGGCGCTCAGATCGTGCGGCGCCGTCAGCATGATCGTGCGCGACAGCGGCTGGAAGCGCCGGCCCCCGAGGGGCAGGCGGGCGACTTGATCCATGCGGGAAAGCCTTCCGGTTACGGCTGCTGTTGCAGCTGGTCGACGTCAGCGCGCAGCTGCTCGAGGAACGTGCGGTCGTAGCCGTCGATCGAGCCGGCCTGCCCGGCATAGTCGGCGGTGCCCGCCTCGGCCGCGTATTCGACCTCGGTATAGGGCGGATAGTAGACGGGGATGCTGAGGTCGGGCGTCGGCGGTGCCTTGCCGGTTTGGCCGAGGGCGAACTCGTGCTTGCCCGGCGTCTCCGAGCGGCAGGTCAGGGTCACTCCCATCGTCGCCGCGTCGATCTCGCGCCCGCGGACGATGACGTTGCGCCCGACGAGCGCGGCCTCGGGGATCTCGATCGTCAGGCAGTCGCCGGGGCGGTAGCCGAGCGCATAGACCTTGCAGGGCAGCGTGATGCCGTCGAGCTCGCGCATGTTGAGCAGGTGGTAGAGCGCGAGCTGCGCGCCCTGGTCGACCTGCTGCACCAGCGGCAGCTCAATTTCAGTCGGCCGGCTCCCGCCGTCCGCGGCGACATAGTCCGGCACCGCCACCGCATCGAGCGGCTGGACCTCCCAGCCGTGGGTTTCGAGGCGGACACGGGCGATGATGGTGTTGCGACGCGAGCGGCGCGGCGCCGACGATGGCACGTCGATATCGCCGGTGATGTCGGCCGTCGTGATCGTCCCGATCGACACGCGCGGGGCATTGAAGGTGCAGGAGAGCAGCGCGTTGACCGGCATGACCTCGCCGCCGCCGGCCTGTGCGATCATCTTCAGCACGTCCCAGCTATTGTCGTCGGTCGTGAAGACCTGGCCACCGACCTTCCACTGGTTGGCGTCGCAGACGTTCGCCCATTCGGTGAAGGGCGCGAGATCGATGCCGACGACGTCCAGGCCGCCGCCGGCGATCAGCACGCCGTTCTGATAGCGGCCATAGGCCC
Source organism: Sphingomonas jinjuensis (assembly GCF_014197105.1). Classification (GTDB taxonomy): domain Bacteria; phylum Pseudomonadota; class Alphaproteobacteria; order Sphingomonadales; family Sphingomonadaceae; genus Sphingomonas; species Sphingomonas jinjuensis. The sequence goes on along the minus strand of NZ_JACIEV010000005.1, from coordinate 177,009 downwards.
AGGTCACCGCATGGCAGGCGGGGTTCTCGCTATAGACGTAGGTCGCCTCGTCGCCGAGCCGGCAGGCACCGCTCCCGCCCGGGACCGACGAGTCGAGCCGCATGTCGTAAGCGAGCATCCCCTCCACCACACGGGCGCGCTGCGGCACGCCGTTCGGGAAGACGTTGTTCTTCTGCGCCTTGTCGAACTTCAGCGTCCACAGGTCGGCTGCGAGCCCCGACAGCTTGGAGGCGGACGTCCAACCGGCGAACGCGCCTTGCGGGCCCGCCAGCGCCCGCGGCTCCGGGCACGCGCCCAGCTGGGTGTCGAGCCACATGAATCCGGCATAGGTGCCGGTCGCCCCGCTGCCAGCGAACGTTACCGGCGCCTTGTCGATCAGGAGCGGACCGACACTTTTCACCGGGCCGAGGCTGAGCGCGGTGACCCAGCTCTCGAACATGTTCTTCGTGCCGTAATACTGACGATGGACGACCCGACCGCCAGCGAGGGTGCGGCCTAGAACGATGGGGATCCCGCTATCTTTGTCGATCGTGAACTTGGTCGGGTTGCCGGCAGCTGTCCCCTTCGGTGCAGTTGCCCCCGCCGCGACCGTCAGGGCGAGAGCCCCAAGGCTGGCTAAGGTGCCTATGGTGGTGAAGGTCGCTGCAGTCGCCACACCAGCGATGACGCCCCCGCTCGCGGCAGCAGCTCCGAGAAGCCCTGCGCCTGCTGCAGCGCCAACACCAGTCGCGATCAGCGCGGCGGCGCCCACGACCAGAGCAGCCGTTTTCAACGCCTTCGACATGAGGCATCGTCCTTTCGACCACATCGGAGAGACGTCGTGATTCTGCTGTTGCTGCTCACCGCCGCTGCGGGAGGCCAAGTCGACAAATTCGAAAGCAGGAAGCCGGTCGCAGACTACGTGACCAGCCGAAAGCTGGAAGACGTCGAGCGATGCCTGATACGGTTCGGATCGCCGCCTCAGGTCTACCGTCAGCCCGATCTACCCGACGATGCCATCATAGTCTGGCCAGCCAGTGGGATCCCCGTCGGCAACGCCGCGGCCCGGGTGGACCTTCATCGCGAAACGGCGGCGACGACAAGGATCAGGAGTTGGTTCGGCGCCAAGGTGGTTACCGACTGCGCCCCGCGGGGGAGTTAACAGCGCCACGCCGCGAGGTAGACGAGGGGCTGCAGGATCTCCGCTCGATCGCTATCCTCGTGCCACCCCAGCACACGTCCGTTGCCCACCGCGACCGTCAGCGCGCCGCCGAAAGGACCCTCCCCGGGCAGCATGATGATATCGGCGACGAGCGCTGCCGCGGGCGTGATCCTCGACAGGCCCATCCCATCAAGGACCTGGTCGAGCGACGAGTGACCGAGCCGCTGAATAGCGCGAGATGCACCAAGGGCTGTGCTGTAGCTCCCTGCGCGCGCCAACGGCGAGGCGTGCCCCATCGCGCGCAGCACCATCGCCGCCAATCGCCCGCAATCATTCCGTCCGAAGGCGAGAGGCTGGCCCTTGAAGCGGTCGACGGCGGCCTGAGCGGCCTGCTGGCGCCGGATCATCTCGATCATAGCTGAGCCTGGATCCGATCGAGGAAGGCGGCGCGCAGCGTTCCCGACGGGACGGACGCGACATTCGACGGCGGCTTCTCCACGCCCCAATAACTCGTCTTCTCGATCCCGCTCATATTTGCGAGCCCCGTCTCACCAGGCCAGACCATCTGGTGCCAGGAATCGGACAGTCGAGCGCCAATCTCCTGGTCGTGAAACACCTCGAGCGCCGACACGCACCGCCATTCGATGACGCGGCTGCCGGCCCCGACGCGGAGGCGGGCATAGTCCAGCTCGCCGGCGAAGACCTGAAGCGGCTCGGGCAGCAGCTGCCCCGTCGCCCGATCGACGACGGCCAGCCACCCCGACACCCGGCCACCCTGCGCCGTCGAACTCGCCAGCGTCGCCGCGGTGACGTCGCTGGGCGGCGCGAAGGTCAGCAGCCACTCGGGCGCTTCATCGGCGACGCCGTCCTGGAGGTTGCCCGCGGCGACCAGCGCACCGAAGCGCTGGTCGAGGCCGACGAAGACCTTCTCGCCCCACGCGATCTCGCCGGAGCCCACGAGGTGGCGCACCGTATAACCGGGCAGCTCAACCTCGACGAGCGGCGCGATCGGCGACAGCCCCTGCCGCAAGGCGGCGCTCATCGCCGGCGTCAGCCGGAAGGTCACGCCCGCTCCTCGATCGAGAAGGTGAAGGGGTCGATGCGGTTGCGCACCCACTTCGCGCCCTTGCCGTCGAATCCGAGCAGCCGCCCCTCGATGAAGGGGCGGTCAATCGCGACGGCCTCATCGTCGGCGGTAAGGAAACGCAGCATCGGCCAGAGGGGCAGGGCCGCGGTGCCGTCAGCACCGACGCGAACGTCGGCGGTGACCATGTGCAGGTATCCCTTCCCGCCGTGAACGATGGTCAGGTATTTTCGGGTCACGATCACCGCGCCCTTCCGAGCGCCGCGAATGCGCAGGGTTGAGCCAGCCTGGCCGCCGCCCGCCACGCGCACCGTCGGACCTGCCGACGACGGGCGGGGCAAATCTGGCTCGTGGACGACCATACGCGCATCCAGTGCCGCGGCAACGGTCAGCGCCGCGATGAGCGCTCGCCCCTGAGCGTCCTGCCGCAGCTGAGCCGTCTCAACGTCGATCGCGAACCGGTCACCCATGCGCGGAATGGCAAGGTCAGGTCCGCCAAGCGCACCCTCCTGCGTGCCGGTGAACAGCCGCTGGCGTATCGCGGCGCTGGCGATGCGCGCCCACGGGATCTCGACGCTCATCAGAAGCGGCCTAGGCGGCGCTTGCCCGCCGCTCGCCGCTCGGCCTCCGCAATGGATGCGCCGCCGGCGGCGCCGCGCGCCGCGCTGCTGCTCGCGAGCGAGTTCATCTGGGCGAGCAGATCCTGCGTCACGACCGCTCCGCGCAGATCGAAGCTGAAGACGGGCGCGGAGCGCTCGGCGTTGTCGTTCCCGGCGAGCAGCCGTCGCGTCTCAGCCGCTGGCGTGATCTTCGAGCCCATCGGCAGGCTGACCAGCTCGGGACCGTTCTCGGCAATCCAGGTGGCGCCGCCGCTGAAGTGCTCGGTGCCCGAGGCGTTCTTTGCCGGCGCCTTGCCGCCGCTGAGCAGGTTCGCCAACTGGGGAAGCGACGACGACACCTTGCTGACCGTCCACTTCGCCAGCAGCTCGGTGATGACGTTCAGCCCCATCTGCTGGAACCGCGACCAGATCGACGACACGCCGCCGGTCATCAGATCCTTGTAGAGGTCGGCCACCGTGCGGACGCCGTTCTCCTGGATCTGCTGTCGACGCTGCTGCTCGTTGTTCCAGTCCTCGCGGCGCCCACGATCGCCGTCGCGAACCATATCGCCGAGCGGGTCGCCAGTGATGCCGAACATCGTGCGGAACTTCTCGCCCTGCGCCTTCTCGCGTCGATCGTTCTCGTCGATGATGCCGCGGAAGGTGTAATCGTCGCCCTGCGCCTTGGTCAGCTTGCCGGCGGCGACCAGCTTGCTGATCTTGTCGAGCGACGCCGCATAGTCGTTCGCCGCCGCGCGGGCTGGGTCGAAACGGCGCGTCACCGCCTCCAAGTCGTTCTGCAATTCGCGCTGTGCCGCCGCTGCGTCTCGCGTCGCCTTGCCGTGCTCCCGCGCCGCGTCGCGCGCGCCGTTGACCGCGCGCTCCGCCTCCCCGACCCGAGCCGAATATTCGGCCTGGGTGATCGAGCCCGCCTTCAGCTCGGCCCGAGCCGTCGCGCGAACCTTGGCGAGATTGGCTTGCGCGCGCTGAAGATCGGTCGTCGCGGCAATGCCCTTGGCGTCAGCATCAGCGAGCGCCGTCGATGCCGACTTGCTTTGCCGTGCGGCTTCGGTGTCGCGGTTGCGGGTGACGGTCAGCTTGCGCAGTTCCGCGTCGTATGCAGCTGGGCTGAGCCGCCCGCTGTCATACCGCTTGTTCAGGTCGTCGACGGCTCGCTCGTAACGACCTGTTGCCGCCGCCGTCTTGTCGAAAGCCTCCGCCACCCGCCGCTGCATCGCCGGGATTTCCGCTTGGCGGAAGGTAACTTGGGCCTTGGCAAGAGACTGCTCCTGCGCCTTCAGCTGGGCGTCGAGCGTCTTGATCCGGCGCTCGATGGTGGCACCCACTGCGCCGCTGACGCTGATGCCGCCGTCGGACGCCGTGTCGTCCATCCGCGCGTCCTGCTCGGCGAGGCTGGCGCGCGCCGACCGCAGTTTCTCGATCGTTGCCGCCCGGGCGTCCAGCGCTTGCTGGCGGAGGGCGGCGGCGGTGCGAAGCGTTTCGGCCTGAGCGTCCTGCTCGCTTCGCGTCTGGCGCTTCGTGGCCTCGTTGAGATCGTTGATGGACTCGGTGAGCGACTTGACCGCCACTTTCTTCTGGTCGGCAGCGTCGCCCGACTTGAGGAAGTGATCCGTCAACGCGCCGAGCAGAAGCAGGCCGCCGGTGATCGCGAGGCCCCACGGGCCGGTAAGAAAACCAGCAACGGCGCCGAGCTTGCCCTCCAAGTGCACCATCTGGCCGGCTGCCTGACCGCCCTGGATCGCCAGCACGCTCAGCGGGTTGGCGCCCATGCTCAGCTGCGTAAACGCGTCCTGCGCCTGAAACGACAGCCCCTGCATCGCCGCGCGGTGGGCGCCGCTTGCACTGGCCGCGCGACCCTGCGCGCCCGTCACCCGATCCAGCTCGGCCTGTTCGACCTTCAGCTTGGCGCAGTACTGATCGAGCGAAATGGCACCGGCGCTGACGAGCGACCGCGCCTCGCCAATCTCGCGATTGAAACGCTGCTGAGCGGCGAAGGCGGGATCGATCGCAGCGACGAGGGCGCGGGTGCGGCTTTCCAGCCGCTCCTGCTCGGCGAATAGCTCGCGAAACGCTGCGGCGGACTGCCGCGCGGTGCCCTCGTACTGGCCGAAGCCGGTGCCGTTCGCATCGTTGATGCGCATCTGCACCGACGTCTGCGGCGTGATCGCGGCAATCTTCGCCGCGGCGTTCGCCTGGCGGCGCATGGCCGCCTCGACTTCCTCGCCGGCGCGCTCGTACGAGGCCGCGAGCCGCCGCGCCGATGCGTCACCAGATGCGGCGATGTCGTCGAACGAGCGGGTGACGTCAGCCTTGCCGGTCGTGCCCAGGCGGATGGAAACGGAGCGCTCGGCCATCGTCACTCCTCCCCATCAGGCTCGTCGATCAGGTTGGCGAGGATCGCGTCCTCGGCGATGGGCAGGACCTCGGCGAGCAGCCGCTGGTCGACCCCCGAGGCCGCGCCGACGTTCATCACCGCGCCGAAGTCGAGCGCGAAGGGGACGCCGGCGCCGCCGATCCTCAGCTGGCGTTCGCAGTCCGTGAGGACGCGCCAGACCTCTTCTTCTTCGTCGGTTTCCGCCGCGTGGAGGGCGTAGGGGCACTCGGCGCATCGGCCGCCCGCGCCTGCCGCGCAGGAGAGGCGGCAGTAGTTGCTGCCCCCGTCTCCGCCGGACCAGTGCCATTTGGCGAGGGCGGCGAGTCTTTTCCCGGCGCGGCGCGCTCGCGTTCGCGGGTGACGAACGGGATGACATACGCCTGGTCGAATGCGTCGAAGGTGATCGGATCGGCGAAGAGCATCGCCTTCGTCTCGTCCGTGCAATCCAGCGGCGCGCCGGGCCCTTCGTCGTCGGCATCCGCCATCTGGCAGACGTCGCGCCAGTCCTTCACGCCCTCCATGAGCAGCGCATGGCTCAGCGCGTCGCCGAGATCCTCGATCTGCTCTTCCACCGAGGCAAGGTCGGCGCCGTCGCCGGCATCCTCTGCCTGCCGGCCGAGCGCGAGGAGTGCCGCCTTGCGGGCGCGGCGCATCATACCGCGGTCGATCGGCGCGAACAGCACGCTCGCGCCGAGAACCGGCTTCCACTCAGGCCCAGCCGGGGCCGCGCGCGCGACAAGCATCAGGCGTAGCTCGCAACGTCGTTGAGCAGGGTGACAACCACCGACTTGCCGCTCGATGCGACCGCCGCCTGCCAGTTAAAGACGGCCTGGATGCCGTTCGGGCCGGTGATCGGGCGCTTGGGACGCGGCAGGAAGACGCGGCCGACGAGGAAGACCAGCTCGAACGCGCCGAACTTCCACCCGAACGCCAGCTCGACAGGCTGGGGCGGGCTGGCGGACGCCGCGGCAAGCAGCGCCGTATCCTTGAACCGCACCGTCACCGAGCCGGACATGCCAGCCATGCCTGGGTCGCTATCCTCGATCCGACCATCCGCCTGGATCGTCTCCACCTTCTCGAGGTTGTTCGAATACGCGAAGTCGGCGCCGACAACGCTGCCGAGCACCTGGCCGCCCTTCTTCACGTAGCCGGTGGCTTGCGGAAAGCGCGTCACGGCGAGCGCGCCGGGGTTGACGGCGCCGACGGTCGCGGCGACAGGGTCGGTTTCGCCGATGCAGACCAGGCTGCAGGTCGCGTTGAGCAGACCCGACCGCGACATGGCGATCCGCAGCTGGTTGCCGCGCGCGCCGCGATGGACCGAATAGGCCGGCACCTCGGGCGCGCCCACCTCGATCGACATAGACGGCAGCACCGCGGCGCCCGATCCGAAGACGTGCGTGTAGGCGCCGTTCGAACCGGTCGTCTGCGGCGCGCCGAAGAACAGGCTGAGCCAGCGGGCGAAGTTGCGGACGTCGACCGGCACGACGATGTCGCCGTCGTTGGTCGCGACGTCGGGCGTCGGATCCTGCATCTCGCGGCCGAGGCCGAGCAGGTCACTCGGGAGCAGCGGGCGCTCTTCGCCGAGCTGGTGGCTGACCAGCGGCACGGTGAACCAGTTGTCCGAGGATCCCGGCACCGTACCGGGCGTGCTCTCGAATGCCGCGACGACGCGGGCATTGGAGCCGCGGGCGCGCGTGGTGGGCGTCAGAGCCATGAAGGCGTCTCCTCAGGTAAGCGGGTTCGGCGTCGAGTAGGATGCGACGATGAGCAGGTCGGCGCCGCGCGGGACGGCTGCGCCGTCGGTGTAGATGTCGTCGGTGCCGGGCGCGGTGGGCTCCAGCCAGTCACAGAGGCCGCCGAGCGTCCGGTCCGCCTCGATTGCGGTGCCGATCGCCTCCATCATGGCGTCGAGCACCTCCTCGGCGCTGCGCGATGACGTCTTGTAGCCGATGATCTCGATCGGGATCGGATGGCGATAGTTGTAGGCCAGCGGGCTCAGGTCGACCTCGGCATCTCCGGGGTCACCACTGCGCACGACGACGCGTCCACCATCCTTCACGCGGGCGGGCGCAGCATCGTCGCCGTTCAAGCCGACGACGTCCGCGCCAGGGAGCGCCGCCTTGACCATCGCCCTTACCGCGGCGAGGACATCGAGACGCTTGCTCATGGAGCCTCCACTCGCTGGGCGAATGATGCCTCGAACCGGCTGGTCCACTTCGCCGCGACCGCATCGAGGTCAAGAAGCTTGGGCAGGCGGACCGCGGGCACCATGACGAACATCAGCACGGGCTTCTCGGCGCGACCCTGCGCGAGCCGACCCTTGGTTGACGGCTTGAACGACTTGCGGTTGCGCGACTGGACGGCGTTGACGAAGGCGTAGACCCGGCCGTTGGGCCCGCGCTTGAAGAACAGGTCCTGGTTGAAGGCCAGCTGGACCTCTTCCGGCGTCATCTGCTTGCGAGCGCCGCGTGCGCGTGTCTGTGGCACGTTGTTCGTCGGGATAGCGAGGAAGCGGCGACCGGCCAGCGGGCGGATCGTGGCGCCGCGCGAGAACGCATCGACGATGTCGGGCGCATTCGAATAGATGTATCCGGCGGGGTTCACGCTGCGCCGCGACTGCGGGTAGACGTTGCCTCGCCAGGTGTTCGCGAGCCGCTGCCCCAATCCCGACGAGGTGATCTGGTCGCGAAGCTCCTGCTTGGCGAGCGGCATCGTCTCGCGCATCGCCTCGGTCGCGGCGCCGGCGATCTCGCCTTCGAAATTGCTCAGCGCCAGCTTCAATCCGTCGAACGACGCCTTGATCTTCACGGCTCGACCGGCTCGCAGCTGGTCTGCCAGGTCAGTTCTTCGACGTCCGAAAGCGGGTCGGCATTCACTCGGAATAGGCGCTCGCCAAGGGCGAAGATGTCATCGACTGCGGGTTCGGGAACGTCGCTCATACGGACGTCGATCGTATTCGTATCCGCGATCACCTGACCCTGACCGAAGCCGATTGCCTGGTCGGGGCGGCTGCGGATGACGCGCACGCCCGGCTTGACCGGATCGCCGTTGGCGGGGCGGTATTCTGCAGCTTCGGAGCCCGGGCCGTTGAAGATGGCGTCGAGCGCCATTGCGAAGGGGTCCATGGGTCAGCGCTCGAGCGCGCGGCGCGCCCGGATGGCGGCGACGGTGTCGGCCTTAACCGCGTTCGGCCCGATATCGACCCGCTCAGCCTGAGCAACCGCACGCACCTCGTCGATGGTGCGGGTATCCAGATCGTCGGGTTGTGCCAAACCGACGCGAATGAGCCGCTTTGCGTCCGCGCGAGAGACCATCTGCGGCCCCTCGGAGGGAAACCGCGTGACGCCACGGATCGGCGCGGCGCCAATCAACACGATGTTCGGCATTGATCCTCTCCCATTTGCCAGCGGGACGGACGAAGCGCCCCGCTGGCTGTCGAGGATGGCGTGGGCCTCAGTCCTTCAGGACTTCGACCAGATCGACGGCGCCGGTCTCGATCAGGCGATCGAGAGCCTTGCTGTCGAGCTTGTGCGCCTTCGCCACATCGTCGGTGATGAGCGTGCCGGCGAGGATCTTGCTGTCGTCATCCTTGCCGGTTTGCAGCTCGTGCACCGCACGGTGCATTTCGACCGTCTTCGGGCCGCTCTTCGCGCCCGACTTGGCAGCGGCCGCCTTATCGGCAGCGGCCTTGTCCACGGCAGCCTTGTCCGCGGCCGCCTTCTTTTCTTCTTCAGTCATGCTCGGGGTCCTTCCCAGGATTGGCCATCAGCCCGCCGCGCCGGGCGGCGGGGTGGGGATCAGGCGACGGTGATGCAGGCGGTGGCGTTCGGGCGCTTCGGCACGAAGATCGGCGCCGACTGCGTCATCAGATACTCGCCAGCCGGGTTCTCCTCGATCCAGTTCTTCGAGAAGAGGCGCGTGGCGCCGTAGTTGTTGCGCGGGTCGAGGATGGCGCCGTAGCAGGGCGTCCCCTCATAGGCGCCAGGCGCACCGATGATGACGGTGTACTGCGGCAGCAGCTTCTTGGTGGTGCCGTCCACGTCTTCATAGGTGTCGTTGTAGACGTACAGCTCGACGGTCCCGATACGGCCCATAAACACCGGCGAGCCGGGCAGGCCCGGCTTGTAGCCGAGGTCGACCGCGCTTGTGTTGCCCTGATAGGTGGTGTCGAGCTTGTCCTTCAGGTTCGGGTCCGCCTTGAAGAACTTCCACGCGTCCTTCTCGAACACGACGTGGCTCGGCGCGGCGCCGCATTCCTCGGCAACTTCCTGGATCCAGCCCTCGAGGTCGTTGACCGGCGAAACGCCCGCCTGGCCCCAACGCGCCGCGCCCGTCAGCGTCTTGGTCAGCGACCCCTTGCGGCCGAAGCTGACGACGGCGCGGGGATACTCGACACCCTCGATGACCACACCGCCAGTGCGGATGATTTCGGAAGCCATCACCTCCTCGCGGCGCTCGATCTTCGTCTTGTGCGCCTGCAGCTTGTCGAGGAAGTACAGGTCACGGCGCTGGCCGAGGCTCAGCTCGCCGCCGATCGGCTCACCGGGGCGTCGACGCGTGATCTTGTGCGCGTCGATGCGGTCCAGCGGCTTGATATAGCCGGGCGCGAACCGATCCGTCTGGAAAGGGCGGTCCTGGCTGGGCGTGCCCTTCGCGTAGGGGCTGACCCACGGCGCGATCCGCTTGTCGTCGAACACGCGGTCGAACATGACCTCGGGCGTGTCGAACTCGATTGGCGTCGCGCCGAAGAACAGGGTGCGCAGGAAATTGCCCTGCACGGTGAGCGGGGTGATGATGCCCAGGAGGGCGGTCGTCGAATAGAGGAGCGGGTCCATGGCCGGCCTTTCCGAATGAGGAAGGGCGGCCCGACCGACCGTCGGACCGCCGTCTATGATGGGAGAGAGACGGCGTCAGCCGTCGAAGGTGATGCCCTTGTCGCGCAGACCAGCGCGGATGCTGGCGAGCGTGTGACCGGCGCCGAGCACCAGCGCGGAGCCGATGAGGTCACCGGTTTCGATCGCCATGGCCTCCACATCGCCGGCGGTGGCGTCGACGGTATAGGAGAGGACATAAGCCGGCGTCTGACTGCCGTCGCCAGCTGCGGCGACCGACGTGGTTGCCTTGCTGTTGGCGGTGATGACGCCGAGAACGGTGCCGATCGGGTAGACCGCGCCGGCGAGCAGCGTGACCTTCTTCGTGTTGGGTGCGCCCGACCGAATGATCTCGACCGGAGCGGTCGAGGTGGTCGAGGCGTAGAGAGCGCGAGCGTACATGGCGCTGATTCCTTTGCTGAGACGCGGCCCTCAGGGCCGCAGATGCGCGCGGCGGGCCTCAGCCTGCCGGCTTGAGGTGGGCCACCGACCGGTGTCCCAGCGACGCGGCGAGCGCGAGGATGCCGGTGGCCTGCTCTGCGCCGGTCACCGTCTTGCCGGTACCAGCCTTCGCATCCTTGCCCGTCTCCGGCAGCTGATCGGGCTGGACGGCCCCCGCGCGGAGGTCGCCCATCGTGGCGCCGCGGGTCTTAGCCGCGGTCGCAAGGCCGATGGCGAACGCACCGGCGTCCTGTCCGCCCTCGATCGCGGCACGCAGCGAGGCCGACATGATTGTCTCGGGGCAAAGGTCGGTCAGCGCGAGAACGCGCGTGCGCTCGGCGGTGGTCGCCTCGGTGTTGGCGCCGGCGCCGGCGGCAGCATCGACCGCGGTGACGGCGATATCGCCGAAGCCGCCCGCGGCAAGTGCCGTTGCGAGGGCCGTGGCATTGGCGGACGTGCCGACGATCGTCATGCTCGTGATGCCGGCGAGGACCTGGCTGGCCGCCGCCGACGCGTTGTCGGGTTCACCCGGCATTGCAGTCTCCATAGATGCGCGGTTGCCCGACGTTCGGGGCCGCTTGGGATTGGCCTGGCGGCCGTTCACGGCCGCGAGGAATTCGGCTTGCGAATCCCTCCAGCTCATGACCTTGTCGACGAGGCCGGCCTTGACGGCGTCCTCGCCCTGAAACACGCGCGCCTCGGTCGCGCGGACAGCGTCTTCGCTCATCCCCCGGGCGGTCGCCACGTGAGCGACGAACCGCGAATATGAGTGGTCGATCCGCGCCTGGATCTCGGCGCGGACGTCGTCGGGAAGCGCTTCAAACGGGTTGCCGTCGGCCTTATGCGCGCCGGCATGGATGAGGGTGACCTTGACACCCTCCTGCTCGAGCTGCGCGGAGAAGTCGGCGTGCATGCAGATCACGCCCACCGAGCCCGCGAAGCCTAGGTCCTGGACAGTGATCTCGTCGCAGCAGGCCGCGATCGCATACGCCGCCGATGCCCCGACACCGCGGATGATGGCGCGCGTCGGCTTCTTGCCGCGGTCTGCCATCATCACGGCGACCAGCTCCATGAGATCGTCGACCTCACCGCCCGGGCTGTTGATGTCGACTGCGATCCCGCGGACGTTGGTGTCGCGCTGCGCGAAGCCCCACGCGGCCATGACGGCATCGTAGCCGGTGAAGCCCGACGAGGGACTGACCCCGCCGCCGTTCTCCGCAACAAGTTCGCCGCGGACATCAATGTGGGCGACGCCATCCTGCACCAGCAGCACGTCGGTGGCGTTGAGGTCCGGCCGGCGACCATCGGCGTTCTGCCGCGCCTCGATCTGGAGCCTTTCGGTCGCGGCGCGCTGCTGAAGCTCGCCGATGCCAACCTGATCACCGCCCGCGTGCAGGAGCAGCTGACTGACATCGAACCTCGGGCCGACGACGCCGAGCACGATAGCGGCGGTCGAGGGCAGCACGGCAAGCGGCGTGTTGAAGAGCCGACGCGTGATCCCCGCGCGGCTGAAAGAGCGCATGCTCATTCCTTGTCGTCCTTCTTGTCGGCGCCGGGATCATCCGGCTGCGGCTTTGCGCCGCTTGCTGGCGTGCCTGGCGACACCGCGACGGGCAGCCCCTCAGACACCCACGCGCGGTGCTCACGCCCGCGCCGGCGGATGTTCTCGCGGTAGCTGCCGCCGGTCAGTTCGGCGGTGATCTCCTCGCCGGTCTGCCAGCCATTATCCTGGCGGATCTTGTACCCGTTGGCCTCCTGCGCCGGGTTCAGCGTGATCTTCCCGTCGCCGCGCCAGTCGACACCGGTCCAGGCGGCTCGCACGGCCGGATCACGGAAGAAGCCGGGCATGACATAGTCGCCCCGTGCGACCTTCTCGGCGATGAAGCAGACGAATGTCGGCGCGCACCAGTCGCCGCCAAACCACGCACGCTCTGCGCGAACTTCGAGGTAGAGCGCCTCGAGCTCCGCCTTGCTGGCGGTGTAGCTGGAGTTGAACATGAGCATGAGGACGCCGGCGGGAATGCCCGTCGCCGCGCCGATCTGCCGCACAACCGCCTGGAAAAACGGGTCGAAGGCCGAATTTGGCCGGCCGGGCGATTTAATGTCGACCTCGGCTTCGCTGTCGATCTCCATGACCGAGCCGCTTTCGAACCGGTATTGGTTCGCCGGCGGAGGTATGTCGTAGGCGACGGCAGCTTCGTCGCCGCTGGCGACGCCCGTTTCGTCGCCATAATCAGGCTCGGGCATCGGTGTCGCGCCTGGGGATTTATAAACCACGGCGATCATCGCCGACATGACGGCTGCGAAGAGTTCGGCGTCGCTCAGATCCGACACCATCTTCAGCGGCTCGAGCACCGTGGCGAGCATGCCAACGCCGCGGACCTGCTCCGGCCGTTCCTTCTTGTAGACGTGAACGACGCGCGGAAGGTCGAGCGCCCGGTCCCAGGCTTCGATGCGCTCAGGCTCCTGGTTCGCTGCGGCGTTCACCTGCAGGTCGCCAGGATGCTGGCGCAAAATGTGATAGGCCACCGGGGCGTCGAAGGCATCCAGCTCGACGCCACCGATAATGCGGTTGCCGGTCCGCGCATCGACCGCCCCATCTTGGACCTGTCGAGGATTGCGAAGCCGATCGGCCTCCACCAGCTTCCATGCCGTCTCAATCACTCGGCCGGGCTGGCTGGTCGGCATGACCCGGAGCGCAAGAATGTCTCCGGAAGTCATCGCCCCGCGCTCGATGATCGACTGCACGCCGTATCCCGTCGCCTGCCGCGCGGCGTCGACGTCCTTCGACGCCATATAAGCGTCGTAGTCGGAGGCGATCCGCTGCTCCCACTCCTCCTGCTCGTCGTCGGACAGACCCAGCGCCGCTCCGTTGACGGCCGGGATCGCCATGAGGCCGGTGCCGATGACGAACGTCGTCTTGCGGTTGATCGCCGCGGTGGCGATCGGCTGATTCATCGCTGCGTCGCGCTGCTCGGCGCGAAGCCGCTCGGCATTGGGCAGTGTGTCCGCGTTCGCCGAGCGCGCGCGCGCAAACCAGCCGCGACGTGCGCTGCGATCCGGCTGTGCGCCGCGATAGCCGCCGCTGCTGCCGAACACGGCGGCGCTGGCGGCGAGACGCGTGCGTGCCTCCATGCGCGCGAGGCCGGCTCGCGGGTTTACGAACGCCACGGCGCGATCGATGAGGCTGGGCGAAGCCGTTACCTTCACGTCAGCGCATCCGATACCGGCCGGGTCGGACCCGCCCGACGGCGCGACGCAGCGGCATCGCCGGCGGGTTCGGGTTCAGTCGATCGACGTGCGCCTGCCAATAAGCCAGACCTTCGCGGATCTCGCGTAGATCCGCGCGGGTCAGCTCGCGACCATCGGCGAACCGCGTCGACTGACCGGCCAGAACCGCGGTTTCCGCCGCGAGGTACTGCGCAACGCGGTCGCTAGCGATCGCGAAGGTGATGCCGGCGTCGGCCATGGCGGTGGCTCCTCAGCTGGATCGCACCACGCGGACTGCGCGGCGCGGCTTCGGCTTGGCGGGCGCGCTCGGGCGCGAAACCGTGATCGTTGGGCGATCAGGCGGCGGCTTGTCGTCGTCACCCGGTGGCGCGGCGGTCGCCGGCGCGCTGGGGCGGGGAGGCCGGGCCCACTGCGGCACCCGGCTGAGGTTTTGATCGAGCCCGACCAGCCGGAGCATCACGACCAGCGAGTAGATGAAGAGATCCCAGCTCTCGTTGCGAACGCCTTCCGGCTTTTCCCAGACGCCCTCGACCTTCTCCTCCGCGCGCAGCTCGTCGAGGTGCTTCGCGGAGATGTCGATTGGCAGTCCCACGAAGGCGGGGCCCGGAAGTGGGCGCCGAAGGCGGTAATCGGCGATGTCCTTCATCCGATTGACGTTCGGCACGAAGAGTTCGCACTCCGGGGCGCCCTTAACCTGCCGCTTCGCATCGACCGTTGGCGCCGGCAGCAGGCGCCCCGCTGGGCGATTGCCGCCCTTCAGCAGCGTGATGACGCTTGCGGGCAGGGCGGCCCTGCCTTCCTTGCGGCTGCCGGTGACCATGTCGTGCCACCAGGCATAGGCATTGTCGGTCGCGTCATCGCTGCCACCGGTATCGATGCCGGTGCTCAGCACGCGCATGCGCAAGCTCGGGTCTCGCTGCAGCGGATAGGTGCGTTTCAGGACCTTCTCGTAGAGCACCGACCAGTGCTCGCGACGTCGGAATGGCTCAACCTTCGTGATGCCGTCGCCGAGCGTCAGAATATCGAAGCGGTCTATGATCCAGGCGCGATTGCCGACGCCATGACCGACCGCCATGCACGAGAATCGATCGATACCGAGGTCGACGGTCATCGTGATCGCGACAACACCATCTGGCACCTGGCCGAGGCTGTAGCCGGCGGCACGGGCGCGCTCGGCAAGCATATCGACGGTCACCGGCGCGTCGCCACTCGTCCGGCTGACGTAGTTTCGGCCGACCTTGGTCTGGAAGAAGGACTTGAGCGGCCCTTCATCCTGGTGCTCCTCGAAGCGCAGTTCAGCCGTTCGATACTGCCGCGCCAGACTCGCCCAAGGCGCCAGGCCGAAGACGCCGTCCCACCAATAGCTGTCGGTGGTGTTTGCCTCGAGCTCGCCCGTTTTGCCGCTGTTCGATCCTGACGACCAGGAAACCGCAGTCTCGCCTTTGCCAATGTACCGACCCGTCGCCATCAGCCGGAGCTTGTCGGCCTGCATGTGCGACCCACCGCAGGACGGACAGGTCATCTCGACGGTGTTGGCGGCGTCCAGCGCGGTCCCGCTACGCTCGAAGGTCAGCCGCTCCCACGACATCTCGAAGGGATCGTGGCAGTGGAGGCAGTCCACCCACCACCGCTTCGAGGTACCACCGGCGACGAGCGGCTCTATGCCGCGCTTGGTGCCTTTCTTCGGGCTGGAGTTGACGTACAGCTTCCAGCCGTATCCCTGGAACGAAGTGGTGCGGCCCTCGAACAATGAAACGGCGTCGCCCTGTTCGCCGATATCGTCGGGGAAGTCGTCATAGTCGTCCTGCCGGCCCCGCGAGAACGGGATCGCGCGAAAATTCGCGCCGGTAGGCCAAAGGAAATGCCAGTCGCAGCCCTTGAACTGCTTCAGGAAGATGTTGTCGGCGCTGACGGTCGTGAGCTGCCGGGCGGACAGATCGGGGCATTCGTCGAGCAGCTTGTCGATCTGGCTCGTCACATAGCGAGCCGTGAGTTCCTTCGTCGGCGACCAGAAGCCGATGTCGGCGGGATCGTAGAGGACGCAGTGAAGCTGCCAGTTGTTGCCGATCTCGGACTTACCCATCTGCGACGGGCCCATGACCGCCACAATCGAATAGGCGCTACCCATCGCGAGATTGTTGGTCGGATCGACCAGGTGCTGCATCGGCTCCGGACTGTCGCGCCACGGCCCGCTGTACGCGCCGGGGTTGCGGAGGTGGCGGTGAAGGTTGGCCGCCTCCATCGGCGTGACTTTGTCGGGGAAAACGACCTCGCCGAAGGAGCGGCGGATGCTTGCCCGTGCATCAACGAACCGTGGCGGCTCCCGCGTCTGCTGCATCAGCAGCGAGAGCGCGCCCAGCCGTGGATGAGGCGAGTGAGAGCTAGTCGATCCCGCCCTCATCGACTGCGTCGTCGATCGCGGCG
This sequence comes from Sphingomonas jinjuensis, assembly GCF_014197105.1. Taxonomy (GTDB): domain Bacteria; phylum Pseudomonadota; class Alphaproteobacteria; order Sphingomonadales; family Sphingomonadaceae; genus Sphingomonas; species Sphingomonas jinjuensis. Next base: position 160,823 of record NZ_JACIEV010000005.1, on the reverse strand, counting down.
TCGCCAATGTCGGGGACGTCGGCATCCAGCGCCTCCACCAGCAGCCTCAGCCGCTCCGCGATCATCTCGTCGATCGCGTCCTGCACCTCCCGATCGAGTGAGAACCGTCGGCGAATGACCTGGCCGACGGTCTGAAGCTGGCGGCGCAGCTCGATGATGGCGTTGACCGTCTCGGCCTCGATGTCCTGAACGCGAACCAGCTCGCCCATCGCCTCGCGATATTCGAGTTCTGCGAGGCCGGCCTTGAACTCGTCGCCGCGCTGCTTCCCGGTGAGCAGCAGGTCGTCTTCCGAAGCGTCGCCGCCCAGCAGCTGGAGGCGCAGTTCGGCCAGCTTCGCGGCGCGCCCGTCATCGTCGCCGGCGCTGGCCGCTCTCTGCTTCCACCACTCGATCGCTGCGAGAGCCACGATCTTGTAGCCGCGACCCCGCGCGCCACGCTCCAAGATCCAGGGGGCCTTCGCCGGCGCGGTGCGCAGGTGCGACCGCATCGTCTCGGTCGTGACGCCGCAGAGCGAAGCGAACTCATCGAGATTGACGATGATCTCGTCGGACTTGCGCTTCCGCGGCGCCGGCCTCGGCTTCGCTGGTCGGGCCATCCGGCTCCCCGCTGGGGCCGGGAGTGAACCCGAAACCCAAATATAAAGGCGTAGTGAAATCGCGACATGGAAGACGCGCGCGCGTCGGGACTTCGCCCCCCGTATTACCCGTGATCGCCGGGAGGACCCAACGGGGGGGCCTGGCGGCGCCGAGGGGCGGGCGGCGGGGCCGGTCGGCCGGTCTAGCCGCGGCCCCGGAACACGGCGTACACCGCCTTCGCGAGGCGCTCGCCCTCGGCGATCAGCATCTCGGCGCGCTCGATGTGGCGGGATGGCTGGTCGACCGCGTCGGCAAGCGTCAGCAGCTCATCGGCGAGCCGACGCAAGCGTTCGCCGCGGGTGGGGGCGGGCGTTGAGGCCATGCGCGATCTCCGCGGGGAAGCGCCACGCGGCTCGCGACCGCGCTTCTACCAATGCGTAGCAGAATGACCGAAGCGTGGCTTCGGCGGAGGGACGGGCGCAAGAGCTAGGCTCCAGATCGCGCGGTCCAATGCCGCATCAGGCAGCGGCAACCACAGATGTGTTCCCGCTCTGTACATGGTCAGGTGCCAGCCGCCAAGCCTCGATCGTCATGGTGAGCGATCCGCCGAAATGGACCACTGCTGAGCGCCCATCGCTGCTCTCGACGATGCCCGTCATCCCACCCAACGCGGGCATACCTTCCACCGTCACGGTCTGCTGAGGGCTGAACTCGCGGCGTTCCATGCGCAAGGCCTTCTGCCGTGCGCGCTCTGTCTTCATCAGCGCTGCTCGCTCGCGGCGGCGGGCTTCGCGGCCCTCGCACTCTCGCAGCTTGTCGATTATCTCCTGCGCTCGCCGCTCTTCCTCCTGCAGACCCGCCACGTCGGCGCCGCGGACCTCGGGAATGCTGTTATCGGCACGACGTAGGAATGAGAATTGCGGGTGCGGGCTGGCGGGGTCAGCGGCGATCGCCAACACCTCATCGCGATGAACCGCCCGGATGAAGACGTAGGTCGGAAGAATTGGTGCATCGATCTCAACGGTCGCGCGACGGCCGTCCGGTCCGATCGCCTTGCGGGAGGGATGCGGGCGCTTCTCGGTTCGACGGGGTGTCCAGGCTTCGACGCCTACTGCCGCCAGCGAATCAGCGACCGCCAGTGTCCGAGGCCCGCTCATCCGCAGGATGCACCATCGGGTGCAGGCCATGTCGATCGGCTGATGCATCATGCGGCTCTCCCCCGCCGCTCCGCCGTAGGCGGGGGAGCGACCACGTTCCCGCTATGTGCCTGTTCCAACAGGGCGAATAGTTGCTATTTCGTAACGATGGATGAGTCGAACGAACGTCACTCCGGAGGTGGGATGCTCGAAATCTTTTGGGGCATCGTTAAGGTCAAAGCGCCGGCTGCGGCCGAGAGTGTGCTTCGAATTACTGGCATCAAGCTCCTCGGTGCGGCGCTGGAATGGCCCGAAGCCTGGCTGAAGGACAAGGCGCAGGACATCAGAGATAGGACCGATGCCAAGAGCGCCTTTCGCACTGCATTAGCGAAGGCAGCATCGGAGGCAGCCATAGCTGAGCCTGACCGCGTTGCCGCTATGGCTGACTACCTTATGGAAGGGGCTGCGGCCACTGTCGCGAACCAAGCTGCAGTTCTGGGTGCGGCTGCCCACCGTTTGGGTGAGGCCACCGATGACGAGCTTCGCACGGCAGAGGTACCCGATGATGACTGGATGGCGGCGTTTCGGCGCCATTCCGGCGAGGCGTATTCCAGCGAGCTTCGCGATGCCTTTGGTCGGCTGCTCGCAGGAGAAATCCTCAAAAAGGGGTCATTCTCGCGACGTACGCTGCGGGTGCTATCCGAGATGGATCAGCAAACGGCCCAAGTGTTTCAGCGAGTTTATGCTGCAACGATCGATGGTTGGATCCCGAAAGATCGCTTCAAAAGTGATGGTTTTGGGTTCGCCGACTTGGCTTTGTTGCGTGACGCGGGCTTGATGAACGCTGGCGAGGGATACTTAAAGACCAAACCTCCCGCTGATAATCCGGAGGCCAAGCGCGCGACCCTGAAGGTAGGGACGCTCGAAGCTGCGTTCGATTGGTCGCATATGAAATTCACGCCTTTCATCGCCGACCTAGAGGTGGTGCTTTTGACGGACAATGGTGAGGAGCTAGGACGCATCCTTCCCCCTCCGGATATAGATGCGAACACGCTCGCGATCGCGCATGATCTGCAGTCAGAAGATTTTATCGTTTCGATCACAATTGATGGTCAGCCTTTCCCCCTGCCGCCTAAGAGTGGCTGATTTACAATGGTCGTCGACGATCCAACCCTCGCGTCGCAGGATTGCAACGGCCCGTTCGATATCACCCGGCATGCGGATGCCCCGGGCTTTCTTGGGCTCGCGGATGATCCGCCCAGCGGCCGCCAATTCGTTGAGCGCGCGGCTGACGCGAGGCTTAGTCGAGCCTACCTGTAGCGCGATCTCGCTCAGCGTCGGGCCCACATCATGCGCGAGGATGAACGCACGTACGAACGAAATGATGTGCACTTTCAGGCTGGTCGAACGGGGGATGGTGGTGTCGCTCACGCGCTCGGGACCTCCTCCGCGATGTCGGCTTGGTACGTGCCACCATCGACAGTGAAGCGCGTCGCGCAGCCGACCCGCCGCATGTAACCGTTCAGCGCCTCCACCGCTTCGGGTGTCGGCGGGAGCGTCGGCTCGGCAGGCAGCACCGCCGGCATGGCAGCGGCGCGCTCGATCTCCGCGCGCATTGTTGCGAGACGAAGCAGCCGCGCACGCCGCCGAACGATCATCTCGTCAGCGAGCCGCCGCACCTCGCCCTCGATCTCGCCGATGAAGCGATACGGCGTGTGGATCGCTTTCTTCGCCGCCGTGAGCGCGACCATCGCCGGAAGGTCGCTCAGCGCCTCCACCATGGCACAGCGCCAGTCCGCCGCGCCGTCGCCCGCGGTTGGCAGCACTTTCGCCGCCAGCCGCCGCAGCCGCTCATCGATAGCCTTTTCCCACTGGGCCCGCTCGGGGCCGCCGGCCGGCACCGGGCGCAGCTCGTGCTGCGTCTTCCACTCGGCCGCCGCGATCGCGGCTTCGGTGGCATCGCCCAACTCTGCCACGACCACGTCAGTCGGGGAGAAAAGCAGGCTCAGCGCCCTCCATGCCAGGTCGGGCGGCCCATCCGCTGCCCCGGTCGTTGCGACCTCGCTTCCCATGTCGTCTGTTCTCGCTCTCGGCGCGGCGATCATCGCGTTTGATCAGCTCGCGCAGTCGGTTCCACCACGTTGCATCCCAGTCGAGCTTGCTCGCTCGCTGCCCGGCTTCCGAGATCCAGAAGTCCCGGAACTCGGCCACCTCTTCCGCCAGGCGCCCCGGCGGCCAGCCATCGACGACCTTGGCGATCGCGTCGGGCAATGGCTTGGCCGGTTGCCAGTCGATGTCGATGCGTCGACCGCGCTGGCCCGTGATCCGTTCCTCCGGGGTGGCTGGAGCGCCCGGCGACATCGGCTTGCGCGTCACGCGCTTCGGCCGCGCCTCCGTAGAAGGCGTAGCCTTCGAAGGAGATTGGGGGGTAATTGATGGTTCGCCCGCAGCTGGTGCGGGGGCCTCCGCATCTGGTGCGCCCCGCATGTCCTGCGCCCCGCAGCTGCTGCGGGGCTGGACGGTGTACGTGCAGCCGCGGCCCGGCTGCTCGATCCGCGCCAAGTGCCCCGCCGCGCAGAGCGACTTGATGGCGCCTTGGATCGTCCGCTCGCCGAGCGACGTCATGGTGATCAGATCGATCTTACCGCGCAGCGACTTCACCGCGATCCAGGTGATGCCGTCATCGTCGGCGCAGTCCGCCAACGCTGCCAGCACGACCTTCTCGGTCGCGGGCAAGTCGAGCCGCCATGCCGCGGAAAGCAGTCTGTTGCTCACGCGAGCCAACCCCATCGAGGATCACCACCAACGGACTGCCGACTGCTCATCGGCGATGCTAAGCCAGTCGCATGAACGATGACGACTTCTCGCAGGAGCGATTTGACAGGTTGAGCGCAGGTCAGTCGATCTTGGAGATCGTGCGGAGTGGCGTCTTGTCTGCGCGGCCGAGCGAGCCGCTTTTCAGAGCAGCGGTGCTGGCGTTGGTGGTCGACCTCAACTTTCTGCTGCTGGCGATGGCCGCCGCAAATCGTCGCTTTGATCGCCTCCCGTTTGCGCCGGCAAGGCCGCGCAAGGACGGTACACCAGCGGATCTGACAGAGGTCATTCGCAGGTTCCGCAACTCGCTTTGCCACGCCGGCGGTCCTGAACGGGAATGGCTGGGTGACGAGGATGATGGCAGCTCGGTACGGGTGGGCTGGATTGTCATCGCTGGGGGTGTCGCCGGAGTTCAGGGCTGGGGCGGTCGAAAGATGCCCGCTCCACCTGATGGGGACCTGATGGTGGGCACCGGCGGTCACTTCCTGATGGTGAACGCAGATCTGCGATACGCGATAGAGGACGCGCTCGATTTCGCAGGTGTGAGTTGGCGCCGCTGACCTCGTCATGCCGCCAACTCCTCGAGCCGGTCAGCATAGGCTCGCAGGCCGCCCCATTCGTCCGTCGAGCCGCCGAAGAGCGGCAGACGATAACGATGGTGGTTTTGCGCCAAGCTGGTGCTGTCGCAGCTGACGAATGGATAGTCGCCACCGACGAGCACACCGCGCAGCATGTGCAGCGGGTGCCACCGATTGCCCATCAGAGCGGCGACCTCGTCCATGCGGGCGCGGTACGCATCGCATCCCACAGGCTCGCGCTTCGGATCGCCGATCCATCCCAAGCAGACCCGGTCGAAGCGCTCGCAGAGGCGGGCGAGGCGATCGAGCGGACCGTCCATGTGCCAGACTGGCGCGCCGCGGCTACGCCCGAACGGCCACTCGTTCACGAGGCCGTCATTCATCTGCGACGGGGCCGCCGGCTTGTCAGGGACAACTGCCCAACGCCCAGGGTGCCACAATCGGCTATCCAACCAGTCGTAATAGCTTGACCAGTCGCCCCGCCCTGCGTCCATCGGGTCAGCGCCCTGCCGCAGGGCCTCCATCCAGAAGGAGAAGGCGCCGTTATCGTACATGACGAAGGGCGCCTGTGCTTCAACGTCAGCCGTCGAATCGGGACGGTAATAGCTGACGCAGAACGCACGCGCGCCAGCGGCGATAAGCGCAGCACGCGGGGTAAGCGGGGTGCCGTGATAGACCAGCGCCATCATCGAAACCTCGCCCGTCCGCGCAGCCCGGCAGCGACCGTGAACAGGTCGGCCGCCTGGGCCAAGCTCTCGCGATCGCCGCGCTCAGCAAGCGCGACGGCTTCAGCCTCATAGCCATCGGCCAGAGCTGCCCGCGCTGCCGCCAATCGCAGCAGCTGCGCGGTTTCTTGGGCGCTCATGCGGCACCCCACACGCGCCCGGCGCTGGCCGGCGGCACGTACCGCGGCGTGACCCGCGCCATGCTGCCCGCATCCTTGCACCCCGCGCAGTCGATGCGCTGTGGGCAGGGCTCGCGTACCTCGTCGCGATAGCCGCAGGGGCAGGCGAAGCTGGCGACGCTCATGCAGTTGCGCCTTGACCTGCCCTACCGCCGAATCGCTGGTACGCTATGCTGTCGTTCATGACAGACGAAGAGTTCGCAGCCGCCTTCATGCCAGAAGGCAAGTTCACCACTGCCAGCCTAGAGCCGCTATCCCGCGAGGCGTTGCTGCACGCCGCGGGACAGCTGCGGGAGCGCGGCATGCACGAGGAGGCCGACAAGACCTTCGCTGATGCGCAGCGCATGCCGCTGGTATAAACGCCGCTCACGCCACCGCCCTCACAGCAGCGTCGCACGGCTGATTTGCAGCGACGAGCGCGCGCGCTACCGGAGGGCAGACGCTGTTACCGATCGCGCTGATCTGCGCGGCAAGCGGCAGGCGGCCGAACTTCTGCTTGCCGCTAGCCGTCGTGTACCAGCATTCGGGGTCCAGGACGTACGTGTCAGGGAAGCCTTGCGCGCGGGCCAGCTCTCGCGGCCTCAGCATGCGCAGCCCAATGTCGACGATGACGTACGTCTTCGCGTCGATCGTGACCGTCACCACCGCGAAGCGGGCCTTGGTGGTGATGCAGTCGAGCGGCCGATCCGCCGCTTGGCTCTGCGCCACCTCGTTCTCCCCGTCGGTCCCGTAGTATTTCACCAGGAACGCGGCGACGCGGGTGGCGCTCTCCATCAGCGCGGGAGGTAGGTCGCCCTCCTCGATCATGGTCGTCTCGACGAGGCGCTGAGTGGAGCCCTTGCCGACGATGGTACTGAGCGGCTTGGACGCGCTGTGGCCAGGATGGATGCCGCCGTGCGGCATCGTATTCGCCTGCTCGAGATGAGCAGCGACGACCGAATGGTGATTGGCGCCGGCGAGGATCGTCTTGAGTGGGAGATCGGGCTTGCCGCGCCCGCCATTGGTGTTGCTGGTGTACATCGAGGAAAGGAAGGCGGTTACCGCGGCCGACTTCCCCCCGCCGCCCGCCGTCGTGGCGCCGATCGGCTCGTCGGCCGGGGCCGGGGTCGAGTTTCCGAACTGGCGATCGATCAGCGGCGCCATGGCCGCGGTCACCGCGGCGCCCTGCGACCCCGTGGCGGTCACGGTGCCGAGCGGCTTGCCGAGGTCGAGAGCGCGCGGATCCTGCCCCTCGCGCTCGCCGTTCCCCATCTTGACGAGCGTCGCCGCCGCGAGGCCGTTCGTGTCTTTGGCCGACGCCGCGACCGTATGGTGCGGCTCGTCGACTGCACGCGAGTGCCCGCCGTGCTGCCCGTAGGTGACGAAAGGTGCCAAGGTTGTGCCGACCATCACCTTCTTGCAGCCGGTAGCCACGACCGTGTGCATCGGCTCGTCCGCCGCGGAGAAAGGTTTCTCGCGGTTGGCCATGCTGGCGACATGCGGCGCAAGCACCGCGCCGACGACGCCTAGGGGGCTGGCGCCAGCGGGACGGGCCGGCTCGCCATTGGCGGTCACCGTGGGCATTGGCAGGTCAGCAGCCGAACCGATCGAGCCGGTGCGGAATTTCGTTATGTGGGGCGCGACCTGCGCGTCGACCACGCCGAACTCGGCCTGAGTCGTGACGGTCCTCACAGGATCCTGTGGATCGAAGGTGCGAGCTGCGCGGGTGTTGGTGAAGGCCGTCCCGACGATGAACGGTCTCGCGGCATCAACGACGTAGCGCATCACGCCATGCGCGATCCGCCGCTTGGTGGCGTCCGCGAGCTCCTTCTTGCGCCCGAAGATGGATGGGCAGGGCTCAGCCCAGTCGATGCACTCGGCAGCCGTGCGATAGGAGAGCAGCTTGCCTGATCGAACGCCCGGGCTGCCAGGCGCGCCATGCGTCGGCTTCGGCTTGACGATCGGCAGCCCGTCGCGGCGCATGACCATGTAGAGGCGCTTGCGGCTGGTCGGGGCACCGTAGTCGCAGGCACGCAGGATGAACCAGCGAACGCGATAGCCGAGCGCGCGGATCGACCGGACGAACCGCCTGAACTCGCGGCCTTCCTGTCCAGCGATCGGGCGGCCATCGGCGTCTAGCGGCGCCGCATACTCGAATTCCTCGACGTTCTCGAGATAGCCGCAGGTCGGCCGCACCTCGTCAAGCCAGTGCACCACCTCCCAGCAGAGCGCACGAATGGACCGATCCTTGACCGGGCCGCCCTTTGCCTTGCTGAATTCCTTGCAATCGGGGCTGAACCAGGCGCCCGCGACCTCGCGATGCCGCGTGACCTGCCGGGGCAGGAAGGGCTGCCGGATATCGGTGCATAGGTGCTCTGTCTGAGGGTGGTTGGCCGCGTGGATCGCAATCGCCGTGTGGCTGTGGTTGATCGCGATGTCGACTTCGCGGCCGATTGCTTGTGCGATGCCCGTCGACGCACCACCGCCACCGGCAAAGCCGTCGATAAACAGGCCGTCCACCTGGATCGGGGTGAAGGCGAGAGCGGCACTCGCAACAAAGCCGGTAACGGCGCTCACCGCCCCATCTCCGCGCGCAGCTGGTCCACCTTCGGCCGAGCCCGCTCGAAGCGATGTGACCGATAGGATGCCGTCTTCCGCTTGCGGCGCTCGGCCTGGGCGGCGCAGCCATCGGCGATGGATGCGTCGAGCAGGGCACGCTGGCGCTGCTCAGGGGTGGGCTCCTGCCGGTCGGCCGCCGCGAACGGGGCCTGACCGGCGAGAATGCGTGCGATCAGGCCCCGCACCGCTCAGGCCTCCGGGGCGCCGTAGAAGACCGCCGCCGGCGTCTCGGCGCGGACCTTGTCCACCGCCTCCGCGAATGCGTGGTCGAACGAGCGGTCAGCCCGATAGAGGTCGTACCAGAACTTCACGCCCTCGGCCGTCTTCCGGTACCGGAGGCGGGCGCCGATGCGGTAGAACGGCCCCTTGTTGAAGATCGGGATGGCGATGAAGAACATCGTCGGTACCTTCACGACGCCGCCGCTGCGACCCCGCGTCTCGTGCTCGACCGAGAACCGGATATGCCCCTCGCCCGACGAGAGGTTGTTGGCCTCCTCGACATTCGCCTGTTCGAACACCTTCAGCCCACGCGACAGCTCGATCAGCGTCGCATAGTCGGCGATCGCATCCTCGCCGCCGTTCACGGCAACGAAGCGGCTTAGGTCGTCGGGGAACTCGTCGCCGGCGATGGCGATGTCGCCGATCCGGTCCTCGAGGAACAGCGCAAACTGACCCATGGTCATCGCGGTGCCGTTGACCTTCTGCCAGGCTTTCCACTCGTCGCTGAGCGGGAAGGCGAAGGTCGTGCGGTGCTTGCCGTGACGATAGGCGCCATGCTCGCCCTCGAGGACGTTGTCCTGGCGATGGTAATCGAGCACCGCCGTCAACTTGGGACTGTCGCGGCGATCGTCGGCGAAGACCGCCGTGTCGCCGTCGCCGAACCGGTTGACGTGGTCGATGAAGCTGGCGAGCGCCGTCATCGTGGCCGTGCCGCGGCGGAATCGCGGAGCACCGCGCGCGCCGTCGAAGACGTCGGCCGGAATGGGCGCCATACCACCGTCGCGGTCAAGCAGCGCCAGCACCGTCAGATCCGTGCCGGGCTCGGTCACCTCAACGATGGTCGCGCTCAGGCTGTCGGCGATGAACTCGCGGGTCGCCTTGAACACGTCGCCAACGCCCTCGGCGGTTGGGCTGGGCACCTCGATCACCGCGAGGCCGTTCTCAATCTCGTCTGCCATGTGTCAGTCCTTCCGGGGTCAGACCGTCCGCGTGTCGCGGGCGGAGTTGTCGGCGACCACGCGGGTGCCGAAGAACACGCCCTGGTCGGGGCGATTGCGGGAGAGGCGGCCCTCGTCGTCCGAGAACAGCAGCGTGCCGGGCTGGTCGGGCGTGGGCGCCACGATCTTCAGCGACGGCGTCACGACGTGGGCGCCGTTCATCATCTTGATGTCGAGCTTGATGGCGATCGAGCCCTTGGCGACGCCCTTCGCATTGTCGGCGTGGTCGGCGATCTTGGTCACCAGCTCGCGCAGCTCCGCCGACGCGTCCAGGTCGAACTGGCCGTCGTTGAGCAGGCGGATGGTGTCGGCGAACGTCGCCGAGGGCGGGGGCAGGCGGCTCCCGTCGGCGGCACGAGTGGAGAGGATCTCCCCCGTGTCGCGGTCGAACGCTTCTTCGGTCATGGTGGTGCTCTCCGCTGTTGAAGGTGTGGCGCTCATGCGAGCTTGCTCCAGGCATCCCGTTGCCAGCCGTTGCGCTCGGCACGGGCGATGACGTCGGCGGCGGTCAGGATGCTCGACCCGCGACGCCAGTGATTGCCCTTGGGGTCGTACCGGCCGCTGGCATCGCAGCGTGCGACGGGGCCAAGGCGGCGCAGGAAGTCAGCCGCCTGGCCCGCCAGCGACCAGTCGCGCTTTGCGGGGTCAAATGGAGTGCCGAACTTCGACGCGCGCGTCGCTCCAGTCGCGACGGCGCGGGAGGTGGCAGCGGGCCGCACGGCGACGCGCTCCCTCGCTTCACGAGCAAGACGGTTGCGATAGGCGGCGCGACGGTCGAAGCCCGCCTCTTCATCCCACCGGCGCACGACGTCGACTGACACGCCGTAGCGCTCGGCCGCCGCAGCCTGGGTCATGTCCAGCGTGACCTTGAAGTCGTCGGGCATGGGCTTCACGGAGCGCTGCAGCGGGGTGGCGCCAGTCTCGCCAATCCACCGATGCACCGTCGTATATGCCGCCCCGTAGTGCGCCATCAGCTGCTCGACGTGGAGGCGAGCGGCGACGTCAGCGAAGTCGTCGGGGGCAGGGCGCCCGTAGATGCGCTTCTTCGGCCGATCGAAGCCCAGCTCGTCCGCCTTGTTGAAGACGGTTCGATAGGAGCAGCGCAGGGCGTCCTTGATGGTGTGGCCATCGGCGCCGGCGGCGATCATGTCGCGGAGCTTGCCGATGCGCTCTTCGGTCCAGGGTTCGTGCTTCACCGCCGGCGCTCCCGCTTGTCGCGGCACCGCGCGCAGAGCAGCAGCCCAGCCACCTCGACGAGGCGCGGGCTGTCCTCGACGCACCCTTCGCACTCGCCAGGCTGGCCGCGCGGGATCGCAGCGCTCGCGCGCCGGGCCGCGGCGACATGCCGGTCGGTGTGAGCCTCCGCGAAATCCGCGGCGATGTCGAACTGGTCAGCCATGGGCAGCCTCCGCGAGCGAGGCGTAATCTTCCGTGCGCTCGAGCCGCTTGCGGCAGGGCGGTATCCAGCACAGCCGCGTGTCCTGGGATCCGTGGACCCAGACCAGCCAAGCATAAGCTGTGGCGCTCGAGGCGGATGGGTCCACCTTGCCTGCGACCATCGGCACTCGCTCAGCGAACTGCAGCACCGCGGCTGGGGGATTCGACGAGAACAGCGACTCGTATCGGCCTATGCCCTCAAGGAACGCAGCCCGGAGGATCACAGCACAGCCGACGCGGCTAGTGGCGAGCGCCCGCTCGATGAACCGGTCAGCGAGGGTGAAGGGCGGGTTGGTGATCGTCCAATCGACGACAGAGAGCTCGAAGGGAAAGAGGTAGTCCTCTTGCCGCCAGCCCATGCCGTAATCAGCGATATCGCTGGCATCGACGTTATCGAAATATTCGGCGAGCGCTCGAACCATGTACCCGCGATTCGCTGCCGGCTCGCGGCACGACTGCTCTCCCAAGGCATAGCCATCGCCGGTCAGCCATTCGCACAGAGCCCTGGTGGCCCACGGCGGGGTTGGGAAATCGTCGAGCGAGCGCAGCGGCTGCACGCGGCGCTGCATGACCGCCGTCGAACGGTTCTGGCTCATCGCGCGACGCCCACGCTCGGCGCCCAGGCAACCGGGTGCCAGCCGATCGTCACCGCGCCGAGGCGGAACAGCTCCGTCGGCAGCGCGGTCGGCTCAAGCCGCAGTTTCTCACTCGCAGAAGCGGGGTGCTTCTGCGCCATGGTGGCGGTCATCGGTCGTACTCCTGGCGGGTGGCGACCCGCGGTTGATCCTCAGTCGGACTTGCCGTCGGCGAGCCGTTGCAGTTGGTGGCGTAGCTTGGCCGACGCCCGGTCGAGGTCGGCGAGGTGGTCGAGAGCGGCCTGCGCCTCGCGGGGCGACACCTCAGTGCCAGCGTCGCTGGTGCCGCTCAGGGCCTCCGAAATGGCGCGCGACACGTCGCCCAGCTCGCAGCTGAGATCGATCACGCTCATCTGCAGGCAGCGATCGTCGGTGACCGGCTCCGGCAGCATGATGAAAACGCCACCAAGCAGCCCCGCCATCGCGTTGATGATGTGGGGGTGGCCCGCCTCGCCGGCGCCGATCGCATCGATGCGGACGGCGTCGCGCACCGAGATGCTGTCGCGATGGTTCGGGGAGCAGCAGCGCGAGATCTGGCTATCGGAGACCTTCGTCTCGTCCTCGCAGACCTTAAGGCCGCCCGCGGCCTGCACCGCGCGCTTCGTCGCAGCGGCCAGGCGCTGCTCGTCGGCGGGGAGCTTCCCCTCAACCATGGTTCTCGATCCGTTCGAATGCGTGGGAAACGCGGCTGGCGTTTCCCGAAGTCAGAGGGGCGCCGTCGCGCGTATTGCCGACGACATGGACAGCAGCTCGCTCCTCACCGCGCCCAAGGCGCTCCGCATCGCGGTCGCCCGTGACCTGGTGGAACGGCATGCCGTTGACGTCGTGGCGGCCGAGCGCCGCAGCCGCGCTGGTCACCGCATAGGGGGCGCCAACGGCGACGGTGCAGGCTGCGCCCACGGCAGCGATCGCCCGCGCGCTCATGCCAGCTGCGCCTCGACAGCGGACGTGAACGGCAGCAGGGCGTCATGCTCGCCGCAGCCGCGACCGACCAATTCGCCATGCTCGCCGCCGGTGAAATCGCGCCAATGGGTCCAGCCCTGGGGGCAGATGAACCCCCACTCGCGGACCTTCGGGCCGGTGATGAAAAGCGACAGCGCGCGCTCGCCCGGCAGGATTTCGAGCCGATGAGCGGCCGTCGCCTCGCGGCTGCCGACCCATCCGGCGCCGCGCATAAACGAGCCATCGGGCGTATGCTCGACATAGCGGCCATCCAGCAGCATCGAGGTGTTCGCCCAAGGGTGATCGTGCAGCGCGCGATCGTCGTCGCTGCGCAGGATCTCGTGCAGGTAAACGTTGCACGCCTCGTTGCGCGGAATGACCCACCAGCGGCGCAGGTACGGCGCGTCAGCGGGTCCGATCACGAAGTCGGGCGCCCGCTCCATCATTGCGGCAGCCCACGCGATGAGCTGCTCGGGCGTGGCGTAGGCGAGGGGCCTCATGCCGCCACCGCCCGCGCTGGCGCGCTGTGATCGTGATGCGTGCTGCCGGCCGTAAGGGAGGAACAGCCGGCAGCACGAGGTTCCGGCGTGCAACGGGGGTCGCAAATCACGCCGGCTTCGGGAGCGGAGAGGGTGCTCCGAAGTTCGCAGTCAGGAACGGTGCAGGTGCGGGCCTCGGGATGACCAACCCATGCGCCACAGCGACAGGTGCTCATGCGGCCTCCTCGGCAAGGATTCCGAAGAAATCATTCGGGGTGACGGCTCCCGATGTTTCCTTGACCACAAGCGGCATCGTGTCGCGATCGGGGATGCGCTCGCCGGCGACGTACCGCCGCACAGCTTCCGACGAGCGGCCGATCCGGGTCGCGAACTGCGGCCCAGTCATCCCCTTGTCTTCAAGCCATTCCTTGAGCGTCATTCGATGATCTCCTCGAAACACCACTATGGTGTTATTCGGGGCCATTCGTCAACACCAAAATGGAGTATGGGGCTGGCGCACCATTCTGGTGCAAGAAGCGGCATGGCCAGCGCCAACAACATCGAACGGCTCAGGGGAGAGCGCGGCTGGTCACGGCCTGAGCTTGGCCGGCGCATGGGGACGAGCGGTCAGCAGGTCGAGCGGCTGGAGAAAGCGCAACGTCGACTGACGACTGATTGGATCGACAGGGCCGCCGCTGCGCTCGGTGTGTCACCCAGCGACATCATCGCAGCAGAGCCGGCGCCGATGCAGCCTCTGCCAGATCAGCCCGTCGCGCGGTCCGCCGATGCGGGCGAGACGGTCGAGATCGTCCAGCTGGACCTCTCGCTGCCGATGGGCCCGGGCGCGACCGTAGACGAGTACATCGAGGAGGAGCCGATCCGCTTCGACCTCGGCTATGTCCGCTCGTTCACCCGCACGCCGCCGCACCGCCTGCGCATCGCCCGCGGCGTCGGCGATTCAATGTACCCGACGCTCAACAGCAACGACCTGGTGTGGATCGACAGCACGCAGACCGACCTCAACCAGCAGGACCGCGTCTGGGCGGTGTCGATCAACGGGGCGGCGGCGATCAAGCGGCTCCGCCGCCTTTCGGGGGACCGGGTGATGGTCGTCTCGGATAACCCAGCGATCGAGAATTATGAGGTGGAACGCGCCGAACTGCTGATCGGTGGGAGGGTCATTCGTTTCGCACGGGATCTATGAACGGCTAGACGGCTATGCCGGAGGGTTAGTTAATACGACATGATGCCTCGCATCGGCACCACACTGGGCAATGGACTATCCGACTTTAGTGTCGTGCTTCGGTGCCCATCCTGCGCGCGACAGTCAAACGCTGCTTTTGCCTTGGTCGAGCAGACTTTTGAACGGACGACATACCGATGCCGTGGTTGCAAAACTATGCTCCTACGCATCACGCTCTATAGTGGCGATTATGCCTCAAAACCGCGCGATTCGCTTCTGCTGAGCGGTATGCTGGTGGAGTGGTTCGGCGAGATGTTTGTTAAGCCGCAAGATAGGTGAAGTTGCTCATGAGGATGATGGTTGCTGTGCTGTTCTTGGCGTTGACCGCGTCAGTGGCCGCTCAAGCTCCACAGAAAGAGCCCAATAGAAGCGGGGCTACAGAGCGTGAGCAGCAAAGCGCCCAACGCGCGCCTCTGTCGGTTCGGATTGTCGAAGATCAGGATGACGCCGCACGCCGCCGCGCAAGCGAGGACGCAGCCCGAGAAGACCGCAAGGCCCAGGCCGATGCTCAAAGCCAATCCGTGCGCGCGGCATGGGCGCAAGCGATTTTTGGCTTTCTGACCTTCGTTTTGCTGTTCATCACCCTGATCTACACTGCGAGGGCAGCCAAAGCGGCCGAACGGTCTGCCGACGCTGCTCAGGATGCAAGCGGGGCGGCGGCAGGCGCCCTCGAGCATACCGTAGAAGCAGCGAAAGCCGCAACACGTAGTGCAACGGCGGCCGAACGAACGATCGAACAGGGGCAGCAGCAGTTCAATTTGTCTAACCGACCATGGGCGACGATCTCCCCGGAAATTGCATCGGCCTCGCAGATGCGGTTGATGCAAGAGGATGGATCGATCGTCGAAACCGATGGGCTGGTTCTCATCCCAATCGTGCGCAATATCGGAAGGTTACCAGCAAAGCGCATGCAGCTGGACGTCAGCTTCGATGAACTTCCTGCTAACTCAACGCGGCAGTGGCCCGAGCCGACGTGGTCCGGCGTTGCATTTACGGTGGCGCCCGGCCAGCGAATTGCGGCTGATCGGATACCAATTCCTGCAGAAACTGTTGATCGTGTGTTTAATCGGGCGACAAAGTTTGCCGTCATAGTCAACGTGCGTTATCTCGACCCCCAGAACGATCAAGAACATCAATCAGTAAGCGAATACGAGTTAGATATGGCAACGCCCTATTCAGAAGTGGCGAAAGATAATATGTCGGGAGTACAGATTCGGCCATTGAACTCAGAGATGGCTTAGCTTGCAGCCATGCAAATGAGCTTGGCGGTTGTGGGCGCTGACCATCCCAACAAGCGTGGCCCTGCGCGCCGGTTTGAGCTAGCGCTATGCTTGCAGGGCGAGGAGGTGGACCTCGTGCCCGAGCCAAAAAACCCGGTAGACGAGCACGCGATCGCCGTCTTCTCGGCTCGCGGCGTCCAACTGGGCTATCTGACCGCCGAGCGCGCACCCTGGATCGGAGGCATGCTGAAGAACGGGCGGGAGATCGCGGCCGTCTTCCAAGCTCAGGCCTCGTTCGGCGCCTGGATCCGCGTCGCATTCGATGGCGAGAAGCCGTTTCTCCCAAGCATAGCGGCGGCACCACCTCCGCCCGAGCCGGTGGGGCCGAGGGTTGAGCGCGACTTCGATTGGGGCTGCTGACAACACCAAAACGGTGTTGACACCGTAACACCATTGTGGTGTAGATTATTCCAGCGCGGCACCCCGCCGCCTGGAGACGCCCCGGTGCTCACCCGCCGATCATCCCTGCCTCGGTCGATGTTCACGACCAAGAAGCCGCCTAGGGCAGGGCGCCCGGCGTGGAAGTGCGCCGAGGAATTCAGGCGCTGGCTGCGGAAGCTGCCGTGCCCCTGCTGCGCGCACCCCGGTAGCGAGCGCAATCCGATTATCGCCGCCCACGTCGACCATGCGGGCGGGAAGGGCACGTCGACCAAGGTGGCCGACAAGCATTGCATCCCGCTGTGCGACGACTGCCACACGAAGCAGCACGCGATGGGCTGGCGGTCGTTCGAGCTGTCGCTACCCCTGCATGACGGGGTCAAGCTGGCCGAGGCATACTGGCTGCAGTGGCCGGGCAGGGTGGCGTGGGAGCGTGAGCTAGCCGAGAGCGGCCAGGCGGTGCGCGCATGAAGCCCGCCCGCATGCAGCTGCCCGCGCCGGTCGATCCCGACCTCGAGCGCGCGATCGCCGAACTGGCGTTCACCGTCCGCCGGATCCGCGACGTCGAGAGCATGCTCATCGATCCGAACTCGAAGCACTATCCCCGCCTCATGCAGATGATCCACGAGCGTGCGGATCTCTGGCAGGAGGTGGCCAACCGTGCCGAGAAGCTGAACCTGCCCACCCGGGCGCTGGGGCTGATCGTCGAGGAAGCCGACCGGCTTCGGAAGCGGCGCGGGCGGAAGGCACCGCTCGCCGACGTGCTTCGCGCGGTCGAGGTGCTGCAGGAGCAGGTCGCCCGCGACCGGCAGGAAGCCGCGGTCGAGCTGCGCATCATGCAACTGGCTGACGGCCGCGCGCAGCAGCGCGTCGACGCCGCGGCCGGCGCCCGCACCTATCTTGAGGCGTGCCGCGCATGAGCCGCCTCGACCCGAACACGCCGCCCATCGGCCGCCAGCCGCTCGGCATCAAGGTGACCCCCTCGAAGGCGGGCTCGCCCTGGATCGGCACGATCGCGGACGCCGTGCGCGGCGATGTGGCCGTCGAGGGCGGTCAGCGCTTCACGCTCGAGCAGCAGCGCGAGCTGATGACGAGAGGCGGGGACGTTCCGACCGCGCCAACGCTGGTCGTCAAGCGCCAGGCGGAGTGGAATGAACTCTGGTGGCCGCTCGGCTCTCTGCCGCCCGTCTTTGCATTCGAATGCCCGATTGTCGGGCGCCGCGGGGATCGCGTGAAGGTGATCGCGCCCAGCGGAGTGGTGAAGCTCGTCGCCGAGGATGGTTGGGCTCACCGCCCGTACCGCCGCGCCCGCGACCAATGGGGAAACAAGCTGTGACCGGCATCTTGCACGTCGGCGACTGGTCGCCCGTCGCCATCGCTCAATACGCGTTGGGGCTCGGTGCCCTCGCCATGATGGCCGCGCTCTCGATCGTCATCCTCTACGGCGACTTCTGGCGCCAGCGGCACCGCATCTGGGCTGTCCTGCGCGGCCGGCAGCCGCTCTACCCCGTACCCCAAGCCGACCTGGAGGCACCCCACGCCTCGGCATCCACCCAGCTCCGTCGCGACAGGTCCGCGGCCGAGCCGACCCGTGAGGCCGCGTGATGGCGGAGAACAGCGCGATCGAGTGGTGCGACCACACCTTCAACCCGTGGGAAGGTTGCCAGAAGGTCGGGCCCGGCTGCGACCACTGCTATGCTGAAACGCGCAACGCGCGGTTTGGCGGCGGCACCGCCGTGAACTGGGGTCCGGGCGCGCCGCGCCGGCGGACGTCCGCCAGTAATTGGCGGAAGCCGCGCCAGTGGCAGGCGGCCGCGGCGCAGTTCCTGACCGATCACGGCCGCCGGCAACGCGTGTTCTGCGCTAGCCTCGCCGACGTGTTCGACAATGCCGCGGATCCCGCCTGGCGCACCGATCTGTTCGCTCTGATCCGGGACACGCCCGATCTCGACTGGCTGCTGCTGACCAAGCGGATCGGCAACGTCGCCAATATGCTTCCCGTGCCATTCGACTTCGAGAGCCAGTACCCGAACGTCTGGCTGGGCGCGACCGTGGTGAACCAGGCGGAGGCGGAGCGTGATGTGCCGAAGCTGCTCGCAACTCCCGCGCGCGTGCGGTTCTTGTCGATTGAGCCCATGCTTGGGCCGATCAGCTTGGAGCAGGCGTGGTACGGGGAGAATGCGCTCGACAGCGAATGCTGGGGCAACTGCGGCTGGTGCGAAAAGGGCTATCCGCCGCTTTGGAATTGCCAGCGTGACTGGAGCGGCGCCCGATACGAAGCTGGCGCACGGTGCCGCTCGGGGCTCGACTGGATCATCGTCGGCGGCGAGAGCGGGCCGGGCGCTCGGCCGTTGCATCCCGACTGGGCCCGCCAGCTGCGCGACGAATGCGAAGCCGCAAGCGTGCCGTTCCTATTCAAGCAGTGGGGCGAGCACGACCTCTCCTACGATCGCGAGCGCGACGACCCGGACTGGCGGCGTTGCGGCGATCAGGAGCGGCGGCCCGGGCGCTGGATCAACCTTGAAGGCGGCTGGGGTTTTCACGGGGAGCGCGTCCACTACGCCGCCCGCGTAGGTAAGAAAGCGGCCGGTCGCTTGCTCGACGGCCTCCAGCATGATGGAGCGCCAGGATGATCTCGCTCCCGCCGTCGTTCACCTGCGAGGTCGTCCGCGTCCATGATGGGGACGGGCCGCTGTGGTGCCGGTCGGGTGAGAAGGTCCGCGTTGCCGGCATCCAGGCGCCCGACTTCGCCAGCGCGGAGCCGTGCCGCCGCCCAGCCGCGCGCCGCGCCGCCTATACCTGCGACGATCGCGCCGCGGTCCGCAGCCGGGACATCGTGGCCCGGTTGACGTTGGGCCGTCGCATCAGCTGCCAGCCGGTCGACCAAAGCTATTCGCGCATCGTGGCGCGCTGCACGCTGCCGGATGGCAGGTCGCTCAGCTGCGCGGCGATCGCCGCCGGCGCCGCCGTCCGTTGGGATCGGTACTGGCGCCGCTATCGTATGGGGGAGTGCCGCTGATGTTTTCGTCGAGCGCCGCCGCCTTGGCAAAAACCGCTCCGTCGATGCGCTTTGCGGCTGGCCTTGCCTCAGACGTCAACGAGGTACAGCGGCACGTCTCGGAGCGCCGTTGCAGCCGCGGTAAAGGGCCGGGCACCTCGGTCCGGAAACGACGCCAGGCACAAGCGCAGATCACTGGCCTTGAGCTTGTGTGCCCACTTGATGGCGTCCACGAAGGACCCCTCGAACACGACGTCTCTCGAGCCACGATCGGCCGGATTGGTCGTCGTGCTTGGCTGAGTGATCACAGTTCTTTCATTCGGTCGAAGCTTCAGCAGCATCGTCAGTCCTCTAGAGGCGCTGCGGGAGTGTATGCGGCCCACATAGGTAGGCAAGTCATGTTGCACGGGCGCGCACTCGATTGGCGCGATAGCATGGGGGAGTGCCGCTGATGGCCTATGCCGAAAACACCACAGTGTCGGTCGAGAAGTCGATCGCCGGGATCATTAGCCTCGTGAAGCGGGCCGGTGCCCAGCGGGTCGCCCAATTCGATGAGCCGGAGCAGTTCACGATCACGTTCGAGCTGGCGAACCGCATGATCCGCTTCCAGGTGGCACTGCCCCCGCTTGGAGAAATGCCGGTTCGAGACGGTCGGGGCGTGACCCTGCCGCCCGCCAGACGGGCGGAGAAGCGCCAGCAGGCGCACCGCCAGAAAGCGCGCGCGCTGTTGCTCGTGATAAAGGCTAAGCTCGAGAGCGTGGAAAGCGAGGTCGAGACGTTCGAGCAAGCGTTCCTGCCCAACGTCGTCATGGCCGACGGCGCGACCGTCTACGAACGCATCGCTGCGCCGATCGCGGCAGAGTACGAGCGCGGGGCACCAGGCGTGCTGTTGCTCAGCGGGCCGGGAGGCCGATGATGAACGCCATGACGGGTTTTGACCGCACGAAAGACAAGCTGCTGCGCATCGGTGAGGTGAAGGCGCGCACCGGCCTTTCCACGGCCACGATCTATCGCAGGGTCGCGCAGGGCACGTTCCCCCCGAAACGGCAGATCAGTCCAAAGCTGGTCGCTTGGTACGAGAGCGATGTTGGTGCCTGGATTGCCGATCCCATGAGCTATCGCGTACCTTCGTACGATGAGTGCCAATGATTTAGATCGGTCATCATCGACGGCGGAGCTAGATATCGACCTGAGCAGCTTCAGTCGCGAGTTGGAAGCTACGGGGCGGCATCCCGACATCGTTTCACGGATCGCACGCGTGACAGGCGCGGCCTCGGCGCACAAAGACCTGTCCGACGCGCTTAACGCCATCTATGCGATGCAGAAGCTGATCGACGAGGAGCAGGGCGGAAAGCGGCAGCTGGACGCTTCATTAGCGATGCAGCTCTCTGCCTATTTCACCTACGCTTTGGTGCTGTACACGCGCGCGACCGAAACCGATGCAATCGATCGGTTAAAGTGGTTTGGTCGTGGCAAACTGCCGGTGGATCTCCGCGAGCCTCACACGCGGATGATGTTGCTGAGGGACAAAGGCATCGCCCATTTCGGACGACATCCTGTGAAGACCCTGTCTCCTGCGGTCGCCGATGCTCTGACAATGCGACTAGAGAAGACCGCGGGCGGCATTAACAACCAGTACGTCTATCATGACACCCGATCGATCGTGCGCGGGAGCGATGTCGACGCTCTCGAGAGCCTGCTAGAATGGGCGATGCCCGCAGCGATGGATGCGTTCGACGCCCGCTGCGATGAGTTGTCTGCGGAGCTGAAGAGAGCGGCCAGTTTTGATCGCAGCGTGCACCAGAAAGTTTGGGAGCACGCTTTTGATGCAGTGGGTTTCTACCGCCGAGCCGGCCTGCAGGTGCCGACCGGCGAGGACGAGTTCCAGTTCGCGACGCAATCTGACCCTATCGAAGGGGATCCAACGAGTTAGAATCCGCTCTTTCGCGCAGCAGTGTGAACGGCTGGTCGAGCCCGTCGCTGACCATCGTCGCCCACGTCTCCGCGAGCTCGCGCCGGCGCTTCGCGAACTTGGCGCGCATGTAGGCAAATTCGCTGCCCGACACGCCCTTTGGGCGGTGCGCCAGCATCAGGTCGATGAGCAGTCGGTCGCCTTCGCGGCCATGCTCCATCGCCCACTCGTTCATCAGGGTGGAAAAGGCTGATCGCCAGCCGTGCGGCACATGCTTTCCCTTGAAGCGGCCGCCGTCCATGCGCTTGTAGAGCGTGCTGATCGCGCTGTCGCTCATAGGGACGCGCGTGGACTTGTTGCTCGGGAAGAGCAGGGGGCAGCGCCCGGTCAGCATCCGGAGCGCGCGCAGGCATGCCACCGCCTGGGGAGCGAGCGGCACGTCGTGGTCGAACGCTTCGTCGCCCTTGTGCTCGACCTCGAGCTTCATGCGCTCCGCCGAGATCCGCCACACGGCGTCGACCACCGGCGCCGCCTGGTCGTCCCAGTCGATGCCGCTGATCTCATCCCAGCTTGCGGTGCGCAGCACGCCGACGCGCACGTGAGTGATTGCCAGCAGCCGCGACGCGATCTTCGTCACCGGGCTGGAGGTCGACGCGTCGACCACGCGCTGGAGCGACAGCAGGGCGGGCAGGGTGGTGAGCGCCGGCTGCTTGGAACCGCGCGGTGTCGGCTTCAGCGCGCGATCCATGTCGCTGGTGACCGGGTTCACCAGGATGAGGTGCTCGCCCTTGGCGCGCTTCATGACCTCGCTGATGTAGCCCTTCACCCGCTTTGCCGTCTCGATCGCGCCGCGGCGCTCGATCTTGCGCAGAGCGCGGAGGATCTCGGGGCCATCGATATCGGCGACCGGCCGTCGGCCGAGGTCGGGGAAGACGTCGCGGGTGAGGGCGTTCATGACGACCTGGGCGTGGCGCGGTGACCAGCGCGGCTTTTCCGCCTCGTGCCAGTCGAGCGCGACTGCCTTGAACATGGCGCCGGCCGCGGCGATCTGCGCCTGGCGCTGCCGCTCGATCTCGATCGCCGGATCCTTGCCGTCGCGGATCATGCGCCGTGAAACGTCGCGCCGCTCGCGGGCGTCCGCGAGGCCGACTTCCGGGAACAGCCCGAAGGTCAGCAGCTTCTCCTTGCCGCCGA
The DNA here is from genome assembly GCF_014197105.1 of Sphingomonas jinjuensis. Taxonomy (GTDB): domain Bacteria; phylum Pseudomonadota; class Alphaproteobacteria; order Sphingomonadales; family Sphingomonadaceae; genus Sphingomonas; species Sphingomonas jinjuensis. Next base: position 138,502 of record NZ_JACIEV010000005.1, on the reverse strand, counting down.
ACCGATATTTGAGCCGCCAGCTGCGCGCGCCTTTACGGGTGACGAAGAGGTAGAGCCCGCCGCCGTCGGCCAGCTTATAGTCGCGCGCCTCGTCGGGCTTCGCGTTCTTCACCTCGGCAGCGGTCAGGGCCATCGATTCGCCTCGTTGGGGGTATCCGGGCACCCGGCGCCGGCCGATACCCCCAACGATACCCCCGCTTCATCCGCGCTGTCGCGAGAAGGCGTGAGAACGTATGAGAAACACCGCGCGCCGGTCATCACGAACGCGTAGCGCAGCGTGAGAACATATGGAAGACATGCGATGAAGATGTGGTGGGCCCGGCAGGACTCGAACCCGCAACCTAGCCGTTATGAGCGGCCAGCTCTAACCGTTGAGCTACAGGCCCCACCTGTCGTCGTCCGCTAGCGCAGGATCGGGCAAAGAAAAAGGGCGCTCCCCGGATGGAAAGCGCCCTTTCGGATCGTGATCGGAAGGCGAGCCTTCCGATCGGTCGATCACTTCATGTTGTCGGCCTTCTCGTCGGCGGCATCGCGGACGTTGTCGGCAGCGGCGTTCAGGTTGTCCGCAGCGTTCTCGAGCGTGGCAGCAGCCATGCCGTTCGAAGCGTTGTCGGCCATGGCGTCCATGTTGTCCGCCTGCATTTCCATGTTGTCCGCCAGCATGTCGGCGTTGTTCTCGACCGCAGCAGCCTCCGGCGACTTCGAGCAGGCAGCGACGGACATCAGGCCGGCGGCAGCGAGAACAAAGGCAAACTTCTTCATTCGATTGCTCCCAAGCAAATCATAGGTTCGCGGCCGACCCGAGTGCCGACGCGAGCCCCCGTCCATAGCCGTCCGCCGACATCGGTCAATCCGCAAAATTCATCGACCAGTCATGTATGCGGCGAAAAGATGTCATCGGCGTGGGGGGACCGCCCCGATCTCCTCTGGCGCATCGGCGACGATGGCGAGCATCGTGGTCCATGCCGCCACATTCTGCCGCAGCTGGTCCTTGTCGATCCGGTCGATCACGTCGTCGGGCGTATGGTGCGTGTCGAAATAGCGCAAACCCGACTGGTTGAGGTCGACCGCGCCGACGCCGAGCGCCAGCGTCGGCCCGACGTCGGTGCCGTCGCCGGCGACGCCGCTGCCCTTGACGATGCCCAGCGGGGCGAGCGCCGATTGCAGCCGCCCGGTGACCGCGGCGGCACTGTCCGACAGGTTCGTCTCGAACCGCCAGATGCGATCCGCGCCGAAGTCGCTCTCGGTGGCGATGGCATGGCGCTCGCCGCCGTGGACGCGGGCATAGTCCTTGCCGCCGATGCCGCCCGGCTCCTCGGCGCCGAACCAGACGACGCGGATCGTACGGCGCGGGCGGCCGGCGTCCATGATCCGCTTCGCCGCCGCCGCCGTGATCGCGACGCCGCTCGCATCGTCGATCGCGCCGGTGCCGAGATCCCAGCTGTCGAGGTGACCGCCGATCAGCACGACGCCCGCCTTGGGGTCGCTGCCCGGCACTTCGGCGATGACGTTGCCCGACGTGCCTTGGCCGGCGAAGCGCGGCGTCATTGTCAGGTGGATCGTCACCGGCTTGCCGCGCGCGGCAACGCGCTCGAGTTGCTCGGCATCGGGCACCGATAGGGCGGCGGCGGGGATCGGCGTGACGCCCTGCGGCCAATTGGTGCCGCCGGTGTGCGGGTTGCGATGATGGTCGGTGCCGATCGACTTGATGATCGTCGCCACCGCACCCTTGCTGGCCGCCAATGCCGGCCCGACGAAGCGCCCGGCGCCGAACGCGCCATAGCTCGACCCGTCCTGGGTCGGCTCCATCGCATTGCCGATATAGGCGATTTTCCCCGCCAGGCTGCCCGCCGGCGCGCTGGCGAGGTCGCCATAGCCCTTGAACACGACCACTGGCGCCGTGATGCCCTGCGCCGGCGTCGCCCCGGAGTTGCCGAGCGCAACCAGCGTCAGCTTCTGCGGGAAGGGTGCGACGATCTCGGCCGTCTCGGTGCCGCGGAGCCAGACCGGCATCTGGAATTCCTCAACGTGGACGTTCTTGAAGCCCATCGTCTTCAGCTTCGCCACCGCCCAGGTTCGCGCGCGCGCCTCAGCCTCGGTCGCGGCGAGCCGCTGGCCGACCTCGGTCGTCATCCCTTCGACGATGTCCCAGGCGATATCGTCGTCCAGCGCCGCGTCACGCAGCTTCGCGACCTTCGGATCGACCGGCGCGGGCGCGGGCGGGGCGGCACGCTGGGCGAGGGCGGGGGCGGCGATGAGGGCGCTGGCGAGCAGCAGGCGACGGATCATGCGTAGTCCTCAAGTGGATCGTGAACGGGAAGGCCGATCGCCCATTTGGCGCTCGCTAATGAAATCAGATAGGCCTCGTCATCCGGCGCAAGGCAGGAATTTAGCGACAAGCATTCGCCCTTACTTACAGGGATTTCGACGAGCGCAAATTACAGCGAGACGGTTAGCAGCCTTTTTGGAAACATCGACCTTGGCCTCCTGAACGGTGGCTACTCGGCCAGCGGGATGAGCACCGAAGCCCGCGACGTGAACATCCACTTGACGCTGTCTCTTGGATGCTGATCGGTAGAGCTGAATGGCCGCCGATATGTCGCGGCCGACGCCAAGGCCCTCTTCGTATCGGCGCCCCAGCTCATATTGTGCGTCCTTGTTTCCGCGACGAGCCTCTTGCTCGACAATTATCAGCGAGACCCTGTTCCAGTTCGTCACGGGAAATTGCGCCGCAACAGCAAGCGCGATGAAGGACAAACCGATCATATTTCCAGCGCGCGCGACGTTGCGATGGCGCTGTGTCCGAGACGCTGGCTGGCCTCAGGCGCCAGCGTCAGCGAGGCTCGCACCTGCTCGTTTTGAACGAACACCACCTCGTCACCGCGCTCGGCCGCCTCGACCCAGCGAGCGATCTCGCCCTCCATCGGTATCTCGATCCGGTCCATGGCCCAAGTCCTACGCCCGGGCGGGCGCGTTGCCAATCGGCTCGGCCATCGCTATCTCGCGCGGCACATTCCCGCCCCGTTCGAACCCAGGAGCCGTCGGCACATGGCCGTCCAGTATACCTACGTCATGAAGGGTCTGACCAAGACCTTCCCGGGCGCGCCCAAGCCCGTTCTCAACAACATCCACCTGCAGTTCCTGCCCGGCGCCAAGATCGCGATCATCGGCCCCAACGGGTCGGGCAAGTCGACGCTGATGAAGATCATGGGCGGCATCGATACCGATTACGTCGGCGAAGCCTGGGCCGCCGACGGCGTCAAGGTCGGCTATCTGCCGCAGGAGCCTCACCTCGATCCCGACAAGACGGTGATCGAGAACGTGCGCCTGGGTGCCGGTCCCGTCGTCGGCATGATCGACCGCTTCAACGCGATCTCGGCCGAGATGGGCGATCCGAAGGACGACACCGACTTCGACGCGCTGATGGAGGAGATGGGCGATCTTCAGGCGAAGATCGACGCCGCCGACGGCTGGAGCCTCGATTCGCAGCTGGAGCAGGCGATGGAGGCGATGCGCTGCCCGCCATCCGATTCGCCCGTCACCAACCTGTCGGGCGGTGAACGCCGCCGCGTCGCGCTGGTCCGGCTGCTCCTCGAAAAGCCCGACATCCTGCTGCTCGACGAGCCGACCAACCACCTCGACGCCGAAAGCGTCAGCTGGCTGGAGAACCACCTGAAGGAATATGCGGGCAACGTCATCCTGGTGACGCACGACCGCTACTTCCTCGACAATGTCGTCAACTGGGTGCTCGAGCTCGATCGCGGCCGTTACTACACCTATGAAAGCAACTATTCGGGCTATCTGGAAAAGAAGGCCAAGCGGCTCGAGCAGGAAGAGCGCGAGGAAGCTGGCAAGCAGAAGGCGATCGCGGACGAGCTTGCCTGGATGCGCCAGACCCCGAAGGCCCGCCAGACCAAATCCAAGGCGCGTATCCGCGCGTTCGACGAGCTGGTGGAGAAGCAGGAGAATCGCGTCGCCGGCAAGGCCGCGATCCTCATCCAGCTGCCCGAGCGGCTCGGCGGCAAGGTGATCGAGGCGAAGGGCCTGACCAAGAGCTATGGCGACAAGCTGTTGTTCGAGAATCTTGACTTCACGCTGCCGCCGGGCGGCATCGTCGGCGTCATCGGCCCCAACGGTGCCGGCAAGTCGACGCTGTTCAAGCTCATCACCGGCCAGGAGACGCCCGACGCCGGGACGATCGAGGTCGGCTCGACCGTGCGCCTGGGCTATGTCGACCAGAGCCGCGATCAGCTCGATCCGAACAAGAACGTCTGGCAGGAAATCTCTGACGAGCTCGAGGTCTTCCGCTTCGGCAAGCAGGAGATGGGAACGCGCGCCTATGTCGGCGCCTTCAACTTCCGCGGGGCGGACCAGCAGAAGAAGGTCGGCCAGCTGTCGGGCGGTGAGCGCAACCGCGTCCACATGGCCAAGATGCTGAAGGAGGGCGGCAACGTCCTGCTGCTCGACGAGCCGACCAACGACCTCGACGTCGAGACGCTGCGAGCGCTCGAAGAGGCGCTCGAAAGCTTCGCGGGCTGCGCCGTGGTTATCAGCCACGATCGCTTCTTCCTCGATCGCCTCTGCACGCACATCCTGGCGTTCGAGGGCGACAGCCACGTCGAATGGTTCGAGGGCAATTTCGAATCCTACGAGGAGGACAAGCGTCGTCGCCTGGGCGACGCCGCCGATCGCCCGACCCGCCTCGCGTATAAGAAGCTGACGCGCTGATGCGCGCTGGCAAGAAGCTGACGCGCTGATGCCGACGGGCCGGCCGACGGGGGACGACCTCGGCGGCTGGCTCGCCGCCAACGGGTTCGAACCGGTCGAGGGGCCGGGGACGATCGCCGATGTCGCGCTGGTCCGATCGCTGCTGGTCGCCGCGGCGCGCGATGGGCGCGCGATGAGCTACAGCGAGATCCTGCGCGCGCTCGGCCACCGCTTCACCCGCCCGAAGATGCGCGCGCTGTGCAAGACGCTCGACGCGATCGACAGCGCAGGCGCGGCTGCCGGTGAGCCGGGCCTGGCGGTGCTTGTGGTCCGCGAGGGCGACCGGTTGCCGGGGCAGGGCTGGTGGGTCGGACGAAACGACGCGCCCGCCCGGGAAGGCGTGACTGCGCGCGATTATGTGGATCGACACCAGGCTGCGGCATTTACCTTTTGGCGCTATGCCGATCGTCCGCTGTCCGTACCCGCGCCGTTGGGCTAGGGGCGGGCCTGGGGGAGCATGTGATGTCTGCGCCGATCACTAGCATCGATCCGTCCGTCGCGAAGGAGCGGCTGTGGGACGTGATTGTCATCGGCACCGGTATGGGCGGCGCCACTACCGCCTACAGCCTCGCCCGCCAGGGATTCAGCGTGCTGATGCTCGAGCGCGGGCAAGCCGCCTTTGGCAGCACCGACGATCCCGAGCATGAGGATGTGACGCAGCGGCTCGATCAGGGACGCTGGCCCGAGCGGGCGTTCGGCCAGATCGACGCGACCCATAGCCAGCCGTTTTTGCCGCTGGGGTGCGGCATCGGCGGCTCGACGCTGTTCTTCGGCGCGGCGATGGAGCGGTTTGAACGGTCGGATTTCGAGGATGTCGCGGGAAACCCGCACCCTACCGGCGGCTGGCCGATCCAATATGACGAATTTCGACCGTGGTATGAGGCGGCTGAGCGTCTCTATCGCGTTCACGGGACGCACGATCCGCTCGGCGATCCGACGCCCTGCACACTGCCGCGCCCCGGCACGGCGAGCGAGCAGGACCAGTTCTTCATGCGCGATTTCGCCGCTGCGGGGCTTCATCCCTACCGCGTGCATGTCGGCATCGCCTACAAGCCGGGTTGCCACGAATGCCTCGGCCGGATCTGCCCCATGAAATGCAAGAGCGACGCGCGGACGATCTGCGTCGAGCCGGCGGTCGAGCATCATGGCGCGTCCCTCCTCGATCGATGCGAGGTCCTGCGTATCGACGCGGATCGCGAGCGCGTGACGTCGATCGCCTGCGTCCGCGATGGCGAGCCGCTCAGCCTGCGCGCGCGACAGGTCGTCCTGTCGGCGGGCACATACCGCAGCGCCTCGATGCTCCTTGCGTCGAAAAACGAAGCCTGGCCGTCGGGCCTAGGCAATCGATCCGATCTCGTCGGGCGCTATTTGATGTTCCACAGCTCGGACTGGTTCGCGGTTTGGCCGAAGCGGTCGGGCAGCACCGCCGGCTTTCGCAAAGCGATCGGCTTTCGGGACCTCTACGCGGCTGATGGCATGCGGCTGGGGTCCGTCCAGTCGACGGGCCTGCCGGCAGGATACGGCAACGTACTGATCTACCTCTACCGCTGGTTCGATCTTAGCCCGCTGCGACGGTTTCGCTTCCTTCGGCCGTTCCTTCGCATCCCCGCCAAGATAGCGTCGATCCTGTTCGGCAACGCCACGATCTTCGCAATGATCATGGAGGATTTCGGCGACGTCGAGAACCGCATCGTCCACGATCCGCAGCGCCCCGGCCGGATCGTCTTCCGCTATCGCGTATCGAAGGACATGGCCGAGCGGACCTCAGCGGCACGCCGGCTCGTCAAGCAGCGGATGCCGGGCTTCCGCAAATATTGGCTCCAGCCCGACGTCATGGTCGACCTGGGGCATCCGTCGGGCACCTGCCGCTTCGGCAACGATCCGGCGACGAGCGTCCTCGATAGGAATTGCCGCGTCCACGGCATCGACAATCTCTACGTCGTCGATGGATCGTTCATGCCCAGCAGCGGCGGCGCCAACCCCAGCCTGACGATCGCCGCCAATGCGCTCCGCGTGGCCGAGGCGATCGGCGATCGACTGCGGCGCGACGCTTCGGTCGCGTCAGCGGCGCAGGAGCTTGCGTAACAACCTGCGCTTGAACGATCGCGGCGGTTCGACCAGCTGATCGCGGTCGAATATCCGACCCGATGGGCCGCCGGCGGGCAGGTCGATGAGGTCGATTCCCCATCGCGCCGCCGTGGCCGGATCGAGCCCATCGGGCGTCCCCATGTCCGTGCGCAGCCCGCCCGGCACCCATTCGTTGACGAGGATATCGGGAAAGTCGCCGGCCAGTTCGGCCTCGATCGCCTTGACGAGGGAATGCAACGCTCCCTTCGACGCCGAATAAGCCGAGCTGTTTGCGATCGGCGCGCCATCGGCGAAGCTGCCGACGACGGTGATCCGCCCCCGCGCTACCGCCATCATCGCGGGCAACACACCACGGATGCAGGCGACGACCCCGCCGACATTGACGGTGAAGACCTGCATCCAGTCGGCCGCCGATTGCTCGATCAATGACACGCGAGGATAGACCGCAGCATTGGCGATCAGCGCGTCGACCCGGCCGTAATTCTCTAGCGCGCGCGCCAACGTCGCCTCCACCGCGGTAAAATCGGCGACGTCGACGATTTCGGATTGATAGAGGCTCGGCGGCAGGCCGGCGCCCGTCTCGAGCAAGCCTCGCTCGCTGCGCCCCAAAGCGATGACGGTATCACCGCGCCCGACCGCCTCGCGGGCGAGTGCGCGGCCGAGCCCGGCCCCTGCACCGGTGATGACGATGATGCGATCCATAAAGCCTTCCTAGCGTGTGCGGCGAGAGCGGGAGGCCGCTATCGCCCTACCCACCGCATCGCGTTCGCGATCAAGCGTCGGTAGTTGGGATCGTCGTACCCCTCAGGCCGATGCCCTAGCGCCGAGAACACGACGCGCCCCCTGCCGACGTTACGCGTCCAGACGACCGGATGGACCGCGCCCATCTTCTGCCGCGGGTCGGGGCGGTAGCTGGTCTCGTCCAGCGTCGCCAAGATCTCGCTCCCCTGCGCCCGCGGCGGGGCGGCGAAGGAGTACCATTCGTCGACCGGCGCCCAGGGCGTGGTGATCCCGGCCATCACCGGATGGCGCGGTGCGACGAGCTGCACCGTCGCCCGCTGGAACTGGTCCTGGCCGCCGGGATGGCCGATGAACTGCGCGCCGATGACCTCCTCGACGTAGAAGGGCCAGTCGTAGCGCGGGTCGCCGCCCGAGCCGTGCAGCGCCACGACGCCGCCACCTGCCTTCAGCCAGTCGGCAAAGGCGGCGCGCTGCTCGGGCGTGAACAGGTCGCCGCTGGCGCTGTTGAGCACCACCACCTTCACGCGCTTCAGCAGCGCCGGGGTGAAGACCGCCGCATTCTCCGTCGTGAAGCTCGGCCGCCCCGCTTCGTGCGCGACGTCGGCGATCACCGCGTTCGAATGCGGGATATGCTCGACGTGGCGCCAGCCGTTGGTCTTCGAGAAGATCAGCACCCCGTCGCGGAAATTCGCCGGCAGGATCGGCGGCGCGTGGTCATACACCGGCGCCGGGCGATGCGGATCGGTTGCGGTCTGAGCCATGACGGGCGCCGCGAGCAGCAGCGCTGCGATGAGCAGTGCGCGCATCAGCGTAGCCGCCGAACGTAGGAGCGGCCATTGTCGCGGCGCTCGATCTGGAAATTGGGCACCGCCGCGATCAGGTCGGACAGCCGGCTATAGCCATAGTTGCGCGTGTCGAAGCTCGATCGATTCGCCGCCAGCTGCCCCATCGCCGCCAGGCTGACGAAGCCCCGCTCGTCGCGCTTCGACGCATCATAGGCGTCGACCAGCAGCTTGAGCAGGTCGGGATCGACCGGCGACTTGCGCTTCGCCTCCGCCGCGGCACCGATCGAGGGCGGCAGCGAGTCGCGGATCGGCACTTCCTTGCTGGTCGGCTTCGCATTCGCCGGGGCGGCGGCGACAGGCGTGACGGGGGAGGGCGCCGCCTCCGACGCCACCAACGCTCCGACGTCGATGAAGCGTGTACACGCCTGCTTGAAGGCCTCGGGCGTCTTGGCGTTGCCGAAGCCGTAGACGGGCAGGCCGTCCTGGCGGATGCGCATCGCCAGCGGCATGAAGTCGCTGTCCGACGACATGATGCCAAACCCCTGGACGCGCCCGCGAAACAGCAGGTCCATCGCATCGATCGTCATCTTCATGTCGGTCGCGTTCTTGCCCTTGGTCAGGTCGAACTGCTGCTGTGGCTCGATGCCGTGCTTCAGCGTCATGTCGCGCCAGCCCTTCAGCGCCGGCTTCGACCAGTTGCCATAGACGCGCCGGACGTTGACCGGGCCCAGCTCTGCCAGGACCGTCAGGACGGGGTCGATCGCGTGCCAGGACGCATTGTCGGCGTCGATCAGCAGGGCGATGTTGCGGGTGGGGAAATCCTCGGCCATCCCGCGGTGGTCGCCCGGCCCGCCCGCCGGGTCAACCGCTATCCCGCGGCGGGCGGATAGGCGATGGCGACGACCTCATATTCCCTGGTGCCTGCGGGCAGCTCGACGCGGCGCAGGTCGCCCACTGCCGCGCCGCGGAGCGCACGGGCGAGCGGGGCGTTCCAGCCGATCCGCCCCTGGCCGGCATCCGCCTCGTCGTCGCCGACCAGCGTCAGCGTGCGCAGGGCGTCGTCCTCATCGACGATCGTCACGCTGGCACCGAACCAGGCACGGCTGCGATCCTCCTGCCGGGCAGGATCGACGACCTTTGCCGCCTTCATCCGCCGCGACAGCCAGCCGAGCCGCCGGTCGATCTCGCGCAGCCGCTTGCGGCCGTATATATAATCGCCGTTCTCCGACCGATCGCCGTTACCCGCCGCCCAGGCGATCGTATCGACCAGCGCGGGGCGTTCGGTCGCGAAAAGCTGTTCGTACTCCGAACGCAGCGCGGCGTAGCCGGCGGGGGTGATGTAGTTGGGACGGTCCATGCGGGCGCTTGTGGCGTCGCGGCTCGTCCTGTCAAATCCTCCCCCGGAGGGGGAGGGGGACCGCCGCGGAGCGGTGGTGGAGGGGTATTGGCCGCTGGCGGTACGCTCGTGGAGACTACCCCTCCACCAGCTTCGCTTGTTCCCCTCCCCCTCCGGGGAGGATTGAGTAGCTCACCCCGTCGCGCGTGTCCGCCCCAGATACCACGCCAGGGGCGACGGCGCCCCGCGGCTCTTTGCACGCGCAGGGTTCATCAGGTCGTAGACCACCGCATTCTCGATCACGCGCTGCACATAGTTGCGCGTTTCCTGGTACGGGATCGCCTCGATCCAATCGACCATGTCGATCGTTCCGGTCCGCGGATCGCCGTTGGCGCGCAGCCACTTGTTCACGTTGCCGCCGCCCGCGTTATAGGCGGCGATGGCGAGCGGATAGCTGCCGTAATTATTGTAGATCCGCTGGAAATAGCTCGATCCCAGCATCATCGACAGGTTAGGATCGCTCGTCAGTGACGCAGGCTCGTAGGTCAGCCCCATCTTGCCCGACTGCTCGCGCGCGGTGCCCGGCATCAGCTGCATCAGCCCGCGCGCGCCGGCATGGCTGACGGCGGTGCGATCGAACTGGCTCTCCTGCCGCGCGATCGCATGGATGATCGTCCAGTTATCCTCATAGCCGGTCGGCACCGTCACCGTCGGGAAGCCGGCGGCGGAGTAATCGGTCAGCCCATTCTGCTGCGCGTTGCGGCCGACCATGACGCCCAGGTCCGGCCGCCCGATCTCCGCCGCCAGCTGCGCCGCCAGGATGTGATCGGTCTCGCTCGAGGAGTCGGCGGCGATCTCGCGAATGAAGGCGGTCTGGTCCTGCCAGTCGGCGATCTGGCCCAGGAACCGCACCGCCTTCACCAGGTCGCGCGACTCCCATTCCGCCTTGGCGCCGGGATCGACCGCGGCGAGGTTGAGCGGCGGCGGCGCGGTCAGCGGCTTGCCGGTGCGCTCCATCGCCAGTTGACCATAGAATTGGTCGCGATAGTTCGCCGCCTGCGCATAGAGGCTGGCGGCCTGCGGCTGGATGCCAGCCGCCTCGGCGGCGCGACCCGCCCAGTAGAAGCCCTTGGCGCGCGTCTGCGGCGCCTTCGACCCGCGGCCATAGCGTTCGAACAGCGGCATCGCGTCTGCGGGCCGGTTGAGCTGCTTGAGCGCGGTCTGCCCCGCCAGCCACACCAGGCTCGTATAGTCGTCGCGCTCGCCATAGGGCTTCACCGAAACGTCGGTCGCGGGCGGATAGGCGTCGTCGACCTGACGCGCGATGTCGTAGGCGAGCTGCCACTGCCCGTCAGCCGCCGCGCCGCGCGCATTGGTCAACAGCACCTCGTACCACGCCTCGACATTGCCGGGCCGACGCGCGAGCTGGCGCGGCTGGGCGAGGAACGAGCGAGCCGTCGGGCCGGCGCCCGAATTGCGCAGCCATGTCGCGCGATCGGCGATGTAGCCGGGATCGCTGAGCAACGCGGGGTCGGCCGATAGCGCGACAGTGGCGGCGTCGGGCGCATTGGTACGCAGTGCCAGCCGCGCGGTGAAGGCCGCGCGCCGATCGAGCGAGGTGTTCGCGAGGATGCGGCCCGCCGCGCTGGTCTGGTTGCCCCATAGCAGCGCGTCGATCCGCTCGTCGTAATCGGCGGGCAGCAGCGCGCCGCCGAAGCGCGCCAAGATCGCCGCCTCGTCCGACGGGGACAGCGATGCCATGCGAAACGCGCGCCGCGCCGCCGCCTGTGCTTCACCCTGCCGGCCGAGCGCGACCAGCGCATTCGCCTGCGCCGCGGTGCCGCCCGCGGTCATCGGTGGATAGCGCAGGAAGAACGCCACCGCGCGCGCCGGGGTCGCCGTCGCCGCCTGCCGCTCCGCCGCGCGCCGGTTCGCCGCCTCGCCGGGCCAGTCGGGATGCGCGAGCAGGAACGAGGCATAGCTGTCGAACGGCAGCGAATCGGTCTGCTGCAGTGCCCGCCACTGGGCGATGGTCGCGGCGATCGCGCCATTGCCCGGCGGCGGGGGCACGGGGCTCATCGTCGCCATCTGCTGGCGAAAACGTTCGAGCTGGTCGGGCGAGGGAAGTGGCTGAACCTGCTGCCCCGCCTGAGTGGCGGCGACGCTCGACAACGCCGCGAGAAGGATGCCGAAACCGATGCTGGTTGAGTGCATATGGACAGGATACGCGACACGCTTTTATCTGTCCTGAACAATTTCCTGTTTTTCGCCGCACCAGGAGCGCGTTCAGCCGATGTTTTCCGGATCCATTCCCGCGCTCGTCACGCCATTCGACGCCGACGGCGAGTTCGTCGAGGCGGCGTACCGCGATCTCGTCGAGTGGCAGATCGCGGAAGGCTCGAGCGCGCTCGTCCCCTGCGGCACCACCGGCGAGGCGGCGACGCTGACCGCCGACGAGCATTTCGCGATCGTCCGCGTCTGCGTCGACCAGGCGAAGGGGCGCGTGCCGGTGATCGCCGGCGCCGGATCCAACGACACGCGCGTCGCCGCCGCCAACCTGATCCGCGCGAAGGAAGCCGGCGCCGACGCTGCGCTGATGGTCCCGCCCTATTACAACCGGCCGAGCCAGGAGGGCATCTACGCCCATTTCGCGCATCTCGCGAAGGATGCGCCGCTGCCGATCGTCCTCTACAACGTCCCCGCGCGTACCGTGACCGACATCCAGCCGGCGGCGATGGCGCGGATCGTCAATGCCTTTCCGCAGGTCTTCGTCGCGGTGAAGGACGCGAGCGGTGTCCTCGCCCGGGTGTCGATGCATCGCGCTGCGATCGAGGGCGCCTTCGTCCAGCTGTCGGGCAACGACGACCTCGCGCTCGCCTATAATTCGATGGGCGGGGTAGGCTGCATCTCGGTCAGCGCCAATGTCGCACCGCGGCTGTGCGCCGAATTCCAGGCAGCGACGCGCGATGGCGATTACGCAAAGGCGCTTGATCTCCACGACCGCCTCTTCCCGCTCCACGACGCGCTGTTCTCCGATGCGTCGCCGGGTCCGGTGAAGTACGCGATGACCCGCGTCCGCCCCGGCTTTCCCGATGGCCTGCGCCTGCCGATGACGTGGCCGAGCGAGGAATCGCGGGCCAAGGTGGATGCCGCGCTGGAGCACGCCGGCCTCGTCTAGATTCCTCCCCCGCCAGGGGGAGGTGGCGCGCCGAAGGCGTGACGGAGGGGGCGGAAGCCCTCAATTCGCAATCTGGGTCGCTCACCGCCCCCTCCGTCAACGCTGGCGCGCTGCCACCTCCCCCTGGCGGGGGAGGATCATCATCGAAGTGCCACATTCGTGCGGCACGTTGTCGCGATGATCTGGTGGCTGATGATGCAGGCGGTAAGCGGCCCGGCTCTTCCCGCGCCGCCGCCGGTCAGGCCCAAACCGCTCGTTCCCGCCTGCATATCCAGCGCCGACCCCGGCGACATCACCGTCTGCGCCCGTACCGACGAGCCCTATCGGTTGAAGAAACTTCCCGTCGGGTTCGAGAAGGAGAAAACGCTGCCCAAGGCCGAGATCGGCATCCCCGGCGGCAAGCTGGCGGTCGAAACCGAGCAGGCCGATATCGGCGGCACCCCCTCGCGCCGTGCGATGGTCCGGTTCAAGGTGCCGTTCTGATCGCTTCCCTTGGGCCGATCGCGCGCCTACATCGCAGCGATGCCGCGTCCCAAGCCAGCCACCTTCGACAAGAAGAAGATCGTCGCCGAAAATCGCAAGGCGCGGTTCGAATACAGCATCGAGGACAAGTACGAGGCCGGCATCGCGCTGACCGGCACCGAGGTGAAGAGTCTGCGCTTCGGCGAGGGCTCAATCGCGGAAAGCTATGCCGAGGTGAAGGACGAGGAGGTATGGCTAGTCAACGCCAACATCCCCGAATTCAGCCACGGCAACCGCTTCAACCACGAAGCGAAGCGTCCGCGTAAATTGCTGCTTCACGAACGCGAGATAAACAAGCTCCACGGCGCCGTCGCCCGCGAGGGAATGACGCTGGTGCCGCTGACCGTGTATTTCAACTCGCAGGGGAGGGCCAAGGTGGAGCTGGCATTGGCCAAGGGTCGGAAGGATCACGACAAACGTGCCGCCATCAAGGAGCGCGAGTGGAAGCGTGAGGCCGGTCGCGTGCTGCGCGAGCGCGGCTGATGGCCACCGCACCCCCCGGTCTGTGGCAGCGTTTCGCCGCCTGGTGCCGGCGCAACCTGCCGACCCGCGAATCGATGGAGCAGAGCCGCATGCTCCGCCCCGTCGCGCACCGCGTGCTCGCGCCCGAGCTGTGGCGCTTCACCCGCCGGTCGGTGCCGCGCGGTGTCGCGCTCGGCATGGTGACCGGCATCCTGTTCCCGGTGGCGCAGATTCCGCTGTCGGCGCTGCTGGCCTTGCCCGTTCGCGCCAACATCCCCGCGGCGGCGCTGACGACGTTCATCACCAATCCGATCACCACCCCGCTGATCTGGGGACTAGCCTATTGGATCGGCCATTGGGCGCTCCACGTCGATCGGGCCATTCCCGGCGATCCGCTGCGCGAGGCGGCGACGTCGGACTGGATGCAATGGCTGATGTCCGACGCCGCCCCGGCGATCGCCGCGGGGCTGCTCGTCATCACCATCGTCGGATCGGTGGCGGGCTATCTCCTCAGTCGCTGGGGCTGGCGGCTGTGGATCGCGCGCAAGTGGCGAACGCGTCACCAATACTGACGTTGACGAGGCGTGCCAGTCGGCTAGAGCAGCGGACATTCCTTTAGAACCAAGGGTTTGTCATGCGTCGTTCGATTGCCGTCGTCATTTCCCTCGCGTCTGCCGCCTCTGCGATCACCTGGGCGCAGACCGCGCCGACCACCGGCCAGGCGGTTTCCGAAACGCCGGTATCGACCGAGGCCCAGCGCTTCGGCACGTTCGGCTTCGACACGGCGGGGATGGATCGCACCGTCCAGCCGGGCGACGACTTCTATGATTATGCCAACGGCACCTGGGCGAAGAACACTTCGATCCCCGCCGACAAGTCCAGCTATGGCGCGTTCGACCTGTTGAGCGACCTGTCGCAGGCGCGCACCCGCGGCCTCCTCGCCGAGGCTGCGCGCGACAGGAACTCGAAGATCGGCACCGCCTATGCGACCTATCTCGACACCGCCGGGATCGAGGCCAAGGGGCTGGCACCGATCCAGCCGTGGCTGGGCAAGCTGAAGGGGCTGACCCGCGCCAACTATGCGTCGCTCGTCGCCGACGCGAACCGCCATGGCATTCGCGGGCCGTTCGGGTCGGGCGTGGGCCAGGACGACAAGCTGCCCGAAATTTATGCGCTCAACCTCAGCCAGTCGGGGCTCGGCCTGCCGGATCGCGACTATTATCTGAAGCCCGATCCCAAGCTGGTCGAGGCGCGCACCGCCTATCAGGCGCATCTCGCCAAGTTGCTGACGCTGGCGGGCGAGCAGAATGCTGAGGCGCGCGCCGCCGCGATCCTGGCGTTCGAAACCCAGATCGCTCAGGTCAGCTGGACCCGCGTCGACAGCCGCGACGCGACCAAGACCTATAACAAGATGTCGGTCGCCGATCTGCAGAAGATGGCGCCCGGCTTCGACTTCGTCACCTATTTCAAGGGCATCGGTGCGCCGGTGAACAGCGTGATCGTGGCGCAGCCGACCGCCGTCGCCGGCATCGCCAAGCTGATCGCCGCCGCGCCCGAGGGCGTGCTGCGCGACC
Organism: Sphingomonas jinjuensis; assembly: GCF_014197105.1. Lineage (GTDB taxonomy): Bacteria > Pseudomonadota > Alphaproteobacteria > Sphingomonadales > Sphingomonadaceae > Sphingomonas > Sphingomonas jinjuensis. The sequence continues at coordinate 123,049 of NZ_JACIEV010000005.1, read as the reverse complement.
AGCTGATGACGCGTTCGCTCGACGGCTATGCCGACGTGCTGCCAAAGGCATTCGACGACGAGCGCTTCGCCTTCTTCGGCACCACGCTGACCGGCACGCCGCAGCAGCAGGCACGGTGGAAGCGCTCGGTGCAGTTCACCTCGGGCGCGCTGTCGGACGACGTCAGCAAGCTTTATGTCGCGCGCTATTTCCCGCCCGAGACGAAGGCGGTCGCCGATCAGATGGTCAAGAACATCCTGTCGGCGATGAACGCGCGGATCGACAAGCTGACCTGGATGGCGCCCGAGACCAAGGCGAAGGCGCATCAGAAGCTCGCCGCCTTCACGCCGAAGATCGGCTATCCGTCGCGCTGGAAGGATTATTCGAACCTCCAGATCAAGGCCGGCGACGCGTTCGGCAACAAGTGGCGCGCCGCCGAGTGGAACCAGGCCGAGGACGTCTGGCACCTCGGCAAGCCGCTGCAGCGCTGGGAATGGGGCATGACGCCGATGACGGTGAACGCCTATGCCAATTTCGGCATGGTCGAGATCGTCTTCCCGGCCGCGATCCTGCAGCCGCCGTTCTTCGATCCGAAGGCCGATCCCGCGGTCAACTACGGTGGCATCGGCGCCGTCATCGGCCACGAGATCAGCCATCATTTCGACGACCAGGGCGCGAAGTACAACGCCAAGGGCGAGCTGACCGACTGGTGGACCCCGGCCGACGTCGAGCGCTTCACCGCGCTCGAGCAGAAGCTGGTCCAGCAGTACAACCAGTACGAGCCGCTGCCCGGCCAGAAGCTCAACGGCCAGCTGACGCTCGGCGAGAATTCGGCCGATCTCGCCGGGCTCGCGGCGGCGCATGACGCCTATCTCGTCTCGCTCGGCGGCAAGCAGGCGCCAGTGATCGACGGGCTGACCGGCGACCAGCGCTTCTACCTTGGCTGGGCGCAGGTGTGGCGGCGCAACTATCGCGAGCAGGCGCTGCGCCAGCAGCTCCTTACCGATCCGCACTCGCCGGGCGAGCAGCGCACCAATATCGTCCGCAACATGGACCCGTGGTACGCCGCCTTCAAACCGCAGCCCGGCCAGAAGCTGTATCTTGCACCCGACCAGCGCGTCCGCGTCTGGTAAGCCTGCGACCCTCCGCCCGGCCATCGCGCCGGGCGGAGTAGTTGGCGGCTTGACGCTGGCCGGTCGCTGATCCGAAGACACACCATGGCCTCGATACCGCTAACGCCCTCTCGTGCGACCTCGGCGCGCCTCGCCGCGCTGGCATCGGTCGTCGCCGGTATCGCCGCGGCGGCGGTGGTGCTGACGCTGATCGGCAGCTGGATCGTCGCCGCCGCCTTCATGGCGACCGCGATCGTCGCCGGCGGCACCGCGGTCGCCTGGCGGATGGTGGCGCCGGCATCGGCGGGCACGTCGCGGATCATCGACTGGGACTTCACGCGGGTCGTCGCCCAGGCCAGCGACGATGCGATCGCCGTGACCGATCGCGCCGGGCGGCTGGTGTGCGCCAATGACGCCTATGAGGCGCTGTTCGACGGTTTCCCGACGCCGCCCGGCCTGCCGCTCGACGACGACGGCGTCGCCGCGCTGGCGAGTGCCGGGCGTGCCGCCTGGCGCGACGGTCGCGGCAGCGCCAGCGACCTGGCCGCGGGCGGCAACCAGCTGCGCGCGCAGGTCGCCCGCGCCGGCGACGATTCGGACATGCTCGTCTGGCGCTTCACCTCGGTGCCCGACACCGACATCACCGCGACCGCGCGCTCGCTTGTCGCCGGGCCTGGCGGCGATCGGCTCGGCGGCGCCGGGATCATGATGGCGCTGGTGACGGCGGAAGGGGTGGTGCTCGGCGCCAATTCGACGCTCACGATGCGTGCGCTGGGCGGCGACGAGGGCACGATCGAGGGGATGGATTTCGCGCGCCTGCTCGTCACCGACGCGGCCGGCTTCATCCGCTTCGAGCGCGAGACGGCGAACGGCAATCCGCTCCGCCTGATCCCGATCCACTTCATGGAAGGGGAGGGCGCGCCGGTGCTGCTCGCGATCCTCGACGACGTCGAGCGCGACCCCGCCGCCAGCGCCAATGCGAGCGCGCACCTGCGCAGCCTCGTCAACCTGATGCCGCTCGGCGTCGCGCTGGTCGATCGCGAAGGCCGGTTCCTGCAGATGAACAACGCATTCATCCGCGCCGCGCAAGTCGATGCCGCGCATCCGCCGCTCTACCCCGGCGACCTCGTCGTGCGCGAGGACAAGGCCGCCGTCGCCGATGCGATCCGTCGCTTCGCCGGCGGCGCCAGCCATACCGCCGACATGGCGATCCGGCTGAAGGATCATCCCGACGAGCCGATCGTCCTCACGATCGCCGGTGCGCGTGGCCTTGGCGAGGCAGCGGTGCTGCTCAGCCTGAAGGACAATAGCGAGGAGTCGCGGCTGCGGCGCGAGGTGGCGCAGGCGACCAAGATGCAGGCGGTCGGTCAGCTCGCGGGCGGTGTCGCCCATGATTTCAATAACATCCTCACCGCGATCATCGGCCATTGCGACCTGATGATGATGCGCCACTCGCCCGGCGACAGCGATTACGACGACATCCAGCAGGTGCGCACCAACTCGAACCGCGCCGCCGGCCTGACCCGCCAGCTGCTCGCCTTCAGCCGCCAGCAGACGATGCGCCCGCAGGTGCTCCAGCTGCCCGACGTCGTGTCCGAGGTGTCGAACCTGCTCAAGCGGCTGATGGGTGAGACGGTGAAGCTCGAGGTGACCCACGGCCGCAACCTTGGGCCGGTGCGCGCCGATCCGGGCCAGCTCGAACAGGTCGTCGTCAACCTGGCGGTGAACGCCCGCGACGCCATGCTCACCGCCAATCCGCGCGGCGGCGGCGCGCTGACCATCCAGACCAAGGCGGTGACCCCCGCCGAGGTGCGCGCGCTCGGCATCGATATCCTGCCCGTCGCCGACTATACCGCGCTCGTCGTCAGCGACACCGGCACCGGCATCCCGCCCGAGGTGTTGCCGAAGATCTTCGAGCCGTTCTTCACCACGAAGGAAGTCGGCAAGGGCACCGGCCTCGGCCTTTCCACCGTCTACGGCATCGTCAAGCAGTCGGGCGGCTGGATCTTCGCCGATTCGAAACCGGGGCAGGGCGCAACCTTCACCATGTACCTGCCCGTTCACAACGAGGCGGTGGTGGCGCAGCGCCCGATGTTGAACCGTCCCGCGCCCAAGCCCGTCGAAACCTGGGGCACCGGCACCGTGCTGCTGGTCGAGGACGAAGCGATGGTCCGCGCGGTCGCCGAACGGGCGCTGTCGCGCCAGGGCTATACCGTGCTCACCGCCGACAATGGCGAGGCCGCGCTTCAGCAGCTCGAGGCGCATGGCAAGCCCGACCTGCTCATCAGCGACGTCGTCATGCCGCAGATGGACGGCCCGACGCTGGTCCGCCGCGTTCGCGAGCAATATCCTGATCTGCCGATCATTTTCATGTCGGGATATGCCGAGGAACAGCTGCGCAAATCGATCGATATCGAGAACGTCGCCTTCCTGCCCAAACCCTTTTCCGTCCAGCAGCTGGCGGAGGCCACGCGCGACGTTCTCGCCGCCGCCGCCTGACCTCGATCGGGCACGGCAATGAAACGTCATCGTACCAACGCGCTAACATGTTGGCGTTGCGCAACGATGCCGCTAAGGGGCGGGCGATGGTCGCTCCGCAGCAAATTCTCATCGTCGAGGACGAACCCCTGATCGCTATGATGCTCGAGGATTTCCTTGAGATCCTGGACAAGCAGGTGGTCGCATCGGCGGACACCGTCGCGACCGCGCTCGACGCGATCGATGGCGGCACCGTCGATGCCGCGATCCTCGACGTCAACCTGCGGGCGGGCGAGAAGAGCACGCCGATCGCCGAGGCGCTGGCCGAGCGTTCGATCCCCTTCGTCTTCGCCACCGGCGGCGGCGACGAGGGTGTCGACGAGCGGTTCCGCGATCGGCCCCGGCTGTTGAAGCCCTTCACCATGGAAGGCGTGGCGAAGGCGCTCGACAGCCTCTGATCACTGCCGATCGATCGTGACGCAAACGTCACGGAACCGAAGGCTCGCCGGCGCGCTTGCCCCGGCATGGTCGATCCCAAACAAGCGCCGGTAGCAGTCGTCACCGGCGGCGAATCCGGCATCGGCGCGGCGTGCGTCGCGGCGCTGGCGAAACAGGGCGCTCGCGTCGCGCTCACCTATCACAGCGATGCCGCTGCGGCCGCGAAGGTCGTCGAGGCGGCGGGCGGCGAGGGCCACGCGATCGCCGTCCATTGCGACGTCGGCGACGAGGCGCAGGTCGACGCCCTGTTCGCCGCGGCCGAAAAGGCGTTCGGCCCGGTCACGCGACTGGTCAATTCCGCGGGTCTCAACATGACCGGCGTGAAGCTGGTCGATATGCCGGTCACGCAATTCACCGACGTCCTCCACGCCGACCTGGTCGGCCCGTTCCTCACCTGTCGCCGCTTTGCCCGCGCCCTGACGAGCGCCGATGCGGGTGGCCGCATCGTCAACATCTCGTCGATCCACGAGCGAGCACCGCGTGCCGGCGGCGTCGACTATGATTCGGCGAAGGGTGGCCTTGCCCAGCTCACCGCCACGCTCGCGCTAGAACTCGCGCCGCAGAAGATCGCGGTCAACGGCGTCGCGCCGGGCATGATCCTGACTCCGATGAACGCCGCTGCGCTCGATGATGCCGCGGTCCGCCGCGAGCGCGAACGTCATATTCCCTGGGGCCGCGCGGGCACTGCCGACGAGGTTGCGGCCCTCGTCGCCTTCCTCCTGTCACCCGCCGCCGATTACATCACCGGCACCACCGTCACGATCGATGGCGCGCTGTCGCTCGTCATCGCGCAAGGGGCCTGACCCGCGCATGCCCACCTATTCGGTCGAGCAACTGGACGACGTCAGCATCGCGCCCGGGTCGATCCTCGACGGCATGGATCTGATGAGCCCCTTCGTCTGGGCGGAGGGCGACCGCTATCGCATGCTCGTTCGCGGCGTGCCCTGGCCGCTGCGCGACGGCGATCCGACCGGCGTCATCGCCAGCGGCTGGAGCGACGACGGCCTGCGCTTCACGCTCGATCCCGAACCGGCGATCGCCCCCGGCACCGATCCCGATGATCCCGACGCCGGCGGCTGCGAGGACCCGACCGTCGTGATCGACGACGACGGCGACTATGTGGTTTATTATACCGGCGTCGATGCCAGGCGGACCCAGGGCGTGATGATCGTCGCCTCCGGCCCCTCGCTCGATGCCCTCGTCAAGCGCCGCGTCGCGCTCGCCGCGCCGCCGGGGGAGGGCAATATCAAGGAGGCGACCGTCGTCCGTACGCCCGCCGGCGACTGGCGCCTGTTCTATGAATATGCCGCGGCCGAGGAGAAGGGCGTCGGCGCCTCGCGCATCGGCCTCGCCACCGCGGCCCAGCTCCGCGACCATTGGCAGTCGGTGGCAGACCCGTTTCCTATCCGTATGGACTCGTGGGATAATTGGCATCTTTCGACCGGGCCGATCTGCCAGGTCGAGGGCGCCGACCCGGTGATGTTCTATAACGGTGCGACGCTCGACGCGCGCTGGCGGATCGGGTGGATCAGCTTCTCCGCCGACTATGCCCGCGTCACAGGCCGCGGTCTCGAACCGGTCATCGTGCCGCCGCCGCCGACCGACCGCACCAAGACCGACATCGCCTTCGCCGCCTCGTCGATCGTCGAGAACGGCATGATTTCGCTCTATTTCTCGCTTGAGGACCGAACACTTCGCCGGGCCCGCATCCGTTACTACGCGTAACAAGCTTGCGTTGACGGGCCGTCCCGCGACATAGGGCGTCGCCATGACCCAATTCGACAAGGCGAAGCTGCCCAGCCGTCACGTTTCGGTCGGTCCCGAGCGTGCCCCGCACCGTTCCTATTATTATGCGATGGGGATCAGCGAGGAGGATATCGCCAAGCCCTTCGTCGCGCTCGCCAGCGCCGGCAACAACTCGGCGCCGTGCAATACCACGCTCGATGCGCAGGCGGACGCGGCGCAGGCCGGGGTGATCCAGGCGGGCGGCATGCCGCGCCGCTTCAACACCATCACCGTCACCGATGGCATCGCGATGGGCCACCAGGGGATGAAATCCTCGCTGGTCAGCCGCGAGGTGATCGCCGATTCGGTCGAGCTGTCGGTGCGCGGCCATTGCTACGACGCGATCGTCGGCTTCGCCGGGTGCGACAAGTCGCTGCCGGGCATGATGATGGCGATGCTTCGCCTCAACGTGCCGTCGATCTTCGTCTATGGCGGCTCGATCCTGCCCGGCCGCTTCCACGACCGCGACGTCACCGTCGTCGATGTGTTCGAAGTGGTCGGCAAATATGCCGCCGGCGCCTGTCCGATCAGCGAGGTCCACGCGCTAGAGAAGGTCGCGTGCCCCGGCCATGGTGCCTGCGGCGGCCAGTACACCGCCAACACCATGGCCTGCGTCGGCGAGGCGATCGGCCTGTCGCTGCCCAACAGCAACATGGTGCCTGCACCCTATACCAGCCGCGAGCAGATCGCCGTCGCCGCGGGCGCTCAGGTGATGGATTTGGTCGCACGTCAGTTGCGACCGCGTGACATTTGTACCCGTCAAGCCTTTGAAAACGCAGCGCGGATTGTCGCCGCCACTGGCGGCTCGACCAACGGCGCGTTGCATCTGCCGGCGATGGCGCACGAGGCGGGGATCGACTTCGACCTGTTCGACGTCGCCGAGATCTTCAAGACCACGCCCTATATCGCCGATCTCAAGCCCGGCGGCCAATATGTCGCCAAGGACATGTACGAAGCGGGCGGCGTCTACATGCTGATGAAGACGCTGCTGGCGGAGGGGCTGCTGCATGGCGACTGCCTGACCGTTACCGGCCGCACCCTTGCCGAGAATATTGACGAGGTGACGTGGAACCCCGACCAGAAGGTGATCTACGACGCCAAGGCACCGATCACCCCGACCGGCGGCGTCGTCGGCCTGCGCGGCAGCCTGGCGCCCGACGGCGCGATCGTTAAGGTCGCGGGCATGCACCGCCTCCAGTTCGAAGGCCCGGCGCGCTGCTTCGATTGCGAGGAGGACGCCTTCGCCGCGGTCGAGGAGCGCAGCATCCGCGAGGGCGAGGTGGTCGTCATCCGCTACGAAGGGCCCAAGGGTGGCCCCGGCATGCGCGAGATGCTGTCAACCACCGCAGCGCTCTATGGCCTGGGGATGGGCGAGAAGGTGGCGCTCATCACCGATGGCCGCTTTTCGGGCGCGACGCGCGGCTTCTGTATCGGCCATGTCGGCCCCGAAGCCGCCGAGGGCGGCCCGATCGCTCTCGTCGAGGACGGCGACACCATCCGCATCGATGCGGAGGCGGGGACGATCGACCTGCTCGTCGACGACGCCGTGCTCGCCGACCGCCGTGCGGCGTGGCAGCCGCGCGTCAACGACTATCAGTCGGGCGCGCTGTGGCGCTACGCGCAGAATGTCGGACCGGCCTATGCCGGCGCGGTGACGCATCCGGGTGCGAAGATGGAGAAGCACGTCTACGCCGACATCTGACACCAACCTCCCTCTCCCGCTGGGAGAGGGAAGGGGCCCGCCCGGCGCAGCCGGGTGGGAAGGGTGAGGGCGGGGCACCGCTCATGCCTCACTCTCGACTCATCACCCGTCCCAAGCCATGGCCCCCTGACGCCATGCCCCAACCCATCCTCACCGCCGCCGCGATGCGCGACGCCGAAACCGCCGCCGTCGCCGCGGGCACCACCTACGCCGCCCTCATGGCGACCGCGGGCAAGGCGGTCGCCGACACCGCCGCCCGGTTCGCGCTCGGCCGCCCGATCCTGGTCCTCGCCGGCCCCGGCAACAACGGCGGCGACGGCTATGTCGCGGCGAGCATCCTCGCCGAGCGAGGCCATGACGTCATCGTCGCTGCGCACGGCGACGCCCGCAGCGCCGAGGCGATCGCGGCCAGGGCGGCGTGGCAAGGGCAGACCATCGCCCTCGCCGATGCCGAGCCGCGCCCGATCTTGATCGACGCGCTGTTCGGCACCGGCCTGTCGCGCCCGCTCGACGCCGACGTCGCCACCACGCTGCAATCGCTCGTCGATGCCGCCGAGTTCAGCCTGGCCGTCGATGTGCCGAGCGGCGTCGACACCGATACCGGCGCCGATCTTGGCGCACCACACGGGCTCACCGCGACGCTCGCGCTGGGCGCCTACAAGCCCGCCCACCTGATCGAGCCGGCCGCCGGGCTGTGCGGCCACCTGTTCCTCGCCGACATCGGCGTTCCGGCGCGTGGCAGCTGGCACGTCATCGCCCGGCCGCAACTCGTGCCGCCGCCCCGCGATGCGCAGAAGTTCACCCGCGGCCTCGTCGTCGTCGTCGCCGGCGCCATGCCCGGCGCCGCCCGCCTGGCGGCTCGCGCCGCGATCCACGCAGGCGCGGGCTATGTCATCCTCGCCGGCGCCGATGCCGGCCAGCCCGAGGCCATCGTCCACAAGCCGCTAGGCGACCCCGCCGACCTCGCCGCGATCCTCGACGACGACCGCATCGGCTGCGTCCTCATTGGTCCCGGCCTCGGTCGCGACGACCGCGCCAGCGCGCTGCTCGATATCGCCGTGGCGAGCCGCCATCCGCTCGTCGTCGACGGCGATGCCCTGACGCTCCTCGGCCGCGAGGCCCCCCACCGCCTCGCCCCGCGCGCCGATATCGCCATGACGCCGCACGCCGGCGAGTTCGCCCGCATGTTCGCGAGCGCGGACGGCAAGCTCTTGGCAACGCTGTCCGCCGCCAGGGCGATCGACGGCGTCGTCGTCCACAAGGGTCCGGACACCGTCGTCGCCGCGCCCGATGGCCGCGCCGCCGTCCAGATCGAGCGCAGCAGCTGGCTATCGACCGCCGGCAGCGGCGACACGCTCGCCGGCATCCTCGCCGCCCGCCGCGCGACCGGCGTCGACTTCTTCGGTGCGGCGCAGCAAGCCGTCTGGTTTCACACCCGCGCCGCAAAGCTCGCCGGTCCCGCCTTCGTCGCGGACCAGCTTTCCCACTATCTTCCCGCCGCTATCGGAGAATGCTTGTGAGCACGATCGTCCGCATCGGCGGCAAGGGGGAGGGCGTTGCCGACGACGGCCGCCGCGCCGCCCTGGCGGCCCCCGGCGATATGCTGAACGACGACGGCACGCTGACGCCCGGTCTGCATCGTCAAACACCACCATGCCGCCATTTCCCGACCTGCGGCGGCTGCCAGCTCCAGCATCTCGACGAAGACGCCTATGCCGCGTTCGTCAGCGATCGCGTCGCCGGCGCGCTGGCGGGGCAGGGGCTGACCGCCACCATCCGCCCCGCGCAGATTTCGCCGCCGCGCAGCCGCCGTCGGGCGACGCTGCATGCCGATGGAAAAGGCGGCAAGGTCCGGCTCGGCTTCACCGAGGCCAAGAGCCACGCAATCGTCGACATCACCGAGTGCCACATCCTGGCGCCCGACCTGTTCGCGCTCGTCGCGCCCGTGCGCGGCCTGCTCCAGAAGCTGCGGCTGAAGGGCCGCGCCGATGTCCACCTGACGCTCGCCGACCAAGGCCCCGACATTCTCGTCACCGGCGTCAAGGCCGACGGGTTGAGCGCGCACGACGCGATCGTCGACTTCGCCACCGCGCATCGCGTGGCCCGCTTCGCCATCGACGACGGCATGGGGCCGGAGACGCGCTGGGAGCCCGACGCGGTGACGATCACGCTCGGCGGCGTCGCCGTACCGTTGCCACCCGCGGCTTTCCTCCAGGCGACGCCCGAGGGCGAGGCATCGCTCGTCGCGGCGGTGCGCGAGGCGATCGGCGATGCGCCGACCACCGCCGACCTGTTCGCCGGGCTCGGCACCTTCGCGCTGGCGCTACCCGGCCGCGTCTATGCCGCCGAGGGCGCCCGCGATGCCCTGTTCGCGCTCAAGGCCGCCGCCAACCGCGCCCAGCGCCTCGTCTTCGCCGAGCATCGCGACCTGTACCGCCGTCCGCTCACCGTCGCCGAGCTCGACCGCTTCGCCGCCGTGGTCATCGACCCGCCCCGCGCCGGCGCGCGCGAGCAGGCCGAGGCGCTGGCCACCAAGGCATCAGGCGTCATCGCCTATGTTTCTTGCAATCCCAGCAGCTTCGCGCGCGATGCGAAGATGCTGTGCGAGGGCGGATGGCGGCTGGACTGGGTGGTGCCGGTCGGCCAGTTCCGCTGGTCGACGCACGTCGAGCTCGCGGCGCGGTTCGTCAAATAGGTTCGCACGAAGGCGTCAAGAGCTGACGAGAACGGCATCCCGTTCTTAACACCAGGTATGAAGAGCAATCGCGATCTTTGCGTCTTCGTGCGTATCTCAATATGACGCCGCCACGAAGAACAACCCATCGGGCGGCGCGTTCAGCGCCAGCCGCTGACGGTCCCGCGCCTCCAGCGCCGCCGTCACATCGTCCGCCGACCAACGGCCCAGCCCCACCTGCGCCAGGCACCCCACCATTGAGCGCACCTGGTGATGCAGGAACGATCGCGCCGCGGTCCGCACCAGCACCCGTTCGCCGTCGCGCACCACGGCGAGCCGATCGAGCGTCTTCACCGGACTCGCCGACTGGCAATGCGCCGAGCGAAACGTCGTGAAGTCGTGCAGCCCCACCAGCCGCTGCGCCGCGACGTGCATCGCCTCGGCATCGAGCGGTCGCGCGACATGCCAGGCCAGGCCGCGCTCGAACGTCAGCGGCGCCCGGCGGTTGATGATGCGATATTCATAGGACCGCCCGACGCAGGAAAAGCGCGCATGCCAGTCGTCGGCGACCTCGTTGCACGCCAGGATCGCCACCGGGGCGGGCCGCAGTCGGGCGTTGAGCGCCTCCATCAACCGAAACGCCGCGAACGGCTTCGCCACGTCGAGATGCGCGCGCATCGCCAGCCCATGGACGCCGGCATCGGTCCGCCCCGCGGCGTGGACCGTCGCCACCTCGCCCGTCACCGCGAATGCCGCTTCCTCGATCGCCTGCTGCACCGACGGGCCATGGCGCTGGCGCTGCCACCCCATGAAGGGCCGGCCGTCATATTCCACCGTCAGCGCGAACCGCGTCAAAGCCGCGTGCCCACCGCTACCGGAAAACCCCGCAACAGCTCGTCCGTCGCCACCACGCCGCGCCCCGCACGCTGGACCAGCGTCGGCCGAATGGCCCCGTCCCCGCATGCGATCGTCAGCCGATCGTCGATCACCAGCCCGCTCATGTGCCCGCCGTCATGGTGGACGACCTCGGCGGCGAGGATCTTCACCCGCTCGCCCGCAACCTCGACATAGGCGCCTGGCGCCGGGTTGAAGGCGCGCACCTGTCGCTCCACCGCCATGGCGTCCCGCGCGAAGTCGAGGCGCGCCTCCGCCTTGCTGATCTTGGCGGCATAGGTGACGCCGTCGTCGGGCTGCGCGACGGGAGGATGGCCGTCGAGGTCGCCCAATACCGTCACCATCAGCGCGGCGCCCATCGCCGCCAGCTCCTGCGTCATCTCGCCTGCCGTCTTGCCGTCGACCGGCGTCCGCCCCTCCAGCCGCACCGGCCCGGTGTCGAGGCCGATCTCCATCTGCATGATGCCGACGCCCGTCTCGGCATCGCCTGCCTCGATCGCACGCTGCACCGGCGCCGCCCCCCGCCAGCGCGGCAGCAGTGAGCCGTGGACGTTGAGGCAGCCGTGGCGCGGCGCATCGAGCACCGGCTGGGGGAGCAGCAGCCCATAGGCCGCGACCACCGCGACGTCGGCGTCGAGCGTGGCGAATGCCGCCTGCGCCTCGGTATTGCGCAGGGTTTTCGGAGATCGCACCTCGATCCCCAGCGTTTCGCCACGCCGCTGGACGGGAGAGGCGACCAATTCGCGACCGCGCCGTCCGCCAGGGCGGGGCGGCTGGGTATAGATGGCGACGACGTCATGCCCGGCCTCGACCAGGGCATCGAGTGTCGGCACCGCGAAGTCGGGCGTTCCCATGAAGACGATCCGCATGTCCGCCCTTCACCACATCATGGCGTCTCCGTCACCCCGCCGCTGGCGAAGCGGGACACAAGGCGCCATATCGGACGCCATGGCCTCTCCCGAGATCGACGCGCTGACCCAGGCGCTTTCCCGCCTGCCGGGCCTCGGCCCGCGATCGGCACGCCGCGCGGTGCTGCATCTGCTCAAGAAGCGCGAGGCGGCGCTCGGCCCCTTGCGGGCCGCGCTGGAGGCAGTCGACGAAAAGCTCACGACCTGCTCGGTCTGCGGCAACGTCGATACCGCCGATCCTTGCGCTATCTGCGCCGATCCGCGTCGCGACCAGCGCGCCCTCTGCATCGTCGAGGAGGTCGCGGACCTGTGGGCACTCGAACGCTCGCGGCTCTTCCCGGGGCGCTTCCACGTTCTTGGCGGGCGATTGTCCGCACTGGAGGGCGTGCGGCCCGAGGACCTGTCGATCGACCAGCTCGTTCGCCGGATCGAGGCGGGGGGAATCGACGAGGTCGTGCTGGCGATGAACGCGACGCTGGAGGGGCAGACCACCGCCCATTATATCGCCGAACGCATCGAGCGCTTCCCGATCCGCGTTACCCAGCTGGCGCACGGCCTGCCGGTCGGTGGCGAACTCGACTATCTCGACGAAGGCACGCTCGCCCAGGCGCTTCGCGCTAGGCGGCCACTCGCTTGAGCGCGAGCCGCTTTTCCAGCAGCTCGATCACCTGCGCCGCGAAGCTCGCCAGCTGGCGCTTCTCGCGCTCGGTCAGCGGCGGCCTCGGCACCTTGTCGTAGATACAGACGGTGCCGATCCGCGCGCGATTGAGTGCCTTGATCGGCGCGGCGGCGTAGAAGCGAATGCCGTCCGACCCACGCACCGCCGGGTTGCCGCGAAACCGCTCGTCGAGCCGCGCGTCGGGGACGACCACCACCTCGTCGGCGTCGATGACCCTGGTGCAGAAGGATTCGCTTCGCCGCACCTCGCTCGCCGCGGCTCCGATCCGCGCCTTGTACCACTGGCGCTCCCCGTCGATGAACGAGATCAGGACCGATGGTACGGCGAACAGCTCCGCGATGCGGCATGCCAGGTCGTCGAATTCAACCTCATTGGCTGTATCGAGGATGTCGTAGCGGTGTAACGTGGCAAGACGGTTGGATTCATCCATGTGGATACCCCCGACTCGACGATAATACAGCCGTCCTTACCGAATTGCTAAAGCCCGCGCGCTTGACGCTCGCGATCGTCGAGCATAGCCGCGCGCCATGGCCGTTCTACCCATCGTCGAGATTCCCGACCCGCGTCTCCGCCTCGTTTCCAAGCCCGTCGAGGCGGTAACCGACGAGACGCGCACGCTTGTCGCCGACATGATCGAAAGCATGTACGACGCGCACGGCATCGGCCTTGCCGCGATCCAGGTCGGCGTCGACCAACGCGTCCTCGTGATCGACCTGCAGGATCAGGAGGATGAGGAGGGCAAGCCGATCAAGGATCCTCGCGCGTACATCAATCCCGAGGTGCTCGAAGAGAGCGAAGAGACCAGCGTCTACAACGAAGGCTGCCTTTCGATCCCCGAGCAATATGCCGAGGTGCAGCGCCCCGCGCGCTGCCGCGTTCGCTGGCTCGACGAACAGGGGGAGAGCCATGAGGAGGAATTCGACGGCCTTCGCGCCACCTGCATGCAGCACGAGATCGACCATCTGAACGGCGTGCTGTTCATCGACCATATCTCGCGATTGAAGCGCGGCATGCTGCTCAAGAAGCTCGACAAGGCGCGGCGGGGGTAGACACACGTCTTTCCACTCCCGTCATGTTGAACTCGTTTCAGCATCTCATCGAGGAGTGGACGACCTAACCTGGCGGTCCTGCACCAATTTTTAGGGCTGTCCTACCAACTCCGTTCGTTATACGTTCCACCAATGGCTTCGCATAAAACTCTGGTCCGAACGAATATCGCCGTGCCGTCGCCGACCGCCCCCGGCACCTCTCGCATACGGGTCGTCACCTTCGTTACCTTTGCGAGCCTCGCGGCATGACCGAACTCATCCTCGCCGCCATCCTGGCCCTGGCCATCGGCCTTCTGATCGGCTGGCTCGTCGCAAGTCGCCGCGTCGGCGCGATCGCCAGCGACCTTGCCGTCGCACAAAGCCGCGTGGCCGACGCCGATCTCGTCCGCCAGGCACGCGACGCGGTCGAGCGCGAGCGCAACGATGCGATGCGTGAGGTCGCGATCCTCCGCGCCCAGGCCGAAGAGCGCGACGCCGCCCATGCCCGCACGCTTGCCCAGCTCGAACAGCATTTCGGCGCGACCGCGGGCAAGGTGCTCGCCGCGGCGCAGACCCAGTTCCTCGAACAGGCTCAGGCGCGCTTTGCCGACTCCGAACGTGCGCAGGGCCAGCGCCTCGCCGCGCTACTCCAGCCGGTCAATGAGCGCCTGCTCCGCTACGAAGAGGGCGTCCGCAAGGTCGAGGACGAGCGCCGTTCCGCCTTCGGCGAGCTGAAGGGCCAGATCGAGGCGATGCGGGTCGGGCAGGAGCGCGTGTCGGGCGAGGCGGCGAAGCTCGTCAACGCGCTGCGCAATGCGCCCAAGGCGCGCGGTCGCTGGGGCGAGCAGCAGCTGCGCAACGTGCTCGAAACCTGCGGCCTCGCCGAGCATACCGATTTCCGCACCGAAGTCAGCATCGACGACGGGGAAGGGGGTCGGCTGCGCCCCGACGCGATCGTTCGCGTGCCCGGCGGCAAGGCGCTGGTGATCGACGCCAAGGTGTCGCTCAACGCCTATCAGGACGCGTTCGGCGCGGTCGACGAGGCGGAGCGCCATGCCGGCCTGACCGCCCACGCCGCCGCGATGCGCGCGCACGTCAACGGTCTCGGAACCAAGGCGTATTGGAGCCAGTTCGACGACGCGCCTGACTATGTCGTGATGTTCGTCCCCGGCGAGCATTTCCTGTCGGCCGCGCTCGAACATGATCCGACGCTGTGGGACTATGCGTTCGACAAGCGCGTGCTGCTCGCCACCCCGACCAACCTGATCGCGATCGCGCGCACCGTCGCCGCGGTCTGGCGCCAGGAGCTGCTCGCGACCGAGGCGCGCGAAATCGGCAAGCTCGGCAAGGAGCTGTATCAGCGCCTTGCCGTGATGGGCGGCCATGTCGCGAAGCTCGGCCGCAACCTCGACACGGCGATGACGGCCTACAACCAGTTCGTCGGCAGCCTGGAAAGCCAGGTGCTGACCAGCGCCAAGCGCTTCGAAACGCTCAATATCGATCCCGGCGCGAAGACGATCGAAACGCTACCCGTCGGCGAGCAGGCGGCACGCCCGCTGACGAAGCTGATGAGCACGGTCGATCCGGCTGGGACGTCGTGACCGCCTCCCTCCCGTCATTCCCGCGAAGGCGGGAATCCATATCCCAGAGGCGCCGATGAGTCCCACTGTGCCCAGCTATTATGGATTCCCGCGTTCGCGGGGATGACGAAAGTGGCAAGGGCGGTCCTATTTCGCCCCGTCGTGCTGAACTTGGCGCCGGCGGCAATGAACCGCATCGATCCACCCCGCGTTATCGCGCCAACCTTGGGAGCGTTAACGATGAACAGGATGCATGCCGGCGATCTCGTCGTGGAACAGGACGGCCGGATTCGGGCCATGGTCGCAGGCGACGTCATCGTCCGTCCCGGCGTCCGCGCGCAGATCGACGCGATGATCGGCGGCGACTTGATCGTCGAGGAGGGCGCCGACGTCAGCGTGCGCGGTATGGTTGGCGGGCGCGTGATCGGCGCCGCGAATGTCACGGGGATGGTCGGATCGCGGCATTGATCCGGCGCCGCGTCAGCCCCGCTGCTGCGCCAGCACCTCATAGGCCATCACCGCCGTCGCGACCGCCGCATTGAGGCTGTCGGCCTTGCCCAGCATCGGGATCTTCACCAGCAGGTCGCACGCCGCGGCATAGCCCTCCGGCATCCCCTGCGCCTCGTTGCCGGTCAGCAGGAACGTCGGCGCCGCATAGGTCGCCGAGCGGTAATCGATGTCGGTATCGAGGCTCAGCCCCACCAGCTGCCCCGGTCCACCGCGCAGCCAGTGCAGGAACGGTTGCCAGTCGCTCCGCACCACCGGTACGGTGAACAGCGCCCCCATGCTGGCGCGCACCGCCTCGACCGAAAAGGGATCGACGCACTCCCCGACCAGGATCAGCCCGCCGGCGCCCACCGCGTCGCCGGTGCGCAGGATCGTGCCGAGATTACCCGGATCGCGCAGCCGCTCGGCGACCAGCCAGATACCGGCCCGCGATCGATCGAGATCGGCGAGGCTGGTCTCGAACTCGTCGAACACGCCGACGACCGCCTGCGGATTGTCCTTGCCCGACAGCTTCGACAGGATATCGGCAGTCGTCTCGATCGCCTCGCCCCCCGCCGCCTCGACGTCGCGCACCAGCGCCTGGACCAGCGGATGCAGCCGGCTTGGCGCGGCATAGAACAGCATCGCGGGCAGGCGGCCGGTCTCGCGCGCCTCAGTCAGGATGCGCAGCCCCTCGGCCAGGAACTGCCGCGCCTCGCGCCGATGCCGCTTGTCGCGCAGGTCGCGGACCCGCTTGATGAGGGGGTTGGAATAGGCGGTGATTTCGCGGGGCATAAACGTCTCGTTCGATGAGCCTGACCTCACCCTTCGCTGCCTTCGGCAGCATTTTCCCTCTCCCGTTGGGAAAGGGAAGGGGCCCGCGTCGCGCAGCGGCGTGGGAAGGGTGAGGGCAGTGAGTTGGTCGAAGGCGGCGCCTCAATCCTCGCCGAATTTCGCCTCGACCAGATCGGCCAGGCACGCGACCGCCGCGTCGGCACCCTCGCCGTCCGCGCTGATCGTGATCGTATCGCCCATCGCTGCGCCGAGCATCATCAGCCCCATGATCGACGTGCCCGTCACCTGGCCCGATCCGGCCTTGGCGACCTGCACCTCGCACGGCTGGCCCGATGCCAGCGTCACGAACTTGGCGCTGGCCCGCGCGTGAAGGCCGCGACGGTTGGTGATCATCACGTCGCGCGTCACCGCGCTCATGCCGCTGCCTCGCCCAGCACCTCGGACGCGACCGAGATATATTTCCGCCCCGCCTCGCGCGCCGCGGCCACTGCCTCGACCACCTTCATCGACTTGCGCGCCGATCCCAGCCGGATGAGCATCGGCAGGTTCATGCCGGCGATCACCTCGACATGCCCGCGCCGCATCAGCGAGATCGCGAGGTTCGACGGTGTACCCCCGAACAGGTCGGTCAGCACGATCACGCCTCGCCCGACGTCGACCGTCTCGATTGCGGCGGCGATGTCTGCGCGGCGTTCCTCCATGTCGTCGTCGGGGCCGATGGAGATCGTCGCCACCCGCTCCTGCGGGCCGACGACGTGCACCATCGCGGTCACGAACTCCTCCGCGAGCCGTCCGTGAGTCACCAGAACCAGACCAATCATGGGATTTGTCGTATCACTCATTGTGCGACCGGCGAACCCTCCAGCGAGTCCTGCGGCGCGGTTGCCAGGTCACGATGGGTGACCGTGGGCGAAAATCCCTCGCCGCGCAACCGGGCGGCGATCCGTTCGGCGACATGGACCGACCGGTGTCTCCCTCCGGTACAGCCGATCGCGACGGTGACATAGCTTTTGCCCTCAGCACGATAGCGGGGCAGCAGCAGCGTGAGCAGGTCCTCGATCCGCGAGACCGCCGGCTCATAGGCAGGGTCGGCGGCGACATAGGCGGCGACGTCGGCGTCGAGTCCCGTCCCGGGCCGCAGCCGGGCGTCCCAATGCGGGTTGCGCAGGAAACGCATGTCGAACACCAGGTCGGCGTCGCGCGGCAATCCCCGGGCGAAGCCGAACGACGTCACCGACAGGACCGGCCCAGCGCTCTTGGGCGCGAAATCGCGCCGCACCTGCTGTGCCAGATCGTTCGCGCTCATCCGCGTCGTGTCGATCAGCCGGTTCGCCCAGTCGCGCAGCGGTGCCAGCAGCTCGCGCTCGCGAACGATCCCGTCCGCGGCGGGGCGGTCGGCGGCGAGCGGGTGGCGCCGCCGCGTCTCGGTATAGCGGCGTTCCAGCTCGGCGCCCGAACAGTCGAGGAACAGGATGCCGACGTCCCAGCCGTGATCGTCGCGCAGCCGGCGGATCCGCTCGACGATTCGCACGGGATCGAAGTCGCGGGTCCGCGCGCCGATGCCGATCGCCAGCGGCTGGTCGGGACCCGACGCACTCTCGGCGACCGGCGCGTCGAGCAGTCGGTCGAGCAGCACCAGCGGCAGGTTGTCCACCGTCTCCCAGCCCAGGTCTTCCAGCGTCTTCAACACCGTCGACTTGCCGCCGCCCGACAGGCCGGTGACGATCAATATGTCCTTGCGCTCGGCAGTCATGGCAGAATGGCCTCCGGTTGGCGAAGCGCCAGTTCGATCTTGATCGGCGTCGATGCCTCGAATGCGTCGAGCGCGATAGCGGGTATGTCGACCCCGGCAAGGCGGCGGGTCATCGGCTCGGGCAGGCGCTTGACCGGCGCGCCGAGCATGACGAGCAGCGCGACCGGCGCCTCGGCCAGGAACGGCAGCGTCGCGATGCCGACCCCGCGCACCTCGATCCGGCCGGCGATCGTCGGCACCGCATGCGCGACCAGCCGCCCGCCGGCGGCCTCGATCCGCACCCGGTCGTCGCCGACCAGTACTGCGCCGCGATCGATCAGCCGCAGGGCAAGGTCGGACTTGCCCGTCCCGGATCGCCCCTCGATCAATACGGCGCGACCGTGGATCGCGACGCAGGTCGCATGGACGGTGTCGCTCATCGCAGGTCCGCCCGCGGCAGATGGACGACGAACCGCGCGCCGGCGATACGGTCCTCGCGCGCCTCGACCGCGATCGTGCCCTGATGCGCCTCGACGATCGTCCGGGCGATCGCGAGGCCAAGCCCCGAATGCTGGCCGAACGTCTCGGTCGCCGGACGGACCGACTGGAAGCGGCGGAAGACCGCCTCGCGCGCGTCCTCGGGCACGCCGGGCCCCTCGTCCTCGATACGCACGATCAGGTCATCGTCCAGAACGCCGATGCCGATCCCGATCAGCCCGTCATCGGGAGAGAATGAGATCGCATTGTCGATCAGGTTCTCGAACACCCGCTCCAGCCGCGCGCCTTCGCCCAGCACCGGGGGCAGGGCGCCATCGTCGCGATCGTAGCGGATGCGGATGCCGCGCTCGACGCCGCGCTGGGCCCGCTGGTCGAGCAGCGCACCGATCATCGCCGCGACGTCGACCGGCTCGAACTTGGCGCGGCTTAGCTGGGCGTCGAGCCGCGACGCCTCGGAAATGTCGGTAATCAGCCGGTCGAGCCGATGGACGTCGTCACGCACGATCGCCAGCAGCCGCTGCTGAAGCTCGGGATCGCGGACATGGCCCAGACCTTCGACCGCCGATCGCAGTGATGCGAGGGGGTTCTTCATCTCGTGCGTCACATCGGCCGCGAACGCCTCCGTGGCGTCGATCCGCGCGCGCAGCGCGATGCTCATGTCCGACAGCGCCCGCGCCAGCATCCCCAGCTCGTCGCGACGCGACGGCAGCCGTGGCACCACCACCTCACGCGCGCGGCCCAGCCGCACCCGCACCGCCGCGCGCGCCAGTCGCCGTAGCGGCCGCACAATCGTGCGCGCCAGGAACAGCGACAGCAGCACCGACAGCAGCGTCACGACCAGCAGCACCAGGCTCAGCCGAAACCGCTCGATCCGCACCGTCTGGGTGATGTCGCGCGCGTTGACCGTCGTCATCACCACGCCGCCCGGCACGCGCGCCGCCGCGGTGATGACCGGTGTGCGATCGGGCGCTCGCCAGACGCTGGCGGCGATCGCGCCCTCGCTCGCCGCCATCTTCACGTCGGGCCACGCCATGCCGCCGTCGCGCTCGCGATAGAGGGGAGGACGCACCGCACCGACGACCGTGTCGATGCCCGCGTCCAGCCAGCGGGCGACCTTCTGGTCGGCGCCCTCGCGATCGGGATCGACCAGCCGGAAGTTGCGGACGCCGAGCGCCCTGCTGTCCGCGACCATCGCGCCCGCCTCGTCGAACACGCGGATGCGGGCGCCGGTATCGACCGCCAGCCGCTCGACCAGCTCGTCCCGATGCGCCGGCGTCACCGTCGCCATCGCCTCGGCGATCAGCCGCGCCTCGCGCGTCGCCTGCTGGACGCGGCTGTCGATGATCCGCGACCGGAACGAATCCAGGTAGAAGAAACCGCCCGCCAGCAGCAGCAGCGCCAGGATGTTGACCGCCAGGATGCGCCGCGTGAGCGAAATCTGCCCCGACCAGCGCAGCGTCAGGTCGCTGCCTACGCCAGGCGGATCACTCCTCGGAGAATCGGTAGCCGGCGCCATACAGCGTCTCGATGGCGTCGAATTCGGGATCGACCTGGCGGAACTTGCGGCGCAATCGCTTGATGTGGCTGTCGATGGTGCGATCGTCGACGTAGATGTCGTCCTGATAGGCCGCATCCATCAGCTGATTGCGCGTCTTCACGATCCCCGGCCGCTGCGCCAGCGTTTCCAGGATCAGGAATTCGGTGACGGTCAGCGTCACCGGCTGGCCGCCCCACAGCGTACGATGCCGCGCCGGGTCCATTGACAGCCGGCCCCGCTCCAGCGGCCCCGAAACCTCGGCGTCCGCCTCTCCGCCGCCCTGCTGTGCCACCTCGGTCCGGCGCAGGATCGCGCGGATGCGGGCGATCAGCAGCCGCTGGCTGAACGGCTTGGCGATATAATCGTCGGCGCCCATCGCCAGGCCCAGCGCCTCGTCGAGCTCGTCGTCCTTGCTGGTCAGGAAGATGACCGGCGTCTGGCTCTTCTCGCGCAGCCGGCGCAACAGCTCCAGCCCGTCCATCCGCGGCATCTTGATGTCGAAGATGGCGAGATCGGGCGGATTGTCGATCAACGCCTTCAGCGCCGTCTCGCCATCGGAATAGACGCGGGTCAGAAAGCCCTCTGCCTGCAGCGCGATCGATACCGAGGTCAGGATGTTGCGGTCGTCGTCGACCAGCGCGATCGTGGCGGTCATCGGCTATGGGTCCGGCGGGGCACGTGCCTGCGGTAGTGCAAAGCCGGGACAGGCTCAACCACAGGATGGCGGATCGTGATTTGACCGGGCGGCCGCTGCCGCTTAGTCGCACGCATACGTATGCGGCAGCCAAAGACCGCAACGACGACCCATGGGGAAGGATGACGACGTGAACGAGCGTATACCCGAGGCTGGCCTCGAGGCGCAGGGCATCGAGACCCGCGCAGATCTACATTGGAACCTGGTTACCGCCCGCCTGCTCGAGGCGGCGGTTGCCCGCGGCGAGGGCAAGCTATCCGCCGATGGCCCGCTGGTGGTCGAAACCGGCGCGCACACCGGTCGCAGCGCGCAGGACAAGTTCATCGTCCGCGATGCCGAGACCGACTCGACCGTCTGGTGGGGCAAGACCAACAAGGCGATGGAGCCCGACCATTTCGCCGCGCTGAAGGCCGACTTCATGAAGGCGCTGCGCGACAAGGAGGACCTGTACGTCCAGGACCTCTACGGCGGGTCGCAGCCCGAGCACCGCGTGCGCGTCCGCGTCATCAACGAACTGGCGTGGCACAACCTGTTCATCCGCACCATGCTGGTGCGGCCCGAAGAGCATGAGTTGAAGGGTTTCCAGGCCGAATACACCATCATCGATCTGCCGAGCTTCCGCGCCGACCCCGCGCGCCACGGCACCCGCAGCGAAACGGTGATCGCGGTCAACTTTTCCGAGAAGCTGATCCTGATCGGCGGCACCCGCTATGCGGGCGAGATGAAGAAGTCGGTGTTCGGCCTCCTCAACTATTTGCTGCCGACGACCGGCGTCATGCCGATGCACTGCTCGGCGAACATGGCGCACGACGGCGGCAACACCGCGGTATTCTTTGGCCTGTCCGGCACCGGCAAGACGACGCTCTCGGCCGATGCCAGCCGCACGCTGATCGGCGACGACGAGCATGGCTGGTCGGACACCGCCGTCTTCAATTTCGAGGGCGGCTGCTATGCCAAGATGATCCGCCTGTCGGAGGATGCCGAGCCCGAGATCTTCGCGACCACCAAACGCTTCGGCACGGTGCTCGAGAATGTCGTGATGGACCCGGTCACGCGTCAGCTCGACCTCGACGACAACAGCCTCGCCGAAAATTCGCGCGGCGCCTATCCGCTCGATTTCATCCCGAACACGTCCGAGCACAATATGGGCGGCGTGCCCGAGAATATCGTGATGCTGACCGCGGACGCCTATGGCATCCTGCCGCCGATCGCGAAGCTGACGCCTGAGCAGGCGATGTACCACTTCCTGTCCGGCTACACCGCGCGCGTGGCGGGCACCGAGATCGGTGTGACCGAGCCCGATGCCACCTTCTCGACGTGCTTCGGCGCGCCGTTCATGCCGCGCCATCCGTCGGTCTACGGCAACCTCCTCAAGGAGCGGATCGCCAAGGGCGGGGTCGACTGCTGGCTGGTCAACACCGGCTGGACTGGCGGCAAGTATGGCGTCGGCCACCGCATGCCGATCAAGGCGACGCGCGCGCTGCTCAATGCCGCGCTCGACGGCTCGCTGAACGACGCGGAATTCCGCACCGATCCGAACTTCGGCTTCAAGGTGCCGGTCGCGGTGCCGGGCGTTGATTCCGCCATCCTCGACCCACGCGAAACTTGGCCTGACGAGGCCGAATATGACGCGACCGCGGCCAGGCTCGTCGACCTGTTCGTCGAGAACTTCGCCCAATTCGCCGATCACGTCGACGAGGGTGTGCGACAATCCGCCCCCCGCATCGCCGCCCAGACTGTCTGACGAGGACCCGGCCGCGATCGGGTCCGCCATCAAGGACCCGATCGTGACCGACCTCCACCCCATCCGCCTCTTTCCCGACGACGACGCCGTCGCGCATGTCGGCGCGGGGCTTCTCGCCCGCACACTGCCACGTCCGGAATGGACGCACGAGGCGCATCTCGCCGCCATCGCCTGGCTGGTCCGCAAGCGGCCCGACATCGATCTTGATGCGCGCATCGTGGCCATCATCGCCGGCTATAATGAGAGCGTCGGCGGGGTGAACGACGATCACCACGGCTATCACGAAACCATCACGCGCTGTTACCTGGCGGGGATCCGCGCTTTCCTCGCCGAGCGTCCGGCCGACGAGTCGATCCACCGTTCGGTCAACGCGATGCTCGCCGCGCCGGTGGGCGCGCGCGATTGGCCGCTCCGCTTCTATCGACGCGAGCAGCCGTTATCGCTCGAAGCTCGCCGCAACTGGATCGAGCCGACCGACTCACTGATGGACATCGACTAGGCCGGGGGCGACGACGCCGCCACGATGAGCACCCCGCCATCCACGGCCACCACGTCGGCCAGCGCGCCGACCGCCATGTCCGGGCCCCGCGCCGGCCAGCTGCCGTCACCGACCCGAACCCGTCCGCGGCCTCCCTCGATCGCGGTTTCCACAATCACCGTCTCGCCCAGCAACCGCGCCGTGCGGTCGTTGAGCCGCGCGTCGCCCGCGACGGGAAAATCCCGATACCAGCGTCGCCCCACCAGCACCGCGACCACGCTCCACAGCGCGAATGACGCCAGCTGTCCCGCCACCGGCAGGTCGGCCAGCGCCAGCGTCGCGACGCCGGTGATCGCCGCCGCGATCGCCAGGAACACCAGGAACACCCCCGGCACCAGCAGCTCGAGGATGCCCAGCACGAGCGCCGCGATCAGCCATAGCCCTGCCGCGCCGCCGAGCGTATCGAT
Source organism: Sphingomonas jinjuensis (assembly GCF_014197105.1). Classification (GTDB taxonomy): domain Bacteria; phylum Pseudomonadota; class Alphaproteobacteria; order Sphingomonadales; family Sphingomonadaceae; genus Sphingomonas; species Sphingomonas jinjuensis. Next base: position 99,301 of record NZ_JACIEV010000005.1, on the reverse strand, counting down.
CGTCACGGCCGCGGCAGCCCCGTCGGGTTCGGCTTGGCCGCCGAGGCAGGGGCAGGGGCGTCGCTCTTGCCGAGCGCTTCCTTGGCCAGCTCGCCGATCCCGCCCAGCGTGCCGATCAGCTGAGTCGCCTCGACCGGGAACAGGATCGTCTTCGCGTTGGGGCTGGTCGCGAATTTGCCGATCGCCTCGACGTACTTCTGCGCGATGAAATAGTTGATCGCCTGGGTGCCGCCGCTTTCGATCGCCTCCGACACCACCCGCGTCGCCTTCGCCTCCGCCTCCGCCGCACGCTCGCGCGCCTCGGAGTCGCGATAGGCCGACTCGCGCCGTCCTTCCGCCTCCAGGATGCGCGCCTGCTTCTGCCCCTCGGCGCGCAGGATTTCGCTGGCACGCGAGCCTTCCGCTTCCAGGATGTTGGCGCGCTTCTCACGCTCCGCCTTCATCTGCCGGCCCATCGCCGCCACGATGTCGGTCGGTGGGCGGATGTCCTTGATCTCGACCCGTGTGATCTTCACGCCCCACGGCACCGTCGCATGATCGACCACCGAGAGCAGCCGGGCGTTGATCTCGTCGCGCTTCGACAGCGTCTCGTCGAGATCCATCGACCCCATCACCGTGCGCAGGTTGGTCGTCGTCAGCTGGAGCAGCGCGACATACAGGTCGGAGACCTCATAGGCAGCCTTGGCGGCGTCAAGGACCTGGAAGAACACCACGCCGTCGGTCGAGACGATCGCATTGTCCTTGGTGATGATCTCCTGCCCCGGAATGTCGATCACCTGCTCCATCATGTTCACCTTGCGGCCGACGCGATAGAAAAAGGCAGGGTAGAAGTTGAATCCGGGCGAGGCGGTGGTCGTGTACCGCCCGAAATGTTCGATCGTATATTGATAGCCCTGGCGGACGATCTTGATGCTCGTCGCCAGATAGAACAGCACCAGCGCCAGCAGCAGCCCAGCGATCGTCACAGCCATGGTCGATACCCCTCCGCGTCCACGCGGCGACCCTACCACTTCGTCCGCCCCCTAGCGATAGCCGGCGGAGGCGGTTACATGGCGCGCCACCTCGTACCCAACCGGAGTCGGCACCCCGTGGACATCAGGCTCGGCCTCACCTTCGACGACGTTCTTCTCGTGCCGGCCGAATCCGCCGTGTTGCCGGGACAGGCCGACACCCGCACCCGCGTGACGCGAGAGATCGCGCTCAATATCCCGGTGCTGTCCTCGGCGATGGATACCGTGACCGAAGGGGCGATGGCGATCGTCATGGCGCAGCTCGGGGGGCTCGGGGTGCTCCACCGCAACCTGACCGTCGAGGAACAGGTCGCCGCGGTCCGCCAGGTCAAGCGCTTCGAGAGCGGCATGGTCGTCAACCCGATCACCATCGCCCCCACCGCGACGCTGGGCGAAGCGCAGGCACTGATGACCGAACATCGGATCAGCGGCATCCCCGTCGTCGAATATGACGGCAAGCTGGTCGGCATCCTGACGAACCGCGACGTCCGCTTCGCCGAAAACCCCAAGCAGCCCGTCGCCGAGCTGATGACCCACGACAACCTGGCGACCGTCCGTACCGACGTGGGCAAGGACGAGGCGCGCCGCCTGCTCCATCAGCGCCGGATCGAGAAGCTGCTGGTCGTCGACGACGCCTATCGCTGCGTTGGCCTGATTACCGTCAAGGACATCGAGAAAGCGGTTACCTATCCCGATGCGACCAAGGATGCCGCCGGCCGCCTGCGCGTCGCCGCCGCCACCACGGTGGGCGACAAGGGCTTCGAGCGGACCGAAGCGCTGGTCGATGCCGAGGTCGACCTGGTCGTCATCGACACCGCCCACGGCCACAACCGCGACGTCGCTCGCGCCGTCGAGCGCGTCAAGAAGCTGTCGAACGCCGTCCAGGTCGTCGCCGGCAACGTCGCCACCGGCGAGGCGACCCGCGCGCTGATCGATGCCGGTGCCGACGGCATCAAGGTCGGCATCGGCCCCGGCTCGATCTGCACCACCCGCGTCGTCGCCGGCGTCGGCGTACCCCAGCTGACCGCGGTGATGGACTGCGCCAAGGCCGCGGCGACGAGCGGCGTCCCTGTCATCGCCGACGGTGGCCTGCGCACCTCGGGCGACCTTGCCAAGGCACTCGCTGCCGGTGCCTCGACCTGCATGGTCGGCTCGCTGCTCGCCGGCACCGAGGAGGCGCCCGGCGAGACGTTCCTGTATCAGGGCCGCGCCTATAAGTCGTACCGCGGCATGGGCAGCGTCGGCGCGATGGGGCGCGGCTCTGCCGACCGTTATTTCCAGGGCGAGATCAAGGATCAGCTGAAGCTGGTCCCCGAAGGCATCGAGGGCCAGGTCGCGTTCAAGGGCCCGGCGCGCGACGTCATCCACCAGCTCGTCGGTGGCATCAAGGCGGCGATGGGCTATACCGGCTCGGCGACGATCCCCGACCTTCAGCAGCGCGCGCAATTCGTCCAGATCACCGGCGCCGGGCTGAAGGAAAGCCACGTCCACGACGTGACGATCACGCGAGAGGCGCCGAACTACCCGACCCGGTGACGGGATCCGCGTGGGGGACGAACCCGCGTGACAGACTGTGGTACAGCTTGTCGGCTGAAACGCGGGTGCTGGCCCAGTCGGCGATGAAGGCGGTCGCGAACATCGGCAGCATCAGGCCGCGGCTGCCGGTCGTCTCCGCCAGGATCACGACCGCGGTCAGCGGCGCGCGCACCACGCCGGTAAAATAGGCAACCATTCCCAGCATCACGACCGCGCGCGCCGGCTCGTCGGCGAATGGCAGGCGCAGCAGATTACCGACGCCGGCGCCCACCGCCAGGCTGGGCGCGAAGATCCCGCCAGGCAGCCCGGCCACCGCCGTCGACAGCGCGGCGACGAATTTCGCCGGCCCGAACCACAGCGGCGCATCGACGCCGGACAGCATGGCTTGCGCCGCGCCATAGCCGGTGCCCCAGGTCAGGCCATGGGTGCCGATCCCGAGCGCTGCCACGACGATGCCGCATCCGCCCGCCATCGCCAGGGGGCGCCGTCGCGCGACACCGGTGATCGCATGCCGCGGCGACGCGACCGCCATCATCAGCCGGGCGAACAGCCCGCCGGCAAGACCTCCCACCAATCCCGCGACCGGCACCACGACCAGCGCGGAGCCCAGCGGCAGCGTCGCATGGACGACGCCGAAATAGACGTAATCCCCCGAGAGGCTCTGCGCGACTATACCGGCGACGACGATCAGCGACAGCACAAGCAGCGTCACCCGCTGCTCATAGGCGGCGGCCAGTTCCTCGATCGCGAACAGGATGCCAGCAAGCGGCGTGTTGAACGCGGCCGCCACGCCGGCCGCGCCGCTCGCGATGACCACCGACGCGCGCATCGGCACTCGGAAGACGCGGTGGACCTGCGCCATGATCGCCGCGGCCAGCTGGACGGTCGGCCCCTCGCGGCCGACGCTCGCCCCCGACAGGATGGCACCGATCGTCAGCCCGATCTTCGCCACCGCAGTGCGCATCGCGATCAGCGAGCCGACGCCGAAATCGGCCTGCTCGCGCGCGGCCATGACCTGCGGGATACCCGATCCGCGTGCCGCCGGCGCGAACCGCCGCGTCAACCAGACGAGCACCACGAAGGTGATCGGCGTCGTCGCCAGCGGCGCCCATCGCCAGGCCTCCGCATAGCGCGCGAATGCCGCGCCGGCGGTGTCGGCGATCCCGGCGAACAGCACCGCGACGATCCCGATTGCGATCGCCCCTGTCACGACCGCGATCCGGCGGCGGAACAGCAGCGACGTCGGCCCGCGCGACCGCATCAGCGCACGGGCGCGGCGCATCGTCCAGCGGCGGGGCGGGCGGGCAAGGGGCAGGGGCACGTCGTGGTGGTTAGCCATTTGCCACCGTGACGTCACCCGGTCTTACCGGACGAGCCCCTCGGCGCGATCGAATGCCGCCAAGGCTCCGGGCGATCCGATCATGATGGTGGGAATGTCCAGGCCGCGCGTCATCAGAGCTTAGCGTCGGCGATTGGCACGCGTCGTCACCGCGATATGGTGGATCATATCCCACTTCACGCTGTCGCGCCCCGCAATCCTAATACTTGTTAAATGCGGGATCCGCACATAGACGGGATGGTATCGATCGGAAACCCGACCTTGGTGTTCTTCCATCGACGGGAGAAACATGGGGGCTTTCATACGTCGGTCGGCTGCGCGAGCGGTTACGTGGCGCCATGCCGCCTTGGCATTGCTAGGAACAAGCACCGGCGTGATGCCACAACCGGTATCCGCGCAATCCGCCGCGGATCAAGGGCGCCGTTCGGAAATTGCCGTTGGCGTTTTCCAACATGGCGCCAACTTCCATCCGTTGGGCGATCGCCTGATCTTCGATCTCCCCCAGCTGCCGCCGGGCGAGATCTATGAGGGCAGCGAAGAGGACGGCACTGTCGACGTCCAGCTCTTGTACCGTACCGCGCCGTTGCAATTCCTCTTGAAACCGCGGCTTTCCGCGAAGGTGCAGATCAGCACGGCTGGCCGAACGAGCTTCGCAAGCGGCGGCGCGGAATGGCGTCAGCACATATTGCGCGGGCGGCTCTACGGTCAGGTGGGCATCGGGCTGACCCTCCACGACGGCTATCGCTTCACGCCCGATCCGTTCGCCGCCGGTCTGCCTGCGCAGGAAGCTCAGCGTCGCTACGACATCTACCGGCGACGTACGTCATTCGGTTCTCAGGTGCTGTTCAATCCCAACGCCTCGCTCGGCGTTCGCGTCGACCGGCGCTGGTCCATCGAGGTCGCGTGGGAGCATTTCAGCCACCGCCAGCTGTTCTCGGATCAGAATCCCGGTATCGACAATATCGGCATCCGCCTGTCCCGCACGCTGGGCCGCTGATCGACCGGGGCGGTCGGGAAAAAACGCTGTCCTACATTCGATCCGCTGGGCATGGCGTTGCCATGACCGTGCTGCCGTGCCCCTTTTCGCTGCCGATGGTGCCTGATGGCTTCGCCCGCCATGGTGTCAAGAGTCTCAACATTCGCGGCGTAGAACCGTTTTCGCGTGTGAAGAGTCTCAACATTCGCAGGGCCGCGGCATGACGCCGGCCGCGCTCACGCAAGCGGCGATCGAGCTGGTCGATGCCATCGCCGCCGCCGCGCAGGCGGGTGGGGCGGCGGCCGACACGTTGATTGCCCGGTATTTCGCGACGCGCCGCTACGCTGGGTCGAAAGATCGCCGTGCCGTCCGCGACCTCGTCTATCGCGCGATCCGCGCCGCCGGCGAGCCGCCGGCGAGCGGTCGCGCCGCGATGCTGCTCGTCGCGGACGGTGATCCCGCGCTCGCCGAGACCTTCAACGGGTCGGTGCATGGTCCCGCCCGCACCGCACCCGACGAGCCGCGGGCAGCTCCCGGCGCTGCGCCGGCCTGGCTGGTCGAGCGCCTCGAGGACTCCGGGGTGAGCGATGACGCCATGGCGGCACTCGTCGGGAGGGCCACGCTGGACGTCCGCGTCAACTCGCTCAAGGCACGCCGCGCGACGCTGACGATCCCCGGCGCCGAACCGACGCCCCATGCGCCGGCGGGGTTGCGCCTTCCGTCCGGGACCAACGTCGAGACGCTGTCGGAATATCGCGACGGGCTGATCGAAGTGCAGGACGAGGGCAGCCAGATCGTTGGGGCCGCGCTCGCCGCTGCGCCTGGCCAGCGGATCATCGATCTGTGCGCCGGTGCCGGCGGCAAGACGCTTCAACTGGCGGCGGAGATGGCAGGGGCGGGGGAAATTCTAGCCTGCGACATCGATCGGGCACGCCTGTCGCGATTGCCCGCACGCGCCGAGCGGGCAGGGGCGACGATCGTCGAGACGCGGCTGCTGAACCCTGGGCGTGAGGCGGAGATGCTTGCCGACTGGCAGGCGAGCGCCGACGGCGTGTTGATCGATGCGCCCTGCTCGGGCACCGGTACCTGGCGACGAAATCCCGAGGCTCGGTGGCGGCTGAACGCCGATCGGCTGGCCCGCTACGCCGCCGCGCAGCAGCATGTCCTCAAGGTCGGTGCCGCATTGGTGAAGCCGGGCGGCGCGCTCGCCTATATCGTCTGCTCGCTGCTGGACGAGGAAGGGGCGGATCGGATCGCCGCCTTTCTCGCCGCCAATCCCGGCTGGCAGGCGGAAGCGCTGTCGCTCGGCGCGGGAGCGCCGCGCGGGGCCGGGGTTCGGCTCGACCCGGCAAGCGATCGCACCGACGGCTTTTTTGTCGCACGGCTGCGGGCGCCGTGCTAGCCGATGCCCATTGTGCCCGTTTCGGAGACGATCATGCGCGTTTCGTCGGTTGCCATCGCCGCGTCGTTGGCGGTGGTGTGTATGTCGACCTCCCTTTCCGGCCAGCGACCCGATGACCAGATCGATGCCCGCTCAATGCAGCTGCTCGCCCAGGGCAAGGCGGCACGGGCGGCGGGCAACCTCGATGGCGCGGTCGATCTGATCGAGACGGCGGTCGCGGTCGATCCGCGCAATCGTCAGGCGTTCATCACGCTCGCCGACATCGCTGACAGCCGCGGCCTGCCGGGCAAGGCGATCCGGCTCTATCGCGAGGCGTTGCTGCTCGAGCCCAACGACGTCGCCGCCTTGCGGGGTCAGGGCGAGGCGCTGGTTCAGAAGGGCGCGCTCAACCAGGCGAAGGCGAACCTCGCCCGCATCAAGACGCTATGCAAGGGCCAGTGCGGCGACGCCACCCAGCTCGCCGCCGCGATCGCCAAGGGGCCGCCCGTGACCCCGCCGACGACGACGGCGGCGGTCGAGACGAAGCCGGCTACGACCGCGAAGGAATAGTCCGGGCGATCGCGACGAAGTCGGCGACGCTGATCGTCTCGGCGCGCCGCGTCGGATCGATGCCCAGGGTATCGAGCGCGTCGAGCGCACCGGGCACCGACTTCAGGCTCTGCCGCAGCATCTTGCGCCGCTGCCCGAAGGCCGCCGCGGTCACTCGCTCGAGCACGTCGACGCGAACGCCCTCCGGCGGCTCGATCGGCGTGATGTGAACCACCGCCGACATCACCTTGGGCGGCGGGGTGAAGGCGGAACGATGGACCGGCATCGCGATCCGCGCCGCCGACCGCCACTGCGCCAGTACCGCCAGTCGCCCGTAATGGTCGCTCCCCGGCTGGGCGACGATACGCTTGGCGACTTCCCTCTGGAACATCAGCGTCAGCGACTGCCACCACGGCTGCCACGCCCCCGTCAGCCAGCCGACGAGTAGCGCCGTGCCGACGTTATACGGCAGATTGGACACGATGTGTGGCCGCTCCGCGAACAGCGCCGGCGCGTCGACTTCCAGCGCGTCGCCTTCGATGACCCGAAGCTTGCCCGGATAGGCCTCGCCAAGCTCCAGCAGCGCAGGGATGCAGCGCCGATCGCGCTCGATCGCGGTGACATCGGCACCCGCCGCCAGCAGCGCCCGGGTCAGGCCGCCGGGCCCAGGCCCGACCTCCAGCACCTCGGCATCGGTCAGATCGCCGGGTATCGCCGCGATGCGCGCCAGCAGCTGGCCATCGAACAGGAAATTCTGCCCCAGCGCCTTCGACGCCGACAGCCCGTGTCGGGCAATGACATCGCGCAGCGGCGGCAGCGATACGCTCATCCGCAGGATCTGGCGCGAAACGCGGCCGCCTCCGCCGCCATGCGGATCGCCGCGATCGTCGCGCCGGGCTCGGCGACGCCCTTGCCGGCAATGGCGAAGGCGGTGCCGTGGTCGGGCGAGGTGCGGACGATCGGCAACCCCAGCGTGATGTTCACGCCCTCGTCGAAGTGCAGCGTCTTCAGCGGGATCAGCGCCTGATCGTGATAGGGGCACAGTACCGCATCGAAGCGAGCGCGAGCGCGGGGATGGAATAGCGTGTCGGCCGCGAACGGTCCTTCGATCGCCAGCCCCTCCGCTTGCAGCAACGCCACCGCCGGCTCGATTACCTCGATCTCCTCGCGACCCAGCGCGCCGCCTTCGCCGGCATGGGGATTGAGCCCGGCGATCGCCAGCCGCGGCACGCTGATGCCGAAATTGCGCGCCAGCCCGCGCGCCGTAGCCCGCGCCTTCGCGGCGATCAGCTCCACGGTCAGCAGCGACGATACCGCCGCCAGCGGCACATGCGTCGTGATCGGCACCACCCGCAACGTGGGTCCCGCCAGCATCATCACCGCATTGGCCGGCGCAACGCCGCACCGCTCGGCGACGAATTCGGTCTGGCCGGGATGCGAGAAGCCGATGTCGTATAACTGCGCCTTCGACACCGGTCCCGTCACCAGCGCCCGCGCGGCGCCGGAGCGGACGAGACCGGCGGCCAATTCCAAACTGCGCAGCGCGCATCGGGCACCCTCGGTATCAGGCTGGCCGGGCACGATCTCACCGCCGTCCTCGACGCTGAAGATGGGGAGGGCGGTGGCGAAGACTCCGATCGCGTCGGCCGGCGAGTCGATACGTGCGACGGGGCCGTTCCAAACCCGCTCGATCGCGCGCATGTCACCGACCGCGACGAAGGGTGGCAACGCTTCCTTCTGACGCAACGCCCAGCTTTTGGCGACGATCTCCGGCCCGATCCCCGCGGGATCGCCCATCGACACCGCGATCGGCGCAGTCATCGGCTCAGCGATACTCGATGACCGCATCGCGGCGAAGATCGCGCAGCTTGCTCTGCGCGCGCAGGTTGACGCGCTGCTGCTCCAGCTGCCCCTGGATCTGGTCGGCACGCGGCAGGTCGCCCGCCTTGGGATCGTCGCGACCGCACAGCACGAGCGCGCGAACGCCCTCCTGCGGCGAACCGAACGGCGGCGTTGCCTGGCCGACCTGAAGCTTTAAGATGATGTCCTGCAACTGCGGCGGCAAGTCGCGGACGCGGACGGTATCGTTGTCGACAACCTCGGCACCGATGGTCTTGGCGACCTTCTCGACGGTGCCGCAGCCCTGGATCGTGCGCAGCGTCTTGGCGAACTCGGCCGCACGCCCTTGAGCCTGCGGCTCGGTGGTGCCGGCGGGGAAGCGGACCGTCAGCTGCTTCAGGCTGAGCTTGGCGTCGCGCGGATCGGCGGCGCCGAGCTGGCGCTTATCGACGAGGTAGAGGATCGAAAAGCCACCGGGCGTCGCGATCGGACCGACGACCTGGCCGGTCTGCATCTGCTGCGCCGCCTCGGCAAGCGGCCCGGGCAGCGTCGAGGCGCGCACCCAGCCAAGGTCACCACCGACCGCGCGGGTCGAGGCCTCGGAGAAGTTGCGCGCGAAATATTCGAACGGTTGCTGGCCCTTCTGGATCTCGGCGATCATCTCGCGCGCCTTGGCGAACACCTGCTGCTGGTCGGCGTCATTGGCCGCCAAATAGATTTCGCGCAGGTTGAATTCCTGCGTGCCCTTCGCCTGCTCGAGCCGGCTGAGGATGCCCTTGACCTCCTCGTCACCGACGTTGACCAGCGGTTCGATCCGCTTGCGCAGGTAACGCTGCCAGGCGAGCTCGGCTTCGATCTGCCGGCGAAGCGACGCTTCCGACGAACCCGCCTTGCGCAGCTCGGTGCGCAGCTGGTCGCGGCTGTAACCGAAACGCTGGGCGATGCCGGCGATGCTCTGGTTCATCTCGTTGGCGGTGATGGTAATCTCGGCGGTCTTCGCCTCCTGGATCTCCAGCGTCTCGTCGATCAGCTGGCGAAGCACCTGGAGCTTCAGGGCGTTGAGCTGGTCCGGCGGGATCTGCGCCAGCGTCGTCTTGTTGGCGAGCGCGAGCAGGCCGATGCGCTGATCGACGTCGGTGCCGGTGATGACCGTGTCGTTGACGATCGCGGTCGGCTTGCGGACGTTCGGGTCCAGCTTGCCGAAGATCTGCAGATTCGCCGGGATGTCGAGATTGCCGGTCGTCGACTGCGGCGCTTCGGGGACGCTCTGCGCCATCGCGACGGCCGACACGGCGGCCAGCGCGCTGCAGGCCAGGGCACGGCGAAGCGTCGCCGTCGATCGAACAAGATGAATCACGTTTAGAACTTACCCCATGCCGGCGCGCCGGTCGCGCGCATCCTCACCCGCATGCCCAAGGCTGGCTGAATGCGGGCTTAGCGCCCGAGTGTCTTCAACGCCAGCGTGAACAGGACGGCGTTGCCGGCGCGGGCGTCGCCGACCACGCGATAGTCGCGCCGCCACGTCAGGCCGAGGCGAAGGCAGTCGTCCTCATATTGCACGCCCAGCCGATGCCGGATCGGCGAGAAGCCGTCGGAGGTCGACAAGGGATCCTCGCGCCGGCTGGTGAGATCGACGACGGTCGACCCGAACAGCGACCAGAAGTTACCGATCGCGACGCGCCCCGCCAGCCGGCCTTCCTCGCGGTCCTGAAGATCCTCGATCGTCGGCAGGATATTGCGGTTGAGGCGAAGATAGCCTGCCAGGATATAGGTGCCACGCGATCCAATGGTCGCGTCGATCTCGTTGCGGCGCACCGCAAAGCCATCCTTGTCGAGCCGATAACGGTGGATGATCGACACAAAGTCGCGGATGCGCAGTTCGGTGCGGCCGACGAAGTCCGACCAGCGATCGCTCAACCCCGTTCCGTCGTACAGGATCGTCGGGCGCTCCGAGAGACGATAGCTTTGGCCGATGACGGCATCGAGCGTAATGCCGGGCAGGGTGACCGCCCATTCCGCGCCATAGGTGACGCGGCTGCTGTCCTCGAACCGGTCGTAGCCGGGGAAGCGATTCAGATCGAAGAGGTTCGACGTATCGAGGTCGACCGCGCGCGAATCCTCGTTGGGCACCGCGAAATTTTCCAGCCGCGGGGCGGCGACGATCTGGATATGCGGGGTCAGCCGCTGGCTGCCGCCCAGGAACGAGCCGGCGAGCGGCCATTTGACGTCCATCGCCGCGACCGCGATACCGCGGGTGTGGACGCCGTCCTCGCCGCGATAGACCAGCGGGCTCAGCAGCGAATCGGCGGTGTGGTAGACGTCGCCCCGCGCGAGGCCGGTGAACGTCACCTCCTGGCCCCAGCGCGTCAGCTTGCGCAGGTCCCAGCGGACGCTGGCGAAGGCGCGCTGCGTGTCCTGGCCATCGGGCCGGGTCAGCGCGACGCTGTTCGCCTGGAACAAGAATTGGCCGCCGAGCACGCTGTTGCGGACAATCCGGCGATAGTCGATCTCGGGGATCGCAATCGGCTGCTGCCCCTGCGGATCGTTGACCCGCATCGTCTGCACGTACCAGCCGTTGACCGCGAAATAGCTGTCGGCGTCGATATGCTCGAGCGACGCCGTCGTGCGCAGTCGATCGTCGCGCGAGATGTCGTAGCGGCGCAGAAAGGTGCGGTCGGTCGTCAGGCGCAGCGAGCCGCTCAGGCTCCATTCCGGCGAGAATTGGTAGCGGCCGATGCCGTCCAGATAGCCGCGAAAGGCGCGGCGCGTGTCGGTCGGCGTCTGGGTCAACAGGTCGTCGCTGCGCCGACTTTCGGTGGCATAGCCGGTGACGCGGAAGGCGCCCTTGTCGTTCAGGGCCGAATAGTCGACCTGGAGCATCGGCAGCACCGACGAATAGATGTGCGGCGTTACCGTCAGCCCGCGATTGGGCGCGAGGCGGAAGTAATAGGGCGTCGCCACCTCGACGCCGTTGACCTGGTTGTAGCGGATGATCGGAGTCAGCAAGCCGCTGTCCGCTCCCTGGCCGATCGGGTTCGAAAAGCGCGGCAGTGGGATGCCCGGCAGCCCGAACAGGTGGAACGACCCGCCACCGTAGTAGATACGCTCGCGGTCCGGACGATAGGTGACGCTGACCGCGGTGATCTTCCACGACGGGTTCTTGGGACAGCCGTTCAGCCCGGTCACCGAACAGGGCGTGTACGCCGCCCGGACGAGCCGCATCGTGCCGTCCTGGTCGCGGGTGCCCTTCTCCGCCGCGAGCCGACCGCCCTCCGACAGGACGACGAGCATGTTGTCGATCACGCCGTCCTTCAGCGAATCGGTCAGCTCGATCGAATCGCCATAGGCGACGTCGCCGTCGGGATTGGTGACGGCGATATCGCCGGTCGCGACGACCTTCCCGGTCTTGCGGTTCCACACAACCTTGTCGGCCCGCAACCGGTCACCGGTGCGATACATCCGCACGTCGCCGGTCGCCGTGACGACGTCTTCGTTGAGGTCGTACTCCAACTGACCGGCGCTGAACTTCACCTGATCCTCAGCCGGCGGCGCATCGGCGGCGGGCGGTGGGGGCGGGGCCACGTCACGCTGGGTCAGGTCCTGCGCCATCGCCGGCGCCGTCGCCACCAGCGCGAGCGGCAGGGCACAACTGGCCAGGAAGTGGTTACGCAACACTCGGTTTTCGCCCTTTCGACGCTCGCTGGCGTACCGCGTCGCCGCCCTGAACGGCGCGCGTTCGCCGCTATTGCATTGCCCCGGTCCGACTGCAATCGCCGTGCTTTGCTTGATCGCCAAGAGCGCCTAGGACTGGATCATTGTCGCAATCCCAAGGTTTGATGCTCATGCAGGTTCGTTTCGTCGCCTCCCTCCACGCCGACACCGCTGCCGTCGTCCTGCCCGTCGCGAAGGACGGTATCGACCGGATCGCCGCCGATGCGCTGGGCGAGAACGCCGCGCTGGTCAAAGCGGCGGCAAGCGCGCAGCGGTTCGAGGGAGAGGCGGGCGGCATCGTCGATGCGGTGGTGCCGGCCTCGGGCGGCACCCGCCGCGTGATTCTGGTCGGCGTTGGCGGCGGCGCCGAGCCGGACTGGGAAAAGGCCGGCGGCGCCATCACCGCCAAGCTGCTGGCATCGGGCGCAACGAGCGTCGCGGTCGACCTTTCGGCCATTACGGAGGCGCCCAGCACTGCCGCGGCCGCGCGGTTCGCAGGCGCGATCGCGCAGCGCGCGTGGCGCTATGACGTCTATCGCACCAAGCTGCCCGAAAAGCAGAAGCCGACGCTGACCGAGGTGACGATCGCCGGCGCACCCGCCGGGACCGAGGCGGCATGGGCGGCGCAGGAAGCGCTGACCGCCGGCCTGGCGCTGACCAAGACGCTCGTCTCGGCGCCGCCCAACGTCCTGTATCCCGAAAGCTTCGTCGAGTGGGTACTGAAGGACGTCGACGGTCTCGGCCTGGAGGTAACCGTGCTCGACGAGGCGGCGATGCACGACCTCGGCATGGGCGCGCTGCTCGGCGTGTCGCAGGGGTCGCGCCGCGACGCTCGGCTGCTTGCGCTGAAGTGGAACGGCGGCGCGGACGGCGACTTGACCGCGCTCGTCGGTAAAGGCGTGACCTTCGATACCGGCGGCATCTCGATCAAGCCCGCGGCCGGCATGGAGGACATGAAGTGGGACATGGGCGGCGCCGGCGCCGTGGCGGGGACGATGCGCGCACTCGCCCAGCGCAAGGCGAAGGCTAACGTTATCGGCGTCATGGGCCTCGTCGAGAATATGCCCGACGGCAATGCCCAGCGGCCCGGCGACGTCGTGACGTCGATGTCCGGGCAAACGGTCGAGGTCATCAACACCGACGCCGAAGGGCGGCTGGTGCTGTGCGACGCGATCACCTGGGTCCAGCGTACGCATAAGCCCAAGACGATCGTCGACCTCGCCACGCTCACCGGCGCGATGATTGTCAGCCTCGGCAACGAATTTGGCGGCCTGTTCGCCAATGACGATGCACTCGCCGAGATGCTCACCGCCGCCAGCCTGGCAACCGGCGACAAGCTGTGGCGCTTCCCGCTGGCGGCGGCCTACGACAAGCTGATCGATAGTCCGATCGCGGACATGAAGAACGTGGGCCCGCGCGGCGCCGGCTCGATCACCGCGGCGCAGTTCCTCCAGCGCTATGTCAACGACGGCGTGAAGTGGGCGCATCTCGACATCGCCGGTATGGTGTGGTCCGACAAGCCGGGCTCGACCTACGAGAAGGGCGCGACCGGCTATGGCGTCCGCCTGCTCGACCGCTTCATCGCCGAGCGGCACGAGCGCTGAGGGAGCGGGGAGGGCCATGCGGGTCGACTTCTATCACCTGACCCGCATGCCCCTCGAACGCGTGCTGCCGCAGATCGCCGACAAGGTCGTTGCGACCGGCGAGCGCCTGCTGATCGTCTCGTCGAATGAGGCGCAGCAGGTCGCGCTCGACGCGCTGCTATGGAGCTATGCACCCGACAGCTTCCTGCCCCACGCCAGGATCGGCACCGGTGACGATGCCGCCCAACCGATACTGATCGCCGGCGACGTCAACGCCGCCAACCGAGCGCGCAACGTCGCGATCGTCGACGGGGAATGGCGCGACGACGCGCTCGACTTCGACCGCGCCTTCCATTTCTTCGACGATGACGCGATCCGCGGTGCGCGGGCGGCGTGGAAGTCGCTCGCCGACCGCGATGGCGTCGAACGCCGCTACTGGAAGCAGAACGACGCGGGTCGGTGGGAGAATGTCGCTTAGGTGAGCGGGCGGCGGATAGCGGATGCAGCGAGCGATGCCGACAAACCGCTAGCGTCGACGTAACGCCCAAATTCAATGGGGACGCGCTTCCCGGCCAACAGTCGGTCGGAGCGGTGGATCGTTGTTTCGATCGCGTGGGCGGATGCACGGGCCACTCCCAGCGCCTGCCGAAGCGTCAGGACCGTATCGCCGTCGATGGGACCCGGCGATCGCTCGATTATCGCCAGGGTGGTCCACGCGTTCGGCTCCGCCTCGCTCTCGCGGGCAAAATCGTCGACCGTGACTGAATAGGCGAGCGCGATGTCGCGCGCCTCGCCGATCGGCGCGTGGAGCAATACGCCGTCCGACAAAGCGACATCGAAGGCGGCGCGCTCGCTGACGCGGTCCGGAGGCCGCCCGATCGAGGCGATCATCGGCAGGACCGCTCCGGTCCGCCTAGCTGCGATCAGCCGTTCGATCTCGTCCAATCGTCGCGCCACGCAGGGCCGAAGCAGCCAGCGCTCGCCCAGGTTGAACCGGTTGCCGGCCATTTCGGTACGCATCGCCGCGGCGCTCCGGTCGAGCCTCAGGCGCCAGCGGATCGCATCGGCGACTTCGCCGATCGCCAGCGCGATCAGAACCCCCAGCGCGATACTGCCGATTTCTCGGCCGAAGCGCCGCCGTCGCCGGCGATCGCTCGTCGCCTCTCCAGCCGTCGCGTCGGTCATCGTCGCCCCCCCCGCTTGCATCGCCGAGGGACGAAGACTAGGGCAGCGCCACTTTTCCGCAATCAGCAACGCAGGAGCACGTGACCGTCATGGCCGCGAACCGTACCTTTTCGATCATCAAGCCCGACGCCACCCGCCGCAACCTGACCGGCGCGGTCACCAAGATGCTGGAGGAGGCAGGCCTGCGCGTCGTCGCCTCGAAGCGCATCCAGATGACCAAGGAGCAGGCCGAGGGCTTCTACGCGGTCCACAAGGAGCGTCCGTTCTTCAACGACCTCGTCAGCTTCATGATTTCGGGCCCGGTCGTCGTCCAGGTGCTCGAGGGCGAGAATGCCGTGCAGCGTAATCGCGACATCATGGGCGCGACCAACCCCGAGAATGCCGAGCCGGGCACCATCCGCAAGGAGCTGGCCGAGTCGATCGAGGCGAACTCGGTCCACGGATCGGACTCGGACGAGAATGCCGCGATCGAGATCGCCTACTTCTTCAAGCCGGAAGAGATTGTCGGCTGACATGGCCGACTGGCGCCTGCGGCGGGCCGGCGAGGGCGATGCGCCCGCGCTGTCGCTCGTCGCGGGGGCCAGCTTTCTGGAAACCTTCGCCGGCATCCTCGCCGGTCCCGATATCGTCACGCACTGTGCCGCCAAGAGCAGCACCGCCGCCTTTGCCGCCTGGCTGGCCGATGACCGTTGCGCGCTGACGCTGGCGGAGACGAACGCCGGCCATGCCCCGATCGGCTATGCGGTGGTGACGCCGCCCGATCTTCCCGTCGACACTGATGATCGCGACCTCGAGCTGCGACGGATCTACGCGCTGTCGCGGTTCCACGGCGGCGGCCTCGGCGCGGCGCTGATGGCGGATGCGATCGAGGGTGCCCGCGAGCGCGGCGCCGAACGGCTGCTGCTCGGTGTCTATGGCGGCAACACCCGTGCGCATCGCTTCTACGAGCGGCAGGGCTTCACCATCATCGGCACGCGCCGCTTCCTCGTCGGCGCCACGTGGCACGACGACTTCATCTACGGGCGGTCCCTTTAGGGCTTGAGGCGCGCCCAGGCCTTGTCGAGCGCCGCCTGATCGCCACCGCGCTGGCGCAGCTTCAGCCCCTCGACCTTCAGCGCGCGGCCGAACAGCCGGCGGCCATGCGTGCTCCAGATGACGTCATAGATGCCGGTCGCGGACCGCTCGACGTCGTCGTCCCAATAGCGCAGCGTCAGCAGAACCGGCAGGCGGCCGGTGCGGTCGTCGGGGCCGCCGTCGGTCATCCTCAGTATCTGCTTCTCGAACCAGGCCGCGTCGATCACGGGATCGCCGGCCGGGCTCTGCGATCCGATCAACAAGGCGGTCGGAAAGACGACGCGCGCGTCGGCAATGTCGTGGCGCTCGTCCTTCAACGCCAGCCGCTTGCCGTCGTCTTCGACGCTCGCCGTGAGTTCGATCCGTGCCTTCTCTCGCGCCGCGCCGGCCTGCTCGGCCGCCCTGCTCGCCTCATCGGCGCGGCGATCGGACCAGTTGCTCCACAATGTCAGCGCACCGATCAGCAGGCCGGCGACCGCAACGAATTCCGCCAGCGAGATCCAGCGCCGGCGGGTACGAGCCTGTTCGGCGCTTTCGCTCATCGCCCGCCAGCCTCCAGCAATGCCCGCGGCGCGGCGAGTTCCCAGCTGCGCGCGACGCGATCCTCGACCAGCGTCCAGTCGGCATCGCCCGACAGGTCGATCGCGACCCATCCCGAGGGGCCGAGATAGGCCGGCTTCGAATAGGTGTCCGGCGCCGCGTCGAGCAGCATCGCCTGTTCGTCCTCGCCACTGGTCTTCACGCACACCACCACGCGGCCATCGCCATGATGATCGTCGCGAAACTGCGCGAACTGCTTGCCCGCGACGAAGAAGGTCGGCTGGCCGTGGCTCTCCCGCTCCTCAACGTCGGGCAGCAGCAGCGCGATCTCGCGCAGGCGGGACAGTGTGTCGGTCATCGGTTCACGAACTCCGCAAGCACCTTGGGATAGAGCCGGTGCTCCTCGACGAGCACGCGGGCCGCCAGCGTATCGGGAGTGTCGCCCGCCAGGATCGGCACCTCCGCCTGGCCGAGCACCGCGCCACCGTCCAGTACCTCGGTCACGACATGCACCGAGCAGCCATGAACCCCGTCGTTGGCGGCGATCGCCCGTGCATGCGTGTCGAGCCCCTTGTACTTGGGCAACAACGACGGATGGATGTTGACGATCCGCCCGCGCCAGTCGGCGACGAAGCGGTCGGACAACAGCCGCATATAGCCGGCCAGCGCGATCACCTCGACGCCCGCATCACGTAGCGCACGATCGAGCGCCCCCTCATAGGCGGCCTTGCCCAATCCCTTGGGCGACAGCGCAAAGGTGGCGAGGCCGCGGTCGCGCGCCCAGGCGATGCCGGGCGCATCGGGCTTGTCGGAGGCGACCAGCGCCACGTCGAACAGCTCGGACTCGACCAGCGCCATCATGTTCGATCCGCGACCGGACAGCAGGATACCGACGCGCTTGGTCACGCGGCCCGCCCCGCGACGCCATCGGCGACGTCAGGCATCATGGCCGGCTTCCCAGGCACCGCGCGCACTCCACGTCTCGTCCGAACCGCGGACGGTGCAGCCCCGCTGCCCCGCCTCGATTCGGCCGATCCGATGTACCGTCTCGCCAGCGTCGGTCAGCGCCTGCGCCACGCTATCGGCCTCGTCCGACGACACGACGACGGCCATGCCGATGCCGCAGTTGAACGTCCGCGCCATCTCCTCGGGCTCGATATTGCCCTGCGCCTGAAGGAAAGCCATCAGTCGCGGCTGCGGCCAGGCATCGGCGTCGACCACTGCCCGCACGCCATCGGGCAGGACGCGCGGAATATTTTCGAGCAGTCCGCCACCGGTGATGTGCGCGAGCCCGCGGATGCGCCCCGCACGCAGCAGCGGCAGCATGCTGGCGACATAGATCCGCGTCGGCGCCATCAGCGCATCTATCAGCAGCCGGTCGGCGTCGAACAGCGCCGGACGATCGAGCTTCCATCCCTTGTCGGCGGCAAGGCGCCGCACCAGGCTGAAACCGTTGGAATGGACACCCGACGAAGCGAGGCCAAGGATGACGTCGCCCGCTGCGATCGTGGCCCCCGTCAACAGGCGGTCACGCTCGACCGCGCCGACGCAGAAGCCGGCGAGGTCGTAGTCGCCGCCGGCGTACATCCCCGGCATTTCAGCGGTCTCGCCGCCGATCAGTGCGCAACCGGCCTGACGGCATCCCTCGGCGATCGACGCGATCACCTGTTCGGCGACGCCCTGGTCGAGCTGGCCGGTGGCGTAATAGTCGAGGAAGAACAGCGGCTCGGCGCCCTGGACGATCAGGTCGTTGGCGCACATCGCGACCAGGTCGATGCCGACGCCGGCGTGCCGCTCATGCTCGATCGCGAGCTTCAGCTTGGTGCCGACGCCGTCGTTCGCCGCGACCAGCAGCGGATCGGAAAAGCCCGCCGCCTTGAGATCGAAGATGCCGCCGAAGCCGCCGAGGTCCGCGTCGGCGCCGCTGCGGCGCGTCGAGCGGGCGAGGGGGCCGATGGCCCGCACCAATGCATTTCCCGCGGCAATCGAGACGCCGGAGTCGGCGTAGGTATAGGGTCCGTCGCTCATGCGGAGTGCTGCTAGCCACATCGCGCTTGGATTTCCACGCCCGCTTCGTCAAAAGGCTGCCAATCATGCCAGCGCGCCCCCTGACGACCGCCATCGCGATCGCCGCCCTGCTTGGCGGAGCGGCGGCGCTTGCCCAGATCGAGGGTGGACGCGGCATCGCCCCGATCGACAGCGGCGGCAGCTACGAGGTTGCGGGCGTCACCGTCGATGTGGCGGGAAAGACGGCTGACGCTGCGCGGTTTGCCGGCTGGCGATTAGCGCAGCGGCGCGCGTGGGTGCAGCTGTCGCGGCGGCTGGGCGGCGGCGGCGAGCTGGTGTCGGACGGCACGCTCGACCAGATGGTGTCGGGCATTGTCGTCGAAAAGGAACAGATCGGGCCGACGCGCTACATCGCGCGGCTCGGCGTGCTGTTCAATCGCGCGCGGGCGGGCGGGCTGCTCGGCATCGCCGCCTATGCCGATCGCTCGCGGCCGATGCTGGTCGTCCCATTGCAGGTCTCGGGCGGCGTCGAGACGGTGTTCGAGCGGCGCAACCCCTGGCAGGAGGCGTGGGCGCGGTTCCGCACCGGGAACAGCGCCGTCGATTACATCCGTCCGTCGGGAAGCGGCGCCGATTCGCTGCTGCTCAATGCCGGACAGATCGGGCGGCCGGGACGCGGCTGGTGGCGGACTGTGATCGACCAATATGGGGCGTCCGACGTCCTGATCCCGGTCGTTCGGCTCTATCGCACCTATCCCGGCGGTCCGATCGTCGGCGTGTTCGAGGCGCGCCACGGACCCGACAACCGCTATCTGGGCAGCGCGACGCTTCGCGTCGGCAGCGCGGCGGGCCTGCCGCAACTGCTCGACGCCGGGGTGAAGCGGCTCGATGATATGTTCCAGCGCGCGCTACGCGGCGGCATGCTCGGCTTCGATCCCAGCCTGGCGCCGCTGCCCGATCCGACCCCGGCGGCGACCGACGATATCGAGGGAGGCGATACGATCGCCGAGATCGTCGGTGATTCGGCGACTGCCGGATCTGTCGTGACCGTACAGTTTGACACGCCCACCGCGTCGGCCGTCGCCAACACCGAATCGGCGCTGCGCTCGATCCCCGGCGTGCGCCGTGCGATCACGACCAGCCTGGCGCTCGGTGGTCTGTCGCTGATGACGGTCACGCTCGACGGCGACCCAGAGGCCTTCAAGGCGGCGCTGACCGCGCGCGGCTATCAGGTGCTGGGTTCGGGCCAGACGCTACGCATTCGCCGCTCCGCCATCACGCCGCCAACAGCCGCTCCGGCGACGGAGGAGGTGCCCGCGGGATGAGTCAGATCGCGCTACCGCTCGGCTGGCCGGCGGACCCACGCGACGACGGCTTCCTGGTGACACCCTCCAACGCGCGTGCCGCGCACGGTCTCGAACATTGGGGTGCCTGGCCGGTGATGACCGCGCTGCTCACGGGACCGCGCAAGTCGGGCCGCAGCCTGCTCGCCCGCATCTTCGCGGCAAAGAGCGGCGGCAGCGTCGTCGACGATGCTGAACGGCACGACGAGGCCGAACTGTTCCACGCCTGGAACGACGCGCAGGCGCAGCGCCGGCCACTCGTCATCGTCGCCGAGGCGATGCCGCCCGCCTGGGAGGTTGCACTGCCCGATCTGCGCTCACGTCTCGCCGCCAGCCCCCATTTTTCGATCGAGGCGCCAGACGATGCGCTGATGCGTGGGCTGCTCGCCCATCTGTTCGCTAGGCGCGGGCTGGATGCCCGCCCCGATCTGATCGAATGGCTCGCCACCCGCACCGAGCGGAGCCACCTGGCGATCCTGCGCGTCGTCGACCTGCTCGAACAGGACGTCGTCGAGCGGCGCAAGCGGCTCTCGATTCCACTCGCGCGCCATGTGCTCGCCGAAGCGGGGATCGTAACAGGATCGCCATCGGTTGGGTCTAGCGACTAACCCATGACACGCCCCGCGCACCTCCGCCTCTCGCTCGCCGACGATACTTTCGCCGCGCAGGGCAGCGATCGCTACTTCAATCGCGAGCTGTCGTGGCTCGCCTTCAACCGCCGCGTCCTCGAGGAGGCGTGCAACGAGGCGCATCCGCTGCTTGAGCGACTGCGCTTCCTGTCGATTTCGGGCTCGAACCTCGACGAATTCTTCATGGTCCGCGTCGCCGGCCTGAAAGGACAGCAGGTACAGGAGGTCGAGCGCCGCTCCGCTGACGGCCTTACCGCCGCGCAGCAGCTGGTGCCGATCATCGCCGAGGCCGACGCGCTGATGGCCAGCCAGCAGGCGGTTTGGGGCGATCTTCGCGTGCTGCTCGACGAGGCGGGTATCTTCGTCCTTCGCCGCGACGAGGTGGACGAGGCGGCGAGCGACTGGCTGGAGACGCATTTCCGCGAGCAAATCTTCCCGATCCTGACCCCGCAGGCGCTTGATCCGTCGCACCCGTTCCCGTTCATCCCCAACAAGGGGCTGTCGGTGATCTTCGACCTCGTCCGCATCTCGGACAGGGAGCCGGTGCGCGAACTGGTCATGATCCCCGCCAGCACGCCGCGCTTCATTCGGCTGGCAGGCGATACGCCGCGCTACATCTCGATCGAGGCGGTGCTGAAGCGCTTCGCCAGGCTGCTCTTCCCCGGCTACGAGGTGCAGAGCGCAGGCACCTTCCGCGTGCTGCGCGACAGCGACATCGAGATCGACGAGGAGGCGGAGGATCTGGTCCGCTACTTCGCCAATGCGATCAAGCGCCGCCGCCGCGGCCGGGTGATTCGGCTCGAGCTGGAGACGGGCCTGTCCGACGCGCTCGCCAACGTGCTGCGCGACGAGCTGGGCGGTGCCGATGCGATCATCACCGAAAGCGGCAACTTGCTCGGCATCGGCGACCTCGACGCGGTGCTGGAGGAGGATCGGCCCGACCTCAAGTTCCAGCCCTATGTCCCGCGCTTTCCCGAGCGGATCCGCGAATTCGGCGGCGACTGCTTCGCGGCGATCCGCTCGAAGGACATCATCGTCCAGCACCCCTATGAGACGTTCGACGTCGTCATCGAATTCCTGAAACAGGCCGCCGCCGATCCCGATGTCATCGCGATCAAGCAGACGCTCTATCGCGCCGGCAAGCAGCCCGCGATCATCAACGCGCTGATCGCCGCCGCCGAGGCGGGCAAGTCGGTCACCGCCGTCGTCGAGCTGCGCGCGCGCTTCGACGAGGAGCAGAACCTCTATTGGGCCGCGGCGCTGGAACGGGCGGGTGTGCAGGTGGTCTACGGCTTCCTCGACTGGAAGACCCATGCCAAGGTGTCGATGGTGGTGCGGCGCGAGGGCTCACAGTTCCGCACCTACTGCCACTTCGGCACCGGCAACTATCACCCGGTCACCGCGCGCATCTACACCGATCTCAGCTTCTTCACCGCCGATCCGCGGATCGGGCGCGATGCGGCGCAGATGTTCAACTACGTCACCGGCTACGTCGAGCCCACCGACATCGCCAAGCTGTCGCTGTCGCCGCAGCATCTGCGCGCCAAGCTGATGACGCTGATCGATGCTGAGATCGCCAATGCCCGTGCCGGCCGATGCGGCATGGTGTGGGCGAAGATGAATTCGCTGGTCGACCCGGCGATCATCGAGAAGCTGTACGAGGCGAGCAGCGCCGGCGTCGAGGTGGAGCTCATCATCCGCGGCATCTGCTGCCTGCGACCCGGCGTGCCCGGCGTGTCGGACAATATCCGCGTGAAGTCGGTGATCGGTCGCTTCCTCGAGCACAGCCGCGTCTTCGCCTTCGGCAATGGCTCGGCGCTGCCGAACGACGGGGCGAAGGTGTTCATCTCGTCCGCGGACTGGATGCCGCGCAACTTCGACATGCGCGTCGAATATATGCTGCCGATCGAGAACCCGACGGTCCACGACCAGGTGCTCGACCAGGTGATGGTCGCGAACCTGCTCGATAACGAGCAGAGCTGGGAGCTGGAGCCCGATGGTCGCTACGTGCGCGAGGAGCCGGGCGACAAGCCGTTCAACCTGCACCGCTATTTCATGATCAACCCGTCGCTGTCGGGCCGCGGCGCTGCCTTGACCCGCGATGCCGTGCCGACCCTGTCGTTGCGGCGCCGCAAATCTTGACGTTGCCGCTCCTGCGCCGGTCGCCGGCCGCTCGCCCCGCAGAGGGGCGACGGGCGATCATCGACATCGGGTCGAACTCGGTGCGCCTGGTCGTGTACCAGGGCCATCCGCGCGTGCCCGCGATCATCTACAACGAAAAGGTCATGGCCGGGCTTGGCCGCAGCCTGGGCGCCACCGGGGCGATTGACGCCGAGGCGATGGCGACCGGCACCGCGGCGCTCGCGCGGTTCGCGGCGCTCGCGCGGGAAATGGACGCCGACCTGCGCGTCGTCGCCACCGCCGCTGTTCGCGATGCCAGCAACGGGCCGGAATTCGTCGCGAGTGCCAAGGCGCTCGGGCTTGCGGTCGAGCTGCTGTCGGGCGAACAGGAAGCGGTTGCGGCGGGGGAGGGGGTCCTGTCCGCGATTCCCGACGCCGACGGCATCGTCGGCGACCTTGGCGGCGGCAGTCTCGAGCTGGTGCGGATCGTCGCGGGCACCGTGACCGATCGTGCGTCCTTTCCGCTCGGCGTGCTGCGGATCGCGGGGCAACGCGGCAAGGGGCTCGACCGGCTCGTCGCCGGGCTGCTCAAGAAGGCGGGTTGGGCCGGCCGCGGACGAGGGCTGCCGGTGTATCTCGTCGGCGGTTCGTGGCGAGCGCTAGCCAAGCTCGACATGAACCAGTCGGGCTACCCGCTGCCGATCATCCATGGCTATGCGATGAGCGCGGTGACGGTGACCCGGCTCGGGCGCACCATCGCGCATCTCGCCAAGCCGCGTCTGCGCGCCATCGCCGAACTGTCGGCCTCGCGGGCCGCTACGCTGGGCGATGCCGCCGCGCTGCTGTCGTTGCTGATGCGCGAATTGGGCAGCGATCGTGCGATCGTCTCGGCCTTTGGCCTGCGCGAAGGCCTGCTCCACGGTGCGCTCGACGCCGCGACTCGCCGGCTCGATCCGCTCATCGTTGCCGCACGCGAGGAGGGCCGGGCGCTCGGTCGCTTCCCGGAGCATGGCGACCTGATCGACCGATGGATCGCGCCGCTGTTCGCCGCCGAAAGCGAGGCGGAGGCGCGCGTCCGTCATGCCGCCTGCCTGCTCGCTGATGTCGGCTGGCGCGCCAATCCCGAATTCCGCGACGAGCGCGGCGCCGAGATCGTGCTGCATGGCAATTGGGTCGCGATCGAGGCGGCCGAGCGCGCGATGCTGGCGCAGGCGGTGTACAGCAGCCTGGGAGGCAACGAGATGGCGCCTGTGCCAATCCCCGTGCTCGCCGGCGCGGAACGACGGCTGCTCGCCTATCGCTGGGGCATGGCGATCCGGTTCGGGCAGCGGCTATCGGCGGGCATGGCCGGGCCGCTCGAGCGCTCGTCGCTGAGCGCTGACGGCGACACGCTCGTCCTCACCCTCAAGGAAGCTGATCGCGCGCTCTACAGCGAGGCGGTGCAGCGACGCCACGGCGCGCTGGCAGCGGCGCTGGGGTTGGAGGCGGTCGCGCGAATCGCGTGACCACGCGCGCCTCAGCCGCAGCGCAGCCCGGCGATCAGGCCGGCATCGTCGACCAGGATGTTCAGGCGATCGGGGCGCAGGTCCATCGTCGCCGCGTCGCCGGGACGCAGCACGCGCGCGATCCGCGCGCTGGTTTCCTGTTGAAGGGCCATCCGCTGATGCTCGCGGAATTTGGTGCCGACGAACCGCATCCGCGCCTGCTCGCTGACGATGCACGGCCCGGCGGGTACCGGCTCGGGGCGATCGACGGCGGCGCACCCGGCAAGCATCAGCAGGGCGATCGGCCAGGTCTTCATGCGGCGTCCTCCGTTCGCGTCATCTTGAGCTTCCCGCCCTGGACGGCGAAGCCCAGTCGCCCCTCGACGAGATCGAGCGCGTCCTGCCCGAACTGGTCGAAGCGCCAACCCTGCAGCATCGGCAGTCCGGTCCTGACACCCGCGGCCAGCGCCTCCAGCTCGTCCGAACGCGCCAGCAGGCGCGAGGCAACGTCGATGTCGCGCGCGCGAATCTTGAGCAGCAGCTTGAGCAAGTCGGCCACGAGCGCGCCGTCCTTGCCCAGCCCCGGCTTGCGATCGTCGCGCGGCGGCATCTCGTCGTCCGACAGGGGCTGCGCGCTCTCCAGCGCGATCATCAGGCGATTGCCGATGTCGTTGCCCGCCCAGGTCGCCGACAATCCGCGCACCTTGGCAAGATCGCCCTGGCGCCGCGGCGGATGGCTGGCGAGGTCGGCAAGCGTCTCGTCCTTGACGATGCGTCCGCGCGGCAGGTCCTTCGCCTGCGCCTCCATCTCACGCCAGCGGGCAAGCGCCTTCAGCCGGCCGAGCACCTCGGGTTTGCGGCCGGGAATACGCACGCGCTTCCAGGCCAGCTCTGGATCGTTGACGTAGTTGGCCGGATCGCCCAGCCGCTCCATCTCCTGGTCGAGCCAGCCGCCGCGCCCGGTCTTGCGCAGTCGCTCCAGCATCAACGGAAAGATCCGCGCCAGGTGGGTGACGTCGCCGATCGCATAGTCGACCTGGCGCTCGTCGAGTGGGCGGCGCGACCAGTCTGTGAACCGCGCCCCCTTGTCGACCTGGATGCCGAGCCAGCTGTCGACGAGGTTCGAATAGCCGATCTGCTCGCCTTGGCCGAGCGCCATCGCCGCGACCTGGGTGTCGAACAGCGGATGCGGCGTCTTGCCGGTCAGGTTGTAGACGATCTCCAGGTCCTGGCCGCCGGCGTGGAAGACCTTTAGCACGTCCTCGTTGTCGACGAGCAGCTCGAGCAACGGGCCCATGTCGAGGCCCGGCGCCAGCGGATCGATCGCCGCCGCCTCGTTCACGTCGGCGACCTGGATGAGGCACAGCTCCGGCCAATAGGTGCTCTCTCGCATGAACTCGGTGTCGACCGTGATGAAATCGGCCTGGGCGAGGCGGGTGCAGAGGTTGGCGAGCGTCGCGCTGTCGGTAATCAACGGGTGGATGTGCATATCGCGTCCTCCTTAGACCGGCCTGCGCGGGTTGACAAAGAGGGGCGTAAGAGGGGAGGGCGCGACCTCCCTTATCAGCCACCCTGGCGCAGGCCGGGGCCCAGTCACGGGTCGTCCATGGATCGGCCCTGCATATGAGACGACACACATGCACGCCTACCGCTCTCACACCTGTGCCGCGCTGACCGCCGCGAATGTCGGCGAGACCGTCCGCCTGTCGGGCTGGGTTCATCGCAAGCGCGATCACGGCGGCGTGCTGTTCGTCGACCTGCGCGACAATTACGGCATCACCCAGGTCGTGGCCGACGTCGACTCGCCGGCGCTCAAGGTGCTGGAAGAGGTCCGCGTCGAATCGGTCGTGACGATCGACGGCGAGGTGAAGGCCCGCGCCGCCGGTACCGCGAACGCCAATCTCGCCACGGGCGAGATCGAGGTGTTCGCGCGCGCCGCGACCGTCCAGTCGCACGCGCAGGAGCTGCCGATGCCGGTGGCGGGCGACCAGGAATATCCCGAGGATATCCGCCTGCGCTATCGCTTTCTCGACCTGCGTCGCGAGCGGCTTCATGCGAACATCAAGCTGCGCTCGGACGTCATCGCCTCGCTGCGCCAGCGGATGATCGGCCAGGGCTTCACCGAATTCCAGACGCCGATCCTGACCGCCTCGTCGCCCGAGGGGGCACGCGACTATCTGGTCCCCAGCCGCGTCCACCCGGGCAAGTTCTACGCGCTGCCGCAGGCGCCGCAGATGTTCAAGCAGCTGCTGATGGTCGCGGGCTTCGACCGCTATTTCCAGATCGCGCCCTGCTTCCGCGACGAGGACGCCCGCGCCGACCGCTCGCCCGGTGAATTCTACCAGCTCGACTTCGAGATGAGCTACGTCACGCAGGACGACGTCTTCGCCGCGATCGAGCCCGTGCTCCACGGCGTGTTCGAGCAGTTCGCCGACTGGCAGGGCAAGGGTCGCACCGTCAGCCCGCTGCCGTTCAAGCGCATCCCGTTCCGCGAATCGATGCTGAAGTACGGCAACGACAAGCCCGACCTGCGCAACCCGCTCATCATCACCGACGTCAGCGAGCATTTCGCGGGCTCAGGCTTCGGCCGCTTCGCATCGATCGTCGAGGCGGGCGACGTCGTCCGCGCGATCCCGGCGCCGGGCACGGCGGACAAGAGCCGCAAGTTCTTCGACGACATGAACAGCTGGGCGCAGGGCGAGGGCTTCGCCGGCCTCGGCTATGCCACCCGCAAGGGCGGCGAATGGGGCGGTCCAATCGCCAAGAACCATGGCGAGGACAAGATGTCAGCGATGGCCGACGCGCTCGGCCTCGGCCCGGACGACGGCATCTTTTTCGCGGCGGGCAAGGAAGCGCAGGCGGCCAAGCTCGCGGGGCTGGCGCGTACCCGCGTCGCCGATCAGCTAGGCCTGCTCGACCAGAGCCGGTTCGAGTTCTGCTGGATCGTCGACTTCCCGATGTTCGAATATGACGAGGACGCCAAGAAGGTCGACTTCAGCCACAACCCCTTCTCGATGCCGCAGGGCGAGCTGGAGGCGCTGGAGACCAAGGACCCGCTCGATATCCTGGCGTATCAGTACGACATCGTCTGCAACGGCATCGAGCTGTCCTCCGGCGCGATCCGGAACCATCGGCCCGAGATCATGTACAAGGCATTCGAGATCGCCGGCTACAGCCGCGAGGACGTCGACACCAATTTCGCGGGCATGATCAACGCCTTTAAGTACGGCGCACCGCCCCACGGCGGCTCGGCGCCCGGCGTCGACCGCATCGTCATGCTGCTGGCAGACGAGCCGAACATCCGCGAGGTCATCACCTTCCCGATGACGCAGAAAGCCGAGGACCTGATGATGGGCGCCCCCAGCTTCGTCTCGGCCAAGCAGCTGCGCGAACTCAACATCCGCTCGACCGCTGACCAGCCGATCGGATGATCATGGAGCGTCGGCCGCGTGCCGGGAAGGCCGGACGGTCGACGCTTACAATGGAGCCGGGGGGATCATTCGCAACGGCAGCGGCAGCGCCTGATGCCAGAGCACGGCATCCTGCTGACGCTTCGGCAGACCCGCGGCGATTACCGCCAGCTGGTCGCGGGTCAGTCCTGACCGTTCGCAGAAGAATGGATGGCGCGGCCGCCGGGCGAAATAGCTGAAGAAGGCTGCAGCCCGATCCCGGGCGAACGCCGGCGCCCCCCGATGGAAATACTTCGCGGTGTCGGCGAAGACCACCGTGCCGGCAGGGCCGGTACAGCTCGTTACCGAGTCGGCATAGTTTTCGCCGAACAGCTCGCGGAAATGGACCTCGTCCGCTTCGTGATAGCGATAGCCATGGCGGTCGTTCTGACGTTCGTCGACGCGTGAAAAGAGCTGAAAGGGTCCGCCGTCTGACCCGACATCGTTGAGGTACACGGCAACCTTCAACATTCGACGGTCTTCCCGATCGCGATGCCACAGCCGCGTCGCTCCTTCGCGTCCGTCCGCGACCGTATAGATGATCGACGGCCCGTCATAGGCAACGGGAAGCTCCAGATAGCGCTCGACGATATCGAGAGCCGGGCCTGCAGTCCCCATTCGAACAGCACGGGCTTCGCAGTCTGTTCGGCAGGAACGATCAGGTGTTGGTCGCCGTCAGCGTTGCGGTGTCTTGCCTCTACAGCATAGCGATCCGACAGATCGCGAGCCGCCGCGATCATCTCTTCGGATCGGTCCAGCCCGAGTGCGGGGAGGCTGGTGACATGAACGCCGCGCCGATGCAGCCCGTCGACGATCGAGGCGTCGACGTCGCTGAGCGTCGGCAGCTGGAACCGGTAGGCGTCGAGATCACGCTGATAGCGGCGCCTCAGCAGCGGCCTGACGACCGGCAGGTTCACCGCAATGAAGGCGACCGACGCCGGCCATTGTCGCAGGCGGTGCACACGCCTCGACCATCGCGGTGATAACATCAAACATTCTCCGCCAAAGCGGCTTCCCGGCTCGAGCTGGCATCGTGTCCGATTATTGCAAACTATGTCCATAGACCTTTCGACGCATGTCCGATCGTGATCCATGTCAAAATCGGACAGTCGACACATTGGCGTCACGCCAGGCCAGGACCGCCGCCCACGCTTCGATGATCCTGGTACAGCTTCGTTGTTTCGCGCGCGCACAATCGCTATCTGCGCCCCCATGAACGAGATGACTCCGCTGGCCGCACCGCGCGTTCGCAAGCCCGACTGGATCCGCGTCAAGGCACCGACCTCCGTCGGGTTCGCTGAAACCAAGCAGCTGATGCGCCGGCTGAACCTCGCCACGGTGTGCGAGGAAGCCGCTTGCCCCAACATCGGTGAGTGCTGGACCAAGAAGCATGCGACGGTAATGATCCTGGGTGACACCTGCACCCGCGCCTGCGCGTTCTGCAACGTGAAGACGGGGATGCCGCGCGCGGTCGATCCGCTCGAGCCCGAGCATGTCGCCGTGGCCGCCGCAGAGCTTGGGCTCGAACATATCGTCGTCACCTCGGTCGATCGCGACGACCTGCCCGATGGCGGCGCATCGCAGTTCGTGAAGGTCATTCAGGCGCTTCGGCGCAACACGCCCAAGACGACGATCGAGATCCTGACGCCGGACTTCCGCAACAAGGCGCAGGCCGCGGTCGAGTCGATCGTCGAGGCAGGGCCCGACGTCTACAACCATAATCTGGAGACGGTGCCCCGGCTTTATCCGACGATCCGCCCCGGTGCCCGCTATTACGCCTCGCTGCGGCTGCTGGAGAGCGTGAAGCGGCACGACCCGTCGATCTTCACCAAGTCGGGCGTGATGCTCGGCCTGGGGGAGGAGCGGCTCGAGGTTCATCAGGTGATGGACGACATGCGCTCGGCCGACATCGATTTCCTGACGATGGGCCAATATCTCCAGCCGACGCCGCGCCACGCCAAGGTGGCCGAATTCGTGACGCCCAAGGCGTTCGACGCCTATGCCGGCATCGCGCGCGCCAAGGGCTTCCTGCTGGTCGCCTCGTCGCCGCTGACGCGGTCGAGCTATCATGCGGGCGACGATTTCGCGCGGCTGCGCAACGCGCGCGCTGCCAAGCTGGCGAAGGACGCGGTGCGTGCCTAAGCATCACGAGACGCGGCATCTGCCCTATAGTGCGGAGCAGATGTTCGACCTCGTCGCCGACGTCGGCCGCTATGCCGAGTTTCTGCCCTGGGTCTCGGCGATGCGGGTGAGGCGCGACACGCCGACCGAGACGATCGCCGACATGATCGTCGGCTTCAAGGGTCTGCGCGAGACGTTCACGTCGAAGGTCGGCAAGGATCGGCCAAACAGCATCCATGTCGAATATATCGATGGTCCGCTGAAGTATCTCCATAACGACTGGCGCTTCCGCCCCGAAGGGACGGGCTGCGCGGTGGATTTCACCGTCGATTTCGCGTTCAAGAACCGGGTGTTCGAGATGCTGGCGGGCCAGGTATTCGGCCAGGCGCTGCGCAAGATGATCGGCGCCTTCGAAGAGCGCGCCGCGCAGCTCTACGGTGCCGGCGGCAGCAATAGTTCGAGCGCGCACAGCGCGGCCTGACGGCGAACGCCGCCACGGCCGGTGTCGGGAAACTCGCGCCGGTCGGCATGGACGTCGGCCGGGTCGCCGCCCTTTTCCGCACGGGCGAAGACGACCGTGCCGACCGGCTTCTTCGCCGACCCGCCGCCCGGCCCGGCGATGCCTGTGATCGCCACGGCCACATCGGCGCCGGTCTGCTCCAGCGCACCGCGCGCCATGCTCCAGGCGACGGCGATCGACACCGCGCCGAAGGTCTCCAGCACGTCCGAGCTGACACGCAGCAGCTTCATCTTGGCGTCGTTCGAATAGGTGACGAGGCCGCCTTCGAACACATCCGACGACCCCGGCACCTCGGTCAGCGCCGCGCTGACCAGGCCTCCGGTGCAGCTCTCCGCCAGCGCGATGCGACGCCCGGCGGCGCGATTGGCCTCGATCACGCGCGTGGCGGCCTCGACCAGCTCGTCGGGCAGCGTCCAGTCGCTCATCGCTGAACCGCCTGGCACAGCGGCAGGTCGGGCACGTCGATCCGCGCGCCCTTCGCCTTTTCGGCTTTCAAATACTGAAGCGCGGCGACGACGATGCCCGCGGTGTTGCGCGGGGGCAGGGGATCGAGCAGCGTCACCAGCCGATCGATCATCGCGCAGTCGCTCACCGCGATCCTCCCGACGATCTGCGGCACCAGCAGCGACACGAGCAGCCCACGGGCGAAATCGGAGTCGAGCAGCGGCGCGATAGCCGGATCGCTGAGCTTGACGATGCCGCCGCGCGCGTTCGGCCAGGCGCGATCGGCCTCGCGCTGGTAGCGATCGATCAAATTGCTGTCGCTGCGGCGGATCAGGCTGGTCGCCGGCAGTCGCGCGGCACAGACCGTGCCTGTCTGGCGCAGGATCTCTGGCATCGCGACCATCGTCATCGCCTCCGCCTCGGGCGCCGTGATGCAGCCGGTCTGCGCGGCGACCGGCTGGGCGACCAGCGTCAGGGCGGCAGTGATGGCGGCGGACCTCAGCATCGCGGCACGCTGACCGTCGCGATCGCCTGGGTCGCGATGCCTTCGCCGCGTCCGGTGAAGCCGAGTCGCTCGGTGGTCGTCGCCTTGATGCTTACCCGCTCTTCCGACAGGTTGAGGAGACCGGCGATCCGGCTGCGCATCGCCGCGCGGTGCGGGCCGATCTTCGGCGCTTCGCACATGATCGTCAGGTCGACGAAGTCGACCCGCCCGCCCCTGGCGGCGATCAGCCCGGCGGCATGGACCAGGAACTGCGCGGAGTCGGCGCCCCGCCATTGCGGGTCGCTCGGCGGAAAATGCGTGCCGATATCGCCCGCCGCGATCGTGCCGAGCAGCGCATCGGTCAGCGCATGCAGCGCCACGTCGGCATCGCTGTGGCCGGACAGGCCCTTGTCGTGGGGAATCAGCACGCCGCCCAGCCACAACTCCTCGCCCTCTTCGAGCCGATGGACGTCGAAACCGCTCGCGCTGCGCGTCTCGAACGCCGCGCGCGCCTCGGCCTGGGCGAAGTCGTCGGGATGGGTCACTTTATCGAGCATCGCATCGCCCTGCACCAACGCGACGCGTCCGCCAAGCCGGCGAACCATCTGCGCGTCGTCGGTGGCTTCCTCGTCGACCGGCCAGGCGGCGTGCGCCGCGCGCAGGCAGGCGGCGGAAAAGGCCTGCGGCGTCTGAATGCGCATCACCCCGCCACGCGGTACGACCTCGCCGAGCACGCCCTCGTCGCGCGCCAGCGTATCGGCGATCGGCAACACCGGCACCGCGCCGTCGTGATCGTCGAGCGCTGCGATCAGGCGGTCGATTACCGCCGCTGTGAGGAAGGGGCGGGCGGCATCGTGGACGAGCACACGGTCGGCCCGCACCGCCGCCAAGCCATGCCCGACCGACTCGCGGCGGGAGGCACCACCGATGACGTAGCGCACCGGCCCCAGTGCCTCGGCGAGGTGATCGATACCGTCTGCGGCCACCACCACCACCACCTCGTCGATCGCGGGATGAGCGACGAGCGCGGCATGGGCATGAGCGATCAGCGGCCGACCGGCCAGTCGTTGAAACTGCTTGGGCACATCGCCACCGGCACGGGTGCCGCTGCCCGCGGCGACGAGGATGGCTGCGGTGGTCATGACGCCGCCCTACCGGCTCTGCGATGACGTCGCCAGCCTTGCGCCGCGAGAGGCGCGCGCGTACATGCCCATTTTTCAGGCACCACCATGCGTCCACTCGCTCCCATCCAGATCGGTCCCGTGCGGATCGACAACCCCGTCGTGCTGGCGCCGATGACTGGCGTCACCGACATGCCCTTTCGTACGCTCGTGCGGCGCTATGGCTCCGGGCTCAACGTCACCGAGATGATCGCCAGCCAGGCGGCGATCCGCGAGACCCGTCAGTCGCTCCAGAAGGCGGCGTGGCATCTGTCGGAAGAGCCGGTGTCGATGCAGCTGGTCGGCTGTACGCCCTACGAGATGGCGGAAGCGGCGAAGCTCGCCGAGGATCGCGGGGCGGCGATTATCGACATCAACATGGGCTGCCCGGTCCGCAAGGTTACGAACGGCGACGCCGGATCGGCGCTGATGCGTGATCTGACGCTCGCGGCGCAGTTGATCGAGGCGATCGTCAAGGCGGTCGAGGCGCCGGTGACGCTGAAGATGCGGATGGGCTGGTGCCACGACAGCCTGAACGCGCCCGAACTGGCGCGCATCGCCGAGGATCTGGGCATCAAGCTCGTCACCGTCCACGGCCGGACGCGCAACCAGATGTACAAGGGCGAGGCCGACTGGGGCTTCGTTCGCCGCGTCAAGGAAGCGGTGTCGCTGCCGGTCATCGTCAACGGTGATATCTGCTCGATCGAGGATGCCGAGGCGGCGCTCGACCAGTCGGGTGCCGATGGCGTGATGATCGGGCGAGGCGCCTATGGCCGGCCCTGGCTGCTCAGCCAGATGATGCACTGGCTGGCGACCGGCCAGCGCCTCGACGATCCCGATCTCGACGAGCAATATACCGTTATCGCAGAGCATTACGACGCGATGCTAAGCCATTACGGCACGATGACCGGCGTGAACATGGCCCGCAAGCATATCGGCTGGTACACGCGCGGGCTCCCGGGATCGGCGGAATTTCGCAACAAGGTGAACCAGGAGCCGGACGCCGACGTCGTGAAGGCGATGCTCGCTGAATTCTATGCTCCGTGGCGGCGACGTGCCGCTGCATGACGCTGCCCACGGCGGCGGTCATCCCGGTTTTCCCGCCCTGTTCGACGCCCTGCCAGTCGCCGTCCTGGTGATCGATCCCGACGATCGTATCAGTGATACCAATGCGTTAGCGGAAGAACTTCTTCAGCTGTCCGAACGGACGATGCGTGGTCGTCCGGTGGGCGAGGTGCTGCCGCCGGTCGGGCTTGAGCGCGGCGACGCCAAGGGGCTCGCGCTCTATGATATCGAGATCGTCACCCCGCGCGGCCAGCGGATCCGCGTCGACTATGTCCAGTCGGCGGTGGCCGATCGTCCCGGCTGGCGGACGATCGCGCTCCATCCCGCCGCCAGCACGCGTGGCCTTGGTCATTCCGCCGAGCGCAGTGCCGGCGCGCGCGCGGCGATCGGCGCGGCGGCGATGCTCGCGCATGAGATCAAGAATCCGCTGTCCGGGATCCGCGGTGCCGCGCAGCTGATGGGGCAGGGGGAGCTGCCGACGCTGATCGTCGACGAGGTCGATCGCATCGCGCGGCTGATCGATCGCATGCAGGATTTCGGCGATACCCGGCCGCTCTCGCTGGCCGCCGAGAACATCTACCCCCTGCTGGCACACGCGCGCGGCCTGGCGCGAGCCGGGTTTGCGCGCGACGTCACGATCGTCGAACGCTATGATCCATCGCTGCCCCTTGCTCGCTGCAATCGCGAAGCGCTGCTGCAGATTCTCATAAACCTTATGAAGAACGCCGCAGAAGCCACTGAAGGCGGACCTGATCGTCGTATCCATCTGACCACCGCCTATCGTCACGGTCTGGCGGTCAGCGCGGCACCCGGCCGGCCGCGCCGGCCGCTGCCGATCGAGATCTGCGTTATCGACAGCGGCCCGGGTGCCGCGCCCGACATCGCCGACAATCTGTTCGATCCCTTCGTTTCCGGGCGCCCCGACGGGCAGGGGCTTGGGCTGGCGCTGGTCGACAAGCTGATGCGCGATATGGGCGGCACCGTCCAGTATAGCCGCGAGGGAGATCCCGAAGTAACCGTCCTGCGCCTGTTACTGCCGAGGGCGTCCGAATGAGCCGTATCCTGGTGGTCGACGACGACGCCGCGATCCGCACCGTCGTGGGGCAGGCGCTGCGTCGTGCCGGTCATGACGTCGTGGCGGTCGGCACGCTGGCGGAGCGTGACCGGCAGCTGGCCGGGGCCGAACATATCGACGTCCTCGTCACCGACGTCGTGCTGCCCGATGGCGACGGCATCGCCGCGCTGGCGGCGGTCGCGACGATCAAGCCGCAGCTTCCCGTCATCATCATGTCGGCGCGCAACACGCTGGTCACCGCCGTCCGCGCCACCGAAGCCGGCGCCTACGAATATCTGCCCAAGCCGTTCGATCTCGACATGCTGACCGGCGCGGTGGCGGGGGCGCTGGCGCGCGGCGCCGCGGTCGCCCAGCCGGAGCCGGCCGAGGACCCTGCGCTGCCGCTGATCGGCCGCTCGCCGGCGATGCAGGACGTCTATCGCGTCATCGCCCGGGTGGTCGCGACCGACCTTACCGTCCTCATCTCCGGCGAATCGGGGACGGGCAAGGAACTGGTAGCCCGCGCGATCCATGATCTCGGCCCGCGCAGTGCCGCACCCTTCGTGGCCATCAACATGGCGGCGATCCCCCGCGAGCTGATCGAAGCCGAGCTGTTCGGCCATGAGCGCGGTGCCTTTACCGGCGCGGCCCAGAGAAGTGCCGGCAGGTTCGAACAGGCCGCGGGCGGCACCCTGTTTCTCGACGAGATCGGTGACATGCCGATCGAGGCCCAGACCCGGCTGCTCCGCGTCCTACAGTCGGGCGAATTCACGACGGTTGGCGGAGTCCGCGCGCTGCGTGCCGACGTGCGGATCGTCGCTGCGACCAATCGCGATCTCCTCGGCCAGGTCGCGAGCGGACAGTTCCGCGAGGACCTCTTCTACCGCCTCAATGTCGTGCCGATCGCGCTGCCCGCCCTGCGGGAACGTCGTGAGGACATACCGACGCTGGCCAGCCACTTTCTCGATCAGGCCGCCGCGATGGGCCTGCCGCGCCGCATCCTGTCCGACGAGGCGACGGCAGTACTCGTCGCGCACGACTGGCCGGGGAATGTCCGCGAGCTGGAAAACCTGATGCGGCGGCTGGCGGCGTTGCTGCGGGACGAGGTGATCGACGCCGCTGCCATTCGCGCAGCGTTGGGGCCGGTCGGCGCCGTCCCGACCGACGGCGGCGATGCGATCGAGGATGCCGTACAGACGCTGATCGAGCGGATCGCCCGCGAGCGGCCGGGCGCGCTCGACGACGGCACGCTGTATGACCGGGTGATCGGCGAGGTCGAGCGCCCCCTGATCCAGATGATGCTCGCGCGACACGGCGGCAATCAGCTGCGTGCCGCCCGCGCCATGGGCATCAATCGCAACACGTTGCGTAAACGGCTGGATAGCCTAGCGATCGCCCCGCGCGGTGACGGCTGAGGACGACGACGTCATGCCGTCACGATCCCTCGACACAGCCAATTGACGCGCCTCATTTGAATTATGTGGTTTCCGTGCAACAGATCACGTTGTACGGCAGGTCGATGACAGCGTCGCTGACGCCCTCGATGATCGAAGACGAGCCCCGCCGCGGTTTCACGGTGACGCCTGCGATCGAACTGCTGGTGTTCGCCATCGCCGTGGTGATCGCAGCGACGACCTATGGGGTGCTGGAGGGCGGAACGTCGACCCAGCCGATGACGCCGCCGCTGGTCGCGCTGCTTCTCGTCGCGAACCTGGTTCCCGGTGTCGGCCTGCTGATGCTGGTCGGGCGGCGGATCGCCCGGCGCCGCGCCGCGCGCTCGCCGATTGGGGGCAACGGTCAGCTCCACGTCCGGCTGGTGGCGATCTTCTCGACCGTCGCCGCGGTGCCAATGATCCTCGTCACCATCTTCGCCTCGGTGCTGTTCCAGTACGGCGTTCAGTTCTGGTATTCAGACCGCGCCCGCGGGATGCTTGAGAATGCAAGCTCTCTCGTACGGGAGAATGTCCAGCAGGAGTTGAACCGCGTCGACGGCGAAACGCGCGCTATGGCGGTCGATGTGTCCAACCTGCTTCGCGAAGGGCCGATCGACGCGCCGCGCTTCGCGCAGGGCTTCGGCCTTCAGTTATACCGGCGCAACCTGTCCGAAGCGGTTATCGTTCGCCGCGGTGATGCCAACCCGCTTGCCCTCGTCAATCCCTACGACCGTCCGCTCAATCGGGTGGTGACTGAGGCGATGATGAACCGCATCGACACCGGTGAGCCCAGCGTTACCGTGCAGAGCCGCGACCGGGCGGGTGCGCTCGTGCCCCTTGACTATGGGCCCCACACATACCTCTACACGGCGCGCGTGTTCGACGAGACGATCGCGACGCAGCTGCGTCGAGGCGACCAGATCGTCGCCGACTATCGGGCGCTCCAGTCGCGATCAAAGACGCTCCAGCTGCGGTTCAACGCTGCGCTGCTGATCGTGTCGTTGCTGATCGTCGGCATCGCCGTGTGGATCGCGCTGGCGGTTGCCGACCGGCTGGTCCGGCCCGTCGGCGACCTCGTCGCCGCGGCCAGGCGGGTAGCGGACGGTGATCTGACGGCGCGCGTGCCCGATCCTCGAAGCCGCGACGAAGTCGGCACGCTAGCGCGCGCCTTCAATCAGATGACGGGGCGGATCGAGGAGCAGAATACGGAGCTGCGCACCGCCAACAACCAACTCGACAATCGCCGCGCGCTGATCGAGGCGGTGATGGCCGGCGTCTCTGCCGGCGTGGTGTCGGTCGACCCCGACGGCTGCGTACGGATCGCCAACCGTTCGGCGACCGAGCTGCTGGGCACCGGCAGCGATGGCCTGGTCGATCGGCCGCTCGCCGATGTCTCGCCCGAACTCGCCTCGCTCGTCGCCAGTGGCGAGCGCGAGGCGATCGTCCAGGTGGCGCGAGCCACCGACCCGCGAACGCTCGCGGTCCGTATCGCGCGGACCGATGCCGGTCCGATTCTGACGTTCGACGACATCACCCAGCAGGTCCTAGACCAGCGCCGCGCCGCCTGGTCCGACGTCGCGCGCCGGATCGCGCATGAGATCAAGAACCCGCTGACGCCGATCCAGCTCGCTGCGGAACGGCTCCAGCGACGCTATGGCGGCAAGGTCGACGAAGGCGATCCCACCTTCGCGCGGCTTACCGACACGATCGTCCGCCAAGTCGGCGACCTGCGGCGGATGGTCGATGAATTCTCCGACTTCGCGCGCATGCCCAAGCCGGTGTTTCGCGAGGAATTGCTGGTCGATATCGGGCGCCAGGCGATGTTCCTGCACGAGGTCGCGCATCCCACGATCCGCTTCGTGCTCGAGCATGACGAACCCGGCCCGTCGCTGGTGTGCGACCGCCGCCAGATCGGCCAGGCATTGACCAACATCGTCAAGAACGCGGTCGAGGCGATCGAGGCGCGCGACGCCGGCGATCGCGTGATCCGCATGACGATCGGCGAGGACGGTCCCCGATCGTACGTCGCCGTTGCCGACACCGGCGTCGGCCTGCCGGCGGATCGCGACCGGATCGTCGAACCCTATATGACGACGCGCGCTCGAGGGACGGGGCTCGGCCTCGCGATCGTCAAGAAGATTGCTGAGGAACATCATGGTACCATTACTTTTTCCGATCGTGACGGCGGAGGAACGGTGGTCACGATGACGTTCGACGCGGCATCGCTCGCCGCACTCGACCAGGGAGCAAACGCCCCCGAGCCGGCAGGGGAGGGCCAGCTCGCCGCATTGATCAGGAATCGGAACTAGCTGATGGCGCTCGACATCCTCGTCGTCGACGATGAACTGGATATTCGCGAACTCGTGTCGGGCGTGCTCGACGACGAGGGCTATGAGACGCGCACCGCCGCTGACAGCGACAGCGCGCTGGAGGCGATCGCGACCCGGCGTCCATCGCTCGTCCTGCTCGACGTCTGGCTTCAGGGCTCGCGGCTCGACGGACTGGAATTGCTCGACGAGATCAAGCGGCGCGACGCGTCGATCCCGGTACTGGTCATCTCCGGCCACGGCAGCCTCGACACCGCCGTGGCGGCGATTCGCAAGGGGGCGGCCGACTTCATCGAGAAGCCGTTCGAGGCCGAACGCCTGCTGCTGATGGTCGCGCGCGCGACCGAGACCGAACGGCTGCGCCGCGAGGTCGCCAGCCTTCGCGCCAGCGCCGGACGTGAGAGCGACCTCACCGGCACGTCCGCTTCGATCAATACCGTGCGCGCTACGTTGAAGCGCGTCGCCGGAACCGGCAGCCGGGTGCTCATCATGGGAGCCGCGGGCGTCGGCAAGGAAGTCGCCGCGCGGCTGCTCCACGGCTGGTCCACGCGGGTCCAGGCGCCGTTCGTCGTCGTCAGCGCGGCGCGGATGACGCCCGAACGAGTCGAAGAGGAGCTGTTCGGCGTGGAGGAGGGGGGCGACCTGGTTCGCCCGGGCCTGCTCGAACAGGCGCATGGAGGCACGCTGTTCCTCGACGAGATCGCCGACATGCCGGTCGCGACCCAGGCGCGAATCCTGCGCGTCCTGACCGACCAGAGCTTCACGCGTATCGGCGGCACCCGCGTCGTCAAGGTCGACGTCCGCGTCGTGTCCGCCACCGCGCGCGATCTGACGCACGAAATTGCTGAGGGACGGTTTCGCGAGGACCTCTATTACCGGCTCAACGTGGTGCCGGTGACGATCCCGCCGCTGGCCGACAGGCGCGAGGATATCCCCGCGCTGGTCGAGCATTTCATGGCGCATTACGCCAACGAGCGCCGCGTCCCCACGCCCGAGATCGCCGCCGACGCCATGGTCGCGCTGCAATCCTACGACTGGCCGGGCAACGTCCGCCAGCTGCGCAACGTCGTCGAACGCACGATCATCCTGGCGCCGGGCGACCGGATCGGCCGGATCGACCTCGACCTGCTGCCGTCCGAGGTGCTGGGCGACCAGGGCGAGCTCGCGGCCGGGGGCGGCGCGATCATGGGCGCGCCGCTGCGCGAGGCCCGCGAAACCTTCGAGCGCGAATATCTGCGCGTGCAGATTCGTCGCTTCTCGGGGAACATCAGCCGCACTGCGAGCTTCATCGGCATGGAACGCTCGGCGCTTCACCGCAAACTGAAGCTGCTCGGGATCACCGATGTGCGGGACGACTGAGCGGGTGGACGCCGGCTTGGCGCGTCCATAGACTGATCACGGGCGGCCGCTGGCCGTCATCCGACGCCGGGAAACGGCGCACAGCGAGCGAACGGCTCGCCAACAAGAAGGAAGGGCAACATGGCCGACAAGCAGGGATCGCTCCAGGATCTGTTCCTCAACGCGCTTCGCAAATCCAAGACCCCGGTGACGATGTTCCTCGTCAAGGGCGTGAAGCTGCAGGGAATCGTGACCTGGTTCGACAATTTCTCGGTGCTGTTGCGCCGCGACGGGCAGAGCCAGCTCATCTACAAACATGCGATTTCCACGATCATGCCCGCGGGCACGATGGATATCGCGCCGATCGTCGATGCGGTCGGTGAGCCGCAGAAGAAGCAGCCACTGCTTCAGGAAATCTTCCTCGGCGCGGTGAAGCGGTCCGACGAATCGGTGACGATGTTCCTCATCAACGGCGTCATGCTCCAGGGGCATATCGCCGGCTTCGATCTGTTCTGCATGCTGCTCCAGCGCGAGGGCATGGTCCAGCTGGTCTACAAGCATGCGGTGTCGACGATCCAGCCGGCGCGTCCGCTCAACCTTGCCGACGACGGCGGCGAGGACGAGGACGCTTGACCACCGGCTTCGAACGCGACCGCGACGACTTCGCCCGCGGCGCCAAGGCGATCGTCGTCCTCCCCGACCGCGGTGATTCCACCCGTGACGCCGATGCCCGGCTCGAGGAGACGGCGGGGCTGGCGGCCGCAATCGGGCTCGACGTCACCGATCGGGTCGCGTTCCGCGTGCGCGCGCCCAAGCCGGCGACGCTGATCGGGAGCGGCCAAGTCGAACAGCTCGCCGCCACGGCGCGGATGGAAGAGGCGGCACTGGTCGTCTTCGACGCCAGCCTGACTCCGGTCCAGCAGCGCAACC
The DNA here is from genome assembly GCF_014197105.1 of Sphingomonas jinjuensis. Taxonomy (GTDB): domain Bacteria; phylum Pseudomonadota; class Alphaproteobacteria; order Sphingomonadales; family Sphingomonadaceae; genus Sphingomonas; species Sphingomonas jinjuensis. The sequence goes on along the minus strand of NZ_JACIEV010000005.1, from coordinate 58,669 downwards.
TCGAGACCGCGCTCGAAGCCAAGGTGATCGATCGCACCGGCCTGATCCTCGAAATCTTCGGCGAGCGGGCGGCGACCGCGGAAGGGCGGCTCCAGGTCGAGCTGGCGCATCTCGACTATCAGGCGGGTCGACTGGTGCGCAGCTGGACCCACCTCGAGCGGCAGCGCGGCGGCTTTGGCTTCCTCGGCGGACCGGGCGAAACGCAGATCGAGGCGGATCGACGTTTGATCCGCGACCGGATGGCACGGCTCCGGCGCGAGCTCGAGCAGGTGAGCCGAACGCGCGGCCTGCACCGCGAGCGTCGCCAGCGCGCGCCGTGGCCGGTGATCGCGCTCGTGGGGTACACCAACGCCGGAAAGTCCACGCTCTTCAACCGGTTGACCGGCGCTGACGTCATGGCGGAGAACCTCCTCTTCGCCACTCTCGATCCCACACTTCGCCAAATCAGCCTGCCCGGCATCGACAAGGCGATCCTCTCGGATACCGTGGGCTTCGTCTCCGATCTGCCGACGCAGCTGGTGGCGGCGTTCAAGGCGACGCTGGAAGAGGTGGTCTCAGCCGACCTGCTGATCCACGTTCGCGACATCGCGCATCCCGATACCGAGGCGCAGCGCACCGACGTCGAGAATGTCCTCACCGAGATCGGCGTCGATGCAGAAACGCCGCGGATCGAGGCGTGGAACAAGCTCGACCTGCTCGACGCCGAGCGACACGAGGATATCCTGGCCGAGGCGGCACGACGCAGCGACGTCGCGGCGATCTCGGCGCTGGACGGAGAAGGGGTCGATCGTCTGATCGCCGAGGTGGCGGAGCTACTGACTGCCGGCCATCGCCGCTACTCGATCACGCTCGATGCCGCCGACGGCGCTGGTGCGGCGTGGCTCCACCAGCACGGCGAGGTGCTGGGGCACGAGGTCGACGGCGATCATGCCCATTATGAGGTGCGGATGGCCCCGGCGGATCACGATCGGTTCGTGCGCCGTAACGGCGGGGAGGGGTAGGGCGCCGCCCTTTCGCTCCTATCAGCCGCCGCGCTTGACCTGCTGCCACAGCGCTTCCTTGGCATCGAGCGGTAGGTCGGCGAACCCCTCGCCGCCCAGGGCCTCGATCGCGCGAAACCGATTCTCGAACTTGTTGTTTGCCGCGCGCAGAGCAGCCTCCGGGTCGACCTTCAGATGCCGTGCGAAGTTGACGACGGCAAGTAGCAGGTCGCCGACTTCCTCGGCCAACGTCTCCGGCGAGGCATCGGCGATCTCGGCCAGCTCCTCGTCGATCTTGGCGCGAGGACCGGCAAGGTCTGGCCAATCGAAGCCGACGCGCGCGGCGCGGTTCTGTAGTTTTTCGGCACGCGTCAGCGCCGGCAACCCGGCCGCTACGCCGGCGATGGCGCTTCCATCCGACTTCGCGGCGCGTTCCTCCGCCTTGATCGCCTCCCACAGATGATGGCCGCCCCCGGGGGCATCGCCGAAGATATGCGGGTGACGACGCTCCATCTTGTCGCTGATCGCGTCGACGACATCGGGAAATGCGAACGCGCCGGCTTCCTCGGCAATCCGAGCGTGGAAGACGACCTGAAGCAACAGATCGCCCAATTCGTCCTTCAGGTCACCGACATCGTCACGCTCGATGGCGTCGGCGACTTCATAGGCTTCCTCGATCGTATAGGGCGCGATCGAGGCCCAATCCTGCGCCCGATCCCATTCGCAGCCCTCGGGACCACGGAGTTTGGCCATGATCGTCAGCAGCCGATCAACCATGGCGCTAAACCATCCCCACAAGATCGATAATATTCATTATGTAAAATCCTGATGGTGGTGCGGCGTCAGGATCAACGTCCGCCCCTCGACCCGCCATGACTTCAACCGTGACAGGAAGTTCATCCCCAGCACGTCGCCATCGCCGAACGCCGGCGACACGACGACGCCGATGTCGCGAGCGACAATGTCGCCCAGCCGCAGTTCCTTCACGGTAGCGGTTTCCGCGGTGATCGTTCCGTTCGCGGTATTGAGGATCACCGGAAACGGACTTTTCTTGACGTCGAGCCCCGCCGCCGCCGCGGTGCGGACTGACAGCGCCGTCGTCGTGGCGCCACTGTCGACCAGCAGTCGCCGTGGAACGCCGTCGATCGTCACGCGCGCCCAGAAATGGCCGTCGGGCGCCATCGCGATCCGGGTCTCCTGGCCGACGACCTTCTGCTCGCCGATATTGAGCATCGCCGCCACGCGCTGGAGATACGGATCGAACTGTTCGCGTTGCGCGACCACGACATAAAGGATGCCGAACAGGACACCCCAGGTCGCCAGCTGCAGCAGGACGCGAAGAACCGGGACGCGCCGCGCGATCAGTGCCGACACCGGCAGGATGAGCAGCACCAGATAAAAGAACAGATTGCCCCCGATGTCGGGCGTCATAGCGCGAATTCCATCCCGTCGTAGCCGGGCTCTACCCCCGGCGGCAACGCCGCGACCAGCGTCGCATAATCCATGGACTGATCCATATGTACCAAGGCTGTCCGGATGGGGCGCAGGTCATCGACCCATTGCAGGACGGTCGGGACATCGGGGTGGGTGGGATGCGGGGCATAGCGCAACGCGTCGACGATCCACAGGTCGAGGTCGGTGTAGAGCGAACGCATGTCCGACGTCAGCTCATGAAAGTCAGTGGCATAGCCGACACTGTGGCCGTTGGCCGTGAAGCGGAGACCGGCCGATTGGATCGACCCATGAGGCTGGTCGACCACCTCGATCTCGATCCCGCCGATGCGCAGCCGATCCGGTAACGGCTGTGCCTCCACCGTCGACGGATAGCCTGCGCGCCCCCTGAACACGTAGGCGAAGCGATCGCTCAGGACGTCGAGCGTCGCGGCGCGGGCAAAGCCGACGACCGGCCTTCCGAGCGCATGGAATATCTGGCGGACGTCGTCGATGCCGTGGCAGTGATCGGCATGGTCGTGCGTCCAGATGATCGCGTCGACGCGGTCGATGTCCGCCGCCAGCAGCTGCTCGCGCAGGTCCGGGCTGGTGTCGAGGAGGATGCGTGTGCCCTCATGCTCGACGAGCAGCGACGAACGCAGGCGTCGGTTGCGCGGCTCCATGGGGTCGCACGCGCCCCAGTCGTTCCCGATCCGCGGTACGCCAGACGACGTCCCCGAACCGAGGATCCGCACCCTCACCCGCGGGCTTTCGCGAACAGCGTGAAGAAGTTGTCCGCCGTCCTCCGCGCCAGCTCGTCGACCGGCTCGCCGCGCAGGTTCGCCAGGAAGCGGGCAGTATCGGCGACGAACGCCGGCTCGCCGGTCTTCCCGCGGTGCGGTACGGGGGCGAGGAACGGCGCGTCGGTTTCGATCAGCAGCCGATCGAGCGGCAGCCGCGCCGCCGTTTCCTGCAGGTCCTTGGCGTTCTTGAACGTCACGATACCGGATATCGAGATATACAGGCCCAGCGCCATCGCCTTGTCGGCGAAGTCGCCACTGGCCGTGAAACAGTGAATGACGCCGGAAAAGGCCCCCTTCCCCATCTCGTCGGCCAGGATGTCGATCGTGTCGGCTTCGGCATCGCGGGTGTGGACGATGATCGGCAACCCGCTCTCGCGTGCCGCAGCGATATGGGCCCGGAAACTGGCTTGCTGCCGATCCCGATCGGAATGGTCGTAGAAATAGTCGAGGCCGCTCTCGCCGATCCCGATCACGCGGGGATGGCTGGCGCGCTCGACGAGGCGGGTGGTGTCGATATGCGCGTGCTGGTCGGCCTCGTGCGGATGGATGCCGACCGAGGCCCAGACGTCCTCCTCGCGCTCGGCGGTCGCCAGCACCGCATCCCACTCGCTCTCGCGCGTCGCGATGTTGAGCATCACGCCGACGCCGGCCGCCCTCGCGCGCGCCAGCACCGCGGCCTGCTCCTCGGCCAATCCCTTGTAGTTCAGGTGGCAGTGGCTGTCGGCGAACATCAGGCTTCCGCCTCGGCCGCGGGCATTTCCAGGCGTGGGAAGGCCGCCGTCGGCGTTGCGAAGCGGAAGCCAGTCGCCACCTGGCGATCGTACCAGCCGTCGTCATCGATCGCCGCATGATCGCGCGCCTCGGCGCCGAGCAGGTCGAGCAGCTTGCCCGCTGCCGTCGGCACCACCGGCAGGATGGCGATCGCCAGCATGCGGATCGCGCGGACGAGCGTGCGCAGCACCGCCTCCATCCGCTCGGGATCGGTCTTGCGGAGCGCCCAGGGCGCCTGGACATCGATATATTGGTTGCAGGCAAACACGCCGCGCATCCACGCCTCCAGCCCCTGGCTTAGCGCCAAGTCAGCGAACGCCGACGTCAAGCCGGCGCAGGCGACGACGACTTCCTCGATCAGCATCGCGTCGGCCGGGTCCGCCCTGCCCGCGCCCGGCATCGCGCCGTCGAGGTTCTTGGCGATGAACGACAGCGTCCGCTGCGCGAGATTGCCGAAGCTGTTCGACAGGTCGGCGTTGGCGCGCGCCACGATCGCCTCGGCCGAAAAGCTGCCGTCCTGGCCGAAGCTGACGTCGCGCATCAGGAAATAGCGAACCGGATCGATGCCATAGAGGTCGACCAGCGCCATCGGATCGACGACGTTGCCGACCGACTTCGACATCTTGCTGCCGTCGCGTGCCAGCACATGGCCATGGCCAAACACCGACTTGGGCAGCGGCACGCCCGCCGACATCAGGAAGGCTGGCCAATAGACCGCGTGAAAGCGGACGATGTCCTTGCCGATCAGGTGAAGGTCGGCCGGCCAGTGACGCATGTCGCCGTCCGGATAGCCGGCGCCGGTCAGATAGTTGGTCAGCGCATCGACCCACACGTACATGACATGGCCGTCGCTGCCCGGCACCGGCACGCCCCAATCGAAACTGGTCCGCGACACCGACAGGTCGGACAGCCCGCCCTCGACGAAGCGCATCACCTCGTTGCGGCGGCTTTCGGGGCGGATGAAGTCGGGATTCGCGGCATAAAGGTCGAGCAACGGCTGCTGATATTTCGACAGGCGGAAGAACCACGTCTCCTCCGCGGTCCATTCCACCGGCGTGCCCTGCGGCGAGAGTCGCTCGTCGCCTTCCCCCGTCAGTTCCTTCTCGTCGTAGAACGCCTCGTCGCGGACCGAATACCAGCCCTCGTAGCGGCTGAGATACAGGTCCCCAGCTTCCGCCATCGCCTGCCAGATCGCCTGGCTGGCGCGGTAATGATCGGGATCGACGGTACGGATGAACCGATCGTACGAGATATCAAGGCGATCGGCCATTTCCTTGAAATGGGACGACATTTCATCCGCGAAGGCACGCGTTTCGATGCCCCGCGCGCGCGCCGCCTGCGCCATCTTCAGTCCGTGTTCGTCGGTCCCCGTCTGGAACAGGACGTCACGCCCCGCCTGGCGCTGGAAGCGGGCGATGACGTCGGCGGCGACCATCTCATAGGCGTGGCCGATGTGCGGGCGGCCGTTCGGGTAATGGATCGCGGTCGTGATGTAATAAGGCTCGGCCATGGCCCGCGCTCTAGGCGATGCCGCGCGAGAGGTGAAGCACCTAGCGCAGCGTCGCGGCGATCCCGGCCATCTCGATCGCGGTCGATTGCGGATCGAGCGATAAACCGAGCGCCGCACCGGATAGCTCGCGCGCCGCCGCATGGGCATCGAGCGCCGCCTTAAGCGCCGGTCCGCTCCGCCCCCGTGCCGCGCGCGCGATGATTGCGGGCGCCCGCTCCAGAAACGCCTCATAGCGCTGCGACGCCGCCTTGCCGGCGAGCGATCGTCCAAGCGCCAGCCGCCGGACATTGTCACGATCCCCCTCGGCAATGATCGCCTCTATCGCGGCATCGAGCTTGGCAACGTCGAGCCCGGCGTAGCGCAGCGCCCGGCCGGGCGAACCATCCGCGATCGCGACCAACGGCTCCAGATCGTCTTCGTTGGGCAGCTGCTCGCGCAACACCGCCCTCACCTCGCCATCCGCCAGCGCCGCGAAACGGAGCAGCCGGCACCGCGATCGGATCGTCGGCAGCAACCGCGCGGGCGCATGGCTGACGAGGAGGAACATCGTGCCGCTCGGCGGCTCCTCCAGGCTCTTGAGCAGCGCATTGGCCCCGCCCCGCTCCAGGTCGTCGGCGGCATCGATGACGACGATGCGCCGCGATCCCATCGAGGGCGCGGTCGCGAACATCGGCTGGAGCCCGCGGACCTGCGCGATGGTAATGCTGCGCGCAAGGTCCTGGTCGGGCTTCTCGGCATCCTTGGGCAGCCGCGCCAGGCGGCGATAGTCCGGGTGGGATCCCGCCTCGATCAACGAGGCCGTGCGCGCCGGGTCGGCGCCCGCGGCCAGCAGCTCGATCGCCACCGCACGCGCGAACGTCGCCTTACCGACGCCCTGTGGCCCGACCAGCAGCCAGGCGTGATGGAGCGCGCCCGAACGTATCGCGCTCGCAAACGCCTCGCGCGCGGCGGCATGACCGATCACCGCCGCCATGACGTCAGCCGAAGAACGAGGTCAGCCCGGCCCAGGCGCGTCCGAAGAAGCCGGCCTCGCTCACGTTATCGGCGGCGACGAGCGGCAGGCGCTGCTCGGGCAGGTCGGGCGACGTGATGACCAGATCGGCGATATGCTGGCCCTTGGCGATCGGCGCCTTGATCGGCCCGTCATAGACCACCTTGGCGCTCATCGCCGGTACGGCACCCGCGGGCACCGTCACCGTCAACTGGCGCGGCGCGACCAGGCCGACCTTCGATGCCGAACCCATCTGGACGTTGGCTGTCTCGACCTGCTTGCCCGCCGCGACGACCGGCTTGGCCTGCCATGCGCGAAAGCCCCAATCCATGAAGCGAACCGATTCTTCGATGCGCTGGTTGAAGCTCGACAGCCCGGCCATCACCATCACCAGCCGCCGGCCGTTCTGTTCGGCCGAACCGGTGAAGCCATAGCCCGCTTCCTCGGTATGGCCGGTCTTCAGGCCATCGGCACCGGCGACGCGCCCCAGCAGCGGATCGCGGTTCGCCTGAGTGATCTCGTTGCCACCCATGGTCTTGCCCCAGGTAAAATCCCGGCGCGAATAGAACTGCTTATACAATTGCGGAAAGTTGGTGATCGTCTTGTCGGCCAGATGCGCCAGGTCACGCGCGGTGACGTAGGTGACGCCGTTGTCGGGCCAGCCGTTCGAGGTGCCGAAATGGCTGTTCGACAGGCCGATCTCCTGCGCCTTGCGGTTCATGCGCTCGACGAACGCCTGCTCCGAGCCGGAAATGCCCTCGGCCAGCACGACGCACGCGTCGTTGCCCGACAGCGTCACGATCCCGTAGAGCAGATTGGCGACGCTGACCTGCTCGTTGGCCGACAGGAACATCGTCGATCCCGCCGCGGGGCCATGCCACTTCTGCCACGTCTCGGGGCGGACCGTCATCATCTGGTCGAGCTTCAGCTCGCCGCGCTTGACCATGTCGAACGCGACATAAACCGTCATCATCTTCGCCATCGACGCTGGCGGCATGCGTCGGTCGGCGTCGCGGCTGAACAGCACCGCACCCGACGACAGATCCTCCAGATAGGCGATCGGCGCCGTCGTCTGGAACTGCGGCGCTGCCGCGATCGAGGGGCAGGCGAGCGCGAGGGCAAGGATGGGGGCAGCGATCAGCTTGTTCATCGGTCTTCCGTCATGGCCACAGCGGGCAGGATGCGGGCATCGCCATAGCCCCGCTCGGCGACCGCGTCACGCGCCCGCTGCACCTCGCCGGCCTTCATCGGGCCGATTTGCACGCGCCACAGCCCATGCGACGCCATGGCCGCACCATCGACCGCCCGCGCCAGCGCCTGCGCGCGGGTTGCGCTCGAAAAGGTTGCGACCTGAAGCAGATAGCGGCGGCGAGGATCCAGCGCCGGGGTAGCCGGACGAACCATTGCGCGATTGTCGCTGGCGACGAGCGCCACGGTCGGGGTCGACGACCGGCGGACGGCGTCGAGGTCGCCGCGCTCGACGGCGCGCAGGCGCACCCGGGTGAACGAGCGCCCGTTCATTCCCAGCGCTTTCGCCGCGCCGTGCGACAGATCAATCAGGCGATCACGCCGATGCGGCCCGCGATCGTTGACGAGCACGAGGACCGATCGACCGCTGTCGAGCGCTGTCACCTCGACGAACGATCCAAGCGGCAGCGAGCGGTGCGCCGCGCTCAACCCCGCCGGATCGAAACGGGCGCCCGATGCGGTACGCGCCCCGGCGAGTTCGGCACCGTACCAGCTGGCAAGGCCGGTTTGCTGATACCGCTCCGCCGCGCCGGCACCGCTCGCGAACGCCAGCAGCGCGCTGGCGGCGACCGCCTTAGCGCTCGACCGCATCGGCCAGCAGCCCCACCGACAGGGCGTAGAAGTTGGAGCAGTTGTAATCGAGGATGACGCGGTAGTTGCCGGTGAGCAGGTAGGCGGTCTGGCCCTGCCCGTCCGGCTCGAACAGAGTGGCAAGCACATCGTCGCCCGGCCACGGACGGTCGATCGGCGCGATCCCGAGCGCCCTCCATTCCGCCATCGTCTTCCAGCCGCTATGCCGCTGGAACACGCGGGGGCAGCGCGGCGCAACCAGCTTGTTCGTCATCAGGCCGCGATCGAAAGTCGGCGGCACCGACACCGCCAGCCCCCAGGGTTGGCCAGGTCGCCAGCCGGCATCGGCGAAGTAATTGCCGATCGATGCCAGCGTGTCCGCGGCATTCGTCCAGATATCGGCACGCCCGTCGCCATCGCCATCGCGCGCGACGCGCAAATACACCGACGGCAGGAACTGCGGATTGCCCGTCGCGCCCGCCCAGCTGCCCTTCAATTGCTCGCGCGGTACGCCGCGGTCGATCATCTTCAGCGCAGCGACGAACTCGCCAGCGAACAGCGATCGCCGCCGCCCCTCATAGGCAAGGCTGGCGAGGCTGCGCAGCAGGTCGAAGTTGCCGGTATAGGCGCCGTAGTTGGTCTCGTGGCCCCAGATCGCGACCATGATCGACTCGGGCACGCCGGTCGACCGTTCTACACTGGAGAGCTGCGCCCGCTGCGCGCGATAGGTCACCTGCCCGCGACCGATCCGCGCGGCATCGACGTGCGACGCCTTGTAGGGCGCGAACGGCGGTGATGCCGTCTGCGGGCCGGCCGCGCCGGGCTGCGCGCGATCGAGCTCGATCGTCCGGTCGCTCAGCGTCAGCGTCGGGAACACCGCATCCGCGGTCGCCGGCGTCACCCCGTCCGCGATCGCCTGCGCCCGCAGCGTCGGCAGATAGGCCTGGAACCCCGCCTCGTCCTGCGCCGCAGCCGGCGTCGCGCCAGCCAGCAGCGCTGACACCATGATGGCGACGATGCGCCGAACTTCCCCCGTCATGCCTGTAATCCTCGCATGCCGGCCGACAGTGTGAAAGCTCGCGCCATCGCGAGGCTTGCACGAATGGCCGCGATACCCGTATCGGCACTGATAGCGCGGAGAGGTGGCCGAGTGGTTTAAGGCAGCGGTCTTGAAAACCGCCGTGGGTTCACGCTCACCGTGGGTTCGAATCCCACCCTCTCCGCCAGCACCGCTCAGACTTCGGTCTGCGCGAGCAGTGCGGCATAGGCCCTGGGGCCAAGCGGCTTGCGGAATTCGCAACCGGCCAGGAAGTCGTTGGCCCAGACGACCTCGGCCGCCACGCGGCCTGCGCCCGGCAATTTCAGGAAGATCAGGCTGCCACGCTGGAGCAGCGAATAGGTCTGGATCTTGGCGCCGCTGACCGAGATGTCGACGACCTTGCACAGCGCCCGACCGCCGATGCCAAGCTGCGCATCGAGCGCGACCGGCGCAACCCGTGGGCTACGCCGGCCATCGCCTGATGCTGATTCGAACTCGGCCGCGAACATCCCCAAGAATGTAGGGCCAAGATGGTTTATACGGCGTTACTTGCGCAGCGTCAGACCGCCGCCGAAGCGCTTGTTGAAGCGCGCAACCTGACCGCCCTGATCGAGCAGCTGGCCGCGACCTCCGGTCCACGCCGGGTGCGCCAAGGGATCGATTTCGAGCGTCATCGTGTCGCCTTCCTTGCCCCAGGTGGAGCGAGTTTCGTACACGGTGCCGTCGGTCATCTGCACCTTGATCATGTGGTAGTCGGGATGGATATCTTTCTTCACGTCTCGGCTCCTGGAAATGGCTGGTTTCCGACCAGCCCGAAGGAAGGCGCGCGCATAGGCGAGCGGCGCCGCTAAGTCAAAGGTGGCGGGGCTACGCCCGGTGGACCGTTACGCCTTCGGCGGGTCCGCGATCATCGCCGTGAAGCTCGCCTGAGCGACGACCTGGCCGTCGATCCGGGCGACACCTGCAAATTTGCAGACCGTCGCACGCTTCTGGACGAATTCGACCTCGAGCCGCAGCAGCACGCCGGGCTCGACCGGCTTGCGGAACTTGGCCTCGTCGATCGCCATGAAATAGACCAGCTTGCCCGTGCCCGCCAGGCCGAGGCTTTCGACCGCGAGCACGCCCGCCGCTTGCGCCAGCGCCTCGACGATCAGCACGCCCGGCATGATCGGGCGCCCGGGGAAATGCCCCTGGAAGAAGCCCTCGTTGATCGTCACCGCCTTGATCGCCGCGATCGACCGGTCGGGAACAAGTTCCTCGACACGGTCGACCAGCAGCATCGGGTAGCGATGCGGCAGCGCCGCCATGACCCGCCCGATATCCAGCTGGGTCAGTGTCTCGCGCTGCGGAGCGTCGTCGCTCACCGGCCCGAGGGACGGCCGGCGGCCGGCGTCGTCGCCGCGGGGGTCGCCGGGGCGGTCTGTGCCGGCGCGGTCGTGCTGACGCTCGGCAGCTGGCTGTTGAGCTGGGTCAGCACCGCATCGGTGATGTCGGTGGCGGGCGCCGCGAACAGCGTGCTGCCCTTGTCCAGCGCGATCGTCGCGCCGCGCTGCTGCGCGACGGTCTGGATGATCGGACCGGCCTTCTGGCCGATCTGCTGGCGTACCCAGGCGACGTTGCGCTCGAGCGTCGCGCGCTGGCCCTGGAGCTGCTGGTTAACCTGCTGCTCCTTGGTCTGGTACGCACGGATGCGCGCCTGCAGCGCGGCATCGGGCGTGCCCTTGGCGGCGTTGACGGCGGTCTGGAGTGCCTGACCCTCGGTCTGGAGCGGCGCGGCAAGCTGCTGCGCCTGGGTCTGGAACTGCGTACCCTGCGCCTGCAGCTGCGTGTTCGCCGCCTTGCAAGCGGTGCATTCGCTGAGCAGACGCTCGCTGTCGACGACGGCGATCTTGGCGTCGGGCACCTGCTGCGCGAGCGCCGGGGTGGCAATGGCGATGGCGGCGACGGCCGCCGAGAGGATGATCTTCATCAGAACTGAGTCCCTACGTTGAATGTAACAAGCTTGGGGTCGTCGCCCGGCTGCGTCAGCAGCGCCTTGGCGAGATCGATGCGCAGCGGGCCGAACGGCGAATTCCAGTTGACGCCGATACCCACGGACAGACGCGGTTTCGCCGAATTGCCGAGGAAGCTTTCCTTGAACGGCGCGCTCTCGTCGCTGAACGCGATCGCGTTGGTCTCCGAACCCGAACAGGCCCCACCCAGCGTCGCCGAATAACCAATCGCGCAGGTGGTCGTCTGCTGCGTGGCTGCCGTCGCGCCGGCCAACGTCGACGTGTTGATGTACAGCTGACGCCCCGCCGAGTCGACGAGCGCCGATCGCGTCGGCAGCACCGTAACGTTGCCGTTCGCGTCTGTAATCGTCGGGAAGGCCGCGGTGGGCAGCGGCCGCGTGATCCCAAACAAGCTTCCGGCCTGTACGTAAATCGAGGGTCGAAGTCCAAGCTCGCGTGCGCCTGCACCAAGCGGGATCTCTAGCTCCGCACGAGCCAGATAATATGCCCGGCCGCCAAGCGCATCGTCGGTGATCTGATCGCGGTTGGTGATCAGTATCTGTTTACCGGTCGTGCTGTCGGTGGTGTAGCCTTGACGAAGAACGCGCGGGCCGACGCCGCGGATGTCGAACCCGCGGAACTGCGGCTCGCCGAGATAAAAACGATCGGTGATGCGCACCGGATCGATACCGGGACCACGGCTCTTTTCAAAGCTGTGTATGTAGCCCCCTTCGGCGAGGAACGAGCCGATGAAGCCGCCGCCGACGTTCCAGAACTTCGAACCCTCTGCGCGGGTGCGCAGGTAGCGCACGTCGCCGCCGAGACCAGCGAAGTCCTGGCTGATCGCGAGGCGCTGACCGGCGGTTGGCCGCAGGCGGCTGTTGAGGCTGTCATAGATCAACGAGTAGCCGATCGATGAAGTCCATCGATTGCCGATCGCCTCGCAGAGATAGCGCCCCGCTCGCACAGGGTCGCAGACGCCATTGGTAAAGAACGTCGCCTGGTCGAGGCCGACTTCGTCATACGAGAGGCCATAGCGACCGGCCAGCGACCAATATTCGGTCAACGGCACACCCGCACGAATCTGGAAGCCGGTCGACACCTGCGAATAGGTCGTCTGGCGAGTGTTGTTGTTGAAGTTGAACGAGTTGAAGTCGCGGCGGAACAGATCCACGCCGACTGCTACGTTCTTGTCGAACAGATACGGCTCGGTGAACCCAGCCTCGATCGACTTCGAATAGGCCGAATAGTTCACGCCCAGGCGAAGCGTCTGCCCCTTGCCGCGGAAGTTGTTCTGCGTGATCTCGGCCTGGATGATGAACCGCTCGAGGCTCGAATAGCCCGCCGACAACTGCAGCTGGCCGGTCGCGCGCTCTTCCAGGTTGGTCTCGAGCACCACGCGGTCGGGCGACGAGCCCTGGACCGGCTTGATCTCCATCTTGTCCTGGAAGAATCCCAGGCTGTTGATGCGATCCTGCGAGCGTTTCATCTGGAAGCTGTTGAACGCATCGCCCTCGGCCAAGCGCATCTCGCGGCGTACCACCTTGTCCTGAGTGTTGGTGTTGCCGGTGATGTTGATCTTCTCGACGTAGCTGCGCTGCTGCTGCGCGATGTGGAAGTTCATCCCCATCGTCAGCGTCTCGGTATCCTTCTGGAATTCCGGGGACACGTCGGTGAAGGCATAGCCGAACAGGCCCGCCGATTCGCTCAGCTGGTCGACCGAGTCCTCGACGAGCTTGGCGTTGTACCAGTCGCCCTTCTTGATCGGCAGCGATGCGGCGAGCCGCTTGTTGTCGAAGTCGCGGATCTCGCTATCGACCGAGACGTCACCGAACTTATAGCGCGGGCCTTCCTCGACGACATAGGTGATGATGAAATCGCGCTTGTCAGGGGTCAGCTCGGCGACCGCGCTGGTGACGCGGAAGTCGGCATAGCCCTCGGTCAGATAGAACTGACGCAGCTTCTGCTGGTCGTAGTTCAGGCGATCCTGGTCGTACGACGTGTTCGACGACAGCAAGCGAAACCAGCGCGACTGCTTGGTGACCATCTCGCCACGCAGCTTGTCGTCATCGAACACCTCGTTACCGATGATGTTGATCTGGCGGACCTTCGACTTCGGCCCCTCGTTGACCTCGAACACCACGTCGACGCGGTTCTGGTCCAGGTTGACCATCTTGGGCTCGACCGACGCGGCGAAGCGCCCCTGGCGGCGATACAGCTCGATGATCCGCGCCACGTCCTGGCGAACGGCGGTGCGCGTGAAGATCTGCCGCGGCGCGAGCTTGATCTCCTTCTTGATCTTGTCTTCCTTGAGGCGCTTGTTGCCCTCCAGGATCACCCGGTTGATGATCGGGTTCTCGCGCACGCGCAGGACGATGTTGCCGTCCTCGACGCCCGAGATCTGATAATCGACGAACAGCTCGGACGCCTGAAGATCCTTCAGCGCCTGGTCGAGCGTTTCCGCCGTATACGGCGCGCCGACGCGCAGCTTGGTGTAGCTGAGCACCGTTTCGGGCTCGATACGCTGCGATCCCTCGACCCGGAGCGACTTGATCGTCCCTGCCTGCGCCGGCGCGGCGGCGGCGGCAGGTGCCGGCGGCGTCTGGGCGCCTGTGGCGGCTGGCGGCGCGGCTGGTACCGTCTGGGCCATGGCGGGCACGCCCGACAGCACGGTGCCGCACAACAGCACGGCGCCGACGCGCATGAAATTGGTCGTATTGATGGCCGTCACTCAACCCACCCCAAAACTTAAGGCCCAAACCCGGCTGGCGCGCCCTGCCCGAACGGCGTCAGCCGATCAAGCCGGCCAATCGCTGCCACACACCGACCGCGCCAAGGTCGTTGAACGTCACCACCAGCATCAGCAGCAGCACAGCTGCCAATCCGCCGCGAAAAGCCCACTCCTGCGCCTGCGGCTCCAGCGGGCGGCGGCGCACCGCCTCTACCGCATAGAACAACAGATGTCCGCCATCGAGCAGCGGCACTGGCAGCAGGTTGATGAACCCCAGATTGATCGACAATAGCGCCAGCAGCCACACGAACGCCGGCCAGCCGAGCGACATCTGCTCGCCCGACACCTTGGCGATGCGGATCGGGCCGCCGAGCTCGTCGATCGAGCGCCGCCCCGAAATAATCTGGCCCAGCGTCTCGACGGTGCCCGATACGATCTCGGCCGTCGCCCGGACGCCAGCGAGAGGCGCCTCGATCAACGACACCGGCGCATAGACTGGCTTGCCGCCGGCAATGCCCAGGCGACCGATGCGATACTCGTTGCCGAACCGGTCGCGCTGTCGGACGGTGCCGATCGTCAGCGGCATCGCCTGCCGCCGGTCGTCGCGCTGCACCGTCACCGCCACGGCCTGGCCCGGCCGGATCAGCGCGAACTTGGCAAGGTCCGAGAAGGTGGCCATCGCGACCCCGTCGATCGCGACGATGCGGTCGCCCGGCGCCAGCCCTGCGGCGGCGGCAGGCGTGCCGGCCGCAACCTGGTCGATCACCGGCGGCGTCCGGTCGACGCCATAGGCATAGGCGAAGCCGGCGAGGATCAGTACCGCCAGCGCCAGGTTGACGAACGGGCCGGCCGCGACGACGATCGCACGCTGCCACAGCGGTTTGGCCTGAAAGGTCCGCTCGCGTTCGGCCGCCGGCAGCGCCAGCCACGCCGCGTCGGGGACACCCGCGGGGTTCATGTCGCCGGCGAACTTGACGTAGCCGCCCAGCGGCAGCCAGCCGATCTTCCACCGCGTACCCAGCCGGTCGGTCCAGCCCGCGATCTCGCGCCCGAACCCGATCGAGAAGGCGTCGGCCTTGATCCCGAAGAAGCGACCTGCGGTGTAATGACCCATCTCGTGAATGAACACGAGCGGCCCGATGGCGCAGAGGAACGCCAGGACCGAGAACAGGATGCCGGGATTTTCGATCAAACGACGCCATCCTCTACGCGCTCGCCCGCGAGCCTGCGCGCTTCCGCATCGACGGCAAGGACGTCGTCGAGGCTAGCGGGCGCCGCCGGGGCGTAGCGCAGCAGCGTATCCTCGACGATTGCGGCAATTTCGAGGAAGCCGATCCGCCCGGCCAGAAAGGCGGCCACCGCTACCTCATTGGCGGCATTGAGAATCGCCGGCCGCGCACCGCCTGCCTCCAGCGCCGCGCGCGCCAGGCGCAGCGCCGGGAAGCGCACCGGATCACACGCCTCGAAATCGAGCCGACCGACCGCGACGAGATCGAGCGGTGCCATCGGCGTCGCCATCCGTTCCGGATATGCCAGCGTGTGCGCGATCGGTACGCGCATGTCGCTCGGCCCCAGCTGCGCCAGCATCGACCCGTCGATATAATCGACCATCGAATGGATCACCGACTGGCGGTGGAGCACCACCTCGATCCGGTCGGCGGGCACCGGGAACAGCCGCGCCGCCTCGATCAGTTCAAGGCCCTTGTTCATCATCGTCGCCGAATCGACCGAGATCTTGGCGCCCATCGACCAGTTGGGGTGCGCGACCGCCTGCGCCGGCGTGACCAGCCGCATATCCTCGGTCGACCAGTCGCGGAACGGCCCGCCGCTCGCGGTCAGGATGATCCGGCGAACGCTGTCGAGCCGCGCGGCGTCGAGGCACTGGAAGATCGCGTTATGCTCGCTGTCCGCCGGCAGCAGCGTCGCGCCGCTTGCCGATGCCGCCGCGAGGATGATCTCGCCAGCCGACACCAGCGGCTCCTTGTTCGCGAGCACGACGGTGGCGCCATGCTCGATCGCCGCCATGGTCGGTTTCAGCCCCGCACAGCCGACGATCGCGCCCATCACCCAGTCGGCGCCGCGTGCCGCATCGCATACCGCATCCGCACCGCCGGCCACGCGCGTCGTCGTCCCCGCCAGCGCATCGGCTAGCGCCGGCAGGCAGCGGGCGTCGGCCACCACCGCCAGTTCGGCCTCAGTGCGGATCGCCGCCGCCGCCAGACGATCGACATCGCAATTGGCGGTCAGCGCGACGACACGAAAGCGATCGGGCTCGCGCTCGACGAGATCGAGCGTCGATGTGCCGACCGAGCCGGTCGCGCCGAGAATGGTGACGGTCTTCATGATGACAGCAACGGCAACAGCACCAGCAGCGCCGCCAGCGGCGCGGTCGGCACGACGCCATCGAGCCGATCGAGCACGCCGCCGTGGCCGGGCAGGATCGACCCAGAGTCCTTCACCCCAGAGCGGCGCTTCAGCCAGCTTTCGTAGAGGTCGCCGATTTGCGCCAGCACCGCGAGCATGGGGGTCGCCAGTGCCAACCGCGCCGGCAGCCCCGTCTCGGCATACAGTACCCCCGCCAGCGCGCTCGCCAGCAGGATGCCCCCGATCAATCCCGCCCAGGTCTTCGCCGGGCTGATCGCGGGCGCCAGCTTGGGTCCGCCGATCGTGCGTCCGGCGGCATAGGCGCCGATGTCGGTCGCCCACACCAGCGCGAGCGCCCAGAAGGCATAGACCAGCCCGGCGTCCTGCCGGCGCATCACCACCAGCGCGAGAACGGGCAGCCCGCAATACAGCGTCCCGAACGCCAGCTGGCGCTTGCCGGTCACGATCGCGACGAAGAAGAACGCCCCCGCCAACAGGCCGAGTGTGAAGAAGTCGTGGATGACGAGGATCACCGACGCCGGCGCCATCAGCGCGAGCGGCACCGACAGCGCGAATTGCGCGATGCGCTTTTCGCGATGCGTGGCCCCGGCCAGATCGGCCCACTCCGCCAGCATCAGCAGGGCGACGACGACGGCCAGGATCCAGAACGGAATATCACCGAACCACAGGGCGAATGAAGCCACCGCGATCATGCCGATGCTGGCGATCACCCGCAGGCGCAGGTTCGACGGCGTGCGGTGATGCGCATCGCTCGCGCCATGAATCGCGGCCGGATCGACGGGTGAAACCACGTAGGGGTCAGAGCCCGCCGTAGCGGCGCTGGCGGCCGGCGAAGGCGCGCACCGCCTCGGCCAGCGCCTCGCCGTCGAAGTCGGGCCACAACGTGTCGACGAACAGCAGCTCGGCATAGGCCGCCTGCCACAACAGGAAATTCGACAGCCGCTGCTCGCCCGATGTGCGGATGACGAGGTCGAGCGGCGGCAGGTCGGCGGTATCCAGTTCGCGCTCGATCGCCGCGCTATCGATCGCGGCAGGATCGATCTCGCCCGCCTTCGCCCGCTCCGCGAGGCGACGGGCGGCGGCGACCAGTTCCGCCTGCGATCCATAATTGAGCGCGATCACGAGCACCGGGCCGGTGTTGCCCGCGGTTCGCGCCACCGCATCGTCGACCATGGCGACCAGATCGGGCGCGAAGCGACGATAGTCGCCGATGATCCGCAGCCGCACATTCTCGCGGACCATCTCGTCGAGGTCGGAGCGGATGAAGATGCGCAGCAACCCCATCAGGTCGCTGACTTCCTCTTCCGGCCGCCGCCAATTTTCGCTGGAGAAGGCGTAGAGCGTCAGCGCCTCGATCCCCAACGCCCGCGCCGCGCGCGTGACGCGGCGCACCGCATCGACACCCGCCTTGTGCCCGGCGAACCGCGGCAACAGCCGACGCTTCGCCCAGCGGCCGTTGCCGTCCATGATGATCGCGACATGCCGCGGCACGCCGCCACCGGGCGGCACGGCGGAAAGGATCGGGGCGGTGCTCATCGCTGACCCATTCGCCCAGAACGAGCGGGAAGCAAGACCGGCGCGCCGCTCACTTGCCCAGAATTTCCTTTTCCTTCGCACTGGCCGCCGCGTCGATGTCGGCGATCGTCTTGTCGGTCAGCTTCTGGATTTCGGTTTCGAGGCGCTTGCGATCGTCCTCGCCGAACACGCCCTTCTTCTCGTCGATCTTCAGGCTGTCGTTGCCGTCGCGGCGGACATTGCGCACCGCGATGCGCGCCTTCTCCGCATATTGGCCGGCAAGCTTGGCCAGTTCCTTGCGGCGCTCTTCGGTGAGGTCGGGGATCGGCAGGCGCAGCGTATTGCCGTCGTTGATTGGGTTGAGGCCGAGCCCGGCGGACCGGATCGCCTTCTCGACCGGACCGACGTTCGTCTTGTCCCACACCTGGACCGACAGCATCCGCGGCTCGGGCACCGACACCGTCGCCACCTGGTTGAGCGGCATGTGCGAGCCATAGACCTCGACCGTCACCGGATCGAGCAGCGCGGTGGAGGCGCGGCCGGTGCGCAGACCGGCGAGATCGTGCTTCAGCGCTTCGGTCGCGCCGTTCATGCGACGCTCGAGATCGGCCTTGTCATAGGCGGGCATCAATGAGTCTCCTTGGCATCGGTCACGATCGTCGCCGTCCCCTCACCCCCGAGCACATGGGCGAAGTTGCCATGCTCGCGGATGTTGAAGACGACGATCGGAATATGGTTGTCACGGCACAGCGCCACCGCGCTCGCATCCATGACCTTCAGATTGGCCGACAGCACCGTATCGTAGCTGACGGTGTCGTAGCGCTTGGCATCGGGCACCTTCTTGGGATCGGCATCATAGACGCCGTCGACGCTGGTGCCCTTGAACAGCGCGTCGCACTTCATCTCGGCGGCACGCAGGGCAGCGCCGCTGTCGGTGGTGAAGAACGGACTGCCGACCCCGGCGGCGAAGATCACGACGCGGCCCTTTTCCAGGTGACGCTCGGCGCGGCGGCGGATGAAGGGCTCGCACACCGCGGCCATCGGGATCGCCGACTGGACGCGCGTCTCGACGCCGATCTGCTCGAGTGCGTTCTGCACGGCGAGGGCGTTCATCACCGTCGCCAACATGCCCATATAGTCCGCGGTCGCGCGCTCTATCCCCTTGGCAGCAGCGGACAACCCCCGGAAGATATTGCCGCCACCGACGACGACGCAAAGCTCGTAACCCTCGCCGCGGACGCCGGCGATTTCCTCGGCGACGCGCGCGGTGATGGTGGGATCGATCGCAAGGCCACCTTCACCCATCAGCACTTCGCCGGACAATTTCAACAAGATGCGTTTGAAGCGCGGCGCGGGGCTCATGAGGTCCTGTTCGTCTATCGGGGAGGCGGCGCGGACCTTAGGCGCACCGGCGCCGCGGGGCAACCTCGCCGACGCGTCGAATCCATGTCGTTTCAATGCAGATCGCTTGCGCCGGACATGAAGAAGGGCGCCGCTCACATCGAGCGACGCCCTTCCATCGCGAGCCAGAAAGCCCGCATAACGCGTTGAAGTCAGGCCTTCTGCGGCACGCCCGAGGCGGCGGCGACTTCGGCGGCGAAGTCCGACGTCTCCTTCTCGATGCCCTCGCCCAGCTGGAAGCGGACATAGTCCTTCAGGACGATCGAGCCACCGGCGTCCTTGGCGGCCTTTGCCACCACGTCGCTGATCTTGGTCTTCCCGTCCATCACGAACAGCTGGCTGACCAGCGCGTGCTCCTTGCGGAACTTCGCGATCGATCCTTCGACCATCTTGGCGACGATGTCGGCCGGCTTGCCGCTCTCGCCCGCCTTCTCGGCAGCGATCGCGCGCTCGCGCTCGATCTCGGCCTCGTCCAGGTCTTCCTCGTTCAGCGCCTTCGGGAAAGCGGCGGCGACGTGCATCGCCAGGTCCTTGCCCAGCTTCTGCAGCACCTCGTCGGAGGCATCGCCCTCGAGCGCGACGAGCACGCCGATCTTGCCAAGGCCATCGGCCTGCTTGTTGTGGATGTAGCCGACGACGGCGCCCTTCGACACCTCGAGGCGCTTGGCGCGGCGCAGCGACTGGTTCTCGCCGATCGTCGCAATGTTCTTGGTCAGCGCCTCCTCGACCGTGACGCCGGCGGCGGTCTTCACGGCCTTCAGCGCCTCGACGTCGGCGCCCGTCGCCAGCTCGATCTTCGTGACCTCGGTCACGAACGCCTGGAACTGGTCGTTCTTGGCGACGAAGTCGGTCTCGGAATTGACCTCGACCACCGCACCCGTGGTGCCGCTGGTGGCGATCCCGACCAGGCCCTCGGCCGCGGTACGGCTCGACTTCTTCTGCGCGGCCGCCAGGCCCTTGGTGCGCAGCCAGTCCATCGCCGCATCCATGTCGCCGCCGGCCTCGCTCAGCGCCTTCTTGCAATCCATCATGCCCGCGCCGCTCTTCTCGCGCAGGTCCTTGACCATCGCTGCCGTGATATCGGCCATCGTTTCGATCCTCTTAGTCGCAAAATGTGTTTGCGGGCGGGGTAGAGCGCTTGTCGCCCTGCCCCGCCCGCATGAAAGCATCGTGACGGTGGTTACGCGTCGATCTGACGCTCGGCCTCCGCACCGGCGCCCTCGACCGTGCCGGCAGCCTGCTGCTCCGGCTCGACCGTCAGCGCTTCCTCGACCGGCGCGACGTCCTGCGCGCCCAGGTCGACGCCGCGGCGCGACTGTTGCTCCTGGTTGCCGCGGGTCGCGGCGATCGCCACCGCCTCGCAGTACAGGCGGATCGCGCGGCTGGCGTCGTCGTTCGCGGGAACCGGGAAGGCGATGCCGTCCGGCGACACGTTCGAATCGAGGATCGCGACGACCGGGATGCCCAGCGTGTTGGCTTCCTTGATCGCCAGCTCTTCCTTGTTGGCGTCGATCACGAACATCACGTCGGGAATGCCGCCCATGTCACGGATGCCGCCGAGCGACAGCTCGAGCTTGTCGCGCTCGCGCGTCAGCTGGAGGACTTCCTTCTTGGTCAGGCCGGCGGTGTTACCCGACAGCTGCTCCTCAAGCGCCTTCATGCGCTTGATCGAGTTCGAGATCGTCTTCCAGTTGGTGAGCATGCCGCCCAGCCAGCGGTGGTTGACGAAGTGCTGGCCCGAACGACGGGCGGCGTCGGCGATCGACTCCTGCGCCTGGCGCTTGGTGCCGACGAACAGCACCTTGCCGCCGGCGGCGACGGTCGAGCTGATGAACTCCAGCGCGCGCGCGAACAGCGGCACGGTCTGCGAGAGGTCGATGATGTGGACGCCGTTGCGGTCGCCGAACAGGTACGGCTTCATCTTCGGGTTCCAGCGGTGGGTCTGGTGGCCGAAGTGCGCGCCGGTCTCGACGAGCTGCTGCATGGAGACGACAGGTGCCGCCATAGGGATATATCCTTCCGGTTGAGCCTCTGGGAAGCGGATGACCGCGGCCATGATGGCCAGGGCACCGGGCTATGTTGCTTCCCATGCGGTGTTGAGGAGCGCGCCCTTAGCCGAAAGTTTTTTGTTCCGCAACGCTTGACGACTAGAACGATAGTGGAACATAACGGGCTCGAAGAAGGGCCACAGCGTAGAAAGCTCGCTGTAAAGCCTGAATGTCCGGTTTCGAACTGGAACTGGTCATGCATTCACGGGTTGGCGAGTTATCCACAGGGTAGTTCGCAGATTGTTCGGGAGGCGAACCATGGTCGCAGTCATCAGCACGTTGATTTTCGCCGGCGCGGCGGCGCTGGCACTCGGGGTCATCGCCCTGTCGGTCGGGCCGCAGTGGCGGCGGATCGTTCGCGTCGCGATGGGACAGGCCGAGGATCGCTTCACGCCGCTGAGCACGCTGGTGCAGGCGGAGCGTCGTATCGCCGTCAGGCGCTGGTCGGCGTCGGCACCGGTTCCCGTTGAGATCCGCCGGATGCGCGCAGCCGCTTGACGCGCGCATAGCTGGCGATGCTGAACGGCAGCATCGCGAGATAGCCGATGCCAATGACGCTGAGCGTCTGCCAGGGAGCGGTGACCAGCGCAGCACCGAGCAGCACGATCATCGCGAGGGCCTCGAAACGAACCGATCGCCGCAGCCGCATCGACGTCCATGAGAAGGTCGCGAGGCTGGACACCATCAGCACGGCAATGAAGGCGGTCCACGGCGCCACGAGCCAAGGCGACGCGAAAATCGGTTCTTCGGTCGAAAACCAAAGGAACATCGGCAGCAGGGCCAGGCCTGCTCCAGCCGGGGCCGGGACACCAGTCATGAAGCCGGCGGACTTATGCGGCTGGTCGGTGATGTCGATCCGCGCGTTGAACCGCGCCAGGCGAAGCGCGCAGAAGACGGCAAGCAAGAGCGCACACATCCAGCCAACCCGCGGCAGCGCGGCCAGCGACCAGAGATACAGGATCAACGCCGGGGCGACACCGAACGATATGGCGTCGGACAAGGAGTCGAGTTCGGCGCCGAACCGGCTCTCGCCGCGAAGCAGTCTCGCGATCCGGCCGTCGATTCCGTCGAGAACGCCAGCGACCATGATCATCGCCACCGCCCGCTCCCATTCGCCACCAATCGCGAACCGGACGCCACTCAGGCCGGAGCAAAGGGCGAGCGCGGTTACCGCATTCGGCGCGATCGCGCGGAGCGGCAACCCGCCCGCCGGCCTCGCCAAGCGCGGCATGCCGCGGCGATGGGGCTTCGGATCGGGGCGTCCGCCGTCGGTCATTGGCTGATCCCGCTCACCGGTCGGCCACCGATGCGACCGATCACGGTCTCGCCCGCGACGCTGCGCTGACCGAGCGTTACCTGCGGCGCGCAATCCTCGGGAAGGTACACGTCGACGCGGCTACCGAAGCGGATCAGGCCGACCCGCTGCCCAGTCGCGACCATGTCCCCGGGCTTGACGAACGGTACGATCCGCCGCGCGACCAGGCCGGCGATCTGGGTGAAGCCGATCCGCCGGCCATCGCGTCCTTCGACGACGATGTGCTGGCGCTCGTTCTCGTCCGATGCCTTGTCGAGATCCGCGTTGAGGAACTTGCCCGAGATGTAGACGACCTGGCGAATCGTCCCGGCAATCGGCGTGCGATTGATGTGGACGTCGAACACGCTCATGAAGATCGACACGCGCACCAGCGGCGCATCGCCCAGGTCGACCGCCAGCTCGCGCGGGATCGGCACGCGCTGGATCATCGTCACCAAGCCGTCGGCCGGCGCGACGATCACGTCGTCGCCCACCGGCGTGGTGCGTACGGGATCGCGGAAGAAGATCGCCACCCACGCGGTGACGGCCAGGAACGGCCAGAAGAAGACGTGGCTGAGAATCGTGGCGAGAAGCGTGATGCCGAAGGCGATGCCGACGTACTTATAGCCTTCGGGATGGACGGCGGGGAAACGCCACTTGACCGTAGTCGTGGGCAGCGGCGCCTCGTCGCGCGGGGAAATTGAGTTCATGTCGACAGGGTCTAACCGTGGCAGAGCCGCGACACAACGTTGCAGCGCCGTGATCGTTGCCGCCCGGGCGGACACGCCACCCGCGGTGTGCGGTTGATCCCCCGCCGCCTTCCCCGTATCGACCGCGCCATATCCCCCTCGTGCAAGGACAGAGCATGGCCAAGATCAAGGTGAAGACGCCCGTCGTGGAGATCGACGGCGACGAGATGACGCGGATCATCTGGGAATGGATCCGCGAGCGCCTGATCAAGCCGTATCTCGACATCGAGCTCGATTACTACGACCTCGGCATCGAGCATCGCGACGCGACCGACGACCAGGTGACGATCGACAGCGCCAAGGCAACGCAGAAGTACGGCGTCGCGGTGAAGTGCGCGACGATCACCCCGGACGAGGCGCGCGTCGAGGAATTCGGCCTGAAGAAGATGTGGAAGTCGCCCAACGGCACGATCCGCAACATCCTGGGCGGCACCATCTTCCGCGAGCCGATCGTCATCAAGAACGTTCCCCGCCTGATCCCCGGCTGGACCCACCCGATCGTGGTCGGCCGTCACGCGTTCGGCGACCAGTATCGCGCGACCGACTATCTGGTCCCGGGGCCGGGCAAGCTGCGCCTGGTGTTCGAGGGCGACGACGGCGAAACGATCGACCGCGAGGTATTCCGCTTCGAGGGGCCGGGCGTGGCGCTTGCCATGTACAACCTCGACGAATCGATCCGCGACTTCGCCCGCGCCTCGATGCACTACGGCCTCAACCTCAAGTGGCCGGTGTATCTGTCGACCAAGAACACCATCCTCAAGGCGTACGACGGCCGCTTCAAGGACCTGTTCGCCGAGGTGTTCGACGCCGAGTTCAAGGACAAGTTCAAGGAAGCCGGCATCGTCTACGAGCATCGCCTGATCGACGACATGGTCGCATCGGCGCTAAAGTGGCACGGCGAGTTCGTCTGGGCCTGCAAGAACTATGACGGCGACGTCCAGTCCGACCAGGTCGCCCAGGGTTTCGGCAGCCTCGGCCTGATGACGTCGGTCCTGCTGACGCCGGACGGCAAGACCGTCGAGGCAGAGGCCGCGCACGGCACCGTCACCCGCCACTACCGCCAGCATCAGCAGGGCAAGGCGACATCGACCAACCCGATCGCGTCGATCTTCGCTTGGACCGGCGGCCTGAAGTATCGCGGCAAGTTCGACGGCACCCCCGATGTCACCCGCTTCGCCGAGACGCTGGAGCGCGTCTGCGTGAAGACGGTCGAGGACGGTCACATGACCAAGGATCTCGCGATCCTGATCGGCCCGGACCAGCCGTGGATGACGACCGAGCAATTCTTCGAGCAGGTTCGCGTCAACCTCGAGACGGAAATGGCGAACTGGGCGTAACCTCGTCCCGTCAGCGGCGGCGGAGCTCGACCACGAGCCCGCCGTCGCCGGTGAGCCGCGCCGGTCCGGTCGACAGATCGACCGACTGGCGCAGCTCGACCGTCCGCGTTGCGCCGCATCCGCCCCTTGCTTCGGCGGGACACACCCAACGGACACTTACCTGCACCGATGCGCCGGGATCTGCGGCGCCGTTTCGCTGGCGGATCAGCTGGATGCTCGCCTCCCTCTGCACCGTTCCCTCGCCATAGGGCGTCGTGCAGCCGCCCGCTTCCGACACGCTCTCCCGCCAGCTTGCGCCGCCTTGACCGAGCGCCAACTGTCCCTGCCACAGCGTTGCGCCGGGTCCGCGCAGCGTCACGTCGACACGCATCGGTTCCGGCCTGACTTCGGCGCCGGCCGACGGCCGCATCGGGCCCGTGGTCACATAGAGCGGCGGCGGCACCCGCTGAAAAGCAAGGGCAAGGGCTGCAATCATCGAACAATCTCCCATGTGGCGGCGCGTCGATACGACGTAGAG
Organism: Sphingomonas jinjuensis; assembly: GCF_014197105.1. Classification (GTDB taxonomy): domain Bacteria; phylum Pseudomonadota; class Alphaproteobacteria; order Sphingomonadales; family Sphingomonadaceae; genus Sphingomonas; species Sphingomonas jinjuensis. The sequence goes on along the minus strand of NZ_JACIEV010000005.1, from coordinate 33,358 downwards.
CGTCCAGCGTTGATGAAGCGGAAACATGAATTCCGATCGCTTCCGGCGCAGGGCCATTGCAGCCCAGGGGGCAAGGGCCTAGGCGCCCGGGCACATGGTGGCGTCGGGGTATCGCGGATCGGAAAGGCGGCGGCCGCTCGCGTTGCTGCTGGCGCTTGCCGCGCACGTCCTCCTCTTCCTGATCCTCATCGGCCTCGCCCCTAAGACGCAGGCGCCGCCGCCGAGCGACAGCCGCCCCGTCACCTTCTCGATGTACCCCGCCGATCGGGACGTCGAAAAACCGAGCGAGCGCAAGTCGGTCAGCGCGCAGAAGAAGCCGCAGCAAACCGCCGCTGCCGCCGCCCGTCCCGCCACGCCGACCCCCGAACCGCCGCCCGTTCCGCCGCCGCCGACACCGCCGGCGCCGAGCCTGTTCGGCGACAAGTCGCTGTTCGCCGCGGGCGACATCAGCAACATGGGCCATGCCGACCAGGGCGAAGGCGATAGCGAAGGCGATGCCAAGGTCGCCTCGACCTACGGCCCCGGCGAGGGCCCTGGCGGCGCCAAGCTGTTCAACGCCGAATGGTACACCGATCCGCCGCGCGGCGTGCTGACCGCCTATATGCCAGCGTCGAGCGCGCCGGCAGGTTCGTGGGCGATGGTCGCGTGCCGGACGATCCCCGACTTTCGGGTCGACAATTGCCGCTCGCTCGGCGAATCGCCGATGGGGTCGGGGCTCGCGCGGGCGCTGCGGGAGGCCGCCTGGCAGTTCCGGGTCCGCCCCCCGCGCGTCGGCGGCAAGATGCTCGTCGGCGCCTGGGTGCGGATCCGCTTCGATTTTACCGCGGGCGGCGAGGCGGTTGCGAGGCGTCGCGGCTGATCGCGTCCACCGTTGCTGACAATTTCGGTCGCGGCGCTACAGAGTCCTGCGATGGCACTCAGGCTCGACAACGAAGGATTCTCCGACGCGCTGGTGATATTGGGAGCGGCCGGGCTGGTGATTCCTGCCTTCGCCCGCTTTCGCGTCACGCCGGTGATCGGTTTCATTCTGGTCGGCATGCTCGTCGGCCCGGCGGGGCTCGGCACGCTCGTCGATCGCTTTCCGTGGCTCTACTACGTCACCATCACCAAGCCTGAATCGATCGAGCCGTTCGCCGAATTCGGCATCATCCTGCTCCTGTTCTCGATCGGCCTCGAGCTGTCGTTCCGACGATTATGGTCGATGCGCCGGCTGGTCTTCGGCACGGGCGCGGCCGAGCTGTTCGGCGCTGCCGCGTTGATCGGCGTCACGCTGCATTTCCTCGGCCAGTCCTGGGCCGGGTCGGCCGGGCTCGGGCTGGCGCTCGCGCTTTCCTCGACCGCGCTGGTGCTGCCGCTCGTCGGCACGACCAGTCCCGTCGGCCGCGGTGCCTTTGCCATGCTGCTGTTCGAGGATCTGGCGCTCGTCCCCATCATCTTCGCGCTCGGCGCCATGGCCCCCACCGCCAACGACGGCTGGAGCGGGATCGCCGGGGTCGCACTGCGTGGCGGCGTGACGGTGGTCGCGATGTACCTCGGCGGCCGGATCGTCCTGCCCCGCCTCTTCGCGCAGGCGGCACGAACCAAGAGCCCCGAGCTGTTCCTGTCCGCTTCGTTGCTGGTGGTGATCGTCGCCAGCGTCGCCACCACCGCGGCGGGCCTGTCGCCGATCGTCGGGGCGCTGCTTGCCGGCCTGCTGATCGCCGAGACGGAGTATCACAGCGAGGTCGAGGTGATGACCGCGCCGTTCAAGGGGCTGGCGCTCGGTGTGTTCCTCATCACCGTGGGGATGCAGCTCGACCTGCGGCTGATCGGCGCCAACTGGCCGTCGCTGCTGATGGCTGTGGTGGGCGTGATCGCCGCGAAGGCAGTCGTCACCTATCTGCTGCTCCGGGTCGCCAACGCTAGGCGCGGTGTCGCGGCGGAGACCGGATTGCTGATGGGCAGCCCGTCGGAAACCACGCTGATCGTGCTCGGCACCGCGGCGCAGGCCCAGCTCATCCTGCCCTCGACCGCCGCGTTCTGGCAGACCGTGACAGCGATCGGCCTCACCATCACGCCGCTGCTGGCCAAGGCCGGGCGGCTCGTCTCGCGCCGGATCGAAGCGCGCAGCACGACCGAGGAACCGCCGGCGATCGAAGAGGGCGCCGCGCGAACCGTGCTGATCGGATTCGGCCGGGTGGGCCAGACCGTCGCCGACATGCTCGCGGTCCACAATCTGCCCTTCATCGCGGTCGAGGCCGATATCGACACGGTGGCCGAGGGCCGCGCCGCCGGCTATCCCGTGCTCTTCGGCGACATCGCTCGCGCCGAGCTCGTCGATCGATTGCAGTTGACCGACGCCAAGGCGCTGATCCTGACGATGGACGATCCCGTCCTGACGGTGCGCCTTGCCCGGCGGATGCGCACGCTCGCCCCCAAGCTGCCGATCATCGCCCGCGCTCGTGACGCGGGCCACGCCGCCGAGCTGTATCGCGCCGGTGTCACCGACGCGGTGCCAGAGACGCTCGAAAGCTCGCTGCAGCTGTCCGAGGCAGTGTTGGTCGACCTCGGCGTCGCGATGGGCCCGGTCATCGCCTCGATCCATGAAAAGCGCGACCAGATGCGCCAGAAGATCCGGCGCGAGGCGGAGTTGACGCGCGAACCGCGTATCCGGCGAATACGGCGCCTGCACGAACGTACGCGTTGAGAATTTACGCGTGGAACAGCTCCTAAAGTGCCTTATTGGCTGAACATTCATTCAGCTTCACCGATATCTTAACGCTTTACCCCGTGCTCGCGCCGCTTCGCCGCATGGAGGGGGGTTGGGAACCGCTCGCGACCCTATCTCGTTTCCAGACCGAACCAATCACGGGAGATTGACGTCATGAAGTATATGGCTGTGCTCGCGCTTGGCGCGATGACTGCGGTGCCGGCGATGGCGCAAACCGCGCCCGCGCAGACCGCTCCGGCGACGACCGCCTCGGCAGCGCCGACGGTCGGCGCCACCATCTATGACTCGGCCGGTGTCGCGATCGGCCAGGTGACGAGCGTCACCGCCGACGCCGCGGTGGTCAATACCGGCACCGCGCAGGTCGCGCTGCCACTCACCTCGATCGGCAAGGGGCCGAGCGGTCCCAGCATTGCGATGACCAAGGCCGCGCTCGACGCCGCGGCGGCGGCGCAGCAGCAGCAGGCCAAGGGTGCGCTCCAGAGCCGTCTCGTCGCCGGCACGCAGGTGAAGGGGCGCAACGCCCAGAACGTCATCGGCACGATCAAGTCGGCGGACGCTGCCAATGTGATCGTCACCGCCAGCAACGGCCGTGACGTCCAGCTGCCCGTCTCGGGCTTCTCGGCAGCACCCGATGGCAGCATCATCATCGGCCTGACCGCCGAGCAGTTCAATGCCGCAGCCGGCACGGGCGCGACCGCTTCGACCGGCGCCACGGCACCGGGCGCGACCGCAGCGACCGACACGACGGCCGCCGCCGGTGCTGACACGGCCTCGACGACCACGACGACGAAGACCACGTCGACGACCAAGAAGAAGACCCGCTGATCCATCGGACGGCAGGGTGACGGAGGGGGCGGCGCCGCAGGGTGCCGCCCCTTCTTCATGGGCGGTCAGCCGAGCAGCCGATCCTGCAACCACAAGAGCGACGGATAGGCCGCGATCCAGATCCAGAAGAAGCGGTTGAGCCCGAACAGGCAGGCGTTGGCTAGGTGAAACGACGCCGCGATCGCCAGCGCCGCCAGCAGCGCCGGTCGCGATAGCATCGCCAGCGGAAAGGCCAGTTCGAACAGCATGACCGCCCATCCCGCCACCCACAGCAGGCGCGGGCGATCCGCCAACTGCCGGATGTTCTCGCCCGCCGGATAGGCGGAAAAACGAAACACATCGCGCAGCGCCTCTCCGCGTCGCCAGGCCGGATTGGCGATCTTCACCCACCCCGCCATCGCGTAGCTCAGCAGCAGCTGCATCCCGAGATAGCCGAACGCCAGCTCGCGCCACCGCACGTCGGGCAGCGTAAAGGCGCCCGCCAGGCAGACTAGCATCAGCAGGCCCATGCGGTCTGCACCGCCATTATAGGGCCCATTGAAAAAGGGCAGGATCAGCAGGTGGTTGGCCAACAGCGCCAGCGTGAGCACGCCAGCTGCGTTGGCAACCGGAAGCACGCCGATGCACGCAAGGAACAGCAGCACCGACAGCGCCAACCGCGGCGCGAACAGCCATCGCTCCTGCACGGCGGCCGCGCCGGCCAGATGCTCCACACTTTGCTGAGCGAACGCCAGCGCCAATGCCGCTGCGGTCAGATGGGTAGCCAGGTCGAACGTCACAGCAGCGTCGATAACCGATGGTGGTCTGAGACATAGACGACCTCGCCCAGCACCTCATCGGTCCCGGGCGGTCGATGCACGAACCGCAGCCGGATCCGCAGCCAATCGCCACCGCGATCGTAGCCTTTGCGGTGAAGCTGATGCGCCACCCGCCGTAGCATTTCGCGCTCGCTGTGCGCCAGCGTCGCCGGATCGGCATTGCTCATCAGCCGCTCAGCGAGGCTGACAAGGTAGAGTGCCTCGTTCCACGCCGGATTCCAGACCAGCCGGCGGAGCATCATCCGCGCGGACAGGACGGGTACGCGTGGATCGAATTCGTGCCAGTCGCCCGAAGCACCTCCGGGACTCGCCGCCAGTACATAGTCGATGCGCGGGCTCGCCGTCACCGCATCGAAGAAGCGCCACGACGGCACAACCGCCGGCAGCAGCAGCCTCAAGCCGGTGAAAGGAAACAACGGCGTCGCCGCGGCGATTAGCCGGCCATCGCCGCCTTGATCGCCGCCACTGCGTCGGCGGCCTTGTCGCCGTCGGGGCCGCCGCCCTGCGCCATATCGGGCCGGCCGCCGCCGCCCTGCCCACCCAGCGCCGCCACCGCGACCTTGGTCAGCGCCACCGCGTCAAACCGTCCGACGAGATCGGGCGTCACCCCGACCGCGACCGAGGCGCGACCGTCGTTGACTGCGACGATCGCCGCCACGCCCGATTCAATCCGTTGCTTGGCCTCATCGACCGCGCCGCGTAGCCCCTTCGCCTCGAAGCCCTCGAAGACCTGGCCGACGAACGCGACGCCACCGACGTCTTCCGGCCCGGCGGGCGCACCACCGCCGCCACCGCCCATCGCCAGCGCCTTCCTGGCCTCGGCCAGCTCACGCTCCAGCCGCTTGCGCTCGTCGATCAGCGCGGCGACCCGGCCCGGCACCTCGTCGGGTGTCGAGCGCAGCGCCGCCGCAGCCTCGCGCAGCACCTCGTCGCGATGTTGCAGATAGCTGCGCGCGGCTTCGCCGGTCAGTGCCTCGACGCGGCGGACGCCCGACGACACCGCGCCCTCGCTGACGACCTTGAACAGCCCGATCTCGCCGAGCGCGCCGACATGCGTGCCGCCACACAGTTCCAGGCTGTAGGTGCCGTCGGCATCCTCGCCCATCGACACGACGCGCACCTCGTCGCCATATTTCTCGCCGAACAGCGCCATCGCGCCTTCGGCGATTGCCTCGTCGGGAGTCATCAATCGCGTCGTAACCACGCCATTGCCGCGGATCTGCTCGTTGACGCGGGCTTCCACCTCGGCGACGTCGGCCGGTGCCAGCGCCATTGGCTGCGAGAAGTCGAAGCGCAGGCGATCGGGCGCGACCAGCGAGCCCTTCTGCGCGACATGCGTGCCCAGCCGCTGGCGAAGCGCCTCGTGCAGCAAGTGGGTCGCCGAGTGATTGGCGCGGATCTGTCCGCGGCGGTCGAGGTCGATCGCCAGCTTCACCGCATCGCCCACCGCGATCTCGCCCGCGGTCACCTCGCCGTGATGCACCCACAGCCGGCCGAGCTGCTTCGACGTGTCGGAGACGGTGATCGCCAGCCCCTGATCGGTCGTGATCGTCCCCGCGTCGCCGACCTGTCCGCCGCTCTCGGCATAGAAGGGCGTCTGGTTGACGACGATGCCGACGTGATCGCCGACGCTCGCCCGCTCGACGCGCACGCCGTCCTTGACCAGCGCCAGCACCTCGCCCTCGCCGACGTCATTGGCGTAGCCGGTGAACTCGGTCGATCCCGTTTCCTCGGCGATGTCGAACCAGATCTCTTCCGATCCCTTCGCGCCCGATCCCTTCCACGCCGCCCGCGCCGCGCGCTTCTGCTCGGCCATCGCCGCGTCGAAGCCAGCACGATCGACCTGATATCCCTGCGCCCGGAGCGCATCCTCGGTCAGGTCATAGGGAAAACCATAGGTGTCATAGAGCTTGAACGCCGTCTCACCCGCCAACGTCCCACCGTCGTCGAGGCCCGCCGTCGCCTCGTCGAGCAGCTTCAACCCCCGATCGAGCGTCTTGCGGAACTGGCCTTCCTCCTGGCGCAGCGTCGCCTCGATCAGCGGTTGCGCACGGACCAGCTCGGGGAAGGCCGCGCCCATCTCGGCGACCAGCGCCGGCACCAGCCGGTGCATCAGCGGATCCTTGGCGCCCAACAGATGCGCATGCCGCATCGCGCGCCGCATGATCCGACGCAGCACATAGCCGCGCCCTTCGTTCGCCGGCAGCACGCCGTCGGCGACCAGGAAGCCGGCCGAGCGCAGATGGTCTGCGATAACGCGGTGCGACGCCTGCTGCTCGCCCTCCGCCTTGGTATGCGTCAGCGCCTCCGACGCGTGGATCAGCGCCTTGAACGTGTCCGTGTCATAATTATCATGGACGCCTTGCATCACCGCCGCGACGCGCTCCAGCCCCATGCCGGTGTCGATCGACTTCTTGGGCAGCTCGGCGACGATCTCGTTCGCCGCCTGCTCATATTGCATGAAGACGAGGTTCCAGATCTCAACGAAGCGATCGCCATCCTCGTCGGGGCTGCCCGGCGGGCCGCCGAAGATATGATCGCCATGGTCGTAGAAGATTTCGGAGCACGGACCGCACGGCCCGTTCTCGCCCATCGCCCAGAAATTATCCTTGGTCGGGATGCGGATGATCCGCTCTTCGGGAAGACCGGCGATCTTCTTCCACAGGTCGAACGCCTCGTCGTCGGTGTGATACACCGTCGCCGTCAGCCTCTCCACCGGCAGCCCCCACTCGCGCGTCAGCAACGTCCAGGCGTTGTGGATCGCCTGCTCCTTGAAATAATCGCCGAACGAGAAATTGCCGAGCATCTCGAAGAAGGTATGATGCCGCGCCGTGTAGCCGACATTGTCGAGATCGTTGTGCTTGCCGCCTGCCCGCACGCACTTCTGCGACGAGGTCGCACGCGAATAGGGGCGGCTTTCCAGCCCGGTGAACACGTTCTTGAACGGCACCATGCCGGCGTTGACGAACATCAGCGTCGGGTCGTTCTGCGGCACCAGCGGCGCCGAGGGCACGATCTGGTGCCCCTGCGACGCGAAGAAGTCCAGGAAGCCGCGGCGAAGGTCGTTGGTCGATATCATGGCGCCCCGCTTAGTAGAGCAGGCCCCGCCCCTCAAGCGGTCGTGACGTCCAGCGCCCAGACGAGACCGCCCGGCAGGTCGCCCACGGCGAAATCGAGCTGCAGCACCCGGCGGTGTCGGTCGCCGGTCGACCGCGCCGAGCAATGGAGAATTGGCGTGGCGTAGAACCACATCGTGCCCGCATCCGCCAGGCAGATCGCCTCGCCACAACGCGTGACGACGGCATCGATCTCGCGCTCGGCTACGAAACCAAGTCGGTGGGATCCGGGCGCGACGACGAGCGGACCATTGTCGGAATCGACCGGGTCGAGATGAATGCGAACGGTGAGCAAGCGCTCGACCCACTCGATCGGCGGCGCAACGTGAAGACGCCCCTGCTTGACTGTGTACGGACCGAAGCCCGGCACGTCGACCTTGGCTGCCACTTCGATCACGCGGTCCTGATGCCAGCCTAGTGACCAGTTGGCGCCGACGCTCTTGTCTAACAGCAGCGCACGAACCGGTCTTGCGCCATCTCCCAACAGCGCGCTCGCATATCGCGTCGCCATCGCGATGGCTTGGGTCCGCTCTTCCATGACCGGGTCGATCCGCGACCCGGGTCGGTCGGCGCGCAAGTCGCCGAACAGCGCGGCCAGCTCAGCCAATGCCGGCCGTCCCAGCGTTTCCGGGCAGCGCGCGAAGCCGGCGCGCGCAATCTCGGCTTTCATCCCAGCGGCGCGTCGATCGACGTGGGGGGCTGGCTGAACCAGCGCGGGCCGGCGGCGGTGACGTGGAAGCAATCCTCCAGCCGCACGCCGAACTTGCCCGGCAGATACAGCCCCGGCTCGTCCGAGAAGCACATGCCGGGTGCGAGCCGCGTCGTCTCGCCGCGGACGAGGTTGACCGGCTCGTGCCCGTCCATGCCGATGCCGTGCCCGGTGCGATGCGACAGCCCCGGCAGCCTGTAATCGCGCCCATAGCCAAGCGTCGCGTAATAGCGCCTCACCGCATCGTCGACCGCGCCCGCCGGCGTGCCGGGCTGGGCGGCGGCGAAGGCGATCTGCTGACCCTTCGCCACCTGGTCCCACACGCGGCGCTGCTCGATCGATGCGGTGCCCTTCACGAAGGTGCGGCTGACGTCGGACTGATAGCCCTGGACGGTACAGCCGCAGTCCATCAGCAGGATCTGGCCGTCGGCGATGCGATGCACCTCGCGGCTGCCATGCGGTAGCGCGGCGGCGGGGCCGATCAGGGCCAGCGCGAATTCGGGACTGCCGCCCAGCTTGCGAGTCGCCGCCGTCATCAGCGCGCCGATCTCCGGCCCGGTCATGCCGATCTCCACCCGCGGCCATGTCCACCGATAGGCGGCGATGGTCACGTCCGTCGCCAGCTGCATCAGCGCGATCTCGGCCGGCGTCTTGATCATCCGGCAGCCGCGCACGACCGGATCGGCCGACACCAGCCGGGCGCGGGGCATGGCGGTCATCAGCGCCTCGACCGCGAAATAGCGTACCGTCTCCTCGACGCCGACCGGCTTGCCCGCCAGTCCGCGGTCCTTGAGGAAGCCCGCCACGACCCTGAGCGGATCCTGATCCTCCTGCCACACCCGCACCTCGGCCGGCACCGCCAGCGATTCGCGGACCGACGGTTCCTCGAAGAACGGCGTGACGATGCACGGTTCGCCCTCGACCGGGATGATCGCGGCGGTCAGCCGCTCGCTGCGGCCCCAGCGCACGCCGGTGAAGTAGATCAGCGACGATCCCGGCTCGATCAGGATCGCACCGATGCCGTTGGCGCGCATCAGCGCCTGGGCACGCGCCAGCCGACCGGCGCGCTCGGTGCGATCGATCGGCTTGGCGCCGGCGGTCATGTCGGACAGGGCCGCAAGGTCGGGCTCGACCGCACGCAGCACCGCGCTGGCGGACAGGAACGGCACCGCGGCGGCGGCGGCGAGGATCGAGCGGCGGGTGGTCGTCAGCATGCGGCTAGCGATACGGCGCTTGACCGCGGCCTCGCAATCCCGTTCGGTCGCCACCGAGATTGAGGGAGCATCGAGTGGCCAAGCGCCTAACCTATTGGATCATGGCCGCGCTGGTTGCGGGACTCGTCGTCGGCTGGGTCGTCAACGGCGCGATCGACGACGGCACGCCGGCCGCGACCGCGAAGCTTCAGGCGATCGCCGGCTATCTGTCGATCGTCACGACGCTGTTCCTTCGCCTCATCAAGATGATCATCGCGCCGCTCGTCTTTTCGACGCTGGTCGTCGGCATCGCGCACATGGGAGACACCGCCGCACTGGGCCGCGTCGGGCTGAAGAGCCTCGGCTGGTTCATCTGCGCGAGCCTGTTGTCGCTGACGCTGGGCCTGGTGCTGGTCAACCTGCTCCAACCGGGGGTAGGCCTCGCCCTCCCCGTCCCGCCCGCCAGCGCGGGTAGCGGCGTCGAGCGGGCGGCGTTCAACCTGAAGGACTTCGTCAGCCACATCGTCCCCGCCTCGATGGTCGAGGCGATGGCGGACAACGAGATCCTCCAGATCGTCGTGTTCTCGATCTTCGTCGGCGTCGCGATCACCGCCGTCGGCGAGAAGGCGCAGCCGCTGGTGCGCGCGGTCGAGGCGCTGGTCGCGGTGATGCTTCAGATCACCAACTACGTGATGCGCTTCGCCCCCTTCGCGGTGTTCGCCGCGGTCGCCTCGACGCTGGCGGAGCGGGGGCCGAGCGTGCTTGGCGACCTCGCCTATTTCATGGGCTCCTTCTACCTCGGGCTTGTCCTGTTGTGGCTGATCCTGATCGGCATCGCCTTCGCGCTGCTCGGCAGGCGGACGCGATACCTGGTCCGATATATCCGCGATCCGCTGATCCTTGCCTTCTCGACCGCCTCGTCGGAGGCCGCCTATCCGCGCACGCTGGAGGCGCTCGACCGGTTCGGCGTGCCGCCGCGCATCGCCAGCTTCGTGCTGCCGCTGGGCTATTCGTTCAACCTCGACGGATCGATGATGTACATGACGTTCGCGTCGCTGTTCATCGCCCAGGCCTATGGCATCCACCTGTCGCTCGGCGAGCAGATCACGATGCTGCTGGTGCTGATGGTGACGTCGAAGGGTATCGCCGGGGTGCCGCGCGCCAGCCTGGTGGTCATCGCGGCGACGCTGTCGCTGTTCAAGATTCCCGAGGCGGGGCTGCTGCTGATCCTGGCGGTCGACCACTTCCTCGACATGGGCCGCTCCGCGACCAACGTCATCGGCAACGCGGTCGCGGCATCGGTGGTCGCGAAGTGGGAGGGCGGGCTCGACATCCGCGAGCCTGCCGATCGCGACCCGCCGCCGGCGCCGAGCGGCCATGGCCCGGCGGTGGCGGTCGACAGTTTCCGCGACGTCGGCCCCAGTCAGGCGTAGGCGTAGGGGCCGCCCTTCGCCAGCGCGGCCTGATAGGCCGGCCGGGCATGGACCTTGTCGAGCCACGCGATCGTCGCCGGTCGTGACGTATCGAGCCCCGCGCGGCTGCGCGCCGCCTCGAGCGGAAAGCTCATCATGATGTCGGCGGCGGTCATCGCATCGCCGGCGAACCACGGCCGCTGCGACAGCTCGCGCTCGACATAGCCGAGATGGACGTCGATCATCGGCTGGATCTTCGCCTGCGCCCGCTTGCCGAGGAGCGGGATGCGGCCGAGCACCAGCTTCAGCAACAGCGGCGGCATCATCGAGCCTTCGGCATAATGCAGCCAGAAGCGATAGCGCAGCGCATCGTCGCGCGTCGCCGGCGCACCCAGCCGGCCGTCGGCCTTGTCGACCAGATATTCGACGATCGCGCCGGTTTCGGCGACGACGCGATGATCGTCGTCGGTGTCGACGATCACCGGCGACTTGCCGAGCGGATGGACGCGGCGCAGTTCGGGCGGCGCGAGCATCGTCTTCCGGTCGCGCTCGTAGCGCTTGATTTCATACGGTAGCCCCAACTCCTCCAGCATCCAGAGCACGCGCTGCGAGCGGCTGTTTTCGAGATGATGGACGATGATCATGACTAATCCCCCTTGTCAGGCGCGGGCGCGCCAGATCCATGCCAACGCGGGAAGTACGACGCGGTTGCCGCTGACGTGGTCGCCGAGCACCGCCGTCAGCCGCTCGCGCGCCGCGCCATGGTCGGGCAGGTCGCGCAGCGCGCGTGCGATCGGGCCGATGCGGGTGAAGAACGCCGCCGCGTCGGCGACCGCGTCGTCGCCCTCGCCCGCCACATAGCCAAAGGCGACCTGCTCCGCCCCGGCATCGCGCCAGCCCGCGGCGGCGAGCATGGCCGCGGTCGCGTCGCGATCGGCGAAGCCGAAGGGACCAGGCTGATAGCCGGGCGGCCGCGCCGGTGTCGGGGTGCCGATCACGGCCTCGACCAGCGGATCGGCGAAGCCATTGGCGGCGGGATCGGCAAAGCAGCTGAAGACCAGCGGCGCCCCCGGCGTCATGACGTCGCGCAGCCGGGCGAGGGCGGCGACCGGGTCGGCGAAGAACATCACGCCATGGCGCGATACGGCAAGGTTCATTGGCCGCGGCAGGGGATCGACCGCGATATCCCCGACGCGCCAGTCGACCTGCGGATGGTCGATCGATCGCGACCGCGCGACCGCGATCAGTGCCGGGGAAACATCGACCCCGGTGATCGCCAGCAAGGGATGCGCCCGGGCGAGCGACAGGCTGGTCGAACCGGCGCCGCAGCCGATATCGAGTGCCCGCCCCTCCTCCGGCGCGACGTCGGCGATCGCGGCGTCGAGCCGCTGCGCGAGGTCGGCGAAGCAACGGTCGGTACGGCGCCATTCCTTCGCCCAGACATCGCCGACGATGCCGGTCCATTCGTCGGTGACGGTCATGATGCGACATCGGGGCGGAGCTGGATCATGCGCCTTCGCTACCTCGCCACCGACACCACGGGAAGGCGCCACCGTGCCCGACCGCACCGACATCGATCAAACGCCCGCACGGATCGCTGAAAGCTCAGCGAATGTTGAGACTCTTCACACTCGACAGCGTCGCGAGGGCGCGAACGTTGAGACTCTTCACACTCAACAGCGTCGCGTGGGCGCGAACGTTGAGACTCTTCACACATCGGACACCGAACGGGCGGAGGGATCGCTCCCCCCGCCCGCTGCGGTATCAGATGTCGTCGTCCGCCTCGGGACCGGTCATCATCTCTTCGGCGACCTTTTCGGTCCGCTGGCGGATCGCCTTTTCCAGGCGGTCGGCCATCTCGGGATTTTCGCGAAGATAGTTCTTCGCATTCTCGCGTCCCTGACCGATCCGAACCGAATCATAGCTGAACCAGGCGCCCGATTTCTCGACGAGCCCGGCCTTGACGCCGAGGTCGAGGATCTCGCCGATCTTCGAGATGCCCTCGCCGTACATGATGTCGAACTCGACCTGCTTGAACGGCGGCGCGACCTTGTTCTTCACCACCTTCACGCGAGTCGCGTTGCCGGTCACTTCCTCGCGGTCCTTGATCGCGCCGGTGCGACGGATGTCGAGGCGGACCGAGGCGTAGAACTTCAGGGCGTTGCCGCCCGTCGTCGTCTCCGGGTTGCCGTACATCACGCCGATCTTCATGCGCAGCTGGTTGATGAAGATCACCATGCAGCGCGATCGGCTGATCGACCCGGTCAGCTTGCGCAGCGACTGCGACATGAGGCGCGCCTGAAGGCCGACGTGGCTGTCGCCCATCTCGCCCTCGATCTCGGCCCGCGGCACCAGCGCCGCGACCGAATCGACGACCAGCACGTCGATCGCGTTCGAACGGACCAGCGTATCGACGATTTCCAGCGCCTGCTCGCCGGTATCGGGCTGCGACACGATCAGTTCGTCGATGTTGACGCCCAGCTTCTTGGCATAGACCGGGTCGAGCGCATGCTCCGCGTCGACGAAGGCCGCGGTGCCGCCGTTCTTCTGCGCCTCGGCGATCACATGCAGCGCCAGCGTCGTCTTGCCCGACGATTCAGGGCCATAGACCTCGATCACACGGCCGCGCGGCAAGCCGCCGACGCCCAGCGCGATGTCGAGCCCGAGCGAGCCCGTCGAGATCGCCTCGACCTGCATCGCCTCTTTCTGGCCAAGCTTCATCGCCGAGCCCTTGCCGAACGCGCGGTCGATCTGCGCGAGGGCGGCGTCGAGCGCCTTTTGACGGTCTGCGTTCGCGGTAGCCATGCCGTTGTCGATCACTTTCAGATTGGCGGCCAAAGGAGCCTCCCTCGCTAGAGCAGGCGCGCCTCGGGGGCAACGCTCCCAAGCGTCGTATCGTATTTGTTCACGGAGAACAAGAAGGGAACTAGACGATCTTTCTCGCCAACGAGGGACAGGACTCAGGACGAGATGATCCTGCCACCCTTCATCACCAACTTCACGTCGCGGACGGCGTCGATCCGTCGCGTCGGATCGCCCGCGACCGCGACCAGATCGGCAAGCATGCCCGCCTTCACCGCGCCGAGCCGCTGCCCCTGCCCCATCCACCGGGCATTGCCCGAGGTCGAGGCGGCCAGCACCGCGGCCGGGGTCATCCCCGCCTGGACCATCAACACCATCTCGCGCGCATTGTCGCCGTGGCGATACACGCCGACGTCGCCGCCCATGCACATCGGCACGCCTGCCTTCAGCGCGATGCGGAAAGCGTCGCGGCTGACCGTCACCGCAGCCGGCGCAGGCTCCTGGCCGGACCAGCCGCGATAGCGCGCGCTCGCATCGGCGGCGGCGAGCGTCGGGCATAGCGCGATGCGTTTGGCCGCCATGGCGGCGGCGATGGCGGGCGTGATGCCATAGCCATGCTCGATCGTGTCGACGCCGGCCTCGATCGCGCGACGCATCCCCTCGGCGGTCGAGGCATGGACCGCCACCGGCCGCCCGGCGTCGTGCGCCGCCATGACGGCCGCCTTCATCTCGTCGAGGCTTAGCGTCGCGCGGCTCTCCTCGCCCGATCGCCAGCGATAATCGGCGTAGAGCTTGATCCAGTCCGCGCCGGCCGCGATCTGGCGGCGCACCGCGGCGACCATGGCGTCGGGACCCGACACTTCCTCGGCACCCTGCGGGATGGCGACCCCCGGTTCGAAACCCTTGGGGCCATAGGCGCCGAGCGCCACGATCGCCCGCGTCGCGACCGACAGGCGCGGTCCATCGACGATGCCCTGGTCGATCGCCTCGCGCAGCCCGACGTCGGCATAGCCGGCCCCCTCGGTGCCGAGGTCGCGCTCGCTGGTGAAGCCGGCGAGGAGCGTCGCCTTCGCCTGCGCCACCGCCCGCGCGGTGCGCAGCGCCAGCGGCTCGTGCAGCACCTGATCGTCCCAGCTCGCCTCGTCATAGGGGTGGAGAAACAGGTGGCCATGGCCCTCGATCATGCCGGGCATCAGCGTGTCGCCCGCCAGCTCGATCATCCGCGTCCCCGCAGGCGCACTCAGCGCCGGGCCGACCGCGGCAATCCGATCGCCTTCGACCAGCACCTGCCAGCCGCGATGCGGCGTCGGATCGATGCCGTCGAACACCGCGTCCGGCCGCAGCAGGATCGCGCCCGCTGTCGGTGCCTGCTGCGCGCCCGCCGATCCGCCAAGCAGCAGCGCCAGCGCCGCAGCCCATATCCTTGCCGTCATGATGCCCCTTCTCCTTCCTGCGAAGGCTGCTGCACTCGATCGCTCAAGTCCATGAAATTGCGCGCCGCTTCTCGATCGGCCGGATCGGGAAAGACCCGCTCCAGATCGGGCGCGCGGCCCAGCATGTACATCAGCGTCCACAGCGCGAACCGGCGGCTGCGATCCTTCTCGAGCCCGAGATCGACCTGCATCCGCTCGATCCCCGCCGTCATGGCGCCGGGCGTGATCGCGCCCGGATCGTCGGTGGCGAAATAGCGGCGGAGCAGGTCGTCGAATTGCATCGTCGATGGGTAGGCCGATCGTCCGCCCGGTTGAAGCGCGTAATCGTGCTTCGTGTGACGCACCGCCAACCCCTTGCGCCAAAGGCGGCACCCGGCCACGCTATCGCAAGCGACAGATGGGGGACGACGATGCGGTGGTGGATGTTGGCCGGTACGGCGCTGCTGGCAAGCCAGGTGGCAGCGCAAGAGGCGGCCCCGCCGCGGGCCGCCAAGAAGCCTTTCCAGGTGACTTCTCCCAACGGCGCGCGCGCGGACGATTATTACTGGCTGCGAGATGACACCCGCAAGAACCCGGAAATCCTGGCTTATTTGAAGGCCGAAAACGCTTATGCCGACGCGCGCC
This sequence comes from Sphingomonas jinjuensis, assembly GCF_014197105.1. Taxonomy (GTDB): domain Bacteria; phylum Pseudomonadota; class Alphaproteobacteria; order Sphingomonadales; family Sphingomonadaceae; genus Sphingomonas; species Sphingomonas jinjuensis. The sequence goes on along the minus strand of NZ_JACIEV010000005.1, from coordinate 17,716 downwards.
TCGCTGCGCTGAAGCCGTTGGAGGCAAAGCTCTATGCGGAAGCGGTCGGCCATATCAAACAGGACGACAGCAGCGTTCCCTATCCGAAGAAAGGCTGGTGGTATGGCCAGCGGTTCGCGACCGGCGCCGACTATCCGCTGATCGAGCGGCGTCGGGGCAGCGCCGATGCGCCCGCCGTCATCATGTTCGATCAGCCCGCGATGGCGAAGGGCAAGAGCTTCTTCGCGCTGTCCGACTGGTCGGTCAGCCCCGACAACAGGCTGGTCGCCTGGGCCGAGGACACGGTCGGACGGCGGCAATATGTGCTGCGCGCCAAGGACCTGGCCACCGGCCGCGTGTTCGACGACGTAGTCTCCAATGTCGAGCCCAATGTCGTGTGGGCGGACGACAACCGGACGCTGTTCTACGTCGCCAAGGACCCGGTGACGCTGCGCGGCTATCGCGTCATGGCGCACAGCCTCGGCACCCCCGTGAGTGCCGACCGGCTGGTCTATGAGGAGAAGGACGACACCTTCTCGATGAGCGTCGGACGGACGACCGACGATCGCTACGTCTGCATCACCGTATCGAGCACGGTCAGCGACGAACAGCGCTGCGCGCCGGCCGCCGCGCCGACGAGCTTCGCCGTGATCGCACCGCGGGCGCGCGAGTTTCGCTACGGCGCCGATCACCAGGGTGGCCGCTGGATCATCCGCACCAATCGTGGCGCCAGGAACTACAAGCTCGTCACGCTCGCCGATGCCGACGCGGCCAAGGGCGTCGCCGGATGGCGCGACCTGACACCGGCGAGCGAGACGGTGTTCATCGAGGGATTCAAGCCCTTCGCCGGCTTCGTCGCGATCGATCAGCGCGAAGGCGGCAATCGCATGATCCGCCTGCTGACCGGCGCCGGCCGCTCGATCCCGGTGAAGGCGGACGAACCCGCCTATCGCATGGCGCTGTCGGTCAACGAGGAGCCCGGGACGCCCTGGGTCCGCTACACCTATGGCTCGCTGGTCACACCTACGACGACGTATGAAGTCAATGCGACAACCGGCGAGCGGCGCACGCTGAAGGTGACGCCGGTGCCGGGCTATGACCCCGCCAGTTACGTGACCGAGCGCGTCTGGGCGACGGCGCGTGACGGGACGCGAGTGCCGGTCTCGCTGGTCTATCGCAAGGGCGTGGCGCGCGACGGCACCGCGCCGCTGTTCCAATATGCCTATGGCAGCTACGGCATCTCGTCCGATCCCAGCGTCGATCCCGGGCGGATCCCGATGCTCGACCGCGGCGTCGTCTATGCGATCGCGCACATCCGCGGTGGGCAGGAGATGGGCCGCGGCTGGTATGACGACGGGCATCTGCTCAACAAGAAGAACAGCTTCACCGACTTCATCGACGTCACCCGCTATCTCGTCGCACGGAAATATGCGGCAAAGGGCCGGGTCGCGGCGATGGGCGGCAGCGCCGGCGGGCTGCTGATGGGCGGCGTCGCGAACATGGCGCCGCAGGATTACAAGGTGATCGTCGCGCAGGTGCCGTTCGTCGACGTGGTCACGACGATGCTCGACGCGTCGATCCCGCTGACGACGTTCGAATATGACGAATGGGGCAATCCGGCTCAGAAACCCTATTACGACTACATGCTAAGCTATTCGCCTTACGACAATGTTTCAGCGAAGACCTATCCGGCGCTCTATGTCGGCACGGGCCTGTGGGACAGCCAGGTGCAATATTACGAGCCCGCCAAATGGGTCGCCAAGCTGCGCGAGCTGAAGACCGACACCAACCCCCTGCTGTTCCGCGTCAATATGGAGGCGGGGCATGGCGGCAAGTCGGGCCGGTTCGAGCGGATGAAGCAGAATGCCGAATGGCAGGCTTTCGTCCTGTCGCAGCTCGGCGTCGCCAACTGATCCGCTCTACCGAAAGACATCCCATGCGCCTCACCATCGCCCTTGCCCTGCTCGCCGCTGTTGCCCCGCTGGCGGCGCAGCAGACCCAGCCCAATGCCGCCCCCAGCGACGTGCCGACGCGAAGCTTCACCGGCGCCGACCTGTTCGGCCTGTCGATCGCCGCCGATCCGCAGATCAGCCCCGACGGCAAGACGATCGTCTACGTCCGCCGTAGCGGCGACGTGATGACCGACCGGATGCAATCGTCGCTGTGGCTGATCGATGTCGCCAGTGGCCGGCAAACCCCTTTCGCCGCGCAAGGGTCGAGCCCGCGCTGGTCGCCCGACGGCTCCCGCATCGCCTATGCCGCGCCCGATGGCGACGGCAGCCAGCTGTTCGTCCGCACCCCCGGCAGCGGCACCGCGGCACGGGTGACGAGCTTCCCCGGCGATCCGCAGGCGCTGGCCTGGTCGCCCGACGGCACCCGCCTGGCCTATATCGCGCGCGTCGCTGGCGAGCCAGCCAAGCTGGGCAAGGCACCCGCCAAGCCGGAAGGCGCGAAATGGGCCGAGCCGCTCCAGGTGATCGACCGCATCACCTATCGCGCCGATGGCCCCGGCTACATCAAGCCGGGCCGCGACCATCTGTTCGTCGTCGCGGCCGATGGCGGCGCCTCGCGCCAGCTGACCTATGGCGCGTTCGACGACGACGGCCCGCTGTCGTGGACTCCCGACAGCCGCCAGATCGTGTTCGCCGCGATCCGCGGGCCCGAGGCCGATCGCCAGGTGATGAACTCCGACGTCATCGCGGTCGACGTCGCCAGCGGCGCGCTGCGCCAGCTGACGACGCGCGACGGCCCCGACGGACGCCCGCAGGTGTCGCCCGACGGCAGCCGGATCGCCTGGCTCGGCTTCGACGACAAGCGTCGCAGCTATGAGAATACCCAGCTCAGCGTCGGCGACCGCGATGCCGCCAACCCGCGCTCGCTGACCGCCTCGCTCGATCGCGGGATCGAGGATGCGCGCTGGGCCGCGGACGGCCGCAGCCTCTACGCCAGCTACGACGACCACGCCGTCCGCCGCATCGCGCGGATCGGCCTCGACGGTCGGGTCACGCCGCTGGTCGACAACGTCCAGGGCGGCGGGATCGACCGGCCCTATACCGGCGGCGACTTCTCGGTCTCGCGTACCGGCACCATCGCCTATACCGGCGGCGACGCGAGCGCGCCCGCCGACGTGTGGGTGTGGAGCGGCGGCAAGGCGCGGCGGCTGACCCAGCTCAACGCCGTCAACCTGGGGGCGAAGGCGCTGGCGCCGGTGCGCAGGATCGCGGTGACGGCGCCCGACGGCCGGCCGATCGACGCCTGGCTCGCGACGCCGGCGGGGCGCCAGCCCGGCCAGCGCGTGCCGCTGATCCTGGAGATCCACGGCGGCCCCAACACCGCCTATGGCCCGAGCTTCGCGAGCGACGCCCAGCTCTACGCCGCCGCCGGCTATGCGGTGCTGTGGACCAACCCGCGCGGCTCGACCTCCTATGGCGCCGAGTTCGCCAACCTGATCGACAAGAACTACCCTTCCGCCGATTACGACGACCTGATCGCGGCGGTCGATGCCGCGATCGCCGACGGGACGGCGGATCCGAACAACCTGTTCGTCACCGGCGGCTCGGGCGGCGGGGTCCTGACCGCCTGGATCGTCGGCAAGACCGACCGATTCAAGGCGGCGGCGACGCAGAAGCCGGTCATCAACTGGGTCAGCGAGGCGCTGACGATGGACAACACCCTGTTCACCTCGCGCTACTGGTTCACCAAGCTGCCGTGGGAAGACCCCATGAGCTATTGGAACCGGTCGCCGCTCAGCCTGGTAGGCAACGTTAAGACGCCGACGCTCGTCGTGGTCGGCGCCGACGATTACCGCACGCCGGTGTCGGAATCGGAGCAATATTACGCTGCGCTCCAGATCCGCGGCGTGCCGACCGCGCTGGTCAAGGTGCCGGGCGCGAGCCACGGCGGCTTTACCGCCCGCCCCTCGCAGTCCGCCGCCAAGGCGTCGGCGATCACGGCGTGGTTCGATCGCTATCGCGTACCGGCGGGGCAATAGTCACTGGTGTAGCCCGGCGGCCAGTTGCCTCGACTTTGGAAACAGAGCGGTGCGCGCCGCCACGATCGTCTCGCAACTGGGCCCCGTCCTTCGCCGGGGTGGGTAATGTCGGAAAATTAGGGGGATAAGATGAAGCATCGCCGGATCACCGCAGCCCTGCTTGCCGCAGCCGCGCTCACCCTGCCCGCGCTCGCCGGCGCGCATGACGAGGGCCCCCGGCCTGCCCCTGGCCCCGCCACCAAGGAGCAGCTGATGGTGCCGCCCGTCGGCGCGCGCCATTACACCATTACGTCGGCGGCGGGAAAACATGGCGACGTCTGGTCGTGGCAGCGCCCCGACGGCAGCACCGCCTATCGCATGTCGATGTCGCTGCGCGGCTGGGTGACCGAAACCGACGAGGTCATGACGCTGGGTCGCGACAAGCGCCCGACGACGATCGCGATCCGCGGCTTCACCGATTCCGGCGATGCGACCGAAGACTTCACCGTCGGCGGCGATGGCACCGCCCGGTGGAAGACCGCGGTCGATGCGGGCAGCGCGCCGTTCGCGGGCAAGCGCTACTGGACCTATGGTGGCCCGTGGCTGGCGGGGGAGAACGACATCGATGCGCTCGTCGCCGCCGGGCCCAAGGGTATCGACCTGCTGCCAAGCGGGCATGCCACGCTGACGATCGGCCAGCCGACCACGATCGAGGGGCCGAAGGGGCCGACGACGGTCAAGCTCGCCTTCATTCAGGGAACCGGCTTCTCGCCGTCGCCGGTATGGCTCGATGCGCAGAACCGCTATTTCGGCAATGCCGGCACGCTGGCGCTGCTGCCCGAAGGCTATGAAAAGAACGGCGCCAGGCTGAAGCAGATCCAGGAAGACGCGACCGCGCAGATGGTGCGCGACGCCGCCAAGCACTTCCTTCAGCCCGCCAACCGCACGCCCACGCTGGTCGATCACGTCCTGATGTTTGATTCGGTCGCGGGCCGGTACGTGCCCGATCGCGCAGTGCTGATCGCCGACGGCAAGGTCGCAGGTGTCGGCGCCGGCGGCTCGATCAAGGCGCCGGCAGGCGCGGTCGTGCTCGACGGGCGCGGCAAGACGCTGACGCCCGGGCTGTGGGACGCGCACCGCCACGTCGGCGGCGACGACTGGAACCTGCTCCAGAATGTCGCGACCGGCATCACCAACTATCGCAGCCCCGGCTCGATGATCGACGAGGCCGAGAGCATCACCCGCCGCCGCGCAGCCGGCGAGCTGCTGGCGCCTGACGGCAAGGTGTCGGTGATCATCGATCGCAAGGATCCGCTCGCGGCGCAGGGCGCGCTCACCGTCTCGTCGGCGGACGAGGCGATCGCGGCGGTGCGCAAGATCAAGGCCGCCGGGCTGTGGGGCGTCAAATTCTACACCTCGATGAACCCGGCGTGGATCGCGCCGGCGGCGGCGGAGGCGCATCGGCTCGGCCTCCACGTCCACGGCCATGTCCCCGCCGGCATGCGGCCGCTGGACGCGGTGCGGGCGGGTTATGACGAGGTCACGCACATCAACTTCATCATGATGCAAGCGATGCCGCAGGAAGTCGTCGACAAGGCGAACACCGCGGCGCGGCTGGAAGGGCCGGCGAAGTACGGCAAGGACGTCGATCTCGACGCGCCCGCGATGAAGGCCTTCTATGCCGAACTGGCCAAGCGCAAGACGATCATCGATCCGACACTGACGGTGTGGGAGCCGCTCATGACGTCGGACGGCAGCGCGGTATCGCCCGAATATGCGCCCTTCATGGACATCGCGCCGCCGTCGGTCGCGCGGGGGTGGAAGATCGCCGGCTATCCGCTGTTCGGCGGGCTGACCCGCGCCGACTTCCGCAAGAGCTTCGACAAGATGGTCGGCGTCGTCGGCCGGCTGCACCAAGCGGGCGTGCCGATCGTCGCCGGGACCGACGGCTATGGCCTGGAACTCGTCCGCGAGCTGGAACTGTATCAGGACGCGGGGCTGAGCAATGCCGAGGCGCTGCAGACGGCGACGATCGTGCCCGCGCGGATGGTCGGCATGGCCGATCGCACCGGCTCGATCGCACCCGGCAAGACTGCCGACCTGATCCTGGTCGACGGCGACGTCTCGGCGACGCTCGGCGCGCTTCGCCACGTCTATACGGTGTTCCTCGACGGATACCGGCTCGACGGCGCCGCCTTGCGCGCGGCGAGTGGGCTCAGCGGGATGCCGAAGTAACGCGCGGCGGAGGCAGGACGCCGTCGATCGCGTAGACGACGCCGTTGCGCGCCGCCACCGGCCGCCCGATCAGCCGCGGGCCGCTGGTGGCGTCGCCCAGCCGCACGACGTCGCCGGTGCGGTGCAGCGTGATTGGCGCCGCGCCAACCGTCGCCAGCGTGACCGTGCCGTCCGCGGCCTTGATCCCGCCGGCGATGTCGCCGACCTCGATATAGCCGGGCACGACATGCTGGCGGATGAGCGCTACGAGCTGGGGCCGTCCCGCCTTGCTCTCGAGCTGGCGGCGCTGATCCTCGGGCAGCGCCGCGATCGCGGCGTCGGTGGGCGCGAAGATCGTGTAGACGCCCTTGCCCTCGAACGTGCGGTCGAGCCCCGCGGCGGTCACCAGCTTCGCGGTTGCGCGGAAGCGACTGTCCTCGCCCAGCGCGCGCGTCAGGCTCTCGCCCGAGGAGGCCATGTCCGCGGCGGTGTTGCCGGGCGCGGGCTCCTGCCGATTGCAGCCGGCCAGTGCCAGCGCGGCGCCCGCGACGATCAGCCAGCGCTGGCGCATAGGCCGCGCGCTCAACCCAGCAACTCCGACACGCTGCGCACGATCCGCGTTCGCGGGTCCATACGATAGACGTAGCCGTCGCTGTACCGGTACATCGCCTCGCTGCTGTCGGCGTAGCGCGACCGATATTGCGGCGGGATGTTGTAGAGGTCGTAGCCGGCCGGCATGCGCTGGCCGATCGACCAGTCGTCGCCGGTCAGCAGCCCGGCGATCGAATCGATCCGCTGCGATTGTGGATCGACCGCGAAGACGGCGTCGTCGGCATAGCGATAATCGTAGCGGGTGCCGCCGCCGTTATCGCCGTAGAAGCGATCGTAATAGTCGGGCACCTGATGGTCGGTCGCCTGCTGCGGCCAAAGATTGCCGCCCGCCAGCGCACCGCCGAGGAGCGGGATGATCGCGGCAAGCAGCCCGCCGCCACCGCCACCGAACAGCCCGTCCCCGCCGCGATCGACGCCGTAGAGATAGCCGTCGTCGTATCGCCAGTCGTAGCGATCGTCCTGATAGCGCGCGGGATACCAGTCCGCCCAGCCGCGTGCGGGGTCGAGGCGTCGTGCCTGGCCCGGCGGCAGGCACCCGTTGCCGCGGCGGGCGAGCCCCGGCGGACAGGCATCGGCGGCGATGAAGCCATAGCTGCGATCGGCCCAGCGATAGCCGTCACCATCCCAGCGGCGCGACGCGAAACGGCTGGCGGGAACGCGCTCGTCATAGCCGCGCCAACCGAGATCGCGGCCACCGCGCGGCCCCCTCCCGCGATCGTCGCGTGCGCGATCGGGGCCATCGGGACCACGCACCTCGCGCCACTCGCGCTGGCGATCGCCGCGCGGGCCGGGGCCTGGCTGCGCACGCGCCACCTCCCAGTCGCGCGGACGGTCGCCGCGCGGGCCGGGGCCTTGCCGATCGGCACGATCGGGGCCGCGATCCCCCTTGGGTCCACGCCCCTTGCCACGGCCGGGTCCCTCGTCGCGAGGGCCGCGATCCGGGCCACCGGCGAAGCGTTCCCCGGGTCCGCGATCGGGTCCGCGTTCCGCGCCGGGTCCGCCACGGTCACCGGGGCCGCGGTCGCGCTGGCCGGGCGGGCCACCGGGGCCGGGACCACGATCGCCGCCCTTGCCAGGACCACCGCCGCCGCGCCCGTGACCACCGCCACCGCCCGGGCCATCACCCTTGCCCTTGCCCTGCGACAGGGCTGGACCGGTCAATGCCAGTGCGGCCACGCCCGCGAGCATCAACAGTCGGCGCATGAAGGCTCTCCCGGAAGTCTTTGTCCCAGAACGCCCTTCGTTACGCTGCTGTTCCCACTTCGATCAGTCGGGGATCGCGCGCACCCAGATGTTGCGGAAGCTGACCGGCGCGCCGTGCGCCTGCAGCTTGATCGGCGACGGGCCGTGCGGGCGATAGCCGGGCGTGCCGACATAGAGCGTCGGCCCCTTCAGCACCGCGCGATCCTGCACCAGCACGCCGTTCATCAGCGCAGTGACGAAGGCCGGGCGGATCACCGTGCCGCCAGGCGCGAAGACCGGAGGATGCCAGACGACATCAAGGCTTTGCCAGGCACCCGGCGGCCGTGCCGGATTCGCGAGCGGCGCATGTTGTTTGTAGAGCGCCCCGGCCTGGCCGTTGACGTAGGTGTCGTTGCGATAGCTGTCGAGGATCTGCAGCTCGTAGCCCTCGTCGCCCGGCCCGGTCGACGCCAGGAACAGGCCGCTGTTCCCCCTCCCCTGCCCTTCGCCAGTGACGTCGGCGGGAATGCGGAATTCGAGGTGGAGTTGATAGCTGCCGAACCGGCGACGCGTCTCGATATTCCCGGCGCCCTGAGCCACCGTCATCGCGCCGCCCGCCACGGTCCAGCCGGCGGGCTTGCCATCGGCGACCGAGACCCATTGCGACAGGTCGCGGCCGTCGAACAGGCGGATGGCGTCGGACGGAGGCATCGCGTCGACGCCGGCGCCGGGGGTTACGACGGGGGGCTTGGGCTGCCACTGCTCGGTGGCTTGCGGCGTCGCCGTCGCCTGCACCGCAGCGAGCATGAGGGCGAGCGTCATGCCGCCACCGCCAGTTCCTTGAGCGGCACCGCCGGATCGGCGAGCCGCGCCGGATCGATCGCGGCGCGCGCCACCACCAGCGCGCGACCCTGGACATAGTCCTTGACCGCATTGACGCAGTCGAGCGCGACGACCCGCCCGGCGCGCAGATACACCAGCGAAAAACTGCGATCGGCAGGATCGCCGCGGACCACGATTCGGTCATGTCCCATCGACAGTCCGACGGTCTGCAGCTTCAGGTCGTACTGGTTCGACCAGAACCAGGGTACGGCGGCATAATCCTCCGCGAGCCCCGTCAGCGCCTTGGCGACGACCATCGCCTGGTCGTTGGCGTTCTGCACCGATTCCAGGCGAATGACCACATCGTCGGCAAAGGCGTTGGCATGGGCCGCGCAGTCGCCGATCGCGAAGGTATCGGGCAGCGTCGTGCGACATTGCGCATCGACGAGCACGCCGTTTCCACCCGCCGCGCCCGCCTGGAGCAACGGCTCGACCGCGGGGACGATGCCGATGCCAACGATCACCATCTCGCACGCCAGCGTCTCGCCATCGCCCAGGCGGACCCCGGCCACGGCACTGTTGCTCGCCTCAATCCGGTCGACGGCGACGCCAAGCCGGACGGTGACGCCATGACGTCGGTGCTCGTCCTCGAAGAAGCGCGACAGCGGCTCGCCGGCGACGCGGGACAGGACCCGGTCCTGTGCCTCGAGCACCGTCACCCGCTTGCCGAGCTTGGTCAGGACCGCGGCAGCCTCCAGCCCGATATAGCCGCCGCCGATCACCACGACGGAGGCGACGCCGTCCAGCTCCGCGATCATCCGATCGACATCGTCGCGATGGCGAACGCTATGGACACCGCGAACATCGTGCCCATCGCACGCCAGCCGCCGTGGGCTGCCCCCCGTCGCCCAGATCAGCGTCCCATAGCTGATCACCTCTCCATCACCGGCCATCACGCGATGCGCGATGGGGTCGACCGAGACGATGTGGCGCCCGGGCAGCAGCGCGATGTCACGCTCCGCCCAGAAGGCCTCAGGGCGGATCAGGATCCGCTCGAATTTCTTGTCGCGCGCAAGATAGTCCTTGCTGAGCGGCGGGCGTTCATAGGGGGGATAGGGTTCGTCGCCGAGCAGCGCGATGCTGCCGTCGAACATGCGCTGGCGCAGCGCGATCGCCGCCTGCGCGCCGGCGTGGCCCGCGCCCACGATCAGCACGTCGTATCGATCCGTCATCAGCCGGCGTCACCGGCTCGCGCGAGCAGGCGCTGCGCTTGCTTCAGGTGGGGCGCATCGATCATCGCGCCGTCGAGCTGAATTGCGCCGGCGTCGGGCTGCGCCGCAAAGGCATCGACGATTCGCTGCGCCTTTCCGATCGCCGCGGCGCTCGGCGTGAAGGCGTCGTTGATCGGCGCGACCTGGGTCGGATGGATCGCCATCATTCCGGTGAAGCCGTCGCGCGCGCCACGCTCGGCATAGCGCGCCAGCCCGTCGAGATCGGTGATCGCCGGATAGACCGTCTCGATCGCCGCGACGCCAGCGGCATGGGCGGCGAAGAGGGTGAGCGAGCGGGTCAGCCGATAGGGATCGGTGTAGCGCCCGTCCGGCTCGCGCGCCGTCTCCGCGCCGATCGCCGCCGGCAGATCCTCCGCGCCCCAGGTCAGCCCCAACAGGCCCGGCGCATCGGCGTAGCTGCCGAACGCGAAGACCCCGCGCGGCGTCTCCGCGGCGATCGGCAGGATCGGCGGACAATCCGGCCCCCATGCCGCGCGCAACGCCGCGACGCTCGCTGCGCCCTCGGCCTTGGGCAGCATCAGGGCATCAGCGCCCCGCGCCGCCGCCAGGTCGTCGTTGAGCATGCCAGTCGTCAATGGATTGATCCGCACCAGCCGCATGACGTCCGCCGTGCCCGTCAGATGATCGGCCACCGCCTCGCGCCCACGCGCCTTGTTGGCCAGCGCCACCGAATCCTCGAGGTCGAGGATCACCGCATCGGCGCCACTCGCCGCGGCCTTGGCAAAGCGTTCGGGCCGATCGGCGGGAACGAACAGCAACGACCTCAACCGCATCCGCCTCTCCTATGGCTTAGACGAGACGGCTCTGACCCGCCGCGGCCCGGCGATCAAGCGTGATGCTGCGGGAGCGGGTGTGCCCGACCGCGTCGAGCGCGATGCCGTCCGCCGGGCCGCTCGCGACACGCGGGCGTGCCGAAAGGCGTCGCCTGTCGGCGCTGTCCGAACCGCATAACATGTACGATTTTCGACGCGCTGCAGGGGTCCATTTTTTCAGGCCCAACGACGTCTATCGGCGACGATTGCGCGCCGTCATGATCAAGACGAACCCGGTTAAGATTGCGTCGTCGAAGGGCTGTGTCTGATCACAGTAGGTACTGCGCTGCTGCAGGCTTAATTCACCTTTCGAGCTACTTCTAGTGCGCGGCGGCGACATCGTGGATGGCAACATCGGACAATCGGTCATGGGATCAGGCAGTATCAAACTTGCTCGCGGTCAGGCACCGAATGCGATCAGATTTTGAGCGGATGACGCAGGCTGATTCGACCGATAAGCGGTCATCCTGGGTCCTCCGCCCGCCTCCGACATCAGACCGTCGGTAATGTTCGAGGCAGCCACCGCAGCCGTTAATACCTCTCTCATTCCAATAGCCAAAGGTCTGTTGCGATAAGGACGATGCTTTCGGACGACCGTAAAATCGGACAACCCCGCCCTGAAACGGTGAATCGAACGTAAGCCCGATGCGCGCCAACCTGCCGGCGCCGTAGGCGAGCGTGGCATTGTGCGTGAATGTTGCCGCGTCACTTCGCGCTCGCAGCGGCATCTCGCCCCATCGCTGGCGTCCTATCCGCAACGGACGTGACTCTAGCACATCATTACCTGGCGTTAGGACCGACGGACGTAAGGCTGGATCAGCTAGGAGCCTGAATGTCCTCTCTTTCTGCCGCGATCGCTCGTTTCCCTCGGTCGGTAGTCCTGCTCGCCGGGCTGGCGGTCGGTTTGCTGATGGTCGTCGGCGGGCTGGACGTTCGGGTAGACCGGTTGTTCGACCCCCTGCGCGCCGTCTTGGCCGGTCGCGTGCCGAGTGGGCGGGTCGTCGTCGTCGAGATGGATGCCGCCAGTGTCGGCGCGATCCGGCGCTGGCCGTGGCCTCGGGAGCATTACGCTGCGGTGGTAGATCGTCTCCGTGCGGCAGGTGCGGGGTCGATCACCTTCGACGTCGATCTTTCCTCGGCCAACACGCCGGCAGGCGACCGACGCCTGGCAGCGGCGCTGGCGCGCGCGGATGGGTTGATTGCGCTGCCGACCTTCGCGCAGCAGGCCCGGTCGGGCGACACCCGCTCTATCGACTCGCTTCCCTTGCCGATGTTTCGGCCGCATGTCGCCCTGGCCTCGGTGAGCATGCAGCCCGACCCGGATGGTGTCGTTCGTCGAGCACCCTTCGCCACGATCACCGCCGGCGTGCCTCGTCCATCGCTGTCGGCCTATATCGCTCGGCGATCGGGCACGGCGGACACCTTCTTCCCCATCGATTTCGGCATCGACCCGGCGGCGCTGCCGCGCATCAGCTTCATCGATGTTCGCGACGGCCGCTTTCCACCTGCGCTGGTGCGTGGCCGCGACGTGCTGATCGGCGCGACGGCGATCGAAATGGGCGATCGATACGCGACGCCGCACTGGGGCGTCATCCCGGGCGTGATCGTCCAGGCGCTGGCTGCCGAGACACTGATCCACGGGGTTCCGACCGCCGGCAGCACGGCCACGATGATGCTGGCCGCGCTGATCCTGGCCATGGCCATTCTCATTCCCCGATCATCGCGCTGGGCTTACGCCGGCGGCGTCCTGGCGATGGCCGCGGTCATCGCTGGCGTGATCGCGGCGCAGGCGGTCTTCAACATCATCTATCCGCTTGCGACGCCGCTCGCGATGCTAGGTGCGATCGGCATCGGACGTCTTCTGATCGACATCGGTCACCGGCTGGAGATCGAGCGGTGCGTCGATCAGCCGACGGGCCTCGGCAATCGATCTGCGATGGTGCGCGATGTTGCGGCGGAGTCCGGCGGGCTGACGGTCGTCGTCACGATCGGCAATTTTGACGCGGTCGCCACGCTGTTGGGCGAACAGGCGGGGCATGACCTGATCCTGCGGCTTGCCGATCGCATCACGATCGCCTCCGACGCACCCGTTTATCGCATCGGCGACCGACTGCTCGCCGTCAAACCAGGCGTATCGGCCGACGACCTGGCGGATTACTTCGACGCACTTCGCGCGTTGTTGATCCAACCCGTCGAGATCGCCGGACGTCGGATCGATGCCGCCGTCCACCTCGGCACAGCGGATGGCGGTGCGTCGCTTCAGGATCGGCTCCTGAATGCGACACGTGCCGCCGCCGAAGCTGCAGCGACCAGCGTCTTCCGCCGCGACAGTGCGATCGACGTCGACGCAATGGAACGTCGGATCGTGCTGATGGGCGAATTGGACCAGGCGATCGAGTGCGGTCAGATCGAGGTTCACTACCAGCCCAAGCTGTCGATCGCCGAGGATCGCATCTCCAGCGTCGAGGCGCTCGTGCGGTGGCGGCATCCCACGCGCGGGATGATCCGGCCGGATATCTTCATCCCCCTCGCTGAACAGGCCGACCGGATCAGCGCCCTTACCTGCTTCGTGATCGACCGGACGATGCGAGACCTTGCGCGCTGGCAGCTGGAAGGATTCGATTTGACCGCCGCGATCAATATTTCGGCAACGCTGGTTGCCGAGCCGTCCTTCGTCGAAGCGGTCGATGCCCTGCTCGGCCGACAGCTGGTGCCGCCCGAAAGTCTGACATTCGAGGTGACCGAGTCGGCCACGCTGGCCGAGCCCGAGCGCGCAGCGACCATCCTGCGCGGTTATCGCGATCGCGGTATCGGCGTGTCGATGGACGATTACGGCACCGGCCAGTCATCACTGAGCTATCTGCGCCAATTGCCGCTGACCGAGCTCAAGATCGATCGCAGCTTCGTCCAGCACGCCCATCTCAATCGGCCTGACGAACTGATGGTGCAATCGACGATTGCGCTGGCGCATGACCTGGGCCTCAAGGTCGTGGCCGAGGGGGTCGAGGACGAGGGCTGCCTTGCGTTCCTGCGATCTGCGGGCTGCGACATGGCGCAGGGCTATCTGGTCAGCCGCCCCGTCCCGGCCTTGGTCATCAGCGAGCTGCTCGGCCAGCGCGAGGTGGCCTGAGCTGCCCGGCGCCACCGACTAGAAGGCGCGCGACAAGCGGAACGAGATGCGCGGGCGCTTGTCGCGGGTGTCGAAGCGGTCGGCGTTGATCGGCAGCGCCGCTTCGACCATCGCATCGAGCCCGACCAACCCGAAGCGCACGCCGCCCCCACTCGAGAACAGCGAGCCGCCGCCGGTGCCGCCGCGCAGGTTGGTGACCATGCCGCCATCGACGAAGCCGTACAGCTGCACGCGCTCAATCAGATGGGGGATGAACGGGCCGAGATCGCCGCGCAATTCGACCGAGGCGAGGATGCCCTGGTCGCCGGTTCGTTCGGCATAGTCGTAGCCACGCCCGAAGACGGGACCGCCCAGGCCAAGCTCCGCAGTGGCGAGCAGCGGCCGCGACGCGAGCTGGCCGCTCGACGCCACCACGACGCTGACCGGCGGCGCGAGACGCCACGCCCAGTCGACGGTGTAGCCGGCGCTGACGAAGCGCGCGTCGCCATCGGGCCGCGAGGTGCGCAGGTCGCCCTGGTGCGTGACACCATCGAGCGGCAGGCCAGTGGTCACGCCGACCTCGCCCCGCATCACGCCGCCGGCAAGGCGGCTGACGCCGTTGACCGAGCCGGTGAGCGTCGCGAGCCGGTCATCGCGCAGCAACCGTCCGAGCAGCGTCTGGCGGATCGTTACCGCACGCAGCTCGACGCTGGTCCACAGGCTGCGATCGCGGCTGCGCAGCAGCGGCCGGGCATAGGTGACGCCGAGGTCGACGCTGCGGCCGATCACGTCGAGGGGACGAAGGAAGCCGCCCGGGTGCGAGCGTCCATAGGAGCCCGACACCGACAGGAGCGAGCCGTCGCGATCGACGGGAGCGGCATAGCGTGCCCGAACGAAAGCGAATTCGCTCGGCTCGGTCGGGGTCTGCGACGCCAGCAGTGCCAGCTCGTCGCCCGATGAGGCGACGCCGCGCAGGCTGCCCAGCAGCGTCGAGCGCAATGGCCCGACTTCCTGGCTGCCGCGATTGTCGACCTGCGCATAGGCGCTCGCGCGATCAAATTCGATCGTAACCAGCAGGATTCCAAAGCCGTCCTGTCGGACGAAGCGCGTCGAGGCGACGCGCACGCCGGGAATGTCGCCGACGAGCAGAAGGGCGCGCTCCAACTGGCGACGGCGGACGGCATGGCCGGTGGCCAGCGCCTTGCCAAGCAGTGCGTCGGCGGCAGTGCTGCGCGCACCGATCACGCGGACCGCATCGATCTTGCCCGGATCGACACGCACGCGCAGCACGCCGTCGCGCATCGTCTGGGCGTCGATCGCGGCACTGGCGAACGGATATCCCGCCTTGCGGGCGGCATCCGCGATCCGCTCGACCAACGCGGCCAGCGCCGCGCCGTCGAGGTCGCGACCGATCGCATCGGCATAGGCGGGCGCCAACACCGCGGGCGGTATCTCGCCGCCGCTGTCGACAATGACCGCTGCGATCGTCCCCGTGCGGATCGGCGTGACGGCGGGATTAATCGTGGGCGGCTGGATCAGCGGCGCTTGGGGATCGGCAGGCACCGCCGACGGCTTGGGCAGCGTCTGTTCGACGATGGTCGGATCGGCGCGATCCAGCCGCGTCTGCGCCGCTGCCGGCACGCACACCATCAGAGGCGACGCGGTCGCGAGAAGTGCGACGTGGAAAGGAAATTGGCGATCCGACATGCAAGCCCCTTAGTTGAGACCGGGAGCTAGCCGCGAAGGCGTTGTTAAAGCGTTATTCCTCGGGATGCCAAACGCGCTGTTTACCCTTCACCGATACTCGACCGAAATGGACCCGGCCCAAAAAAGCCTGGGAATTTCGGGCGTGGCCGCTCGATTCGGAGAGACGTGAATGCGCAAAACCCTGGCAGCTCTGCTCGCCGCATCCTGTTCGACGACGGCGGTGGCCGCGCCGGCGAGCTGGACGATCAGCGAGGCATCGGGGCAGGTGCAGGTGTCACGCGGCGGCATCGCCAAGGTGGCGACGCGCGGGCTGACCGTCGAGGCGGGCGACACGGTGACGACTGCGCGTGGCGCGCGGGCGGTGCTGGTTCGCGGATCGGAATTCATGATGATAGCGCCGGCATCGCAGCTGCGCCTGCCCGCCGCCGAGGAGCAGAGCAGCGGGATCACCCGGGTGTTCGAGGATTTCGGCAACATCGTCTTCATGATCAAGAAGAAGATGACGCCGCATTTCGAGGTGAAGACGCCGTACCTCGCCGCAGTGGTGAAGGGGACGACCTTCTCGGTCGGGGTGAGCGATCGCGGCACCTCGCTTCAAGTGCTCGAGGGCGCGGTCGACGTCGCGACGATCGACGGCGGCGCGCACGACCTGGTGCTGCCAGGTGCGGTGGCGCTGATTTCTGCGGACAATCGCTATCGCATGCAAATCGAAAGCGGCGGCACGACCAAGGTAATCGAATCGCCCGCCGCCGCGGCCGAACCCGCTCCGGCTCCCGTCGCGACGGCGGCATCGCCGGCGCCTGCTCCGGCACCTGTGACGGCAAGCGAGCCGGCAGTGGTGCAGGTGGCGAGCGAGCCGGTGGCGATCGCGGCGGTCTACGGCCGGCCGGTGTCGCTTGCCGACACGACCGGCGGCCTCGTCAGCGGCAGCGTCGGCGGCAGTGCGGACATCGCCGATGCCGCCGCGGCGACGCGGATCGCGACCGAGGCCTCGACGGCCGCGGTCAAGACCGTCGAGGTCGCGGTCGCGATCAACGCCGCGCGCGCCGACGAGGTCGCGGCCGCGTCGGCGGCGCAGAAGGTCGCGGCCGAGGCGGATGCCGCCGCCGCAGCCAAGGCGGAGACGGAGCGGGCGGCCGCTGCTGCCGCTGCCGCCGCCGAAAAGATCGCCGTCGAAGCTACCCAGGCGAAGGCCGAACAGGACCGCAGCGATGCGGCCAAGGCGGCGGCGATGCTGGCGGCGCAGCAGGCGGCGTCCTCGGCGCAGCAGGCAGCCGATCAGGCGGCGCGTGCCGAAGCCGATCGTGCGGCCAAGGAAGCGGCACAGATCAAGGCAGCGGCGGACTCCGCCGCTGCGATGCAAATGGCCGAGGCAGCGGCAAAGGCCGCCGCCGACAAGGCGGGCGACGACGCGGCCAAGTCGGCGGCGGATGCTGCCGCCAAGGTCGCCGACAAGGCTGCCAAGGACGCGGCGAAGGCCGCCGAGGATGCGGGCAAGGCGGCCGATGACAAGGCCGCTAAGGATGCGGCGAAGCTGGCGTCGGACCAGGCCGCCGACAAGGCGGCGCGCGACGCCGCGAAGGCGGCCGACGATGCCGCGAAGGCAGCCAATGACAAGGCCGCCAAGGAAGCCGAGAAGACGGCCAAGGATGCCGAGAAGGATGCCGCCAAGGTGGCCGCCGACGCGGCGAAGGCGGCGGACAAGGTCGCGAAGGACGCCCAGAAGGCGGCCGACGACGCGGCGCGTGCCGCTCAAAAGGCCGCTGAGGACGCCGCCAAGAACGCCGCGAAGCAGGCCGAGGATGCCGCGAAGGCGTTGCTGGGCGCGTTGAAGGGCAAGTGAGCGGGGAGGCTGCGAGGATATTTGGCGATGGCATCGGCCAACAGGGCGCCCCGACTCAAGACGTTTCAGCCCGGTCCGTTGACCTGCTCCCCGTTTTCAGGCCGCTGATAAGTTAGCTTCGGTGTCCTTATGCCCTTGTCGGGGGCGGTTGGTGAACTCGGCGGGCGCCATGCC